>CAVPYI010000001.1:0-1025020 GCA_963709905.1 uncultured Gemmatimonadales bacterium
ATGTGCGATTTCGCACTCCCCCCTATACTTTCGGTAGCTTCAAAGCCGCCTGCCTTACCCGCATAATGGTTTGCCGAGTGGTCTTGAATTCACGCGCGAGTTCGGCAACGCTGGCACCAATCCCCAATCGCGCTACGACGGCAGCACGTTCCTGAATATTGAGAGAGGGAGGTCTGCCAAACTGTTTTCCCGCCGCCTTTGCCCGAACAATTCCTGACTGGGTTCGCTCGATCAGCAGGTCGCGCTCGAACTCGGCCACGGCGGCGATCACCTGCATGGTCATTTTACCGGCAGGACTGGTGAGATCGACTCCCCCAGGGCAAGGCAATGCACACGCACGCCAGCGCTTGCGAGTTGTTCGACGGTCAACCGAACATCCATCGCATTACGCCCAAGTCGATCCAGCTTGGTGACAACAAGCACATCGCCAGATTCCATCCGGTCAATCAACTTGATAAAGCCGGGTCGCTCTTTTGCGGCCACCGAACCGCTGATGCTTTCTTCGACCAGTCGAACGCGCCTCGATAGCGAATCCGGCCGCCACAATTTCCAACTTCTGATTTTCGGTCGTCTGATCGGTAGTCGAAACGCGACAGTAAGCAAAAACGCGTGGCATGGGCCGATTCCGTTCCGAATATGGTGTACGAATTATAGCGTACATCCGAAACTAATTTGACCTACTTTCGTACACTGACGAACTTTGGCCCGCGCCGTGTTCCTGAACCGGCTTGGCGAAATCCGCGACCGCAGTTTCGAGAACCAGCGTTACCGCGCCAGCGGCCTCAACCTGGTGGTGGCAGCGATCATCCTGTGGAACACGGTCTACCTGGAACGGGCAGTGCAGGCGCTGCGCAACTCGGGCAAGAACATTGACGAGCGGCTGCTTCCGCATCTCTCGCCGCTTGGCTGGGAACACATCAACCTGACCGGCGACTACATCTGGCGGCAGAGCAAGCAGGTTGAGCAAGGTAAGTTCCGGCCGCTACGAATGCCCGGCGAGGCTTGGTGGCAATGCTATTGTTTTGGCGTGCGATATTTTCCGTTTCGTGAGCAGGCCCCTCTAATGTCGTCACGCTGGCGAAAGCCGGGGTCCAGGAGGTGAAACCTCTGCCGTTTCTGGATTCTGGCTTGCGCCGGAATGACGGACAGCTTCAAAGCTCTCGATGCCGGATCAATGAATTGCGCCTGCCCCTAGCTACGCCTGCTCTTGTCGGATTGCTTATGCTTCGACTTCCCAGTTCTCAATAAACTCGCGCTGCGCATCGGTCATGTAATTGATGCCGCCGAAGGCTTCGGACAGCTGCATCACGAGCGCGCCGTCCTGCGCCAGCTCCAGCGCCAGATCCGCATTTTTCTGCGAGTACCGATGCCGTAAGCCCGGTCACCCGCCACGATCACTTTTGGCGCATAGCCGCGTTCTTCCTTGTAACGGGCGGCGGCGGCTTGCGTCAGCGGCGTCGCTAAAAGGAAAGGCCTTGGAATAGACGAGATGGTCGGGCGTGATTGGTCCCGGCGCGAGCCAAAGTTGCCCGAGACTGAGACAAACGCAGCATCGCTTCCGAAGACGGCCTTGATCGTGTCTTCTGTGCCCGGCGACACCGCAACGGCGGGCACTGCGCAAGGTTTGGGAAATTCCTGCCCTGGAATATTCCGCCTTGAGCGTGTCCAAGAGGCGGGCATACAGTGCGCGGATTTCTTCGGGGGTGACCGCCGAAACAAAGATGCCGTGGTTCTGCAGCACCAGCAGCGCGGGCTCGTTTCCATTGGCAGCCTTGTACTGTTCGATGCGCTCGCGCACCTCCATGCAGAGCGTGTAGCCGGGGTCGATGTATTCCACCCACAGCGCGTCCGGGAACAGTCGTTTGCAGGCAGCTTCGCCTCCCTTGGCGCAGGTGAGTCCATTGATCAGCATGGGGTGCGTATGCACCACATAGGTGGCGTCGAACACGTTGTGCAGCGGGGCTTCGACTGACGGTCGGCCGGCATCGTTCTTACCGCTGCGGCCATCCAGTTTTTCACCAGCTCTTCGCGTTCCGCGGCGCAGGCAGGCGTTGCAATGTCGTAGAGCTTGTTGATCTTTAAGCGGTTCATGGCCACAAAGGTTTCGGTTTTCAACCCGGCGAGCGTCGTGCCGGACGGCTTGACCCACAGTGTGGTTTCATTCTTGACAGAAGTATTTCCGCCCCCACCCTTTACGTAGTCGGCCGAACCGAACTCGTGTGATAAATCAGCAATGGTTTCCAGATTAGTCATGGCCGGCTCCTCTATGGATTGAATGCTTCGCACAATTCGTCGATCATCTCCTTCGACATCGAGATATGCCCGACGATCGGCTGGTTTTCAACATTTGCTTCCGCAGAGCATTCGAGCACCTCGACCTTATCGAAGGCCGAGAGAGTTCTTTTTCCTGCGACCATGATGCCGTTGTCGGCCAGCACGGCGGAAACCGCTGACGAATGGTCTGCATTTCTCGATTCCTCGCCGGTTGGTGAGCGTTTGTTTTTGCCGGTCGCGCTGAATATACTTGAATTGTCGTCCCCGGCTGCCGGTCGGCCCGCGCACTTACTGGTACGAACAGCGGTCAAACCCATTCACCCCGGCCTGGAAGCGCGCGAGCTGCCCGAAAACATCGGTGCAGCTCCAGGGCTGAACCGCGGTATGGAGGGCATTCTCATGGCGTCAAGCACACAGAGAAACGCGACATCCGGCTGGCTGGCATGGCAAAAGTGGCTCAAACATGGCCCGCTCTTCCTCGTTCTTCCCTTCCTTTGCGCCGTGCTCAGCGGCTGCGCGTCGATCACGCTCGGCGTCGTGCAGGACGGCCAGCTCGTCGAGGGTGCGGGGATTGCCGGCGTCGAAGTCGTCCGCAAGGGCGCGCGCGTGCAGCCGCAGAACAACATGACGCTGAAAGCGGGTGACGAGATCCGGACCGACGCGCAATCGACCGTCGTCATCACCTACGCCGAGGGCGCCAGAGTCTACGTGCAGCCGAACACGCACCTCCGGTTGGGATCGATCTTCGTCTTCATCGGCGAAGTTCTGGTCAAGGCCAAAGGCCTCTTCAAGGTGCAGACCGAATACGCGACGGCTGCTTCGGAAGGTACCGAGTATCTGGTGCGGGTCGAACCGGAAACGCGCGTTCGGGTCGTCGTCGCCGAGGACCGTGTCGGGTGCACCTCGAATATCGGGCGCTGGGCGAAGATCTCGCTGGGCGTCGGGCAGGGAGCTTGGTTCGTCGGGCCGGACGTTCTCGAACTCGAGCCGGCGAGCATCGGCGAAGTCGAGCAGATTCGCACGCGCATCAGGGATCTTGACCAGCTGGTGCCGAACACGTCGAACTTCGGCACGGCGGCGTTGGCGGCGGGAATATTTGCCATCGGCGTTGGCGTAATAAGCAATACGACGCGCGACGATCAGGACAGTGAAACGCGCCCACGGCGATCGACGTACCCACAATGACCGAATTCCGTTGCGTGTCATCCACCTGAGCCGCTGCCCCAGGTACTGCGCCAGTGGAGAAGACCGCACCCCGCCTGTTCATCAGCTATCGCCGCGAAGACAGCATCGCTTACGCCGGCAGGCTTGACGATCACCTGCGCGCCCACTTCGGTGCCGACGCGGTATTCATGGACATCGGCCAGATCGAGGCCGGTGACGATTTCGTCAAGGTTCTCGACCGGGAGATCGACGCCTGTGACCTGGTTATCGCGCTGATCGGCCCCGGCTGGCTTAACGCCAGTAACGCCGATGGCCGCCGGCTCGATCAAGCCGACGATTTCGTTTGCCATGAGCTGGCCGCAGCGCTCAAGCAGGGCAAGCGCCTGATCCCGGTGCTGGTCGGTGGCGCGACGATGCCCGATGCCAGGGAACTGCCGGCGGCGATTGCCGGGCTTGCGCGGCACCAGGCGCATCCGCTCGACGACAAGCGCTTCCAGTTCGACCTCGACGCGCTGATCCGCAGCATCGAGCAACGGCCATCCCTGCTTAGCCAGTTCGTCCAGGTGATGAACGCCGAGCGCCTGCGCAGATGGCGCCGCTACAGCGCTGCCGGCATTGCGCTGCTGATGTTTTTCTTTGCCTGGGTGCAGTTGTTCGACGCGCTGGGGATCGATACGCGCATCGAAAGCTACACCATGGCGCTCGGCGACATGGTCGCCAGCGTGCCGGTGAGCGAGCGCATCGCGATCGTCGGCTTCGACGAAAAATCCGAGCAAAGACTCGGCGAGTTTGGCCCCGATTGGCGCCGGGAACACGCGCGCGCGATCGACAGACTGGTCGCTGCCGGCGCCAAGGTGATCGTTTTCGACGTCTATTTCGAAAAGCCGAATCCGGCCGACGCCGAGCTGATTGCGGCCATTGATCGCGCCCGGCAGCGCGGCAGCCAGGTAATCGTCGGCGTCAATCAGATGCTCGACCAGCAGCCGCTGGCGATTGCCGGCCTGAGCACGGCAGTCAGCGCCTGGGGCCTGCTGTGCGTCGGCGGCCGACTCGGCTATGCCTCGGTGGCGCCGATCGCCGCGCTCAAACTATCCGGCCCGGCCAACGCCGACGGCGCACTGGCCGACCGTATCAGCGGCAAGATCAGCGCCATCAGCACCCTGGCGGTCGGCGGCACGACACTGGCGACAGACGAGCGGCTGCGCGAACTGACGGTCGTCAGCGACGGCGGCAGAACGCTGTGGCGTGGGCCGCTGCAAGGGGTCAAGGAGGGCGTCGAAGGCTCGGGACAGGCGATCAAGGATTGCCCGCTGCTGGCCAGCGGCGATCTGGTCGCTGATGCCTTGATCCGCCTGGCGCCGATCGACGCCTGGCGGCATCCACCACGGCGCTACGACTACGAGCAGATCACCGGACCGGCGGCAGCCCTCGCCGACGGCGAGCTGGCGGGAAAAATCGTCCTGATCGGCGACGCTCGCGCGGGGCGGGATCGCTTCCGCGTTCTCTACGGCTTCGCTCCGGAATTCCGCCACGGCGTCGAATTGCATGCCGACATCGTCAACAACCTGCTCCAGGGTGTGCGTGTTCGCGGCCTCGACCCGCTGCTGCAAATGCTGGCGATGGTCGTCCTGGCCGCCGTCGGCGGCTGGCTTCGTCTGTTCAAGCCCGGTATGCGTACGCTCTGGCGACGCCTGCTGGTCGTTGGCTGCCTGCTGCTTTACCTCGTGTCTACCGTCCTGATCTACGCCCAATCGGGCATGCTGCTCAATACCGCCTACCACGTCGGCGCCTTCCTGCTGACCTACTGGCTGGTCGGCAAGCTCACCGCGACAGTCGCGCCCACCACCGCCTGACGTGCGGCTGCCAGTCAGGGGGACGCGCGGCATTGTGTGGCAAGATGCGCCGATGCCAAGCCGCGCCGGCCGGTGATTTCCGGCGTTCGTCGCCGCAGCAGGCAGTCCGCATCCATCACCCGACGCCAGGAGACTCTCGTGCGTATCGAACATATCGCTCTGTGGACCAACGACATCGAACGTTGCAAGAACTTCTACGCGACCTACTTCGGCGCCACTGCCGGCGCCGGGTACGCCAACCCGAGGAAGGGCTTCGAATCGTGCTTTCTGAGTTTTACAGATGGCGCACGGGTAGAAGCAATGAAGACGACTACGCTCGACCCCGTCGTCGTCGAGCCCGGTGCTCAACGGATGGGGCTTACTCACTTTGCAGTCTCGTTGGGCTCCGATCAACTCGTTGACGATCTCACTCAACGTCTGCAGGACGACGGATATTCAGTTCTCGATGGCCCGCGCAGAACCGGGGACGGGTACTACGAAAGCGTGGTGCTCGACCCGGATGGGAATCGCATCGAGATCACGGCCTGACGAAGGCCACTTCCCGTCCTTCGAATCCGACGTTCAACAAATTCCCGGTATGAATCAGACAAGCGGTCAACGGCGCGAACGGCGAATCGCGGTTGGCCTGGCAGTACTTTTTGCTGTCGTGATGGTGTCGCTGGGAGTCTGGTCGATCATCAGCGGTTTCGCAATTGGCACCACGAAGAAGAGCGCAGTCGTTGCGTTCGCGGGTGCCCCGGCGCGCTGGATTGGCGCGGTGCAGGCAAGTATCGGACTGCTTCCTCTCGCGATAGCGATGCCGACAAAGAGAATCGCAGTGCGCTGGGTAGTGGTTTGGCTGGGGCTGACCATCACGTGTCTGATTGCCGCACTGGTGCAAAGTTAGTTCCAGGCTGGTGCCGGTTGAGAATGGCTGCCGCGGCAGTCGTCGTATGAGTAACCGACGTTCACAGTTTTTCGGCGACCATGAGAAACACCGGGAAATCTTTTGGCGGCGAGCCTTTGCTGATGTTGAAGGCAGAAGAGAACGTGATATTGGCGAACCCGGCCCTGGCTGCTTTCTGCGCCAGTTCATCGCGATCAAAGCCCTTGTGCCCGGCAAAGTCGGCACCGTGAAAAGACCCGTCTTCACTATCCAGGTCGGCGATACAGAGATAACCCGGACGGGCAAGCAAAGCGAAAAGATCGCCCAGAATCCTGTCGGTATCGGAGATGTGGTGAAACGTCATCAGGGAGTCAACGATATCGAACCGGTCATCCGGCAGCGGATCGGTCATCAGGTCGAGCATCATGGGATGCAGGTTACCGATGCCGGCAGCGTCGAATCTTTTGCTGCAGCACGGCGAGCATGCCCGCCGAATTGTCAGCCAGGGCGATGCGCCCAAGATTCGGGTGCAGGGCAAAGCTCAGCAAGCCCGTACCGCAACCATATTCGAGGCCCGTCATCGTCGGAGCCAGCGGCACGCGAGCGCGAATCGCGTCCGCCACGGCCTGGGCACGAGCCGCCTTCATCGGGTCGTCGTCCCAGGTTTTTGCCCGCTGATCGAAATCGGTCGTTGCGTTGGCTGGTGTCGTATTCGTCATGGCGTGCCAATCCAGAAAGACTGCGGTTTGAAACATCGAGGAAGCTGAAACGATACTACGCATGTCGGCACATGAAGTGAAAAGTCGCTGGCGTCATGCGCGGGAGAATTGCGCGCACGACTACACGAGGTTCCCGGTCGTCGCTGACAGGCAAGTGGCGATTCGCTGACCGGGATGGCGCCAGCCATCAAAGATCGTTCCGGCCAATTTCCTCGTCTGCGGCACGAGAACGCCGGCAGGATGCCGCGGGTCCGAATCAACGGCAGCCCGATTGCGGCTTATACTGTGCATTATTACAGTATCCGAGCACTTTCCATCCGCTTTCGCTTGACCGCTGCCCACCAACTATTGATCCGGCAGCGAGAAGTATGAACTTGCTGTCAACCGTTATTCCGGCGGAAGCCGGAAACTCCAGATTAGACTCCAGAAACCGACGAGGTTCGCCTCCTGGACCCCGGCTTTCGCCGGGGTGACGACTTCAGACATCATCTCGCCGTATCAGTAAGTCCCGCCGATCTTGCGCCACAACGCCGTACCCTCTGACCACGGATTCCCCCTGCCCATGGTGACCAACGCGACTGATCCTGCTGTATCCAATCCGCTTATCCCCGACTACTTGTCCAGTCTCAACGACGCGCAGCGCGAGGCGGCAACGCATGGCATCGGCAGCGATTCCGGCGATTCAGGAGCCTCTGGCGGTCCGCTGCTGGTCATCGCCGGCGCCGGCTCCGGCAAGACCAACACGCTGGCGCACCGGGTCGCGCATCTGATCGTCGAACGGCGCCGATCCGCGCCGCATCCTGCTGCTGACCTTCTCGCGCCGCGCGGCGGCCGAGATGACGCGGCGGGTCGAGCGCATCGCCGGCCAGGTGCTGCGGCGACATGCGCGCCGTGGTGAGCGGTGGCTCTGCCTGGGCCGGCACCTTCCACGGCATCGGCGCGCGGCTGCTGCGCGAATACGCCGGCCAGCATCGGCCTCGACCCGGCCTTCACCATCCACGACCGCGAGGACTCCGCCGACCTGATGAACCTGGTCCGGCACGAGCTCGGGCTTTTCGAGCAAACGGAAAGCCGCTTTCCGCTCAAGGGCACCTGCCTGGCGATCTATTCGCGCGCGGTCAAACCGCAGACGCCGCTGGCCGAGGTGCTGCAGACGACCTTCCCGTGGTGCGCCGAGTGGGAAGCCGAGCTGAAGGCGCTGTTTCGCGGCCTATGTCGAGGCCAAGCAGGCGCAGCAACGTGCTCGATTACGACGATCTGCTGCTCTACTGGGCGCAGATGGTCGCGCGACCCGGCGCTCGCCCGCGAGATCGGCGCGCGCTTCGACCACGTGCTGGTCGACGAGTACCAGGACACCAACCGCCTGCAGGCCGCGATCCTGCTGGCGCTGAAGCCGGACGGCCGCGGCCTGACCGTGGTCGGCGACGACGCCCAGTCGATCTATTCCTTTCGCGGCGCGACGGTGCGCAACATCCTCGACTTTCCCGGCCACTTCAGCCCGCCGGCCGGCGTCATCACGCTGGAGCGCAACTACCGCTCGACCCAGCCGATCCTCGCCGCCGCCAACGCGGTGATCGCGCTGGCCAGCGAGCGCTTCAGCCAAGAACCTGTGGACCGACGCGCAGCTCGGCCCGACGAGCCGCAGCTGGTCACCGTGCGCGACGAGGCCGACCAGGCCGACTACGTCGTCGAGCGCGTGCTGGAGCAACGCGAGGCCGGCATGCAAGCTGAAGCAGCAGGCGGTGCTGTTCCGCACCGTCCACTCACAGCGGCCGGCTGGAGGTCGAACTGACCCGGCGCAACATTCCGTTCGTCAAGTTCGGCGGGCTGAAGTTTCTCGAGGCCGCGCACGTCAAGGACGTGCTGGCGGTCCTGCGCTTGGCGCAGAACCCGCGCGACCGCGTCGCCGGTTTCCGCGCGCTGCAGCTGCTGCCCGGCATCGGCCCGAAGACCGCCAGCCGGATCCTCGACACCATGCAGCCGCCCCGAGCCGGCTGTGCGCTGCTCGCCGAGCAACCGGTGCCGGACAGCGCGCGGCCGGCTGGCCGAGTTTGTCGCGCTTGATCGAAGGCCTGGCGATACCGGCGCCAGGCCGCCTGGCCGGCCGAGTTCGAGCGCGTCGCGCTCTGGTACGAGCCGCATCTC
Source organism: uncultured Gemmatimonadales bacterium (assembly GCA_963709905.1). Lineage (GTDB taxonomy): Bacteria > Gemmatimonadota > Gemmatimonadetes > Gemmatimonadales > GWC2-71-9 > JADJOM01. The sequence continues at coordinate 9,021 of CAVPYI010000001.1, forward strand.
GACCGCCTGCCACGAGGACGCCGCGATCCGCACGGCCGACATCTCGCAACTCGGCGCAGATCGCCGCCGGCTATCCGACGCCGCGAGCGCTTCCTGACCGAGCTGACGCTCGATCCGCCCGACGCCACCAGCGACGAGGCCGGCGTGCCGCTGCTCGACGAGGACTACCTGATCCTGTCGACCATCCATTCGGCCAAGGGCCAGGAGTGGACGTCGGTCTTCGTGCTCAACGTGGTCGACGGCTGCATCCCGTCCGACCTCGCCACCGGCAGCGCCGCCGAGATCGAGGAGGAGCGCCGCCTGCTCTACGTCGCGATGACGCGCGCCAAGGACGACCTGGACCTGATGGTGCCGCAGCGCTTCTATACGCACCGGCCAGTCCGGCAGCGGCGACCGCCACGTCTATGCCACCCGGACGCGCTTCATTCCGAATCGACTGCTCCCGTCTTTCGAACAGCGGACCTGGCCGAAGGTCGAACTCGCGATGCCGGGCGACGTTGAAGGGCAGGGGCGCATCGACCTGGCGGCGCGCATGCGGGGCATGTGGAAGTAAGGGGGCAGCCACCCGCCGCGTCATGCCAACGGCTCGATCAATTCCGGGCTGTCATTGGCGACGTTGCCCACCTTGGTGCTGACGCGATGGCAGGCTATCGCGTCGTCCGGAACGGGCTGAAGCAGCGCCCGCACCTCACCGGCGTCGGTCAGATCGGGCGCCAGCCACGCCGCTTGACGCTCGCTTGGCATCACCAGCGGCATCCGATCATGGATCTGGCGGACGGCGTTATTCGCTTCGCCAACGATGATCGTACAGGACTCGATGACCTGTCCCTCTCGTTCCCAACGATCCCAGAGTCCGGCAAAGGCGAGCAGGTCGCCGTTGGCGGCGTGCAAGTACCAGGGCTGCTTTCCGGCGGGAAGACTTTGCCACTCATACCAGCCGCGCGCCGGGATGATGCAGCGCCTGCGCTTGAACGGATCGCGAAAACTGCTGCTCGTCGCGACACCCTCTAGGCGTGCGTTGAAGGTGCTGTATTTGACGCGCGACTCCTTCGACCAATGCGGGAGCAGCCACCATTGCATGTCGGTCAGTTCGAGCATTCCATCGGAATCGGCTCGAATGACCGGAATATGATTGCGCGGATTGCCCTGTTGCGGCGCCACGTTGAAACGAGCATTTCGTACACCTCGTTCATTTCGCGTCTGCGCAAAAGGGCTGCGCCAGTTGTGGCGACCGATGTGCCAAAAGGCCTCGATCGCCGCCTCGTCCGGCGGTACGAAACGTCCGCACATGGTCAGAGCCGCCTCGCCGGCAGATTCCAGCGTCTTGTTGATGCGGATAGATGATGTCTAAAACCGTCACCCCGGCGAACGCCGGGGCCCAGGACGTGTACCTCGTCCGTTTCTGGATTACCGCATCTGGATTCCGGCTTCCGCCGGAATGACGGGAAGTTCATACTTTTCGTCGCCGGATCAATAGTGCGCGAAAACTGCCCGCGCCAGTAGGGCGTAAGACCAGAGCTTCGCGGCTGCCACGATGTCTCGAATCGCGGTCAATCGTCGCGTTTTCCGCCACGACTCTTGTTGTGGTAATCGCCGCGCTTGTCCTTCTTGACCTTCCCACGGTATTCGTTCCGGTGATCCGCGCGCCGCTCCTGATAACGCGGAACATATTCGCGGGAGTACCAGTCATCTCGCACAAAATAAACCCGTTCCCCACAAGCACCGTATTTTCGGCAGTTCTTCGCCCAGTTCTTGGCATGGCCCGGCGGGACGTGCAGATAGATGGGAGGGCGACTTACGGCTACCCGTTCAATTATCACTGGTTGCTCATAGAGAGGCACGGGCCGGGAAAGCCGCCAATGTCGATTTGTCCGTAGAAACCGGGTTGGCCAATGCTCACCGACACCCCGATATCCGTAGCAAACGCTGAAAGGCTAATGCTGCCGAGCACCCCCATCGCGATCAATAATTTTTTCATGGCTTAGTTTCCATCAATTTGTAAGAAGTGACTGTTCAACGCGCCGCAGAGTGGGTCGATGACATTTCGCTTGTAACAATTTGCAAATCGCTGAGCAAGCCATGGATAAAGTTCACGCATTGGGCCGGCCAGAATCTGCTTGAACGCCGCAGCCGGATGCGCTTCGCATCGGCGATGAAATGCTTAGGTTTAGTGGCGTCCGCGATTGGCGACCGGCTTCAACGTTCACCGGAAAGCCATGCGGCAACCTGGTCGCGGCTGGGGACACCGCCGGCATGAACGACCGTTCCGTCGATCACCACGCCCGGCGTCGACATCACGCCGAAACTCATGATCTCGGGCAGGCTTTCGATCTTTTCGAGCGCGATAGCTACGCCACTTTCCTTCGCCACCGCTTCGACCAGCGCGATCGTATTGCGGCAGTTGGCACATCCCGTACCGAGGACTTTCACGTTTTTCATTGTCGATCTCCTGTGTGTTAAAGAATCCAGTTGAATACGTAGCCGACCAGCATGATGCCGGCGGCGACGACGCCGGCGAAGGTGGCAATCAGCTGCGGTCTCAGCGCCTTGCGCAAAATGATCATTTCCGGCGCCGAGAGGGCGATCACGCTCATCATGAACGCCAGCACGGTGCCCAGCGCCGCGCCCTTGCCGATCAGCGCTTCGACGATCGGAATGATGCCGGCCGCGTTGCTGTACATCGGCACGCCGAGGACGACCGCCGCCGGCACCGCCCACCAGGCATCGCGGCCCATGAAGGAAGCCATGAAATCCTCGGGTACATAGCCGTGAATGCCAGCGCCGAGGGCGATGCCGGCGAGGATATAGGGCCAGATCTTGCCGACGATCTCGCGCACGTGCCGCCAGCCGGTCGCGAAGCGATCGGACCAGCACAATGCCGCACTGGCGCAGCAAAAAAGTTAAAAAGCCTTTAAAGCAATTCTTTTTCATAGATTTTAGTTTTGATTTTTATATAATTAAATAGTTTTGTTTTTAAACTGATGAATTCAGCAAGAGATTTAATTTATAATTTCCATAGGCATTTAAGTTTAAATTATGACTAAAAGTTAACTACTCTGTTTTTTTTGAATTATAAAATCCAAAGACAAATTTAACTATAATTAACAAAGAAAAAACATGAAATAGGTCATATGTTTAATAACATATTTTCCTGCGATGGGTAAGCTTTTAAAGGATCTGGTGCTTAAAAAGCATAATTAGAGGGATGAAATCGCGAGAAACGAAGGCCTCGCCCATGCACCCGGTCCGGCTGGTCAGCCAGCGGACCGGGCTCTCTCCGCATGTGCTCCGGGTCTGGGAGCGGCGCTACGGGGTGGTGACGCCCACCCGGTCGGAGGGCGGCCAGCGGCTGTACTCGGACCAGGACATCGATCGGCTCACGCTGCTGCGGCGGGCTACCGAGGCGGGCCGGAACATCGGCCAGCTGGCTGGATTCACCAACGCGGCCCTGGCCGACCTGGTGCGGGCGGACGAGGTGGCGCGGCCGGAAGCGGCGCTCACCGGGTCCGGGCCGGAGTTGGTGGCGGCCGCTCAGCTGGCCATCGAGCGCATGGACGGCGCCGAACTCGAGCATCTGCTGCGGCGCGGGCTGGGAGCGCTGGGCATCGCCGGGATGGTGGACTCGGTCGTGGTGCCATTGATGGTCGAGGTCGGCGAGCGCTGGCACGCCGGCGCGTACCACATCGCCCAGGAGCATCTGGCGACCGCGGTGGTTCATCAGGTCCTGGGCGAGGTCCTGCATACCCTGGCGCGGGTGACCGGCGAGGAGGCGGTTCGCCGAATCCTGGTGGCCACCCCCCGCGGCCAGCGCCATGGGCTGGGCGCCCTGGTGGTGGCCGTCAGCGCCGCCGCCCTGGGATGGCGAGTCAGCCACCTGGGAGTGGACCTGCCGATCCCGGACATCCTGCGCGCTGCCGAGCTGATCGACCCCGACGCGATCGCGCTCTCGATCACCTACCCCGCCGACGATGCGGCGCTGGCGGGCGAGCTCAAGAAGCTCTGCAAGGCCCTTCCCCCGCGCTGTGCCCTCCTGCTCGGGGGTGCCGTCGGCTCCGGCCTACGTCAACGGCCTCCCCAAGGACCGGGTGCGAGTCCCCGATGGCCTCCCCGGCCTGCGCCGGGAGCTGACTGGCAGCGCCACCGCCGCCCGCTGAACCGTCCCGGGCCTCAAACCCGATCCAATCAGGTCATCCAAAACAGAACAGGGAGCGAGATCTCGGACCGGTCCGATTCCTCGCTCCCTGCTCTCCCTCTTCTATGACTGCAGCGCCCCAGGCCGGCCCTTCCCGATGCTACCGGCACGGGCCGGCGGACGCGTCGTGCCGCGGCTCTACTTGGGCAGCAACACCGTGTCGATCACGTGAATCACCCCGTTACTGGCCACGATATCGGCCTGGGTGACGGTGGCGCCGTTGATCATCACCTTGCCCTTCTTGGTGGTGATCCGTACGGCCTGGGAGTTCAGCGGTGGTGGCCGAGTCGAGGGCCATGACATCCTTGGCCATCACCTCACCCGCGACGACGTGATAGGTGAGCACCGCGGTCAACTGCTGCTTGTCCTTGAGCAGGGCCTCGACCGTGCCCGCGCGGCAGCTTGGCGAACGCCGCATCGGTCGGGGCGAACACGGTGAACGGACCCGGACCCTTGAGGGTCGCGATCAGGTCGGCCGCCTCGAGGGCGGTGGCCAGGGTCTTGAACGAGCCCGCCGCGACCGCGGTCTCGACGATGTCGGGGGTCATGGGCGCGGACTGGGCCCCGGCAGCCGCCGGAACGACGGCGAGCGCGGTGGCGAGTCCGAGAGTCTTGAAGGTCGGCATGTACACAGTCTCCTTAGTTCGATGAATGGGATGGCTAGCGGGCAACTGCATGAGCCCAGCGGGTCTGAATCGCCTTCCACTGCAGGGCCTGATACACCGCCGCCAGACCCACCACGACGTACACCGCTCGGCTGAGGGCACTGCCACCGCCGAACAGCGTGGCAACCAGGTCGAAGTCGAAGCCGCCGACCAGGCCCCAGTTGATGCCGCCCACCACCAGCAGAATGGCGGCGATAATGTCCAGGTTCTTCACGAGAGCCTCCAAATCAAGGTGTTATGCTGTCTAGCTTGCGACGGAGAATATGTAGACAGGATCTCTGTTTGTCAAGCTACTGTCTAATTATAAGCATTGACATCAGTTAGACAACCGGGTACAATTACGACATGACGCAAACCACTCCAACCCCGCTGGTCCTCCTCACCGGCGCCACCGGCTATGTCGGAGGCCGGCTGCTCGACGTGCTCGAGGCCCGCGGCGTCCGGGTCCGCTGTCTGGCCCGGAAGCCCGACTTCCTTCGGCCCCGGGTGGCGGCGACCACCGAGGTGGTCCGGGGCGACGTGCTCGATCCCGAGTCGCTGGTCGCCCCGCTCGCCGGGGTTCACACCGCCTACTACCTGGTGCATTCGATGGCAGGCGGTGCCGCCTATGGCGAGGCCGACCGCCGGGCGGCGGAGGCGTTCGGGCGGGCCGCCCGTGACGCCGGGGTCAGTCGCATCGTCTATCTCGGCGGCCTGGGAGGAGGCGACGAGCTCTCGGCTCATCTCGCCAGCCGGCAGCAAGTCGGCCGGATCCTGCGCGAATCCGGGCGTCGCCACGATCGAGTTCCGGGCCGGCATCGTGCTGGGCTCGGGAAGCCTCTCGTTCGAGATGATCCGGGCGCTGGTGGAGAAGCTGCCGGTGATGGTCACGCCGCGCTGGGTGAACACCGCGACCCAGCCGATCGGCATCGAGGACCTGATCGACTATCTGGCCGAAGCGCTGGAGCTGGAGTGGGAGGGGAACGCGGTGTTCGAGGTCGGTGGGCCGGACCGGGTGTCCTATCTCGATCTCATGCGCGAGTACGCCCGTCAGCGCGGCCTGCGCCGGTTCATGATTCCGGTGCCGGTGCTGACCCCGCGACTCTCGAGCCTGTGGCTCGGCCTGGTGACCCCGGTCTATGCCCGGGTCGGACGGGCCCTGGTCGAGGGGCTGAGAAACGAGACCGTCGTACGGGACGACACGGCGCGGCGGGTGTTCAGCGTCAGGCCCCGCGGTCTCCGCGAGACCCTGGAGCGAGCCCTCGCCAACGAGGACCGGGAGTTTGCCGCCACCCGGTGGTGCGACGCGGTTTCCTCCGGTCAGGTCGAGCACAGCTGGGGCGGCGTCCGGTTCGGATCGCGGCTGGTGGACACCCGGGCGCGGGAGCTGCCACTGACAGCGAACCGGGCCTTCGCGCCTATCGAGCGGATCGGCGGAAATACCGGCTGGTATTTCGGCAACCTGCTCTGGCGGGTGCGGGGCTGGCTCGATCTCCTGGTGGGCGGTGCCGGGCTCAGGCGGGGGCGTCGAGATCCCGGCGTCCTCCATCCGGGCGACACGGTGGACTTCTGGCGGGTGGAGGCCATCGAGCCGGGACGGATGCTTCGGCTGGCCGCCGAGATGAAGCTGCCGGGCCGAGCCTGGCTGCAGTTCGAGGTCGAACCCAGGGCGGCCGGCAGCGTCATCCGGCAGACGGCGATCTTCGACCCGGCCGGGCTGGCGGGGCTGATCTACTGGTACGTCCTGTATCCCTTGCACCAGCTGGTGTTCGCCGGGATGCTCCGCGGGATCGCGCGGGCCGCCGCCACGGAGCCGGCGTGACCATCGATCACCGGCTGCATTCCGCCGGGAGCGCCCGTCCGGTCCAGGGCGAGTTCGTGCTGTACTGGATGCAGTCGACCATGCGGGCGCACGACAACTTCGCCCTCAACTTCGCCATCGAGCAGGCCAACGAACTGAACCTGCCGCTGCAGGTATACCACGGGCTGCGGCACGACTATCCCTGGGCCAGCGACCGGTTCCACACCTGGATCCTGGAGAGCGTGGTGGATCTCTACGCCGATTTCGAGGCCAAGGGAGTCAATTACGCCTTCTGGCTGGACCTGTCCGAGGGAACGCACACCGAGTGGCCAGCCGGGAATCGAGAGGGCACTGGGCCTTCGGCCCCGAGCAGGTCCTCCGACTGGTCTCCGCTGGTTTCCCTGGCCCGCCGCGCCGCGCTGGTCGTCACCGACTACTCCCCCACTTTCATCTTTCCGCGCCAGCTCCGCGGGCTCAGGGCCAAGGTCGCGGCGCCGGTGATCGCGGTGGATTCGGCCACTATCGTGCCGATGGGATACCACGAGAAGGAGCACAGCACCGCCCGAGGGATCCGCCCCAGGTTGCTGGAGGCGTTGCCGCACTATCTCTGGCCGGTGTCGAATCCCGAGCCCAAAGTGCGGCGGACGGTCGAGCTGCCGTTTGAACCGGTGGTTCCGAAGGGCGGACGAGGCGGACAAGGCGGACAGGGCGGACAGGGCGGACGAGAAATAGCAGAATTGGTGGCGATGTGCGATGTGGACCACACCGTTCCGCCATCGACCACTTTCCGCGGCGGCAGCCGAGCCGGGCGAGCGCGGCTGGCGGAGTTTCTGGAGACCGGCCTGCCCCGTTACGACGACCTCCGTAACGACCCCAACGAGCCCGACGCGGTGAGCCGGCTCTCGCCCTGGCTGCACTTCGGCAACCTCTCCATCCATGAGGTCCTGCTCCCCGCCCGTGAAGCTGGGCCGGCGGAGCAGTACGCCCGCTTCCAGGATCAGGCGCTGACCTGGAGGGAACTGAGCCACAACTTCTGCCACTTCAATCCGAAGCACCGCACCCCGGCGGCATTCCCCGCCTGGGCCACCCGGGAACTCCGGGACCACGAGTCGGACCCCCGCCCTCAGCTCTACACCCTGGAGGACATGGAAGCGGCCCGCACCGGTGAAGAACTGTGGAACGCAGCCCAGCGCAGCTATCTGCGCGAGGGCTGGATGCACAACTACATGCGGATGCTGTGGGGGAAGACCGTGCTCCAGTGGACCCGGAACGCGACCGAGGCGCTCTCAGTGCTCGAGCATCTCAACAACAAGTACGCCCTGGACGGCCGCGACCCGAACTCCTACGGCGGCATCATGTGGATCTTCGGGAAATTCGACCGGCCGTTCTACCGGCGGCCGATCTACGGGACGGTGCGCTACATGTCGCTCAAGGCGGCGGCGGGGAAGTTTGACGTCGGGCGATATGTTGAGACGAATAGTGAAAGGTGAGAAGTGAGGAGAGAGAGAAACGCCTTGTCATCCCGAGCCCCGCGAAGCGGGCGAGGGATCCCTGTAACTCCGCTCGGGCCTTACAGGGATCCCTCGGGGCTTCGCCCCTCGGGATGACAGGCAGCACACCATCTACTCCTCACCCTCAAGTGAGAAATTAGAAGCGAGAACGCGTTGTCATCCCGAGCCCCGCGAAGCGGGCGAGGGATCCCTGTAACTCCGCTCGGGCCTACCGGGATCCCTCGGGCTTCGCCCCTCGGGATGACACGCACTATTCCTCACCCCTCCAACTGCCTGTCCTGCACCCCCCTCAACGTCAGCTGAGCCACGATCGCCCCGATCCCCGCCATCATCATGTCCCACTGGGTGTCCCACACGTCACCCTGGGTACCGAGAAACGCCTCGGCGGCGGCGCCGGTCGCGGCCGCGGTCCACCATTCGATGAGTTCGTAGAAGGCGCTCAGGGCCAGGGCGAAGCAGGCCACCAGGAAGAACAGCCACTTTCCCTGCCGGAGTGGCGAGGTCCGCAGCAGCACCTCCCGCGCGATCATGGCCGGGATGAACCCCTGGGCGAAGTGTCCCAGCCGGTCGTAGTGATTCCGGCTCCATCCCACGAGGTCGCTCACCCAGAATCCGGCCGGGACCTCCGCGTAGGTGTACTTGCCACCCACCATCAGGATGCAGGCGTGCACCGCGAGTAGCAGGTATGCCAGCGGTGTCAGCGGAAAGCGCTTCGCCGTGAGCAGCACGATCGGGAGCCCGATCAGGACCGGGGCGACCTCGAGGAACCAGGTGAAGCGGTCGTGGGGGGAGATGCTGGACCAGAGGAGGACCGCCACGACCAACAACAAGAGGGCTAGTCGCGACCCATGGCTGCTCATTTTGAGCTCCGGTTGACGATTCGAGTCTACTGTCATCCCGAGCCGACGCGAAGCGACGGCGAGGGATCCCTCTGGGTAAGAACATGAAGCAGTTCTGCGTCTACATGCTGGCCAGTCGGTCGCGTCGGCTGTACACCGGCATCACGAGTGACTTGACTCGCCGCGTCGGTGAGCATCGGACGAAACAGCTCGGTGGTTTCACTGCGAGATATGACATCGTCAGACTGGCCTACTACGAATGCACCGCCAATTCTCGGGCAGCAATCGCCCGCGAGAAACAGATCAAGGGCTGGGGCCGGCAAAAGAAGCTAGCGTTGATCTCCAGCTTCAACCCTGACTTCCGAGACCTGGCTGAAGGATGGACCGGCGACACGAAAAGGGATTCCTCGCCGCTTCGCGGCTCGGAATGACATCCGGAGCGACCGCTTGTCCCGTTCTCCCGTTCCCCCGTTCCCCCGTTCTACCGTTCTACCGTTCTACCGTTCCACCAATTCGCCGTCCCTTCTCCCTTCTCCTTTCTCACTCCTCCCCCCCAAACCCCACCTCCACCTCCATCCCATCCCTCGCCACCGTGGTCTCCACGAACACTGCCCGCGCCTCGGCGGCGAGTTCCGGCGCCTCCCGGCTGTACCGCGGCGAGATGTGGGTCAGGACGAGACGCTTGACGCCGGCGTTGGCGGCGATCTCGGCGGCCTCGACCGCGGTCGAGTGGCCGGTCTCACTGGCCCGCGCGCGGTCCAGATGGCTGAAGGTGGCTTCGTGGACCAGCAGGTCGGCGCCGTGCGCCGCCTGACGAACGCCCTCACACGGCCGGGTGTCGCCCGAGATCACGACCTTCCGCCCTGACCGGGGCGGGCCCACCAGCTCCCCGGGCGCGATCCGGCGACCGTCGTCGAGGGTGATGGTCTCGCCCTTGTGGATCTTGCCCCAGAGCGGGCCCTCGGGAATGCCCAATGCACGGGCCTTCTCGACATCGAACCGGCCCCGGCGCGGGTGCTCGACCAGGGCATAGCCCACGGTGTCGGCCCGGTGATCGGTGGGAAAAGTGGCGATGTCGTATTCGTCGCGCTTGAGCACATCACCGGGTTTGAGCTCGACGATCTGAACCGGGAACTTGACCCGCTCGATCCCGACCTCGAGCGCGTGGGCCAGGATCTTCTGCGCGCCTTTGGGTCCGTACAGCGTCAGCCCCTCGCGGCGTTCATCGCCTCCGAAGACGTTGAGCAGTCCCAGCGTGCGCAGCAGGCCGATCACGCCGAGCAGGTGGTCGGAGTGGAAATGGGTAAAGAAGATCTCCTTGAAGGCGAAGGTGACTCCGTAGCGCATCATCTGGCGCTGGGTCCCCTCGCCGCAATCGAACAGCATCGTCTCACCCTCGCGGGTGAGCGCGGTGGAACTGACGTTGCGATCGACGCTCGGGCAGGCGGCACCGGTGCCGAGAAAGGTGAGTCTGAGCATGGCGGGGGGAAAAGTAGGGGTGACGGGGCGACGGGGCGACGGGGGTCAAGGCGTTTAGGCGTTAGGCGTCAGGGGTCAGGGGTCAGGGGTCAGGCGTCAGGGTAAGGCGTCTCGCGGGGCCGGGTGGTCCCGGAGCGCGCGTGCGTTCGCCCCTGCCTTGGCTCCGCCCTCAGCCCGGAGAGCGAGAGCCGAGCGCGCGGAGGGACCACCCGGCCCCGCGAGACGCCGCCCGGCCGTTGGCCCGCGGGCTCCTCAGTCACGACTGATGCAGGAGGTCACCAGCCCGTGAGCCGAAAGCCACCCCTCACGTAACCATAAGTGTCTGTACAGCATTGCTTTGAGCCCTGGAGGCGTAGTGCGCCGATTGTGGACACCCAATTGCATAGGAGCGAGCTCGAAAAACCGGGAGTCGCTCCGCGGTCTCGTTGACAGTCCCGCTGGGAGGCTTCTATGTTGTTGTTTCACTTGACTTTGCCAACTTCGACAGAGCCCGGATGGACTGGAAAAGAGCGCTAAGACGTTCGCTGCAGGAGCCCCGCCTGGCGGTAGACACCGTGCGGGGCCTGCTTCGAGGATTCTACTACCGAGTCAAATTCCGACTGCTCGGCCGCCGGGTGATCATCGGGAAGTTCTTCCAGGCCAAGGGCCCGCTCGACATTCGGGGCCCGGGAACGGTGATCTTCGGCGACAACTGCACGGTGCAGTCGACCCGACTTCGGCCGACGACGCCGTACACCCATTCCCGGGACGCGGTGATCAAGTTCGGCAACGGGGTCTTGCTGACCCGGACCCGGCTCGGCTGCCAGAACCGGATCGAGGTAGGCGACGACGCCGGCCTGGCCGAGTGCTGGATCATCGATACCGATTTCCACTCGGTGCAGTCCGGCGGTGAGGGGCCGCGCTACGACACCGGTGGCCGATCGAAACCGATCATCATCGGGCCGAATGTCTGGGTCGGGCAGGCCGCGATGGTGCTCAAGGGGGTTCGAATCGGTGCCAACGCCATCGTGGGGGCCGCCGCGGTAGTGGCACAGAACGTCCCGGAAGACGCCGTGGTCTTCGGTAATCCCGCCCGGGTGGTATGGTGGACCAGGCGCAAGCCGAAGAGTGGTGCCGTGGCGACTGACCCCGTGACCCAACAACAACCGGGCTGAGACACGCATGGATTTCAGCTGGACGGACGAGCAGTTGCAGCTCAAGGCCGCGGTGATCGAGTTCGCGCGGCAGACGCTCAACGACGATTTCGAGGCCCGGGAAAAGGACGCCCACTTCTCGCGCGAATTGTGGACCGAGTGCGCCCGGTTCGGCATCCAGGGGATGCCGATCCCCGAGGAATTCGGGGGCGGGGCGCAGGACGTTCTGACCACCATGCTGGTGATGGAGGCCCTGGGGTACTCCTGTCTCGACCAGGGGCTGATGTTCTCGCTGCACGCCCAGATGTGGGCGGTCGAGACCCCGCTGGTCCGGTTCGGCACCGACGAGCAGAAACGACGCTACCTGCCGAAACTGTGCGACGGGTCCATCATCGGGGCCCACGGCATGAGCGAGCCGGACAGCGGGTCAGACGCGTTCGCGCTCAGCACCCGGGCGGAGGCCCGGGGCGACCGCTACGTGCTCAACGGATCGAAGACGTTCGTGACCAACGCGCCGGTGGCCGACCTGTTCCTGGTGTTCGCTACGGTGGACCGGAAGAAGGGGATGTGGGGGATCACGGCGTTCCTGGTCGACAAGGGCACCAAGGGCCTGTCGACCGGCAACAAGCTCGACAAGCTCGGCCTGACCACCTCGCCGATGTCCGAGGTCTTCTTCGAGGACTGCGAGATTCCGGCCGGGCAGATGCTCGGGCGACCCGGACAGGGCGCCACCATCTTCAATCACTCGATGGCCTGGGAGCGGAGTTGCATCCTGGGCAGCGTGGTCGGCGGGATGGAGCGCGAACTGGAGGTGTGCATCGAGCACGCCAAGACCCGCAAGCAGTTCGGCAAGCCGATCGGCAACTTCCAACTGGTGGCGGCCAAACTGGCTGACATGAAGCTCCGGCTGGAGACCTGCCGATTGCTGCTGTACCGGGCCGCGTGGGCCCACGGCCGGGGAGAGCCCAACGCGCTCGAAGGGGCGATGGCCAAGCTGATGATCAGCGAGGCCTCGGTGCAATCGTCGCTCGACGCGATCCAGATTCACGGCGGGTACGGCTACATGCGCGAGTACCAGGTCGAGCGGCACCTCCGGGACAATGTCGGCTCGCAGCTCTACTCCGGGACGTCGGAGATTCAACGGCTGATCGTGGCCCGGCACCTGGGATTGATGCCGTGAGCCTGGGCGTCGCGGGTCGAGTGGCTGCGGACCTCGCAACCCGGGCGGTCCCCTTGGGTCATTCCAAGCGCAGCGAGGAATCTCTCGACAAGAGCCTGCGCATGGTGATCGGCGTCGCGGGCCGGGCGGTCCCTCCGCGCGCTCGGCTCTCGCGCTCAGGGCCAAGGGCGCAGGAAATGCCGGGGCGAACGCACGCGCGCTCCGGGACCGCCCGGCCCCGCGACGCCGCCCCGACCAGGTCGCAGCACACGCACTCGAGGACCGTCCGGGCCAGCGACGCCCCGATGTTGGCCTCTCTCCACTAGAATCGACTGCCCATGGGTTTCCTGCTCTGGCACGGCCTCCGCGACAGCGCGAAGCTCCACCCCGACCGCCCGGCGGTGGAATGGCGCAAGGAATCGCTGACCTACCGCCAGCTTGATGAACTGAGTGATGCGGTGGCCGCGACGCTGGTTGCGGCGGGCATCGGCCCGGGCCACCGGGTGGGACTCTATACCCTCAAGAACCACCGCAGCGTGGCTGCGATTCTCGGGATCTCCAAGGCCGGGGCGGCCTACGTACCGGTGGACCCCCAAGCGCCGCCGCTCCGCGCCGCCTACATCCTGGGCAACTGCGCCGTGTCGGCGGTGGTGGCCACCACGGACCGGCTGGAGGCCCTGGGGGAGCATCGGGCGGAACTACCATCGGTCAAGCTGGCGATCGTGAGCGACGGGCCGGGCGGGAGCGATGGCTGGGTACCGAAGCGCGGCTGGGAGGAGCTCAGAGCGGGCCCCCGCCGCGACTGGGTCCCCGCGGTCGAGACCGATCCGGCCTATCTGCTGTACACCTCCGGCTCGACCGGCAAGCCCAAGGGCGTGATCATCACCCACCGGAACGCGCTCACGTTCATCGACTGGGGGGCGGAGACCTTCCAGGTGGGGCCGGACGACCGGCTGTCCAGTCATGCGCCCCTGCACTTCGACCTGTCGGTCTTCGACATCTACGTAGCGCTCAAGTGCGGCGCGTGCGTGGTCATGGTGCCGGATCAGCTGGCACCGTTTCCGGGCGAGCTGGCCAAGTGGATCAACCAGCAGCGGATCTCGGTGTGGTATTCGGTTCCCTCGGCGCTGGTGCGGATGCTCCTGCACGGTCACATGGACCGGATCCAGTATCCCCATCTCCGCACGGCGCTGTTCGCCGGTGAGGTCTTTCCGCAGAAATACCTGCTCGACGTCATGCGGCTGCTGCCCCAGGCGGAGTTCTACAACCTGTACGGGCCGACCGAAACCAACGTCTGCACGTTCTACCACGTGCCGCACGACATCGATCCGGCGGCGACCAGCATCCCGATCGGCGCGGCCTGCGCCAACACCGAGGTCTTCGCGGTGGATGCCGATGGGCGGGTCACCGGCGTGGGCGAAGAAGGCGAGCTGCTGGTGCGTGGCGGCACCGTGATGGCCGGCTACTGGGGGGTGCCGGAGAAGACCGGGCAGGTGCTGATCCACAACCACCTGCAGCCGGCGTTCGAGGACCGGGTGTACCGCACCGGCGACATCGTGCGGCTGGCGGAGGACGGCAACTATTTTTTCATCGGCCGGCGCGACCACATGGTGAAGTCCCGCGGCTACCGGATCGAGCTGGGCGAGATCGAGCAGGTGCTGCATTCGTTCGAGAAGGTCAAGGAAGCCGCGGTGGTCCCGGTGCCCGACGAGGAAATCGGTGCCCGACTCCGGGCCTTCGTCGCCTCCCACGACGGCATGGCGCTCACCGCCGACGAACTCACAACCTTCTGTCTCGGCCGGCTGCCGTCGTACATGGTGCCGGAGTCGTTCGACGTTCGGGGCGAACTGCCTAAGACCTCCACCGGAAAGACCGACCGCCAGGCCCTGCTGGCGTCCCTCAAATAGGAAAGGAGTCGACTGGTAACGATGCTCAACCAGGAGCTGGCGACATTCATCGAGAAGAACCTGATCGGTGACGGCCGGACCAAGGTCGGCGATGGGACCCAGCTGATCGAGGACGGGATCGTCGATTCGATGGGACTGATGCAGATCGTGGCGTTCATCGAGGAACGAACCGGCCTCCGGGTCTCCGACGACGACGTCACGCCCGACAACTTCGAAACCGTCGCGGCGATCGGGGGCCTGGTGGACCGGCTCCAGAGCCGGAGGGCGGGGAAGTAGGGCGAGGTATCACGTGTCAGGTGTCAGGTGTCAGGTCGGAAGGTCGCGACGGGTCGAGCCCCAAACCACCTCATCCCGAACCCGCGTAGCGGGTGAGGGATCTACTGTATCGGGCTGGTGCCCAGATTCAGGCGCCCAGGACCGGACAGTAGATCCCTCGCTGCGCTCGGGATGATGAGGTACAGACTCGGGATGATGAGATGCAGGGCGGGACGATTGCGGCAGGGCCCGTCCCGTTCCCTGATCCCTGTTCCCTGTTCCCTGATCCCCACAGCTACTCCAGGCTCTGTACCCCCCGTTCCATCGCCTGCACAATCCCGGACAGTTCGCGGACCAGGCGGGAGCGTTTCCGCGGCGTCGCCTGACGGAGCGCGTCGGTGATCGCCCGGTAGTACCAGATGGTCTTCTCCTTGGGGACGCTGAACCGCTTCCAGACGTCCTCCCCCACGACTCGCATGTCGTTGATGATCGACCGGGCGTTGTAGAGTTTGTCGGCGGTCACGACCCGGAGCACGTCGGCGTCGGCCGAACGCAGGTGCTCGATGTAGCGGCGTTTGCGATCCTCCCAGGGCCCCTTTCCGACTTGCAGGGCCCGGGGGTCGGGTTCGGTGCAACCCATGACGATGTGGTGCACCCGCGGGCCGAAGCGCTGGAGGATCTCGCCTTCGGTGGCCCCACCCCGTGGATGATCTTCGACCGCATCGTGGAGTAGCGCCGCGATGCCCTGCTCCTCGTCCCCGCCATCCTCCAGAACGATCGCCGCCACGCCCAGCAGATGGGCCAGAAACGGAATCCCGCTGCCTTTGCGGCGCTGGCGCCCGTGGACCTCGCCGGCGTAGATGAGGGCCTCGTTGAACTTGGGGCTGAGGGTAGGGGTGGTGGAGGTGTCGGGCATGTGTTACCAGGAACGGAGGAACGGGGTACTCGCGTGTCATCCCGAGGGAGCGGAGGTGCTCGCGTGTCATCCCGAGGGAGCGGGGGTCGCGTGTCATCCCGAGGGAGCGGGGGTGCTCGCGTGTCATCCCGAGGGAGCGGAGCGACCGAGGGATCCCTGTAAGCTCCGAGCGGAATTTCAGGGATCCCTCGCCCGCTTTGCGGGCTCGGGATGACAACGACCCGCCCTCTGGGCTCGGGATGACAACGATGGCTCACCGCACGGTTTTAATTCTCATGACCCTTCTCCAGTTCCCTGATCTCCAGTTCCTCTCAGAACAGCTTCACCTGAATACTCAGCTTCCCGGGATGCTTGTTGAGTTCGTCGAGCAGGGTCTTGAGCGCCTGCAGCGCGGCTCGACTGTCGGTGTAGAACCCGGTATCGGTGGCGAACATCCCCATGGTGCCCTCACCGGCGTTGATCTTCTGGAGCAGGGTGTCCATCCGGGCGCCGGTGGCGCTGAGCTGGATGGACATGGTCGACAGGGTCCGGGCCAGGGTGTCGGCCCGCTCGATGGCGTTGCCGATCGGGATGGTAGCGACGGTGCTGTCGAGCCGCTCGGAGAGCTGCCGCAGCGCGATCATCGTCTTCTCGGCCTCGCCGGTGGCGCTGGGCAGCCGCCGCTCGAGGGTGTTGAGCACGCGCTGCAGCGACTGCAGGGTCCGGGTCAGCTCGTCCGCGGTCTTCTGGTTGGCGATCGCCTGCACGCCCACCAGCACCGAATCGGCCCGGTCGGCCAGGGCCGCTCCCTTGGCGAAGATCCCCGACCCGGTCACGCCCCGAATCACGCCGCTTTCGTCGAACGGGGGCCCGCCCGGCGTTCCGGGCTTGAGGATCAGCCGGGAGTCATTGCTGAAGAAACCGGCCACGATCTCCGCCGCGGCGTCGGCCTTGAGCTCGAGGTCCGGTGGCACCGTCACCCTCACCAGCACCCTGCCCGGCTCCTTGAAATCGACGGCCACGACCTTCCCGACGGTCACCCCCGAGACGGTGACCTCGTTGTCCCGTTTCAGCGTGCCGATGTCGGAGAACTGGATCTGGACGCTTCGGGCGGCGGGACGGAAGCTCGACCCCTTGAGCCACATGGTCCCGGCCACGAAGAGACCGATCCCCACGAGCACCAGGGTGCCGACGGTGATCTCCTTCTGGTAGTGCAGGTCCATTGGCTCAGGCCGCGAAGGTGATGTTGCCGAAGTCGCGCTCCAGGAACTCGCGCACCTCGGGGACGGTGGACTTCATGAACTCCTGCGGCGTGCCCTGTTGCACGATCCGTCCGCCGGTGAGCAGCGCCAGCCGGTCGGCGACCCGGAAGGAACCCCGCACGTCGTGCGTCACCATGACGCTGGTGACGCCCAGCTCGCCGGCCAGGCTCTTGACCAGATCATCGATGATGTCGGCGTTCACCGGGTCGAGTCCCGAGGTGGGCTCGTCATACAGAAGGTACTTGGGCGTCCCGGCGATCGCCCGGGAAATCCCTACCCGCTTCCGCATGCCACCGGACAGCTGGGCCGGGTACTTGACGGCCGTGTCCAGCGTCAGATTGACCAGCGTGAGACAGCGCTCCACCCGCTGACGGCAGTAGTCCTCGTCGTTGAACTGGTCTTCGTTGGTGATGCCGAGCCGGACGTTCTCGAACACCGACATGGAGTCGAACAGGGCGCCGTTCTGGAAAACATAGCCGATGGTGGAACGGAGCTGGCGCAGCTCCTCGCGCTTCAGGCGAGCCACGTCCTGGCCATCCACGATGACCGAGCCCGAATCCTGCCGGATGAGCCCCACGATATGCTTGAGCAGCACGCTCTTGCCGGTGCCGGAGGGCCCCAGCAACGCCACCGTCTCCTTGTCGTTCACGGTAAAATCGACGCCGTCCAGCACGATCTGCTGGCCGAAACGCTTGCAGACGTCGTGGATTTCGATCATAGGCCTGGAGTTCGAGCGGGAGTCAGGGACAAGGCCATAGGCTGTCGGCTGTCGGCTGTCGGCTGTCGGCTGTCAGCTATCAGGTTGCAGGCCAGCTTCCCGTTTCCAAGGCAGACTTCACATGGCTGACAGCCGACAGCTGACAGCTGACAGCTGACAGCCGACAGCCCGATCACTCTCAATGCAACAACAACTTCGCCAGCAACGTATCCAGCAACAGAATCATCACGCAGCTCGCCACCACCGCGCTGGTGGTCGACTTGCCCACGCCTTCCGCCCCCTGCTCGGTGCTGAAGCCGAAGTAGCAGGAGACCACGGTGATGCAGAAGGCGAAGGCGAAACCCTTGATGACCGAATAATACGCGTCAAACGGACGCCAGAAGATCCGGGCCCCGTAGGCGAAATCGGTGTCGGTGACTGGGAGGACCGCCTGGACGGCGATCCAGCCGGAGATGATCCCGGTCACGTTGGCGATGATCACCAGCACCGGAATCATGACCAGACCGGCGAGCACCCGGGGGATGACCAGATGGCTCGACGGCGATCGTCCCAGGGTCTCGAGCGCGTCGATCTGCTCGGTCACCCGCATCGTCCCGAGCTCGGCGGCGTAGCGGGCGCCGATCCGGCCCGCCAGAATGAGACCAGTCAGCACCGGCCCCAGTTCGAGCACCACCGACTCCACGATCAGCGAGCCGGCCACGTAGTAGGGGATGTTGCCGGTGAACTGGTATCCGGTCTGGAGGGCGGTGACGGCGCCGGCGAAGCCGGCCACCAGCAGGATGATGGGCAGACTGCCCAGGCCGATATTGGCTGCTTCGGTGAACGTCCTTGGCAGCCACACCCGCCACTCGCCCAGCGCCCGGACCATCTCGGCCAGCATGAGGCTGAGGCGACCCACGTGCGCCAGACCGCCGAGGACGAAGCGGCCCAGCGGCCGGCGGATGTCGAGGGCGGGTGCGGTCACGGGCGATAGACTGTGGGCTTGAGGGTCAGGGTTATAAGCTTACAGCCCATCGGCCACCACCCATAGCCCCCATGCCCCAATCCCCTCCCGACCTCCTCGCCTTCCGTCAGCGGCTCGCCCGCTGGTTCCGGCGAGAAGGGCGCGATCTGCCCTGGCGCCGAACCCGCGATCCATACCGGATCCTGGTGTCGGAGTTCATGCTGCAGCAGACTCAGGTGACGCGGGTGACCGAGTACTACTCCCGGTTTCTGCGCCGCTACCCCACGATCCGGGATCTCGCCCGGGCGGCGCCCAGCCGGGTGCGGGAAGCGTGGGACGGGCTGGGCTACTATCGCCGGTCGGTGAACCTGCAGCGGCTGGCCCGGCTGGTGGTCGATGAGCATGGGGGCCAGCTGCCGCGGGATCCGGCCGCCCTGAGCCGGCTGCCCGGCGTCGGCCGGTATACCGCCGGCGCCGTGGCCACTTTCGCTTTCGAACAAGCGCATCCCGCGGTGGATACCAACGTCGGGCGGGTGATTCGCCGCGCCTTCCATCCCCGCGCCCGGGGAGCGGCCGGCGACCGGCGGATCTGGCAGACCGCCTCGCGCCTGCAGCCCCGGGCCGGAACCGCCGCCTGGACATTCAATCAGGCCATCATGGAACTGGGTGCGCTGGTCTGTACGGCGCGGGTAGCGAAGTGCGGGGAGTGTCCGGTCAGAGACGTGTGTTGGACGGGGAGGAGGTCGAATCAGGGCCCGGGGCCCAGTGCCCAGGGCCCAGGTTCGGGTGCGAAGTAACAGGGCCCTGGGCCCCCGGCCCTGGGCACTAGTACTTGTGCAACACCCCCGCAATCAACGCGATCAGCCCCAGCCCGCCCGCGATCATTCCGGCCTTCGACTGGCGCCGGCGGAGGGCGTCGAACGCGGGCGCGGTATCGCCGGTCGGCGCGGTGCGTTCCAGGCGGCTCAGCGTCGGAAGCGAGACGAACAGCACGAGGATCCCCGCGAGAATGCCCAGGCCCTGCATGACCATGAGCCACGCCGACGGGGCGACGGCCCGGGCGGCGGGAATCGAGAGCGGAATGCCGGAGCCGATGGTGAGGATGATACCGGGGAGCATCACGTTGCGGTGAATCCCGGCCAGCATTCGTACGATCAGCGCCTGTGACGGGCGGTCCTCCCGGCGACCGCGCATCCCCACCGTCATGCCGGCCAGCCCGCCACCGAGCCACAGGGTGAAGCCAGCGATATGAAAGAGGTGCCAGAGGGTCATCGGACGACCGTATCGGCCAGCATGTTCTCGTCGATCGGCTGGCGGCCGGAGAAACCGGCGTCGACTTCGTGCCAGTGGGTGATCCGGGCCTCGCCCATCCGCCAGCAGAGGAAGATCAGCCGGTCGTCCTTGAGGGCGTAGAAATCCACCAAGCCGGCGTCGAACCCCTTGAACACACAGCCCACCCGCTCCAGCTCCAGCAGGTAGCCGTTGATCCGTTCGGCGACCCGGGTGGCCTCGTCGCGCACGGCGCGGATCTCTGCCGGCTCCCCTTCCTCGGCGCGGAGGGGGGCGGAGAGCAATTCGTACCTGGACACCAGCTCCCGCCAGCGGGGGTAGGCCTGCAGCAGGTCGCCGACCACGCGCCGGACGAGCGGCAGCGTGGCTTCGGCTTCTCGAACAGAAAAGAGACGGGAAGGGGTCATGTTACCGCCAGATCACCTTGATGCCGGGCACCTGTTCGGGATGGCTGATGAAGCCGACCACGCGATGCTCGGTATCCACCACCGTGATCGTTGGCCGGAGGTGGGACTCGTCGGGATCCTGGTTCATGTGGAGGGAGTAGCCGTCCAGCTCGGTGTCCGGCCCGACCACCGAGGCATCCGGCCGCATGATGGCGTCGGCTCTGGTCGTCAGCGGGTCGCTCCCGACCGCTAGGCAGCGGGTCACGATGTCGCGGTCGCTCACCACGCCCAGGAACAGCCGCGCCCGGTGATCGTCCACCACGGGAACGACCGAGATGTTCCGGGTGCGGAACATGATCGCCACCTCGCTGGCGGACGCGTTGGCGACCGCCACGAAGGGATCGGAGACCATGATGTCGGAGGCTTTCATGGAGGAGCCGGTATGAGTTCAGGGCGACGGGGCGACAGGGCGACGAGGGGCTGGTCGACGGCTTCACCCTCGTCGCCCTGTCGCCGCGTCGCCGCGTCGCCTAATCTGCTCGTCTCGCCCCCGATTTCAAGCCCGCCAGGGCAGCGCGGGTGGCCGCGTAGCCCTCCTCGACGTACCGGCGCACCTGATCGACCCGGAACGTAGCACCGCGTTCCACCTTCGGGCGCACATAGATGAGAGGGGGACGGTCGGGGGTCTGCCGCCAGAGCGCGACCGCGTTCCGGGTCTGATCCGCCATCATGATCCCCAGCGCCTCGTTGTGGGTCTCGACCAGCGGTGGCAGGCCACTGGCCTGCCCGCCGTCCTGCATTTCGTCGAATCCGGGGCCGACATCGATCGCCACGACCAGGCGCGCCGGCACCGCCGCCGCCGGCTCGAGCGGCAAGACCGCCCGGAGACCGCCATCGGCGTAGCGCCGACCGTCGATGATCCCCGGTGGCAGGAAGATGGGGAGCGCGCAGGTGGCGTAAAGCGCGTCCAGCAGGGGCGCCGCCCGTCCGCCCTCGCCGAAGAGCACCAGCCCGCCGGTGTCGAGCTCGGTGGCCGTGACGGTGAGCGGAATCTTCAGGTCCTCGAACCGCCGCACTCCGATCATCCGTTCCAGCGAGCGGCGGAACGGTCCGGGCTTGAGCAGCGACCGCGCCCACAGCCCCTTGAGGACCGCCAGCGGCTCCGACTGGACGATTTCCTTCTCCCCGATCAGCCCCACGCGCTCGAGGGCCTCGCGGGCCGTGAGCCCACAGGCGAAGAGCGTGGCGAATACGGCACCCATGGACGTTCCGACCAGCCGGCCAGGAACCAGATCCGCCTCCTCGAGCGCACGCATCGCGCCGACGTGGGCCGCCGCCTTGGCGCCCCCGCCACCGCACACCAGAACGACGGGGCCAGTCATCGCGGGTGCTCTTCGCGGTAGCGCCGGGCCCGTTCGTAACGTTCCACCTCCTCCGGCGTTTCAGGCACCAGCCGGGGCACCCGCTTCGGCTTGCCGTGGGCGTCGATCGCCACGAAGATCACCCGGGCACTGTGCGTGTGGCGCCGATCGCCGGTAGGGACATCCTCGGCGTAGACCTCGACCGACACGTCCATGGAGCTGTTCCCGACGAAATCCACGGTCGCGTTACAGGTAACCAGCGCCCCCGCCTGAATCCGCTCCTTGAAGTCGACCCGGTCGAAACTGGCGGTCACCGCCGGGCCCCCCGCGTGGCGGATCGCCGCCACCGCCGCCGCCTGATCGACCATGGCGAGCAGATGGCCGCCAAAGAGATCGTTGAGCACGTTCAGCATGTGCGGCATCACCAGCGTGGTGAGCTCGGCACGGGAGAACGACATCGGGCGGGAGGCGGGGGACGTCATGGGAGATCAGTGGAGGGATGGTTCAATGGCGGAATGGCGGAATGGCGGAATGGTGGAATGGCGGACGGCAGCGTGCCGCAATCCTGCGATCCATCCGTTTTTCCATTCCGCCATTCCGCCATTCCGCCATTCCGCCATTCCCCCATTCCGCCAATCAGTCATTTCCCTCAATAGTCCACCGGCCTCAGATAATACTCCCCAATCGCCGTCTGGCTCAGCATGGCGACGGTGGGGAGTCGGCGCTTCCAGTGGGTCGACTCCAGGCGCTTCCGCACGATGTCGATCTCTTCGGTGGTGAATCCGAGGGGGGCGATCTCGTCCGGGCCATACCCTTGCAGCAGCCAGTGCAGGATCAGATCGGCCTTGGGGTAGGAGATGCCGAAGTCGGCCTCGTCGGTCTGTCCCCGGATGAGGTCGGCCGTGGCCGGCTTGGTGACGATGACTTCCGGCACGCCCACGTGCCGGGCCAGGGCCCAGACCTGGGACTTGAACAGGTCGCCGATCGGGTTGACCGGCGGCGAGTCGTCGGCATGCCAGGTGAAGTAGCCGAGGAGCCGCTCGGTCTTGTTGCCCGTGCCGAGGGGCAGCGCAGGGAGTTCGGCGGAAAGATCGAACAGGGTGATCATCCGCATCCGCGCCATCACATTGCCCTTCCGTGACGGCGTCCCCTCGCCACCGATCGCCGCCACGATGCCATCCACACCGGCGGTGATGTCCACCGTACGACTCGGGATCCTGAGCTGGTCGATGACCAGCTCGGCGTGTTCCAGACTCTCCCGGCTCGAGGTACGGTAGGGCATGCGTACGGCGGTGACGTTCTCCCGGCCCAGCGCCTCGACGGCGAGGAAGGTGACCAGCGCGCTGTCCACTCCGCCCGAGAGACCGATCACGGCCCGGGTGAACTTCCGCCGCCGGATCACCTCGTCCCGGATGAACTCGACCAGCCAGCGTTGGGTGAGAGCGGGATCGATGGTGAGCGGATCCGCTCGGCGGCTCGGCGGCTCGGCGGCTCGGCGGCTCGGCGGCTGGTCGGCTCGATCGTCCCACAGCTTCTCTTCTCCTCGCAAAGTGGCGGGACGGTGCCCACGTCGAGCCGTCGAGTCGCCGAGCTGCCGAGTCGCCGAGCCGCCGCCCCGCCCGGCCGCCCAGCCATCCAGCAGATAGGGCAACCGGGCCTGCAGGTCCGACAGCAACGGCGCCTCGGCCCGGGCACGGGTGATCTCGTCGAAGTCGAGCGACAGCGGCATCGTGGCCGGCTCGAAGACCGGGCCCTCGACCAGCAGATTTCCCCGGGGTCCCGCGGCAATCGATCCGCCGGCAAACCCCTTCCCGCCCTCGAAGCCCACCAGGTGCGACACGATTACGTAGACTCCGTGTTCCTCGGCTATCCCCTGCGCCAGGCGATCCCAGCGATCGAGATTGCTCGGACGGGACGGCCCCGGCCGCGGGGCCAGGCCACGGGCGGGCGTGGCGCTGTGGATCAGTATCACCTGGGCGCCGTCCAGCGCCGCGAGGGTCGGGGCCAGCGAGTGCCAGGCGTCCTCGCAGACCAGCATCGCCGCCCGACCCCACCGGGTGTCGAACGCGCTGACACCCTTTCCGGGTTCGACGAAGCGCTCCTCGTCAAAGACTCCGTATGTCGGGAGGAATACCTTGCGGTGGACGTGCCTGATCCCGGCATCCGCTCCGCCGAGACTGGCGTAGAGCGCCGAGTTGTGGAGGTGGTTCCGCCAGATCTCGTAGAAGCCGATGGCGACGTCCATCGGCGGTGCCGCATTCGCCTTGTGGGTGCGCGCCAGATCGTCGTAGAACCGCGCGGCCGGGAGTGCCAGTTCCTGCACTCCGCCTTCGAGGAAGTACCCGGTCAACGCCGCCTCCGGAAATACCACCAGCGCCGGCGGCACCTCCCAACCTCCGACCTCCTTCAGGACGCCTCCGAGCCGAGCGAGGTTGCCGGCGTAGTCACCCTTGTCGGGCCGGAACTGGGCGATGGCGGCGTGAAGCATGGGACAAATCTACTGCCGGTGGGCGGCGGAGCGGGGAACCAGGGGACGGGGAATGGGAGGAGGGGGAGCCGGAGAACGAGGAGCGGGAACCGGGAGAACGGCGTCTGCTGTCATCCCGAGCCCGCGGGGCGGGCGAGGGATCCCTGGAGGTCCGCGCTCAGATCCTTGAGGGATCCCTCGGTCGCTCCGCTCCCTCGGGATGACAGAAGGCCTCCCGGCGTGGCTCCATTCTCCAGTTCTCCGTGCTCCCGATCTGCCTACTTCTCTCCCCGGTAAACAATCACCTTAACTCTTTCCAGCGTGATCAGCCCGCCTCCGATCATCCGATCCAGCTCGGGCAGGATGGCCTCGATCTTCTCCTCGCTCTCGACGCATTCGACCACGATCGGCAGATCCACGGAGAGCCGCAGGACCTTGTCGGTGTGAATGCGGGCGGTCGCGCCGAAGCCCATGATGGCGCGGGTGACGGTGGCGCCGGCGTAGTGCCGTTCCCGCAGCAGGTGCACGATTGCCTCGTAGAGCGGCTTGCCGTCGTAACGGTCCCGCTCGCCGATGTGGATCCGCATCAGGATCCGCTCTCCTGTCATGCCGTGCATGGCCGCCCTCCGGGTCGCCAACCGGCTGATGAATGCTGCCGTTCGTCTCTCAGCTCCTCCGCACGGCCATAAGCTCCCGGCCGGCCGCGATGCCGAGCAGGGCCCCGCCGATCGAGAGGACCACGCTCAGCCCGACGTACGCCATAGCGCGCGGATACTCGCCGTCCTCGAGCAGGCGTACGGTCTCGTAACTGAAGGTCGAGAACGTGGTGTACCCGCCGCAGATGCCAATGGTGAGCATACCGCGGATTTCCGGAGTGATGGCGGCGGAATCCACGGCGTAGCGATACAGGAGGCCGAGCAGGAAGGACCCTGTGACATTGACTATCAGGGTCCCTAAGGGAAAGGTGCTCGCGCTCTCCCGCTGGATCAGCCCACCCAGGAGATAGCGGGCCACGCCGCCGAGGGCACTGCCGAAGGCGATGTACCAGAGCATGCCGACAACTTATCGACAGGGGTTGGGGGGAGGGCCAGTGAGAAGTGAAGGGTGAAGGGTGAAGGGTGAAAACGTGAAAGGTCGAGCGGTGAGCAGTGAGTGGTGAAGGATGGACGGGTAGCGTCAGCCTGGGTGCTACGACAGTGTCCCGGTCACCTTTTCACCTTTCACCTTTCACCCTTCACCTTTACCTCACCGCTCACCGTCTGTCCCAGTACATCCTCATCTCCGTGACCTTCTCGCCGTTGGTCTCGCAGACGATGGCGCCACGGGCGTCCACCCATTCGCCGGTGCGGCGGCGGCGGAAGGTGCACTTGAACTCGGTGGCGAACCACGGGCCCGCGGTGAAGATCTCACCCGGCGTGAAGCTGATCTCGGACTGGTACAGCGGCACGTCGGCCCAATAGCCCTTGACAGCCTCATGGCCACGGAGCGGCTCGGAAAACGGCGTCTCGAGGAACACGGCGTCGGGAGCGAATACGTTCATCATGACGTCGACCTTGGCCCTGGACCAGCCCCGGCCGAACTCATCGATGAGCGCCCGCCCCAAGGCGGTGGTGGTGACGGGTCCGCTATCGGTCATGCGACCACATCGCTCCGTGGCTATGATTCGGGATCGTCATGGCTCCGAATCTATATCTCCTCTTCCTTCTCTGCGCGGGCCCGCCCTGCCCGCCCGAGGCCAACGAGCTGGTGGCCGCCGGGTGGCGCGCGTACCGGTCGGATTCCATCGCCGTGGCGGCCACTCGCTTCTCCCGGGCCGATCAGCTGTGCGAGAACAACCTCGACGCCAAGATCGGACTCGGCTACACCCTGCTTCGGCAGGATCAGGTCACGGGCGCCGACTCGTTATTCAGCATCGTCGCCGGTCACGACAGTGCCAACGCGGACGCGTGGGACGGCCTGACGCTGACTCGCTGGCGCCGGGCCGACCGGGCCGGGACCATCGAGGCGGCTCGCCGTGCCATTCGGCTCAACCCCGAGAACGAGACCGCCCGGGGAATTCTCTCCCGGCTCGACCCCGACTGGGATCGTCGAGCGGTCAGACCCTCCACCGGCCGGGCCGCGACGCTCCGCGTCGATGCGCGAGCCCGGGGTGACTTCTTCGAGATACCCGCCGGCCGTGGTCGATGGCAACGGATCTATCTGAATGGCGTGAACTTGGGTGTGGCGCTGCCGGGCAAGTTCCCCTCGGAGTTCCCGCCGGATTCTTCCACCTACGCCGGTTGGTTCGCCCTGATCGCCGGGATGCACGCAAACACCCTGCGCCTGTACACCATCCTGCCCCCGGCCTTCTATCGGGCCCTGGCCGGGTGGAACACCACCCATCCGGCCCAGCCGCTGTACCTCATTCACGGAGTGTGGACTGAGCTCCCTCCCGATCACGACTTCCGCGAGCGGATATGGGAGGAAGAGTTCCGGCAGGAGATGCGCCGCGTAGTGGACCTGCTGCACGGCAACGCCGATATTCCCGCTGCGTCCGGGCCACGCCGGCGGCCTGTACGACGCCGACGTCTCGCGCTGGACCGTGGGCTATATCATCGGGCGCGAATGGGAGCCGTTCGCGGTGAAGGAGTACGAGGAGCGGTTCAGGACCGGGCGGGTCGACTACCACGGTCGCTTCCTGGCTACCCGCCAGGGCCTGCATATCGATACCTGGATGGCGATGTTGTGTGATTATCTCCTGGGCTACGAGGTCGACACCTACAACACCATTCGACCGATCGCGTACACCAACTGGCCCACGCTGGACCCGCTCTATCACATCACCGAGTCCACCGGGGCCGAGGAATCCCTGTGGCGAGAGCGCGTCGGGCGACCAATCGCGCGCCCTCAAGTCGAATACGAGAACGACGCCATCGGCCTCGACGCCATGGTGACCCGGGCCACCGCCCAGAACCCCGCCGGCTGGTTCGCGAGCTATCACGCCTACCCCTACTATCCCGATTTCATGCTGTACGACCCGAGGTACAATGCCGCGCGGTCGAGTGAGGGCCAGTCGAACTACTTCGGATACCTCAAGCGATTGAAACGACACCACCGGGGCATCCCGCTGCTGCTCTCCGAATACGGCGTCCCCTCGAGCCGGGGTAACGCCCATCTGCAGCCACAGGGCTGGCATCACGGCGGCCACGACGAATCGGCCATGGCCGCCATCGACGCCCGCCTCACCCGGGAGATCCGGGAGAGTGGCGCCGCTGGCGGGATCATCTTCGCGTGGCTTGACGAGTGGTTCAAGAAGAACTGGATCGTGGTGGACTACGAGATTCCGCTCGAGAACACCCGGCAGTGGCACAACGTCATGGACGCCGAGCAGAACTACGGAATCCTGGGCGTGTACGCGGGGGACCAGCAGACCACCCCACGCCTGGGCGGCGACCTCGCCCGCTGGCAGGCGTTGACCGTGTTGGCCGCCGACGCGATGGCGTTGCCGGCGGCTCCTTCCCGGCTCCGCGTCGGGTCGGACGAATCCTATATCTACCTGGCGCTCGAGATCCCGGACTTCGCCGACGGCGCGTTTCCCTGGGGCGAGCGGGAAATCGTCCTGGCCCTGGATACCTATCGCGCCGACCGGGGACAGCGGGCCCTTCCCGGCGGGCTACAGGGCGACGATATCGGATTCGAGTTCATCGCCGTGTTCCGCAGCCCCAGCGATGCCGAGCTTCGCATCACGCCGGATTACAGCCCTTATGTGGGCAGCGCGGCCATCAAAGACGGCGACGACTATGGCCGGTTCAGTCGCCGGCCGATCACCACCGTGAGCCGGGAGGACGGCCGGTTCGACTCGATGTTCGTCATGACCAATCGCGCCCGATTCGGGCGCGACGGGCAATTCTTTCCGGCCCGGGGCCTCAACCGCGGGCGGCTCCGCTTCGGCACCGAGGCGCAGACCACCCTCGCCGACTGGTACTGGGACCGGGAGGGATCTGTCCTCGAGCTGCGCCTGCCGTGGAACCTGCTCAACGTGAGCGACCCGTCGACCCGGACCCTGCTGTTCGAGGAAACCGTGGGGGAGGAGATCGGTACAGCCAAGTCGGACGGCTTCCGGATCGGCGCGGCGGTCTTGAGCCGCGGCCAGTCCCCCGCCCTGCTCGGCGCGCTTCCGGCGGTTGGCCCGGATGGCCGGTGGCATGCGAATCAATTCAGGTCGTGGGAGTGGGCCGGATGGACGACGCCCCGCTACCACCAGAGGATCAAGCCGGTGTATGACTCGCTCAAGGCGGTCTGGGGCCGTCGGTGATGGTACCGTGCATCCAGGACCAGGTCAGGAGTACCGAGTACCGAGTACCGAGTACCGAGTCATGCAGCCGCGCGGTCCGGGGCGCCACCCCTGGGTGCCGCACTGCGATACGGAGTCCGGCGTATTCGGTACTCGGTACTCGGTACTCAGTACCCTCGCACTCCTGATGTCAGCCCCAACCGCACAGGCTCAGACCCAGGTCGCCGATTCCCTCTGGGCTGTCGGCGCTCTTGCCGCCGCCCGGAAGGCGTACGAGCTGGTTCTGCACGACAATCCCGGCTCGGTCCGGGCGCTGTACCGCCTGGGGGTGCTGGCCTCCTGGGATGGCCGGCTCGATTCGGCCCTCGCGCTGCTCCGCGACGCCCGTGAGCTGGAACCGGGCGACCCCGACGTCCGGTTGCACGAGGCCACCGTTCTGACCTGGGCCGGCCGGTATCGCGACGCCATCGCCCTGTACGACTCGCTCATCGCCGAGCACCCGAGGCAGCGCGACCCTCGATTCGGAAAGGCCCGGGCCCTGGCCTGGTCGGGGCGTGAGGCCGAGGCCAACCGGATGTTCCTGGCGCTGATCGACCGGGATCCCCTGGACGCCGAGGCCCTGGTGGCCCTGGCTCGCCTCAGACTGTGGCAGGGACGGCCGCGAGAGGCCGACCACTATAACGCCCTGGCGCTTCATGTCGCCCCCGAGGACCGGGGCGCCCGCGAGCTCCAACGGCAGGTGCGGGCGCTGCGACGTCCGCGGGTGGACATCGAGCTCGGTGTGAGCCACGACTCGGACCACAACACGGCCTGGTGGCAGACACTCCGTACCGGGGTGCTGGCCGGGCCCGGCCTGCGGCTGTACGCCGGCGTGGGGGCATACCAGGCCAACGACTCCTCCCGGAACGGGACCCGGATTTCGGGAGACGCGAGCGCCACGTGGGACATCGGCAATCTGAGCGTCGCCGGCGCGCTCGGGGCACGCAAGCTCTCGTCCGATTTCGGGCGCAGCCGAACGCTGCCCACGGCACAGCTGGCGGCGAGCTACCGCGTCAACCCCGCGGCGGGACTGGGAGCAGGATACGCTCACTACAGCCTCGACGAGACCGCCTTCCTGATCGGAGGCGACCTCGACATCGACGAACTCTCCGCCGATGCCGACCTCCAGCTCCGTCCGACCCTCGGACTCGGGGTTGGGGCCGGAGTGGGCTTCCTGTCGGACAACAACTCCCGGTCTTCCGCGGTCGTGAACCTGTCGTGGAAATTGCCGTCCCGGTTCACGGCCGGGTTCTTCGGCCGGGGCCTCTGGTACAACTTCCGGGGGGCCGGCTACTTCTCCCCAGAGCAGTTCCTGCTGGGCGAAGTGCGCGGTTCATACACCCACGCTTTCCGGGGCCTGCAGGCCAAACTCTCCGGCGGGATAGGCCTGCAGCAATCGGGACGGGACGGCGAGACCAACGGTGAATGGCACGCGGAAGTCCGCGCAGTAAAACGGTGGAGCGTGATCAACGAGGTGTCGCTCTCCGGCGGAGTCACCAACAGCGCCATCAGCAGCGCGACCGGCGCCTTTCACTACTACACCGCGGCGCTCACCCTGCGCCTGGGGCTCTGATGGCCACCGAACCACTGCTCGCCGAGGTCCGGGCCGCAACCGAGGATTTCCTGGGGGCGATCCGGGATGCCACCGGGGCCCAATGGACCTGGAAGCCGGGCCCCGGGATCTGGTCCCTGCAGGAGACCGCCGAACACACGTGCGTCGTCCAGAAGGGGGTCGAGCGGCTGTTCACCACCAGGCTGCTGGACGAGCCCATTACGGAGGAGAGTCCCGGCCGCCGCTGGACCGACTCCCAGCTCGCGCATCTGTTCGACTCGCCCCGTCCGATCCGGGCGCCCGAGATGGTTCACCCCAAGGGACGCTGGACCACGCAGGCGGAGATCGCGGCGACCTTCACCGGTTCAGTCGACAAACTTGCCGATTGGGTTCGAGCCACCCAGACCGACCTGCGCGCCTACGGTTTCACCCATCCCCTGCTCGGCATGCTGGACGGGATCCAGTGGCTGATCTTCACCCCGGCCCACACCCGGCATCATCGGCGGCAGCTCCAGCGGATCCGGGAAACTCCCGGCTTTCCGGGAGGTGAGGAGAAGTGAGAAGTGAGAAGTGAGAAGTGAGAAGTGAGAAGTGAGAAGTGAGAAGTGAGAAGTGAGAAGTGAGAAGTGAAAAGTGAAAAGTGAAAAGTGGAGAAGTGGAGAAGTGGAGAAGTGAGAAGTCGGAGGCCATCATCGCACTTCTTACTTCTCACTTCTCACTTCTCACTTCTCACTCCCCAGCGAACGTTTCAAAGAACCCCGTCCCTTCGTCCTGCACCCGCTCCCCAGCCAGCGTTCCTTCCAGCCGGAAGCTCCCGCGCATCTGCAGAAAGCGTCGTCCCATGCCGGCGGCCGTCGCCCGGGTTATCTGGGTGTCGGTAATACGGGCCGTCACCCGAACGGTATCGCTCTCCCGGGCCGCGACGAACGAGAAGCCGTCGGGCGTCCCGCGGGTCGACCGGGTGTAGAGGACATTTCGCGCGCGGAGGACCTGCCGGACTCCAAGCGAGTCGACCAGTGCCACGAACAGGCGGGGTTGTCCGGTCCTGGCGCCCGGCAGGGTATCCTCCGGGGTGTAGACGGCACCGTAGAGCAGGTTGAAGGTGGCGCCGCGGCCGGCGCCCCAATCCCAGGTGACATTGCGCCAGATCCCCCAGTTGTGATCGTGGTAGGCCGGTGCGTTGCGGAGCGTCGCGCAGCGGGAGTTCCAGCAGACCGATCCGGTCGCCTTCGCGCTCAAGGCGGGAACGACGTAGCCCGACTGGTATTCTCCTTCGCGAAGCTCTACCGCCGGAAAATAGCGGTTGGGATCGGGGGTCACCCGGAGCTCGAGCCGGACGGTATCGCGTGCTCCACGGGCCCTGACCGTCAATTGATAGACGCCTCCGCGCTGGCGCACCTGATTGTCGCCGATGGTCAGGTCGGCGCTCGTGGTATCGAGGCTGATGGCCGATGAAGGGAAGGTGCTCGCGAATCGCTCGTACGAGCCGTCCACCCTCCTATGACTGACCAGCAGCTGCCCGCCCCAGCGTCCCCGCCGGACCCGGCCCCCGACGAGATAGGTGACGTACCACCACTCTTCCGGCCCGGCCGCGACGTTGAAATAGTGCCACTCCCCCCAGTTCGAATCGGCTGCCCGCGGAATGTGGAACCGGTCTATTTCGTGATACAGCTGCTCCGGCGTGGGCGAAGTCCAGACCGAGTCGTCCGGCGCATCGACCCACTGTCCCTGGAGGATGCGGAGGCCGGCACCGACCGCCGTGGCCCGGCTCGGGATGTCGCCACCGGCCCGCACCGCGATGGTGTCTCCGCCAAAGCCCAGATACAGGAGCTTGTTCCCGATCTCGGGTGACACCGCGCGGACCAGGTCGCCATGCCGGGGGCCGCCCAGGAGCTGACGCGTCAGGAACCGGGCCCGGTCAATGCCGAAGAACATCCCGCTGACGCCGCCCGTACGCATCGCCTCGACATCGATGCCCTGGGGCAGCACGGTCACCTCGCCCCCCCCGACCAGGGAGACGTCGCGCGATTGATCCAGCATCGCCGTGCCAACCGAGAGCAGCACGATCATCACGCCGACACCGAGCCCGTAGCCGAGCAGCAGGAAGACGGCGCGGGTCTTTTTCACCAGCAGGTGGCGGAATGCGAGGAGAGTGATCATCTCGTCGCCCCGCCTCCCGTATCGCCCACGATCCCCCCATCCACCATCCTGACCACCCGCCCCGCCTCCGCCGCCAGGGTCTCGTCGTGGGTCACCACGATCAGGGTGGCTCCATCGAGTGCCAGACGGCGGAACAGATCGAGAACGCCTCGCCCGGTCGCGGCGTCGAGTTCGCCGGTGGGCTCGTCGGCCAGGATCACGGCGGGCCGGTTGGCCAGCGCCCGGGCGATCGCCACCCGCTGCATCTCGCCGCCCGAGAGCTGGGTGGCCCGGTGGCTCACCCGGCTGGACAGCCCGACGTACTCGAGCAATTCGGCCGCCCGGGCCCGGCGCTCCTCCCGCTCCATGCCGGCTTCCGCCATGGGCAGTTCCACGTTCTCGAGCGCGCTCAGCACGGGCAGCAGGTGAAAGCGCTGGAAGATGAAGCCGATCCGGGTAAGGCGGACCCGGGTCAGTGCCCGATCGGTGAGCGTGTCGAGCCGGGTACCGTCGATCGCGATACTGCCGGAGGTGGGGGTCTCGATACCCCCGAGGAGATGTAGCAGCGTCGACTTGCCGCACCCCGACGGTCCCACGATGGCGACGTATTCCCCCGGCCGGACCTCGAGCGAGACCCCGCGGAGCGCATGGACCGTCTCGCCCTTCATGGGAAAGTCCTTGCGCACGTCGCGCGCGGCCATCACCGGAGCGGCATGCCAGTAGGTGCCGGTCATGTGGCCTCGGTGCGCAGCGTGAACGCGATCGGCGCGCGGGCGGCCGCCAGAGCGGGGTAGACGCCCGCCAGCACTCCGGTGAGGAGCAGGACCGCCCCCGCACCGACCAGGCTCCAGAACTCCGGCACGAAGAACGAGATCGCCGCGGGCAGTCCCGGAAAGGCGGTGAGAATCCGGTCGAGATAACGAGCGGTAGCCGCCCCGAGCAGGATTCCCAGCATCCCGCCGCTCAGCGTCAGGGCCGCGCCCTCGAGCATGATGTCGCGAACGATCGTCCGGCGACTGATTCCGATCGCCCGCAAGGTCGCAATCTCGCCCAGGCGCTCGTTCACCGTGATCGTCAGCAGGGTCGTGACCAGCAGGACGGTGACGATGAGGCTGATGGTCCCGAGGATGTAGGAGAGTTGCCGGAAATAGACCAGCCGTTCCCGGAACCGCTCCACGAACTGGGCGATGCTGTTGATCTCGAGCCCCGGCAGCGTGGCCCGCAGCCGCGCGGTGGCGGCTTCCACCTCCGTATCCTGGCCGACCTTCACCATGAACGCGGAAACCCGGTCTTCCGCCCGCAGGCGGGCGAGGTCCTGCACGACCGGCACCAGCGCTCCCACCGAAGGCTGCCCAGGATAGTCGTACACCCAGCGAACCAGGCCACGCACCACCAGCGGCCGCGCTACCGCGGCGCCGGCGAGCTGGGGATCGAGACGTCCCACGAGGGTGATCGCGTCTCCGGGCTTGGCGCCGAGCAAGGCCGCCGCGGGCCCGGAGAGCAGCAGGCCGAGGCTGTCACCCGGTGCGAGGTCGCTGCCCAGCTCGACCTGGTAGACGGCCTGCGCCTCCGGGTCCACCCCATACCCGAAGAGCGTGACCAGTGAATCACCCTGGCGGGCGAAGACCGACGCGCCCAGCAGCGGCCCGACGGCCTCGACGGCGGAATCGGCCGCGATCGCCCGGCGGACCGCCGCCGCACGGGGGATGGTGGCCTCGGTGTCGAACGGCAGCGTCCCCTTGGGGGAAACCCGTACCTGGTAGCCCCGGCCAAGCAGCAAGCGCTCGAATGAGCGCTCGATCCCGCCTGCCAGCAGCACCATGTCGAGCAGCATCGCGGTCGTGACCATGATGCCGGCGATAGCGAGCGTGGTTCGGGTACGGTGCCGGGCGAGGTTACGGAGAACGGTGAACGGTGAAAGGTGAAAGGTGAACCGGTTCAGGCCCCACCTCTCGAGTGATCGTCCAAGTTGCCTCAGTTCGTCCGGTTTTCCACCCACGTGACCCCCACAGTTGGCCCGTCACCGCTCGCCTTTCGCTACCCTTCACCTTTCACCCTTCACCTTTCACCTTTCACCTTTCACCTTTCACCTTTCACCTTTCACCCTTCACCTTTCACCTTTCACCCTTCACCTTTCACCCTTTCTCTATCCCCTACCCCCGCCCCCACAACACCATCGGATTGGTCCGTACCATCCGGCCCGCCGCGACCGCACCCGCCACCAGACCCAGACCGATCGACAGCACCACGCTGAACCGGATCACCGCCGGGGTCACGACCGAGAACACCAGCGTCGTATCGAACAAGCGCTGGTAGTACAGGTTGGTGACGGCGCTGGCCCCGATGGCCAGGACGACGCCGATGGCCGATCCCACCGCGGCCACCAGCACCGCTTCCAGCAACAGCGCAGCGAAGATCGTTCGGCGCCCTATTCCGATGAACCCCATTACGGCGGCATCGCGTCGTCGTTCCTCGACTTTCAGCAGCATGATGCACAGCAGGAAGATGGCGCTCGCCACCACCGAGATGACCGCGATGGCCTGGTGAAACCGGCTCACCACCCGGAAGGTCTGCGACGACTCGTTGGCGATGGCGTCGGCCGGATAGGCGCGAAAGCCGAACGCCACCCGGTTGAGGACGGCCGCCGCGCTCGCGGGGTCGGTTCCGGGCTCGAGCGCCACGCCAAAGCGGTCCACCCGGTCGGGCGTTCCCAGCAGGGTGGCGAGGTGCGGAAGGTGGAGCCGGACGTGATACTCGCGCTTGGTGATGGTCGAGGGGTCCGGGGCCGGCTCGTAGATGGCGGCGATGACGGCTCGCCCTGCAAGCCCCCCGGGAGCCGTGCCAAGCGCCACCGTGTCTCCCACCCGCGCGCCGAACCGCTCGGCGAGACGGCGCTCGATGGCGATGGTCTCGATGGTCTCGATGGCTCGGCGGCTCGGCGGCTCGGCGGCTCGACGGCTGGTGGGATCCGACACCTGGAAAGCGCCGGTTGCAATCCCGAGGAAGAACGTGGCTGCGAGCAGCATTCCGGGAAGGACCCCCACAGTGTCAGATCAAACTGTCGAACCGCCGAACCGCCGAGCCGCCGAGCCGCCGAGCCGCCGAGCCGCCGAGCCGCCGAGTAATCTACCTTGGCGAGGTGCCTGTCCAACGTTATCGTACCTGCACCATGAACCGATTCGAAACGCCGCGGGTCGCCATTGTCGGTGTCGGCGATGCCGGCCGCGGCTGGGCGGCGCTGGCGGTCGCTGCCGGCTGGCCGGTGGCGATCTACGACGCCGACGCCGACGCGCTGGCGCGGGCCGCGGAGGCCATCGGTGACCGGGTCGTGGCGCTGGTTCGGCTGAAGCGCGCCGAAGGGCTGGTGGCGGAGGCGGCGCTGAACAAGATGCGGGTGGGACGGAGCCTGCTCCAGGCCGTGGCCGAGGCCGACTGGGTGATCGAGGCGGTACAGGAGGAGCTCCAGGGCAAGCTCAAGGTCCTGCAGCTGATCGAGCAGGTCGCTCACCAGACCGCGATCATCACCAGCAGCTCGAGCGGGTTGGGGCCGAGCATTCTTTCGAGCCGGCTCGAGCGCCCCGATCGTTTCCTGGTCACCCACCCGCTCACCCCGGTCGAGCTGATCCCGCTGGTGGAAGTGGTCCCCAGCCCCAAGACCGACCCGGCCTGCGTCGAGGACATCCGGTTCTGGCTCCAGATGCTGGGTCGTGCGCCGATCGTCTTCAAGAAGGAAATCCCCGGCAACATCTCGGCCCGACTCAGCGCCGCACTCTGGCGGCAATGTATCCAGCTGGTGGTGGACGGGGTGCTGGAAATCGAGGATGTCGACCGCGCCGTCATGATCGGGCCGGCCCTGATCTGGGCAGCCTCGGGCCCGAACCTCGCCCAGCATCTCGCCGCGGGCGATTGGGGGGTCGATGTGTTCCTGGCGAATGCGATCGGTGACTGCGAGGACATCTGGAAGTCGCTGGCGGACTGGAGCCAAATCAATACCGAGGACCAGAAACGGTTGATCAAGCAGATCGACCGCGCCTACACCGCTCACATGTCCGAATTGCGGGAAGCGCGCGACCAGCGACTGGTTCGGCTGCTGGAGGCCCTCAGGGAGTAGGCGCGACCGCTTCCGGGGCCGGCCTGGTGCAGAACACCATCATCGCCATCTCGTGGCCGACGACCTGCTCTCGCGTCCCCAGTCGGAGCCGGATCGGTCCGCGAAACGGTTCCCGCGCGATCACCCGAATCCCTGTGCCCGGGACGAGTCCGACCGTGCTCATGTACCGCAGCAGGTCCGCCTGGCTGGTATTCACCCGCCGAATCTCCGCCTCCTCCCCCGCTTCCAGTTCCGCCAAGGGCGTGTAGACCACTTCCGCCAGGCTGCCGTCCGGACCGGGAATCGGGTCGCCGTGCGGGTCCTCCAACGGGTCCCCGAGGACCTTGGCCATCCGCTCCACCAGGGTGTCGGACACCGCGTGCTCGAGCCGCTCGGCTTCCTCATGCACGGTGTCCCAGGTGTAGGCGAGGTGGGCGACGAGATAGGCCTCGATCAGGCGGTGGCGGCGCAGCATGCGCAAGGCCACCTGCTTCCCGCCAGGGGAGAGCGTGACGCCGCGATACGGCTCATGCTCCACCAGTTCCTGATCGGCCAACCGCTTGAGCATGCCACTGACCGAGGCCGGCGCCAGCCCGAGGGCCTCGGCGAGCTCGTTGGTGGTGGCCGGGCTCCCTCCAGTCGTGAGCCGGTAGATCGCCTTGAGATAGTCCTCGGCCGACCGGGTGAGCACTTCCTGCTGGATGTGGGCGGTCATGGCACGCGCTCCGGAACGAACGGCGTCGGCGCCCTCAGGGCGCGGAGCCCGTTGGCGATCACCGCGAGGCTGGCCCCCATGTCCGCGGCCACGGCCATCCACAGGGTGACCTGCCCGAGCACAGCCAAGGCGAGAAAGACGGCCTTGATTCCCACGGCGAAGGCGATGTTCTGCCGGACGATGGCCATCGCGCGACGGGCGGCGCGGATGGCCGGGGCCAGAAGTTCGAGGTCGTCGCCCATGAGCGCAATATCGGCGGTCTCGATGGCCACGTGGGTGCCGGCGGCTCCCATGGCGATGCCGACCGAGGCGGCGGCGAGCGCAGGCGCGTCGTTGACCCCGTCCCCGACCACGGCCACCCGCTCGCCCTGCCGCTCGAGCTCCCGGACCGCTTCCAGCTTCTCTTCCGGCAACAGGCGCGCCCGCAGATCGTCCACTCCCACCCGGGCCGCAACCTGCCGTGCCACCACCTGGCTGTCTCCCGTCAGCATGACCACCCGACGGATGCCGATGGCGTGAAGCGCCGCCACCGCCCGTGGCGCCTCCGGCCGGACCCGGTCCGCGACCGCCACGACGCCGAGGGGTTCGCGCTCGACGGCGAGCAGCATCGCGGTCTTGCCCTCGTCCTCAAGACGGGTCATGAGGTCGTGAACCCCGTCCTGGCATGCGCCGGTCTCGTCGCACAGCCGGCGGTTGCCGAGCACCAGGCGCTGGCCGTCGACCACGGCCGTCGCCCCGCGCCCCGGCAGGGCGGTGAATCCGCTCGCGGACGGCGGCACCAGGCCGCGCTCCAGCGCGTGGGCCACCACGGCACGACCGACCGGATGCTCGGAGTGGGTCTCGACCGCCGCGGCCAGCAGGAGCACCCGCTCGGCATCGCGGTCGCCGACCGGAATCACGTCGGTCACCACCGGCCGGCCTTCGGTGAGAGTCCCGGTCTTGTCGAACGCGACGGCGCTGACGCCGGCCAGCCGCTCGAGCTGGGCCCCGCCCTTCGCCAGCACACCCGACCGGGCCAGCCCGGTGAGCGCGCTGACGATCGTGACCGGAGTCGAGATGACGAGCGCGCAGGGACAGGCGATGACCAGCAGGGTGAGCGCCCGGTAGACCCAGTCGGCGAAGCTGCCCAGGCCGAGCACCGGCGGCATCAGCGCGACCAGCAGCGCCAGACCAACCACCGCGGGGGTGTAGATCCGGGCAAAGCGATCGACCAGAGTCTGCACCGGCGCCCGTGCGGCCTGAGCTTCCTCGACCGCATGGAGAATGCGGGCCAACACGGTGTCGTCCGCCGGCGCCGTGGTCCTGAGCTCGAGTGACCCCAGCCGGTTGATGGCGCCGGCGTACACCGGGTCTCCGGGCCCCTTGTCGACGGGCATCGATTCCCCGGTGATAGCGGATTCATCCTGGGCGGAATGCCCCGCAGTGATCACTCCGTCCAGCGGAATCCGCTCCCCGGGCCGGATGCGGAGCGTGGCGCCGAGCGCCACCTCGCTGACGGGGAGCACCCGGTCACCGGCGGCGGTCACGACCGTCGCCTCGGCAGGAGAGAGGTCCATGAGGGCGGTGATGGCACGACGAGCCCGACCGACCGCCCATTCCTCCAGCAGCCGCGCCACGGCGAACAGGAACATCGCGGCGGCGGCCTCCTCCCACTCGCCGACCAGGGCGCCCCCGGCCGCGGCGATGGTCATGAGCGCGTGCATGTCGGCGGAGCCGGATCTGATCGCCTTCCAGCCCCGCGGCGCCACGAACCACCCGCCGGCGATCAGGGCGACCACCAGCGCAGCAAACCGGAGCTGGTCCGGCCCGGAACTCAGGCCAAGGGCCAGGCCGAGCCCCAGGGCCAGGCCGGAGATCACCGCCGCGGCCAGCGGACCTCGGGGGCGATCGACTCGGGTCGCCTCGGGCTCCCGCACGGTGTATCCCGCGGAACCGATCGCCTTGGCCAGGACGGCGCGGGGCGGAGCAGCCGGCCCGACGGAAACTCGCACCTCTCCTCGGAGCACATCCACCACGACCCGCTCCACCCCCGGCACTGCTTCGAGTGCCCGGGTGATCGGCCCGGCGCACGACGGGCAGTCGATGCCGGAGACCCTCAACAGGTGAGCGGTGAGCGGTGAGCCGTGAGCGGGCGCCGCCCCGAGGGGCTCCGCCTCGGGCGGCTCGGCCCCCAGCACCGGCAGGGCCCGGCCGCGGCCCCGCTCGCCGCTCATGGCCGACCGCTCACCGGTCCCACCCGTCGACTCACTCCTCATCCGACCAGCCACCAGACCTGGGCCACCAGGAAACACACCACGAAGCCCAAGACCAGCGGCAGCAGCGTTGCCACCGCGGTCCAGCGCGCGCTCCCCGTTTCCTTGTAGATGGTGTAGATGGTGGTGCTGCACGGGTTATGGAGCAGGCTGAAGAGCATCAGATTGAGTCCGGTCAGCACCGTCCAGCCGGCGCCGCGAAGCAGGTCACCCACGGCGGCCACCGAGTCCAGCTCGAACATCACCCCGTCGCCCGCTCCCACCCCGGTCACGTTCCCGGTGAGCACCGTCAGCATCAGCACCGTCGGGATGACGATCTCGTTCGCGGGAATCGCCACGACGTAGGCCAGCAGGATTACCCCGTTGAGCCCGAGCAGCAGGCCGAACGGATCGAGTCCGTTGACGAACCGCTCCGCCAGACTCACGCCGCCGATGGTCAGGTTGCCGAGCAGCCAGATCGCCGCGCCCGCCGGCGCGGCGAACACCACCGCGCGCCACAGCACGATGAGCGTGCGGTCGATCAGCGAGGTATACAGCGTTCGCAGCACGTTCGGCGGCCGATACGGAGGCAGTTCCAGGCTGAACGTGGTCGCTTCACCCTTGAGCACGGTCCGGGTGAGCAGCCACGACGAGAAGAACATCATGACGATCCCGAGCACCGCGATGCCCACCACCGCACCGGCTGCCACGACCCCGGCAAGGGCCGCCGGTGCCAGCGCCCCGAGGAAGATGCTGGCGATGAGGATCTGGGTAGGCCAGCGCCCGTTGCAGAGCGAGAAGTTGTTGGTGATGATCGCGACCAGCCGCTCCCGCGGACTGTCGATGACACGGGTCGCCACCACGCCGGCGGCGTTGCAGCCGAAGCCCATGCACATCGTGAGCGCCTGCTTGCCGTGGGCGCCGGCCCGCCGGAACAGCGCGTCCAGATTGAAGGCGACCCGCGGCAGATACCCGAAGTCCTCGAGCAGGGTGAATAGCGGGAAGAAGATCGCCATCGGCGGCAGCATCACGCTCACCACCCAGGCGGTGGCCAGATAGACGCCGTCGAACAGGAAACCGCTGAGCCACCAGGGCAGGCCGATCGAGTTACCCAGCCCCTTGAGCCACGGGTGGAGGTTGTCGATCAGGCCGGTCGCCAGCATGGCCGACGGGACGTTTGCACCCGCGATGGTGAGCCAGAAAACCACGGCCAGGAGCACCAGCATGACCGGGAAGCCGAGCCAGCGGCTGGTCAGCAGCCGGTCGAGCCAGCGGTCCAGGTCGAACCGGACCCGTCGAAGGCCCCGCAGCTCGACTTGCGCGGCGATCGTCTGGGCCGCGCCGTGCATGCCCTCCGCCAGGCGGTCCTCGAAACTCGGCTTCAGCTCCCACCGGCGCCGATCCACCACAATGAGGAGGGCCTCGGTCGCCGCGGCGGATTCCGCCAGCGCTCCCGGGCCCCCTTCGTCGGGTTCGCCGAGCTCACCGGCACGGACCGCGGCTTCCATCCGGGGGTCGCCCTGCAACAGACGCAGCGCCACCCAACGGGCGTTGGGAAGCCCCGGAAAGGCCGCACTGACGGCGGGTACCACTTCGCGGAGCGCCTGCTCCACCTCGGCGGGATAGGCCGGCAGGCGGAACGGTGAGGTGGTCCGTTCGCCGGTCGCCATGGCGAGCACGGCGTCGAGCAGCTCCGGAATCCCTTCTCCCCGTCGGGCTGAGGTGGGGATGACGGGTACACCGAGCTTCGCCTCGAGCTTTGACGGATGGATGGCGATGCCATGGCGGCGCGCTTCATCCATGAGATTCAGGCAGACCACGACCCGGTCGGTGATCTCCAGGATCTGCAGCACGAGGTGGAGATTCCGGGTGAGCTGGGTCGCATCGACCACGACCACGGTGACGTCCGGGCGCCCGAACAGCAGGAAGTCGCGCGCGACTTCCTCATCGGTGCTCCCCGCCTGGAGCGAGTACGTCCCGGGGAGGTCGACCAGCTTCAGCTTCTTGCCCCCATGCTGAAAGGTCCCTTCGGCGCGCGCGACCGTCTTCCCGGGCCAGTTGCCGGTGTGCTGGCGCAGGCCGGTGAGCGCGTTGAAGACAGTGCTCTTCCCGGTGTTGGGGTTCCCCGCCAGCGCAACCAGGTAATCGTGACGCCCGGCGCGGCTCCCGAGCTGTACCAGCTCGGGGGCGCGGCGGCCAGCGGATCGAGGACGAGCGACGGTGGGCGACGACATCAGGGCCTCACGAAACTGCTTTGACGGGGGTTGGGTCGACCTGGATCAACAGTGCCTGGGCGCGCCGGAGAGCGATCAGCGCCCCCCGGATGCGGTAGGCCGCGGGGTCTCCCCCCGGACTGGCGAACTCGGCGGTGACGATGGTACCCGGCACGACACCGAGATCCAGCAGGCGGCGGCGTTGCAGCCCCTGGCAGGCGGCCGCCAACCGGACGACCCGAGCCGACTCCCCCGGCGCGAGATCGGCCAGTGTGGAGTGCGAGCGGTCGTCCAGCGATTCTCCGGCGGGGAGGTGTTCGGCGGTGATGAGATCGGCCACCACGCGGGGCAGCACCTGCTCGTGACCGTCGAAGCGGAAGCGGATCTCGGTCGGCGTGCCGTCGAGCAGCCGAAGCCGCGCCCCCGGCCGGAGCCCGAGCGCGATGACCCGCTCGAACGCCTGGCGCGGCTCGTCCTCGAGGTGCACCACCACAACCGGCGTGCCAGCCTCGAAGCCGGACAGCGGCCGGCCCGCACGCGCAGGGAGCTCGCCGGTCGCGCTCGGAATGGGGTCGCCATGAGGGTCGAACCGCGGGTGTCCCATTGTCGCGGACAACGCCTCCGCCTGGGCCCGGGACACCGCGTGCTCCCGGCGTTCCGCCTCTTCGTGCCACTCGGCCGGGGCGACACCGGTGTTGTCCGCCATGTAGCGTTCGAGCAACCGGTGGGTGCGGACCATGCGGAGCGCGTACTCACGGCCCGCCGGCGTCAGCGACAGCCGCCGTTCTTCGGAGAGGGCCAGGTGCCGCTCGGCCAGTCGTTCCACCAGCCCGACCGCCGTGCCCCGAGTCACCTCCAGCGCCCCCGCGAGACTCTCGATCGTCGCCGTGCCAAACCCCTCCTCCGTCTGGTGGATCTGCTTGAGCGCGTCCTCGAGCTGGACCCGCTCGGTCATCCGCACCAGGCGCAGCAGGCGGGGAACCAATCCCCACCGGGGCCAGGACAGTACCAGCACCAGCCCGGCGGCGACGCCGAAAACCAGCAAGGCCACAAGTGGATCGACTGGTGGGTCTGGCGACGACAACATCACTACCCCCATGGATCGGTGGATCGTATGTCAGAAATAGTAATTTAGGACGAGCGAAATTTCAACACGCCGGCCGGTAAACGACAGCCCCCGGCCTAGACCTCGAGCAGCGCGGTCAGGATTCGTTCGGTGAGGCCCCAGACCACACCCTGGGCCAGGTGATACGCGGGGAACATCCGCTCCTCGCCCCGCAGGGACACGACCGTTTCGCGGTAGCTCCCCGGGCGGGTCAGGTCGTCCAGGGGCACCCAGAAGGCCTGGGCGACTTCGTCGCTCAGGGTCAACGGCGGCTGGGAGGGAAGCGCGAACACGAACGATCGCACGACGATGAGGCGCGGCAGCGGCGTTCGCGGCCAGACGTCGGGGAGGGCCCCCAGCAGTGCATCGCTGGGCAGGCGGACGCCGACCTCCTCGATCGTCTCCCGCACGGCGGTAGCGCACAGATCGGGATCGTCAGGGTCGCGCCGCCCGCCCGGCAGCCCAACGTGGCCCGACCAGGGATCCCCAACCCGTTCAGCGCGCCGGATGAGCAGTACGCTGTCGGCATCGGCCGAGAGCATGACGGCGACCGCGGCCCAGGACTCCGCTGCGTTGACTTCAGGGTGGACGGATTCCGGCAGGCGCGCCAGCTGGTCGGCGATCCGCTGCTGTCGACCGGTCAGTGGCAGCCGCACCCACCTCCCGCGCATCCTCCCCCGCCGGCCCTGGGAGGTCCGAGGTTGGAGAGATTCATCGGGGCGCCCGCGGCGCCGGCCGGCCGCGCCGGAACCGACATGCGCCGTTCGATGTCCCGACCGTGGCAGCCTGGGCAGACTAGCGCGGTGTCACGCCGGACAAACAGCTCGAAATCAGTGCCGCAAGACTGGCAGTTGTATTCGTAGATGGGCATGGGGAGGAATATAGGTGGTTGTCCGCCGTCACAGATGCCGCCCCAACCAGGTAATCGTCTCATCCAGAGCGGCGGCCAGATCCGGGGTGATGCCCGCGAACGGATGCGCCGCGCCGAACGTATGGCCCGCGCCCGCCAGGATGACCCGGCGCGGCGCGCTCGACGGGGAGGCGGCCCGCACCAGGGCTTCGGCCTCGGCCACGGGCACGGAAGTGTCGGCCGCCCCATGAATCAGGAGCCACGGGATGGTGAGTCGTCCGGCAGCGGCCTGAATGTCGAGCCGGGACCGGTTGGATTCGACGTCGTCGAGCATGTCGGTGTACATCGGCAGGACCTGGCCGGTGCGGGCGTTGACGACGTCGAGCTTCCCGGCCCGGCGCCATTCCGCGGCCTGCTGGGGCCAGCGGTCGACGTGCGAGATGGCTGCCCAGGTCACCAGGGCGCGGACCCGGGGATCGCCGCTGGCCGCCAGGATCGCCATGCCCCCGCCGCGCGAATGGCCCACCAGCCCCACACTCGAGGTGGGAGCGATTCCCAGACGGCCTTCGGCAAGCCCGGTGAGGACGGTGCGGATGTCGGCGAGCTCGGCCGAAAAGGTGTTGTGACCGAACTGTTCCGGCAGGGTGAAGTCGCCCGCGTCGTCCACCCCGCTGCCACTGAGGTTGACCGACACGGCACTCCATCCGGCCCGAGCCACCCGGTCCGCCAGCACCGGGAACATGCCCCAGTCCTTGAAGCCCTTGAAGCCGTGTACGATGAGGACCGCGGGCCCGGGCGAGGTCCGGCCGCTGCGCACATCGATCAACAGCGGTCCGAGCGCGCCGGTAAGAGTGTGCTTGGTGAGTGCAGGGGTGGCCATGGGGAGGCTGTCGGTGTCGGTGTCGGCTGTCGGCGGAAGGCTCTAGCTCAATTGACGTCAGGTTGATAGCGCGCCCGATATTTCTCGGAAAGGACGCGGAGGTTGAAAATGGGCGACTACAAGAAGCTGCGCG
Organism: uncultured Gemmatimonadales bacterium; assembly: GCA_963709905.1. GTDB lineage: Bacteria > Gemmatimonadota > Gemmatimonadetes > Gemmatimonadales > GWC2-71-9 > JADJOM01. The sequence goes on from CAVPYI010000001.1 coordinate 53,483, forward strand.
TGTGGACCGAATCCCACCAGTTCACACTCGCTACCTACAGCGCGACAGCAAAGTTTCCAAGCGCCGAGCGTTTCGGCCTGATGAGTCAGCTGCGTCGCTCAGCCGTGTCCATCGGGGCAAACGTTGCGGAAGGCTGCGGCCGTGACACCGACGGTGAGCTCGCGCGGTTTCTTCGCGTCGCACTAGGTTCAGCAAACGAATCAGAGTATCACTTGCTGCTTGCACGAGATCTCGGCTTTCTGACACCGCGAGAGTGGGCATCCCTTCACGGGGAACTGCAAAAAGTGAGGCGAATGCTGGCTGGCCTGGTGGAACATGTGCAACCCTTTCGGGAGCGTTCAAGGAAGGCCCGGCAGCCGACAGCTGACGGCTGACAGCCTATAACAGCAGACCGCTTACCCGACTGCCGATTCCACCACCTCCACTTCGCCCGCCGACGCATCGAGTCTCGCCCTGACTCCGATCGGGAGCGTCCACTGGTCCTCTACGTGTCCGATCGGGAACCCGCAGGCCGCCGGTATGCCCAGCGGCTCGAGATAGGTCGCCAGGACCTCGTCGAGCCCCAGGGCACCGCCGTCGCCGGCGCCGCGCCGCAGTTCGGTGAATTGCCCCACGATGACCCCGGCCAGACGATCCAGGGCCCCCAGCATGCGCAGCTGGGCGAACAGCCGATCCACGCGATACAGGTCCTCGCCGACGTCTTCCGCGAAGAGCACGGCACCATCGAGATCGGGGAAATGCGGGGTCCCCGCCAGCGCCAGCAGGATCGAGAGATTGCCTCCCACCAGGGGACCTTCCGCCGTCCCGCCCCGGATCGTGACGATCCGCGGGGTTTGGGGCACGAGGACCCCGGTTGGCGATGCGGTCCGGCCCAGCTTGCCCCCCGGGGCGCTGTGGAGCAGCACGCGCTCCAGGTGCTCGTGACTGAAGGCGGTGAGCGGCGAGCGGCTCATCGGTCCGTGGAAGGTCACCACACCGGTCGCGCGGTGGAGGCCGATCAGGAGGGCGGTGATGTCGGAGAAGCCGATGACGGGAATAGGCCGCCGCCCGAACGCATCCATGTCCACACGATGCAGAATCCGGGTCACGCCGTAGCCGCCGCGCAGGCACCAGATGGCGTCGATGGCGGGATCGCGGATGGCCCCGTTGAGATCGGCCAGCCGGGTGTCGTCGGTGCCGGCGAGGTAGCCGTGGCGCGCCAGCGCGCCGTCGCCCGGGACGGGCACGAAGCCGAGCGCCCGACAGAGTTCAACTCCGCGCGCGAGGTCGTCCCGCTCGCTCAGGGGGCCGGCAGGAGCCAACAGCGCCACGCGACTGCCGGGCCCGAGTCGGTGCGGCCGGATGACGACTTTTGACCCCATCCTCTACCCCCTGTAGATTGACCCCGGCCTTCCCACAACCATCGGAGCGGAATTGCGCGCATCCCACCCGACGTTGTTGACCGTTGGTCGGGCCATGGCCGACCAGCGCGACGCCATGATCACGGAATGGGCGGACTGGCTGGTCCAGCGAGTTTCGACCGCCACTTCGATACCGCGACCCCTCCTCGAGCGCGAGCTCAAACTCCTGTACGACATCCTCATCGAGAGCGTCGGGCCGCTGCGCCGCTCGATCACCGAGATCTGGCAGCACGCCTGCGAGCACTACGGACGCATCGGGGCTGCCCGCGGCCTCGCCGCCGGTGAGATCGTCGAGGAGATCCAGTACCTTCGCGAGCTGATCATCCGGCGCATCGGTCCGGTGCTGACCGGCCTCCGCCAGCGCCAGGCCATGGCCATCATTCTCCGCATGAACGCGACCCTCGACAAGGGGATTGCGATCGCGGTGGTCGGATACACCGATGCCCTGGTCGCCACCCTGTTCTCCCAGAACGGCGTCCCCCGGTCCGATAGCGCATTGGACCATCAGGAGATCGAGAAACAGCTCACCCAGCTGGTCGCCGAGCTGGCCGCGATCGTTCGGCACCGCTGACGGAGGGTCGCTCGACCCGTTCGGGATGCCCGTTCCGTCCCTGCTCGACCTGCTGCTCTCCCTGCCCTGGCTGATCCCCTTCCTGGTGTTGCTGCGGCTGGTCAGGAAGATGCCCGACCTCCAGCACGTGCCTCCCGCCGCCGGCGGACCGCTGGTTTCGGTCATCATTCCCGCCCGGAACGAAGCCACGACGATCACCGGGGCGGTTCAGTCGATCCTGGCGGCGACCTATCCCGGCCTCGAACTGCTGGTGGTGGACGATCGCTCGACCGACGACACCGCCCGGGTCGTGGCCCGACTGGCCTCGGAGGATCCCCGCCTGCGGCTCATTCGTGGCGCCGAGCTGCCGGAGGGTTGGTACGGCAAGCCCTGGGCGTGCCACCAGGGCTACGAAGTCGCCCGGGGCGAGCTGCTGCTGTTCACCGACGCCGACACGATTCACGGTCCCGAGCTCCTGGCCCGGGCGATCGGCGCCTTGCGGGAAACCGGAGCGGATCTGCTCACGGTGGCGCCGGAGCAGCGCTGCGTGACGTTCTGGGAACGGATCGTAATGCCCCAGGTCTGGCTGCTGCTGGCGCTCCGCTACCACCCCGTTTCGGTGAATCGCGCCCGGCGTGCCCGGGATGTCATCGCCAACGGCCAGTTCATTCTGGTCCGCCGCTCGGCCTACGAAGCGGCCGGCACTCATGCGGCCGTCCGCGCCGAAGTGGCCGAGGATCTCGCCCTCGCCCAGGAGTTCTGGCGGGCGGGCCGGCGGATTCACTTCGCGCTGGCCGACAAGCTCATGACCACCCGGATGTACACCAGTCTCCGCACGGTCATCGAGGGCTGGTCCAAGAACCTGTATCTCGGCGGCCGCCGGTCTTTCCCCGATGAGCCGGTACTCCGGGCGGTGTTCCCGGCCCTCCTGAGCGGGGTGATGCTCTACTGGCTGGTTCCCGTCGTGGCTCTGCTCGGTGGGATGGCGGGCGCCGGGTCTCCCGCGCTCACTCGCACCGCCGCTCTCGCCACGGTCTGGTCGCTGGTGTTCTGGGGCCTGGTCTCGTGGGGCGGGCGGATCCCGCCGTGGTACGGCGCCGGATATCCGCTCGGCGCGCTGGTCACGCTGTACATCATTGGGCGCTCCGCCGTGCGCGGGCGACGGCGGGTGGAGTGGAAGGGACGGACGTACGGCGAACAGGTGAATCGGGTGTGAGGGGGCTGATGATTGACGGGTCGGCCCGCACCCGTCAGCCGGTACTCCCCAGTAATTGATCCTTCCGCGTCCCGAACACCAGCCGTCCGGCGGTCGCCGCCTGCCAGACCGCCATCACCCCCACCGACGTCAGCATCAATGGATGGCCCGACGGGGCCAGCAGATTCCCGGCGAGACCGCCGACACAGGCCAGCCAGGCCACTCCCACCAGCCAGCGCGGCTCGTCGCTCCGGGCACTGGTCGTGGCCGCCACGATCCCCGCGGCGATGGCGACGAGGAACCCGGCCAGCCTTCCACACATGACCGCGAACATGTGGGTGGCCTGGTAGACCGCGGCGACGTCCGCGCCCTCGTGAGCCAGCCGCGCGAACAGCGTTCCCGCCCCGGCCATGTAACCGATATTCACTCCGTTGAGGGCCTGGCCGATTCCGAAGATGACGAACGCGGTGCCGAGTCCGGCGCGCTCCGGCGCGTCGGCCGCTAACCAGCGGGCCCAGATGCCGGCGATGATCATGCCGGTCGAGTACAGCAGGCCGAGGTGGATGGGCTGCCACCGCGGCATACCGTGGATCAGGGGCAGGTCACCGGCGGCGGTGAGCGGCAGCACGGGGTGCAGGGCCATGGCCGCCAGCAGCAGCATGCTGCCGGCGAGCAGGAGCAGCGCCAGGGCGCGGGTCATCGCCCGGGCCTGGTCCGGGGAGTGGGGTTCGGGAGCTGAGGGCTCATGACACCCGCTTTCGGTCCAGCACCTCGCGCACCCGATGGGTCAGGTCGGCCAGGGTCCAGGGTTTCTGCAGCAGCGTAAGCTCGCCATCGGCGAGGTCGCCCTGGAGGATCTCGTGGGCGGCGTAGCCGCTGGTGAACAGGAACCGGACGGCGTGACCTTCCTGGCGCAGGATGCGGTACAGCGCGATCCCGCCGAGCTTGGGCATGACAACGTCGGTGATAATGAGGTCGATCTGACTGGGCTGGCGGTGATAGCGTTCGAGCGCCTCGACGCCATCGCTGGCGGTCACCACCTGGTAGCCGACCCGCTCCAGCGCCCGCTGGGCCACCCGGCGCAGGCCTTCTTCGTCCTCGACCAGCAGGACGTGCTCCTGCCCGCCGCGGAGGCCGGTCGGCGCCGGCGTGAGCTCCGCCAGCGGCTGATCCTCCCGGGCCAGCGGGAAGTACACCCGCACGGTCGTGCCCTTCCCGACGGCGCTGTCGAGCTCGATGAACCCGCCATGCTGCTGGGTGAGCCCGTAGATCATCGCCATCCCGAGCCCGCTGCCCTCGCCGGGCGGCTTGGTTGTGAAGAAGGGCTCGTACACTCTGGCCTTCACCCGCTCGTCCATCCCGACGCCGGTGTCGGTCACGATGAGGCAGGCGTAGGAGCCGGGCTGGGATCCTGACGGGGGCCGGGCCACATCGGCGCGGCGGGCCACCAGCCGGAGCGTGCCGCCGCGGGCCATGGCATCGCGGGCGTTGGTGGCCAGGTTGAGCACGATCTGCTCGATGGCGCCGGCATCGGCCAGCACCTTGACCGGCAACTCCTCCCGCTCGAAGGCGACCTCGATATGGGCGGGGAGCAACCGCGCCAGCGTGCCGAGCAGGTCCTCGACCAACCGCCCCAGGTCGAACACCTGGTAGGTCAGCGGCGCATGGCGACTGAACGACAGCAGCTTGCGGATCATCTGGGCACCGCGCCGAGCCGCCATCTGCAGCTCGCCCAGGTCGCTCTGCAGGTCGTCGCGCCCGCCGGGCAGCGAGTCCGCCATCATCTCGCTGTTGGCGAGCACCACGGTCAGCAGGTTGTTCAGGTCGTGGGCGATGCCGCCGGTGAGTTGCCCGACCGCCTCCATCTTCTGCGCCTGCCGGAGCTGCTCCTCCAGCCGGCGGCGTTCGGAGATGTCGCGCACGATCGCCTGGAAGCGGCCGTCGCCGAGATCACGGGCGCTGATCTCCACCTCCGCGAAGGCCCCGCCCTTGCGCCGCAACCGGCGCTCCGAGAGCACCGACCGGCCCTGCAGCAGGTCCCGCAGACGCAGCGGCATGCGCTCGCGATCCTCGGTGGCCACGAAGTCCTCCATCCGCTTGCCCACGATTTCATCGCGGCCGAACCCGAAGATCTCTTCGGCCCGGGCGTTGACTTCGAGGATCACCCCCTGGCGGTCGCTCACCACGATGGCGTCGGAGGCCTGCTCCAGCGCCCGGCGGTAGCTGGCCTCCGACTCGACCAGCTGCCGCTCGGCACGGACCCGGTCGGTCACGTCATGCACGATCGAATACAGCGTCGGACGGCCGTTCAGGACGATGGGGCTCGAGTGCACCTCGACATCCCGCACGGCGCCCGAGCGCAGCCGGTGCCGGAATACGAAGAAACTGCGCTGCTCGCCCTCGGCCGCCAGCACCAGCTCGCGCAACTCGCGTTCCGGGAGGGTCACGATGTCGGCGATCGGCTTCCCGATCAGCTCCTCCCGGGACCACCCGTAGAAGAACACCGCCGCCGGGTTCACGTCGACCAGCGTGAGGGTCTCCACGTCGACCATGATGCAGACCGAGGTGGTCTTCTCGAAGATGTGGCGGTAGCGGGACTCACTCTCGAACCGCGCCTGTTCGGCCTGGGACACGGCTGCCACCGCCCGGTGCACCAGCCACCAGATCAGTAGCGCTGTGAGGAAGATGTAGACCAGTCCCTTGAGCGTGCCGTACTCGATGAGCTTGTCGGGGGGGATCTTCAGGTCGGCCAGGAACCGGTCGGAATAGAGGATCCAGGTGCAGCCGACCACCATGTACACGACCGCAATCGCGATCGGGATCTGGCGCCCGGTGAGCCTGGGAAGCGGCATGCCTGATCTCGCTCAGGGCCCCGCGGCCCGAGTGATGACCAGACCCTGGGACGGCACCGTCCCGCCGAGGATGCGACCCACGGCGTCGACCCGGACCCGGTACTCGACCGTGCCGATGCGCACCGCCACCGAGTCTCGATCGAATCGCCGAACCGTGCCCGTGACGGTCTGGCCGCCCCCGAGATTGAAGAACGGTACCACCAGGCTGTCCCTCCCGGTTTGCGCCGAACGCCGGGTCGCCTGCTCGAGGAAGACGGTGGACAGGTTCAAGTAGGCGACGGCCGCCCGCTCGGTAGGGAATACCCGGGTGTAGACGCCGTGCTGCCTGCCCGCATCGTCGATGGCCACGCTGTCGTCCTTGAAGATCACCCGGGCGGTCTGTCGGGCCGGGGATTCTTCCGGATCATCCGCCCGCCATGCCGAGAGGTCGATCAGGGGAGTGCTCTGATCGTCGACCAGAACCGCCCGGTAGCGAACCCGCTCACGGGCGGCCGCCCCCGCCACCCTGGTGAGGCTGCCCTTGATCTCGACGTCCTCGCGGGTGAATCGCTCCAGCGCCACGGTGTCCGGACCGCGGGTGATGGCGAAGCCGCCTTGTTCCTGACCCAGGGCCGGACCCGGCAGCACCAGGAGTGCCCCCACCACCATCACAACGGACCTCGTCATGCTCACTCCTCGCTGCCGTGAAGCCTGGGCGCGGGTTATTTGGCGCCGGCCCGCCTCTGCAACGCTACCAAGTTATACGACGCGCGACCTAGGATGGACCCCCGCCCGCCAGGGGAACCATGGACGTCGCCGCGCTGCTGCACGGTATCACCTGCTTCACCGATCTCCAGCGCCTCGTTCGCGCCGTGCATCATCAGGCCACCTGGCAGGAATTGCCGCCCCAGGTGCTGCCGGTGGTTACGCGGTCGGCGGCGGCGATCGGTCGCGGCGGATCCTTCGAGTGGCTCGCGGTTACCGCCTCGCCTCCCGGCGAAATGGCTCGTCGGCTCTCGGCCGCGCTGGCGCGCCAGGGTCGATTAACAGGCGTCCTCGCGCTCGACCCTGATGCCCGCCTGCTGAGTCTCGCGATCACGGTCGATCGCACCGCGGTCCTGACGGTGGCGCTCGATCGTCCAGGTCCCGCGGAGCGCGAGCGCTGGCGGCGGCTCTTCGGCCTCAACTCCGTCGATGGGCTGGCGTTCGCGCTGCGCGCCCTGGAGATCCTCGAAGGAGAGGACACCGGTCGTCGTTTCTTCCTGGCGTTCCGCCACGTGCTCGACCGGATGGCGCTGGGAGTCGACAACCGCCTTCCGCAGGACACCCGGCGGGCCCTGGCCCTGATCCAACTGACCCGGGTGCTCTTTCTCTACTTCGTGCAGGCCAAGGGCTGGCTGGACGGCCGCGCTGATTTCCTCCGCGCCGTGGTCGACGATGCCCTGGCACGGCGCCGTCGGTTGCACCGCGATCTCTTCCGGCCGCTGTTCTTCGGCACGCTCAACCGGGCGCCGGCACTGCGTCGGCGGGCGCGGGCCTTCGGCCGGATTCCGTTCCTGAACGGCGGTCTGTTCGAGCCCCACCCCCTGGAGCGGAGCTGGAACGGCGAGATCCCGAACGACTGCTGGCTCGAGGCCTTCGACGGACTGTTCGAGCGGTTCCACTTTACCGCCCAGGAGGGCGACAACCCGGGGCGCATCGCCCCCGACATGCTCGGCCGGGTATTCGAGGGAGTGATGGCCCGGGACGACCGGCGCTCGAGCGGCGCGTATTACACCCCGGCCGCCCTGGTGCGGCGAGTAGTCGACGCGGCGTTGGCGGCGTTTCTGGCCCGGCGGCTCGACCTGCCGGCCGCCGACGCGTGGGCCCGGCTCGATTCGCCGGACCAGGCGGTGCGCGTCCACCTCGCAGATATCACCGTGCTCGATCCGGCGGCGGGCTCGGGGGCTTTTCTGCTCGTCGCCCTGGAGCGTCTGGCCGAACTGCAGGCGGGCGAGTTGCCTCCGGCGGCGCTACGGCGCCGGATCCTCGGGCGCAATCTCTTCGGGGTCGACCTCAACCCGATGGCAGTGCGGCTGGCGGAACTCCGGCTGTGGCTGGCCGTGATCGCCGCCGACGATACGACCGCGCCCGAGACGGTGGCGCCGCTTCCCAATCTCGACGGTCAGATCCGCCAAGGCGACACCCTGGTCGATCCGGCGTGGGCGCTCGCCCATCTGGGCCCGCGGCCAACAGGCAGCGCCGCGGAGATCCGCGCCCTGCGCGGTCGCTTCGCGGCGACCAGCGGCCCCGAGAAGGCTCGCCTGGTGCAGCAGCTTCGTCGGGCCGAACGCCGAGCGTTCGAGGAGTGCCTCGAGCAGGCCCACCGCCGGCTCGAGTCGCAGGCGACCGAATGTCTGCATGCGGCCAGGGCGCCGAGTCTCTTCGGCGACCGCCGCGGACTCGATCGCCGGCTCCGGGGCCGGCTTCGGCAGGTCCGCGCCGGGATGGCGGAGGTACGCCGTCTTCATCGCCGGCTGCGCCGTGACGGCGAGGTCCCAGGATTCGCCTGCGAGTGTCACTTCGGGGATGTCCTCGCGGCGGGCGGATTCGACCTGGTGCTGGGGAATCCGCCCTGGGTTCGGGCGGAACAACTTCCGGCCCGGCTTCGCCGGCAACTGGGGGAGCGATATACGTGGTGGAAAGCCCGCGGCCGGGGGTTCGCCCATCAACCGGACCTGTCCATCGCGTTCATCCAGCGGAGCACGGAACTGCTGGCGCGAGGAGGGGTGCTGGCGTTTCTGGTCCCGGTAAAACTGGCGACCGCCCAGTACGCCGCGGCCATGCGGGGAGCGCTGTCCGGTCAGTTCACGCTTCACACCCTGGCCGAACTCACCAACGACCCGGCTGCGGCATTCGATGCCACCGCCTATCCCGCGGTGCTCATTGCCGCCCGCGAGAGCCCGCCTGCCGGGCACGAAGTCCGCCTGGCACTCGAGCCCGGCCCGGTGGCCCGGTGCCCGCAGGCGCGCTTCGCCGGCGGCGGCCCCTGGGCCCTCGCGGCGGCCCCCCTGGTGGAGGCCTTGAGCGGGGCGCGCGCGAGTCATCCGCCGATCGGTGAACGATTCGCGCCCATGCTGGGGGTCAAGACCGGCGCCAACGCGGTGTTCCTCGACCCCCCGCCGGAGATCGAACCCGCCCTTGTGAGACTCGCGCTCCGCGGGCGGGACATCGGCCCGTTCGCGATCCGGCCGCGAGTGCGGATGCTGTTCCCGCACGGCCGTGATGGGCAGCCGTTCGACCGCCTGCCGATGAACGCGCTGCGTCACGTCCGGCGGCACGAAGCGCTGCTCACGGCCCGGGTCGATTTCCAGGGCGGCCCGCTGTGGACGCTGTTCCGGGTCAGGGGGGCGGTGGCGCCGCACCGCGTCGTCTGGCCGGACTTGTCCCGTCAGCTCATGGCGGCGGCGCTGACGGGGCCGGCTGAGACGGGGGTCGTCCCGCTCAACAGCTGTTACATCATCGCCACCCCCGATCGGGCCGCGGCGCTGACCCTGACCGCCTGGCTCAACTCGACCTGGGTGCGGGTCCTGGCCCGCGCCGTCGCGGATCGCGCCGCCAGCGGATTCGCCCGGTTCAATGCCCGGGTCGTCGCCGATCTGCCACTCCCCGCTTCAGTGCTCTCCGACCCGCGGCTGGCCCTGCTGACCCAGCGTGCGGCCGGGGGGCACGCGATCCAGGAGGAACTCGATGCCGTCTGCGCCGAGCACCTGGCCCTCCCCCACGAGACCCGGGCGATCCTGGCTCGTGCCGCGGGACCCGGTACCGCGCATCGTGGCGGAGTCGCTCACCGAGATCGGTGACCCGCTTGCAACGGTGCTGGCCCCCGGGCCGGCGAGCGACGCCGCCGAGGTGGCCCAAGGGATCGCCCGGTCGCTTGCGCCGCTCGAGGCGCGGATCACTCCGCCGTCCTGGCTGCTTCCCGCCCAGGTGGATTCGTTCCGACGGGCGGTGGCCGCCCTCGAGCGGCACGGGGGAGTGCTGCTCGCCGATCCTATCGGGAGTGGCAAGACCTTCATCGCTCTCGCCATCGCCCGAGCGCTCGCAGGAGGAAGGGAGACCACGGTGCTCGCCCCTGCCGTGCTCCGCCGCCAGTGGCTGGCCACCGCCGCCAGGTTCGGGATACCGGTCCGGGTCGTCTCGCACGAGATGACCAGCCGCGGCGCTCCCCCCGACAGCGGATGCCGGCTGGTCGTCATCGACGAAAGCCATTGGTTTCGGAATCCGCACACGAGGCGGTACGCCCATGTCGCCCCGTGGCTGGTCGGACACCGGGTGTTGCTGCTGTCGGCGACGCCGGTCGTGAACCGGCTGGGCGATCTTGCCGCACAGCTCCTGCTCGCCGTTCGCGACGACGCGCTCGCTGCCCGCGGTTGCGCCAGTCTCGGTGATGCCCTCGTCCTGGGCGTGTCTCCGGCGGCCCTGGGCGACCTGGTGCTCTGCCGGCCGCGCCCCGGCGGGGCGCCCGTGTCACGGGTGACCAATCTCCGTGCTCCGCTGTCGCAATCCGAATGCGGCTTCCTGGCGGCGGTCGAGGGTCTCGCGCTCTCACGCCAGCCTGGCGTCGCGGCGCTGGTCCGCACCGTGCTGCTTCGGGCCCTGGCCTCGAGCCCGGCTGCGCTCGCCGGGGCACTCGACCGTTACGAGCGGTTGTTGCATCACGCCGCGGCGGCTGAGCGAGCCGGGCGCCGGTTCGGTCGTCGGGCGATTCGGCTGTTCACCGGCGCCGATCGCGAGCAACTGGCGTTCTGGGAGCTGTTGCCCGAAGTGGCAGGGCCGGTGGACCTGGTGCTCCAGGACCGAGCCACGCTGGCGGCGCTGCTCAATGAAGTCCGCGCCTTCGCCCGCGGGTCCAGCCAGAAGTCGCGGTCGCTGCGGGAGCTGGTCGCCGATGGGGAAACGACCGTGGTGTTCAGTGCCAGCCGCGATACCCTGGCATGGCTCCGCCAGCAGCTGGCCGACCTCCGGCCGGCGTGGGTCTCGGGCTCCGACGCAGGGATCGGGGCGGCGCGCCTGTCGCGGGAGGATGTGCTGAGCTGGTTCGGCCCGGTCGCCCCGCCGATCGCCGGTCGGGGCTTCGGGAATGGCAGGGAATCCGGTCCCCGGCTGTTGCTCGCGACCGACGTGGCCGCCGAGGGGCTCGACCTCCAGGGTGCCGGCCGAGTCGTGCACTTCGATCTGCCCTGGACCAGCGTGCGACTCGACCAGCGCAGCGGCCGGGCGCTTCGGCTCGGATCGGTGAGGTCGACGGTGAACATCGTCCACTTCGTGCCACCATCCGGGATCGAGGCCCGGCTCCGTCAGTTGGAGCGTCTGGCCTGCAAGCGCCGGCTGGCGGGCCGGTCGTGGACCGACCCCGACGGCGACTGGCTCTACCGCTGGCGGGCCGAGCTGGCGGAGTGGGCGGGTGACGGGTCCCTGGGTTCCGACATGGTCGTGATCAAGGGAACCGAAACCGGATGGCTCTTCGGTCTCGCGATCGACCGGTTGGAAGCGTCCGGCGCGCGACGGGCCGTGCCCGCCGACCTCATCTGGCTGGGCAATGACCACCGGCTCTCCGACGCCCCGGCGGATGTGGCCCGGCTTCTCAGGGAGGCCGCGCGCATGCCGGCGCGCGCCCCATCGGAGGTCGAGCGGCGTCAGGCGGTCGCCGCGCTGGCACCGGTGGTTCGCGACCGGCTGCGAGCCGCGGCCGGTGAGACCTGGCACGGAGCCCGCCCCGGGAGCGAGCGCCGCTCGTTTCTGGGCCGCCTGGCCCAGCTCGCCCGGGAGGCCGCGCGACGGCGTGACCGGAGGCTGCTCGATCTGGTCGACCAGGCGCTGGCCTGGGCTGCCGGAGGACTCAGCGCCGGCGAATCGGTGCTGCTGACCGAGTGTAGGAAGCTCGACACCCGCGACCTCGCATCGATGCTCGCGCGGCTGCTCCGCACACCGCGGCAGCGCTGGGTCCCGTTGCCGCGACTCACCGGAATCGTGCGGGTGATCGGCGATCCTGGTCTCGAGTCTTGAGTCGCCGAGACCGACCCGACGCTCGATCGCTCCAGCATCGCGGCCTGGAATCCGCTCCGCTAACTTCCGCCGATGTCAGCTATTCAGGCCGTGCTGTTCGACCTCGACGGCACCCTCATCGACTCGACCGACCTGATCCTCGCCAGTTACCGCCACACTCTGGCCGTGCACGGCTACCCGCCGGCGCCCGATGCGGAGTGGATGCGTGGAATGGGAACCCCGCTTCGGGTACAGCTCGGTCCCTGGGCCGATTCGCCTGAGGCGCTCCAGTCGCTGGTCGCCACCTATCGGGCATACAACCTGGCCAATCACGATCGGATGATCAGCCCCTTCCCTGGCGTCGTGGAGGTGGTCCAGGACATCCGGGCCCGCGGGATTCGGACAGCCGTGGTGACCAGCAAGAACCGGGAAGGCGCGGCCCGCGGGTTGGGACTGGTCGGTCTCGAGCGGGCGATCGACGTGGTGGTCGCGGCCGACGACGTCGCGAACCCCAAACCTCACCCAGAGCCGGTGGAGCGCGCCGTGGCCGCGCTCGGCGCCGATCCCACCCGGACCATCTTCGTGGGCGACAGCATCCACGACCTCACCAGCGGCCGGGGCGCCGGGGTACTGACCGGGGCCGTGCTCTGGGGACCCTTCCGCCGGACGGAACTCGAGCCCGGGGGGCCGGATTTCTGGTTCGACGGGCCGGCGGACTTGCGTAAGCTGTTGCTGGACTAGAAGTACCGAGTACCGAGTACCGGGCACGGCATTCGGCCCCGATACCCGATGCGCGAGAGGGGTAATCGGCCCTCCTCAGCCCTTCCCCAGTCCCTGTATCTCGTTACATTCTACGCCCGTCGTAACCTCCTCGTGACAATTCGCTCCGGAGCCCGCTGTGCGCCTCCTGCCCCGCGACGAACGCTTCTTCGATCTGTTCATCGCCGTGGCCGAACGCGGCGTTGAGGCCGCCGGCATGCTCGAAGAGCTGCTCAAGGCCCCGATCGAGCGGCGCAATTACCTCGTCGAGTCGATCAAGCGAGTCGAGCACGAGTGCGACACGCTGACCCACGAGGTCATCACCCGGCTGGATCGGTCCTTCATCACGCCGCTCGACCGCGAGGATATCCACGCGCTGGCCTCCCGGCTGGATGATGTGGTGGACCTGATCGACGGCCTGGCACGGCGGTCGCAGATCTTTCATATCGGGGAGGCTCCCACCGGCGCCATCATGCTGGCCAATGTCATTCAGCGGGCATGCCAGCAGATCGTCATCGCGGTGCGGGGGCTCGACCAGAATACCGGGATCGTGCTCCCGGCCTGCATCGCCGTGAAACGGCTCGAGGAGGAAGGCGACAGCCTCTACCACGAGTGGCTGGGAAAGGTCTTCGAGGGGTCACCCGACCCAGTCCAGGTCATCAAGTGGAAGGAGTTGTACGACAACCTCGAACGCACCCTGGACCAGTGCGAGGACGCCGCCAACGTGCTCGAGTCCATCTCGATCAAGCACGCCTGATCCCATGGACCCAGCGATCCTCTACATCCTGCTGATCGTGGTTGTGGCGCTGGTGTTCGACTTCATCAACGGATTCCACGACAGCGCCAACTCGATCGCTACCGTCGTCGCCACCCGGGTACTGAGTCCGGGGGTGGCCGTGCTGTGGGCCGCGTGCTTCAATTTTCTGGCGGCCTTCGTGGTGGGGACCGCGGTCGCCAAGACCATCGGCAAGGGCCTGGTCCATCCGTCGGTCCTCGATCCCCATGTGATCCTGGCCGCGCTGAGCGGAGCGATCGCCTGGAACCTCATCACCTGGTATTTCGGGATCCCCAGCTCATCGTCGCACGCCCTGATGGGAGCGCTGGGCGGGGCCGCGATCGTCAAGGCGGGAGTGGCCGCGCTGATCGCCGCCGGATGGGTCAGGCCCATTATGTTCATTCTTGTTTCACCCCTCGTCGGCATGGCGCTGGCCATCGGCCTGACCGTCGTCCTTGCCTGGACCCTGCAGCACCAGCAACCCGGTCCGGTCGACCGGGCCTTCCGTCGGCTCCAGCTGGTGTCATCGGCCCTGTTCTCCATCGGCCACGGCGCCAACGACGCGCAGAAGACCATGGGGATCATCGTCGGGTTGCTGGTCTCCAGCCAGCAGCTTTTCGAGGGAAAGACCGGCTGGCTGGCTCACTTCCACATCACAACCGCCGACCACATTCCGGTCTGGGTTGAGATATCGGCCTACACCGCCATCTCGCTCGGCACGGCGCTCGGCGGTTGGCGGATCGTGAAGACCATGGGGGCGCGCATCACCCGGCTGCGTCCCTTCGGCGGATTCTGTGCCGAGACCGCCGGCGGCATCACCCTGCTCTTCAACTCGGCGTTCGGCATTCCGGTGAGCACCACCCACACGATCACCGGCGCCATCGTCGGCGTCGGGATGACCCAGCGAATCTCGGCGGTACGTTGGGGGGTGGCCGGCCGGATCGTGTGGGCGTGGATCCTCACGATCCCCATGTCGGCCGCGATGGCGGGGTTGGCGTACCTGGTGCTGCGGTAGGAAACAGGCGCGCCTACGCGGCGCGGCTGGACCGGCCTGCCTCCACGGCTCGGCGATACTCCTCTATCAGACCATCGTAGATCCTGCCCCACGTCCGGGCCCCGGCCTCGGCCAGGCCGCCTTGCGCGAGTCGCTCGCGGAGGCCCTTGTCGGCCATCAGGCGCGCGAGAGCGCTGGTGAGTTCGCCGGTATCGTGTGCCGGTGCCAGCCAGGCGTTCACGTCGTGCCGCGCGTAGTCCAGCACACCACCTGCGCGCACCGCAAGCGCCGGCAGCCCCGAAGCCATCGCCTCCAGCAGCGAGTTGCCGAACGTCTCGGTCGGCGAAGGAAAGACGAACAGATCGGCGCTGGCGTAGGCCTCGCCGAGTTCCCGGCCGGACAGGAGACCCGGCACGTGGATCCCCGGAATGCCCCGCGCCCGGATATCCGCCTCCAGGGGTCCCTGGCCGACGAGCACCAGCTGGGCGGCGCCGCGGCGGCCCTCAAGGGCAACCCACGCGTCGACCAGCCGCTCGAGATCCTTCTCCCGCGCCAGTCGTCCGATATAGGTGACCAGGAGATCATCCGGCCCGACCCCGCACCGGGCGCGGTAGCGCTCGCTGCGGTAGCCGGGCTGGAACTCCACGGGATCGACGCCCCGGCTCCAGAGCGCTGTGTGGACCACCCCCCGGCTGTTGAGATAACGCTCGTAGACCCGCGACGGCACGAGGACCCGCTCCGCATGAGCGTAGAACCATCGCAAGTAGATCCAGCCCAGCCGCAGGATGAAACCGACCCCGTAGCGGTGGGCGTACTTCTGGTAGTCGGTGTGGGCCGAGGCGATGATTGGCAGGCCGAGTTGCTTCGCCGCCTTGAGACCGGCCAGGCCGATCGCAAACTCCGTCGCGACGTGTACCACGTCCGGCCGGAACAGCGCCAGGTCCGCAACCACCTCCCGCTGGCGCGGAAAAGCCCACTGCAGGTCCGGATAAAGGAAAAGCGGGATGCCCGGCGAGCGGTGCACCTCGGGCCGGTCCGGCACCCCGGGCGGCAACGGGAAGGTGGCGCTGTATACCCGCACGACGTGCCCGCGGCTCTGCAGCCCCCGGGTCAGGCGGTCAAGCGTGACCCCGACCCCGCTGACCATCGGCCAGTAGACCTCGGAGAAGATCGCAATCCGCATAGGGACAGGCTAGCCAAGGGAAAAGCCGGGCACAAGTGAGGACGGGGATCGGGCAACGGAGAGACAGCCCGTACCGCGGGAGCGAAACGACCAGATTCCTGACTCCTTCGCGAAATTGAGGGATCCCTCGCTCCGCTCGGGATGACAGGATGTGACGTGGGGCAGGCACCAGGCACCAGGCACCAGGCACCAGGCCCAGGGTCCTGGGCCCTGGGCCCTGGGCCCTGGGCACTGGGTACCAGGTACTTCGGCTGTATGTACTCAATACCCGCTTACTCGATCCGATCCAGCCCCCTCAGAGCCGGCACCCGCCACGCGATGATCCCGACCACCAGGATCGGCACCAGGCCGCCGAGCACCACAGCCGGCACGGTACCGATGAGCCGGGCCGCCACACCGGACTCGAAGGCGCCGACTTCGTTGGACGAGCCGATGAACACCGCATTCACCGCGGCCACACGGCCGAGGAGGTGGCGCGGGGTGAGCGTCTGCAGGAGAGTGGAGCGTAGAACGACGCTGACGTTGTCGAACACGCCGGAGAGCGCCAGCAGGACCACCGAGAGCAGGAAGCTCGTGGACAGGCCGAACCCGGTAATGCACATGCCGTAGAACGCGACCGACCACAGCAGCACGCGGCCCATCCCGCCACGGAACGGCCGGTGCGAGAGATAGACCGACATCAGCACCGACCCCGCCGCCGGCGCGGCCCGCAGGACACCCAGCCCCTCGGCCCCGACATTCAGGATCTCCGCGGCGAAGACCGGCATCAACGCCTCCGCTCCGGCGAACAGTACCGAAAAGAGATCCAGGGTGAGCGCCCCCAGCAGGACCGGCTGGGTCCGGACGAAGCGGACGCCCTCGAGGACGCCCGCCAGCCTGGGGGTGCCGGCCGCGACCGGCTGAAGCTGGTGGGAGACACGGACCAGGGCCGCGAAAGCTGTGAGCAGCAGAATCGTCGCCACCCCGTAGGCCAGGATCGGTCCACCCACAGCGACGAGTACGCCTCCGAGCGCCGGTCCTGCCACGGCGGCAAACTGCCAGGTGGAGCTACGCCAGGTAATCGAGTTGACATAGAGCTCGCGCGGCACGAGGTCGGCGGCCAGCGCCGTCCGGGTCGGCTGCAGAAAGCTCCGAGCGATGCCGCTCACGAAAATGACCAGGTAGACCGCCCAGGTCGTGTCGGCCCGAAACAGGTCGGCATAGGTCATCCACAGCAGGGCGGCGGTTGTCAGGGCCAGGACGATGAGGGCAGCGAGACAGATGCGCCGGCGGTCGAGCCGGTCGGCGAGCTGACCGGCCGGCAGCGCAACCGTGATGAAAGGGATGGCCTCGGCCAGACCGACGAGGCCCAGCGCCAGGGGATCCCGGGTGACTTCGTACACCTGCCAGCCCACCACGACACCCTGGACCATCGTGGCCAGGGTCTGGGTCAGGAGAAAGAAGATGAAACGCCGGAAGTCCGCGACCTGGAGTGCGGCGTATGGATCGTGGGCGGGGGGGGCGTGGATAGACTGACTCCGTTACTCCATGCGGAGAGCGGTCGGACTACATTCCTGACCGAGCGCCTGCCGCCAGCCACCGCCGACGGAGGCGGGGGGAAGGAGAATCAGCCCGGCCGGAGGCCGCAAGCCTCTCCGGTACGACGAAGCCAGTACCTGGGGACGTCAGAATAGAACATCCGGGATCACGACCTTGAGCCGCCATGTCCGCTGAACTCGAAATCCGGGGCCGGCCCGGCTCCGAACTTGGGCAGATCCTGCCTGGCGAAGCCCGCCGGTTCCTGATCGAACTGGAGCGCCGTTTCGGGCCCCGCCGCGTGGCGCTGATTCAGGACCGGCAGGTCCGCCGCCAAGCTTTCCGGGACGGGGCGCTGCCCGACTTCCGGCCCGACACCGCGACCATTCGGGCCGAGTCCTGGACGGTCGCTCCGGCTCCCGCCGACCTCGACGATCGCCGGGTGGAGATCACCGGCCCGGTCGAGCGCAAGATGATGATCAACGCGCTCAATTCCGGCGCCCGGGTCTTCATGGCCGACTTCGAAGACGCCCTCGCGCCCAGCTGGGAGAACGTGCTTGCCGGCCAGCTCAATTGTCAGGACGCGGTGCGGCGCACGCTCAACTACACGGCGCCGGAGGGAAAGGAGTATCGGCTCGATCCGGTCCTCGCGACGCTCGTGGTCCGGCCACGCGGCTGGCATCTGGTCGAGAAACACGTGCGGCTGGACGGATCGCCGATCTCCGGGGCGCTGTTCGATTTCGGGCTCTACTTCTTCCACAACGCCGCCGAGCTGCTGCGACGCGGGAGCGGCCCCTACTTCTACCTGCCGAAGCTGGAGAGCCGTGAAGAGGCCCGCCTGTGGAACGATGTCTTCCTGTTCTCCCAGGAAGCCCTCGGCATTCCGCGGGGAACCATTCGGGCCACCGTGCTCATCGAGACCATCCTGGCCGCGTTCGAAATGGACGAGATCCTGTATGAGCTCCGGGAACACGCCGCCGGCCTCAACGCCGGGCGGTGGGACTACATCTTCTCGATCATCAAGAACTTCGGGCATCGGCCGGAGTTCGTGCTGCCCGACCGGGGCCAGGTGACGATGACGGTGCCGTTCATGCGCGCCTACACCGATCTCCTGGTGCGGACCTGCCACCGGCGCCAGGCTCACGCGATCGGAGGCATGGCGGCGTTCATCCCGTCCCGGAAGGACCCTGAGGTGAACGCCGTGGCCCTGCAGAAGGTCCAGGATGACAAGGACCGGGAGGCCGCCGCCGGCTTCGACGGCTCGTGGGTGGCGCACCCCGACCTGGTGCCCGTGGCACGCGCTTCGTTCGATCGGGTGATCGGAGCGGCGCCGAATCAGAAGGGCCGGCAACGCGACGACGTGCGACCCGCGCGCGAAGCGTTACTCGACGTCCGGATCTCCGGCGGGCGGGTGACCACCGCAGGCATCCGCACCAATATCCGGGTTGCCCTCGAGTACGTCGAGAACTGGCTCGAGGGGCGGGGTGCCGTTGGCATCGATAACCTCATGGAGGATTCGGCCACGGCCGAGATTTCCCGGAGTCAGCTGCAGCAGTGGCTGAGGCACCGCGTGCCACTGGAAGACGGGCAATCGTTCGGGTGGGATCTGTATGCCGCGATCCGCGACGAAGAATGTCGCGCCCTCATGGCAAGGCGGGACGCGAGCCCACGAGTGGCGGAGGCGGCGGCGCTGCTCGACCGCCTGGCGGCAGAGCCGGTGCCGGAGGAGTTCCTGACGCTGGGGGCGTATGACTACCTGGAGTGAGAAGTGAGAAGTGAGAAGTGAGAAGGGCCGGCGCTCGAAGGGATGAGTCGAGACTATCCGTTCTCACGTCTCACTTCTCACTTCTCACTTCTCACTTCTCACTTCTCCAAGCTGGGGCGGCAGGCTTCGAACCTGCAACCTCCCGGTTAACAGCCGGGCGCTCTGCCAGTTGAGCTACACCCCAAGAACCACTGGCCTGCTGCTGCCTCGACCTGCTGACTGCGGCCCGGCCGCCGACAAAAAACCCGCCGCGGAAGCGACGGGTCGTCAGCCAGGCGGCACCCCAGAATCGCCTACGCTCGACCCGTTTCCCCGAGGAAGCGGTTCGGGTTTCGATTGCGATTGGAATTGCGCACGGTCTGCATATGGACGAGTATCCTACCGGCGGGCCCGTGCAGGGTCAAGGGGGTGGAAGGAGCGGCCCTGGATGGCATCTGTCTTGACCCGCTCCCGCGCCGGCGGTACCCTAACTTCCAACGAGCGCTGAGAGCCCGCCCGCCTGTTGTCCAGCCGCTGAGCTACCTCATGAACGTCACCCACCAGTGCGAGCCGCGTCCGCGCGGCGCCGGGTGAATCGGCCCGAGCCGGAGGCCGTGGCCGGGGTGTACGCAGTGGTGCTCGCCGCCGGGGCCGGGACCCGCTTCGGCGGAGGGAAACTGCAGGCGTTACTGCATGGCAAACCGCTCGCGGCGCACGTCGCCGCGGCGCTGGCCGATGCGATCGGAGCTGGTCACCTGGCCGGCGGGGTGGCGGTGGTGGCGGCTGGGGACTCGATCCTGGCGCGGCATTTCGATATCGCCGGCCTGGGCTCGGTGGAAAACGCCGACGCCGGCAGCGGCCTCGCCTCGTCGCTCAACGCCGGGCTGATTGCGCTGGAATCGGTCTCCCCGCCGGCGGGGGCCGCCCTGGTCGTCTTGGCGGACCAGCCCGGGCTCCGGCCGGATGTCATCGCCCGCTTGGCGACCAGGTGGCGCGCGTCAGGCCGCAGCGTCCGCCCGCGGTATGCCGGCGAGCCCCTGAGACCCGGCCACCCGGTACTGCTCGACCGATCGCTGTGGTCACTGGCCAGTACCCTGACCGGGGACCGGGGGATGGCAGCCCTCCTGGAGAACCACCCGGAGACGCTGGACGTGATCGACGTTCCCGGTACCAATCCCGACGTGAACACCCGTGGGGACCTGTCGCGAATCGAGGAATCCCACGAATGACATCAGGCTCCGGCCGGTCTCATCCCTCCGACCCGCGGCTGCAAACGGCCGAACTACCGGGCGGTCGGGTCACGCAGCCTCCTACCGCACCCCCGGCTTGACCGTTCCCATCACGGAACGCCTGATCACCGTCTCGGGCGTTCAGCTCGTGGTGGAGGACCGCGGCCGGGGGCCGGTCATACTCCTGGCCCACGGGATGTGGTGCGAGGCGGGAATGTTCGCCCGAGTCGCCACGGAGCTGGCCCGGGACCACCGGGTGCTGGTCCCCGATCTCCGCGGCCATGGCCGCAGCACGGTCCCGGACCGCCAGTGGCGGATCGCGGACGTGGCCAATGACCTCGCGGCCATGCTCGACCAGTTCGAGGTCCGCCGGGTGACACTCGCGGGATTCAGCATGGGCGGGATGGCCGCGGTGGACTTCGCGCTGCGGCACCCCAGCCGGCTGGACGGGTTGGCCCTGATGGGCACCAGCGCGGCGGCCGAGGAGTTCATGCGGGTCCTGGAGATCCGCACCCTCGCCAAGGTGATCGAACTTACCGGGGCGCCGAAGTTCCTGGCGCACGAGGCGGCCAGGGGCACGTTCTCCCCGCGGTTCCGCAAGACCCGCGCGGCGGAGGTGGCACGCTGGGAGAGCGCCGTCCGGGC
Source organism: uncultured Gemmatimonadales bacterium (assembly GCA_963709905.1). Classification (GTDB taxonomy): domain Bacteria; phylum Gemmatimonadota; class Gemmatimonadetes; order Gemmatimonadales; family GWC2-71-9; genus JADJOM01. The sequence goes on from CAVPYI010000001.1 coordinate 74,330, forward strand.
CATGAGCCCGCCGGCGCTGATTCAAGCGCTCCGGGCCGTGGCGACCAGGCCGGCGCTGGTCGAGCGGCTGGGTGAGATCCGGGTCCCGACCCTGATCCTGGCCGGGACCGCGGACCGCATCGTCAACCCGCGCTGGTCGCGTGCGATGAACCGGGCGCTGCCCCGCTCGCGGCTGGTGGAGTTCAAAGGCACGGGACACGCCGTGCCGATCGAGCGTCCCGCCGAGGTGGCCGGCATGCTCCGCGATCTCTGCGCCGGCAAGCTGCCCAGAGAAAGCTGATTGGCGGCCGGGTCGACGGGATGACACATTTGTGGCCCGAACCTCTATTCCCAGGATCCGTCCCATGAAGATCCCGCAACTCCTGCTCCGGCAACTCTACACCTTCGGCTCGCTGACCAACACCGCGGACGGCGCCCGGTTGAGCCTCAAGAACCGCCTGACCGACGTCACGCTGACGCGGATTGTCCGGGTCCGGATCGGATCGCTCGAGTTGCTGGCCAAGAACCTCCAGATGGACATGGGCGACGGCCGCTGGCGGGGGGCGACCGAGGTCACGCCCGAGCAGCCGGAGGAGTTCCCGCTCAGGAAGGTGGCCCACCTGCGGGCGCCGGGCAGCGGCTCGCCGACGGGACGCACGAGATCGAGATCGCGATCGAAGTGAAGGGCATCGGGGCGCTGTCCTTCGTGGTCAAGGACCATGTGGCCGACCAGCCAACCACGAAGCCGAAGTCGGTGCCGTACTCGAAAGATGACAACTACTCCCCGGCGATCATCGCGGAACGGCAGCGGTTCATCGAGCAGGTTAGTGGCGTCAAGCTCCAGCATCTCAACAAGTATTCGTTCGATCCCCTGGCGACCAAGGGGAACATCGAGAACTTCACCGGCGTCGCGCAGGTCCCGCTGGGCTTCGCCGGACCGCTCAAGGTGAACGGGGAGCACGCCAAGGGCGAGTTCATCATCCCGCTGGCGACGGCCGAAGGCACCCTGGTGGCCTCGTACAACCGCGGGATGAAGGTGCTCAACCTCTCCGGTGGCGTGACCTGCACCGTCCAGGGCGACCACATGCAGCGGGCCCCGGTCTTCGTCTTCGACTCGGCCCGCGAAGCCCGGACCTTCCGGGACTGGATCGAGGAGCACATGAGCGAGATCCGGCGCGAGGCCGAAAGCACCACCCGGGTCGGCAAGCTGCAGTACATCGACACCTACCTGGCAAGCAAATTCGCCTATCTCCGGTTCAACTACTCGACCGGCGACGCCGCCGGCCAGAACATGGTAGGCCGCGCCACGTTTGCCGCATGCAGCTGGATCCTGGAGCAGAACAAGACGATCCGGCGGTTCTACCTCGAGTCGAACCTGGCCACCGACAAGAAGTCCTCGCAGGTGAACCTGATGCGCACCCGCGGCAAGCGGGTCACGGCGGAGTGCGTCATCAAACGGGATATCCTGCTGGAGGTGATGCGGGTGGAGCCGGAAAGCCTGCACTACCACTGGGGCGTGGCCAACGTGGGGGCGATTCTCTCGGGGGCCAACAACAACGGGTGCCATTCGCCCAACGCGATCACGGCCATGTTCATCGCCACCGGCCAGGACGTGGCCAACGTCGCCGAGGGATCGGCCGGGATCACCTACACCGAGTTGATGCCGTCGGGAGACCTGTACTTCTCGATCACCATCCCGTCGCTGATCGTCGCGACCCACGGCGGGGGCACCGGCCTTCCGACCCAGCGGGAGTGTCTCGAGGTGCTGGGCTGCGTGGGCAAGGGGAAGGTGAACAAGTTCGCCGAGATCATCGCGGGTGTCGTGCTGGCCGGCGAAATCTCGCTGGCGGCGGCGATCTCCTCGCTCGAGTGGGTGTCGTCGCACGAGGAATATGGGCGCAATCGCTGAGCAGGCCGCCGGGCAGGAGGAAGCGCTCCGCGCCCGGGGGTTCGAGCTCATGCGGGTCACCCGCCCGCCGGGACTGATCCGAAGGCTGTTCACCACCTGGCGGCACTTCATCGGACTGTTCTTCGGTGGGCTGGCCGCCCACGTCCGCACCCGGCGTAGCGACGGCACGGCTCGGGGCCTCAAGTTCCTGCTGATCCGGCTGATCGCCGCGCTCGCCTACCCGTTCGTCAGCCGGTCGCTCCGGACCGAGCCGTTTCCGGTGCAGTTGCGCCGGCGGCTGGAGCGCCTGGGTCCCACATACATCAAGCTGGGGCAGATCCTCAGCCTTCGCGAAGACCTGCTGCCCAAGCCGATCACCAACGAGCTCAAGCACCTGCTCAACCGGCTGCCGGTGGTCCCGCTCCCGGTGCTGGTCGAGATCATCGAAACCGACCTCAAGCGGCCGGTCGAAGAGATGTTCCTGCAGATCGACCCGGTTCCCCTGGGATCGGCCTCGATCGGACAGACACACCGTGCGACCACGCTGGACGGTGACCCCGTCATCCTCAAGGTGGTGAAGCCCGGCATCCGCGAGACGCTGGAGCGGGACTCCAAGCTGCTGCGCCTGCTGGGCGGGATCCTGCAGGTCCTCATTCCCCGGTTCCAGCCGAAGCAACTGGTGAACGAGTTCTGCGACTACACTCTGCGCGAAGTGGATCTCCGCCGCGAGGCGGACAACGCCGAGACCTTCGCGGCGAACTTCGCCGACGAGGACGACGTGGCCTTCCCCGAGATCTACCGGGCGTACAGCGGCCGCAGCGTGCTGTGCATGGAATTCTTCGACGGGGTCTCGCCCGACTCCCCTGCGGCGCAGCAGCTGTCGGAGGAGCAGCGCCGTCATCTGACCGACCTCGGCGCCGCCTCGATCATCCGGATGCTGTACCGGGACGGCTTCTTCCACGCCGATCTGCATCCGGGCAACCTGATCATTCTCCCCGGCCCCCTGCTCGGCTTCATCGACCTCGGCATGGTCGGGCGGCTGGACGAGGAGCTGCGCCGGACACTGCTCTACTATTACTTCGCGCTCGTGACCGGCGACGGGGAGAACGCCGCCCGGTACCTGACGGCCATCGCCAGCCCCGGTCCGGGAGCCAATCCGGCCGGCTTCCGGCGGGAGGCCGCCGAGTGCGCCAGCCGGTGGAAGCGGGCTTCGAGCTTCGAAGAGTATTCGCTGGGTCAGCTGATCCTCGATTCGCTCTCCCGCGGGGCCCAGTACCGGATGTATTTCCCCGTGGAACTCGTGCTGATGGTAAAGGCGCTGGTGACGTTCGAGGGAGTCGGCCACGTACTGCTGCCGGGGTTCGATGTTGCCGACGTCTCGAAGAAACACATCCGCACGATCTTCATCCACCAGTTCAGCCCGCTCCGGCTGCTGGGCGAGAGCATGCGGGGCGCACCCGACCTGGTGGACGCGCTGGCCAAGATGCCCCTGCTGGTTACCGATGGGCTCCGGGTGCTGGAGAAGGTCGCACGGACGCCGTCGGAGAACCCGCTCTCCGGTCTCCGGGGCACGCTCATCGCGGGATCGTGCCTGGTGGCCGCGGCCATTTCCATGGGGTTCGGCGCTCCCTGGCCGGTCTGGGCCGGACTGTTCACCATCGCCTTCTTCCTCGCGATCCGCCGGAGCTGACCCATGCGCGAGCGGGTCGCCAGCAACGATGCGATGTGGCTGCAGGACACCCCTGCCAATCTCATGGTCATCAACGCGGTCTTCACCACGGACCGTCTCGACCTGGCCACCTTCCGTCAGGCGTGGCAGCGCCGGGTCATGGAAGTGGACGGCGGCCGGCGATTCGCCCGGCTCCGGCGGCGGATAACCAGGGTCCGCGGCACCGCGCACTGGGAGGATGATCCGGATTTCGATCTCTCCCGGCACATCATCCCCGCGCGCGAGCCCGACCTGGTCACCACGGCCGGACTCCAGGACTTCATCGGGCGGGAGGCCTCCCGCCCGCTCCCCGACGACCGTCCCCTCTGGCAGATTCAGGTAGTCGAGGATTTCGAACCGGGGACCAGCGCGTTCATCGTCCGGATCCACCACAGCATCGGCGATGGCGTGTCCCTGGTGACCGTGATCTTCACCCTGATGGAGGAAATGACGGCGGAACACCCGACGGCCCCGGCGAAGGGAGGGATCCGGCCGGCGGCCGGCGCGCCCGGCGAGGGGATGCTCAAGGCGCTGAGCATTCCGTTCGCGGCCCCCGGGATTCTCCTCAAACGGATGCTCTGGCGCCCCGATCGCCACGCCCTGCACGGGCCCAAGGTCTCGGGCCGGAAACAGGTGGCCTGGACGGCGCCGATCGATATCGGCGTGATCAAGGCCGCCAAGAACCAGTTCGGCGCTACGGTGAACGATGTGCTCATGGCCTCGGTGTCAGGGGCCTTGAGCCGATACCTTGAACGCCACGCGGGTCAGATCGTGCACCGCCTCCTGGTCTCGATGCCGGTGAATATCCGGTCTGCCGACGAAGCCCTGGTGATCGAGAACCGGTTCGCCGCGGTTCCACTCGCGCTGCCTGCCGGGATCGCCCAGGTAGGGGAACGCGTGCGGGCCGTGAAAGCCGCAATGGACGACCTCAAGCGGTCGGTGGTTCCGATCGTGGTCTACGGGATTCAGCGTACCCTGCTGGCGGTAATGCCTCGGCGGGTGAGCCGCGGACTCATCGATTTCCTGGCCAACAAGTGTACCGCAGTGGTCACCAACGTCCCGGGCCCGCAGCTCGAGGTCAGGCTCGCAGGTCGACAGGTGAAGAGCATGATGTTCTGGGTACCGCAGCGAGCGGATATCGGGGTCGGAATTTCGATTCTGAGCTTCGCCGGGCACGTCCAGGTGGGCGTGTTTGCCGATAACAACGTGTTGCCCGATGCCCGGGACCTGATCCACGCGTTCGAAGAGGAGTTCGAGGAATTGCGGGGGCTGTAGCGGCGCGGGTGTCGGGGCCGCTGTCAGGCTATCAGCTATCAGCTATCAGCTATCAGAGTGTGGGCCCTGATAGCTGATGGCTGATAGCTCTAAGCGGTCACCCGACGGGCAAGGCTTTCGGAGTACGCCGACCGGCCTTGGTCTTGCGGACCTTGGTCTTGGACACCACCCGGGTCAGTTCCTCGACCCGCTTGGTCAAGGTGGCGATCTCCTTCCGGGTGGGAACGCCGAGCCGGTGCATCGCGTTGGTCATCCCGGCCTCGATCGGCGTCCGCAGCCTGGCCACGGCGGTCCGGGCCTCGCCCCGGAAATCGTCCGCCCGGGCCGCGATCCGGCCGATCCGCGCCTTGTTCACCTTCTCCATTCCGGCGCCCCTCTTCACCAGCTGCTTGAACAGCCGGCCACCCTCTTCGCCGGCAAGCGCGAACGCGCCCAGTCCCGCGAGCCAGATCTCGTGCGCCGACTCCTTGAGCCTCGGGAGTGCCTTGCTCTTTCTACCGCTTCTCTTGGTTGCCATTGTGTCCTCCGTGTTGCCGGCCGCCGGGCCGGGATTGCCGTGGGTGAAAGCCGAGTTGCGTTCCGAATACCGTTCGAACTACGATCGGGCGGGTCGCCGCTTCTTCACGCTGCGCCGAGCGCGGCCCTTTCCGTTGGCGGGGGTTTCGTCTTCCAGCTCCGCCAGCGAGGCCTCGAGGTCGGCCAGACGTTCCCGGAGGAGATCGAGCTCCTCCTGCATGCCGCCCACCGGCGTGATCCGGTTGACCGAGGCTCGCACCAGCCGGTCCATGCCGGCCTGTACCTGCTCGACACTGTGGGCAATCACCCGACCGCCTCGACGGATGATCTGGTGCAGAAGGTCAGCCGAGAGGAAAGAGTTGCCGCGCCGGTGGTCCTCGTAGATAATCTGCGCCAGCGTGGGGGCGGTGACGTCCTCCCCGGAGGCACTGTCTATGACCTGCAGTTCCTGCCCGGATCGAATCCAGGTTGAAATCTCCTCCAGAGAGACGTACCGGCTCTCCTCGGTGTCGTACAGCTTGCGGCTGCCCCCGCCGTAGCGCTTGATGAGCCGGATCATGGCCTCTCCCCGTTTTGCAGATACTTGAAAATACCGCAGTGCGGCATAAAAGGCAAGGGGTGAATGCCGCACTGCGGTAATGGTCGCTGGGCTCGAGCCGTCGTTGGCCCTGGTTCAGCCAGCGGGCGACACAACCGTCCGGCCCAGGACTTCCAGGCTCGGGAGATCCGTAGGCGGGGTCGCCCGCAGCGGAATGGAGAGCAGCGGTTCGTCCCTGGAGAGCAGTTGGCGAAGGCGTTCAAGGCCGTACCGGTCCCGTTCGCCGAGGAACCGGAACAGTTCCAGGCCGGGGTCCAGCTCGCTGGCCGCCGAGCCGCCGAGTCGCTCGGCAACCGGGTGCACCTGGTTCACCACGATCGGTCCGAGCCGGTACCCGGCCTCGTTGAGTTTCCGGGCGAAGAACAGGGTGTCCGGGATGCGGTCCTCGCCCGGCCCGCTTACCAGCACGAAAAGCGTTTCCGGCGCCCTCAGCAGGCGGCGGACCTCGTCGGCCCGTTGCCGGAACCCGTCGTAAAGCGGGGCGAAGGCCCGGAAGAACTCGACCAGGTCCTTTAGCAGTCTGGTCCCGATGATCCGATTGGCGATTCCTTCGGCGCCTTTCGCGGCCAGGCGCATGGGCATGCGGCGGAGCCCCCCCTCCCACCAGGGCTTGAGAGCGAGACGGACGCCACCGCTGTCAAGGAACCCGACCATCCGGTCGGGGGCGTCGAGGAAGTCGAGGGCCTGCCGGGTTGGGGGAGTGTCAAGGATGACGCGGTCGTAGCGCTTTTCCGACTGGACCTCGAACAACCGTTCCACCGCCATGTACTCGAGGATGCCGGCCAGGCTGCCGCCCAGGTCGCGATAGAAGCGGTTGGTGAAGATCCGTTCCGCAATCGCCTCGTCCGGGGCGTAGCGCCGGATCAGGCGATCGAACGTGGTCCGGGCATCGAGCAGCGCGACATCCAGCCGTCCCCGCGTGCCGGATTCGACCCTCACGGGTCGGTCCCGGGCCTGGTCTCCGACACCCAGTGCGTCTTTGAGCCGAAGTGAGGGATCGAAGGTCATCACCAGGGTGTTGGCGCCGGTCCGTGCCGAATGCAGCCCGAGTGCCGCCGCGATGGTGGTCTTGCCAACACCACCCGCGCCGACCACCACCAGCAGCGGCCGATCAAAGGGGCCCATGCTCATGCGACCCGCTCATCAAGCAGATCCGCGAGGGCGCGCAGCAGCTCCGGCGAGCGGCCTATCGGCAGCAGTGGCAATTCGACGAGTGCCCCCGTCCAAGCGCGACGCAGGCGCTTGAGTTCACCCTCGTTCACCGCTCTTCGTTGACGCCAGAGATCGATGCTCGGCGGCTGGGCGGCTGGGCGGCTCGGCCGCTTGCCCTGGGCCGATGCAGGAAAGGCCGGGTAGAGTGCATTCGCCACGACCAGTTCAGGGGGTCGTCCCATCCGCTCCCTGAGCATGGCGATGAGTTCGATGGCTTCCTGTACCGGCATCTCCTCGGCCAGGGTGGTGAGCACCACGCCGCAGCGCCTGGAATCGGCGATGAACTCGGCCAGCTCCGCGGCCATCTCGCCGAGCTGCCCGCCCCCGATCGCATCCTTGAGGAGCAGCGGGGCGGCGAGCATTGAGGCACCGTGGCCGGTGGCGGGGGCGTCGAGCACCACGACGTCCGCCTTGTGGCGGTACTTGCCCTGCACCACCCGCAGCGCATAGCCGAGGACCGCCATTTCCTTGAGGCCAGGGGCGCCGTCGACGAAATGCTGGAAGACCCGGCTGGCGACAATCTTCCTGGCCAGGGCGCCGACAGGCACTTTCTCGCGCACCAGTCCCTCGACCACCGATCGGGGCTCGAGGTTCTGGGCCGAGAGCTTCGCCCGCACCTTGATGACGGCCCCGCCAGACGGCTCGGTGCCCAGCAACTGGTGCAGGCTCTCACGGGGATCGATCTCGAGGAGCAGAGTCTTGCGGCCGGCCTGCGCGAGCTTCCATCCGATCGCAGCGGCGATCGTGGTCTTTCCTACGCCGCCCTTTCCGGTGACCACCACGAGCCCGCGCCGGGCCAGGGATTCGAGCGGCTTCATGCAGGCCAGTCTACTACAGGAAGTGAGAAGTGAGAAGTGAGCAGTGCGCAGTGAGCGGTCGGCTTTGAGAAGGAAGGGTAACCCCTGAAAACCCCGTTCCCTCCTCCTTCCCCGCTCACCGCTTACCGCTCACCGCTCACCGTTCACTCCTTGCTACCTCGAAGGGCTCACCCTACGCTTCGGCGTGACCAAGACCTTTGATTACGTGATCGTCGGATCGGGCTTCGGCGGCAGCGTCTCGGCGATGCGGCTTTCCGAGAAGGGATACCGGGTCGCGGTGCTCGAGCGTGGACGGCGGTTCGGCGACGCGGACTTCGCGCGCAGCACCTGGGATCTGCGTCGCTACCTCTGGGCCCCGCCGGTCGGCTGTTACGGGATCCTGCAGATCAGCCCGTTCCGGGATGTCTTCGTGCTCCACGGTGCCGGGGTCGGCGGCGGGAGCCTGGGCTACGCCAACGTGCTGATGGAGCCCGCGGAGGCGGCGTTCGAGTCCCCGGCGTGGCGAAAGCCGGTCGACTGGGGCCGCGAGTTGCGACCGCACTACGCCACGGCCAGGCGAATGCTCGGTGTGGCCGAGAATCCCCGCCTGGGGCCGGCGGACGGTGAGCTCAGGATGATCGCCGCCGAGCTGGGACAGGCAGATTCGTTCCGTCCGGTCCCGGTCGGTGCGTTCTTCGGCCGCCCGGGGGAGGAAGGGATCGAGGTGGCGGATCCGTACTTTGGCGGCATCGGCCCGCGGCGCCGTGGCTGCCAGCATTGCGGCGCCTGCATGGTCGGCTGCCGCCACAACGCCAAGAACACCCTGCCGAAGAACTACCTGTACTTCGCGGAGCAACGGGGCACCGAGATCATCGCCGAGGCAACGGTGAGGGATATCCGGCCGCTCACCGGCCACCAGGAGGATGGCGCCCGGTACGAGGTGTGGTACCGGCGCACAACCGGCTGGCGTCATCCGCACGGCGAGCCGCTCCGCGCGCGGAACGTGATCGTCTCGGCTGGTACCCTGGGGACGCTCCGGCTGCTGTTCCGCTGCCGCGACCGGACCCGGACCCTGCGGGCCATCTCCGGCCGGCTGGGCGACCTGGTCCGCACCAACAACGAAGCGTTGCTCGGCAGCGTCGCCCGGACCGCGGCGGTGGACTACTCCCGAGGGCTCGCGATCACGTCGATCTTCCAGGCGGACGCCCGCACCAGCATCGAGCCGGTGCGTTACCCTGCGGGCTCGTCGGCGATGCGGCTGCTGGGCGGGCCGATGCTCGAATCGGGCGGGTTCCTGTCCCGGCTGGGCCAGTCGGTGCTCGATCTCCTCAAGCGACCGGGCGATTTCCTGCGCACCCACCTGCTCCCGGGGTGGGCCGAACGGACCACCATCATCCTGGCGATGCAATGGGAAGACAATCGCATGCGGCTCCGTCGGGGGAGGAGCATCTTCACCGGGTTCCGGGAGGACCTGGTTTCCCAGCCGGACACCGAAGCTTCGATCCCACCGAGGATCGAGATCGGCCACGAAGTCGTCCGCCGGTTCGCGGATCGTACCAACGGGATCGCGCTCGGCTCAATCAATGAGGGACTCTTCAATATTCCGATGACGGCCCACATCCTGGGCGGGGTGCCGTTCGGCGGAAATGCTGAGGAGGGAGTGATCGGGGCGGACTGCCAGGTGCATGGCTACCCCGGACTGTACGTGGTGGACGGCTCGATCATGCCGGCGAATCCGGGGGTAAACCCCAGCCTGACCATTACCGCGCTGGCGGAATGGGCGATGAGCCGGGTTCCCTCAAAGCCCTGAATCGAGGATGGCCATCCGCCGATCGCCATAGCGGATCGCCGCCAACCGCAGACCTCCTCATCCCAAACCCGCTACGCTCTGCGGATCGGTCAAGGCAGCGCACTCCAGAACGCGGCCTCGACAAGCTCCTCGCGTGCGAACATCATGCGGATCGTGGATTTCACCTTGGACCGGAGGGGTTATGATGCAACAGGAGTGGTTCTCGGGCTTTCGCGGAGTGTCGCAGAGTCTCGCGGCCCTCCTTCCCGCCCTGTTCGGCGCCGCCGTGCTGGTGCTCGCGGGGTGGTTGCTGGGCCGGCTGCTGGGGTGGTCGGCTCGCCGGGTCACGAAGGCACTGCTCATGCGTCTCGGGCAGCGCCAATGGTTGCGGAGCGCCATCAGCACCAGCGGAGTCGAAGTCCAGCTCCCCGGGGTGATCGGCGGGTTCGTCTTCTGGGTGGTGCTGGTGTTCTTCGTCGCAGCCGCGCTGGAGACGCTGGGCCTGCCGGTGGTCACCGCCTCGCTGAGCCGGGTGGCGTACTACCTGCCCAACGTGCTCGCAGGTCTGGTGATCGTGTTCGTCGGAATCGTCGCGGGAAAGGCGATCGGCAACGCCGTCGATCGGGCTGTGGCGACGGCCGGGATGGCGCTCGGGCCGACGATCAGCGCCACAGTGCGGGCTACGGTGATCCTGGTGGCCGTGGTGGTGGCGATGGAGCAAGTGGGCATCAAGGCCGACATCCTCATCGTCATCGTGGCAGTCATCATCGGCACCACGCTCGCCGGCGCCGGCCTGGCGTTCGGGCTGGGAGCGCGCACCGCCGTGAGCAACATCATCGCTTCGCACTACGTCACCCAGGCATACCGCGCTGGGCAAATCGTGCGGGTGGCGGGGGTCGAGGGGCGGATCATCGAGACCACCCCGACCGCGGTGTTCCTCGCCGCTCCTCAGGGCCGGGTGATGATCCCGGCGAAACAGTTCAGCGAGGAAGCGTCGATTCTGCTCACGGAGCGCCCGTCGTGAACGCGGTCGACCAGGTGGCGACCGCCTTCGCCGCCGCCCACCCGGAGGACGCGGCCCGGCTGCTCGAGCGCGCCGATCCGGTCGAGGCTTCGGCCCTGCTGGCGAGCCTGCCGGCTCCGGTGGCCGCGGAGGCCTACGGCGCCCTCGGACCATCGCCGGCGGCGGCTTGTGCCGCGGCGCTCCCGGACGAGGTCCTGGCCGCGATGATCGAAGCCATGCCGCTGGACGGGGCAGGAGCGGCGCTGCGCTGTGTCGAGCCGTCGCGCCGCGCCCTGGTGCTGGCGCTGCTCGGGGGGGAACGGCGGGATCAGCTGCGCGCGGTGCTCGCCTACCCCGGCAACACTGCCGGTGCGCTCGCCGATCCGCTGGTTCTGGCACTCCCCGATGACATGACCGTGGCCGTGGCCCAGCGGCAGTTGCGCGGTTCCCGGCGACACCTGTTCTACTATCTGTACGTTGTCACGCGGGATCGGACGCTGGTCGGCGCCCTGGCGATCCCGGAGCTGATGGCGGCGCGCCCCAAGGAAACCCTGGCCAATGTGATGACGCGCGACCTCGTACGCCTGGACGCACACACCGATCTCGACACCGTCGCCGTTCATCCCGCCTGGCAGCACTACGATGCGCTCCCGGTAGCGGACGCCGCGGGCCGGCTGCTCGGCGCCATCCGCCACAAGACCATTCGGCGGATGAACAGAACCCAGGGGCGGCCGATGGTGGCGACGATCGTGGGGCTCTCCGAGGCCTACTGGGCGGGAATCGCAGGGGTGCTCGCCAGCCTGGCTCAGCCACGGATCAATACACCGACGCAGGCGACCACTGGGGAGGATGACCATGTCTCGTGACCGTGTGGCGCGGCAGCTGGCGGAGGCCGCGCTTCGGCAGTACCCGGGCGAAGCCGCGATCGCATTGGAGCGGCTGCGCGCCGGCGAGGTGGCCGGTTTCCTGGAGCGTCAGGACGCCACCCTGGCGGCGGATGTGCTGCGGCGGCTTCGCGGCGATCTGGCGACCGAGGTGATCGAAGGGTTGAAGGAGCCGGCCGCGTCGCGGATTCTCAGTGCGCTCGAGCCGGCGCTCGCCGCCGCCCTGATGGCACGACTGGGCGAGCAGGCGCGCAGAGCTCGGCTGGCCACGCTCGAGCCCGCCCTGGCGACGGAACTGACCGAGCTGCTGACCTACCCGCCGGGGGTCGCGGGCGGGATAATGGACCCCCGGGTGACCACCTTCCGGCCGGATACGTCCGCCCGTGAGGCGCTGGCACGCATCCGCGCACTCAGAAACAAGACCATTCACGACGTCTTCCTCGTGGACGACCAGGGCCGGCTGGCGGGGTCGGTAGGCATCCAGGACCTGGCGCTGGCCGAGGCGGGCACCAGGCTCGACGACCTGGCCGAGCCGGCTCCGCCCCGGGTCCAGGCCCTGGCACCGCAGGATGAGCTGGTGGCCATCGCCGGCGACCGCCGCCTGACAAGCCTTCCGGTGGTCGACGTCGCCGACCGCTTGCTGGGCGTCATTCGCTACGCCGACCTGCTGAGCGCCACGCAAAGCGACGCCAGCGCCGATCTTCAGACGATGGTGGGTGTCAGCAAGGAAGAGCGGGCCCTCTCCAGCGCCTGGTTCGCGGTACGCAAGCGGCTGCCCTGGCTCCAGATCAACCTGGCGACCGCCTTCCTGGCGGCGGCGGTCGTCGGGCTGTTCGAGGGCACGATCGCGCGGTTCACCGCGCTGGCCGTGCTCCTGCCGGTCGTCGCGGGACAGTCGGGGAACACCGGCGCGCAGGCCCTGGCGGTAACGATGCGCGGCCTGGTGCTTCGGGAGATCCGGGTCAGACACTGGTTCCGGGTGGGGCGCAAGGAACTCGCCGTCGGGGCGATCAACGGCGTTGCGGTCGCCCTGGTGACGGCGCTGGCGGTGTACCTGTGGAGCCACTCCATCGGGATGGCCGCCGTGATCGGTGTAGCGATGATCTGCTCCATGGTCATCGCCGGAGTGGCCGGCGCATCGGTTCCCATGGCGCTGGTGCTGCTGCGTCAGGATCCGGCCGCGGCATCTTCCATCGTGCTCACGACGGTCACCGATGTCATGGGCTTCCTCACCTTCCTGGGCTTCGCAACGCTGGCGAGCGGGATCTTGTAACGGGGGGACGCTTGCTCCGATGAGACCACCCTGCATAAGCCAAATCATCGGCAGGTTTGGTTAGCGAGACAAGTCAACAGATCGCGCAGTTTCACCACCGCGACCCAGAGACCCACTGCGTACCCTCTGTGCCCCTGTGGCTCTGTGGCGAAATCAAGGGGATGAGGTTCAAATCAAGTCGCCGCCGTCGACGGCCGGAGGCCGTCAGTGGTCACTCCACCGTCCCGCACCACCCCGCCAGCATCAACGCCACGACCTTGGTAGCCGTGAGCAGGTCTTTGATCTCGAGGTATTCGTCGGGCGCGTGGGCCAGGCGGATATCGCCGGCGCCATACATCACACACGGCATGCCGCCGAAGGCGATGAAGTGCCGCATGTCAGCCCCGTAGGTGACGCCTTCGGTAGTGGTGTCCTTGCCGGTGACCTGCTTGTGGGCGGCCCGGATGGCCTCACAGATGGGGGCGTCCACCGGGGTCTCGGCCGCGATGAACTGGCCGCCGAAGAAGGTGACGATCGGCAGGTGCTTGCGAAGCCAGGGGTCCTTCGCCGCGGTGGTCATGATCCGCTGACGGATGTGCCGTTTGAACGGCTCCAGCTCCTCCCCGGGCAGGAAGCCCACGCGCACCTCGGCCTCGAGCGTCTCGGGGACGGTCGAAGCCCAGTTCCCGGCCCGCACCACGCCGACATTGACCGGGACTTTGTTGGGGATGGCGGCGTACAGGGGATGATCGAGCGCGGCGTTTCGTTCGCGCTCCAGGGCCTGCAGGTCCTGGAAGATGGGTATGAACTTTTCAAGCGCCGAAACCCCCTCGTCCCGGGTCGCCGCATGGGCGGACCGGCCGGTGATGGTGATGCGGAAGACCAGTGATCCTTCGCAGGCCGTCACCAGCGCCAGCCGGGTCGGCTCCGTCACCAGCGCGGCATCGGCGCGATAGCCGCGGAGCACGGTGGAGAGGGCGCCCAGCCCACCGTCTTCTTCGCCGACCGTGGCGGTCACCGTCACGTCTCCCTTGAGCCGGATCCCGGCACCAGCCAGCGCATCGAGTGCAGCCAGGTGGGTGGTGAGCCCGCCCTTCATATCGCAGCTGCCCCGACCGTACACCTTGCCGTCCACCTCGAGGGCGGCGTAGGGTGGGTGCTTCCAGAGGGCGTGGTCGCCTTCGGGCACGGTGTCGATGTGGGCATTGAGGAGGATGGAGCGGCCGCCGCCGGCTCCCTTGAGCCGGCCGGCAACATTGAGCCGTCCGTCGTACCGGGGCTGCTCGCCGACATGCTCCAGGTGGTCCCGCATATCCGCGGCGGTGGCGACCCAGGTATCCACCTCGAGGCCGCGCGCCCGAAACGCTTCCGCCGCGAGGCTCCCCATCGGCCCCTCGCTCCCGGTGACCGACCGGGCCTGAACGAACGACCTGTGGAGAGCGATGGTCCGGTCGCGGCCAGCGTCCACCACCCGGCCGATCCGCTCCACCAGCTCCCCGCCGCCCCGTCGAACCACGTCGCCCCCGTGGGTGGAGTTCTGTTGGTGTGCTGCTTTCCTCTATACTAATGGCGGAACGACGGAATGGCGGAGTGGTGGAACCATTGTCATTGCCTCGGTGCCTCGGTATTTCTACGGCATCACCGGCCAGGACCGGCAGCCGCGGAGTACCCGTATTGCGAGACACACTCACCGACTACGACAGGCTGAACGCCGCGGGCAAGCCGATTGGCCGCGCGGTGGTGACCAGCGTCTGGGGATCGGCCCCCCGGGGGGCGGGGGCGTGCCTGTTCGCCACGGCCGGCGGCGAGATGGCCGGGTCGGTCTCCGGGGGCTGCGTCGAGAGCGCCGCCGTCCAGGAGATCGCCGCCGCGATCGCCCGGGGAACGCCGAAGCTGGTCACCTTCGGGGTAAGCGACGAGACCGCCTGGCAGGTCGGGCTCGCCTGTGGCGGCACGATCAAGGTGTTCGTGGAGCCCCGGGTTCCGGTGGCCGTCACCAGAGCGGCGCGGGGAACGGCGGGGACGGTCGTGGCCACCGTGATCGAGGATCCGCGGCCGGGGCACGACGCCCTGGGGAGGTCGGTGGTGATCGGCGAGGACGGCGGCATCGAAGGTGACGACCGGGATCGCTGGATCGGCCCGATCGTGAGTGATGCCGCGCTGGCTGCACTCGACCTGGGAACCGGAACGACGGTGGACGTCACCGCGCCGGACGGAACCGCGGTCTCGGTGTTCCTGGAGGTGTTTCCCCGCCAGCCCAAGCTGGTGATCTTCGGCGGGGTCCACATCGCGATGGCGCTGGTGACGCTGGCCAGATCGTTCGGATTCCGGACCTGGGTCGCCGACGGCCGCCAGTCGTTCGTCACCCGCGAGCGCTTTCCCGACGCCGACGAGCTGCTGGTGGCCTGGCCGGCGGATGCGTTCGCCCGAATCGGGCTCGATGCCGCGACCTACGTCTGCGTGCTGTCGCACGACCCCAAGTTCGACGAGCCGGCCCTCGAGCTGGCCCTGCGCTCGCCGGCCCGGTACATCGGGGCGATCGGCTCGAAGAAGACCCAGGCAGCCCGGCGCGAGCGGCTCAAGGCGCTGGGTTTCACCGAGCCGGACCTCGTTCGGCTCCACGGCCCGATCGGCCTCGACCTGGGGGGCAGGTCGCCCGCGGAGATCGCGCTGGGCATCATGGCGGAGATGACCATGGTGCGTTACGGCCGGTGACGCGCGAACCAGCCGGACTCGGGCACCACGTCTTCCTGACAGGCGGTACCGGCTACATGGGACGGCGGCTGACCCAGCACCTGGTCGAGCGCGGTCACCGGGTGCGGGCGCTGGTCCGGCCCGGCTCGGAGCGGAAGCTCCCGCCAGGCGCCGAAGCGGTGGTGGGCGAGGCGCTGCACGGGCTCTCGTACGCGGCGGAGGTCCGCGGCGCTGACAGCTTCGTCCATCTGGTTGGCGTGTCCAATCCGAGCCCGGCCAAGGCCCAGGAATTTCTGCGGGTCGACCTGGCGTCGGTGGCGGCGGCCGTCCCCGCCGCAGTCACTGGTGGCATCCGCCACTTCATCTACGTGAGTGTCGCCCAGCCGGCGCCCGTGATGCGCGCCTACCTGGCGGCTCGGGCACGCGGGGAAGAACTGATCCGGGAGAGCGGGCTTGCCGCCACGCTTTTCCGGCCTTGGTACGTCCTGGGTCCCGGCCACCGTTGGCCCGTGGTACTCCTCCCGATCTACGGGCTCGCCGCCCTGCTCCCATGGACCAGGCGCGGCGCCACCCGGCTCGGCCTGGTCACGATAGACCAGATGATCCGGGCGCTGGTCTTCGCCGTCGAGAATCCGGCAGATGGCATCCGCCTGTTCGAGGTCCCGCAAATCCGACGACTCACCGGATGAAGCCCCCCAAACTGATCCTTTCCTTATTAGTGGCCGGTTCGGCGGCCGCGGCGCCGCTCGGGGCCCAGGCCGGGGAGCGCGACACGCTGGGTCTCCGGCCCAGCTTCCGGTTGATCGACCGGTTCGTCGCCCAGCAGATGCAATCGCAGAACACGCCCGGACTGGCGCTGGCGCTGGTAGACCGGATGGGGACCATCACGGTGCGGAGCTACGGCTACGAAGATCTGGAGCAGCGGACTCCGGTGAGCCCGGCGACGCGATTCCAGATCGGATCGATCTCCAAGTCGTTCACCGCCATCGCGCTGCTCCAGCTCGCGGACGAAGGCCGTTTCGACCCGGGCCGCCCGGTGCAGAAATACCTGCCCTGGTTTACCCCGGTTTCCAGGTGGCGGCCCGTCACCGGCCACGACCTGCTGACGCACACGTCCGGGCTCCCGGCCGACCGCGATGACATCCCCTCGTCGCCGGCCCAGGGGTACATGGTGCGCGAGCGGGTGCCGGGATCAGCGCCCGGCGCTCGATGGGCCTACAGCAACATTGGCTACCAGGTGCTGGGGCAGCTGCTCGAGAGTATCGAGGGGAAACCATACTCTGAGATCATCCGCCAACGGGTTCTCGACCCGCTCCGAATGACGGCGAGTGAGGCCCGGTTCACCCACGAGACCCGGATGTTCTTGGCCCGCGGGTACCGGCATCTGCATGACGATCGACCGGCACGCCGCGCCGACCCGCTGGTGCCGGCGGAGTGGGTGGAGTATGGGTCGGGGGATGGGTCGGTGGTGAGCAATGCGGGGGACATGGGGGCGTATCTCGGGATGCTCCTGAAGGGCGGACAAGGCGGGCAGGGCGTCATCCTGACGCCTCAGGCATACACCAGCCTCATGCGGCCGTGGGCGAAGACGGAGGGGGGTGGGGATGATTACGGCTATGGTCTGTTCCTGGGGACCCTGTCGGGCCGACTGGTGTTCTGGCACAGCGGCGGGATGCTTGGCTACAGCAGTTACCTGATCGGCGAGCCGGCGCTGGGGGTTGGAGCGGTTGTGTTCGTGAACGGGCCGGGGTCGCCGGGAAGGGTCGCGCGGTTCGCGCTGCAGGCGCTGTCGGCCGCGATGCGGGGAGAATCGCTGCCCCCGATACCCGAACCCCGTCCGGCGACCAGCATCGAGCAGCCGGAGCAGTATGCCGGGGTCTATCGCAGCGCCGCGGGGGAGTCGCTGGTGTTCGTCGCGGCCGGCGATTCACTGCTGCTCGTCCGGGGAACCCGGCGCGATCCCCTGGAGCGCTTCGAGGAGGATGCGTTCCTCGGGCCGGTGCCGGATTTCCGGCTGTTCCCGATCCGCTTCGGCCGAGACTCGCAGGGGGTGACCGAGGTGTGGTATGGGGGCGACTGGTACGCGGGGGCCCGACACAGCGGGTCGCCACCGCCGGCGGCACCCAGAGCGTGGCAGGCGTTTGTCGGGCATTATAGGATCATGCAGCCATGGGAGCCGAGTTTCCGGGTGGTGATCCGGCGGGGAGCGCTGATTTGGATCGGCCCGGACGGCGCCGAGGAAAGCCTAACTCCGATGGCCCCACGGGAGTTCCGGGTGGGGGAGGATGGCTCGCCGGAACGGCTTAGGTTCGAGGACGTGGTGGATGGGAGGGCGCTGAAGGCGGTGTATTCAGGAATGGCGTACTATCGATTCTTTGCGCCTTGACGGTTGGCGTACGTCAGTCGCCGGTGGCATGGATTTCGCTTCCTTAGTCTCCGGGACGGCGCCTGTGGCGACCGGGTCATCGGTGGACATGGCCGGCAGATTTTTTATCGGTATGTCAGGCTCGGACATCAGCTTCGACTCCGTCTCGTTGCAGACCGGTTGATCCTTGGTCGGCGGTTCGTACCCCAACATCGTGGTCGACGATGACTTGGCGGCTGGCAGCTCTAGCGAGTTTGACCCTGGTGGGATGCGCTCCGGCGTTCCGTTACGTTGGGCCGGTCGAGGTGCGGCCGATCGCCCACGCGCCCCAGGAGTTGATCGTCGAGGGCCTGCAACACGCCGACCTGGTGGTGCTGGGTACTCCAGACACGCTCACGGCCGAACAGATGCTCGCCGCGGCCATTCAGTTCGGTTTCGCGGACGCCTGGTGGAACGCGCGGGTGACGTTCGAGGCGGTGGCCAAGGGGAACCCCCGGCACGCCCGCCGGATGGACTACGGCACCTTGCCGGCCTGGATGACGCCGCCGCAGCCCTTCCGGCTCGGCAAGAACCAGATCATGGTACAGCTGGCGACCCGCTGGCAGTCGGCGCCGGTCGTGCTGGGCGAACGGGCGGTGTACTTCTTCAAGAAGTGCTACAATTGCGTCCAGATGCCCGGCCGCACGGACAAGAGAACGACCGCCAGTCCCTGGTTCGCGCTGTTGACCCTGACGCCCGATCAGTGGCCCGCCGTGCTGGAAGCATGGAACAAGCGTCCCGAGGTCGTCGAAGAGGCCGCGACTACTCCCCGCCCCTACTCTGCCGCAGGACGATTCCCGTTTACTTATTGACGGTTGCTGATTAGGCGATTGGTGCCGAGTGCCCGGGCTCGGCGGTCAGACATCCCGCGGCCTCTGTTCTCTCCTCTTTTCCAATCGTCAATTCCTAGGGGGCCACCGGCCCCAGCTTCGGCCCCGAAATCGCCAGCCCGTAGGGATTATTCAAGCCGGTGCTCGGACCAATAATGATCGCAAGCGGGGCGACGTCTCCGTCGGCCCCGGCGGCGAACAGCCGGACGCTATTGGTGGAGGGATCGGTCACGAAGAGTCGTCCGTCGCGATCCAGCACCAGGTGGCCCGGCGTGACCAGCCCGGTGCTCGGTCCCGAGATGGTCCTGAGCGGTGCGGCGTCCGCGTTTGCTCCGGGAGCGTACACGGTGACGCTTCCCGCGTCGTTGGAGACGTAGATGTTCCGGGCGAGGTCGAGTGACAGGTCACTCGGGCCGTCGAGGAGGGTACCGGCGCCCACGATGGTAGCCTCCGGGGTGGCATTGTTCGAGGCCAGGGCGGAGTAGACGGTCACCGTATTGACGCTGTAGTTCGCCACGTACAGCTTACCCGCACCGTCGATCGCGACTCCGCCCGGGCCCGCCAGTCCCGTTGCCATGCCCTCGATAATGCGAATCGGAACCGCATCACCACCGGCGTCGGCCGCGTAGACTGTGATGCGGGCGACGCCGGCGCTCCCCACGTTGGCCACGTAGAGCCGACGGGCCGCGTCGAGATAGACGTCGACCGGCCGATCCAGACCGGTGCTCGCCCCCGCGATGGTTCTGGTCGGGGCGGCGTCATCCCTCGCGGTCAGGTCATAGACGGTGATGCTGCTGTTGCCGAGGTTGGCAACATACAGTCGCTGATCAAGGCCGAGGGCGACACCGGTCGGGCGGTCCAGCCCGGTATTGTTCCCGAAGATCGAGTAGATCGGACCGTTGTTCCCGCTGGCGTCCGTGGCGTACACCGTGATGCTGTTGACCATGCTGTTGGCCACGTACAGCCTCGAGCCGTCCGAGGTCGGCCCTCCGCCATCGCCGCAGCCGAGCTGGAGAGCGAGCACGGGGAGGAATACGGCGACGACCCACGCGCGCAGGGTGACTGGCCGGTAGGTATCACATGTGTGGCGGATCATCGGGTTCCCTTTGGGGGAGGTGGGCGGGGCCCGTGAACCGACGAATATACGGCGCGAGACAGGATTGGGGGATTGAGGGAGTGAGGGTTGAGGGATTGATGGATTTGGAGATTGAGGGATTGAGGAATTGAAGGACGGAGGAGGGCAACTCCAGGGAGAAACCACATGGCACCCGGTCCGAACGCCGACATCAAGGCCCAGCTCCGCCTTCCGATCGACCCCGCGGAGTACGCCGCCATCCGCCAGCGCTGGATCGATCATTCCATGGCCGAGGATGCACGGGACATCCCCGGACTGATGGCGACCTTGACCGACGACTGTGTCTATACCGTCGTGAACAAGGGTGTGAGCTGGCATGGGAAGGACGGTGCGACCCGGTTCTACCAGGAGCTGCTGACGGCGTTCCCGGACATCCACTTCGACCTCCAGCAGATCGTCATCGGCCCCCAGGGGGTGTTCGAGGAGGCCCATGTCACCGGCACGCATCGGGGTCAGTGGCTCGACATGCCGGCGACCGCCAAGCGGGTCGAGTTCGAGGTGCTGATCCTGTTTCCGTGGGACTCCGGGCAGCAACTCTTTACCGGCGAGCGGGTCTACTTCTTTGGTGAGCGGTAGGCGGAGCAGCGGGAAGAACGGGTCGCAAGCAGATCCGATTTTCCTGCTGCCTGCTCACCGCTCGGCGCCGATCACCGCAAGGTTGGGCTCGCTCCGTGGGAGGGGGAACCGCTCACGGATGGTCAGGGCACGATAGTCGAAAATTGCGCGGAGCCGCGGCGCCACGAGCAGCGCGTGCATGAGCCGGCCCAGGGTGCCGAGCGGCAGCTGGTAGTCCACGATGTCTTCGATGACCACGCCGCCGGGCATCGGGTAGAACAGGTGGCGGTGGTACCAGCGCCGGTAAGGACCCGAGAGTTGCTCGTCGGCAAACAAACAGTTCTCCTCATACTCCGAGATGCGTGACTCCCAGCCGATCCGGATACCGTGCAGGCGCAGACGATAACGGATGCGGGTACCCACACGCATCTGGCCATCCGCGCCCCCATCGATCCGGAAGCCGAGCCACGGTGGAGTAATGGCCTCGAGGTTGTGCGGGTCCTTGAAGAACGCGAACACCTCGGGCAGCGTGCCGCCCACCATTTGGCGGCGATGCAGGCGGTACGTCACGCGGCAGCCTTCGCAGTTGCCCTCGATAGCCGGTAATGGCCGACACCCCACTCCTCGCCGCTGGCGTAGCCGAACAGCTCCTCGCAGGCCAGGAAGAACAGGCGCCAGCGGTGGTACCAGCGGTCGGCCCCGGGACCGTAGTGCCCGCGCAGCACGGCGCGCACTTCGTTCCGATGGGCCCCCAGGTTCCTGTGCCATGCCGCGGCGGTGCGCTGGTAATGAGTGCCGTCCAGCCACCACTGCGCCTCCAGTGCCAGCGGCCCCACAGCGAGCCGCGGTAGCAGATCGTAGCTCGGCATCATTCCGCCGCTGAAGAAGTTCCTGCCCATCCAGTTGTCGTTGCCTTCGGTCTCGAAGAAATAGGCCTCACGGGCGTGGCAGAAGACGTGGACGAAGAGGCGTCCCTCGTCGGCCAGCCAGCCGGCCACCCGACCAAGCAGCGCGGGCCAGTCGCGCATGTGCTCGAACATCTCCACACTCACAATTCGATCGAAGCGCCGGCCGAGGTCGAAATCGTTCATGTCGGCGGTCACGACCGCAAGATTGGGCGGGCGCCGCGCCTCGATCCAGACGCGCTGGCTGGCCGAGTTCGAGACGGCTACGATGCGCGCGTTGGGGTAGCGGTGTGCCATGAACAGCGAGAGCGAGCCCCAGCCGCAGCCCAGCTCGAGGATGTCCAGCCCATCGCGAAGGTCGGCCCGCTCGCAGGTCAAGGCGAGCATTGCTGCCTCCGCGGCGTCGAGGGTGTCTACTCCGACGGGCCACACGGCACTCGAATACTTGAGGTGGGAGCCGAGCACCAGCTGGAAGAACTCGCCGGGCACCTCATAGTGCTGGGCGTCGGCCAGTTCGGGCACCTCCGCGATGCGTGCGCCGGCCATGGCGCCGCTGAACGTATCGAGGCCCCTCGCCGCGCGAACGTCGCGCAGTCGCTGGGCGCAGAGCCTGCGGATGGCCCGGCGCAACAGGAGCTCAGGCAGCAGGCCGCGCTCGGCCAGGGCCACCCCCAAGCCGATGGTCACGTGGAGCACCGCTGCATGGCCCGCAGGGCCACCAGCATGACGATGTCCACGGCGGCGAGTTCCAGGCCGGCGAACATCGTCGATCCGCCGACGCAGATCGTGCCAGCACGGACGCGTGCATGCCCACGGTCGGGCTGGGGTACGCCAAGCGCTTCCATACTCTGCATTATGTGCGAGATGTCTATATATTGTCAAGTATTAATATAGACATACACTTGACGCAGCTTTGTCGGTGCTTTACCGTCCCTGCCTTGGCCGGGGGCGCACAGTTCAGGAAGGACGATTCGTGCTATGAGAGGATGGAACAGGTCCGTAGCCATCACCGCTGGGCTGCTCGGAGTAGCTCTTGCAGGCTTGCCCCGGTCCTCCCGGGGGCAAACCTCGGTCGCCAAACCAGAGCCCGGAAGGGTGCGAGCGTTGGCCTCGTTGGATCTGAGTCGCTACAGCGGTCGCTGGTACGAGGTGGCGAGGGTCCCGAACCAGTTTCAGCGCCGGTGCGTCGCGGAAACCACGGCTGAATACGAGCTGCTCGCCAACGGCGAGATGCGAGTGGTGAACCGCTGCCGGACCGCTGACGGTGGCAGCATCCGGGCCGAGGGCCGGGCGCGCCTCGCCAACCGGAGTGGACCCACCTCGAAGCTGGAGGTGCGTTTTGCGCCGGCGATATTGTCTTTCCTCCCGATGGTGTGGGCTGACTACTGGGTCCTCGGCCTGACGGACGATTACGGCGCGGCCCTGGTCGGCACACCCGACCGGCGCTATCTGTGGGTGCTGGCCCGCCACCCCAGGCTGGATGAGACCACCTATCAGCGGCTGGTCGACATCGCGGCCGCGCAAGGCTTCGATACAACGCGCCTGTCGAGATCCGTGTCGCCCTGAGTCGCAGGCGGACTTCCCTGCCACACCTCCCGCGACCTCGCCACTTTCCTCCAGCCTATCCGGCCGGTCCAACTCCTCCCCGGGATCCCCCCGCCCAATGAGCACTGACAACGCTTCCTCTCCTACTCCCTCGGCCTTGGAGCGACAACCCAGCGGCTACATCTTCACCGTCTCAGCCGGCCTGGTGGGGGCCTGCCTCACTGTGATCGGCCTGCTCCGGTTGTTCCGACGGCCGGGTGAGATCCAAAGCGTAGCCGACAATCTCGTCGCCCTCGACGCCATACTGCTGCTGTTCGCCTGCCTGTTCGCCTACCTGGCCCTCCGGTCCGAACACGAACGTCGCTGGCGGCGCCTGGAACGTTTCGCGGACACGCTCTTCCTGGTTGGCATTTCAGGCATGGTGCTGATCAGCGGTCTGCTGGCCTATGAGTTCATCTGAGAACAAGCGCCATCCCGTTGCCGCCTGACGCAGCCCGCGGCCATTGCGGTCGTGGTCCCGGAGTGTTTTCTTGCCAGGGTCACCCTTGTCCCCTTCACAGAGGAATCATGCGCAGAGTTCTGTTCCTTCCCTGGATACTGCTGGCCTGCGGTGGGTCGAAAGAAGCCAAGACGGCCACACTCACCCCGGCGGATCTCACGGGCACGTACGAGGGTACCACCATGGCCGATGGCACCGACTCCGTCGTCGCCAGCTGGACAGCCGTGGTGGTCACGAACGCGGCCGGCGGGCTTGAAGGAAAGCTCGTGAATCACGCCGCGCCGACCGATACCGTGAGCTTCACGCAAACCATTTCCGGGGACAGCGTCATCGCGGTTTCTGCGGCCTATACCGATCCGGCGGCTCCAATGGGTGCGCCGCAGTTGAAATGGACATCGGTGAGCCACGGAACGGGCAGCGAGAGGACCGGCAGGGTTGAGATCATGGCCGCCAGCTCGGACAGCCTGATCCAGCGCGTCCACTGGAAGGCGACCCGCACACCCTGAGTCGCGTTGGACGGACGCGGCACCCGTAGAGGCAGCGGATGAGGAAAATGATGAAGCTGCCACCGGCGAGCCTGATCACGGCATTCATTATTCTCGGCTGTGCATCAGGCGAACGTCCCTCCACCTCACTACCCAGCTGGTCCTTCAGCCCGGAAATGATCTTTCCCTCCGACCGCTCGTTGAAGCGGCCGGAGGACGGCGTCGTCTTGAAGGACGGTCGCCTGGTGGTGGCCGACCAGGCCGACGGCCTTCGCCTGGTCTCAACCACCGGATCGAGCCGGCCATTCGGCAAGTTTGCGGCCGCGGGCTATCTGCACGCCCCGCCGGACATCGTGGGGGGTCCCAATGGGGTCACGCTCGAGCCCACGGGCACGCACGTTCTCGTCAGCGATGTGTTCCAGGGCAGAATCTACCGCGTCGATCTCGCCACCGAGGCCACCGAGCTGGTCTATCAGCATCGGTTCGGCGTCAACACGGCACGGAGCGATCGTTCAGGCGGGATCTGGTTTACGCAATCAGCGCAAAACCGGCCCGAGGGGGGTGAAGGAGGGCTCTGGCGCTCCGTCGACATCGCCACACCGGATGGCGCGCTGTACTATCTCCCGCCACCGGGTGGCGGGGGAACGCGCGCTGCAGCGCCACTGGTTGATGGCCTCTACTTCCCCAATGGCTTGGCTCTGGACGAGGCGGCCGGCTACCTCTATCTGGCCGAAACGATGGGGAATCGGGTACTGCGATACCGCCTGGACGTACCGGCCGGCCGGGTGATGGACCGAACGGTTGCGCTCGAGGTCGTCAAACCGGACAACCTCGAGCTGGACGCTCACAATCGACTCTGGATTGCTCTGCCGCTCAGGAGCGAGATCATTGTCTTCGATCCTGTTTCCGACGCCACCCAATCGGTATTTCGACTGTCCAACCCAACGAGCGAGCAAGTGATCGAAGCGATCGAGTCCCGCATCCGGGAGGGCCGGCCGTGGTTGGATCTCCTGACTCCGGTGCTCTGGGAACCCGGCCCCGGACTGATCACAGGCATGATTCTGTCGCCGAACGACGGACCGGTCTACCTGACCGGTCTCGGCAACGCGCTCGTCCAATTGAAGCGGTAGACCGGCTCGGTCTCCGCGTGATGATGAGCCGCGCACCGCAGCTCATCGACATGCGGCAGCCGCAGCTCCCGGCACCGATGTCAGCAGTCCGGGGCGAGCCTGCAAGATCAGGTCATACCGCCACGGGCGTTGCAGGAGGACGGCCTCGTCGGGCGTCTGCTATCGAGTCGCGACTACGGCCTCTTCGTGCACGATACGGGTCCCCAGCACCTGCAGGAACTTCGCGATCCATGCGGGGTGGGCAGGCCATGCCGGTCCGGTCACCAGGTTCCCGTCGGCGATGGCCTTGTCGATCGGAATGTCGGCGTACTCACCCCCCGCCAGCGTCACCTCCGGCCCCACCGCGGGATAAGCCGACACTTTGCGGCCTTTCACCACGCCGGCGGCCGTGAGGATCTGGGGCCCGTGGCAGATGGCGGCCACCGGTTTGTCCTCGGTGAAGAAGTGTCGCACGACGTCGAGCACGGCCTGATTGAGACGCAGGTATTCGGGGGCGCGACCACCGGAGATCACGAGCGCGTCGTACTTCTCCGGCCGTACAGCCTGGAAGTCGGCGTTGAGCGTGAAATCATGACCGCGCTTTTCCGTGTACGTCTGATCGCCCTCGAAATCGTGAATGGCCGTGCGGATCTTGTCCCCGACTTTCTTTCCGGGACATACGGCGTGCACGGTGTGGCCGACGGCCTGGAGCGCCTGGAACGGCACCATGACCTCGTAGTCTTCCGCGAAATCGCCGACCAGCATCAGGATCGTTTTTGCCATGGGTCACCTTCCGACGGAGCGGGCAGAACGTTGGGCGAGCCGCTCATATTGGCGCTCCGGTCGCTGTCCTGTCAACTGAGTGGCCGCCGGCTGACCGACGCCTGGATCTGGCACCGCCTGGCTCATTGGATATCCTAGGCCCAAGGGCCGGTGTCGCAAACCGGAACTCTTCCATATTGCGGAAGGCCAGGCTTTCACGCGACCGGATGCGCGAGCGCTGACAGCTTGGCCTGAACGACGCGAGTGAGGAAGGGATGCCAGAGCCGACTGACTACCCGACGCCAACCCACAGCTTCTGGGTCATCAGCATCTTTGCGCTGGTGTGGAACATCCTGGGCGTAGTCACCTATCTCATGAGCGTGACGACCAGCCCGGAGGCGCTAGCCGCGATACCGGACGCCGAGCGCGCGTTGCACACCGACATCCCGCTCTAGGTCACGTCGGCGTACGCGATCGCGGTGTTCGGCGGGACGCTCGGCTGTGTCGTGCTCCTCATGCGAAGGACGTGGGCCGTGCCGGTGTTCGTCGTCTCGCTGGATGCTATCCTGGTACAGATGGGCCATGCCATCTTCGGGACCGCCATGCTCGACGTGCAGGGCCCAACGGCTGCGATCCTCCCGCTCCTGATCATCGCGATCGCGCTCTACCTGGTCTGGTTCTCCAGCTCGACGAAGGGTCGAGGTCTGCTTCGCTGAGTTCCGGCGTTGGCCGCGGCGGTTGACCCCGCACGCCTCGCCCTGCAACATATGTGAGGGTGTTGGCGCCACCGCGGGACCCACGCACCGCTTCCCCTCCTTCTGGCCGAGGACCACGCCATGGCTAGACCGCTCCACCTCAGCCACACCGACTGGTCAGGCCGGCTGAGGTGCGGCAGCCTTCTTCTTGCGTTGCTGCTCGCCCTGGCGGGCGCCAACACCATGGCCGCTCAAGGTCCAATCGAGAAGCCGCCCAAGCGGCCACGTCTTCCGGCCAACGCGGACAGCAACAGCGCGGTCACCTACTACTCCTACGGACTCACGACTCTGGGCCGGGATCCCGAGAAGGCCGGCGCGGCCTTTTACTGGGCGTGTCGGCTCGACCCCTCGTGGGCGGCGCCGCTCTACGGTCAGTATGCTGCGCTCCTCCTGGACCGGTCCGACTCAGAGCTCGCGAGCTATCTCACCCGCGGGAAGATCGCCCGTCGTAATCCAGTGTTCCAACGCATCGACTCTCTGGCCTACTACGCGCTCCTCAAGAATCCTTTCGTCGACCGGCGCTTCGATGGCGTGATCCTGTCGACCTGGCTGGATCGGGTAACCAACGGCGAGGCCCAGTTGCGTGATCTCGGCATGTATGACCGCCGATTCACCGCCTGGGCTGCGTACGCCCGCGGAGACTACAAGATGGCCACCACCGTCTTCGCCGAAGTGATCAAACAACACCCCGAGGACCCCGACCTCCGCTACTGGCGTGCCATCTCATTCTTCGCCCAGGGGCTCACCGACAGCGCCCGGACCGCCGTTCAGGAGGCGCTGGGACTCGAGCGCAGCACGGAGGCGGAATTGCCGGGCGTGGGCTGGGTGTCGCATGCCTTCACGGAATACAGCGTCGGGTTTCTCTTCGAGCTGGGCGAGCAGCGCGACTCGGCCCGGGCCTCGTACGAGCGGGCGTTGATGGATGATCTCTCGTTTCATCCGGCCCATCACAAACTGGCCCGGGTCCGGCTCGCCACGCGCGACACCGCGGGCGCGCTGGCAGAATTCGGCCAGGCCGTGAGCCTGGCCCCGAAGGACGCGGGGTATCTGTACGACCTGGGTATGCTCCTGGTCGTTACCGGACGATCCGACTCCGGCACGGCGGTACTCCGGCAGGCTGCGACCGTGGAGCCGTATTTCGCGCTCCCGCACTACACGCTCGGCCTCGTCTACCAGCAGAGCGGATTCCCCGAGGAGGCGGCCGAGCACTTCACCGCCTTCCTGAGCCTGGCTCCCCGTTCCATGCTCCCCGCGATCACCGCGGCCCGAGAACGGCTGGCGGTTGTTCAGAAGAAACCCTGACCCGGCGACCGCGGCGTCGCGGCCTGGCCTGGCCGTCGTCGCCCGACGTAATGGAAATGGGGGGTACCTGGCTCGACGGAAGAAACCGGCTGGCGCCGGCCGTAATCCCTTCGACCCGCTGGACGGTCGGGCTGACCACCAACTCGACCTCCACAGCTTCGGCGCCGTCGCCGCGGGCGAACGCCTGCGAAGTCACGTCCTCCACTTGCGCCAGCGGTCTCCCGGAACGCTCCTGCATGTGATCACCGGCAAGGGGCGCAACTCACCGGGCCCCCCGGTACTCAAGCCGCTCGTACGCACACTGCTGAAGGGCGAGTTGTCGCCGCACATCGCGGCCTGGAGCCTCGACGATGACGAGGGCGGGTACCTGATCCGGCTGAAGTGAAGGAGTGAGAAGCGGAGGGCGGTGGGCGACGAACCATTCACGCAAACCGGCCTACATTTACCCCACCACATGCTCCCCCACATCCTCCTGTTCACCGCGGTCGTCATCTGGGGCTGGACGTTCGTGGCCACCAAGATCCTGGTGGCCGAACTCGGGCCGGTCGAGATCTTTGCCCTGCGGCTCGCCATCGGGCTGCCGGTCCTCGGTGTGATCCTGCTGGTGAAGCGGGTGCGGCTCCGGTTCGAGCCCGAGGATGCGAAGCCGCTGATTCTGGGCGGCGCCATCCTCACGCTCCATTTCCCGATGCAGATTGCAGGGCTCGTCACCACGACGGCGACCAACACCGGGTGGATCATCGCGGTCACACCGCTGGCGCTCGCCGTGCTGTCGTTCGTTTTCCTGCGGGAACGCATCGGGTGGCGCGGAGCCGCCGGCATCGCCGTGGCGACGGGCGGCATCCTGGTCCTCGTCTCCCGCGGACGGCTCGGCGACATCGGCTGGCTCGGCAATACGGGCGACTGGCTGGTGCTCGCCTCCGCCCACACCTGGGCGCTCTATACCGTCGCCACCCGGGACCTCTCCCGCCGGCGCGACCCGCTGGCGGTAACCTTCGGCATCCTCGTCGTGGCCGCGCTCTTCACCGCAACGCCCTTCGCCACGACGTCCGACCTCGCGGATATCCGCGCGCTCTCACCCCGCGGGCTCGCCGCGGTGCTCTACCTGGCCATCCCCGGCACCGCGCTGGGGCAGTGGTTCTGGCAGGAAGGAATCGGCAGGCTGGGCGCGACCCGCGCGGGCCTCTACCTCTTTCTCGAGCCGCTCGCCACGCTGGCGCTTGCGGTGCCGCTCCTGGGCGAGCCGTTCGGGCCGGTGGTGGCGATCGGGGGAGGGCTGGTGCTTGGCGGGGTGTACCTGGGGCAAACGGGGCGTGGGTGAGGCAGACGGACGGACCACGGGCGGTGGTCAGTCCGCGAGTGCCGAACGGAAGTAGAAGACCACGATCGCCTCGAGCGCCGCCGCATTCCAGCCGGAGCCGGCTGCACCAATTGTAACCTCCTGCCCTGACTGGTCTTACCGAGTCTCCTTGCCGGGAGGACAACGCCCCGGTGGTGGCGACGGACGCAGGTCGGTGGTCGGAATCGGGGCTTGCCAGAACTGGCCCTAAATGCTACTGTAGTAGCAGCGTGCTGCTTGAGTAGCACCGTGCCGAAGGGAGCCTAGCCTTGCCCCATCGCCGACTGGATGAGTTGGGACGGCGTGAGCGACAGATCGTCGAAGCCGTGTACCGGCTGCGCCGTGCCACCGTCAACGACGTGCTCGAGGCGCTGCCTGACCCGCCGACCTACTCCACGGTCCGGGCGATGCTCGGCAAACTCGAACAGAAGGGCTACCTGCGGCATGAGGAGCAGGGGCCGCGCTACGCCTACCTGCCGGCCGTGCCGGCCGACCGAGCTCGACGGACCGCCCTGCGGGATCTGGTCGACACGTTCTTCGATGGATCAGCCGAGGATGCGGTCCTGGCACTGGTACGGTTGTCGGAGGACACCCCGGCGGACGACGTATTGGAACGCCTGGCGGACCGCGTGCGGCAGGCCGAGGGGGAAGGAAGGTGATCATGGGGCTCGCCATTCTGGTCGACGCGGCCGTCAAGGTCAGCGTCCTGCTGGTCATCATGCTGGCCGTGTCCGCGGGACTGCGTCGGGCGTCCGCGGCCACCCGGCATTTCCTGTGGACCGCGGCGCTGAGTGCGGTGCTAGTTCTCCCGTTGCTCTCATTCGCGTCTCCGTGGCGGCTGACCGTGCCGGTGTCCGGGAACGCGATGGTTGAGTGGCTCTCGATGCCGGGGGGCGAGCCGGTCGGCGCCCCGCCCTCTGCCAACGCGGCGTCACTTCGCGCCGATTCTCCCGGTCTTGAAACCGGTGTCTCCAGCCACGTCCTCGGGGAGCGGGTCGCGGGGATCGCCGGGCGCGGCGTCCCGGTTCTATCGATCCTCGGTCTGATCTGGCTCTTGGGCGCGGCCGCGATCCTGCTCCGGATCGCATTCGGGTGGGCGGTGGTCGAACGGGTGAGGCGGCGCAGCACTTCGCTTCTTGCCCATGACGGCTGGCGGTCGGTCCTCGAGTCGGTCGCGCGGAAACTGGGGGTCGCCCGGGGCGTGCACCTGGCGAGTCACCGGTCGACGCGGATCCCGTTCGCGGCCGGGCTGTTCCGGCCGGTGATCGTCCTGCCGGCGGAGGCGGAGTCCTGGAATGAGGATCGCCGGGCCGCCGTGTTGCTGCACGAAATGGCCCACCTCCGGCGGGTCGATGTCATTCCGCACCTGATCGCGCACGTGGCCACCGCGCTGTACTGGTTCAACCCGCTGGTCTGGATGGCGGTCCGCCGGCTGCGCGCGGAGAGCGAACGGGCGTGCGACGACCTGGTGCTCGGTCTGGGTACCAGGCCCTCCCAGTACGCCCGGCACCTGCTGGAGATCGTGGCGGGCTCCGGGCGCTCCCTGGTTCCGGCGGTCGCCATGCCCATGGCGCAGCGGTCGGACTTCGAGGGCCGGGTGCTCGCCATCCTGAAGGCGGGCGCCCGGCGGGACGGCCGGACGCGACCGATGATCGTGGCCGTCGCCCTGGTCGTGGCGATCACGGCCGCGCTCGTGGCGTCCATCACCGTGATCCGGGACGAGCTGGGCGGCGTCCCCGTGGCTCGGGGCTGGATGATCGTTCGGCCGACGGCGTCACTGATCCGGTCGCTGCAGGATCCGCAGGCGGGTGCGCGGCGCGCGGCGGCGCTGGCATTAGGAGAACGCGAAGCCCCCGCGGCCGTCGGCGCGCTCCTGCAGGTGCTCGAGCAGGATACTGACGTGGGAGTCCGCGGCGCCGCGGCCCGGGCACTCGGCAAGATCGAGGATCCCAGCGCCATGGACGCGCTCGCACGCGCGATCCGCGATCCTGACAGCACCGTCCGCTCGGAGGCTGCTCGGGCCATCGGTGAGTTCCGCCTCCCGGCCGCGCCACCGGCCCTGCTCGAGGCACTCCAGGACAGTCATCCACGCGTACGTCGCGCGGCGGCCCGCGCCGTCGGCGAGATCGGAGATTCCAACGCGGTTCCGCAGCTGACGCTGCTGATCCGCGATTCCGATCCGAAGGTCCGGCGGGCGGCGGTCCGCGCGCTCGGCGATGCCGAGACCCCGGCGGCGTACGAGGCGCTGCGGGCCGCGTTGGCAGATGAGGATGCCGCGATCCGCCGACTCGCGGAGAAGGCCCTGAACGAGGACTGAGAGTGACGACCGAGAGATATCGACCGAGAATCCTGATCGGGGCGGTCGCCCAGGCCATGGCAGTCCTGTGGGTCGCGGCATGCCTGGCCGACCGGCCGCTCCCGTCCCATGCCAGCGCCCCGCCCGATTCAGCGACCACGCCCGACTCGGCGACCGCGCTCCACGTTCTGGCCGCCGCTCGCAGTGCGTCGCCCCTCGCCTGCGAGCTGATCGTCGCCCTGCTCTCCGGCCGGCAAGGGGGCTTCGAGCGTCACCCCGACTCGCCGGCCAATTTCCTGCCACAGGTCCACTGGATCATGCAGCGCTCCACGGACGCGGCTCGCATCGCGCCGTTGCGCCAGGCGCTGGCGGACCCGGACCCGTGCGTGCGCCGGATCGCCCCGCGACTGCTGGCGCGCAGTAACCACCCGCAGGCGGTCGAGGCGCTGCTCGAGGCGCTTCGGGACCCCAGCCCCGCCGCACGACGGTCTGCGGCGGTGGGGCTCGGATACGCCTCCGATCTGCGCGCGATCGACGCGCTCCGCAGCGCGCTCGGCGACCAGCACCCCGACGTGCGGCGCGCGGCAGCGTGGGCCCTCGCCCGGCTCCGAGGGACCTCACCCCAATCACCGACCCCTGTCCATCCCGGACCGGGAGCGGCACTCGCCCGGTCGAACGACGAGCCTACCGGCTTACAACTGACCGCGCGGCGCGCGAGTCACCGCCTGCGGTAACGCCCGTCGACGATCCCTCCGCCGCCTCGATCGACCGCGGGTGCCGGGCGCCAGGATCGAGCCCGGCCTCGAGCAGATGATCCCCGCAGCCCAGTTCACCCTCCGGATTGCGCTCGTTGCAGCCATCGCCGTGTTCATGCTGACCGCGGCCCAGCGCTTTGCGGCGTGGAGACTGCCGCAGTATGTTGTCGCGGCCCTGTCCGCCACCACCCTGCTCCCGGTGGTCTGGCGTTTCTTCGAGCTTTCTGCCGTCATGGGAGAGGCTGGCCCCTGGCCGATGCTCCGACTGGGGCTCGTCCTCGCTCCCCTGATCCAGCTGGGATGCGCCGTCGGGGTCGTGGGTCTCCGCCAGACGCACCCGGTCCTCAACGCCGGTGTGCCGCTTGTGGCTCTGCTGCTGCTGTTTCTCCTTCGGGCTCTGGTCATGAGCCAAGCACCCGGGAGTGCCGGCCCCGATGATCCCATGCTCTGGCTGATGACGGGCAGCATCGTCCTGCTGGCCAGCCTCGGACTCCTGCTGGTCCGGGAGATCAACGACGGTGCCGGATCGGGTATCAGCCGGCCCGACTGCTAACTCGCCCAAGCCAGGAAACGCCAGACTCAAGCGATGCCCAAGACTTCCGCGGGCCTCCTGCTGTATCGACTACGGTCACCCGGGCCGGAGGTGCTGTTGGTTCACCTCGGCGGCCCCTTCTGGGCTCGGAAAGACCTCGGCTCCTGGTCGATCCCCAAGGGCGAGGTGTCACCCGGAGATGACCTGCTGGCGACCGCGCGCCGCGAGTTCCAGGAGGAGACCGGTCTCGAGCCTCTGGGCACGCCGTTCCCCCTCGGTCAGGTGAAGCAACCGGGTGGGAAGGTGGTGCACGCCTGGGCGCTCGAAGGAGACTGGGAGCCCAGCTCGCTGAAGAGCAATACGTTCACGGTGGAATGGCCGAAGGGTTCGGGACAGACGCGCAGCTATCCTGAAGTCGATCGCGCCGCGTGGTTCGATCTGCCGGAGGCGCGCCGCCGGATCCTGGCGGCCCAGGTGCCGCTGCTGGACGTGTTCGCTGCGTCACCGCGCCTGCCTGCCAGGCAGCCGGAGTAGAGGGACGGGTGTCGCTCCGCCCTGGTCCAAAGGCCGCTTATGGCGCAGCCCGTTGGGTAACCTGTGAGACCACCGCGAACCGCGCCCTGCGGCCCCGGCGCCGCCGCAGGTGGAGACTGACGAGATCACCGAGATGACGTATCTGTTGCTGTTCCTCCTGTATGCCATCCTCCTTTCGGCGGCGTTGACCTGGGCCGGGCACCACTCGCAGGCGGCTGCCTCGAGCGGGACATCCCAACCACGGCCCACGCGGATCCTGATCGTCGGCGCGACCGGCGGCACCGGGCGCCAGCTCGTCGCCGAAGCGCTG
Organism: uncultured Gemmatimonadales bacterium; assembly: GCA_963709905.1. Lineage (GTDB taxonomy): Bacteria > Gemmatimonadota > Gemmatimonadetes > Gemmatimonadales > GWC2-71-9 > JADJOM01. The sequence goes on from CAVPYI010000001.1 coordinate 107,977, forward strand.
GCGCGCGGCTACTCGGTTACCGCGCTGGTACGGGATCCGTCACGGCTTCGGGTCGAGCATCCGCAACTGACGGTCGTTCGCGGCGATGCGCTCGACGAGGCTGCGGTCGGCGCGGCCATGCGCGGCCACGAGGCGGTGCTCTCCGCCCTTGGCCACAAGCGATACTTCCATCCCACCCGGATCCTGTCGGAAGGCACCCGCAACATCCTGCGAGCCATGGAGGCGCACAGCGTCCGGCGCTTCGTCTGTGAGACGTCTCTGGGCGTCGGGGACAGCGGCGGGCGTCTCGGGCTGTACTACACTTTCTTCGTGATTCCTGTAATTCTCCCGTTCTACTACTGGGACAAGACCCGTCAGGAGCGGCTGATTGGGGAGAGCACCCTGGACTGGGTCATCGTTCGCCCCGGGGTCCTGACCAACGGGGCCAGGCGAGGCCGGTTTCGCCACGGTCCTCGCGTCGGCAGCTTCCTGTGGACGGTGCGCATTTCCCGGGCTGACGTGGCCGACTTCATGCTCGACCAGCTGACCTCCGACGCCTGTCTTCGAACCGCGCCAGGGGTGTGCTGGTAGGGCCCCTCCGCGCCGGCTGATCAGCCGGGCCTCCGCACTTCAGCATCCTGTCTCTGTCCTGACCGTGACCGGCGTCACGTGTCCGGGTGGTTTGGCGAACCTCCGCGGGCCACGAGTCGGCCACCTGGCGCCTGCAACGGAATGATTGCCGTGCATCGCGTCGATCCAGGGTACTTGCCTGCCAAGGTCATCAGCATCGGCGCGCGACTTTCCAAGACAGCCATCGGCAACCGCTTACGCGCTCGGGACGTGAGGCAGCAGATCTGGCCTGGGGGTTGCCAGTAGCATGGCAGTCCCGCCAGCGAAGTGAGATTCGAGTCTGGCGGATCACATTCCCTCACGGAGGATCGTACTGTGCGCACCGGTATTCGTCGGGTTCTCTGCACCCTGGCAGTGGGCCTGCTGACAGCAGCGTGTGGCGGCGGTAATGCGCTGGCACCGCAATTCGAGCCCGAAGTCGTGAACACTCCTAATGTCGCCTTCAGCTTCCAGGCGACCGGGCTTCAGGACATCAGCGACGTCGTTTCGTACACCTGGAGTGTCTCGTCCGGGAGCGTGGTCATTCACCCTGCCACGTCCACCACGGCCGGGACCATCAACCTCAATATCCGGGACGCGGCCGGGGCGGTCATCTACGACGGATCCGTGCCGGCCAGTGGCGACATCACGCCGCCCGCCGGAGCGGCTGGTGCCTGGACGATCCGGGTCAGCCTGACGGGCTACTCGGGGACCATCAACTTCGCGGTGCAGATGCAGTAGGGAGACTGCAGGCCGGCTCGGCGCAACGTCGGTGTGCCCGCTCTTCGATTGCGTTGTAGCGTCTAAGCCGGGCGTCACCGGCTGGCCGCCGCCGGCCGACCCCCGGCCGATCGCGACTTGACCGCCACCGCCGGACGATGGATGGGGTCGGCGCCGATCGTGCCGACGAGCGACTGCAGATACTCCGGGATGCGCACCCGCTCCAGCTCGGCGCGGGCGTGCTCGAGCCGCTCGGCGATGCCCAGGCGCTCCGCTTCTTCGCGGTGGCCGACGCGCGCCAGGAACTCGGTCAGGCTCCGGGCGTGACGCTCCCAGAGTTTCACATCCCGGGCCTGTTTGATTACCAGGCGCTCCTGGTACCAGTCGCTTGCCAGCAGCGCTTCCCGCGAGAACAGCGCCCGGATCGCCGGATCGCTCACGTCCCGGCCCTCGTAATGCCCGCGCGCCATGATATGGAGCAGCGCCTTGAGCGGAGGGCACGCGTCGGCGATCGTGCCGTCCGCGAAGTAGGCTTCCGCCACCCGGTGCTGCGCCTCGACGATATTGTCCACCCCGTCGGCGAACACCGCCTGATCCTGGATCTCCGGTTTGAGAATCTCCTCGGTAAACACGGTCGTGGGATTGTCGAACACCCGTCCGAAGAAATTGTGCACGAATCTGGCCGTGATCCGGTAGCCCAGCCGGCTCGCAAGGATCTTCCGCCCCTCGAACTCGTAGTCCTCCAGCTTCTCGAGGTGGCCGGCCGCGATCAGCCGCTTCGGGTCGCGTTCATGCGGATACAACCGGCACCAGATCTCGGGAACGAGCAGGCTGATGTCGTGGTCCACCCGGAAACGTGGGCCGATGAAGCCCGCGGCCGAGCTGAACCCCGCGTACCCGGTGAGCAACATGGAGACCAGGGCGTTGTTGAGATCGGCGGTGGCCGCGAGCGCGTTGAAGGGCCCCTTGGTGAGCGCGCCCTCCGACCCGGCGCCGGTGGTGCTCGGCGACGTTCCGGTGAGCGAGCACACGTAGTCCATGAACAGCTCCGGCAGCTCCTGGTAGTGGATGGGGCCATAGACGCAGAGCGGGCGCCGGCCATCTTCGGGTCGGTTGTTCCGGCGACCGGAGAGCACGCTGATCACTGGAAACAGCACCGGCGCGTGGAGCGGCAACTGGCGGTTGAGCCTGGCACCCATCTCCGCGACGTACCGGTCGCGGGGCCGGGCGAGGTCCGGCCGCACCTGGAGGTAGCGCGGGTTCTTGGTCGGCTTGCCGTCGACCAGCCGGGGCTGGGCCGAGCAGATCGAGTAGCCGCCGTCGGTGCGGGCCGCGTTCCGGCCCACATGCTCGGCCATCGGTGGCGTGAAGGCGTCGTGCACCGCCACATCCTCGACGATCCGTTGTACGTCCTCCCGGATGAGCGGCTGGAAATTCGAGCAGAACAGCCCGAATCCTGCCATGTCCTCCTCGGTCTGGCGGTCGAGGCCCGGATGGATGGCGTCGTCGGGTCGCTGGAACAGCCGGAACTCGCAGTTCTGCGCCAGCTTGAGGCTGGCGTGGCCGTCGTATTCCCCCGGCAGCCCGATCAACCGGCGCGCTGGAACCACCACCGAGGCGGTGATGTCATCTTCCATCTGCACCTTGTCGGCGGCGACGAAGTCCTGCCTCAGCTTGTAGGTCCGCCAGGCCCCGTTTTCTTCGCGCCCGATCCGGAGGTAGTTGGCGACCAGCCGCCGCCCCTCGAACTTGAGCTCGTGTCCGGGGGCGCCGTTGATGATATCGACGCTGAAGTGGTGCACCCAGTCATCGCCCCATTCCGGCCGGTAGAAGCGCTTGATGACGAACACCAGAGCGCGCGCGTAGTTCGGGATGCTCTCGAGCCAGGCGTTATGCTCCGGGGTGAACTCCTCGGGATTCGGGGTGAGCAGCTTGATCACCGAGCCCAGTGACCGATCAGGGGACAGGAACGGCCGAGACGGTCCGCGGCCCTCGACCGCCCGCGGGTCGGGCAGGCGTATGGCGTCATAGTCCCGGTCGAACATCCGCTGCACCAGCGCCATGTCCTCCTCGAAGTTCCGCACGTAGAACGACCCCGGCAGCACGGCGTCGATCAGGCTCTTGCTGATCTCCGACTTGCCCCCGCCCGAGACGGTGCAGGGCTTGTGGCAGAAGGCACCCTCCGGCACGGTGCCGATGAGTCGCCAGCTCGGCGCCGCGTGGTGCTTGACCATCCGGATCTTGTAGCCGCTCGGGTGGAAGTAGATTCGGTCCGGCAGGAGCTTCAGGTGTTGCTCCTGGCCTTCGCTCACCCACTTGATGTCCTGGCGAGTGGCGTCGATCTCCATGTCCTCCGGCATGTAGTGGATCTCGGGGTACGCCGTGTCCGTCGCATAGCCCGATTCGTGGACCTGCACGCGCTCCCCCAGCAGCCTGAGCACCTCCGGGAGCCGGTGGCTCGCGCTCACGATCCGCACCAGATCCGGCAGGAAGCGGTCGCCCAGACTGAAGGTCGCGAACGCCAGGGCGCCGCCGGCATGCTCTTCCTCGGCCTGCCCGAACAGGTTCGCGCTGTAGCCGATCTGGGTCTTGACCTCCTTCTTGCAGTACCCGAAGTAGTTGTCCGCCAGAATCGTCACCATCACGCCGTCGATGCCGCGCGAGGTGATCTTGAAGGGGCCGCCGTTGTTGTACAGCTCGCTCTCGTCCGCCCAGCACATGCCTGCCACACGTTCGGCTTGGCTGGCCCGGCTCACGTGCGGCAGGCCAACGGCCTTCTTCCGCAGGCGGGTGAGGTGCGGGGCCAGGATCACGCAGCCGCTGTGGCCGGTCCAGCGGTCGACGTCGAGCGCGGCGTCACTCGCCGGCAGATAGGGGTCGCCGGCGTTGCCGAAGATGCTTTCCACGAAGTCCAGATTCGAGACCAGCCCGGCGGGCGCGAAGAATCGCACCTCCATGCGCTTCTCGGGCGATACCTTGGGGACCTCGGGACAGACCAGCGGCCTCAGCAGCAGCGACACCATGGTCTCCACCGGCTCGGGCCAGTTCGCGGCGAACGGCAGACGCATGATCTCGGCCGGGGGGCGCAACGCCTCCTGCAGCAGCCGCAGGTAGGTCACCAGCGGCACACTGATCTTGTCCGCGGGAATCGGGAGACCGCCCAGGGCCACATGGAACACCCCTTGAGTGGTCCGGCGATCGTTGACCGGGTTGTGAAGCACCCCGTTGTCGAGGCGATAGCTCGACACCAGCTCGTTGTGCCAGGTGTCGCCGTCGATCGGGAAGGACAGCTCCCGCGCCAGGCCGTAATGATCGAGGATGAGCGTCTCCCCGGGCAGCCGTACCGGTTCCGGGAAGTCCACCGCGGACAGCAGTCCGTCGATGTAGTCCTGGATCCGCCGGTCGACGGGGCAGAGGTGTTCGGACAGCAGCCGGGTCTGCTCGCGATAGCGGGCGAAGAGGTCGCCCGCCAGCTGAAGCACGTCGTGATCGGCAGTGTCCGCCGGGACATGGACGCCCATCGCCGCAAGCTTGAGCAGGATCGAGCGGATGGCGGTCCGACGCTCCGGCAGCCAGGTCGCGCCGTCCGGTCTCAGTCCAACCCCACGCTCGAGCTCCATGCCGGGCCTCCACAACGGGTGACACACGCCTCATTACGCACCAACGTCTCACCCGATCACCGGTCCGTCAACTCGCCGCAACGGCCCCGCGGGAGGAGCGACGGGAGACGCAGGGCGGCCGACGCGGGAGCCCACCGGTTGGGGGGCCTCCTGGCCGCTCTGGCACGCTGATCCCACGCACCGGCCGCCACCGAAGCTACGACCGCCGTCCGGCTGGTGCTTCCGAGCAGGTCGCCGCACCTGTACTATCCGGGTACCTCGACGAGCGCACCGGCCCGAAACGGCAGGCGTCGGGGACAGGAGTCCGAGGACCTGCGCCCCCCAGTGCGCGGACGGTCGACGCCGGCCCGGTGACATCGCATGCGCTTTCCGACGGCCCTTGGCTGCTTCCTGATCGCCGCGGGTCTCATGGTCCTCGCCCTGCGGCCTGTCTATCACAGTCGCACCGACGTCCCCCTTGACGCCGTGGAGCCTGTGACGTCACCCTATGTCTCCAAGCCGATTCCCTCATGGCTCGGTGTGACCGCCGCGGCAACGGGGGGCGTGCTTCTGGCAATGACTCGTCGCCGGAGGCCTCACGCCTGAACAAGGCACGCTACAGTCTGAGGCCTGAACGGCGATTGCTCCCCTGGCCTGGGTGACGGAATGCCGGACATTCTGCATCAGATTCAGATCGCGGCCAAGCCCGGGGTCATTTTTCCGCTCTTCACGACCGCCGCCGGATTCGCCCAATGGTGGACCGCGGATATCCACGAAAGCTCGGATGCTGTCAGGCGGCTCGACCTTGCCTTCTTCAACCGCCGGACCGTTTACCGGCTCCGCCCCGAGACCTTCGTGGCGCCCACCCATGCCGCGTGGCGCTGCGAAACCGGACAGGAGTGGGTCAACACCGTCCTGAGCTTCGCCCTTCAGTCCAGGGAATCGGCTCAGATCCTGCGATTCTCACACTCCGGCTGGGAGCACGAGACCGACTATTTTGTCTCCTGTAACACGGCATGGGGCGAGCTGCTGTTCCGTCTGAAGGCTGCAGCCGAGGGGCATCCTCGCGGCCCCTTGTTCCTGGCCGACTCACTGGCCTACTAGGGCCTGGCCCTCCGGCCCGCGGTGGACTTTCCGGGGGGCATCGTCGCCAAGATGGCGTTCCCGTGCTGACCTCTCGTCGTTCTGCCCTCGCTGACGCCCTCACTGCCGTCGCCCGGTTCCAGGAGGGAGACGAGGCGATTCGATTGCGCGTCGGACTGCCTGACGGCTCGGTAATCGACGGTTTCCTCCTGTCCGCCGCTTCCGACCACCTCTCCATCCGGCTGCCGGATGCCAGGGCGCGGTACATCCCGGTGGACCAGATCTGCTCCGTGCACCTGGCCCGGCGGCGCCCATTCCGCGAACTGGTCCCGGTGTCAGGGATCATCATCGGCGCCACTACCGTTCTTGTCGGAATAGGAATGCTGCCGGCACTGCGCCCCTACCTGATGCGGATTGCGGGGGTACTGGCCGTTCTCGGATTCGCTCTGGTGGTCCACCTCGTGCGGAGGACCGCCCTCGGAGACTGGCTCACTTCCTGGAAGACTCTCTTCGATGTGCGGCAGCCGTGACCCGCGGACGCCGGCCCTTTCCCGGCGTGAGGCGAACGACGTGTTCCCAACCCTGACTGATCTCGAGGCGGGGCTGCCCCTGGTCCGGCAATCACCCCGGGACGCCGGTCACGTGGCCTTGATCGTCCGTCGCCCGCGGACCGATATGCGGGAGATCCTGGCCGAAGCCGCGCTTTCCAGCGCCGAAGGGCTCGCGGGCGACGCCTGGGCTGCTCGTCCAGGTTCCAGGTCGGCGGAGCGCTCTCCCAATCCCGACACCCAGTTGACGCTGATGAACTCGCGGGTGATCTCGCTGCTCGCCGGAACCACCGAGCAAATGGGCCCTGGCCGGGGATCAGCTCTTCGTGGATCTTGACTTGAGTATCGCCAATCTGCCGGCGGGCAGCCGACTGATGGCGGGCTCGGCGATCCTGGAGATCACGCCCGAGCCCCGCAGGGGTTGCGCCAAGTTCGCAGCCCGCTTCGGGCGGGACGCCTTACGCTTCGTCAACTCGCCACGGCACAGCGACCTGCGCCTCCGCGGGGTCTACGCCCGGATCGTTCAGGACGGCACTGTCCGCACTGGTGACGCCATCACGAAGCAGGGCTAGCCGCCTCGGTAGGCGCATCCGGCCCCGACAGCCGGTCGGGCCCCTCGGGATTCCGGGGAGGGCCATCGTCACTTGTGCGGCCTTCGCGGCGGTGCGCTGGTTCTGGCGACGGCGGATCGACGCTCATCCAGTGGCCTGGTATGCAACCCTGGTACTCCTCTGGTTCGCCTTCTACGCGTTCTATTTCGTGCGCATGAGCCGGGTGTGACGTGAAGTCGGTCGCCCAGTGCATTGCATCAGAAGTGAGGATAGCGATATCTCCTAAGAAGGAGTGACGAGTGAGGAGAGTGAGAGAGGATGGAGCTACACTCGAATGCGCGTTGAGCAGAAACCCGACCGGCGTTGAATGGATGGTGGATTGCGACCGACGATCGGGAGGGCGATCTTGCAGCCGTTATGACCGAGCGACGATACAGCGAGGACGAGACCGCCGCGATCTTCGAGCGGGCCGCCGAGGCCCAGCACACCGCCAGGCGTCAGCTTCCCGCCGGTGGTGGAATGACGCTCGCCGACCTGCAGGAGATCGCCCGGGAAGTCGATATCCCCCCTGAACTGGTTGCCGAGGCGGCCAGATGGTTAGATCGAGGCGGGAAACCGGTATCGCACACCTTTCTCCGACTGCCGATCGGTGTCGGACGCACCGTCGACCTCGGCCGGCGACTCTCGGAGGAGGAGTGGGAGCGTCTGGTCGTTGACTTGCGCGAGACGTTCGACGCGCGCGGTACCGTCAGAACCGACGGTTCCTTCCGCCAGTGGACCAACGGCAACCTGCAGGCCCTGCTCGAGCCGACCGCGGCCGGACATCGGCTCCGGCTCCGCACCGTCAAAGGCAACGCCCGTCGACTGATGGCCGGGGGATTTGCGGCCTTGGCGGGGTCGGTGGCCGCGATGATCGCTGTGGCGTTGACTGGAGGGACCAGCGACGCCGGGGCATTGTCGGGGATTGGATTCCTGTTCGTGATGGGACTCGGCCTATTCGGCATCGGTGCTCTCAGCGTGCCGGGATGGGCGCGGCTCCGGCAGCGTCAAATGGAGGCGGTGGCCGCCCGGCTCGTGCTGGCGACAACGTCGGGCGCCGCCGATCCCACGACCGAGCCACGCTGAGCTTCAGCCAGCCAGCATTTCAGAAGGCTCAGCCGTTTCCGGGAGCGGAGAGACTCGAGCCGAGGCGCATGGTGAGGCGCTTGCCAGTCCCCCTGATGAATACCGCACCATCCTCGCTCCGACCTGCCGACACACCCTCGGGCGCGCCGTCGCGATCGTCCATACCGGCGGGACGATCGCGCAGGTACTGCACCTTCCGCCTTGCCGGCCTCGCCCACGGCCCAATCAGCAGGTGCCGAATGCCGCTCAAGCGGATGGATCACGTCGGAGATGGACCACCCGTTGCGGGAAGGGGATCTCCACGCCCTGCTTCGCCAAGGCGTCGTAGATGGCGAAGTTGAGCTTGCTGACCAGCAATCCCCGGCGGTGAATGAGACTGTCACTCCAGGCCCGGAGTTCGAGCTTGAGTCCATCCTCGCCGAACTCGAGGAATCGAACGGCCGGGGCCGGATCGGCGAGCACGTTCGGCTCGGCGGCGGCCACGTCGGTCAGGAGCCGCTCCACCAGTCGCACGTCGGACCCGTAGGCCACCTGCACCGGAACCCGGAAGCGGACACGACGATCGTTGTGACTCCAGTTCACCACCGGCTGGTCGACGAACCTCGAATTGGGCACAATGATCGCGATGTTGTCGTTGGTCAGCACGGTGGTCGCCCGGGCGCCGATCTCGACAACTTCTCCTTCTACCCCACCGCTGTCTATGCCGCCAACCTCGATCCTATCGCCCACCTTGATGGGTCGCCCGACCAGCAGGATCAGGCCGCTGATGAAATTGGCGGCGACCGTCTGCAGGCCGAACCCGACGCCGATGCCCAGGGCGCCGGTCAGCACATTGAGCGTCGTCAGGTTGATCCCGGCGGTCTGGACGATGATCAGGAGGCCCACGAACACGAGCACGTAGCGGACGATCGATCCAATGGCCAGGGCGATACCAGCTTCCATTCGCCCCCCGCGCTGCAGGACCCGCGCCAATAGCCGGCGGATCAGGCCGCTTCCCCACACCAGGAGCAGAACGAGCACGAGCAGGTACACCACGCTCCAGAGGGTGACCACCGTGTCGCCCAACTCGAAGACCGCGATGTTCAGGGCGTCCTTGATGCCGTGGTACCAGGGACGGGACGCATCCATGTCGTGACTCTCCCTCAGAAAGGCCAGAACATCGGGATGAAGACGGTGGCGAGCACCCAGAAGATCAGATTGAGGGGTGCACCCACCCGGACAAAGTCCATGAACTGGAAGCGACCCGCGCTGAAGATCATGGTGTTCGTCTGATACCCCATCGGGGTCATGAAGCTCGCCGACGCCGCGAAGGCCACCGCCATCAGCAGTGGCCGGGCATCCACGCCGAGCGATTCGGCCGTGGCGATCGCCACGGGGGCGAGCAGCACCGCGGTTGCGTTGTTGGACATCGCCTCGGTGAGCAATGTAGTCAGGAGGTAGAAGGCGGCCACGAGGGCCACGGGGCCCAGCCCGCCCACCGCCGTCACCAGCCACTGCGCGAGATAGCTCGCCGTACCGGTGTTTTCCATCGCGTGGCCCAGGGTCAGGACTCCGGCCAGGAGGAAAATAACCTTCCAGTCGATCGCCTCGTACGCCTCGTCGAGGCTCAGGCACCGGGTAAGGACCATGAGGACGCACCCGCAGATCGCGCCGACCATGATCGGCAGGATGCCGGCCGTCGCCGTCCCAACGACCCCGGCGATGATGGCAACCGCGGGGAGAATCTTGCGGCGCCGGAACGTGGGGGTCTTGAGCTCGCTGACCAGCACGAAGTCCCGGAGCTGCCGCAACTGATCCACCGCATCCAGCGGGGCCTCCACCAGCAGCGCATCGCCGGCTTGCAGCCTGGTGTTCTCGAGATCGTCGTGCATCACGCGGCCGCGGTGGCGGATCGCCAGGACCATGGCGCGGTACGTGGCGGCGAAACGGGCCTGTCGAAGTGTCCGACCTTCGAGTCGGGAGGATGGCGCCAGGATAACTTCCACCCGCTTGGTTGGCCCGTCCTCCAGATTGCGGATGGCCCAGCGTGCTCGTGGACGGATGGTGATCCCCTGCCGCTCCTGCAAGCGTGTGACATCGGCGACACTCGCCCGGAGTCGGAGAATGTCTCCCGCCTGGATCACCAGCGTCGCCGGCGGGAATGGAATTCGCTCCTCGGCGCGGATCAGATCCAGCACGTCCACATCCAGCTCCTTCACCAGCGGGGCAGAGCCGATCGGGTGTCCCACCGACCTGGCTTCCGGGCCGACCACCACCTCGAGCAGATACTCGGCCATGCCGTATTGCTCGCCCAGCCCTGCGGTTCGGCGGCGATCTGGAATGAGCCGGATCCCGACGAACAGCATGTAGAGCGTGCCGGCGCCGAAGAAGATCAGCCCGAGCCGTGCCATCTCGAACATCCCGAACGCCGCTTGCCCATGGTCCGCCGCGATGGCGCTGACCAGAATGTTGGTGGAGCTGCCGATGAGGGTGCAGACTCCACCGAACATGGAAGCGAACGACAAGGGCATAAGCAGCCGGCCGGGGCTCACATCGAGAGCCCGCGCGGAGTTGACGACGATCGGCATGAAGATGGCGACCGCCGCCGTGTTGTTCATGAACGCTGAAATAGCCCCGACACCGAACATGATCAGAACGAGGGCGACCCAGAGCCCCGCCCGGCCCAGCCGGGTGAGCAGGGCCCCGGCAAAGTTGACGGCACCGCTGCGGTACAGTCCGGCGCTCAGGATGAACATGGCGCCGACGGTGACTGTAGCGGTATTGCTGAACCCCGCGATGCCCTGCTCCGGCGTGACCATTCCGAGCAGTAGCAGCCCGGCCATGATGATGACTGCCACCAGGTCCACAGCGAGGCGGCCCCACGCAAAGAGCGTCACGGCAGCTACCAGTACCACCAGCACCAGCGCGATTTCGAACGTCACATGGCCTCAGTGGGTCAGCGGGTTCGCCGCAAAGGTGCGCCACGTGACAGGACGTGTCCAGCGGAGTGAGATGTGGCCCATACGGCCTTCCCATTGCGCTCCGTTGGAGCCCAGCATGAAATTCATCGCCATGAGACCATCCTGAACATCATGGCACTTCTCCGATGAACGCGCGGTGGTTGAACTGGGCCGGGTTCATCCTGATCTGGGTGATCGGTGCCATGCTCTGGTCCCTGGCTGCGGCCAGCGGCGGCGCCCCGCCACTGGAAGCCGTGCGGGTCGGGGCCGCCCAGATGGCGGTGGCCGCCCTGCTGGCCCTCGTCATTTGGCGGCTCAGTGCGGTGGTGCCCTGGCAGCCGCGAACGTGGACCTTCCCACTGATTCACCTCGGTTCGCTTGCCCTGTTCACCACCGCCTACACGGCGGTGCAAGGAGTCGCGCTGTGGCACGGACGGCCGGTCCTCGAGGCGCTCGGCGCGGCCCTGACATCACCGGTGACCGGCTGGAACCTGCTGATGGGTGGATTCCTGTACCTGGCGATCGCCGGGGTCTCCTACGCCCGTCGCGCGGAGACGGCGCTCCGGGAGAGCGAACGCGCCAGGGCCGAGGCCCGCGTGACCGCCCGCGACGCCCAGCTGGCCGCGCTCAACGCCCAGCTGCAGCCCCATTTCCTCTTCAACGCCCTGCATACCGTGGGCGCGCTCGTGCACACCGATCCAGATCGGGCGGACCAAGCCCTCGATGACCTCGGCCAGCTGCTGCGGTACGCCCTGCGCGAACCGAGCGACGACGTGGCGCTTCGGCAGGAATGGGAGTTCGCGCGCGACGACCTCGCATTCGAGGCGCTCCGGCTCGGACCGCGGCTCCGACTCGACCTGAGCATCGCCGACGACGCGCTGAGTGTGCGCGTGCCGCCGTTCATTCTCCAACCGCTGGTCGAGAACGCCGTGCATCACGGCGCAGCGGCAGCCGCCGATGGCGGCACGGTCGCCATCCACATTGCGCGGCACGATGGTGTAGTGCGCATTGCCATCCGCAACAGTGTACCCGCGAGCGGGAGCGCCGCGGCCGGCATGGCCGGCACCGGATTGCGCCGGCTCCGCGAACGCCTCGAACTCAAGTACGGTGCCAGCCGGGCCGTAGTGGAGCCGCGGGCCGCCGGCGGGGACTTTGTGGTCACCGTGACGGTGCCCGATGCCACCGATACCGTGGAATGACGAACCCCACCATTCCGGTCGCCATTATCGATGACGAGCCGCTGGCGCGGCACAAGCTCCGTCGCTTGTTCGAAGCGCTACCTGCATTCCGGGTCTGCGGCGAAGCCGGCGACGGGCCGGCGGCGGTGCGGCTGATCGGCGAGGCGCGGCCGCGGCTGCTGTGCCTCGACATCCAGCTCCCGGGGATGTCCGGGCTGGATGTGCTGCGGCGCGCACAGCCCGACGCGGCGGTCATCTTCACGACCGCGTTCGACCGGTATGCGGTGAGCGCCTTCGAACTGGCCGCCGTAGACTACCTGCTGAAACCGTTCAGCCGGGAGCGGTTCCTGGCCGCGATCGATCGGGCGCGAACGTGGCTGGTGGCAGGACCCGGCGTGGCGCCGGCCGAGCGGCTGAGTGCGGTGAGCGAACCGCCATACCCGACCCGGCTGTTCGTGCGCGATGGCGATGTCGTGCTGCCGCTCCGCACCTCGGCCGTGCAGCATTGCGAGTCCAACGACGACGCGGTGATCGTTCAGACGGCGGGCAAGCGCTATCGACTCAACGTGACCCTGACCGAGCTCGAGGCCAAGCTGGATCCGGCGATATTCCTGCGCATCCACCGGCGCATGATCGTCAATCTCGATCAGGTGGCGGCGATCACCCCGATCGATGGCTCGCGTTTCGAGGTCCTGCTTCGGGACGGCACGACCCTGGCCGTGAGCCGCCAACGGTCCCGGCTGCTCCGCCGTCACGGTCTGTCTGGACCGCCGCGTTGATGCCGCTCGCCGACCGTACCGACCGTTCGCCGACGATCCTCTTGCCCGGCGCGGGTGCCACTTCCTATGGTCGTTCGTGACCACGACAAGAGGCCCCGCCCGATGAAACTCGCATCGTTCCGTCCGTTCACCTTCAGCGTCCTGCTGGCCGCGTGCACGCTCCCGCTGCACGGCCAGACTACCACAGTTGCTTCCGGGCCAATGCCCGCCCCGACCGCCGAGATGCTGCGGCTGGCCCAGACCGCGCGAGACGCCGACCTGCGCGGGGACTGGAACGGACTGCTCCAGGCTCACGACGGCTTCGAGGCGATGACGGTCCGGGGTCGGCAGCAGGCCTGGGTCGACTACTACCTGGGCTACATCGACTGGCGTCAGTCCTCGCTCGCGTACATGGGGAAGGGCTGGAGCGGATGGGGGCCCCTGCTGCGGCAGGCCAGCGACCACCTTGGCCGTGCCCTGGAGACCGTGCCCGAACTGACCGAAGCCCGGTTGCTGCTTGCGATCGTCGATGCCTCACTAATCGGCCCGGATCCTCGCCGCGCGCCGGACCTGGTGGCCCGCATGCGAACCAACGCGGACCGAGCCGTCGCCGAGGCGCCGGCCAATCCGCGGGTACGCCTGATGAGAGCGATGCTGGCTTTCTTTACCCCCGCAAACTCGCGTGAAGAGAAAGACAACGCCCTGAACGCCTGGAGGGACGCCGCCGAGTCCTCGGCAGGCAGCAGGATACGGGGGCGGTGACGTGGGGTGCCGCGGAGAGCTGGGCCTGGCTCGGCGGCGCCATGCTGGCCGACGGCAACCCGACGGGGGCGAAGGCCGCCCTCGAACGGGCCGTAGCCGACCGCTACGATTTCTGGTGGGCCCGCAATATCGCGCTGCCGCAGGCGACCAATAGCCGGCTGAGCCATCGGGGCGGAAGGTAATCACAGCGATCGGCCAATCGCCTGATCGACTGAAGGACGTCCCCGACCCGATTATTGTCACCGGTGCCAGTCGCGGGATCGGTCGGGGGGTGACCGTGGCCCTGGCGGACGCCGGCTACCGGGTGTATGCCGCCGGACGTTCCGTCGCATTTCTCCAGCCTCCGCGTCCCGGGGCTATCGCCAATCCCGACAAGCCGCGAGTTTATCCTCAAGGTCGATTCGGCCTGTTCGCCGCCGGCATCCGCTCGCCCCGACCACCTTCACCCCGGTTGCTCCGCACCATGCGTACCATCGCAGACCAGCAAACGCTGCACGGTCTCGTCGAGCGCCTCGGCCGCCTGCGCCCGGACACCGCGCGCCGATGGGGTACGCTTGCCGCAGGGGAGATGCTCTGCCACCTCGGTGACGCCCATGAATCCGTGCTCGGCACACGGCCGCTCCCAGTGCCACCTTCCGGCGGAAGCCCGCGCCCGGTCTTCAAGTGGCTGGCGTTGTACGCACCGATCCCCTGGCCCAAAGGGGCGAAGACCAGGCGGGGAGTGGACCCCAAAGTGGATGGGACTCGGCCTGGTGAGTTCGAACAGGATCGCCTGAGGGCCATTGGAACTTTGCAGGGTCTCGCCGCGGCGGACTCGAGCGCTCTGGCTGGACGTCATTTCCTGTTCGGCCCGATGTCCGCCCGGGACTGGCACCGCTGGGCGTATCGGCACGTCAGTCATCACTTGCGGCAGTTCGGCGTCTAGTCCGGCGCGGGAGATGTCTGGAGGACGACTCCCGCGCTCACCGGATTCTCCGGGCGCCGGCGCTGATCCTGCTCCTGGCCAGGACATCAACCCGGACGCCAATGATGCCTGGATCGGCAGCGCCACCATGCGACACGCGGCATGGGTCTTCGATCCGCAGCACCGCCGCCTGAGGGTGGAGTTTCCGCCCGCCAGGGTCCACGAAAGGGACCCCCATGACCGCTGAGCCTGAGGCATGGCCGGCTGGCGCGCCCAAGATCGGGCAGCGGGCAGAGCTGACGCGCCTGGTATCGAAGGACGACATCGCCATGTTCACCGCCATATCAGGGGATCGCAATCCGCTGCATTACGACGAACAGCTTGCCAAGGCGACCAGGTTCGGCGAGATCGTCGTTCAGGGTGGCGTCACCAGCGCCATCCTGAATGCCGTCGTCGCCGAGAAGCTGCCGGGTCCCGGCACCGTGTTCCTGCACGTGGAATGGAGTTTCAGGGCACCGGTGAGGCCCGGAGACCGGATCACCGGCGCGGTCGAGGTGACCGACGTCCGTTCCGACAAGCCGATTACGGAGCTGTTGACCACGGTGACGCGCGACGACGGCACGGTGGTCCTGGAGGGGACGGCGCTTTGTTACACCATGCCACTACCGCGCCCCGCCTGACCCATGATCATCGCAGTTCTTACCGCGTTCACGCTCATCGCCTTTGCCGCCAACTCCCTGCTCTGCCGCATGGCGCTTGGCGGGGATCTCATCGATCCGGTGTCGTTCACCAGCTTTCGTCTCGTGAGCGGCGCGCTGGCATTGAGCATCATCTCCCGCGTACTGCCGTCTCCGACGGCGCCCCGGAGCCCGGGAGGCTCCTGGGGCAGCGGGTTCGCGCTGTTCGCATACGCGGCCGCGTTCTCCCTGGCCTACGAGTCGCTCAGCACCGGCATGGGGGCGCTCATCCTCTTCGGGTCGGTACAGGTGACGATGATTGCCGCCGCCCTGAAGGCCGGCGAGCAGCTTCGCTCTGTCCAGTGGCTCGGCTCGGCCGCCGCACTCGGGGGGCTGGTTTATCTCGTGCTGCCGGGAATTGCGGCTCCCGACCCGACAGGCGCGTTCCTGATGGGTCTCGCCGGGATCGCCTGGGGTGTGTACACGATCCGTGGCAGGGGGGTAGCTGCCCCCGTGGGAATGACCGCGGGGAACTTCGCCCGGTCCGCCCCCATGGCCCTGATGACGAGCGCCGTGGCGCTTCCGTCCGTTCACCTCGAGCAATCCGGCATCCTGCTGGCGCTCGTCAGTGGCGTGGTCACGTCAGGGCTGGGTTATGTGCTCTGGTACAGGGCGCTGAGGAACTTGACGACGACCCAGGCATCGGTGGTGCAACTCCTGGTGCCGGTGCTCGCTGCCTTCGGTGGTGTCGCCTTTCTGTCGGAGCGGGTATCCGTGAGGCTGATCACGGCCAGCGCGATGATCCTCGGCGGCGTGACCATGACGGTGCTCAAGCCCGGTGCGGCCGATCGCCCCTGAAGAACCTCCTGGTGATATGTTGGCCGTGCGTCACGTGCCGAACAGCCGGCAATGCACCCTGTCGAGCCTTGCCTGTGCCACTCGCGGTCCGCATTCTGTCCCTAGCCGAATCAACTCTCTCGCTCGGAGGCGATCATGAGATTCAACGTCAAGGCGCTTGCCATCGCTCTGGGATGCACCTGGGGAGCCGGCGTCTTTCTCACCGGGGTTGCCCATCTGATCTGGCCGGGCTACGGTGGAGCCTTCCTGGAATTGGCGGCGTCTATCTATCCCGGGTACCACGTGGGTGGCCCAGGATCGGTCCTCGTTGGAACGGCGTACGCCGTGCTCGACGGCGCCGCTGCCGGTGCGGTGGTGGCCTGGCTCTACAACGCCGCGGGCGCGGCCGCGCCGCCGCGCACCTAGCCCCCGGGACCCGACCTTCCTGAAGGCGCAACCGTCGCGCGGCCCGGGGAACTCATTGTAAGCCTTGGGCCCGTGGAGCGTCCGGGAGTGGCAGGCGGGGGAGGTATCGCTAGGGCAATACAGGTCATTCTCCAGGCGAGAACGCACTCCACAGGCTCCGCCGCGGCTTGACGCCTTATCCGCCGCACCGCAGCTTTGGGCGCAAAGGAGCCCCACATGGCCAGCATCCCGTTCACCAACAACTATCAGGATCTGTCCTCGCAGCGCGGCTTCCAGTTCAAGTTCATTTGCAAGAAGTGCGGCAACGGCTACATGTCCACCTTCCAGTCGAACAAGCTGGGCGGGGCGGCCGCTGCCGCCGGGATCGCCGCGTCCTTGTTCGGCGGGATCTTCGGCCGCGCCGCCCAGACCGCCGATTCCCTCCAGGCAATGGCGGCTGGCCCCCAGCACGACGCCGCCCTCGACGCCGCGGTCCGGGAGATCGCGCCGCTCTTCAAGCAATGCACCCGCTGCGGCAACTGGGTCTGCGAGCCCGTCTGTTGGAACAAGAAGGCCGGGCTGTGCGAGTCCTGTGCTCCCGATCTCGACGAAGAGATCGCCTCGGCGCAGGCTCAGGCGGCACGCGAACAGGCCGTCGAAAAGGCCCGGAGCGTGAACTATCTCGGCCAGCGCGACCTGGCCCAGGTGGCCGCCGCCGTATGTCCGAAGTGTGGAGTCAAGACCCAGGGTGGAAAATTCTGCCCCGAATGCGGCGCGGCCATCGCAGCCAAGCGCAAATGCGGACAGTGCGGCGCCGAAGCCGACGGGACGCCAAAGTTCTGCCCGGAGTGCGGCCAGCAGTACGGGGCCTGAAGTGAGCGACGAGACGTGGCGGGCCCAGGCCGCCTTCGCGTTCCACGACGCGGGCGGCGGCGTGACGTCCAAGGGCCACGCCGAGGCGGTGATCGATCCCGACGGCCTGACCGTCGGCGCCGTGACTGTCCTGTTTCTTGATGCCGACACCCTCCAAGCGTCGGATTACCGCCTGGAGATCGGGTGCTGGCCCTCCGGCACTCTGGTGCTCACCGAACTCGGCCGCCGGTTCCACACCTTCACCGCCGAGGTCCGCCGGGCGCGGAACCAGGCCCGGGTCGCCGGACTGCTGGCCCACGGCATCACGACACCGACGGTATTCCCCGGATCCATCCTCGGCGAGAGCAGCGCGCGTCCCGTCGAATGCCAGGTGTACGACACCCACATCACATTGGTCCCAGAGGACGACGACCCGTGGCAGCTGCCCCTGGGCGCGTTGACGAGGGTCAAGGTCACGGACGAGCCGCCGGCCGTAGTGCTGGCCACGGGCGAAGGCCGAACCGTGGTCGGACTGCTCGCCCGACGCCGGGACGAGTTTCACCTGGCGGTGACGGAGCGGCAGCATGCCCAGGTGAGGCGGCTGGAGTCCTTCACGGGCATGGGGGTATTTGCCGACGGAACCGGCGTAGAGCGACCCCGGCTTCCGGATTTCAAGGCGCTCATCGAGCGCTGGACCGCCCCTGACCGCGCCGCGTGTGGCGCGGCCCTCCTTGGGGCAACACGCGGCGGCGAGCCGCGGCTCGGTTTCGTCCAGCTCCTCGACCCCGACTCCGAAGGGTCCCGGCTGCCGGACCTGCCTGAGCACTGGGCGTCGTTCCTGCTGGTGCCGATCGGTCCGCACACCGCGCTCGAGATCCTGGCCGGGCCCTCCGCCGCGACGTACGTCTTCGAGGCAGACATCGCCAGCGTGAACCGCGACCTCCAACTGCTGCACTTCCGTCGTGCTGCCCTGGCCCTGCGCGGGCAGGAGGCCGAGCCCACGCCCGGGAACGGGCATCGCCTGGCGCTCCGCCGGCTCGAGCCGCTCAAGCGTCTCCGGGCCGCAACCCGGGCCCGGCTCATTCACGGCGACGATTGGGCCAGCGGGCTGGCCAGGGCGCTGGGGCAGGCCTAGGGAGTTGGCTCCGGCCGCTCGCCTTCCTTCAGAACCGTTCGGATGGCCTGCGCCCAGCCCTCCGCATCATCCGGCGGGCGGAACGACCACGAGACCCGCGACTGCCCGCTCCCCGAGCTGATGATGACCCGATCGCCATCGCGGCGGACGTCGTTCGCTTTGCGGCTTTCCGGCGTGAGGTCGAGACCGACCTTCCCGTTCTTGTGAACGAAGATGGTCCGCCGAGTCACGATGATCGAGGCATCGCGCTCCTCCCAGCGAGAGCCGCGGGTGCTACGGGAATAGTAGGTGTAGCGGAAGACCTGATCGTCGGCCCGGCGGACGATCGTTTCAGCCTCAAACCGGCTCCCGAGATCCGGCGGGAGGCGGGCGGTGGTCTGTTGGCAGCCGGCCGCGGCAAGGAGGGTCAACAGGACCAGCCGGGTGGGATGACTCATCAGGACTCCGCTCTGATGGGACGGAGAATGCGGGCCGCGACATCGATCGACTCGTGACTGCCCGTCAGGGCCACGAGGTCGCCCGCGGCCAGCCGCTCGCCGGCTTCGGGAAAGACCACCCGCCGGTCGTCCCGGAGCAGGGCCACGACCGTGGCGCCGGTCCGTCCTCTCAGGTTTGCCTCGCCGAGCGTGAGATCCACGCAGGAACTGTCGTGGCTGATGCGCACGGGGGTGAAGTCGCCGAGTCCCGGCAGCATCCGCCGGATGGGATCGAACTCCACCGTTTCGGCCCGGGCCTGCTTCGCCAGCGTCGCCATCACCAGTTCGGCACCCGCCTGGAAGTGGCCGAAGAGGTCATTGGCGCGCCGCCAGAAGATCACGCCCACCAGCACCAGCACGATGGCCAGCACCACCAGACCGCTCAACGGGGGGAGGAACGGCTGGGTAATCACGATGATCGGGCCGGCGGCGACCAGGATGGCAGCGATCTGGATGGCCACTCCCAGCATTCTGCGGGGAGCCCGCCCGTTGTCGACCTTGCCCGGAGGTGGATTCGGGATCGCGATCTCGGCAACCTCTTCTCCCAGGCGCCTCGTCACCCGCAGCAGCCCGATCAGGAACGGAGTGAGCAGTCCCAGCGTGATTGCCGCGACGACCCAGGATGCCACTCCACGCTCGGCACCGGCCTGTTCCGCGGCACCGCGGATCTGGCCACGAGCCATCGACCCCGCGATCGTAAACCCGACGATGGCGATCGCATCCAGCGCCAGCCAGCCCCCCGACCGGCGGACCCGCGCCCAGGGGGTGCGCTCCGCGGGCACGGACAGCAGGGCCTCGACCCAGGAGCCATAGAGGGACGCCACCATCTGGACGCGGTGCGGGAGTGTCCGGTCCACCCACTCCACGATCGCGTCGGTGTGTCGGGCGAGCCACGATGTGTAGAACGCAGTCGCCACCGACACCGCCACTGCGGCCGTGATGAAGGCACGCGGAACCACCTCGAGTGAAACGCCGACGGCGATGAGGATGAACGAGAACTCGCCGATCTGGGCGACGTTCAACCCGGTCCGAATGGCCGAACGCAGCCCGCGGCCGGAGAGGAAGACCCCCAGTGCCACGGCCACCGGCTTGCCCAGCGCTACAATGGCGAGCAGGCCCAGCGCGAGTCCCCAGCTCTCGCCCAGCAGCCGGAGGTCGAGCTGCATCCCGGTGGCGACAAAAAAGATGGCCGCGAACATGTCCCGGAGCGGCCGGACCTGTTCCTCCACCAGGCGGCCCGATCCCGATTCTGCCACGAGGACACCGGCCACGAAGGCGCCGATGGCCACCGAAAAGCCGGCGGCGGCCGCGATGTATGACATCCCGAACGCGAAGCCCACCATGCTCACCAGCATGGTGTCGGGGCTGTTGAGCCGTATGATCATCCGGGCGGCCGGCGGCACCAGCGCCATGCCGATGACGAGGAATACGAGCAGCACCCCGAGCAGCCGGCCCATGACGCCGGTGAACTGGCCGCCGGAGAGGCTCTCGCCGGCGGCAGCTGCGGTGAGAAGCGCGATGATGATCATCGCGGCCAGATCCTCGAACAGCATCAGGGTGTAGACCGCGTCGCGGTGCTCCGGTTCCACCGGCCGCTCGTCCAGCACCTTGGCGAGGATCATGGTGCTTGCGACCGCAGCCGCCCCGCCAAAGAACAGGCTGGCCAGCGTGCTCCAGCCGAACATCCGGCCGGTGGCAAACCCGAGGGCCAGCATGAGTCCGATCTCGACGCCCGCGGTCAGCCCGGCCGCCGGTCCGGCCCGGGCCAGCCGGCCGATCCGGAACTCGAGCCCGATGCTGAACATGAGGAGGATGACGCCGAGCTCGGAGAGCAGCCGGATGGTGGTCTCGTCCGAGACCCAACTCGGCGGCACGCTGGGCCCCACGATGACCCCGGCTACCAGGAAGCCGGCGACGACCGGCCATTTGAGCCGGTGAAAGAGCAGGGCTGTCGCCCCGGCGCTCACCAGAACGACGGCCAGATCACGGAGGAAGTGCTCGAGAGCGTGCATGTCGGCGGCTTGGCGGCCTGGCGGCTGGTTAAGGGCAGGGACCGAGCGTCGCCCTGCCCGCAGACACCGCTCGGACTAGCGGCTCGCGGCCAGTCGCTTGAGCTGGCGAAGGACGCGTTGTCGTGCGGCGCTGTTCCGGAGGGCCAGGAAGATCGTATCGTCGCCGGCGATGGTGCCGACCACATCCCCCCAGGCCAGCCGGTCGATCGCCACCGCGACCCGGTTGGCTTCCCCGGCCGGCGTATGCAGCACCAGCAACGCATCGCCCGCCGGGTCGGCGGTGAGTACCCCTTCGGCAATGCGTCGTTCGTCGGGATGGTCCGGCGGCGGGCTGATGCGCGCCGGACGTTGATACGCACCGTCCACTTTTACCAGTTTGAGTGCCGCGATGTCGCGGCTCACCGAGCTCTGCGTCACCTTCCACCCCTCGGTGGAAAGTACCTCCGCCAGCTCGTCCTGGGTCCTGATGGATCGGGTGCTGATGAGCTCGAGGATCTTGAGGTGGCGCTTCCGCCGGTCGGCGCTCATCGCCGCCCGCGCCGACCACGCCGGTCGGCGAGCTTGCCGATGGCGCTGTCGAAGCGCCGCCGTTCCCTGGTTGCCCACGCCCGTGCGCCGCGGAGCCGCCCCCTGACCCCCGGGAGTCCGAGGTTGCCCAGCCCGCCGGTGCTCCGCCGGCGGGAGATGATCTCGTCGGACGACGGTTCGCGCCACCAGTCCCCTTCCTTGATCGCTGCGGCGACCTCGCGATAGGCCGAGCGGAAGGCGCTGCCTCCAGCGACCCGGCGCATCACTTCGTCGGTCGCGAGCGGCCCGCCGCTCAGGATCGTCCGCCCCACGGCCGGGTCGACGCCGAGCCGAGGCACCGTCACGGCCAGCATGGAGAGCATGCCCTCGAGCCGGTCCACGCCCCGCATCACCGGCTCCTTGAG
Source organism: uncultured Gemmatimonadales bacterium (assembly GCA_963709905.1). Classification (GTDB taxonomy): domain Bacteria; phylum Gemmatimonadota; class Gemmatimonadetes; order Gemmatimonadales; family GWC2-71-9; genus JADJOM01. Next base: position 130,058 of record CAVPYI010000001.1, read on the forward strand.
CAGTTGAAAGTCGCGGTGGTACCCGCTTCCCAGCTTGCCCTTGATCTGGAGCACGGTCAGCAGGTCGCCCTCGAGGGCCGCGGCCCGGCTCCGGGTCAACTCGAAGAGATCGGGGTTCCGCTTGTGCGGCATGATGCTCGAACCGGTCGCCAGATCCGGCGGCAGCACCAGGAAGCCGGCCTCGTCCGAGGAGAACTGAATCACGTCGGCGCTCAGCTTGGCCAGCTCATGGCCGAGTTGCACGCACCAGAACAGCACCAGCGCCTCGAGCTTGCCGCGTCCGTTCTGTACCAGGGCCACGTTGTGCTCGACCTGGCCGAAGCCCAGCGCCTGGGCGGCGACCTCGCGCTTCAAGGGCAGCGGCACACCGTACCCGGCGGCGCTGCCGAGCGGCGAGCGGTCCAGCTTGGCCCAGACTGCCGGTGTCGCCTCGACGGTATCGATGATGCCCTCGGCGAAGGCCGCGGCCCACAACCCCGCCGACGACGGCATCGCTCGCCGGGTGTGGGTGTACCCCGGCCACAGGACCCGCTGGTGTTTCTCCGCGAACACCAGGAGGCTCTCGGCCAGATCGAGCGCTCCGCCCTGGAGCAGGAGCAGGCGATCCTTGAGGTAGAGCCGGAGGTCGCACGCCACCTGGTCGTTGCGCGACCGCCCGGTGTGCAGCCGCTCTCCGACCGGGCCGACCTGCCGGACCAGCCAGTCTTCGACCGCGGTGTGCACGTCCTCGTGATCGGCGGTCAACCCCAGCCGGCCGTCCTCCACTTCCCGCAGGGCCTGACGGAGACCGCCCCGGATCTGCCGGTACTCCGTCCTCGGTGAGCAGCTTCGAAGCCCGGAGGCCCTCGATGTGACCGAGGCTCCCCAGAATGTCCCAGGCGATGAGCCGCCCGTCCCACAGGCGATCCTCCGCCGCCGTGTAATCGAGCATCTGTCGGTCCAGCGAGTTGCCGGCGACCCAGAGGGTACCCGGGAGGGCCGGGGTGCCCGCCGCATCAGCGGGGGCGCTCGGTCTGCGTGCGAGGTCCTTGCGGCTCATGAGAGGTAGGCCTGCGCCAGTTGGCGGTAGAAGAGCCGTGCCTCCGAGACTTCCGGCAGGTCCACGTACTCATCGGGAGTGTGCGACCGGCGACTCGTGCCGGGGCCGCACTTGATGGCGTCGCGATCCCGCAAGAATACCCAGTCGGAGCAGGTCGGAGAACCGAAGGGACGCCCCGCGGGCCGCACGGCCGCGGCGGCGCTGAGCAGGCGCGACCCGGGCGGAGTCTCGCACGGGACCAGCCGGTCGGAGGTCACCACCACCTCGACGTCGAGCTCGGCCCGGAGCGCGTCCGCCAGTTCGGCGTGGGTCCAGTTGGGCGTGCTGCGCACGTCCAGTACCGCCCGGGCCACCGGCGGGGTGACGTTGCGGCTCACGCCGGCCTCCAACATCGTCGGCGTGGCGGTCGCCAGGCCCAGGATGGGATGGACCCGATCGCGGAACAGCGCCGGCAGGCGGGCGATGTTCCGGCCCAGCTCCACGATGGCGTTGGTGAAATCGGGATGGTCGGCGGCGTATCCGGCGTGACGCTGCACGCCGCGCGCGACCAGATCCACCATCATCAGGCCGCGCTGCGCGATGGCGAACTCGAGATTGGTCGGTTCCCCCACGATCGCCGCGTCGATCGGCCCAAGCCGCCCCACCGCCGTGCCCATGGTGGTGTGTTTGGTTTCTTCTTCGTACCCCAGCACCACCAGCAGCCGGCCGCGGGCCGGGCCGCCGCTCTCCGCCACATCCCGGGCGGCCATCAGCATGGCGGCAACCGAGGCCTTGGCGTCGCCGGAGCCGCGCCCGTACAGGCGGTCGCCCTCGATGGTGGGTTCGAACGCCGGTCTGGTCCAGTCCGCTCCCGCCGGCACGGTGTCGAGGTGGGACACGAACGCCAGCGTCTCGCCGGCCGCCCGGCCCGGCACACTCACGCTCACGGCGGCATCGTCGCGCCGGACGGCGAGTCCGGCCGTGCGGGCCCACTCCTCGACCCGGCGCGCGAGGACCTCCTCGGTACCACTCACCGAGTGGGTCGCGACCAGATCCTGGAGCAGGGCGATCTCAGGTTGCGAGGTCCACACCAAGATAGGTCGCCTTTTCCTTCCGCCCCACGATCATCGTACCACAACCAGCGCCGGTGAAGACTTCGAAGAGCACCGAATCGGGGAGCCGGCCATCGATGATATGGGTCCGTTCGACACCGCCGGTGGCGGCCCGGATGCAGGCCTCCACCTTGGGCCGCATGCCGCCGGCGATGGCGCCGTTCGACATCAGGGTCGCCAGATCGTCCGGGTCGGCGAAAGTGACGAGGCTCGACGGGTCAGTGCGATCCCGGAGGACACCCGGCGCCCCGGTGAGGAAGATCAGCTTCTGCGCCTTGAGCGCCACCGCCAGGGATTCGGCGACGGTGTCGGCGTTGACGTTGTACACGTTGCCCTCGCCGTCGCCGGCCAGGCTGGCGACGACGGGCATGAACCGGGCCTCCAGCAGGGTCGTCAGCACCCGGGGATCCACCCGGTCGATGTCGCCGACCAGGCCGTAGTCGACCTCGCGGGAAACACCGGCGTCATCGACCACCTGGATGGGCGGGCGCCGCCGGGCCGTGATGAGATCGGCGTCGACTCCCGAGAGACCGACACCCTGCACCTCGTGCGCCCGGAGCGCCGCCAGCAGGTTCACGTTCAGGGTCCCCGAATAGACCATCTTCGCCACCTCGAGCGCGGCCTCGTCGGTGACCCGGCGGCCGGCCACGATGGCCGGTTCCCGGCCCAGGCGCCGGGACAAGGCCGTCGCCTGCGGCCCCCCGCCGTGCACCACGACGATCCGGATGCTGAGCGACGAGAGCAGTCCGAGCTGCTGGGCCACCCGGTCCAGGGCCTCGGCATCCGCCAGCACGTCGCCGCCGAGCTTGATGACGAAGACGTGATCGCGATAGGCGCGGACGTAGCGCAGGGCGCCCTTCAGGCCGGCGATACCCTTGCTGATCTCGATAGTCATTTGGTCTCCGGGCCAGGAGGTGGTGAGGGTGAAGGGTGAAGGGTGAAAGGTGAAAGGTGAAAGGGCCCCGCCCCTCACCCTACCTGTTCGCCGTTCACCGCTCACCCTTCACCATTCACCTTTCACCCTTCACCTCTCACCCCCCAACAGCGTCAGCAACAGCGCTCGCTGAACGTGCAGCCGGTTCTCCGCCTCATCCACCACCGCCGACGACGGGCCGTCGAGCACCGCGTCGTCGATTTCGACGTTGCGCCGGACCGGGAGGCAGTGCATCACCGTTCGCCCTGCCCTGACGGGTCGACTTGAGCCGCTGGGCAGTGAGGCGCCAGTCGCGGAGCCCGGACCGGAATTCCGCCTCGGCCTCGGGCTGGCCGAAATGCTTGAGCGATCCCCATGACTTGACGTACACCACGTCCGCGCCGACGACAGCCTCGTCCGGGTCGTTCATGATATGGACGAACTCGCCCCCGCGGGCCTGGGCAATCCTGCGAATCAGGGCGGTGTCCTCGGGGTCCAGCTCGTAGCCGTCCGGTCGCCCGATGACGATCTCCATCCCCTCGTGAGCCGCGGCCAGGGCGGCGCTGGCCGGCACCGCGGTCGGCAGCGCCTTGGGATGCCAGGCCCACAGCAGGACGAACCGCTTCCCCCGGGGGTCGCCCAGCTTCTCCCGGAGCGTCAGCGCGTCGGCCAGCTGCTGGCAGGGGTGACGGCGCGAGGACTCCATGTTGATCACCGGCTTCTCGGCATGGCGGGCGAAGTCGCGCACGACCCGGTCGTCCCGCACGGCGTTCCAGTCCGCGCCTCGCGGGAAGGCGCGGACGCCGATGACGTCGGCGTAGCGGCCCAGCACCCGCGCGGCGTCGCGGATATGCTCCACCGTGGCGCCGTCCATCACCGCCCCCGGCTCGGTCTCGAGGCTCCAGCTGCTCTTGCCCGGCTCGAGCACCACCGCATGGCCGCCATGCAGGAACATCGCGGTCTCGAAGCTGGTGCGCGTGCGAAGGCTCGGATCCATGAAGACCATGGCCATGACCTTGCCCTCGAGCCCGCCCCGCACCTCGCCCCGCTTGATGCGCGCCGCCAGCGCGAGCAGCGTGTCGACCTCGGTCGGCCGGCCAGTCTTCGACTGCCAGGAAGTCCCGTTTGGTCATGAGTTGACGCCTCGGCGGCTCGGCGGCTCGGCGGCTGGTGAACCGCACCGGTTCGGGTCGATCGCGCGCGGCCCCCGCCTGCAACCGGCCGCCGAGCCGCCGAGCCGCCGCGCCGTCAACATGGGAACATCCCTCCGGAACGAAGCCCGGCTTCCTCTTCCAGGCCCAGCGCCAGGTTCATCGCCTGAATCGCCTGCCCGCCGGCCCCCTTCACGAGGTTGTCCACCACGACCAGGACCTGCGCCTCGCGGCCATCCGCGGAGTGGGCCACGTGGAGTAGCGCGTAGTTGGTCCCGACCACGTGCGTCAGTTCGGGCGGCTGGTCCAGCACCCGGACGAATGGGCGCCCGGCATACGCCTCACGATAGCGCTCCACGCACCGGAAGAGCCGCGCCGGAGTCGCCGAGGTCCACGTGCAGCGTGAGGTGGATACCGCGCACGAACGGGCCGGAGTGTGTCATCAGGCGGGCCCGCGGCGTCGGGCTGGCCGGTCCACTCCCGCCACCGCTCGCAGGATCTCGGCCTCGTGCCGGTGGTTGAACACCGAATAGGCGAACAGGTTGTGGGCCCGGGCCGGGTGGTGGGTCGTGGGCCTGGGCTGCACCCCGGCCCCGCTCGACCCGGTGACACCGAACAGCACCGGACTCAGGTCGCGCCCCAGCCCCGCCAGCGGGTACAGCGCCAGCTGGGCCGCAGTGGCGAAACATCCCGGCGCCGCCAGCGCGGTCTTTCCGCGCAGCGTGGTCCCCAGCACATCGGCCAGCGCGTAGGTGAAGCGCGGCACCAGGTCGCGGCGCGGGGTGCGGGCCGTAGAATCTGGCGTAGAGTTCGAGATCGGTCACCCGGAAGTCGGCCGCCAGGTCGATGACCAGCGCCGGGATTGGCAGCGAAGATCTCGTCCGCCGTCCGGGACGACTCGCCGTGTTCGAGCGCCAGGAACACCACGTCCGCCCGCCTGCGCCGCCTCGCCGGGAGACGCGCCCGAGAACCGCACCTCGGTGAGCGGCGCCAGCGCCGGGGTGTACTTCCCCGACGGGCACGCCCGCCTGGCTTCGGCTGGTGGCGACACACGTCGCCGACCTCGGGGTGCTGCAGCAGGAGCCGGAGCAGCTCACCGCCGACGTAGCCGGCGGCACCGATCACAGCGATCCGGAGAGCCAGGGTGGGTCAGGCGCGGGCGCCAGCGCAGGACTGGCGGCCACCGGCGGCTGACCGCCGATGGCTGACGATCGTCCAGCGCGGCCTCACGACCGCGACCAGCCCGTCGGGCATCGCGCAGCGCGTTGTGGGCCGGGAGCCCGAGCTCGGCGGTGACGTAGTCGCGACCCACCTCATTGTCGGTGGCCGGGCCGGTGATCACGGTGACCGGGAGGTTGAACAGGTCGCGCATCAGGGTCACCGCGCCCCAGCAGCCCACCGGGTCCGGCGCCGCCATGACGTACGCGGCGCCGACGCCGGTCAGCTCCGGGTCGCGCAGGATGTCCTGCACGCCGTACTCGCCCAGGATGCCGTCGCCCAGCTCGGCCACGATCACGTCGGGCTTGCTCGCGGCGAGGCGGTTGAAGATCCCCTTCGCGGCCGGTACCGTGAGCCCGGCGCGGGTGGTCGCGATGCCGGTGTCGTTGAAGGTGAGGGCCGCGATCGCCCCGGCATCGAGCATCGCGAGCGAATCCCGCATGAGCGAGACGCCGGTGAGCTTCGCCGCCGCCACCCGGAGCCCGGCCCGGGTGAGTCCGCGCACCAGCTCGGTCGCGGCCACGGTCTTGCCGGCGTTCATGCAGGTGCCCGGCGACGTAGACCACCGGCACCGCGGATCTCGAGTCGCGTCGGCCGCCGGCACCGCGTGATCGCGGATGTGCGCCGGCCGGCCCGATCCGGTCGCCCAGCTCGGGAAAGCTGAGGATGGCCCCGAGCACCTCGGCCCGGAACGGCGCGCCGATCTCCGGGTTGGCTGGAGGTGCACCGCCCGAGGATCCCGCCGAGGTTGAGCACTTCGATGCGTGTCGCCCACCGCCACCTGACCGCGGCACGACGCCGGCGTATCCGCGCAGCGCGCGCCGGTGCCCCAGCGTTCCGGCCAGCACGTCGCCGGCCCGGAGCGAGATCATCCGCCCGGTAAGGTCCTCGATGCGTGTTGTAGCTCGACTTGTCGTGCAGGATCCGCACGGCCAGCACGTAGCCCTCGGCGGCGATGATGTCATCGCCGACGATCACCTCGGACGAGAGGTGCGCGTTCCGGGTGGATGGAGGAGATGCGGTCGAGTCGGATGCGGGTGGTTTTGACCATGGTGGTCCTCGAGGCGTCAGGCGTCAGGCGTCAGGCGTCGGGCGGCGGGCCGCGGGCGGCGACGAATCCGTAGCAGAGGCCTGACGCCTGACACCCGACGCCTTGTGAGCCAACAGCTCCGGAATCGCCGACACCCGGCTGAACGCCCGCGCCTCGGCACCGGTCCACAGCCGGTTCTCCTCGCCGTACGTCGCGACGCTCCGGTCCATCATCGAGAACGGGCTCCGGGTGCCGACGACCAGGAACCGCCCGGCGGCGAGCCGGACTCGGGTCTCACCGGTGACCCGGCGCTGGCTGCTGGCGATGTAGCGCCTCGATGTCGCGCAGCGGCGGGATCAAAGTAGTGGCCCTCGTGCAGCCGGTCGCCGTAGAACTTCCCCAGCTGATCCTTCCAGAACAACTGCCACTTGGTAAGCACCAGCTTCTCCAGCTCGCGGTGGGCCGCGATCAGCACCAGGGCGGCGCCGGCCTCGAATCCGATCCGTCCCTTGATGCCGAGGGCGGTCTCGCCCACGTGAATGCCGCGGCCGAAGCCGTAGGCGGCGCCCAGCTCGCCGAGTCGCTGGATCAGATCGGGACCCGAGCGCCGGCCGCCGTCGAGGCCGACCGGCAGACCGTCCTCCCACTCCAGCACGATCTCGGACGGCTCCGGCGCGCCAGCCGGCGGGTCCAGCAGTTCGTCCGGCGGCCCGGCCCAGGTGTCGTGGGTCCAGCCTCCGCCCCAGGTGGTGCCCCAGAGACCGCGGTTGATCGAGTACGCCCCCGCCTTGGGTGGAACGGGGAGGCTCCGGGCTTCGAGGTAGGCAATGGCCTGTTCGCGGCGAATCTGCTCGTCGCGGATGGGCGTGACGATCTCGAGATCCGGGGCCAGCACCCGGAAGGCGATGTCGAAGCGCACCTGATCGTTCCCGGCGCCGGTCGAGCCATGCGCTACGGCGCCGGCCCCGATCCGGCGGGCGGCTTCGATGACCGAGAGGGCCTGCTGGGTGCGCTCGGCGGCGACGGAAAGCGGGTAGACCTCCCCGCGAAGCACGTTGCCCTGGATGAGGAAGCGGACGAAACGGTCGAAGACCGCGCTGCCGGGCGTCGACGGCGTGATGCTCGACGGCGCCCACCGCCCGGGCCTGCCCGGCGATAGCCGCCAGCTCCTCGGGCGAAGCACCGCCGGTGTCGACGTGCACGGTATGGACGGCCCAGCCCTGATCGGCCAGGCGGGGGACGCAGTAGGACGTGTCGAGGCCCCCGGAGAACGCCAGGGCGATGGCTTTCATGCTGAATATATATGCAATATGCATTCCAAGGCGCAAGGTGGGGGAAGGGCGGCGTAAGGGGGGCTGGGTGCAGCAGCGGGTGAAAGGTGAAAGGTGGAGGATCGGTCACTGTCGAGCCGGTCTCGATCCGCTCACAGGCTCCCTTCACCTTTCACCCTTCACCTTTCACCCTTCACCCCCCCTCACCACCTCTCCGCCACCACCCTCACCAGCTCGGCCAGCGCGACCACATCCTTCAGATCGGCCGTTTCGGCCGGCGAGTGCGAGTACCGAAGCGGCCAGCCAATCGCCACGTCAGACACGCCCCACCCCAGGAATGTCGAGCCGTCGTTCCCGCCGCTGGTGGCCCCGTATTGCAGCGGGATCCGGGCGGTCCGCGCCAGGGCGCGCAATGAATCGACCAGGGCGGGCGGTGCCGCCGCGCTGTTATCGAGAGCCCGGATCACCGCTCCCTGTCCGAGCGGTGCCACGGCGTAGGCCTTCGGCTCGAGCGGCGCGTCGGCCGAGACGAAGGTATCGATCGCGTGTACGCGGGCGGGGCGGACACCGAGCGCGTCGGCGGCCACCCGGGCCCCCTCCAGGCCGATCTCTTCCCGAACACTCCACACGAAGGCCACGGCGTGACGGAGCCGGGCCGGGTCGAGCCGGCGGAGAGCGAGGATGAGTGCGGCACAGCCGATCCGATCGTCGAACGACCGCCCGGTGGCCCGCGTCCCTTGCAGCCGCACGTACTGTTTGGGCATGGTGACCGTGGACCCCGAGTCGATGCCGAGGGCTTCCGTGGCCGCACGGGTTCCCGTGCCGACATCGACCCGTATGGTACCCGGATGCCGTCGGACGCCCGTCGAGTCTCGCGGGGTGAATACGCCGGGCACCGGTCCCCGCGGAGTGTGCACCAGCGCCGGCTCGGCTTCGTACAGCGAGAGGAAGAACCCACCGCGCGGTTCGATGGTGAGCTGCCCATCGTCCTGGATGGCGGTGACCCGGAAGCCGATTTCGTCCAGGTGAGCGACGAAGACCACGAGCGGGTCACCGTCTCCGACAGTCACCCAGAGATTGCCGGCCGTGTCGGTGTGGGACTGGAGGCCTTCGGGAAGGAGTGACCGGACCAGATCGCGGACCGGGCCTTCCTGCCCTGAGACACCGTATGCGTTCACCAGCGCAGAGAGAACAGTTTCCGTTTCGGCGATCGTGAGGGGACTTTGCGCCACGACCGGGCCGCTGAAGACGGCGGCCAGCGACAATGCCCAGGTGGTCCTCCGCCACACGCTCATGGGCCGCCTCCGATCCGGCCGCGGAGCCGGCGTCCCAGGGTTTCGACATCGGCGATCGAGACGGTTTCGACCGGTGTCCCGGCGTAGCGGACCGGCAGGCCCCAGACCTCGAAATTCGGGAGCACGCGGGAATCCGGGTTTGAGGGGAGCGTCGTCCCCGGACCGCCCTTTGCCTCGAGCAGGATGGCGCTGTCGAAGGGCCCCAGCGTTCGGGCCACGGTGAGGATGCCTCGCCGGGTAAATCCCTGCTCGACGATGAACGCGACGGTCACACTGCCGATTGACGGAACCGCGCCCCGAGCCGCATCGAGCAACGCGGCGCACGCTGCCCGGCGGCCCGCGACCGGTGCGGCCACCAGGCCTGAGCCGTAGCGGTGCACCGCCTTGGTCCGGGCGACCGGGGCGAGGACTTCGATGCCGAGCCTGGCGACCTGGGCCGCGCTCTCCGCGCCGAGATCGACGAAGGCGTCGTCGAACGTGAACGGCTGATCCCCAGCGCTTCGGCCGCGAGTCAAATGAGTAGATCGGACGCCGACTACGCCTTCAACGGGTCCGCGTCGGCCGAAAACTGTGACCCGCTGCCCCTCAAACTGCTGGTCGGCCAGCGGCCCCGGAGACGGTCCCACTCGCCTGAGGGTGAGGTAGCCATCCGGACGCACGCTACCAACGACGAACCCCGGCTCATCCATCGGGCAGGCGATGAGGGTCCTTGGCTTGCCAAGACCGATGGTCAACACGACGTTGCCTGCCCGGTCGCGTTTGGCGCCGGGGAGGAGTCCGAGCAGTGAATCGGCCATGGCCCGCTCGTAGCCAGCGACGGCCGTCATGCCGACGAGGTGGGTGGTCAATGCCTCCAGCGGTGGAAGCGGGGCCTGACCCTCGAGCGCCGCCGCGCCTGCAGCAGCCAGCAACGTCAATTGAATCGGTCGGAGCATCGCGTGCCGCTTTCCCGGTACGCCCGGTTCGGTGCCGAAGTTGTCAGGCGACCGGTCGAACCGGCCCGCGACCCGCTCCGGTCCGCTTGATCGCCGCCGCAATTTCGTCGAGATCCGCGGTCGAGAGGGTGAGGTTGGCGCCGGCGATCCAGCCGTCCACCTGGGCCGCGTTGCGCGCCCCAACGATGGCCCCGCTCACACCCTGCCAGGCCAGCACCCACGAGATCGCCACCGCCGCGACCGACACGCCATGCCGCGCGGCAATCGGTCTCAGGGCAGCACCAAGCTCCAGGTTCTGTCCGAGTCGCGGAGGCTGGAACTCGGAGGCCCGGCGGCGCCAGTCATCCTGGGCCAGGGATGCCACCCGCTCGGCGGAGAAACTGTCGGTGAGGATTCCCGCCTGCATCGGGCTGTACCCGAGGACGCCGGTCCGGTGCGATTTGCACCACGGGATCACGTCTGCCGCGGCGTCGCGCCTGATCATCGAGAAGGGGGGCTGGGCCGATGTCACGGGGCGAATCCGCGCACAGCGCTCGAGCAGGGTGACATCGAAGTTCGAGACCCCGCCGCAACGCACCTTACCCTCGTCGATCAGGCGACCCATCTCCGCCCACGACTCCTCCACCGGGGTTGCGGTGTCGTCCGGCCAGTGGAACTGGTAGAGATCGATCCGGTCGACGCCGAGTCGGCGAAGCGACGCCTCACATTCACGGCGAATGGACGCCGGTTGCAGGTTGCGCTGGGGCTCGGCCATGCGGTCGGCGTCGTTCCATATCAGGCCGCACTTGGTGAACACCAGGGGCCGCTCCCCGGGCGGGAGGTCGCGCAGCAGTCGTCCTACCACTTCTTCCGAATGCCCCAGCCCGTAGATCGCGGCGGTATCAATCCAGTTGACACCATGCTCCAGCGCCCGCCGCATCGCGGCGAGCGAATCGGCATCATCCTGAGGTCCCCAACCAAAGGACCATCCGCCGCCGCCGGCGGCCCAGGCGCCGAAACCCACGGTGGTGATCTCCAGTCCCGAGTTGCCCAGCGGGCGACGGTTCAGCGTCAACGGTCCTCCACAGTGATGGTGGCGACGGCACGCGCCGAGCCTGACTCGGCCGTGATCTCATGCCGGCCCGGAGCCGGCACCCACCTGGGGCCACTCACCCTGGCCCCGTCGACATACCACCGGATCGAGCCGGCCGTTCCGGCCGCCGTTGCCCTGAGTGGAATAGTGGCGTACCGCGGGTCGACACCGGGAGGCAGGCGGTAGCGGTCTCCATCCTGGGGCGAGGTAATGGTGAGGACCGCAGGTCCGGATCGCGCCACCGCACCCGGCCGCGGCGCCACCGCTCCGCCGCCCATTGTGGCCGGCGCCTCGTTCACCGCAGCCCACTCGGCGTACGCGGCCGGCAATCGGAGGCCCTCATCCTGGTGCCAGTCGCAGGCCACGCGCGGGATTGTTCCCGGAACGAACTGCTCGGTCAGTGACGGGCATCGGGGTGTCGCGCGCAGCCCGGAGAGCCGGCAGATCGACGCCTGTTCGAGCCCCGCCTCCGATGGTGCTTGCAGGGCACCGGCCGGATATCGCTTCGCCGTACGCAGCACGGCCCGATGGAGGAGCGGTCCGGCGCCGGAGATTCCGCTCACTCCTTCCATCGGCCGGCCGCTGAAGTTGCCGGCCCACACCGCTACGGTAAACCCCTGGGTGACCGCGACCGCCCAGTTATCGGTGAAGTGCCGGCTGGTGCCGGTCTTGGCGGCTGCCCGGAATGGCCAGTCGAAGGGCGTTCGCAGTCCGAAGCCCGGGATGCGGGCGTCCTGGTCGGCCAGAATATCGAGGGTGAGCACGGCTGACCTGGCCGAGACTACCCGCGTGCCGGGCCCCTCAGGCCGGTTGTCGTGGCCGACCCACCACCGGTACGGCGTCCACTCGCCGCCGTTGGCGAGCGCACGGTAGGCGTTCGCAAGCTCGAGCAGGGTCACGTCGCCGTTACCGAGCGCCAGTCCAAGCCCGTAGTGCTCCGGGGAACGACTGAGAGACCCGAAGCCAGCTCGATGCAGCCCGTGCAGCAGGGTGGCGTATCCCATCCGGTCCGCCAGCTCCACGGCGGGGACGTTGTACGAACTGGCCAGGGCCTCCCGGACCCGGACCGGGCCATGGTAGCGTCGGTCGTAGTTCCGGGGATGGTATGGCCCGGTCCCGGTCTGGTACGTCCGCGCGATGTCGGGTAGTACGGTCGCCGCCGTGACTCCGCGGTCGAACGCCAGGGCGTAGAGGAACGGCTTGAGCGTCGATCCGGGTTGCCTCGGGCTCACCACCATGTCGACCTGGCCGGCGGTATCGGCCCAGAAATCGGGCGATCCGACCCACGCGAGGATCTCGCCGGTACGGTTGTCGAGCACCACCGCGGCGGCGTGGCGCGCCCCGCGATCGGCGAGCTGCTCGACGGTGTGGCGGACCTCGGCCTCGAGCTCCGTCTGCAGCCCGAGATCGAGCGACGTCCTCCAGTTGCCAAGGAGCGATCGACCCTCGCGCTCCGCCCAGAAGAGGACCCGGCTGGTGTAATGGGGTGCGAGGAAGGGGGTTCCGCGCTCCGACCCGACCAGCGGCTCGCGTCGAGCCCGCGCGATCTCGTCGAAGCCCGCGTAGTTCTCGGCGGCCAGCGCATCGAGTCCACGCACCCGGCTGACCGTGGCGCGGTCGGGGGCCACCAGGGGATTCTGGCTCGATGGCGCCTGGGCGAGCCCGGCGAGCAGCGCGGCCTGGCCGAGGCTGACCCGTTCGGCGGAGGAACCGAAGTAGAGCCGGGTGGCCGCATCGACACCGATGACACCTTGCCCCAGCGGTACCCGATTGAGGTACTGCTCCAGAATCTCGGTCTTGGTGAGGTGGGTCTCGAGCCGCCAGGCCCAGAGCGTCTGGAGCGCCTTCCCGCCGAGCCCACGCCCCATCGGCCGGAGCAGCCGGGCCAGTTGCATGGTGATGGTCGAGGCCCCCGAGACCACATGGCCCGCGACCAGATTGTCGCGCGCCGCGCGGGCGACGGCACGCAGATCGATGCCGTGGTGGCGATGGAACCGCTTGTCCTCCACCGCCACGAAGGCGCGTGGAAGGTCAGGGTCCATCGCGGCCAGCTCCACCCAATGCGCGCGCGACCCGTCCCCTGCCCGGGTAGCCCGGAGCGGAACGCCGTGCCGGTCGGCGATGGTGAGGCTCTGGACCCGGCCCGGCCTGAGGAGATCGTCCGGCAGCGGCCAGGCAATCCAGGCGGCCAACCCGAGGCAGGCCACGGCCAGCCCGCCGATCGCACACCAGCCGCCGAGCCGCCGAGCCGCCGAATAGCTCATTGCGGCGTCACCGTGAACACCCCGCCATCGCTCCGCCCGAACACGGCCGGATTGTACATCTCCTCGGCGTGCGTCGGTGGGCGGATGAAGGTCCCCGGCGTGGTCGCCCGGGCGATGTAGGTCAGGTTGTAGACGCCTTTCCACAGGATCGTAGCCGCGTACACCACCCGGTCGTCACGGATCTCCTTGTGGTCGAACGGCGACCACCAGCCGCTATCCCAGCGACCGTAATACCAGTACTGGTCCGCGCCCCCGCTCTCCTGGCTTTCGCCTTCACTTTCATCCGGCGCCAGATACCGGGTTTCCTGGCCGATCCCCGGACCGGGCGTGAGGCTGGCGGTCCGCAGACTGAGATCCACCGCCTCGAGACCGGCAGGCAGCGCGTCGTCGACGACCAGGAATTGGCGGTCATTCGGGACCGTCAGGCGGACCCGGACACGCACCAGTTCGCCCTCCGCCACGCTCACCACCGGCTCCGCCTTGTCGTACTTCTCATACCAGCGTTCGACCCGGATGCCCCGGTCCTCCGGGTTCACCGGCCGCGCCTTGGGGACCTCGTGGACGGTCAGGTAGTAGTAGATCGGCGCCCCCGACCCGCCGGCGGCGAGGGCCAGTCGAATCGACGGCTTGTCCGAGGCGAGGCCTTCGACCAGGCCGCTGAGTTCGACCGTCGAGTCGCCGATCGTGAGCCGCGGATCTCCCGAAGACGCTCCGGGCGACGCGAAGAGCTGCCGTCCGCCGCCCCGCACGGAGAATGGCCGAGCCGCGCCGGCGCTGGTGCGGCGCTCAAAGGCGGTGAGCGCTGACACCACCGAGGCATAGTCCTGGGTGTTCCACCACTCCAGCACCCCTGCCCGCCCCTGCTGTACCAGGGTTTCGACCAGCGGTCCGATCAGGACGTGGGCCGAATCCACCGCCAGCGTAGCCGTGAGCAGCCGACCAATCGGCCGGAGGCGGGATGGGAAGTAGTGGCGATAGGTGCGGGTCTCGTCAGGCACGATCGCCCGTCGACCCTCGAGTTTCGTCGCAGCCCAGGCCGGCTGCAACAGATCGCGCGCGGCCCGGATTGCCTTTCGACGCGCCAGGACCTCGGCCAGGCGGACCCGGTCCTCCCAGGCAAGCTGGGGGGCGTTCCGGAGCAGGTCATTCTCCGCGGCCACGTGCGGCTTGCCCAGCCGGCTCAGGTAGTCGGCGGCAGCGACCTGATCGCCCAGAGAGGCCTGCGCCTGATCGTACCAGTATCGCACGGGAGCCCGGATCGGTCCCGGCTGGTCAATGGTCTTCCGCAGAAAGACGGCGAGGCGTTCCAGCACGGTGTCGCTCACCGTGACTCCGGCGGCCCGTGCGTCGAGCAGCGTAAGTCCGGCGTGGGCGCTGAGCCAGGGAGTGGTCCAGTCGCCGGTGTCCCAGTAGCCGATTCCGCCGTCGGTGCGCTGACGCCGACTGAGAACCTGGACGGCGATCTCGATTTCCCGGCGTGGGTTTCCCTTGAGCAGGACCACGCCCTTCAGCGATCGCTGGGCCTGATGGAGGGCGATGATCGGCGCGGCGGCGCTGGCGATCTGTTCGGAGCAGTAGTACGGGTAGACCCTGAGTTCGTAGCTCAGGCCCTTGATCACGGTGAGCGGGGAGCTGCCGAGGGTGACCTGCAGCCGGGAGCGCTCGGGATCGATGCCCGGGGGGAGCTGGAAATTCACCGTCGCGGTGTCGACCAGAACCCCGGACACGGTCCATGCCCGGGGGTGGAAGGCCGGTTTCACGGCCAGGCGCTGCTGAACGGCGTCTGCGTCGCCGCCGCCGGTCACGCCGAAGCGGAACGTGGCGCTGTCCGCCGTCCCGTGCGGGCCGACGCCGGGCTGCCGGAAGTCGAAGCGAACCTCCCGGCCCCGACCCGCTTCCAGCGCGGCAGTGCGGGACGCGTTGCCGGTGAGCTGAGTGCCCGTGGCCTCGGCGGTCACGGTGACCGTCGGGGTACCCCCGGTCCGCTGGTTCACCACCACGCCGGCGGCAAACCGATCGCCTTCGCGCAGGAACCGCGGGAGTGCCGGCCGCGCCAGCAGGGGACGCGTCACCAGCAGCTGGGATTGCCCCTTGCCGTAGCGATCGCCGGCCGTGACGGCCACCGCCATCAACCGGAAGGTGGTGAGATTGTCAGGCAGCTTCGCCTGGGCGCGTCCCGCGCCGGCCGAGTCCGTGAGAACGCTGCCGAGGAAGAATGCCGTGGTCTTGAAGCGGGAGCGGAGGATGTCGCTCTCGCCCTGCCCGCCTCCGCCGCCGGGCGCCCGGGCGCCCTTTTCTCCCTCCGGAACCTGCGGGGCGACAGTCGTGAGGTTGCTGGCCAGTCTGAGACCCAGGCCACGCGGCGCGTAGAGCAGGTCGATCGGATCGGGCGTGCGGTAGCCGGTCAGCGAGAGCACGCCCATGTCGACCGCCCAGAGCGTCACTTCGCTGCGCTGGCCGCGCCCGGTCCGGTCGACCACCTTGAGATTCACGTAGGCGGTATCGCCGGGACGGTACTCCTGCCGGACGGGATCGACGCCCACCGTGAGCCGCTTTACTTCCGGCAGCACCCGCAACTCCGCGTATCCCACCCGGATCGTAGGCCGGCCCGGGTCATCGAGCGGACCAGGCTTGGCGCTCCGGCCTCGAGCCACCAGCACCGAGACGAACGCGTTGGGCGCCCAGCCTTCGGTGACGGGAAACTTGAGGGTCGTAGAACCGGAGGAGAGCCTGAGCCGGCGCTGGTCGATCAGTCCCTCCCGCTCGACCGTGACCCACGCCTCGGCATCGGTGAACGGAGCCGCGAACAGCACCGTGGCCGTGTCGCCGACACTGTACCGGGTCTTGTCGGGGACGATGTCCATCTTGAACTGGCTCTCGTCATTCCACGGGACGAAGTCCTTGCCGGTTGCCCACCGGTAGATGCTGGTGGAGACCGGCCGCCCGGACTGATCCTTCGCCTCGAACGTGAGGATGTAGGTGCCGCCGGCGGCGGGTGTGAATCGACACTCGGCAGGCGAGGCACCGCTCACGGCCTCGCAGCGGCCGACGGTATCCGAGACCCACTCGCCGTACACTTCGCTGTACCCGCCCCGCGTACGATGCACGCGATGCCATTCGCGGCGCACGATCGTGCCGCGGATCTTCACCCCGCCGACCCGGGTGCCATTCGGTCGCACCGCCACCAGCCCGACCGCCTGGGGCTGGCCCGCAGTCCAGAAGTAGCTCTTCCCCAGCGGCCTGGGTGCGGCGCCTATATAGAAGGAAGCGGGGTGGACCAGCACCGATGCCTGGGCGGCCACCGTCTGGCGGTTGACGTCGATGACCGAGGCCTCGATCGTCGCGCGGGCGGGCCGCCCCTTCAGCGTCGGCGCCAGCTGGAAGCGCAGCCGCTTTTGTCCGCGATCGTCGAGGGTGTCGCTCCCCTGCCCGATCATCTGGACGGTTCCGCTCGCCTGATTCTCCTCCCACCACCAGCCGGTGTCCCCGAAGTAGAAACCGTCGGTGTTGGGGATCTCGAGCCCCCAGAAATCGAGCGACACCTGCCGGGCGGACCAGGTCAGCGCGGCACGGGCCATGGGCGCGCCGAAGAGATACCTGGCCTCGATGTCCGCGACGCTCGAGTCGCCGGGGAAGCGCGGAGCCGTGTCGGTAGTGGCGTCCACCAGGAATTCCGGCGGCCGGTACTCGGCGACCCGATAGGAGGCGCTGGCGAGGTTGATCCATTCTCCGCCCCGCCGCTGTTCGATCTGGACGGCATAGGTGCCGAGCTTGAGATCGGCGGGAAGCTGCAGCAGCTGATCAGTGGTGCCGAATGCCGACGGGGCGACAACCGTTTCCTTGAGCGAGCCGCCCTCTCGATCCAGGAAGCGCCATCGCACGCTGTCGCTGCGGGCCGGGACGGTCAGATTCCCGAGCACTCCACTGCGGACGATCGCCTTGGCATACAGCGGCTCGCCGGGGCGGTAGATCCCCCGTTCGGTGAACACCGCCGCCGCCACCGGATACCGCGCGCTGCCGTACCCCGAGCGGACGTTGAACTGCCACGGGCTGAGGTCGGGGTCGTAGCTGCTGATACTGGTGAGCGCCTTGTCGTTTCCATGGCTGGCCACCACGTAGCCCTCGAAGCCGTGGCCACGGGCGGCGGCAGTATCGACCCGGTAATTGTCGAGCACGGCCACCCCATCAGCCGTCGTCCGGGCGCTGGCGCGCGCTTTCCCCCGGGTGTCGTACAGCGTCACCGATGCGCCGCCGCGCGGCTTGCCGTCTCCCACTCCGGTCACCCACACCACCCCGCCGGTGAGACCGATACGGGCATGCACCGCAAGGTCCGTCACCTGCACCACCGCGTACGGCTGGTTCTCCTGCCAGGACTGCGGCAGGGACGGACTGGTCACCCGTACCATCTGCAGCAGCGGCGCGCTCGGCCGAAGCATGTTGTACAACGGGATCGCCACGCCATGGATCCGGACCCGGTCGCGGAGACCTCCCACCGCGATAGGCCGGGTTTGGGCGTGCTTGAGGACCAGGGCAAGCGAACTATCGTCGCGATTCCAGCGGTTGTACTGCAGCATGGCCGGGACCAGCGCCGCGGGAACCGGCGCGACCGTCACCATGAGCGTATCCACGTTGACGTGCTTCACGGCCAAGGTGCGGAACGCCGCGCGTTCGATCGTCAGCCGTCCGTACTCGTGCTCGACCAGGGGCGCGAACCCCGACGTGCGAAAGCCCGCGGCCGGATTCCCGGTGAGTTCCTGCCCGAAGATGTCACGGATGCCGGGACCGGCGACCACGGCGTAGGCCGTGTGCGGCTTGAGCTCGGCCTCGAGATACCACGTGGCGGATTCTTCCGTGGTGTCCGACACGCTGAACTCCGCCGCCGGAAGCAGCGTGATCCGGCGTTGCACTTCGGCACCCTTCACCGGGGTGGAAAACGTCACCCGGGCGCCGCCCGCGGGACAGACGTCTCCGCTGGCACATGCCGCTCCGCTCATCCGGAACGGGCCATAGGTGGCAAGGGGCCACCTCGCGAACGGCTTGGTTCCCTCGGGATCGATGGCGGACGGTATCACCAGCTCCCCGGCGCAGGCGTACGGGAGCTTCGTTTCGGGAACGAGTTCAATGACCCGGCGAAGCGGATCCGCCGTGCGGTCCCGATCCCAGCCGCCTGCCTCACGGTATTGCCACGGATCCTTGTCGGTGATCGAGCGCTGCTCCTTGGCATTGAGCTTGATGACGCCGGGGCGGGAGCAGCCCTTGCCGAAGTCGAGATAGGCGAGTCCGCGGAGCGTGTTGCGGTCGAGCGGGGCGCTGAACAGCACCTCGAAAGTCGCGTCGGGCGCGAGGAACCGGGCGTGCGATTCCTGGCTCACCGGCAGCCCGGTGAGCAGCCGTGGGCCGCTGATCGTGAAGGCATAGGTGAATGGCTCGACCAGCCGGCTGCCGTCCATCGCCTCGAAGGAGTTGGCGATGGTGACGGTGTAGCTCTTCCCCGGCGTGAGCGGGGCGTCCGGGACGGAAGCGGAGTGTGACCGGGTCCCGCCATTCCGCCGTCCCCGCAACGACTGGCTCGATCCGCAGGATCGCGGCGGGATCGACCGTCCGATCGAGCGAGCCCGCCACCGGCCGGTCGAAGATCACCTGAATCGGAGCCGAGAGCGGGGCCTCACCACTGGGAGAAGAGGAGAGGATCTGCAGGGCGGCTGGGGGCGCCGTTGCGATTCCGGCGGCGGCGACCAGCACGATGACCCGGGGGTACAGCATACGACGGCAACTCCCGAGGGTGAAGTGCCGGAAGATGAACGGTACGGCGGTAGGACGGTAGCGACGGTAACGACGGTAACGACGTAGGTCCCCGCCCCACCGTCTTGAAGTCCTACCCTCGTACCGTCGCTACCGTCGTTTCGGATGCCCCCGGGGGACAACTCTGAGGGCGACGCGAAGGGTCAACCGGCCCGGCGTCACGACTCCGCAACCCGGGTGCCCGCCGTGGGAGTCACGGGACCGGGCTGAACCCGGGGAGTGGTCACATCCCGGCCGGTGATGATGAGCACCACCGAAGAGACGATGACGATGGCCGCGAGCAGCGAACGCAGGGTGACCGCCTCCCCGGCGAAGGCCCATCCCAGAAATACCGCGACCATCGGATTCACATAACCCGCGGTCGCGACCTTGGTGGGGGTGCTCACCTGGAGCAGCCAGGAGAAGCAGGTAAACGCCATCAGCGATCCGAACAGCGTCAGGTACAGGAATGCCAGCCACGACTTGAGCGAGATCGCGGCGGGCGTGAAGCCATTCCAGTCGCCGGCCACGATGCTGGCGAGCAGCAGGAGGGCCCCGCCGGCCAGCATCTCCATCCCGGAAACCATTGGGGCGCTCCGGGGAAGATCGGCCTCGCGGCTGAGCACCGACCCGAGCGCCCAGCTGAAGGTGGAGCCGACCAGCAGCAGAACCCCGACCGGGTCGACATGCTGGCCGCCCAGCTTCCCCTCCGGCAGCATCAGGATGCCCACGCCTCCGAACCCCAGGGCGATCCCGGCCAGGACCATCGCCGAAGGCCGGACCCCGCCCGGCCGGAACCACTCGAGCAGGGCGGTCCACACCGAGACCATCGCGATCATCAGTGCGGTGAGCCCGGTGGGAAGGTGCTGCTCCACCCAGACGACCGTCCCATTCCCGACGAGGACGAACAACGCCCCCAGGAAGAGCGCCCACGCCCACTGTGCCGGCCGCGGGCGGGACCCGCCCCGCCACCTGGCCCAGGCGTACAGGACGCCGCCGGCGAGGAGGAACCGGACCGCCGCCATGAGAAACGGCGGCATGGTCTCGATCGCGAACGCGATGAAGAGGTAGGTCGAGCCCCAGATCAGGTAAACCGCCAGGAACGCGAGTACCAGCTGCAACTGCGGCGGAACGGCGCGCTCAGGAGCCACGGCTGCGCCCTTCCGGCCCCGGGAGTGGGAGCGCCTGGCTTTCCTTGACCGTGGAGAGCACGATGGTGCTCCTGGTGTTGCGAACCCCCTTGAGCCGCCCGAACCGTTCCCGGAGCAGCCAGCTCAGGTCTTCGGTGTCGCGGACCCGGACCTTGACGAGGTAGCAGTCCTCGCCCGCCACGTGATGCACCTCGAGTACCTCGGGGATCCTGGCCAGCTGCTGTCCGATGGCGGCGGTGCCGATCCGCTCCTCGGTCCGCACCAGGATGAACGCAGTGAGCCCCAGCCCGACCGCGGCCGGGGCAATCCGGGTGAGGTACCCCTGGATCACGCCCCGCTGTTCCAGCTTGCGAATCCGGTCGAGGATGGCGGAGGGGGCCATGGCCAGCCGACGGGCGATGTCGGCGTTACTGGTCCGGGCGTTCTGCTGCAGCAGGCCGAGGATGGTGAGATCGGTCGAGTCGAGCACGGGCGGCCTCGGTGTGACAAACGATTATTCGGTTAAGACCGTAAAGTACCGAACTATCGTCTGAGGACAAGACCCATGGCCGACCATGCAGCCCCGCCTCATCTCCGGCTCGCTCGGGGCCGATACTGTATTCAATGACCTCCTCTCTTCCGCCCGGCATCGGTGACTACGACCACGGCGCCGTCCGGTCCTCCGGGCTGGCGGTGCCGTTGGCCGCGATCGAGACCGCGCTCCGGGCTCTGCGCTCGGCCGAACCGGCCGCCGAGGCCGAGGCGACCGCCCGCCGCCTGGCCCGCGCGCTGGTGGATCGTGGCGCGGGCGAGGGTCGCCCGGAGCTCTCCGCCGCCGCCGCCCTGGTGGCCCGGGCGGACGGTTCGGAGCTGCTCGATGCGGTGAGCGGCCTGGCCGCCCACCTCGAGCGGGCCATCCACCAGAGGGCCGGCGGACTCAACGACCTGATCCTGGTGGTGGAGGACGAAGCGCTCTTCGCCAGGACCCTCGAGGCCGCCCTTGCCGGCGCCGGCCGGCGGGTCACGGTGGCGCCGAGCGCCGCCGCGGCTCGCGAGATTCTGCGTCGCGAAGAAGTGAGCCTGGTGGTGCTGGACCTGATCCTGCCGGACAGCGACGGCCGCAACATCCTGCTGGAGCTGCGCTCGGATCCGCGGACTTCGGGGGTCCCGGTCTTCGTGGTATCCGCCCGGCTCGGGACCGGCACCAAGGCGGAATGCTTCGCCCTCGGGGCGGATGCCTACTTCGAGAAGCCGCTGGATATCGAGGCCTTTGCCGTAGCGGTTGGAGCGCGGCTCGAACGGCACATCGACCAGGTCCACGCGGCCCGCCGCGACCCGGTAACGGGTCTCCCCAATCGAGCCGCGTTCCTCGAAGCCTGCGCCCGTCTTCGCGGTGCAGCCGGCCCCGGCACCGCGTTCGCCCTCGCGGTGCTCGACCTGGATCACTTCCGCTGGATCGAGGAGACCTGGGGTCGCCAATTCAGCGATAACGTGCTCCGCCGGACCGGGGTCCGGCTGGCCATGGTGCTCCGCCAGGCGGTGGTATTCGCCCGCTGGGACGGGGCCGAGTTCATCGCCCTGTTCGCGGGCCGCACGGCGGCGGAGGCGGGCGCGGCGGTGGATCAGGCGCTGGGGGTGCTGCGGCGGGTCGACTTCCGGCCGGGTGAGGAGCCGCCGCTGACGGTGACCTTTTCGGCCGGCGTGGTGGACGTTCCCGCTGGCCAATCGATGGAGGACACGATCAGCCTGGCCGACCGCTTGCGCTACGTGGCCAAGGCTTCCGGTCGTAACCGGGTGGTGGCCGGTGAAGGGTCGATCCCCTCGCCGTCACGACGCATTCTCCTCGCCGAGGATGACCCGCACGTCGTCAAGCTGGTCACCCGGCACCTGACCCGCGAGGGGTTCGAGGTGGTGGCCTATCCGGACGGCCGGGAGGCGCTCGCCAACGCGGTCGGGAGTGGCGCGGCCCTCGTCATCACCGACATCGAGATGCCCAATCTCGACGGGCTCGGACTCCTGCAGGGGCTGCGTTCGCATCCCGAGTTCCGGCACGTCCCCGTGATGATGCTGACGGCCATGGGCGACGAGGACTACATCGTCCGGGCATTCGAGTTGGGTGCGGATGACTACGTCCTCAAGCCGTTCTCGATGCGCGAAGTCGTCGCCCGCGTGCGACGGCTCCTGCGCCGGCCGTCGCTGGCAGGGATCCCCGCGATACACGGGTAAGCGGTAGGACGGTAACGACGGTAGGGACGGTAGCGACTCCTGAGGTTCTACCCCCGTACCGTCCTATCGCCCTGCCCCTAACTTCCCCCCCATGAGCGCACCGGTCACCTATCGCCGTACCCTGGGCCTGTTCTCGGGTACCATGGCGGTAGTCGGCGGAATCATCGGATCGGGCATCTTCATCAATCCGGCCATCGTCGCGCAGCGGGTGGGAACGGCAGGACTCACACTGGGGGTGTGGATCCTGGGCGGCGCCATCGCGTTGATCGGCGCATTCTGCTTTGGTGAACTGGGGCGGCGTCGGCCCAGAGCCGGAGGGAGCTACGTCTACCTGCGCGAAGCGCTGGGTCCGCTCCCGGCCTTTCTCTACGCCTGGGCCTTGTTGCTCGTAGTGGCCACCGGCGCGATCGCCGCGGTCGCGGTCACCTTCGCCAACTACACCCTCGGGGTCCTGGGCGTCCCGGGCGACGGACGCTGGCTCGCCGGGGTCGCCATCGCGTTGCTCACCGCCCTCAACTACATCGGCATCAAGCCGGGGGCGGTGACGACCAATGTCTTCACCGTGCTCAAGCTCGGCGCGCTCGGATTCCTGATCGTCGTGGGTCTGGCAAGCGGCCCGGCTGCCGGGGCGGAGGCGGCGCCCCTCCCTGCGGCGTCCACCGGCCCGTTCCTGGCCATCGCGGCGGCAATGGTTCCGGTGCTGTTTGCCTATGGCGGCTGGCAGCAGACCAACTTCATCGCCGAGGAGATCGTCCAACCGGAGAAGAACCTCCCCCGGTCCCTCGTCCTGGGTGTGGTGATCGTGGTAGTGGTCTACCTGCTCGCCAATGCGACCTACCTCCGCCTGCTCGGGCCGGCCGGTCTGGCGGCGAGCGCGGCACCCGCGGCGGACGCGCTTCGGACCCGCCTCGGCGCAATCGGCGCGACCGTAATCGCGCTGGGTATCGCGGCCTCCACGTTCGGATTCCTCAACCTGGTGATCATGGTATCGCCGCGGGTTTACCAGACCATGGCGTCCGATGGCCTGTTCTTCCCCGCTTTCGCCCGTCTGCATCCGGTGTATCGCACCCCGGGGACGGCGATCGTGGCCCAGGGCGTCTGGGCGGTCCTGCTGCTGCTGACCGGCGAGTACGGGCAGCTGCTCGACTACGTGGTGTTCTGCGACTGGATCTTCTTCGGACTGGCCGTGGTCGCGCTGTTCGTGATCCGCCGGCAGGATCGGGCGGCCGGCCGCACCGATCCGCCCGGGGCGTTCCGCGTCCCGGGCTGGCCGGTGACTCCGGCGCTGTTCGTGGCGGCGGCGTTGTACGTGGTGGTCGGGTCGATCAGCTCCAACCCCGGCAACGCCGCGCTGGGCGTGGGAATCCTGCTGCTGGGGGTACCGGTGTTCCGGTACTGGACTCGGCGAAGCGCCGTACGTCCCGCGTGACGGCGGGCCCGTCCGCTATCAGCTGCGCTTCTGCAGCCGAATGCTGCCGTTCACCGTGGTGAGGTCCAGCGCTCTCCCTCCCTCCCCGATCCGGCCACGGAGCGATCGCGGGTTGAGCTTGCCGCGGAGCGTGATGGGGAAGTCGCTTTCGATCGAGCCGTTTACGGTGGTGGCTTCGATGTCGGCGCTGGCGCCGTCCGGCAGCCGGACCGTGATGCCGCCGTTCACGGTGGTGAACCGGAGCGGGCTCTGCCAGTCGGCCCGGCCCAGCGTGGCCCGGATCGACCCGTTCACCGTCGTCGCCCGGGCGACGCCGCCGGTCTCCACCTCCACGTCGCCATTGACGGTGCTGAGGGACGCGTCTCCCGAGAGGCCGCGGGCCTCGACATCGCCGTTGACGGTGCTGCCGATGAACTCGATCCCCTCGGGCACCTTCACCTCGAATTTCACCTCGACGTCGTTCTCGTCCATCGAGTTGTCCCCGCCGGCTCGGCACTCGTTCTCCGGGCGGCCCCGTCGCGCAGGGTAGACGGCGCAGATCAGGACCCCACCGGCGTGCTCCACCACCTTGATCTCCACGCTGGCCGGATCGCTCTTGCGACCGCGCTTGGTCGCCGTGACCTCGGCCTCCTTGCCGCTGGCCCGGGCGACCCGGATTCCCCCGTTGATGCCCTGGACCTCGAGCGTCCGCCCCGACGGCACCGAGCCGTGCCACCGGAAGTCCTGGGCGGCGAGTGGAGCGGCAATCACGAGCGCCGCGGTCACACAGGCCAGGCCTTTCATGCCGACCTCCATTGTAAAGTAGGTGTTACGGCTTCCGGCCTGGCGCCCGCTTCAGGCGAATCGTGCCGCTGAAGGACTCGAGCTCGAGGCGAGCGCCGCCATTGCCCAGTGTGAAGCTCATCCGCCGGTTCTGTTGCGACCCGGTCAGCACCACCGGGAAATCCGACTCGAACTCACCGCTGAAGGTCGATACCGAGACATCGGCGCTGATCGCCGGGACGACCACGTAGACATCGCCATCGTGCGATGACATCCGGTACCGGCCGGCCGACTGGATCGTCCCCTCGAAGGTGATGTTCCCGTCCACCGTGCTCAGGTCTACATCGCCGGCTTCGATACCTTCGAGCCGGAATGCGCCGTCCACCGTGCTCCCCTTGAGACTGCCGCGAACACCGCGGACGGCGATGTCGCCATCGACCGTCGATAGCGTGATCCGGCCGTTGGCGCCGGTCAGCTCAATGCGACCGTCCACCGATTGCAGCGACACGAGCCCGCTCCCGCCCTGCACGGAGATGTCACCCTCCACCGTCGACACCGAAACCTCGCCCCGGACTCCGGCGACGGTGACGGTGCCACTGTGGTTGGACAGGTCGAGCGTCATGTCCGCCGGGACGGTCAGCCGCCAGGTGACCTGGGGCGGACCGTAGCGGGAGCGGGCCCGCACGTTCACCGTCCGGCCACTCTGATCGACCTCCACCCGGGTCTCGTCGTCGTGGTCGGCCTTGACCCGGACGGCGCTCCGGCCCCAGGTCTGGACCGAGACCGCGCCCTCGAAGCTGGACAGCCGGAGCCGGCTGCCCGGCGCGACCTGGATGGTGGTGTCGCTTGCCTGCAGCGGGGTCGCGAGGGCGAGAACCGTGAGGAGCAGCATGACAGTCCTTTCGAGCTCAGCTCACCGCGCGGGACAGCGCGGCGGCACGACGCAGCAGATCGAGCTTCCGCATACGGGTCTGCGTCAGATGATTGTTGAGATAGGCGTTGGCCGGATCGGTGGCCAGAGCGCGCTCCGCCTCCACGATGGCCAGATCGATGAGCCTGAGTTTCTCCTCGACCACCCGGACCGTGGCGCTGTCGAGCCGGCCCCGGCCGGCGAAGACCTGACCTTCGAGCTTGCGGATCGCCGCGTCATAACCGCGCTCCGCCGGGGCGGCCGCCTGATGGACGGATGGTGAGCCGGCATCAGGACCTCGGGCCGTGGGCGCCGTGGCCGCCCGCAGCAGGAGCGCCACCACAGCGCCGGAGAGGACCATGAGCGCGATCCCCGCGGCCAGCAGCTGGGGAATGGACAGTGTCAGGCGGCGACCCCGACCCGGTACAGCGCCGATGGCCGCCGCGACCCCGGGCCAGAGGTCGGCCCGCGGGGGACGATCTTCCAGCGCCTGCGCCCGCGCCACGACCCGCCGGATCTCGGCCAGCAGCGCGGCGCACTCCCCACACTGCACGAGGTGGGCCTCGAGCAGCCTGGTCTCCCCGGCGGGCAGCTCGCCGTCGAGATAGTCCGACAGTTGTTCGGAGTTCGGGTGTGTCATGGGGTCATCCCAGCGCCTTGCGGAGCGCCATCCGGGCGTAGTGCAACTGTGACTTGGACGTGCCAATGTTGATGCCGAGCATCCCCGCGATTTCCTCGTGCCGATACCCCTCGACATCGTGCAGGACGAACACCTTGCGCGCCCCGGGAGAAAGCCGGGTCATCGCGGTCTCGAAGTCGACTCCGCCGGCGGGCGCCGCCGGTCGGGCCGGCGGATCGAAGCCCTGCTCCGGTTCCTCGACGAACAGCTTGCGTCGTCGGCTGAGAGCAGAGCGGCGGTTGAGGATCACGTTCACCCCCAGCCGGTGGAGCCAGGTTCCGAACGCGGCCTCTCCGCGGAACGTGCTCAGCTTCTGCCAGCACCGCACCATGACCTCCTGGGTCACGTCGTCGGAGTCCTCGCCCATCATCCGCCGGACCAGCGTGTGGATCCGATTCACGTGTCTGCGGTAGAGCCGCTCGAAGGCGTGCGCGTCCCCGCTCGCCGCGAGGGCGGCATCAACCGCGTCGGCATCGGCAGCAACGGCGTCGGAGGTCCGCAGGTCGTCGGTCCCGTGTGTGGTGGCGGTCATGCACCCGGTTGGACAGCATCTGGTCCACTGCGGGTTGGAAAAGGCACCTTGGAGCGTGACCCGTGGCAAACCGCCGGGACTACGGCAAGTCGTTATCCCGCAATGGGGTCCCGTGGGCTCCCCGGGCTCAAGTCGCCCGGGTCCCGGACCGAATATACAGAAGGGAGAACCCGCGTTCTCCGGTCCTGCCCGCCTTCGCGAGCCGGCACCAGGAACCGGGGGCTGCCGAGTCCTCGCCGAGCGTAGGAGTCCCCGGATTGAGAGGGAGCCCCAGTGAGCCGCGTCCCGTTGCCGCCTGACGAATCCGCCCGTCTGGCGGCGCTTCGGCGTTACCAGGTCCTCGACACCCCCCCGGAGGAAGGTCTGGACGACCTGGTGCACCTGGCCGCCCAGGCCTGCGACACCCCCATTGCGGTGGTCAGCCTCACGGACCGGGATCGCGAATGGTACAAGGCGAGACTCGGGCTGGACGTTCAGGAGATCCCCCGCGACGACGCTTTCTCGGCCTACGCCCACCTGGGCGACGGGGTGTACATCATCCCGGACGCAACCCGCGACCCGCGGTTCGCAGGCAACCCGCTCGTGACCGGCACACCCCCGATCCGGTTCTACGCCGGCGTGCCGCTGCGCACCCCGGGCGGCCAGCCGCTCGGCATGCTGGCCGTCATGGACCGCCTTCAGCGAACCCTGACACCGGCCCAGACCGACGCGCTCGGACGTCTCGGGAGATTGGCCATGGCGCTGTTCGAGCGGCGGCGGGCGGCCGTCGACCTCCAGACGGGCGGGGTCACGCGCCCGAGTCCCGAAATCGAGCGCGAGCGGCTCTTCCTGGCCGAGATCATCGACAGCGCCCCGATCGCCATCGCCCTGCTGGACACCGACATGTGCTACCGGGCCTGGAGCCGGAAATGGCTGGAGGACTACGACCTCGCCGGGCAGAACCTCCTGGGCCGTTCGCATTACGAGGTATTCCCCGATATCCCCGAGCGCTGGAAGGCGCTCCACCGCCGGGCGCTGGCCGGTGAAGCCCTGGCCCATCCGGAAGACGCCTTCGAGCGCGCCAACGGCGAATGCACGTACATCCGGTGGGCGATCCGCCCCTGGCGTCACGCGGACAACAGCGTCGGCGGCATCGTGATGGTCACCGACGTGATCAACGACCTGGTCCACGCCCGTCAGGAAGCGCTCGAATCGGCCCGGCTGAAATCGGAATTCGTCGCCAGCATGAGCCACGAGATCCGGACGCCGATGAACGGGGTCATCGGCATGACGGGCCTGTTGCTCGACTCCGATCTCAGCCTCGACCAGCGGGAGATTGCCGAAACGATTCGCTCATCGGCCGGGGCGCTGCTCACGATCATCAACGACGTGCTCGATTTCTCCAAGATCGAGGCCGGCCGACTGGTGGTGGATGCGTCGCCGCTGGACATCCATCGCGTGGTCGAGGAGGTGGCCGACCTGCTCATGTCCAAGGCGCAGGAGAAGCAACTCGAACTGGTGATCAACTACGATCCCGGCCTGCCGCGATACCTGCTGGGGGACGCGGGGCGCATTCGCCAGCTGCTGACCAATCTGGTGGCCAATGCGGTGAAGTTCACCGAAGCCGGCCATGTACTCGTCCGAGTCGGCTGTAACGGGGATCGACCCGATCTGCCGACGCTTCGATTCGAGGTGGAGGACACCGGCATCGGGATTCCGCAGGACAAGCTGGAGCACATTTTCGACAAATTCACCCAGGCCGACACGTCGACGACCCGGCGCTTCGGCGGCACCGGGCTGGGACTCGCCATCTGTCGCCAGCTGGCTCGGCTCATGGGTGGCGAGGTCGGCGCCACCAGCGAGGTGGGCCGGGGCAGCACTTTCTGGTTCTCGCTCCCGCTCCCGGTCACACCGGCGCCGCCGGTGGCTTCCCCGCCTTCCGGCCGGTTGGCCGGCCGGGTCCTGGTGGTCGATGACGCCGAACTGGCTCGCCGGACCATCCTGGAGCAGATCCAGCGGCTGGGCCCGGCCGCTACCGCGGTTGCCGACGGGGCCGAGGCCCTGGCCGAGCTTCGCCGGGCCCGATCGGCCGGCCGGCCTTACGATCTGGTCCTGCTGGACTATTCGATGCCCGACCTCGACGGCGAGGCGGTGGCCCGCGCCATGCTGGCGGACCCGGAGCTGGCCGGAACCCCCCGCGTCCTGATCAGCAGCGTGTTCAATCGTCCCCGCGAAAGCTGGCTGCGCGAACTCGGGTTCGTCGCTTTTGCCCGCAAGCCGATCCGGATCGAGGACATTGAGGAGGCGCTCCGCCTGGGATTGCAGCCCGGGCCGGCGGCGGCGGCCGGGCCCCAAACGCCGGCTCGAGCCGTCGCCATCCCGACGCCTGCCGTCGAGTCCGAGGTGCACACGCTGGTCGTCGATGACAACGGCGTCAATCAGAAGGTTGCGGCGCGCATGCTGGCCAGGCTCGGCTGTCGGGTGGAAGTGGCCTCCACCGGCCGCGAGGCCGTCGACCTGGTTTCGCGGACCCCTTTCAACCTGGTCTTCATGGACTGCATGATGCCGGAGATGGACGGATATGAGGCGACCGCCGCCATCCGGGCGCTGCCGGCACCGTCCTCACGGGTTCCCATTATTGCCATGACCGCGAACGCCATGCAGGGCGACCGCGAACACTGTCTGGCTGCCGGGATGGACGACTACCTGAGCAAGCCGGTCCAGCCGGATCGGCTGCAGGAAATGGTGGACCGCTGGGGACGGGCGGGGTCGGCGGAGGGCGCGGCGGAGAGGCCGGCACAGGGCGCAACGGCGGAGCCGGTCGATCTCGAGGTCCTGCAGGGTTTCCGGCAGTTGCAGGAGGAGGGCGCGCCGGACGTTGTCATCGAGTTCATCGATCTGTTTCTCGGCGACCTGCCGGCGCGGCGGGCAGCGATCGCCCGGGCGCTCGCCGACCACGACGCCGAGGCGACTCGCGCGGCCGCGCACGCCCTGAAGGGCAGCGCCGCCTACATCGGGGCGGGCGAGCTGGCCCGGCTGTGCAAGGAAATGGAGTCCTCCGCCCGGCGCGGCAATGTGGCCGAAGCCGCGGCCTTGGGCGCCGCGCTGGAGACCGAGGCGGCGCGGGTCATCGACTTCCTGCTCGGCCAACGGGCCGCGGGCCACCCCTGAGCGCGTCATGCCCTTCATCGCCCACCACCTGACCGCACGTCGGCGGCGACATTCCAGAACCGGGCCTGACGCCCAGGCGGTCGACAATGCCGTAGCGGGAGCCGCTCCCTGGATCACGACGCATGCGCCGATCGGACTCTTCGAAACCGACCCTGTCGGTCGCTGCCGCTACGTGAACTCCCGCTGGTGCGAACTCACTGGCCTCTCGGTCGAGCAGGGACACGGTGCCGGCTGGATGAGCGCGATCGATCCCGCCGACCAGCAGGCGGTCCGGGCGGAGTGGCAGGCCGCCGCCATGGACCAGCGCGATTTCGTGGCCGAGTTCCGGATCCACCATCCCGACGGCTCGACCCGGTGGCTCAGGACCCTCGCCCGCGCAGTCACCAACGGGGACGGCCATACCGTCGGGTACGTCGGCACTCTCACCGACCTCTCGGAGCGCAAGCGCCAGGAGGAGGATCTCTATCGATACTCCCTCGACGTCGAGGACGCCCGCACCCGGGTCGAGGAACAGGCCTCTACCATGGCCGGGCAGGCGGAGGAGCTGGCCCGGGCCCGGGACGTGGCGCTCCAGTCGGTGCGGATGAAATCGGCCTTCCTGGCCATGATGAGCCATGAGATCCGCACTCCGATGAACGGAGTGATCGGGATGACGGGGCTGCTCCTCGATACCGATCTCTCGGCCGAACAGCAGGGCTACGTCGAGACCGTGCGCTCCAGCGCCGACACGCTGCTCACGATCATCAACGACATTCTCGATTTCTCGAAGATCGAGGCCGGCCGGCTCTCGCTCGAGACCGTCGAGTTCTCGCTGCGACAGATCGTGGAGGAGGTGCTCGAGCTGCTGGCCGAGAAGGCGCTCACCAAGGGACTCACCCTCGCGGCCCACGTCGCCCGTGATGTGCCCGACGCCGTCCGGGGGGATCCCAGCCGGGCGCGCCAGATCCTGACCAACCTGATCGGCAATGCGATCAAGTTCACCGACCGCGGCGGGGTGACCCTGCACATCCGGCTGGAGCAGACCCAAGGACCGGGGCTTCTGGTCCGCTCCGAGGTCCGTGACAGTGGCATCGGCCTGAGCGACGAGCAGCGCGGGCGGTTGTTCCAGCCGTTCAGCCAGGCAGACGGCTCGACCACTCGGAAGTACGGCGGGACCGGCCTCGGTCTCGCCATCTGCCGCCAGCTGACTGAACTGATGGGCGGCAGCATCGGCGTGGACAGCGTCCCGGGCCAGGGCAGCACCTTCTGGTTCACGGTCCAACTCGAGTGTGGGACTGAGGAGCCCTCCGGGCCGCTGACCCGCGACCCGGGCCTCACCGGCCTCCGGGCGCTGGTAGTCATGAAGCACGAGGTGGAACGGGCCGCCCTGGCCGAGCAACTCGAGACCTGGGGCCTGGAGGTGACGGCCATGGCCGATCCCGCCGAGGCGTTCATGACCCTGGGCGACGCGGCCAGCTGCGGGCTCCCGTTCAGGGTCGCCCTGCTCGACCACGACCTCCCAGACACCGACGCACTCGAGTTTACCCGGGCCGTCTCCGAGAGTACTGACCTCCGGGGAACGAAGGTGCTGCTGCTTGCTCCCCTCACCCAGCGGAACTCTGCGTCCGGTGCGGCCCAGGCCGGCGCCGCCGGCGTGGCCACCAAGCCGATCCGCCATCAGCCCCTGCACGACCTTCTGCGAGGAGCCATCGGGCTGGAAGTCCGTACCGAACACCGGGCCGCGTTACTCAAGGGTCGGCCCGTGGGCTCCCGTCCTCGGGGCCGAGCCCGTGTCCTGCTGGCCGAAGACAACCCGGTGAACCAGAAGGTGGCGACCCGGATGCTCGACAAGCTTGGACATATGGTGGACGTCGTGGCCAATGGCCTGGAGGCAGTGCAGGCGGTGCGGAAACTCCCGTACGACGTGATCCTGATGGACTGCCAGATGCCGGAAATGGACGGCTACACCGCCACGGCGGACATCCGCAGCCTCGAAGGCAGCGGCAGTCACACCCCGATCATTGCCATGACGGCCAATGCCATGCAGGGCGATCGGGAACGGTGCCTCGAGGCCGGCATGGACGACTACATCGCCAAGCCGATTCGAACCGAGGAGCTCTACGCCACCCTGGGCCGCTGGATCGGCTGGGAGGAGGAGGCTGGTGACCCCTCCCCGATCACCCTGCCGGGTGCCGAACCACCGGGAGCCCGGGAGCCCGACCCCGCCGACGACGGCCTCGACGCATCCATTCTCGAGGACATCATTGCGCTTTCGGAAGACGGGGGCCTGGACCTGATTCGGGAGCTGATCGGAATATTCTTCGCGGAGGCCCCAGCCCGACTGGAGCAGCTCCGCCGTGGCTTGGCCGAGCACGACGCGCCGCGGGTGACCCGCGGCGCGCACGCCATGAAGGGCGGTGCCGGCAACCTCGGAGCGGTCCGGCTGGCCGGGCTCTGCGGCCAGCTTGAGAAGCAGTGCCGGGCCGCGGATCTCGATGGTGCGGCGGGGCTCGTGGCCGCTATCCAGTCGGAGCTGGAGCTGGTCCGGGGAGCCCTCGAGCGGCGCCTGACCGCTCTGGCACGGCCACGATAGCCCGGGGCGGGTCGGCCCGCGCCAGCCCGCCGTCGGACCTCACACTTTGGCTTTGACGAGGGCGCGCACCAGATCGGTGGTGGTCACCACCCCCACAAGCCGCCCGGAAGCCTCCACGAAGAGCCGGTGGACCTCGAGGTAGAGCATCCGCTGGGCCGCGTCTTTCACGGTGGCATCGGCCGTGATGGTCTGCGGCCGCGGGGTCATGATCTCCTGCACCATGGTGTCCTCGAAGATCGCCTCACGAGCGTCCGGGTCCGAGTGCTCGGACAGGGCTCCGAGGATATCCGTGCTGGACAGTACCCCGGCCAGATGCCCACGGTCGTCGACAATGGGGACGCCGGAAATGTGGCTTTGAGCAAGCAGGGTAATGGCGTTTCCGACCGTATCCGTACCGCGCATGGTCTGGAGTTCGGTCTGCATGACTTCGGCGACTCGCATGGTGCCCCCTGTACGTTCGTTACCAGTTGAATACCACCCCGGGGCGATGAACGGAGCCTGAAGGACGGATGAGGATAGATTAGCGGAGCCGGGCAGCCGCGGAATCACCTGCCGGCAGAGTCGGAGTAAACCCCACACCACCCACCGGCATCCCATCCCACGATGACTTCCGTTCCGCCGGCCTCGTGATCGAAACGGTCCGACGTGCCCAGCAGGGAGACTCGGCCGCGTTTCGCACGCTCTACGAGACCCACGTAGGGCGTGTATACGCGGTCTGTCTGCGTCTCGCGGGCAATAGCACGGAAGCCGAGGAGCACACCCAGGATGTGTTCGTCCGGGTCTGGGAACGACTGGGGAGTTTCCGCGGGGAGAGTGCCTTCTCGACCTGGCTCCATCGCCTGGCGGTGAACGAGGTGCTGCAGGCGAGGCGGGCCGCCGGGCGCCGTTCCGCCCGGGTGCACTTCACCGACGAGCCCGAGAGCCTGGAGCGTCCGAGAGGTCCGGCCCCGGTTCCCAACCCCGATCTCGAGCGCGCCGTGGCCGCATTGCCGGAGGGGGCGCGCACGGTGTTCGTATTGCACGACATTGAAGGCTATCAGCACGGCGAGATCGCCCGGCTCACGGGGATCGCGGAGGGCACATCAAAGGCGCAGCTCCACCGGGCGCGCCGACTGCTGCGGGAGGCGCTGGGACGATGACTACCTGTTCCGAGATCTCGGTCCTGCTGGACGACTATCTCAACGCGACCCTGGGCCCGGCGGAGCGGCGAGTCGTGGATGAGCATCTCGCCGTGTGTGCGGCCTGCCAGGCCGAGCTGGCGGCCCTGGCGAGCATCGTGGCCGAGGCGCGCGCCCTGCCGGCTTCGCTCCTGCCACGGGCGGACCTCTGGCCGGGTATCGACGCCCGACTGGGGCATTCGGCACAGGCAGGGAAGAGCCTTGCATGGAGACCGCAGCTCTGGGGCCGCCTGGCCGCCGCGATCGGCTTCATCCTCCTGGGCGCCGGACTCGCCACCCTGTGGCACCGCCCCGCCGAAGCCAGGGGCTTTGCCGCGGAACAGGCCCGCTACGCGGCAGCCAGCACCGCGCTCGCCCGCGAGCTGACGGTAAATCCACCCGCCCTGTCGCCAAGTACTCTGGCGGTGGTGGAGCGGAATCTTGCCATCGTGGATGCGGCGATCCGGGAGGCCGAACGCGCCCTGGAAGCGGATCCCGGAAACGGGGCGCTCGAGCAGATGCTCCGGGTCCGGTACGAGCAGCGGCTGGACCTGCTCCGGCGGGCCTCGGCTGCGGACCGGAGACAGAGCTGACATGCGAGCGACCTGGGTGAGCATCGCGCTGGGACTCTGGAGCGGGCTGCTGCCGCTCCACGCGCAGGAGATCATCGACGCCGGCCGTCCCGCTGCCCCGGACGCGGCCATCAGGATCTTCTCCATCGCGGGGTCGCTGCGCATCACGAGTTGGCCTCGGGACAGCGTGGCCGTGCAAGGTCGGATCGATGCCGGCGCGGGCCGCTTCGGCATCGGCGGCACCCGTTCGGCCATCAAGCTGGGGGTGGACTGGCCGACCGGTGATAACCAGGGCGCTGCCGACCTCGACATCCGGGTCCCCGCGGGTGCCCGGCTCTGGGTGAAATCCGCCGCGGCCGATATCGAGATCGCCGCAGGTGGCGGGACCGTCGAGGTCATCAACGTGAGCGGCCGGGTCCGGGTAAGCGGCCGTGCGGCCAGTGTCAGCGCGGAGACCCTGGACGGCAACATCGAGCTCGCGCTGGAGAGCGACCTTGGACGCGCCCGGACCGCCAGCGGCACGATCGTGGTTCGCGGCGTGATTCGCGACCTGGACGCGTCCACCGTGAGCGGCCCGCTGCTCGTCGGGATGGAAGGTGCGGTGAGCCGGGCCCGCCTCGAAACCGTGTCGAGCGAGATCGCCTTCAAAGGCGACCTGCAGCAGGACGGCAAGCTGATCGCCGAAACCCATGGCGGCGATGTCGAACTCCGCCTGCCCGTCCGGCTTGGCGCCGCGTACCATCTGGTGAGTTACGGTGGCGGGCTGGTCAATGACCTCGTGCCGGCCTCCGAGGTTCGGGCCGGCCCCGGCAAGGGTGAATGGACGTTTCGGACCGGTGATGGACGCGCCACGGTGGAGGTGCGGACGTTCAAAGGAATGGTGACGCTGAGGGTGAGAGGTGAGAAATGAGCGGTGAGCGGTGAAAGGTGAAAGGTGAAAGGTGTGATGAAGGTGAAGGGATTAAACGCGGGGGCGGGGGGTCGGCATCCAATGCTCGAGATCGGATGAACGCCTGCCCTTCCATTCTGCCGGAGGTTCTTATGCGCCGCTCCTTGCTTCTCGCCGCCGCGCTGACAATCGCTGCCACTACTCCCGCTCTTGCCGGGCCGCCCTGGATTTCGATCGAATTCCCCGCCAATCCATACAGCGCCGCGACTCGGGACGCGTTCTGTCTGGTGCGCGTCTACCACCACAGCGACATCGCCTACTTCCCGGTCGAGGGACGGGCCGAGGGTCTGGTGAACGGCCAACGCCGGACCGTGAAGCTCGCCCTCACCGACACCGGGATGCCGGGCGTATACGCTGTCCGCTATCAGCCCGAAGCGACGGGAACCTGGATGCTGGTGTTCCGGGCCGGGAAAGACGGCGACTACGAAGGAGCGACCGTGGTCGTGACCCTCGGCAAGAACGGGCAGATCGCCTCGGCCCGGGTGCCCACCCGCAAGGACGGCCAGCATCTGATCCCCGAGCGGGTGACCGGCGAGGCGCTGGATCGCATGCTCAAACAGGAGGCCGGCCGCTAGTGGCCGATTGATCGCGGGGGCCCGGCCACCGATACGACAGGTGACCGTGGCCTCCTCCTCGGGGCATGGTTACTGGCGCCTCCGTTCGCGCCACCGCCCCGCGTACGCCTGCTGCCGAAAACATCCTTCCTGCGGAAACCCTACGCACACGGCTCGCTGTCCACGCGGGGGCGGGAGATCGTCGGCCACTGACCCGCTGGGGCCGGCCGTCCCGGCCCGGCAATGAGTCGGTTCCCTCCTCATTCACGCCGAAATACCGGTCCACCTCGTCCAGCAGTTCGTCGTCGGTCGAGACCCCCGTGAGAATCGCCTCCGCGTACCCGGGCTCGACCAGGACGTACCCGAACGGGTAGTCGAGACCAGCCAGCATGATTACCCGCCGGGGTCCGGCGCGCAGCTCCACTACGACCGAGTCCGCGGTGGTGGAGATCAACTCGACGTCGACCTCCCTGAGCGCCGGCGCGGCCAGCTCGGTGTAGTTGCGGAAATCATCGAGCATGGTGGCATCGGTGAGGGTGTCCGAGGCCGGCAGCCTGAAGGCCACCACGGTCGGCCCCCGAATCACCGGCGCGGCTGACTCTCGGGCACCCCTGATGGTATCCGCGCGAGCCGACTGGACCGCTGGTCCCGGGCGGCAGGCCAGCCCGGCCAGCAAACCGATCACCAGCCGACCCATGGGCCGACGGACGGGGCAGCCTGCCATCCAGAACCAAGCACCTACTTGCATATCTACATGCCCCTCGTTGGTGGACACCGGGTCGGGCTACCACTCGGCGACGACTGGGGTCGCCCATGAAGCCCGGGGTAGACGAAATAAAGCTCTGGCGTGACTCCGCTACCAAGGACGCGCGGGTCCGGCGGCCTGCTGGGTCGGAGTCACCCGGAATGGGCGGTTCGCCTGCCTCCCGAACACCGGCGGCTGGACTGTCTCCGGTGACCGCATCAGCCCAATAACGGGTGACCGGGATCGTGGGGCCACGGTCGAAGGCACGGGAGCTCGCGCGGGGTGACGGGCGTCCACCTCTTTCTCCGGCGCACCCGGTACATTTAGGAGGACCGCCAGTCCGGGCGGGAGCACTTCACGCCGGCCAGGAGGACCGATTGCGAGGGCTACTCTTGAGCACCATCACCATCGCCGTTGCGGGAGGTCTCGGATCGACCGGTGAGATGGCCGCCCAGGCCGACGCGCAACGCCAAGTCGTGATCAACCGGGTCCGCATACCGGACGACACCGTCCGGCTCCTGGAAACCCAGTTCCGCGCCCAGGTGCCGGACGGGCGGTACTGGTATGACAACCGATCCGGGGCCTGGGGGATGGAAGGAGGAGCGACCCTGGGCTTTACGCTTCCGGGGCTACCCCTGGGAGGACCGCTCCCGGCGGACATATCCGGCCGGGGCACGGGCGTGTTCATCAATGGCCGGGAGATTCACCAGCTCGATCTGATCGGCCTGGTGCAGCTGGTCGGTCAGGTGATGCCGGGTCGGTACTGGCTGGATGGAGAGGGAAACGCTGGCTACGAAGGCTATCCGGCCATGGCCAACCTGCGGACCCTTGCTCAGGGGCTGTATCGCCAGGGCGGCGGCGTGGGTCAGAACTACGGTGGCGGTGCCGGCGCATACAGCAATCCCAATACCGGCATCGGGATCATAACCGACGGGCAGGGGGGCGCCGCGGTGTTTGGACCGTGAAAGGGCTGCTCGAAGGCCCCGATCGGACGTCCGCCGGCCAGCTCCCGTCGCCCCCGGTGAGAATCGAGCGGTCCGGGATGCGTCTCACGATGGAAAGGTCACACTTCCATCGGAGGCTGCGATGCCCACGTTCGTCGTCGAGCGGGAAATACCCGGCGCCGGTCGGCTCTCACCGGCAGAGCTGAAACGGATCTCGCTCCGGGCGTGCCAGGTACTGGACGCGCTCGGACCGCGCATCCGCTGGCTGCATAGCTACGTCACGGGCGACAAGCTGTACTGCATCTACGAGGCGCAGACCGAGTCCCTGATCCGGCGGCATGCCGCCCTTGGGGGGTTCCCGGCAAACCGGATTTCGATGATCAGCACGGTGATCGATCCGGTGTCCGCGTGGAGCGCGGGTCAGGGAGCGGCCTGAAACCGCTCCCAATCAAGATTCCGGCGGCGGGTGCTCGCCGGAGGCCCGGTGGGTTGCTCGAAGCAGCTCGAATTCCGGGTGGCAATGGGGACACGCCATGACGTGATCGAAGAGGGCGAGACGCGCCTCCTCGGCCCCGCTCCGCTCGACCAGCGACAGCAGCCGTTCTACGTCCGGGCATTGCTCCCGCCCCGGGGCGGTTTCGGCCCGGATCGCCAGCATCATGTCGTAGCTCTGCCGCAGCCGTTCACTCATTCGTCACCTCGGGCCCGATTCCCATTTCCGTGAGCTTGTCCCGCAGATCCCCCAGCCCACGATACAGCAGGTTCCTGGTCTTGGGTTCGGTCCAGCCGAGGAGGTCGGCGATTTCTTCGCGGCCGTAGCCGGCCAGGTACATCTTCACCACCGACCGTCGGGCCGGGATGAGAGTTTCGACCGCGCGGCCGATCGCCTGCTGCAGCTCCAGCGACTCCATCATCCGGTCCGCCGGTGGTGACTCCCCCAGCCTCGCCAGCCCGCTCGGGCGGGACAGCCGGGCCGGCGTCTCTCGTCGCGCCCTCCGGCGGCGCAGCACGTCGAGCGCCGCGGAAACCGCCGTCCGGTGAATGTAGGACGCCGGCGCCCCCAGAATCTTCTCGCCGCTTTCCAGCGCCTTCCAGAGCCGGAGCCGGACCTCCTGGGTCAGATCCTCCACGTCGCTGCCCTGCAGACCATGCTGCACGCCAATGGCTCGCACCCGACCCGCGAATCGCTGGAGCACGGTGTCGAGCGCGACGGATGTTGGATCGGGGGAGGTCCCCATGGCCACCAAGATACCGCTGGTGATCTGCGACACAACCCGCCCGACACGTGGGAATGCGGCACCGGGCGGTGCGTACGAACCCGGGGGGTCGTAGTGGCCCCCCGTGGCAGTCCGGCTCCAGCAGGAGGCAGCAATGCGGTTGGTACGATGGCTCTCGCCGTGCATGGGCATCGCGCTACTCACGGCCATGAGCTCCACGGAATCGTGCGGCAACGATCCCAGCCCTGGAATACAGGGTAAGCTCGTGATCGCGGGCGGCGATGGGCAGACCGGCCTCGCCGCGACCGCGCTCCCCGCCCGGCTCGAGGTCGAGGTCATCGGAGCCGACGGCCAGCGAGTCAACGGGTATCGGGTCCGGTGGATCACCACCCCGGGCGGTGGCTCGGTGAGCAGCCAATACAGTGAGGCGGCGCTCGATCAGACCGGCGCCTATGTCCCCCCGACCGCGACTTGGACGCTCGGTCCCGGCACCGGCGTGCAGACGCTCAGGGCAACGGTCGTCGATCTCGACCCGGCCGATACCGTCACGTTCACCGCCACGGCATCCATCTGTCAATCGGCGATTTGTGAGGCCATTCCGACGATGGTCCGCGTGGGCTCGGCTGGCGCGGCTCGCTGAGGCTGAGAAGATCCGGCCGGGATCGGCGTATCTCGCACGAAGGGGTCGCGTGCGGCGACTCCCATCACTCAGGAGGAATGTATGGCGCGTCCCGCCGGCTGGTTCCGCTCCATGTGGTCCAGGTTCTTCGTGGTAGCTCTGGTGATGTTCAGTGCGGCGGCGTGCGTGGAAAAGAGCACCAGTGAGTCAGATTATGTCCCGGGTGAGCCGACGGCCGCGCGGACCCCGTCCGCCCGGGCCAAGGCACCGTCCTTCCGGGCCGATGCCGCCCGGGCCCGCGTGGCTCGCGCTGAGGCCAAAAGCCTCACTCGGGTTCAGGCCGAGCTGAGAGCCCGGGCGGCCTTACAGTAACCGACCAGGATCCGCTCCAGCCGCTCGCGCGCGGCGGGGTCACTGAGTGATCCCGCCGCATCGAGTGTCTTGTCGCCCTCGGCGAGTCCGAACATGTCCGGGTAGACATGCACTCCGAGGCTTTCGAGCGGAACCCGGAGCGCCCACAAGCCACGAATTCCACCGACCCGTCCCCTCGAAGTGGACAGCAGCAAGGCCGTCTTGCCGCGGAACGGGACCGGCCTGAACCGGGAGACCCAGTCAATCAGATTCTTGAGGGTGCCCGCGACGGAGTTGTTGTATTCCGGTGCCGCGATGAGCATGCCCTGCGCCGCATCCAACCGGCGCTTGAATTCATGGGCGCCGGGCGGGAGGCCCTCCCGCTCCTGCAGGTTGGCGTCGTAGAGCGGGACGTCGAACTCGCGGAATTCGGCCTGGTCGACGTCGACACCCTGGGCCCGCGCGATGTCCGCCGCGACCTGGACCAGCCGGCGGTTGAGCGAACCCTGGCGGACCGAGGCTGCGAACGCCAGCAGTCGGAGGCTCATCGACCACCCACGGCGGCCATCGCCACCGCTGGAAACGTCCTGGCCAACGGGTACACTCCGGCCTGCCCGGCGCTCCTCATGGCGCTCCCGTCGGTTCGAGCATCGGGCCGAGCACCCGCCACACATTGTCCGCCGCGATCCGTGCCCCGGCCGCATCGGGGTGAATCCCGTCCTGCTGGTTGAGTGAATCCACGCCCGCCACGCCGGCCAGCAGGAATGGAATCAGCGGCAGTTGATTGGTCCGGGCCAGGTCAGGGTAGATCTGCCGGAAGCGCCTGATGTAGTCGGCGCCCAGATTCGGCATGGCCTCCATCCCGGCCAGCACGATG
Source organism: uncultured Gemmatimonadales bacterium (assembly GCA_963709905.1). Taxonomy (GTDB): domain Bacteria; phylum Gemmatimonadota; class Gemmatimonadetes; order Gemmatimonadales; family GWC2-71-9; genus JADJOM01. The sequence continues at coordinate 170,493 of CAVPYI010000001.1, forward strand.
CGGGTGGCCGGCGCGATCGTCCCGGACCCGCTCGATCATGGCCTGGATGTTGGCGCGAATGGAATCGGGGTCCTGGCCGCGGAGACCGTCGTTGGCGCCGGTCTCGATGACCAGAATGGCGGGCGGCTCGCGCATGATCCAGTCGATCCGTCGGAGCGCACCGGCCGACGACTCTCCACTGACTCCCGCCGCAACCACCCTGAAGGGGAGCCCCGCTGAATCGATCCGGCGCTCGATGAATGCGGGGTACGCGCTGTCGGGATCGAGACCGAGACCGGCAGTGAGGCTGGTACCGAGAAACACGATGGCCTGGCTCGGCGGCTGGTCGGGGTGGCTCGGCTGTTCGCTTGGGCGGTCGGGCGGCTGGGCGGCCGGGCGGCTGGTACAGGCCACGAGGAGGACGAGGGCCGCCGCAGCCAGAATCCCGGTCGACCGTTCTCCCGTTCTACCGTTCAACACTTGGCGCTTCCCGTTTACTGTTCACCGTTCACCGTCACCCTTCACGATCCGAGATCCCCTCCCCACCGCCATGATCCGCACCGAATCGCTGACCAAGGAATACATGTCGGGCGGACATCCGCTCGCGGTTCTGAAGGATATCACGTTCGAGATAGCCGCGGGGGACGTCGTGGCGATCGTCGGCCCCTCGGGCAGCGGGAAGACCACCCTGCTGGGCCTGCTCGCCGGACTCGATCGCCCCACCCGCGGACGGGTAGTCGTCGACGGGCAGGATCTGGACCGGCTGACCGAGGACGGGCTGGCCCGGTTCCGGGCGGAGCGGGTCGGATTCGTGTTCCAGACCTTCCACCTGATCCCGACGCTGACCGCGCGCGAAAACGTGCAGGTGCCGCTCGAGCTTCGCGGTGAAAACGCCGAGGCCCGCGCCGCCGAGCTGCTGACCCGGGTGGGGCTCGGAGGGCGCGAACATCACTACCCCGCCCAGCTTTCCGGCGGCGAGCAGCAGCGAGTGGCCCTGGCCCGGGCCTTCAGCAATCGCCCGCGGATCCTGTTCGCGGACGAACCGACCGGCAACCTCGATCACGCCACCGGAGTCCGGGTCGTAGACATCATGCTCGAGCTCAACCGCGAGCTGGGCACTACGACCGTACTCGTGACCCACGACCTGGAGCTGGCCGGCCTGGCCCGCCGGGTCATCCGGCTCTCCGACGGGGCCATCGTGGACGACCGCCGGAACGGCGCGTGACTGGGCTCCGGTTCGTCCTCGCGATGGCCTGGCGGGAGGGTCGCGCCGCCGGCCGCCGACTGCTGCTGCTCACCTCCGCCATCTCGGTCGGGGTCGGAGCCCTGGTGGCGATCGGTTCGTTCACCGACAACCTGCGTTCCGCGGTCGAAGGCCAGTCCCGGGCCCTGCTGGGTGGCGACATCGCTCTGCGATCGCGAATCACTCCCGACCCGACCTTCCGGGCGCTGCTCGATTCAGTAACCGTAGCCGCCGGCGCCGACCCGGTGGCCGACCGCGCCGAAGTCACCAGCTTCGCCGGGATGGCGTACGTGCCACGCACCAGTGGTACGCGACTGGTACGGGTCAGCGCCATCGCCGGCAGCTATCCGTTCTATGGCGTGATCAAGACCGAGCCAGAGGGAGCCTGGTCCCGGCTTCGCGAGGGCCGGGTCACCCTGGTCGACCCGTCGTTCCTGACGTCCCTCGGCGCCGCCATCGGCGACACCATGTCCCTGGGCGAGTCCCGGTTCGTGATCGCCGGCACGGTCACCAGCTTTCCAGGGGATGTCGGCATCCGCAGCGCCTTCGGGCCACGGGTGTTCATACCGGCTGACTACCTCGGTGAGACCGGCCTGCTGACCTTCGGGAGCCGCGCCGAATACGACTGGTATCTGCGCACCGCCGCGACCCTCGACACCCGGAAGGTGGCCGATGCCTGGCGGGCGAAGGTCCGGGCCCGATCCGGCGGGATTCGCACCGCGGTGGAGGAGGAGCGCGAACTCCAGGACGACCTGGCTCAGCTGGGGCGGTATCTGGGACTGGTGGCCCTGGTGGCGCTGTTGCTGGGCGGAATCGGAGTGGGGAGCGCCATCCAGGTTTTCATTCGTCGCAAGCGGGACGCGATCGCCGTGCTGCGCTGCCTCGGGGCCACCAGCCGACAGGTGTTCGGGGTGTACCTGCTGCAGGCGATCGCCATGGGTCTCGCCGGCAGCGCCTTGGGGGTGCCCTGGGCCTCGTGCTTCAGCTCGGGCTGCCGGTGGTGTTCGGGCAGTTCCTGCCGCTCGATGTCGCAGTGCGCCCGTCGGCGCGCTCCATCGCCACCGGCCTCACCGTGGGCGTCTGGATCGCCACCGTGTTTGCCCTGCTGCCGCTGCTCGCCATCCGCCGGGTTCCGCCGCTCGCCGTGCTCCGACGTGACGTGGAGCAGACCTCGATCCAGACCGCCGACCGCTGGACCTGGGCCGCGCGCCTTCTGCTGGCCGCGAGCGTCGTGGGGCTTGCCGGAGTGCAGGTGGCCAATCCGCTGCGAGGGCTGGTATTTGCGGCGGCGGTGGGCGCGGCGCTTGGGGTCCTGTGGCTGTCGGCCTTCGCGCTGACCTGGGCGCTGCGGCGCTGGTTTCCGCGCCGGCTTGCGTACGTCTATCGGCAAGGCCTGGCGAACCTGTACCGACCCGCCAACCAGACCGTCGCGGTCGTGCTCGCGCTGGGGTTCGGCACGTTTCTGCTGGGGGCGCTGGCGGTGTCGCAGGACACGCTGCTCCGCCAGCTCCGGCTCGACGGCGGCCTGGGACGGCCGAACCTGGTGTTCTTCGACATCCAGCCGGACCAGCTGGACGACGTCGCCCGCCTGATCGAGCGCGAGGGTCTGCAGGTCCAGCCCGAGGTGCCGATCGTACCGATGCGGCTCAGGGCCATCAACGCCGTCAGCGTCTCGCGCATGCTGGCCGACTCGCTCTTGCGCCGCAATCGGGACGGGGAGCCGATCGAACGCTGGGCGCTGCGTCGCGAGTATCGGTCCACCTACCGGGATACTGTCGTGGGATCCGAGAAACTGGTCGTGGGCGACTGGTGGCGGGGCGGCTATTCCGGCGCGGGACCGGTGCCGGTGTCGCTTGAGACCGGGATCGCCTCCGATCTCGGCGTGACCATCCGCGACACGCTAACCTGGGACATCCAGGGTGTGTCGGTCACCAGCGTGGTGGTCAACCTGCGTGAGGTGAACTGGGCGCGCTTCGAGCCCAATTTCTTCGCAGTGTTCCCCACCGGGCCGCTCGATGCCGCACCCCAGAGCCTGGTGCTCCTCACCCGCGCCGATGACCCCGCCGCGATGGGCCGCCTCCAGCGGGCGGTGGTGGAGCGCCATCCGAACGTGACGTCGATCGACCTGCGCTCGATCCAGGAGACCATCGACCGGATCATCGCCAGCGTCGCACTGGCGATCCGCTTCATGGCCCTGTTCAGCCTCGCCACCGGCGTCGTGGTGCTCGTGGGCGCGCTGGCGACCAGCCGGTTTCAGCGGCTCCGGGAGGCGGCGCTGCTCAAGACGCTGGGAGCCACCCGGTACCAGGTGGTGCGCGTGATGGTGACGGAGTACGCCGCACTGGGCCTGCTCGCGGTGGTCGTGGCCACCGGCCTGGCGACCGCCGGCGGCTGGGCCCTGGCCAAATGGGTGTTCGAAGTACCGTTCGTCATGCCGTGGGCCGGGTTCGCCCTGCTGGCGGTGACCCTGGTTGGCCTCACCATCGTCACGGGTCTCTGGACCAGCGTCACGATCTTCCGCCACCCGGCGCTCGAGGCCCTGCGCGCGGACTGACCGGCCCTTCCCCCATTCCCCCATTCCGCCATTCCGCCATTCCGCCATTGGCTCAATCCCTCAATCCCTCACTCCGCCATCCCCCTCCCCTCCCTTCTCCCGCCTCCCGGGCCACCCTACTCTTCAGCCCACCCATTTCAATAATCGGGAACGCATGCTGGTCATCTTGACCCTGCTGTTCATCCTCTCGGGCGCCGCCGGTCTGTTCTACGAATCGGTGTGGTCGCGCTATCTCAGTCTCTTCGTCGGGCACACCGCGTACGCGCAGGTCATCGTGCTGGTCATCTTCCTTGGCGGCATGGCGCTGGGAGCGATGATCGTCGGTCGCCTGACTGAGCGCATTCGCGACCCGCTGTTCGGCTACGCGGTGATCGAGGCACTGGTAGGCCTGATCGGGCTGTTCTTCCAGGATATCTACGTCGGGGTCACGGATTGGGCCTACGCCTCCGTGTTTCCCGCCACCGCCGGCTCGACCCTCCTCGTCCTGAGCAAGTGGAGCCTGGCGGCACTACTCGTTCTGCCCCAGTCGATTCTGCTGGGCGCCACCTTCCCCCTGATGACCGCGGGAGCGATGCGCCGCCTGCGGACCGATCCGGGCCGAACCCTTTCGATCCTCTACTTCGCCAACAGCTTTGGCGCCGCGATCGGCGTGCTGATTGCGGGTTTCTACCTGGTCGAGATCTCGGGCCTGCCGGGGACCATCCTCGCCGCCGCGATCATCAACTTCCTGGTGGCCATTGGCGCCATTCTCGCCACCAAATACTGGCCGGCGGAGGGCGCAGCGCCGCTACCCAGTGCGGTGATCTCCGAGCCGGGCCGCCCGGCCACCCAGCTCACGCCGACGATCCTCCACCGCCTGCTGCTGTGGACCGCGCTGGGCACCGCCACCGCCTCGTTCATCTACGAAATCGCCTGGATCCGCATGCTCTCGCTCGTGCTGTCGAGCGCCACGCATTCGTTCGAGCTCATGCTCTCGGCCTTCATTCTGGGGCTGGCGCTGGGCTCGTTCTGGGTTCGCCGGCGGGCGGATCGCTTCGCCGATCCGCTCCGCACCCTGGGGCTGGTGCAGATCTGCATGGGAATTCTCGCCCTGGCGACCCTGCCGCTCTATTTCCGGGCGTTTGGCTGGGTGGGGACCCTGCTGGCGACGTTCGCCCGGTCGGAGCCGGGGTACGTCGGCTTCAACCTCGCCCGCTACGCGATCTGCCTGCTGATCATGCTGCCGGCGACCTTCTGCGCGGGGGTGACGCTTCCGCTGATCACGCGCACGCTGGTCCAGGGCGGGGTGGGCGAAAAGGCCATCGGCCAGGTCTACAGCTGGAACACCTTCGGCTCGATCGTCGGGGTGAGCCTTGCGGCGCTCGTGCTCATGCCCGCGCTCGGGCTCAAGACCGTGCTGGCGCTGGGCGCCCTGCTGGACATGGCGATCGGCCTGGCGATTCTGTTCGCCATTGCCAGGGGTGCCCCGGCTGCCCGGCGACTCGCCCTGGGTGCCGCCGGCGTCTGGGTGGTGGTCGCGTTGGTAGCGGGGCTGAGCCCGGCGTTCGACCGCCACCTGCTGCTTTCCGGCGTCTACCGCTTCGGGACCGTGCCTGCCAAAGGTAGCCGCGAGATCCTGTACTACCAGGATGGCCGAACGGCGACGGTCTCGGCCGAGAAGATCCTGAGTAACGGGGAGATCTTCATCGCCACCAACGGCAAGTCGGACGGTGCGCTCTCCTCCTACTGGTTGGAGCCCTGCGACGACACCAAGCCAAAGCAACCGCTCCGGGGGGACGCGGCCACTCTGGCGTTGGCGGCCCTCATCACACTCGCCCACAAGCCGGACGCCGAGGTGGGCGCTGTCATCGGCCAGGGCACCGGCATGTCGAGTCATCTGCTGCTGGGCAGCGAGGCCCTCAAGGCGCTGTACACCATCGAGATCGAGCCCGAGATGATCCGCGCGTCGCGGGTATTCTACCCTGCCAACGCGCGGGATTTCGACGACCCGCGCTCCCACTTCGTGGTGGATGACGCCAAGAGTTATTTCGCCGCGGCCGGCCGGAAATACGACTACATCTTCTCCGAGCCGTCACATCCCTGGGTCAGCGGTGTATCGGGGCTGTTCACCGCCGAGTTCTACGATCGGGTCAAGCAGTACCTCAAACCCGGCGGGGTCTTCGCTCAGTGGATTCACATCTACGACATCAACGACCGGCTGGTGATGACGGTGCTCTCGGCGCTGCACCAGAAGTTCGACCATTACGAGGTCTTCATGCCGGCCGCGTCGGACATGCTGATCATCGCGACCGACGGGATGCAGGTCCCCCGGCCGGACTGGAGCATCTTCCAGACTCCGGCGATCGCCCGGGATTTCTGCCACCAGATCCCCTTCACCCCCGAAGCCATGGAGGCCACCCGCCTGGGCAACCGGCCGTCCCTCGGCCCGCTGGTGGAACGTTTTCCCCAGCCCAACTCCGACTTCTACCCCCACCTGGACAACGGCGCCGAACGGACGCGCTTCATGGCCCAGCAGGCGTCGGGCATCTTCGGGCTCTCGTTCGAGCGATTCGACGTGACAGCTCCATTCATCAACCGCCGGATCGGTCCCGCCAGCTTCACCCTTGCGCCAGTGCCCGATATCCCGCGGATGTACAACCTGAGCCTCGGGGCGACCCTGCGCGACCCGCGGAGCTACGTCACCAGTGACACCATCCCGGACGACGACCGCAAGAGCACGGCCCTCTACCGCGAGCGCGCCTGGCGGGCCGAACTCGCTGCCTCGGAGCCGCCCGGCGACTGGCGGGTATGGATTCAGCGGATGGGGGACATCGAGCGCGACCGGTACGCCGGCACCAACGGCTACGCCGACGCGGCATTCTACGATGAGATCCAGCGGTTTCTCACCCGGCACCGGGCTCCGTCCCAGATCCGGGCCGTGGTCGAGTTCCGACATGGTGTGACCGGATGGGATTTCCCCCGGGCCCTCCGGGCCGCCGAGCCGCTGGTGGCGGCGGCGCTCGATCGCAGGAGCTGGATGCCACCAGACGAGTTGCGCGAAGGCCTGGTCGTTGCCCGGCTCATGACCGGCGACGTGGAGGGCGCCCGGCGCGCGCTCGAGGCGCTGGCACCGCTCAGCCGGCGACCGACCGGCGATTTCCGCAGCGCCCTGCTGTCGGCCTACATCCAGTCGGCCCAGGAGCGGCAACTCTCGACCCGGTAAGCCCAGACGCCCGTCGCGCGCCGCTCCGGCCACGACGGGAGTCTCCCCTCTTACGTCCTCCCTCTGGCGCCATACCTTACGGGCATTCTCCAACCCACGTCGAGGATCATTCCCACCATGCTTGCGATCGATCTGACAGGCAAGCGCGCCTTCGTCGCAGGAGTCGCTGACGACGGCGGCTTCGGGTTCGCCATCGCCAAGGCCCTCGCGGAGGCAGGCGCTTCCGTCTGCGTCGGCTCGTGGCCGCCCGCCATGAACATCTTTCTGAATCTGCTGGAGCGCGGGAAGATGGACGCCTCGCTCGCCCTCGCCAGCGGAGGCAAGCTCGCGTTCGAGAAGATCTATCCCCTCGATGCCCAATTCGACGCTCTGGCCGACGCTCCGGCCGAGATCCGGGAGAGCAAGCGGTACAAGGAGCGGGGAGATTTCAGCATCGAAGGGGTCGTCGCCGCCCTCATGGCGGACTTCGGGGACCGACCACTCGATGTCGTGGTCCACAGCCTGGCCAATGCCCCCGAGGTGAGAAAGCCGCTGATCGACACCAGCCGGAGCGGGTATCTGGCGGCGGTCAGCGTCAGCGCCTACAGCATGGTCTCCCTGGTGCGGAGCCTCGGTCCGCTCATGCGCCCGGGCGGGTCGTTCCTGTCCCTCACTTACATGGCCGGTGAACGCGTGATTCCGGGGTACGGCGGCGGAATGTCGAGCGCCAAGGCCGCGCTGGAGGCCGACACCCGGACCCTCGCGTACGAGGCCGGCCGCCGTCACGGGGTCCGGGTCAATACCATCTCAGCCGGGCCGTGGGCCTCGCGCGCCGCCAGCGCGATCGGGTTCATCGACATGATGATCCGTTACTGCCGCGCCAACTCTCCCCTGCCGCGCACCGTGGAGGCCAACGACGTCGGCGCCACCGCCGCCTTCCTCGCCAGCCCCCTCGCCGCCGGCATCACCGGCACGACAGTGTACGTGGACAATGGCTATCACTCGATGGGGATGGCGGTGGATCCCACCGCCCTGGAGGAAGTAGAGAAGTAGCGGGGGAGCGGGAGAACGGGAGAACGGGAGAACGGGGTCCGACGGTAACGAGCGGCGGAGCGGGCAGGTGGTCCTGGAGCGGGCGTTGCGTCCGCCCCGAAGTTCTGACCAGCTCACCTCTGGACGCGGACGCCGAGCGCGCGGAAGGGCCACCTGCCCTCGACGCCGCGCAAATTGCACTGGGGAGAAAAGGAGTCTGGCGTGAGACGCTTTTTCGCCACCGCCGGTGCCGTCTCGGGGGTCGTGGCCGTGGCCGCAGGCGCGTTCGGCGCGCACGCGCTCCGGGACCGCCTCTCGCCGGAACTGCTGCAAGCCTTCGAGACCGGCGCCCGCTATCAGATGTACCATGCCCTCGCGCTGTTGGCCGCCGCCTTTACGACCGGCGAACCGCCCTGCCCGCCCGGCGAATGGGCCGGTCGGCTTTTTCTGGCTGGCACGGTGCTGTTCTCGGGCAGCCTCTATGCGCTGGCGCTGACCGGCGTTTCGGCGCTGGGCATCATCACCCCCTTTGGCGGGGCGGCGTTCATCGCCGGATGGATCTGCTTGGCGTTCGCCGTGCGCCGGGGTTGACGAGCCGATGCATCCCGTGGCCGAGGCGTGGCAGGGGGCGCTGACGCGTCTCGATGCCTGGTTCCGGTCCGCCGAAATCCGCCATCCCGGCGTCATTCCCTGTCGCGCCGGATGCTCGGCATGCTGCTACGGCCCCTTCGACATCTCGGCGGCCGACACCCTGCTCCTCGCGCATGGCATCGCGACCCTCGCCGAAAGCGAGCAACAGGAAGTGCGGGCCCGAGCCCAGGCCTTGTTTACCAGCATGCGGGACATAGCACCCGAGTGGGGTCCGCCCTGGGCCCTGGCCGACCTGGGCGAGGAACGGTTCGACACGATGACCGAAGCGCTTGCCGACCGGCCCTGCCCGCTCCTCGACGACGCCGGACGCTGTCGGGTGTACGCCTTCCGGCCGCTGGTGTGCCGGGTCATGGGGCTGCCGATGATGACGGCGAGCGGCGTTACGCTCGAGAACGCCTGTCCGATCCAGGAACAGTTCCCCGCCTATGCCGAGCTCGACCCCCAGCTGTTCGACCTCGAGGCGCTCGAGGCCGAAGAGACGGCCTGTCTCGAGGGAGCGGCGGTGGCGCTCTTCGGCTCTCCTCTGTTCCGCGACTTCGAAACCACGATTGCCGCGTGCATCGCCGGCTCCTTGCCGTCGCCATCGGGCTCGGTGCGGTAGCGCCCGCCGACCTCCGGGCCCAGGTGACCGAACGCCTGGTCCTCGGACAAGGTACCGTCCTGGTCATTGCGGACGACACTACCGGTCTCGATCTCTGGGCCGCCCGAGGGCCCACGCCCCGGGAGCGTCGTTCCCCGGATTTCGTCGGCTGGTTCGATCCCGATCGCGTGCTGGAGTGGCTCCTGGAGGCTCACGCCCTGCTCTCCGCCCCACCCCCGGACAGTGCCGGAATCGAGACCCCGGCGCTTGAGGCGATCGACGGCGGGTTCGTGACAGTCGTCCGGGTGAGTCCCGCGATCGACACAGCCCATCCGATCTTCCTCGCTTTCGGCCACCGGAGGGAACGGTTACGGTGGTCGATCCCGGTCGCGCCGGCCGAAGCCGGGCGACTGCTTGCGACGCTGGAGCGGGTAGCACCGCTCGGTCGGCTGCAACCACCGGCGGATCTGGGTTACGCTAATCCGACCAACCGTGACGCAACCCCCGACCGGGACCCGTCAGCGACCCCCCGGCCTTTCCCAGGCGTCTCGCGGCTCGGGGCGTCGGCGGTGAGGTGTGGGCGATGTTCGATATTGGACCGGCGGGCACGGTATGGCCCGGGACCCTGAGACTCCTCTGGAGTGACCAGCCCGAGCTGGCCGACGCGGTCCGCGCTGCGCTGGTTCCGTACCGCTACACCCGACGCGATCCGGGCGGACCGCCCAGACTGCGCGTATACCAGCGCTTCCGCTTTACTCCCCGCTGACGTCCCCCAACCCGGAGGCGACGGGACCAATGACCCAGGTACTGCATGACCTGCTCCGCGGCCGGGGCGCCCATGTTGATCCCGTCGCCACCGTGTCCGGGCTCAATGCTGAAATCGCCGGGCGATACCTTGCCGGCGCGCAACATTCCATCTGGCAGCTGGTCTGGCACATGAACTACTGGATGGACTATGAGGTCCGCTCAATTGAAGGAGCGGAGGTCCCGTATCCCGTTCACGCCACCGCGAGCTGGCCGGTGGAAGCTGCCCCGCCTTCGCCGGCCGCGTGGAATGACGCGGTGGACCGCTTCACCGGCCTGGTGACCCGGCTCGGCGATTGGGTCGATCGCGCGGCGGCAGGCGATGCCGATCGCATCGTCCACCGCAAGAAGTCCGAATCGGTCCTGGACGTTCTCTGGCAAACGGTGGCCCACAACAGCTACCACATCGGGCAAGTGGCACTGCTCCGGCGGGCATTCGGTGCCTGGCCGCCAGCGGGGGGTGGGGATACGTGGTGAGGACCCTCGCCCCGGTCAGCCGGGACGAGCCGCCGGGCGGCCGGTCGGGTCAACCGGCAATCTCCACACCCTTTGTGCGGTAGATCACGTCGCTGCCACACAACGCTCCCGGTCCCAACGCATCGGCCCTGGTCGCGGGGCGCGAAGCTGTAAAGAGTCGCATCAACAGCCCCTGGTGCTCCTCAACCTGCTGTCGTTCCCTGACATATGCTGGATGCCGGCCACAGCGCCAGACCCAGGTGTGACCCTTCCTGCTGTCCGCGGGCACGGTTGTTGCCATTGTTCGACAACAAAATGCCTGTTTTTGCTGATGACCAGGCCGATCAGGAACATCGATCACTCCACCAAGGGGCTCCAGAATGACCTCCATCTTCGTCGACCCGTCGCATTCGGACGAGGAGCGCCGCAAGGGTCTGTACGCCGGTGAACTGTACGTCTACTCGCCGCTTCCAAGCACCCAAGCGCTGGTCGACTTCGCCCGGAGCCTGGCGGTGGAAGCCTTCGGCAGCCTGGATCCCCGGACGGCACAGTACCATATGCCCGTCGAAGAGTACGCCAAGCTGCTGGCGGATTTGAAGCCCAAGTTCATCCATCACCCGCAGTCCAAGGAGCTGCTCCGGGCGATCCTCGTCGAACTCGGGTGCGATCCCGAGAAGACCCACTTCGATGTGCCCAGGATGCGGACCTCGACCAGCGATGGGTACCTGACAACCGGTATCGCGTACGCCTTCCATCCCCACCGTGACACTTGGTACTCGGCCCCGATGTGCCAGATCAACTGGTGGCTGCCGATCTACGACATCGAACCGGACAATGCGATGGCGTTTCATCCGGCCTACTGGAGCCGGGCCATCAAGAACGGGTCCAGGGATTACAACTACCACGAGTGGAACGCTACCAGCCGGAAGGTTGCCGCCCAGCAAGTCGGGGTCGATACCCGCAAGCAGCCCAAGCCGGAAGAACCGATCGAACTTGATCCGCAGCTCAGGCTAATCAGCCGCCCGGGTGGGGTGATCGCCTTCTCCGGCGCGCAGCTGCACTCTTCGGTGCCGAACACCACCGGCAAGACCAGATTCAGCATCGATTTCCGCACCGTTCATGTCGACGACGTAGCCCAGCGCGTGGGGGCGCCGAACGTCGACTCGGAGTGCACCGGTACCTGCATGAACGACTACCTCCGGATCCGGGATCTGGCCCACGTGCCGGCCGAGCTGCAGGCGCTCTACGAAGATGGAACCCCGCTCGCGAAGGCGGAGCCGGTTCTCACGGCGTGAGGGCGGTAGGACGGCATGGGGTGTCCGTCAGTTCCAAGGAGCGGGACGGAAGTCGCTTTCCACCGGTCGGAGCGTCTTGAGACACACCGTGGCGGGATGGCTCCGCAGGATCAGGGAGTCAGCTGGCCACGAGTCTCAGGCAGGAGCCAACAGGAGTCATGAACGAGCTTTTGATCACCGAGGTCCGCCAGTTCCTCCGCCGGGTCAACGGGTGGAGCATCGCGCTACTTTCCGTCGCCTATCTGGGTACCCAGATCATCCTTCACGTCTTCGATCGTGAGCTGGGCGGCGAGCACGGCCTGGTTCAGCTGTTTGATCTGCGGCTTGAGAAGAACCTGCCGACGGCGTATTCGAGCCTCCTGCTGGCCCTGGCCGCGCTGGTCGTGTTCTTCGTAGCAGTCCGCGTCCGCAGTCGGACCGATGCCGAATACCGGCATTGGGGGGTCCTGGCGCTGGTCATGCTGTTCCTGTCGTTCGATGAGGCCGCGATGCTGCACGAGCGGTGGAGTTTTCTCATCCGGGAGTACTACCGTCCCACGGGCATCCTGCATGATGCATGGCTGATACCGTATCTGGTGCTGCTCGTGGTGTTCGCCATCTACTTCTGGCCGTTCGTCTGGAAACTGCCTTCGGATACCCGCAATCGATTTATCCTGGCGGGCGCGGTGTTCATCGGAGGGGCCGTTGGGATGGAATTCGTCGAAGGGTACTATGAATCGTACCACGGCACGTGGGTAGATTCCCGTTACGCCTTCATGGCAGGCGTCGAGGAGATCAGCGAGATGATCGGCATGACGATGTTCATCGACGCGGCGTTACGCCACCTCGACCTCCGGTTGGGCGTACGCTCCATCTTGTTGACCGAAACCTCCCAGTAGCCGGGCGCGATCCCAGCCCTCATAGGAGCCGCACGGCGGGGGTGGAGGGCGGGGGGTGCGACAACATCGAGGGGCCGGGCTCGTCCGCCCGGCCCCTCTCAGCTTGAATCCTCAACACTGTTTTCCCGAGTGCCCGATCCCCCGCCGCTGGACCCCCTACTTCAGAGGATTCACGGTTGGGCTGTGATGGTACAGGTAGGCGAAGAGGATCATCAGCGCCGTGATCGCGAAGGCCGCCAGCACCAGCGAAAAGGTGAAGATCCCGGACAGCAGTTTCCCGTCCGATTTCAGGTGCATGTAGAACATCGCCACCAGCGCGAACTTGAACGCCGACAGGAGCAGCAGCACCTCGACCACCACCGGTTCCAGCACGGTCGCCAGGCCGGCCGGGGCCTGTCGGTGCACCACCTCGTACGCCGCGACCTCCAGCGCGGTCAGCACGAAGAGGATCAGCGCGATCTTGGTGTACGTCTGCCAGGACGGATGGGCGTGCGCGGACTCGGCGGCGTGCATGGCGGCTGAACTCACCGGATGAGGTAGACGACCGGGAAGATGACGATCCAGACCACGTCCACGAAATGCCAGTACAGCGCGGCAATCTCGAGATTGAGCGCTTTCTCCGCCGGCAATTTCCCCCGGATGGCCACGATCAGCACGGTGATCAGCCAGACGAGTCCGAGGGTCACGTGGGTGCCGTGGAAGCCGGTCAGCGTGTAGAACGTCGACGCGAACAGGTTGGTGGTGTACCCCATCCCGCGGTGATAGAAGTGATTGAACTCGTACACCTGCATCCCCACGAAGAACACGCCGCAGAAGATGGTGGCGCAGAGCCACCCCACCAGCGCCTTGCGGTCGCCCCTCTGGGCGCCGCTCAGCGCCAGCACGATGAAGAAGGAACTGAAGAGCAGGAGCGCCGTTCCGACCGTGACCAGGGGGATCTCCAGGATCTGCTCCTGCAGCTCACCCTTGAGCAGCCATTGGTGGTGCGGCTTCGGGCCCGTGATGTCCCGGCCCTTGTAGACCAGGTAGGTCCCGATCAGTGAGGCGAAGAACATGCACTCCGACCCGATGAACGTCCAGATCGCGAGCTTGCGATGCTCGATCCCGGTCGAGGTGTAGTGGTGCTCGTCGATGTGGGCCAGCGAGTGGTCAGCCACGAAAGTCTCCGAAGGAAGCGATCGACTATCAGTTATCAGCTATCAGCTATCAGTGGTTCCGCGTGAGGGTCGGGACCGGTAGCCGGCTATCCCCAATCAGCCCTGATGGCTGATAACTGATGGCTGATGCCCAGGCCCGCACCCCAGACCCCACACACATCCCGCTCACCCCGGCGGTTCGAACGCCCAGCTGTAGACCCCGACGAACAGGATCACGAGACCCGTGATGTGTATCCAGAGGTGCGACCCACCGATGAATCCGCCCAGCGTGACCAGCACCCCGATCGCCGCCACCGCCGGCCAGTACGAGGGGTTGGGCATGTGGATCCCTTTGCCGTCCACCCGTTCGGGCTCGGGGACCGACCCGCCCTGCTGGCGCTTGATCTCCCAGAACGCGTCCCGGCCGTGGGTCTGGGGCAGCGTGGGAAAGTTGAACACCTGCGGGGGCGACGGGATCGACCACTCGAGGGTCGCCCCGTTCCACGGATCGGCGGGGGCGTTCGGCGCGCCCCGGCTGGTCTTCCAGATGTTGTAGAGGAAGACCAGCAACGCCACCATCAGGATGAAGGCACCGTAGGTCTCCAGCAGGTTGAGCAGGGCGTAGTTCGATTCTTCGGTGTAGGTGTAGACCCGCCGGGGCATCCCGTGGAGGCCGACGAAGTGCATCGGAAAGAACGTGAGGTTGAACCCGATCATGGTCAGCCAGAAGTGGATCTTGCCGAGCCGCTCGTCCAGCATCCGGCCGCTCATCTTGGGCCACCAGTAGTACGCGCCGCCGGTGAGCCCCAGGATGGAGCCGCCGAAGAGGACGTAATGGAAGTGGGCCACGATGAAGTAGGTATCGGTCTGCTGCAGGTCCGCCGGTGGCGAGGAGTGCATCACGCCCGACAGCCCGCCCATGATGAACATCGCGATGAACCCGAGGGCGAACAGCATCGGGGTCGTGAACTGCAGCTTGCCGCCCCAGATCGTCCCGAGCCAGTTGAAGATCTTCACCCCGGTGGGGATGGCGATGACCATCGTGGTCAGGGCGAAGAACGCGTCGGCGAACGGACCCATGCCGGTGGAGAACATGTGGTGCGCCCAGACGCCGAAGCCGACGAAGGCGATGAACGCGCCCGAGAACACCATCGCGGCGTAACCGAACAGCGGCTTCCGGCTGAAGACCGGCAGAATCTCCGACACGATCCCGAACGCCGGCAGGATCAGGATGTAGACCTCCGGGTGACCGAACAGCCAGAACAGGTGCTGCCACAGGATCGGATCGCCGCCCCCGGAGGGCACGAAGAAGTGAGTGCCGAAGCTGCGGTCGATCATCAGGAGAATCAGGGCGACCGTGATGATCGGAAAGGCCAGGAGCAGCAGGATCTGGGTGATGAAGCTCATCCAGACGAACATCGGCATGTGCATCATCTTCATGCCGGGTGCCCGCAGGTTCACGATGGTCACGAAGAAGTTGACCGCGGCGGCCAGCGAGGCGATGCCCAGGATCTGGAGACTGACCGTCCAGAAATCGATGTTCATCCCCGGCGAGTATTGCCTGGTGGTCAGGTTGGCGTAGCCGAACCAGCCACCGTCGGGCGCGGCGTTGAAGAGCCAGCTCACGTTCATGAGCAGGCCGCCCGCCAGGAACACCCAGTAGCTGAAGGCGTTGAGCCGGGGGAACGCCACGTCGCGCGCCCCGATCTGGAGCGGGATCATGTAGTTGAAGAACATCGCCGACAGCGGCATCACGCCGAGAAAGATCATCGTGGTGCCGTGCATGGTGAACAACTGGTTGTAGGTCTCCGGGTCCACCAGCGTCTTGTTCGGGCCGGCCAGCTGCAATCGGATGATGAGCGCCTCGATGCCGCCCATCAGAAAAAACAGGAACGCCGTGGCCCCGTAGAGGATGCCGATCCGCTTGTGGTCTACCGTCGTGATCCAGCTCCACAGGCCTTTGGGCTCGCCCACATGGGCGGGAGCGTGCGGCAGTGCTGTCGTTGCCATGGTCGGTCGGTTCCCCTAGTGGTTCGCGCGGAGGTAGGCGACGAGGGCCCGGGTCTCGTCGTCGGTCAGTCCGAGATTGGGCATCAGCACGCCGCGCTTCCAGCCCTGCGGATCCTTGATCCACCGGCCGAGGTTCTCGTCGGTGTTTTCCAGGGTACCCGCCGCGACGTGGCTGCGGCTGCCGATGTGGTGCAGGTTCGGCCCGGGGAGCGGCAGCGCCGGATACATCGAGTGGCAGCCGATGCAACCCTTCATGGTGAAGAGCTGCTGGCCCTGCCGGAGCAGGCTGTTCGCCGGCGTGCTGTCAGCCGAGAAATTCGGCGGCGGACTGTTGAAGCCGGCGGCCCAGGTATCGAACTCCCCCGCCTCCATGGCGATGATCCGGTACGCCATGCGGCCGTGCTGGAGACCGCAGAATTCCACACACTGGGCGGGGAAGTTGCCGGTCACGTCGGCCTTGAACCAGAGATTGTTGTAACGGTGTGGGAAGACATCCCGCTTGCCGGCGAATTGCGGCAACCAGAAGCTGTGCAGCACGTCCGCGGAAGTCATCTCGAGATTGACGGTCCGCCCCGCCGGCACCCGCAGGTCGCCGGCGGTGGTGATGCCGAGTTGTGGGTAGCGGAACTCCCACCACCACTGGTGCCCGATCACTTCGACCTGCAGCGCCTCCGGTCCCGGCTTGGTCGCGGTCTTGAAGATGGTCCGCACCGTGGGAACCGCGATCAGCGCCAGGATGAACGCCGGGATGATCGTCCACACGATTTCCAGCGTGGTGTTGCCGTGGGTCTGCACCGGATCGGCGGCCCCTGGCCGGTCGCGGAACTTCCAGATCGCGAACAGCAGCGCCCCCTCCACCAGCACGAATACGATCGTGGCCCACAGAACGGTGGTCCGGAAAATTGCATCGGCTTCCCGGGCGAAATCGGCCCGGGGATCGAGCGTGGTCTGGGGATACTGGTCGGGCGAGCAGGCCGCGACCATGAGGACCATCGCAACGAGCGTGAATACCGGGGCCCCGCCTGGGAGCCGTCGGCCGGTCGGGTGAGGCATCAGAATGCGCGTCCTGTCAGTGCGGGGGGGCCGCAGAAGGCATAGAAATGCCGACGAGAGAATACGCACTCATTTCCCCGGAGTCAAGCAATACCGCAGGCCCGGCGCGTGCCTTAGCTCCGTGCCAGTGCTGGACTTCCAGCCCCGGCCCGGTTCCCTTGCAGGGACCGCGGTTTCAGCCACAGGAGGTGCCCGTGACACCCCAGGAGCGCGCCGGTTTCATCCTACGCTATGCCGATGGCCCCGCCCTGCTCGAGCGGGCCCTCGCCCGGGTGCCCAAGGCGGCCCTGCAATGGCGCCCCGCCGCGGGGAAGTGGTCGGTTCACGAGGTGATCGTCCACTGCGCCGACAGCGAGACCAATGCCCACATGCGGTTGCGCTACCTCGTCGCCGAGCCCGAGCCGCTGATCGTCGGCTACGACCAGGACCGGTGGGCCACCAGCTTCGACTACCATGCCCACCCGCTCGAGCCCGCCCTCGCCACCGTCCGTGCCGTCCGGGCAAACACCGTCCTCCTCCTTCGGCGCCTGACCCCAGCCGACTGGGCCAAGGTCGGCCGACATACCGAGCATGACCAGCCATACCGGGTCGAGACCTGGCTCGAGATCTACGCCGAGCACCTCGAGGTCCACTCCCGGCAGATCGAGCGCAACCTGGCGGCCTGGGACGGAGGGCCAGGAAGGGAGAAAGGGACAGTAAGAAGTGAGAAGTGAGAGGTGAGAAGTGAGAAGCAACAAGTGAGAAGTGAGAAGCGGCGCCTGCTCCCCGATCGAGGATTCCCGCCTCCTCTCACTTCTCACTCCTCACTTCTCACTCCTCACCGCTCACCGCTCACCGCACCTCCATATCAAACGCCGGCGTCTCTCCAGCGACCTCGAAACTGTAGTGCCACCACTCCTGCTCGTATTGCCGGAATCCCTCCGCTTCCATCACGGTGCGGAGCAGCCGCCGGTAGCGCAGGGTGCGGCCGGTCGCGCTGGCGTAATGCGCCGCTTCGGAGAAGGTGTCGTATGGGGTTCCCATGTCCACCTCGCGTCCACCCATCGACCAGTCCACCAGCGTGAGGTCGACCGCCAGGCCGAGATTGTGCCGGCTCCGACTCGCGATATATCCGTCCTGGATCAGATGCATCTGGCCCGTCCGGCGGGCCCAGTCCACCATGGCCTGCGTCGCCCGCACCGGCCGGTAGCCATCGAACACCTTGAGGCCCATGCCGGCGCCGCGCAGTCGCCGTTGCACCCGTGCCAGCGCCCCGGCCGCTTCGCGCCGGAGGTACGCCCGGTTGGCGGCGTAGCCGGGCAGCACGGCGCCGGTGAAGTTGTTCACCCCGGCGTATCGCGCATCGACGAGCACAGTGCTGTCCAGTGATCGCACGTCGGCGAGCAGGATCCGCGCGACCGAGTCGGCGGCGACTATCGGCGGGGCGTCGTCGCCCGCCTGGGCCAGGAGGAGCCCGCCGGGCGCTCCGACCCCGGCCAGGGCGAACTGAAGCATCAGGCCCCGGACCATCGAAATCTTCATGAACCGCACAAGCACCATTCCTGTAAGGGGTTACGACCGTGTCTATGGCCCCCGGCCCGGGGCGGCGCTATTATAGAAGAAGTTCAAACCTCCCACGACTTTCAACGCCCCGGGCACGGTCGGAGCTCGGGCCGTTTCCTTTTTTGTGCGAGTGCTGCATGCTCCGTGAAATGCGGGCAAAGCTCGGCGCCGAAATCGAGCAGCTGAGTCACGAGCTCAACATCGTAATCCCCCAGGCCATCGCGCAGGCGGTGGAGATGGGGGACCTGCGCGAGAACTCGGAGTACAAGGCCGCGCTCGAACGCCAGCAGTTCGTGCAGGCCCGGCTGGGCCAGCTGCACCAGCGCCTGGCTTCGGTCAGTCAGCTGGTGACCGGCGAGATCCCGGCGCACCTGGTGGGCCTCGGATCCCGGGTCACGGTCCTCGATCTCGACACCGACGAGCGCGAGGATTTCATGGTCGTGTTCGCGGAGATGATGGATATCGAGGCCGGACACATCTCGATGGCTTCGCCGCTCGGCCGGGCGCTCAAGGGTCGCCAGGTAGGCGAGGAAATCGAGCTCAGGCTGCCCCGTGGCCAACGCCGACTCCGGGTACTCGCCATCGCGCAGAGCTAGATGGAGTTTCCCCGAAAGCAGCTGATCCTGGTCGGCGACCGGGTACTCATCGCGCCCGAGGAGGGTGAGGAGCGGACCCGGGTCGGCCTCTATCTGCCGCAGACCGCGCTCGACACCCAGCCGGTGCAGAGCGGCCTGGTCATCGCCGTGGGCCCGGGCGACCCGGCCCCTGAGCTGACCTCCATCGACGAGGAACCCTGGAAGGTCGGCGAGAAGCAGTTACGCTGGCGGCCGATGCAGGCCCGGGTCGGCGACCACGCTATCTTCTTCCGCAAGGCGTCGGTGGAGATCACCTTCGAGGAAAAGAAGTACCTGGTCGTCCCCCAGGCCGCGATCCTGGCACTGGTGCGGGAGGACTTGCCGATTTAGGTCGGCAGTAAGCTATCAGCTATCGGCCGTTAGCTGTCAGCTGTCAGCTATAAGTTGTCAGAATGCGGATCGATGCAGTGGCGCTGTCCCCGATCAGGACCCGGAACCCCTGGTTCTTGAAGCTGGTAACTGACAGCTGATAGCTGACAGCCGACAGCCGACAGCCAAACCGATACCCGCTCGCCCCCATGCCGCTCACCCGCTTCCCCGACCACGAAGACAAGCGGGTCTTCCTTTCCACGGTGCCGGCGTTCAACCTTCCGCTGGCTCAGGGCGCCTACCCCGATCGGATCTCGGTCGCCGTGCTCTGGCTCGACGAGGACAGCCCCGCCCTGCGGGAACTGTCCCAGGAGTTCGCGCTGTCGGTCATCGAGCATGGCGGACTCGGGATCGTGATCGGTGGGACCGGGGCCGAGTCGGCGGCCACGATCTTCGATGAGGCGGCGGCGGAGACCAGCCACGCGGAAATCGAGGACGAGTCCATCGGCATCTGGGCCGATTCCGCTGCCCCGCTCGACGAAGTGCTCTTCACGGCAGCCGAGCAGGCCATGCCGCCCGACGCGTTCGCGGACCAGCCGTGGGATATCGTACTCTGGGCCCGAAGCGGCGATCCGGCGATCCCGAAGTTCCGCGCCGCCCTCACCCGGCTGGGCGCGATCGTAGACGAGCAGTACGAACTGGGCGGCGAGGAGGACACGTGACCGGGCCTCGCATGTCGGGCCGATCGGCGGACCCCACCTCCATGAGCGAGGGGGCCCGGGAGCTGCGCAGAGCGATGCGCTGGAGCCTGCTCGTCGCCATCGGCTGTCTGGCCATCATCCTGGCCGGAGCCCTCGGCTGGCTGTCGCGGGGCCTGGTTCCGCCGGCCTTTCTGGCATTCATGGTCGCGTGCGTCGGCGCGGTGTGGCTCGGGCTCAAGAGCCACCGGCAGGCGCTCGCCGATCGCGAACGGAACGGGCGCCTGTCGCTGATCATCGCGATCGCCTCTCAGCTCGGGAAGCAGGACGACGAGACCTTGCGCCGGATCGCCGGGAAGAGCGGCCCCGCCGCGGAGGCAGCCCGGATGATTCTGACCGAGCGCCGACAGCGCCAGACCAGAGCATCGTCCGCGACGCCGACTTCCTCCTGAGCGCCTTCACTCGCCGGCCGGACCACCGGCCCGGCGGAGGACCATGACTTCCGTACGCTCCCTGTTCGCGCGGGCCCTGCGCCTGAGGTGTCCGTTCTGCGGAGGGGGACCGGTGTTTGTATCGTGGCTCAGGATGTGCCCCAGCTGCCCGACCTGCGGGTTGCACTTCGATCGCGAACCGGAGGGTGGCTACTGGGTGGGATCGTACTCCATCAACCTGTTTGCAACCGAGGTGGTGTTCGCGGGAGGGTTGGTCGCTGCGCTGATCGCCACCTGGCCGACCCCGCCGTGGGAGTTGATCATCTGGGGCGACCTGGCACTGATGGTGCTGTTTCCGATCTTCTTCTTTCCCTGGTCCAAGACCCTGTTCATCGCCGTCGATCTCACCTTCCGGCCGAACGAACCGGGCGATTTCGAGCAGCCCCGGGAGCCCTCACCGGCTCATCGTGCGCGCCCTACCAGCGGGCCGAATCCCAGGTCCTGAGATCACGCTGCCGGCGGCGGCTGGAAACCGGATCGGCGCGGTAGCGCCGCCGCGACCGCAGATCCCGCGAGGCCGCGCCGTTCACCAGCGCGCTGGGGTCCCGCGGGTATCCACATGCACGAACGGGCCGTGGGCCCGGGTGGCGCGGTAGACGCCGATACCCCCCCCGATTCCCGGGTGCCGGTCTTCGACGCGCGCGGCCACGCCGGCCAGCCAGCGAGCGTCTCCCACGGTCACTCGCCCGTCACCATCGAGATCGTCCATCCTCCCGTCGCCGTCGCCATCGACGAAAATATCGGCGGCGTCGCCGTACATGTGCCGGCTGTCCCGGGCGCGGCCACCGCGGGCGCCAGCCCCGAGGGCGTTGTACTGCGGGGTGCGAAACCCGGACATGACCCGCAGCGCGGCCGGCCGGCCGGCAGTCTCGAGTTGCTCGGCGATCAACTCCAGCTTGTCGAGCAGCGGCAGCTGGATCACCAGGACCTTGGGCCAGACATCGAACTGGTCTTTGGTCAGGAAGTCCCGCACCCGGAAGTGACTGGAGAGATGCACTCCCTGATTCTCCGGGGTCACCTCAAGAAAGCCCATGGGGAGGGGATACCGCGCCCGACGGCTCTTTGGGGCCCGCTCGCCGGGCCAGAACCCCACCCGGTAGCCCCGCCAGGAAGGACCGAGCTTGGCACCCAGCGGCACCAGCGAGAGGGCGTGAATCGGCTCGCCGTCGGGAGCCAGAAGCCCCGTCGGGTGGATCCCGGCCTGGCGCCCTTCGGGCCAGGCCGACACCGCCAAAGGGGTGATGTCGATCACCCTCAGGTTGCCACTGAGACCCAGCAACGGCGTGTAGGCTGGCGCGGCCGTGTCCGCCTCGTGGGCGGCACGATGCTCGGGCACAGCCCCCGGCGACAGGGCGTGCGCCCCGATCAGCCCGGCGGGAACCAGTGTCACCGCCAGGACGGAACTCCACCGTCCCCGGTGCGTGATTGAAAGCCGCATGCAGTTCCTGGTCGCGGTTGCGAGGCCGGGAAGTCTAGCCGCCCCGGCTAGGGGTTCGCCACCGGCACCGCCGCCGCCGTCGGCCCGGCGCCCCGCGGATAGGGGTAGCCCTTCTGTAACAGCCGGTCGAGGGTGCGGTCGTGTCCGTAGATATCGGGATAGAAAAAGACGTCACCCGTGGGCCGCGCCACGGCGGTCGCGTACGTGATGTACACCGGGACCGGCGCCCGGAACCGGACGGTGGTCGGCTCGCCGGCATTCATGGCCGCGCGAATCCGGTCATCGGGCCACTCGGGCTGATCCCTGAGCAGGAACCTCGCCAGGGTGAACGGATCCCCCAGCCGGATACAGCCGTGGCTGGCGTCTCGACGGGTGCGCTCGAACGTGGACTTGGTCGGCGTATCGTGCAGGTAGACCTGGAAATCGTTCGGCATGATGAACTTCACCAGCCCGAGGGCGTTATGGCTGCCGGGCAGCTGCCGTACCCGGACACCCTTCCCGATCCGGGCAATGTTCTCCGGCCACGGCGGAATCACCTCTCCTCGCTCCACCAGTTCGTAGCGGTTCCGGGTCAGGAATTCCGGCTTCTTCATCGCCGCAGGTCTGATCTCCTTGTTGGCGATGGTGGGGGTCACGTCCCAGTAGGGTGAGAAGGTCAGATACTCGAGGTCGGCGGCGAAGACCGGCGTCTCGGTCTTGAAGGCGGTACCCACGACGACGTTCATCGAGAGCATGGTCCGCTCGTCAAGATCGAGCGTGCTGAACGCGTACAGCCGGAAGGCCGGGATGTTCACGATGATGGGCGGGGCGGTAAATCGCCGGGGCATCCAGCGCCAATGCTCCAGGGTCAGCTCCATCTGCCGGATGCGCTGCTCGAACGGATTGCTGAGCCTGGCCTGGGTCGAGTCTCCCAGCACGCCGTCGGGCGTGAACCCCTGGCGCATCTGGAACCGCTTCACCCCCTCTACTACCTCGCCGGAATAGAGTGTATCGAGGATCGGCGGCGGCAGGGTGTCCCGGTAATCGCCCAGGACCCGGAGCAGCCGGCGGAGCATCGGCACCCCCCCGTATGGCTGGCCGGGCCGGAGGCCCCTGGGCATCGGCGGCAGGTCGGTCAGGAAAGAGTCGCGGGTCAGCTCGCGATAGCGGGTCAGGGCCGCCATCAGGAGCCAATAGTGGATGAACGGTGGTTCAAGCGGCCGGAGGATGGCATTCGGGGCCTCGGACCGGGCCAGTGATTCGAGGGTGCCCCGGAGGTCGAGAGTGTCGCGCGGCAGGCGGAAGGTCGCGTGGACCGCCTCGGGGCTGATCCGGCCGAAGCGGAGCGCCCGGACGTAGCGGGCCGCGGCCACAGAGAGCGCCAGCTCCACCCGGGCCGCCAACGCCGTATCGCCCCGGTCGGTGCGGGCCGCCTGCACCGCCAGCCAGTCGGCATCGTAGTCGGCCGGGTCAAGGCCTCGAGTAGTGGCCTCCTGCAGCACCCGGATCAGGGCCCGGGCCGGGCTACTGAGGCTATCGCCCGCGAGCCAGAGCGGGGTCCAGTCGCGGGCTCCATAGAGCTGGCTGAGGTCGGGCTGGACGTCGGAGAAATCCGGCCAGCGGAGGTCGGGGTGGCGCGCCGCGCCCACCAGCTCCTGCAGCACCTCGGTCGGCGGGGCCCGAAGCAGGCGAGCCTGCGACACCGGCATTGCGCCCAGCGCGGCGATGAACAATGGCAACCACATGGGATGGGTCACCGGCGATAATCTAGCGGCCGTACGGCGGGGCGCATCTCGGCGGCTCGGCGGCTCGGCGGCTAGACGGCTAGACGGCTAGACGGCTAGACGAAGCGTGGCACGTTCCGTAGCTGGCCATTGACCCCGGACACAAAGCTCGGCGGCCCGACGGACTCGGTGAAGAACCGAGCCGCCGAGCCGCCGAGCCGCCGAGCCATCGAGCCGCCGAGCTACACCGCTGCAGGCGCCGCCGGGGTGACTGCCGCCGTGTCCCGCTCACCGGTCCGAATCCGGTGGATCTGTGCCACGTCCATGACGAACACCTTCCCGTCACCGACCTCGCCGGTCCGGGCCCCCTTGGTAATCGCCTTGACCGCGACGTCCACGAAATGATCGGAGACCCCGATCTCAAGACGCACCTTTTCCTGGAGTCCCATCTTGACGGTAGTGCCGCGATAGGTCTCCACCCGCTCGGTCTCGCCCCCGTGACCCATGACACGCGAGACGGTGAGGCCGCGGACTTCGGCATGATACAGGGCTTCCAGCACGTCGTTCAGCCGGTCGGGCCGGATGACTGCAATGATGAGTTTCATGGTTGTTCTCCCGGCTCAGCGCACGGCTTGGGGTGTGAGGGCGGTGGCCACGCTCCGCTCCGGCTGGTCGTGCGGCATGACCAGAATGGAACCTTCGCCACTGGTGTAGGCTTCTTCCCCGTGCTGGGTCACATCCATGCCGAGGCCTTCGACCCGGGTGTCGGGGCGGAGCGCAACGACGGCTCCCAGCACCTTGAGAATCACGAAGGTCATGAGCCCGGAGTAGACCACCACGGCCCCGGCCCCGAGCGCCTGCAGCCCGACCTGCGCCGCGTTGCCGGCGAGCAGTCCGTCGTTCCCGGCGGCGTTCCACACCTTGGCCGCGAAGACGCCCGTCAGGAGTGCACCGGCAAGCCCGCCCACGCCATGGGCGGCGAAGACGTCGAGCGAGTCGTCCAGCCGAGTGCGCGACCGCCAGACGATGATGAAATAGCTCGGCAGCGCCGCGATCCCGCCGAGCACGAGGGCGCTCGCCGGGCTCACGAAGCCGGCGGCAGGCGTGATGGCAACCAGCCCAACGACGATTCCCGTGGCACCACCCACCGCGGTCGCATGGCCGGACCGGAAATAGTCGAGCAGCACCCAGACCACCAGTGTCGCCATGGGGGCCAGGAAGGTGTTGACGAACGCCAGACTGGCGAGTTCGCCCGAGGCGAGCGCGCTGCCGCCGTTGAAACCGAACCAGCCGAACCAGAGCAGTCCGGCACCCAGCAGCACGAAGGGCACGTTGTGCGGCAGGATGGCCTGGCGCCCGAAGTCCTTGCGGCCTCCGAGGACCAGCGCGGCGACCAGAGCCGAGATGCCGGCGTTGATGTGCACCACCGTCCCGCCGGCGAAGTCGAGCACGCCCCGGGTCATGAGCCAGCCGCCGCCCCAGACCCAGTGGGCCACCGGGGCGTACACCAGGATGGTCCAGATCACGATGAAGGCCACGTAGGGACCGAATCGCATCCGTTCCACCACAGCGCCCGAGATCAGGGCGGCGGTGATGATCGCGAAGGTGCCCTGGAAGGCCATGAAAAGCAGGTGCGGAATCGTTCCGCTCGCTTCCAGTCCGACTCCGCCAAGCAAGACGTAGCCGAGCCCCCCGATCCACGCGTTACCGCCGGCGAAGGCCAGGCTATAGGCCAGCAGGGCCCAGACGATCCCCACCGCACCCAGCGCGACGAAGCTCATCATGATCGTGTTGAGTGAGTTCTTGGAACGTACCAGCCCGCCGTAGAAGAAGCCGAGAGCCGGGGTCATCAGGAGCACCAGGGCCGTCGCCACCATCATCCAGGCGGTGTCCGCCGGGGCGATGGTGGCAGCGGGGGCTGCGTCCTGAAGGAGTGGGAGAAGAGCTGGAGCCACCTTGAGGGTCCTCGCGCGATAGGGGTTGTAACAGAAATGTCTGGGCCGAGGAGCTAGAATAGCGATCCGGGCTGGTTCTCGCAAGCGCACTGTCACACGATATTGGCATGAAATGCCAATATCAGTCGTCAGAAAGCCGTTAAGCTCAGACTAACTGTATAACTACGCATGTAGATATACCGAGACACGCAGAAAACTGTGTGCAGCTTTCGGGCCAGGCATCGGTCAAACCACCCTGAGAACCGAACCCGGGGTGCCGCGTTCATTTTGACAACCGCGGCTTCAAGGTTAGCGTGGGTTTATCACCCTTCTTCAGGAGGTATCTAGTGACCTCAGCTGCTCGGCTCGCCCTTTTGCTCCCCCTCGTCGCTTGCGCCAGCGGTGACAGCAACGCCCCACCGGGCGGCATTCCCGCGGCTACCGCATTCGTGACAACCGCCGTCGTCGGTGGCGAGATCCAGGTTTCCTGGCCTGCCGTGGCCGGGGCGACCAGTTACAACATCTACATGGCTTCGGAGTCGGGAGTGACCCGGGTCAACGTGGCCACCCTCGCGGGCAACATGTCGCACCCCGGCCTGCAGACGTCGTTCGACCACCCGGCTGGCCTGGACCAGAACACGACCTACTACTTCGTGGTCACGGCGCAGAATTCGGCTGGGCATAGCCTCGAATCGTGCGAGGTCACGGCAACGATCGGGACCGCACAGGGAGAGACCTGCTAGGGTGATTGTCGGGGATCGCTGAGGCGGCGTCGGGCAATGTCCAGCGCCAGCACGATCGATTCCTTGGACGCCAGCAGGTCGCGCACCACATCCTCGGCCGGCCGGGCAGTGGGCCGGGACCGGGATTCGCGGTCCTCGAGAAACGGCCAGAGTCGTTGTCTGACTGGCTCGGGGAGCACGGTTTCGAGATATTCGAGCGCCGTGCCGCGCAGATGTGGATCGTCGGTATGGAGTCCCTGGAACGCGAGTTGGACGGTGGTCCGGGGCAGGATCAGGGACAGCAGGGTGAACACGTGTTCCAGACTCCGGTTGGCCCGATCGCGCACCACGTCCACCACCGGAGCCTCCCAGTCGTCGTCCGCTGCATCAATCAACTGCCGGCTTTCCCAGACGCCGCGGTCGACTGCCGCTTCGCGCAGCACCGCCGCGATCACCCGGGCGTGGTCCACCACCAGCCCGCCCGGGCTTGCGGCCCGCCGCCGTAACGCCTTCCCGGCGCGGTAGCGCACCTCGAACCGCCTGTCGTCCAAGGCCCCCAACAGGCCGCTCACGGCCTCCGTTCCCGGCTGGTCGGCCAGCACGGTGACCAGTCGGCGCCGGATGGCGAAATCCTCGTCCGGGTCGAGCAGGTGCCGAACCAGCGCCGCCGTGTGCCCGCCGCCCGATTCGCGGAGCGCCCGGATCGCCTCCGGGGCCATTGCGTCCCACGCCAGCAAATCGATCGCGGCCTCGAGCACTTCGGCCGTCAGCGGGCCTTCGCGCAGTGCGGCCCGGACCGTGTCGGGGTTCCGGTCTGCCAGCCCCCGACCGCGATCGGCCGGGGGAGGCGGGTGGGAGGTCGACTGGGAACGCGGTCCCGCGGAGTCGTCGGCCTCGCCCGCCTCCGTCAGCTGCCCGCGGAGCTCGGTCAGGTCGAACGCCCCGGCGGTCTGCAGCAGCGACGCCGGCCCTTCTTCGGGTAGCGGCAGTTGTGCGGCCCGCCGATGCAGGCTTCCGGCAAGCGCCGCCGTGTACCCCAGGTGGAGCCGGCGGGCCACCGCCAGGGCACTGGCGGAGAGCAGCATGGTAGTTCCGAGGATGATCCCGCCTGCCGCGCTCCCGGCCAACGGCAGAGTCGCCTGGATGAGACACCCGGCGCCCACGTCCCCCACACGCGCGGCACCAACATCCAGCAGCAGCTTGGTCGCGCGCTTCTCGGCACGGGCCACCGGGCCGAACAACAGCTCGTATCCGGCCCGGAAGGCGGAATTCCGCAGGATCACCTCGATCCCCCGCGCCGCGAGGACCGGCAGAAGGCCGGGGAGGGCGAGGCTCACGCCGGCGGCAATCGTCACGCCGGCCGGCAGCACGGATACGCTGCGCGCTACACCCAGCCGGGTGAGCAGTCCGCGGAGACCGGCGACCTGAAGCAGGATCCCGATCAGCGCCGTCGCCGTGTAGAAGGCGGCGAATAGCCGCAGCAGCTCCTCGCCACTCGGGATCGCGGCCGTCGCCCGTGCCTTGAACACGTAGTCCAGCGTCCCCTCCGCCGCGGCGGTGAGCGCCACCAGGAGAGCGAGGTTCTGGAGGTACGCCGACCCCTTGAAGATCCCGAAACCGCTCAGTCCTGGTGCGGATGGCGGACGGGGCCCTGCGGATGGTCGGTGGGTGCCGCGGATTACCGCCACGACGAGCACTGCCGCAACCAGGTGCAGCAGCGCCAGGAGCGGTAGCATGGCTGTGAGCTGGAAGGTCGCCCCGACCCGTTCGGGAAGAATCCCACCGAGCAGCCCGCCGGCGGAAGCGGCCGCGGTGATCCGGCCAATCGAGCCTCGAGCGGCGCGCGGGTCGAACCGCTCGTTGAACAGCGCCCAGAAACCCGAAACCAGCAGGGCGCCGAAACCGGTGAAATGCAGGTAGACCAGGACCGCGGTGAGCGGACGGAAACTCTCCACCAGCAACCACTCGCCGATCAGCAGGACGGCGCTCAGTCCGAACAGGGCCGGGACCAGGCGGGCCGGGCCGAGCCGGGCCAACACCCGGGCGACCGCCACCGACAGCGCCACCGAGACGATGGCGGCGGCAATGACCATGCGGGGCAGTGCCGCGACCCCGAAGGTTGAAAGGAAAAGCGCGTCGCGGGTGGCCTTGCCGGCGAGCTGGAATGCGATCATCGCGCCGCCTGCCAGGGCGGCGGCGATCACCGCCTGGCGCTGGGCCCGGATTCCGCTCACCTAGAAGCCGAACCCGGCCTGAACGTAGACCCGGGTGCGCTCATCGCTAGCAGTTACGGCCACCGACAGGGTATTGGCCCGGCTCAGGAATCCGAGCCAGATACCGCCGCCCAGGGCCTCATGCCAGACATCGGACGACTCCCCTTCGAGCCAGACCCGACCCGCTTCCGCCAGCCCGAAGATCCCGAAATCCGCGGGCACCAGCACGAACGTCCGCCCGAGGGCCAATCTGAGTTCCGCCGACCCGTAGGCGGCCGCGTCACCGGCGAAGCGGTTCTCGCGGCCCAGCCGCACCGTCTGGGGCCCGCCGATGAAGGCAGCCTCGAAATAGGGATAGGCCCCCCACAGCTTCCGGCCGCCGCCGCGCACGGCCAGCGTCGGATCGAGGGGCAGGCGCGGACTCAGGAAGAACATCGCTTCGCCTGACAACTCGCCGAACGTCTCGCGCACGTCCCACCAGGCGGGGTGCACTGCGCCGGCCACCTCGATCTTCGCTCCGCGGGTGGCGGCGAGCGGCCGGTCACGGCCGTCGAATCGAACGGCCACCGCCGCGCCCAGCTCGCCGAAATTCCCGGAGCCATACGGGTTCAGCGTCGCCAGGAAGCGGTTGGGCCGATCGTCGGTCGAGACGTACTTGAGCGTCGGCCCCAGCGTCAGCGTGAGCCGGGAGGCGAGCGGGAGCTGCAGCGTCGGCGCGATGCTGAACTGATCCTGCGTCACCCGGTAGAACTCGTCTCTCCCGGTGATCGGCATCTCGTTGCCGAAGCCGTGGAACATGATCACGTCGATGCCTGAGGCCCGGAGCAGCAGCCCTCCGGTGACGGCGGAGTTCTCCCGGTGGAACTCGCCCCGGTATTCCGCCCGGTACGAGCCGGGCCCGCTGGCGAATCCGGCGCGCAGCCGGTGCCTGCTGGCGAAGGGGAGTTTGCGGAACCCGTAGGTCGTCAGCGCACGTCCCCCGCCCAGGAAGAGTCCGACGTCAGGCCCGAAGCTCCCCCAGAGGCTCCATTGCCAGCGCCGGCCCCAGTCCCGGGTGGCAGGGCCCGCGGGTTGGGATTGGGCGGAGGCGTCCACTGGCGCCGGTCGATCGGCGAGCCCGAGGCCGGCGGTCCGGTCGGTGGCGGCGTTCGGGTTGTAGAACCGGTCCTTCCCGCTCCGCGCCGAATCCACCAGGACATCCTGTTCGCCTTCGGCCAGGACCCGGAGTCGTCATCCCTCCGCCGCGATCCGCGAACGATGCCGCTGTCGGGCCCGCCCCGCAGGAAGAGCCGGACCTCGCTGGTCTCCTCCGGCCGGAAGCGCCTGACAAGGTACGGTGCCGACCCCGGTCGGTTCCCTGGTGGCCAGCACCAGCGTCACCGTGCCGTCGGTTTCCCGCGACAGCGTGGCGACCTCGGCCAGGTCCGTGCCGTGAACGTCCACCTCGCCGGCCAGCAGCTGGTAGTACCGCCCGGCCATGACCGGGAGCTGATCCCGGCGCGCGCGGAGTGCGGCGCCCAGCCACGGGCCGACCATGCTGTCGTGCGGCGCCGGGAGCCGCGCCACGGCCGAGGCGATCACGTCGTCGGTCAAGGCGGTGCGGAGTGCCCTGGCCACCGAGTCCCATACCGAAGCCTCC
This sequence comes from uncultured Gemmatimonadales bacterium, assembly GCA_963709905.1. Lineage (GTDB taxonomy): Bacteria > Gemmatimonadota > Gemmatimonadetes > Gemmatimonadales > GWC2-71-9 > JADJOM01. The sequence goes on from CAVPYI010000001.1 coordinate 200,669, forward strand.
AGAGCTACCAGGTACCGGCGATCCAGGTCGCGCCCGTTCCAGGCGGCGCCGATGGCGCCGGGAAAGTCGGGGCCGAAATTCGTCAACTGTGGCGACGCCTGCCGGGCAACCCATAGCAGGAAGCCGTCGAATTTCGCGAAAACCTGGTCGCGATCCAGCGGAACCGGACGCCACATCCGCGGGGGCTCAGCGGTGAACCGGGCCCACCGCCACTGGTCGCGGTGCCGGTCCCAGTCCCCCATGAGGAGGTCCATCAGCCGGGCGGTGAGGAACGCACGGGCATCCACCCGATCGTCCGGGCCGGCCATCACCCGGGCCTCGAGGCTGTCGCTGCCGACGATCTCGAACGCCCCGCCCCAATGAGCGCCGGCGGACCCGCCGACCGCCTGCTCCAGTGTTCCAATCACCCCGGCGAACACCGGACGGAATTCGCCCAGCAGCGAATCGTCAGGCAGGATGACCAGCCGGGTATCGTCGTGCAGCACGCCCGCGGCGGCCAGGAGCGGCCCGGCCACCAGCGGCCCCGTGGGGAGCGCGGAACTGGTCTGATCGCGGACGACGTCGCCGGCAACGGTGTTGCGCAGCTCCGGCGGCAGCGCACCGGTCGGATCCTTGTCGATCGACCGGAAGAAGAACTCCCGCCCCTCGGGGTTGCGAAGCCGGAGTGTGCGGGTCTGCTGGCCACCGGTCCGCCCCACCGGCCTGAGACCGCCCTCGAAAGTGGCGAGGTCGAGCACCGGAACGGTAATCGGCACGGTCCAGAGTCGGCGGTACTCCCGCCCGAACAGAAAGCGGTACACGGCGCCGGCACCGTATTGCGGGCCCGGCGCCTGGCTGAGCGTCGGAGCCTGGGCCGGCGCCGACCGGGCCGCGATCACCGACCCCAGCAGCGTGACCAGCGCAACCGACGGGAGCCGAATGCTCATGCGGTCCGGCCCGCGGTCTTGGCGATGTAGAGCCGACCCACCACGACCGCCAGCGCCACCCAGACCAGCGCCAGCAGGAGATTGACCCGGGCGAAGTCGGTTACCGCGAAGCCCAGCGACGCGGTGCCGACGTAGACCAGCAGCGCGGAGAGCACGTCGCCCGAGCGGACGAAGAACGCGTCGATGGCCTGCTTGGCCTTGTACTTCTGTTCGCGCGTGGTCGGCAGGAACAGCACGTTCCGCACGGTGTTCTGCAGCGAGTAGTCGGTGGCGTTCTCGGCGGTCTTCACCCAGCGCACCACCGCCAGCACGGGGAGAAAGGCCAGCAGCGCGTAGCCCGCCACCGCGATCACCGGGAGCACCAGAACGGCCACCCGCACGCCGAGGTACTTGAGGATCCGGGAGACGACGAACAGCTGGAGCACGACTCCCAGCAGGTTCACCACGAAGAAGAAGTCGGAGTAGAACCGGCCGATGTACTCCTTCTCCGACAGCCCGCCGGACTGGCCGGCTTCGACCAGGGCGGCGGCCGCGCGCGCCACCGCCTTGCCGAGGATGTACTCGCCGGTGGTGTTGACCAGGTTGAGCGTCAGAATGAGGAGCGCGATCGCCAGCAGGTAGCGGTCGCCGAAGACCAGGCTGAACCCGCTCCGTTGCGTTCCCGCGCCCGGGCTGATCGAGACCGTGACCCGGGTGCTCTCGCCCACGGTTTCGACCTGGTATTCGCCGGTGGCGGCTGGGATCTCCGCCGTGGTGAAGCGTGCGGGAATCCCGGTCTCCGCCCGGCGCCGTTCGCGGGCGTCCACCACGTTGCTGAGCGCCGCGGCGAGCACCAGCAGGACGGCGGCGATCAGCAGCAGCTGCGGCACTCCCACCAGCGGAATGAGCCGGCCGGCCACGGCGCTCCCGGCCACCGCCCCGACCGAAGCGCCGAAGGCCACGACCGGGAACAGCCGCTCTCCCTGTTCCCGCGAGTAGACGTCGTTGGCGAACGACCAGAACTGCGCCACGATCATCAGGTTGAAGATTCCGACCCAGAGAAAGAACGGAATGCCGACCGGCGCGCCGGCCTGGGCCAGCGCGTAGAAGGCTACCAGACAGATCACGAAGAAAGCGGTGACGACCATGAGCAGCCGGCGCCGGGGCAGCCGGTCGGCCAGTTGGCCGTACAACGGCACCAGCATGAGCAGCAGCAGTGCCTGACCCGCGGCGGCGTAGGACTTCACCTCGGCGCCCCCGCCCGCCAGGATGAGCGCCTCCCGCACCGGCTTGATCAGGTAGTACGCGGACAGGAGCAGGAGGATGTTGAGCGCCAGCAGGAGCGCGGTGGTGCTCTCACCCGCGCGCACGTCGGTGACCAGCCGGAGCGCCCGGTCGAGTGGTCCCGTCCGCTCGAGCGAAGCCGTGGCGGTCATTCGGGCGGGACCGTGACGTAGCGAAGCTGGCCCTGCCGGTTCACGTGCAGCACGGCAGTCTCGGTGACCGGGAGCCGGTCGAGGGCGTTCCTGACCTCGAGCAACGTCCGCATCGCCGAGCCGTTCAGCTCCAGGATCACATCCCCCGGTTCCAGGCCACCGGGACCGGCCGGATCGGCCACCGCGGCGACCACCACACCGCGCATCTCCCGCAGGCCGGGAAGGAACTGGGCCAGCTCTTCGGTCAGATCGAGACCCAGCACCCCGAGCCGGGGCACCAGGTTCCGTTCCGGGCTGACCAGGTCGCCGAGCTGGGCAGGGTCTCCCCGTCGCTCCACCACCGGTACCCGCGCGGTGAGCCGCTGGAGTCCGCGTCCGACCTCCAGCACGACCTGCTCGCCGGCGTTCCGGCGATACAGCGTGACGTCGAACTGCCGCCCATTCTCCATCGGTTTCCCGTCCACGGACAGGATCACGTCGCCGGGACGGAGTCCCGCCTTGGCCGCCGGCCCGTTGGGGTAGACGTCGCCCAGAATCACACCCCAGTCCCGCGCCAGCCGCAGGCTGGCCGCCAGAGGTGGGGTGATAGATTGCGCGAACACCCCGATTTCCCCGCGGCGTACCCGCCGGTGAGTACGAATCTGCTCGTATACACTGCGCACGATGTTGCTCGGGACCGCGAACCCGATGCCTTCGCTCCCGCCGGACTGGCTCAGGATCAGGGTGTTGATCCCGACTACCCGGCCCTGAGCGTCCACCAATGGACCACCGCTGTTGCCGGGGTTGATCGGGGTGTCGGTCTGGATGTAGACCATTTGGTCCTCGTGGCGCAGCTGCCTGCCGACCGCGCTCACGACGCCCATCGAAACACTGTTGGCCAGCCCCAGCGGGCTGCCGAAGGCGAGCACCACCTGCCCGGGGGCCAGGGAATCCGAGTCCCCGAACGACGCGGGCACGAGATCGGCCAGGTCCACCTTGAGCACGGCGAGATCGGTCTCACGGTCGCTCCCCACCAGCCGGGCCGAAACCTCGAGCGACGCCGAGCGAACCGCCGAGCGGCCGGGTGCGCCGGTCGCGGCCGGACGCGGCACGACCACGATGAATCGGCGGCCACCCTGGACCACGTGGGCGTTGGTGACGATGTAGCCGTCGGCGCTCAGGATGACGCCCGACCCCGAGCTTCGCCGGGTCGCCGGCAGGCCGGCACCCTCTTCGTCGGGGCGGTAGACGGTGACCCGGATCTGCACCACAGAGGGACCGATCCTGGCCGCCACCTCCTGGAGCGCCCCGGACAGTCCGCCGAGCGTCGAGCCGGTGGGGCGCTGACCTGACAGCGGGGCCGTGACGCCGAGACAAAGCAGCAGCGCCAGGCCGCGGCTCATGCCGGGATGCTCTCGGCCGCGGCTTCGGCGGCGTCCGCCTCGGCGTCGAATTCCTTGGTCAGGGTAATGTCGCAGGTCGTGGGGGTCGGACGGGCCAGCTCCGGGCGGTGACGCTCCCACCAGCGCTCCGCCCGCTCGCTGGTCCACTCCGCGCCGTTCAGGCTGGCGGAGAGCCGCCGCGCCACCTCGGCCGCGCTCCTGGGCCGATCCTCCGGCCGCTTGGCGAGACAGGCGAGGACCACCTCGTCGTAACCGGCCGGGATGGGCAGCTCGGTCTTCCTGGAGGGCGGGGCTGGTTCGGCGTGGGCGTGCTGGAACATCAGCTGAAGCGCGTTGGGGGCGTCGAACACCAGCCGGCCCGTCACCAGCCAGTGGGCGACGCAGCCCAGGGCGTAGAGGTCCACCCGGTAGTCCACCTTCGCCGTCGCCGCGCACCAGTTCCGGCGCGATGTAGGCGGGGGTGCCAGCCGCTGCGTCGGGCGCGGTGAGGCGGAGGCTGTCCTGGCCGTCGGCGGTGTCCTTCACCAGACCGAAATCGAGCACCTTGACGAAGTCCACCTCGAGGCCCATCCGACAGGAGAAGATGTTGGAGGGCTTGATGTCGCGGTGGATGAGCCCGCGGGCGTGGGCCTCCTCGAGGGAATGGCAGGCCTGCTTGAGCAGGTGCACCGCCCGCTCGGGCGGCAGCGGGCCGAAACGCTCGACCAGCGATTCGAGGTCGATCCCTTCAAGCAGCTCCATCACGAAGAAGAACGTGCCGTCGTGCGCCGCCCCGAAATCGTACAGGCTGATGGTGTGCGGCGAGCGCAGCAGGGCGGCGGCCTCGGCCTCGCGGCGGAACCGCTCGAGGATCACCCGGGCCGTGCCGGGGGTGCTGCCGCCCAGGACCTCGGGGCGGATCAGCTTCACCGCCGCCGGCCGTGCCAGCATCTGGTGCGATGCCCGGTAGACCTCGCCCATGCCGCCCTTGCCCAACTCCTCGTCCAGCCGGTAGCTCCCCAGCTCCCGGGCCCGTTTCACCTGTCGGCCCAGGCCGTGAATGATCCTGGCGGGGATGACGGCCAGCACAGCGGCCAGATAGTTGGGGGCGAAGCTCGCGATGTAGAAGAACACGCTCGCCTGGATGTCCAGGCCGCGCATCCCGCTGACCAGCAGTGCGAGCGGTCCCATGCTGGCGGCAATCAGCCCGGTACCGAGGGTCGTGCCCGGCCGGTTGGGAACGATCGAGGCGTAAACCACGATGACCAGCGCGATAAAGGACAGCCGCGGAATCTCGAGCAACGGGTGCCAATACTCGTGCAAACCCACCAGGAGACAGGTTAACACGAGGAAAGCCGAACCGATGTCCAGCAGCAGGTCGGGTTTCGAGCTGAAGCGCCCGGCGAGATAGGCCAGAAGAAGCGATGCGGCCAGGCCTAAGAGCATCAGCGGCAGCCCGGGCATTGGCCACCCCATGTTCATCATGGGGACTTGGCCCGCCAACGGAGCCACCAGCACGTTCATCAGGATGCCGAAGGTCCATAGGCCACTCACCGTCAGCCCCACCGCCCATATTCGCCGGCAGGTCTGCACGAGCAGGTCGCCTGGCAGACTGGGTGTCGACCGCGTGGTGGCGGCCTGAACCGGTGTGGACGCTCTGCGCTGAAGGAGGCGGGAGACCATGGGCGTGCCTTGCAGTGGCGGATCGCTCTAAGGCTACCACAGTAAGGAGGAACGGCAACCTCGGCGCAAGTCGCGGGGGTGCACCTCGGCGCCCGCACCTCCACCCCGCAGCCACAACCCCTGACCGGCTCATCCGGTTCCCGTGACCGGGGCTGGCGGCCGGCCATCCCTGCTATAGCTTGAGAGCGTCCGTCACAGACTGGCCCATGGCTGATGACCGGATGTTGCGCCCCGAGCTCTCCCCGGAGCCCGGCGAGACTGGTCCTTCAGCCGCGTTAACGCTCCAGGACCTTCCTTCCGATCTGCTCGAAGCCTCATCTCGCAGGCTCCAGATCGCGACCTTGGTCTGGTCGGCGCTCTGGAGTCTCGGACTCGTCTTCAACAATTTCGTCGGCCCGCGGCTCGACCTCCCATCCGAACAGGTCGTCCCCTGGGGTATGGCCGGGAACGTCGTCGGAGTCGCGGGTGTGGCCCTGTCTCTCGGGCTGTACGCATTGTCCCGGCGACCGGGATTCGATCCGCGCCGGCTGCTCGACCTCGGCCTGGCGTACGAAGTTGTTCTCGCTTTCGGCATCGGGCTCATCAACCAGTGGACCCCGCAGGTCCTGGCCGGCCGGCTCTCCTGGATCTGCGTCCTGATCCTCATCCACCCGATGATCGCGCCGAGCACGCCGCGCAAGACGTTCGTCGCGGGGTTGCTGGCGGCGTCGATGGATCCCGTCGGACTGCTTATCGCCCGGGCGAGGGGAGTCGAGCTTCCACCGACTTCGCTGCTCGTCTGGGCCTACCTGCCCAACTACGTCTGCGCCGCCATGGCCGTCATCCCGTCTCACATCGTCATGCGACTGGGCCGCCAGGTTCGGCGGGCGCGCGAGCTGGGCAGCTATCAGCTGCGTGAGCTGATCGGTCGGGGTGGGATGGGCGAAGTCTGGCTTGCCGAGCACAGCATGCTGGCTCGACCGGCGGCGATCAAGCTGATCCGGCCGGAGATGCTGGGTTTCCATGGTGCCGACGAGCAACTCACCCTCCGACGCTTCCGGCGGGAGGCAGAAGCGGCCGCGAGCCTCCAGTGCCCTCACACGATCCAGCTCTACGATTTTGGAATCACGCCCGAACGGACGTTCTACTTCGTGATGGAGTTTCTGCAGGGCACCGATCTCGAATCGCTGGTCCGCCGGTTCGGGCCGCAGTCGCCGGCGCGCTCGGTGTTCCTGCTGCGGCAGGCCTGCGCGTCGCTGGCCGAAGCTCACGCCAACGGGCTGGTGCATCGCGACATCAAGCCGGCAAACCTGTACCTCTGCCGGCGGGGGCTCGAGTATGATTTCGTGAAAGTCCTCGATTTCGGGCTGGTCAAACGGGATCCCCACCTTGGCCAGCAGGAGACCATGCTCACCGCGCCGAACACCACCACCGGGACACCGGCCTATATCGCCCCCGAGACGGTGTCCGGCGCAGCCGTGGACCGCCGGGCCGATCTCTATGCCCTGGGTTGCGTTGGGTACTGGCTGGTGACCGGCCAACTGGTGTTCGAGGCCGATTCGGCCATGCGCATGCTCATTCACCATCTGCAGACCGCGCCAGTACCCCCTTCACGGCGGTCGAGCCAGTCGATACCGGCGCCACTGGAGGCCGTAATCCTCAGCTGCCTGGAGAAGGACCCGGCGAACCGCCCCGATTCAGCCGAAGAGCTGTCCACTCGGCTGGGGGCTTGCGACATTGGCGAGCCCTGGACCGCCAGTCAGGCGCGCCAGTGGTGGGAGGCGCACATGCCGGCCGGGCGGCTTGGCGATCTAACGGCGGACAGCACGACGGCCTACAGCCCGGAGCCCGCAGCGTTCGGCGGGCACTAAAGGCGCGCACCGGGTCAGGATCAGGTTCGGCCGTCAGCTATCAGTTATCCGTTATCCGTTATCCGTTATCCGTTATCCGTTAACAGCTATCAGTTATCAGTATGTTGCCGTGGGCTGATGATTGCGGCATTGTACCAACCCGTACTTCAGCTTCACGCTCGACAGCCGACAGCCGACTAGCCGACAGCCGACAGCTGATAGCTGATGGCTGATTAGCCCCCTGCCCCTAGCCCCAGCCCACCCTGCCCCATGCTCCCTACTCGCACTCTGGGCCGCCAGGGCCTCACCGTCTCCGCCCTCGGCCTCGGCTGCATGGGCATGAGCCAGAATTACGGCCCGGCCGATGAGACCGAATCCATTGCCACGCTGCATCGAGCCCTGGAGCTGGGGTGCACCTTCCTCGATACCGCGGAGGTCTACGGACCGTACACCAACGAGGAGCTGTTGGGGCGCGTGCTCAAGGGCCGGTGGAACCAGGTGGTGATCGCGACCAAGTTCGGGTGGCTCATCGAGAACGGTCGGAGTGTGGGCGTCACCAGTCGGCCAGCGGACATCCGGCGTGCGGTCGAAGGATCGCTTCGCCGGCTCGGCACCGATTGCGTCGATCTCCTGTACCAGCACCGCGTGGATCCGGCGGTGCCCATCGAGGACGTGGCGGGCACGGTAGCGGATCTGATCAGGGAGGGTAAGGCCCGCTTTTTCGGCCTGTCCGAAGCCGGCGCGCACACCATTCGCAGGGCGCATTCCGTTTGCCCGGTATCCGCGCTCCAGAGCGAATACTCACTCTGGGAGCGCAACCTCGAGGCCGAGATCATCCCGACACTTCGGGAGTTGGGCATCGGCCTCGTGCCCTTCAGTCCGCTCGGCCGCGGCTTCCTGACCGGCACAACCCGCCGCGCGGAGGAATACCCGCCGGACGATTTCCGCCACAACGATCCCCGATTTCAGGGCGAGAATTTCGACCGCAACACCCGAGCGGCTGTCACCGTGCGGCAGGTGGCCGCGCGGCGGGATGCCACCGCCGGACAGGTGGCCCTCGCATGGCTGATGGCCAAGGGGAGCGATGTGGTACCGATCCCCGGCACCAAGCGGCGCCGGTACCTCGAGGAGAACGTCGCGGCCGCGGCCCTGACCTTGACTCCCACCGACCTCGTCGATCTGGACGCGGCCCTGGGGCCGGAGGCGGTGTCAGGCTCCAGATACGGGGAGAAGCTGATGAGGTTCGTCGATAGATAAGTAGCACCCCCGCGCGCGCTGGCCGGGCCCAGGAAACCGGTACACCCGGACGTCCGTAGATTTCTTCCGAACAGCCCCGCCCGTTTCCGCGTGAGACGGCTCCACATGGCCCCCGGAGACATGATCTACGCCCGGCCAGGCCGCCATCCGGTTGTACTGGTGGCCGCAAGACGGATCGCGAACCACCATCACGGGGTTCGACTGGGTCATCGAGGAAATCGCCGGTCGTCCTCCGTTCGCGTACACTCGTGGCCTCTCCACGGTTGCCTGGACCTACGACAAGGACACACTCCATCAGTCGAGCACCGTCCGCAACGTGAATCTGACCCTCCTTCGCCGCGGAGCCGACGGCGTCTGGCGCATCACGCATCAGATGTGGGGGCCGCCGCTGCGCTAGACTGGTGGCCGACCAGGCAACGGCGCTCCGGCTCAGAAGTCTCAGATCGGACCTGCCGGTGTTGACCGCGCTGGTTCCCGGCCCCTCAATGGACAGCGACGCCACGTTACTATTGCCAAGCCCCGTTGCAGGTCAACGTCACCTCAGCGGATTCCCCAATGAAAACCGCCACCAGCGCGCTCCCGGTGTTGAGGGGATCCGAGGGATCCGGCACGATCGCGGCTGTCGTAGTGCAGGTCGTCGAGCCGCTCAACGTGCCCACCGTGGCTTCGATCACGAAGTCCACGCCGGCCTCGACCTGCAGGCTCTGACTACTCTGCGTGTTCTGGCCCAGGGGACCAAAGCTCACGGTGCCATTGAACGGCGTCACCATGGACACCGTTACCCCGGGCATCGAGGTACCGTTGTACGCGCTGATCTGAGCGATGGGATGAGCCTCGCCGGTTGCCGTGGCGGTGAAGGTCACCGACAGGACCGGGATCGAGTTTGTGATCGTGGCCGTGAGGCTCTGAGGCCCCGGGGCCCCAAGCGTCCAGTCTGCGGTCGCTTCGCCCTCGCTGTTGGTCGTAGCCTGCCCCTGCACCGAACCGTTGGCGGCGGCCCAGGTGATTGCCTTTTCGCAGAGGCTGGACCCGTCCAGCGCGGCCAATTTTATTCGAACTGCGACGACAGTCCCGGTGGCCGCCGTCTGGCCGTCGCCCGCCGCCTTGGTCAACGACCCCTGAACGCCGGCACTGGCGTCGCCGTCGACCGAGCATTCCTCCGCACCAAGACCATAGAAATCACTCGCCTTACACCCGACCGCCGTGGCGACACCGGCCAGAGCCAGCGCGGGCCACCAGACCCGATTGAATGAGCATGACATGCGCTGCGCCTCCCCTTCGGCTTATCCGTGGCAGGCCGTGATCGGCCCTCATGGGAGTGACGCCGTGGGCGACGGAGATTCTCATGGAGTGTGGAGCGACATCTACAGCCTCGGCTGCGTGCCCCCCAAATGCTGGCGGGGAACCCCCGTTCACCTTGCCGACCCCGCAGGGGATCCTGGCCCGTCACGCGGCGGCCCCCGGTGCCTCCGCTCCGTACGGTCTGCCCTGACGTGCGGCAGAGTTCAGCGCGGCGCTGACCATCGGCTAGCGCGGATGCCCTCACCCAATTCCCGCGAGGAACATCCTCTCCGGTCGTCCATCACATCGTGGACGGAAACAGGGCACCGTCATGGTTCGCGACACCGCTGTTTCGAACACTTGCCGTTGCCGCCTGCGTTCCCGACTGTTGGCCCGACCTCGAGCGAAGGGATCGCATGCGAGTCCGCTGCGTGGCGCTGGCGATGCTGCTGCACCTGGGCTTCACGGCCTGCGCCCGACACGGGCCATCGGGACCGACACCGTCCGCGGGCAACACCGCGCCGAAGCCGACAGGGGGACCTCCGACGCTGGGCCAACCGCGAAAGCCGGCGGCGCGACCGGCGCGGGTTGACAGCGCCCGCCTGGAGGCGGCGCTGCTCCGCCGGCACTCCCACGCTCCGCTGGCCCGGGCACTGCTCCGTCGGAGCGGCAACGCACTCATCGCCGACCGCGCAGCCGCGGCCGTGCTCAGCGAATCGCGGCGGCTACGGCTGAGCCCCAGCCTGGTCGCGGCGGTGCTGGTGGTGGAGAACGCCCCGTTGGACACCACCGCCGTCAGCGCGGCGGGCGCCGTGGGCCTGATGCAGGTGATGCCGGTGCACGGCGGGGCCCTGGGCTGCCCGTCGGCCGAGCTGCGGGAGGTCGAGGCCAACATCTGTCACGGCACCCGGGTGCTGCACATGTATCTCCGGCGTACCCGGACGGTGCGGTTCGCCCTCCGGCGGTACAACGGCTGTGTCGGTGCGCTCACCACCCGCCGCTGCCTGCGCTATCCGGCTCGGGTGCTGTGGATTGCGTCCCGCATTCGCCGGGAGATGCTGGCCGCGCCGGCGCCGGTCGTTCCGCCGGCTCCCCCGCCACCGACCTACCTGACCACTCGGCCCCAACCCGCCCCGGGGTCCGCAACCATCTCCAGCCTGTTGCTCGCCGCGCTTCCGAAATGATCCGGTCGGACCCCGCGCCGAGGATGGGAACGGCCCATCCGGTCGGGCCGGGAACCGGGTAATTTCAGCGGGCGCCTCAAACCCGGTGAGATCAGGCGATGAAATACCAGCGAATGGTCCTCGAGGTGGAATCGCCCGAGGAAATGGGCTACGACCGCATCCGCAACAATCTCTCCGAGAGTTCGATCTCCGATCGGACGGTCGGGGAGCTGCCGGTCGATCTGTCGGCCGTGACGCTGCTTGTACGGCGAGCACCGGGGTGACCGGAGGCTGCGCCAGCTGATCGCCGCTCAGGGTGACAGCGACCGGATCGGTCCGGAGCACGTCCTGGTGACCACCGGAGCGGCGGGCGCGCTGTTCATTATCGCCACCACCCTGCTGGACCGGGACTCGCACCTGGTCGTCGTCCGCCCGAACTACGCCACCAATCTCGAGACCCCGCGCGCCATCGGCTGCGCGATGACCTGCGTCGACCTGTCCTTCGACAACGGGTTCCGCACCGACGTGGGTGCCATCGAGGCCGCGGTTACCCCGCACACCCGGCTCATCAGCGTCACCTGCCCGCACAACCCCACCGGGACGATGCTCTCCTGGGAGGAACTGGAGCGGCTCGCTCGCATCGCCGAACGGCACGACTGCATGCTGCTGGTCGACGAGACCTACCGCGACCTCACCTACGGTACCCCCTACCCTACCGCGGCCAGCATCAGCGAGCGGGTCATCGCGGTTTCGTCCTTGTCGAAGGCGTTCGGGACGCCCGGCCTGCGGCTGGGCTGGCTGATCACCCGGCACCAGCGGCTGCTGGAGACGTTTCTCGCGGCCAAGGAGCAGATCGGTATCTGCGGCAGCGCCGTGGACGAGACCCTCGGCGTGGCGGTGCTGGAGCAAAGGAATGTCTGGCTGGCCCGGAGCCGCCCGAACAACCTCGAGCGCCGCCGGATCGTCCGCGACTGGATCGCGACCGAGAAGCACGTGGAATGGGTTGAACCGAGCGGCGGGGTCGTCTGCTTCCCCCGCATGACGGTTGGGAAGCGCTTCGACCTGGATCGCTTCTATACGTCTCTGCTGGAGAACCACGGCACCTATGTCGGTCCGGGGCACTGGTTCGAGATGCCCAGGAACTACATGCGGATCGGTTTCGCGTGGCCCACCGAGCAGCAACTGCGCGACGGGCTGGCCGGGATTTCGGCCGCGATCCGGGCGCAGGGCTGAGCCCCATTGCACCGCCAAGGCGCAAAGGACGGTTCACCGCGAAGGCGCAAGGAACGCGAAGGACAATCGAGGTGCTGCTCCGCGTTCGCGCCTTCGCGTCTTGGCGGTGGTAGGCACATTGTACCGCGAAGGCGCGAAGCACGCGAAGGAGTCACGGCGGCCGGGCGCGTTCTTTGCGTTTCCAGGATCCCTTTGATGTGAACTGCGAGTCATAAGGCACCGCCGACGGTTACAGGCGGTTCACCATGCGTCTGATTCCGTCCTTGATCAGCGGTACGTTCCAGTTCACCAGAAAGCCCAGCTTCAGACCCGACAGCTTGAGGTACGTCAGCAGTTGAGCCTCGTGGATCGGCGCAATGACCTGGACCGCCTTGTTTTCCACGATCACCGCGTCCTCGAGCAGGAGGTCAACCCGGTAGCCCACGTCAATCTCCAGATCGTCGTACCGCACGGGCAACGTCACCCCGCGCCTGACCGCCAGCCGGCGTTTACGCAGTTCGTGCACCAGGCAGGCCTCGTACGCCGATTCCATGAGCCCCGGTCCGAGCGCAACGTGTACCTGGAAGACCGCATCGACCAGTGCTGTCGCGATCCGCTCCAGTTCCGCTTTGGCTTGCATCGGTCGACTTTCACCGCGAGGTGCCAGGGGGGATGCCGCGTAGAGGCGCTAACTTCGTCCCTTCAATGTCATCGCAGTGAGAAGAATCTCGTTACCACAACGCCGCGGCGCTCGACCGCAAAGACGCGAAGGGCGCGAAGGAATCCCTTGGCGCTCTTGGCGCCTTCGCGGTGAGGCGAGCATCGTACCACAAAACGGATGATCTATACGGCAGGCCTGCCACGCTCGCAGGAGGGGCGCGTAGATTCGGTCGTGACGAAATCGTGTTGTTCAAAACAACGGTTATCTACCGCGGAGGCGCGAAGCATCCCTTCGCGCTCTTGGCGCCTTCGCGGTGATGACGCGTTTGCGGTAATGGCGCGTTTGCGGTGCAGTCAGCCGCCGGCCATCGCCCCCACGACCAGGAGCGGTTCGACTCCGTTCGCCACCGGCTCGGGGAGCGGCGCGTCAGCGCGCTCGTGGGAGAGATCCTCCCCGCAGGCGAAGAACCGGACGAACGGGCGGCGCTGACCTGTCGCCTGGTCGCGTATCGTCCCGCGAAGCATCGGGTAGCTGGCCTCGAGCGCGGTGAGGACCGTGCCCTGCGACACCGGGCCCTCGACCGCGAGCCGGACCTCGCCCGAGACCTGCGCCAGCCGGAGCAGGTGTTCCGGCAACACCACCCGGATCATGAGAGCGTCTGGACCTCGACCGACAGCACCGAGGGCAGGTCGCGCACGATGGGCGTCCAGCTGTCACCGGCGTCGGCCGAGGCGTACACCTGGCCGCCGGTGGTGCCGAAGTAGACTCCGCACGGCTCGAGTGTATCCACGGTCATCGCCCCGCGCAGCACGTTGACGTAGCAGTCGCGCTGAGGGAGCCCCTTGGTGAGCGCCTCCCACTCGTTCCCGCCGCTCCGGCTACGATACACCCGGAGCTTCGCGTCCGGGGGAAAGTGCTCCGAGTCGCTCTTGATCGGGACGACGTAGATCGTCTCCGGCTCATGGGCGTGCACCACGATGGGGAACCCGAAATCGGTCGGCAGGTTGCCACTCACCTCGCGCCAGGATCCGCCGCCGTCGTCACTCCGCATGACGTCCCAGTGTTTCTGCATGAACAGCACCGACGGCCGGGACCGGTGCATCGCGATCCGGTGCACACAGTGGCCGACCTCCGCATCAGGATCGGGGATCCCCTGGGAGGTGAGACCGCGGTTGATCGGCCGCCAGGTCGTGCCGCCGTCGTCGGTGCGAAAAGCCCCCGCCGCCGAAATGGCGATAAACATCCGCTTGGAATCGCTGGGATCGAGCAGGACGGTGTGCAGACACATCCCGCCGGCGCCCGGCTGCCACTTCGGTCCCGACCCGTGGCCCCGGAGCCCGGGAAGTTCCTGCCAGTTCTGCCCGCCATCGGTGGTCCGGAACAGGGCGGCATCCTCCACCCCGGCGTACACGGTGTCGGGATCGCTGGGCGACGGCTCGAGGTGCCAGACCCGCTTGAATTCCCAGGGGTGCTGCGTGCCGTCGTACCACTGGTGGGTGCCGGGGACCCCGTCGTAGGCAAAGGTGTTGCCGACCGTCTCCCAGCTCTTCCCCCCGTCGTTCGACCGCTGGATCACCTGTCCAAACCAGCCGCTCGATTGTGAGGCATACAGCCGGTTCGGGTCCGCGGGCGATCCCTTGGCGTGGTAGATCTCCCAGCCCGCGAAGTGCGGCCCATTGACCTCCCAGCGAGCGCGCTTCCCATCCGAGGTCAGGACGAACGCGCCCTTTCGAGTACCGACCAGCAGCCGAACACCAGACATGGGCTGCTCCTAATCGTCAGAGTAAGTGGTGAGTGGTGAGTGGTGAGTGGTGAGTGGTGAGCGGTGAGCGGTGAGCGGTGAAAGGTGAAAGGTGAAGGGTGAAGGGTGAAGGGTGAAGGGTGAAAGGTGAGGTGAAAGGTGGTATTGGCCAAGAAGAAGCGTGTGGCTCATCGACGTCAAGTACGCCGGCGCCCTGGGGCGGCCTTGGTTGCTCGGCGGGCCAGCTGGGCGCGCACCTTCGCACTCGCCAGCTCACGGAACGCGTCCTTGCCCACCCAGCGGGGTGCGGCGGCCTCGGACAGCGCCAGGCGCCGAGCCACTTCCAGTGCGGCAGCGTTGAGCGTGAGGCTGCGCCGCCCGATCGAACGGAGGGCCCAGCTGACACCCTTCTTCACCAGGTTGCGCTCGTCACCCGCGCCCTTCTCGATCAGCGGCAGGAAGGCCAGGAAGCGCTCATCGGGAGTGACCTTGTCGTGGAGCGCCAGGCACGCCATCAGGACGAATCCGCCGCGTTTGACCAGCTCGCGCGGGGAAACGGCCCACTCGCGGGCCTTCTGCCACGCGAAGGGACTGCGGTCCCAGAGCTTGAAACAGACAGTATCACAGTCGGCCCAGTTCTCGAAGCTCGCGGCCCAGGCATTCATCTGTCTGGCGGTCACCCGCGCCGGGTCGCCCACCAGCGCCGCCAGGAGCCGCGCCTCGTACCATCCGCTCTCCCACAACGCCATCGCCAGCGCGTGGTCCGTGCCCAGTCGCTTCTTCAGCAGGAGCAGCTTACCCATCGGCACGCCAAAGGCATGCTTTGCCTCGATGCCGTACCGCGCCATTCCCGCCACCGCGCGCTGGGTGCCCTGGCGTTCGAGCCATCCCATGACTTCGGCCCTGGTCATGGGTCCACCGGACGCGGTCATTCGCCGGCCCTGGCCGACGGTCAAGTCGCCCTCGGGGCGAGGGTCGGCAACAGCTCGCCCAGCTTGTCGAACGCCACGCCAACGCCCCCGGTCATTCCGGACTTGAGCACCGCGTCGCGGGTTTCCTTCGAGTCGTAGCGGATCGTCATCGTGAGGGTGGTCCGGCCGCCGGCCTCGACCAGCTCCACCGTTCCCACCGCCTCACCCGGGTACCACGCCTGATCGAACACCTCGGTGGTCACGATGCGCTCGGGCACCACGACCTCCCGGTAGACGCCGCGCATCCCCAGTTCGCTGCCATCCGGCTTGCGCCAGACGTAGCGATAGGCCCCGCCGACCCGCAGATCGATCTCGCAGACCGCGAACACCCAGCCGCCGCGTACCCCCAGCCACCGCGTGAGCAGTTCCTGCCTGGTATAGGCCTCGAAGACCAGCTGGCGTGGCGCGTCGAACACCCGCGTCAAGGCGAGCTCGCGGTCGGACGGCGTGGTGACCTTCAAAGCCCCGGCAGGCGGCATCGGTGATCTCCCCTCGACGTTTCCCTCGCCCGCGATGTTTCGGCTCGGCCTTCGGCTCCTCGAGCAGCATCCAACACCGACTACGGGGCCTTGGCCTTCTCCCGGTAGACGGCCGCCTGGTCGGGACGACCCAGCTTCTGGTACAGGGTGTCCAACCGGGCGGCGGCCAGGCGGGTGTCGGCACTCGTGGTGCCGTAGAGGCTGTCGCGCATGCGATAGGCCAGCAGCAGCATCGGTTCCGCCTCGGCATGCCGGCCCGCGGCCGATACCGCCATGGCGAGCCAGGCGGTGGCGTTCTCGTACAGCTCGGGACGCTGCTCTGGCCCGCCGGTCCGCTGTACCGCGTCCCGCAGGACCGACTCCGCCCGGGCATGCCGGCCGAGCGAGGTGAGGTTTCTGCCCATCGCCACCTGGGTGCGGATGACATCGGGATGAGCCGGGCCGAGCGCCCGGGTGAGCCGGGCCAGGGCATCCTCGAATAACGGCTGGGCCGTGAGGTAGTCGCGCTTTGCGCGGGTGACGACCGCCATATTGCCGGTCGAGCGGCCCACCGCCTCGTGATCATCGCCCAGCATGGTCCGGCGGATGTTGAGCGCCTGCCGCAACATGTCGATCGAATCATCATACCGCCCGGTGCTGTAGAACACGTTCCCCAGGTTCTCCAGGTTCTCCGCCAGCGTCGGGTGCATCGGCCCGAACAGCACCGTGTCCATGGCGACCGCTTCTCGCATCAGCTGTTCGGCCTCGACGAAGTCGCCCTGGTACATCCGTTCGAGCGCCAGGTCGTTGATCGCGTCCACCAGATCGGGGTGGCGCGGGCCGATCGTCTTGCGCATGATCGCCACCGCGGGACGCGAAAGGGCTTCCGCCTCCACGTGCTTGCCGAGGATCATGTTGAAGCCGGCGACGCTGCGCATCGCGTTGGCCACCTCCGGATCCTCCGGCCCGAGGAGTCGTTGCCTGATGGCCAGCGCCTGGCGGCTGAGGGTGTCTGCCCGGGCCGTATTCCCCAGGTGCGACGTCGCCAGCGCCAGATCCAGCAGCGACTGCGCCACCGGAAGGTCTTCCTCGCGACTGACCCGCCGGCGGATCGCCAGCGCTTCGCTGAACAGCGCCGCGGCGCTGTCGTACTGGCCCTGCAGGCGGCGCAACGTGCCGAGTTCAGAGAGCGCCTCGGCCACCTCCGCGCTGTTCTCTCCCAGCAGCTCCCGGCGGCGGCGCAGGGCTTCGACCAGCAGCGGCTCCGCTTCCGCGTTGCGCCCCAGCCCGGCGTACACCGTGCCGATCGTCTGCCGGACCGCGGCGTCGACCAGCGGCTGCCGCTTGAACGCCCCGTCCAGCGTCGTCACCGCCGCTGCGAGTGCGGCCTCGACCGTGACTTGCCGCGAGCCGCCCTGCCAGGGGTCGGCGGAGCTCAGCATGTTGAGCATGAAGCCGTTGATCGACTTGGCCTTCGCCGCCTCGAGTTCGGCCCGGTTCCGTTCCCGGGAGATCCGGCCCGCCAGCACGGTCATGGCGATGGCCACACCCAGCACGGCCACCGCGGCCGCGGCGCCGATCGCGACCCCGAGCCGGTGCCGGCGGACAAACCGGTTGATGGTATAGGCGGCGGAGGGCGGCCGGGCACTCACCGGCTGATTGTCCAGCAGCCGCTCCAGGTCCAGGGCCAGTCCGTTGGCCGTCTCGTACCGTCTGGTGCGGTCCTTCTCGATCGCCTTGAGGACGATCCAGTCGAGATCGCCCTTGAGCTCCTTGCGCAGGCCCACCGGCGTCGTATGCCGATGCTGCGCCACACCGCCCTGGGCCTCGCCGAGGGCGGCGAACCGCGCACTCGGCGTCGGGGCGTCCTTCTCCCGGAGCACGTGCTGGGCGACGAAGTCGCCCCGCTCCAGCGAGGCGGGATCGAATGGCAGGATTCCGGCGACCAGCTCGTACAGCACGATGCCGAGGCTGTAGATGTCGGAACGGGTGTCGATGTCGAGGCCCGACATCTCGGCCTGTTCCGGGACTCATGTATGCCGGCGTGCCGACCAGTTGGCCAAGCTCGGTGGCGAAAGTGCCGTCGCTCAGCCGGTGATCCATCGCCTTGGCGATCCCGAAATCGATGATCTTGGGCACCGGCCGGTCGTCCTGCAGGGTCACCAGCAGGTTTGACGGCTTGAGGTCGCGATGAATGACACCCTTCTGGTGGGCGTGTTGCACCCCCTGGCAGATCTCGATGAACAGCGCGAGCCGCTCGCGAGTGGTGAGCTTGTGGGTGTCGCAGTACTCGGTGAGCGGAACGCCGCGGACCAGCTCCATCACGAAGTAGGGCCGTCCGGCCTCGGTCGCACCGGCGTCGAACGCCTTGGCGATGCTGGGATGATCCATCACGGCGAGCGCCTGACGCTCAGTCGCGAACCGGGCCACCACCTCCTTGGTGTCCATCCCCAGCTTGACGATCTTGAGCGCGACGAGACGGGTCAGCGGCTCGGTCTGTTCCGCCTCGTAGACCACTCCCATTCCGCCCTGCCCCAGTACCCGCCGGATCCGGTACGGTCCGATGCGGGCAGGGTGCTCGGCAGGATTGGGGTTCGGGGGCGATGTGGACATCGGATCTTCCTGGCCGTGGGCCAAATAGACTGGCGCCGCGGGGAACGGGACCCGGGCTTCGTGCGGTCGTGACGATCGCTACGCCTTGGATAACGTCCGCATGACGGATGCGCAACACCCGCCAATAGCGTTCAGCGGCTGCCGGAGTGCGTTATTGGAGTTCGGGAAACTGGCATCCGCCCAGGATCACCTCGGCGGCGCGGCGCTCCCGGGTCGTTTCGGCACGAGGATCTTCCCGACAAACAACTGCACGACGTCGCCTTCCTGATTACGAGTCTCGTTGCGGATCGTCACGATGCCCCGGTCGGGCCGTGAGCGGGAGGGTCGGACCTCGAGGATCTCGGACGTGAGTCGGAGTACGTCGTTCGGCCTGGTCGGGCGGGGCCAGGAGATCTCGCCGCCGAGTCCGATCAGCCCCCCGGCGAACGGCGGACCCTGCTCCACGAACAGCCGCATGGTGATGGCGGCGGTGTGCCAGCCGCTCAGGATGATGCCCTCGAACACGCTGGCCCGCGCCGCGGCAAGATCGAGGTGAAACGGCTGGGGGTCGTACTGCGCCGCGAACGCATGCGCCTCCGCCGCCGTCACGGCGCGGGTCCCCGTAACAAAGCGCCGCCCTACCTCGAGATCATCGAGGTAGAGCGGCTCACGGGAAGGAAGGGAATCAGGCACGTCTGCAGTCTACACCGCCCCCTTTCACCTTTCACCCTTCACCTTTCACCTTTCACCTTCTTCCCCCTCACGCCGCCGGCGCGGTCGGAGGCACCCGGCGCAGCACCAGGTTGCCGACCCCGCCCAGGATGCCGAGGCTGAGCGCCGCCAGCGTGAGCGCGGGCGTTCCCAGCCAATCCAGGCCAAGCAGCGCGTCCACTGAGAACAGGCCGGGCCCAGTCAGTGCCAGTGCGACCGCGCCGACCCCGTACAGCAGGGGCACTTCGATCCCGTTGGCGGACGCGAACACGCCGTTCTGCAAGTGCACCGACACCGCGGCGACGATCATCACCGAGAGTGCCAGCGCCGGACCCACCGGACCCAGAAAGCCGGTCGCGATCAGGAGGCCGCCGCCGATCTCGGTCACCGCCGCCAGGGCCGCGAACAGCCTGCCCGGGCGAAAGCCGAGCGACTCGAAGAACCCTCCGGTCCCGGCCAGGCCGTAACCGCCGAACCAGCCGAACAGCTTCTGGCTACCGTGCGCGGCCAGCAGGAGCCCGAGCACCAGCCGGGCGATCAGGATACCGACGCTCACCGTGGCGATGTCGGTGGTGATGGAATAGGTGGACATTCTCGACTCCTTCAGCAGTTAAGTGTTATAACATCTATACTGTCAAAAAAAATCAGGCGCTGTCCCGGACCGTGGCCAGCCCCTCGATGAGGGTCAGCAGGGTCCGCTCGCTCAACCGGCCGAGCCGGGAGCGCTCCACGGCATCCACCGCTGGCCGCGCCGCGTCCAGCACTTGTTCCCCCTTGGGCCGGATGGTGGCGGTGACGTGGCGGCGGTCTTCGGTGTCCCGCCGGCGCCCGATGAGGCCCATTCCCTCCATCCGGTCCAGCAGGCGGGGCACATCCGGCACCCGGGCTACCAACCGCTCCGCGATCTCGCGCCCGCACAGCCCCTCCGCGCCGGCACCACGGAGGATCCGCAGCACGTTGTACTGCGTCGGCGTGAGGCCCAACGGCCGGAGTGCCTCGGTCAGGTGGTGATCCAGCACCGCGGCGGTGCGCAGCACGCTCAGCAACGCCTCGGCGCTCCGGCTCTGGAACGGCCTGGTCTGCTTGAGTTCGGCCTGCAGGGTGGATGTCATGGGTCGATAATACATGTTATAACATCTATTGTCAAGCCCCCACCGATCCACGGCTGGTTTCACCTTTCACCCTTCACCACTTACCCCCACCCTTCGAGTCCCGGGCTTGCCTACGGCAGCCCGGCGATCAGGGTCTGAAGCGCCGCCGCGGCCTGGCTCGCGCCCGGGAAGTCCTGCCCGTTGGCGGCCGTCCGCAGATTCGCAATCAGCGCGTTGAGGCGGTCCGCATCCGACCCGGCCAGCGTATGGACGAACCGGTCCCGGATCCATTCGAGAGTCGCGGCATCGCCCGAGACCCCGGACGAGTCGGCTGCCGCCGCATCCAGAAGGACCTGTCGGGCCCAGAGTTCGAAGCGGGCGAGATTGATCATTACGGGCATGTGGTGCCGCAGCCGGAAGTCGTGGGCAGCATAGGCCACAGCGATGGACTGCTGGCGAGCCGGCGTGGCTTGTCGGGCATTCACCGCGCCGGTGAGCGCGGCCAGAGCATCCGCCATCTGGGTGGCCAGGAGCGGCGGCACCCCCCTGGCCCGATACGCGTTCCAGGCCGCCGTGATCCTGCTCAAGGCATTCGAGGCCTTGACCCATTCCCCGGCTTGAGCCGCGTCGAACACCCTGTCGGTCCCCGCCGTGATCGTCCCAAGTTCGGCCGGTGGGGGGCCGGAGAGTCCGTCGATTGGCACGGCGATAGCCATGGATTCATCATCCCCCGGCAAGCCAGTCGTGAACTCCCCATATCCCGGCGCGAAGGTCTTGTTCTCGAACCGGCCGTCCTGGTGCAACTCGACCACGTCGATGGCGCCGCTCACAGGGCCGGTGGGACCGTTCACCGCGACTCCGGTGACCTCGACGACGACTTCCTCGAACACCACTCCGCAGATGTTCTCTGGCCGATACACGTTGCCGACCTGGGGGCTTGCCGGCATGATCATGGCCGCAGGCCCGTCGCGACCGGTGAGCCAGGTACCGTCCCGGTCGGCGACCACTCCCTGCTCGTAGTTGAACACGTCCTCGCCGAAGTACCACACCGAGCCGTCGTCCGCCTGGGCGTACCAGTCGATGGCCACCTCTTCGATGCGCCCGCCGATGTAGGCGAAGTACTGCGATTCGACCACCTCGACCTGTTGCCCGTTCCAGGTGATTGTCCTCGTGACGGGCCGCAGGGTGATCTCGGCCCGGAACGGCTGGCCACCGACACGTCCGAGCTGGACATAGGAGGTGATCTGGTGCACCGGGAACAGCGGATTGGTGCCCACGGTCGGATTCGAGAAGGTCGGCGTGATGCGGTCCACCCGGAGGCTTTCAGGTTTCACCGGGAGGGGGTTCCCGGCCTCGTCCCGGCAGCCGTGGCTCGTGGAGCCACGGTCCCCGCAGGCGCCGAGCGCCAGGACCATGGACATCGCATGCGGAAGTCCCCGCCGCTCCAGGTGGTATCGCAGCACGGCTGCCTCCTTTGTCGCCCAGGACGATGGGCTAACTGAGGAACCGGCGGACCCGACGGTTTGTGACCAACTCCGGCGTAGTCATCCGGTCGTCCTTGATGGTGATGCGGAGGGTGACGAACGTCGTGGCGCGGCCGATCAGCTCGGTCCGCACCGTGGTCCCGGCCTCGCGCAGCTTGAACAGGCGCTCGATCATGCCATCCCCGGAGAAAAGCCGGGAGGCCAGGCGCCGGGCGAACCGCCCCGACTCCTGGCCCCGAAATCCCGACCCCCGCGTACTAGAAGGTCGCCGTCACGCCACCCAGGATTCTGCGGCCGATGACCGAGCCGCCGAAGATCTGAAAGCGCTTCTGGTCGAACACGTTGGTGGCGATGGCGTGGATCCGGATGTAATTGTTGATCCGGTATCCGGCGGTGACGTTGACGAATTCGCCCGCCGGCACGTACCCGTTGAAGACGCCCGCCGCCCAGGAGTAGCCGTCGACCAGCCGCACGGCGACGCCCAGGTCGAGTCCCTGGGCTCCCTGGTAGTCGGCCGTGAACGTCCCCTTGTGCTTCGGCGTATTGGGGAGCAGCTGGTCACCGGCCCGCTGGGATTTGACGTCGAAATCGAAGTACGAGTAGCTCGCGCCGACCGAGAACTCGTCGGTCAGGGCCACGCCGCCGGAGATCTCGACCCCGTTCTCGTTCACCTTCCCCTCGTTGGCGTAGGAGACCACGATCGCCGTGCCGCTGTCCGGCCCAGTCCCAATTCGTGTCAGCCCCAGTGCCGCGGTGGTCTGGCCGGCGGCCAGAAGCTGTTGCCGCACCGCGTCCTCGAGCGCCTGCCGGAACTGGGGCGGCACCTGCTGGGGCGAGGTCCAGGAGCCGTAGCTGGGATTCACCCCTGGCAGCAGGTCGGTGACGAAGTTCTTGAGCTCGTTGCGGTAGAAATCGATGCCCACGTACGCCCGGCGACCGATGTTGCCCTTGTAGCCGATTTCGTACCCGGTGACCTTCTCCACGTCCAGGTTGGCGTTGCCCAGCGCCAGGACCCGCACGGCCCCTGAGGTCAGCCCGGCGCCACCGGCGAACAGCTCGCCGTTGGGGACGCCGGCCAGGGCGGGGCCGAGCGGCGACGCCCGCAGGCCGGCTTCGAGCGGCGCAAAGTTCGCCGGGGCACCGGCGCGAGCCCGAAGGAAGAATTCGGAATAGTTGGGTGTCTGGAACGCGCGATTGACCGAGGCCCGGAACGAGTGGTTCTCGTTGGGGCTGAACACCAGGGCGCCCTTGGGCGACACCTGGTTCTCGAACAGGCTGCCGTCGTCGATCCGGGCCGCCGCCACGGCGCGGAGCTGGGGAACGATCTTGTACTCCAGCTGTCCGTAGGCGGAGTAGTAGTCGTCCGACCGGTTGTCGTTGACTGCCGCCATCAACGTGCCCTTGGTGTCCACGTTGTATTGCCGATACGACGCGCCCAGGACGAACCGGCCTCGTTGCTGGAGGAACGGATGGTTGGTCTGTCCTTCGAGGTGGTAGATGGCCGAAGTTTCGTCGAGCCCGGCGCCGGACGCGAGCGAGTACTGGGGGTCTTTGGTGTCTCGCCCGGTGTACCAGGCCATCAGGTTGAACCGGTCGGCCGCCCAGGCGACCCGGGCGTAGGGCTTGATGGCCTTGCTCACCTGTACCCGGCCGATGCCGGTGACGAAGACTTCGTTTTCGACCTGCGAGGCGCCGCCTTCAGCGCTCAATACCGAACCGCGGGTGTAGTAGTCGAGCCGGCCCGTGCCGAAGATGCTCTTCACCGGGTCGCGGTCGCCGGTGGCGGGCTGGCCCACACCGGGGGTGGACTGCCCGTTCAAGGGACGCAACTCGAAGCCGGGCGAGGGAGCCGTCACCGTTTCGCTGGTGGCATCCTTGTACTCCGCCGCCAGACTCCCCGGGTTGGTGCGGGACCGGGAATAGGTGTCGCTGGTCGAATACCCGGCGTTCATCCGGTAGCCCCAGCGACCGTCACCCAATACTCCGGCGTGGCGCAGGTCGGCGCGGAAACTCTCCAGCTCACCGCCGCCGAGCGAGACCTTGGTGCCGCGCACCTGGCGGGCGGCCGGGGTGGTGAGGGCCAGCACACCGCTGAAGGCGTTGGCGCCATAGAGCGCCGAGCCCGGCCCGCGCACCATCTCGACCCGCTCGAAGTCCTCCAGCGGCTGGGCCAGGCCGTTCCATTCCTGGGCACCCAGGAACGCGATCGAGAGGTCGCGGCCGTCCTGCAGGACGAGGATCCGGCGGTTGAGGGTGGAATTGAAGCCGCGGGCGTTGATGTTGAAGTCGTTCATCCCGCTCTGGGTGATATCCACGCCCGGGATGCTGGCCAGGGCGACGCCCACCTGGCCGGTGACCGACGCGTCCTGCAGCACCTGGGGTTCGACCACCGATACCGCGGCCGGCGCCTCGACCGCGCGCTCGGGGGTTCGAGAGGCACCCTCGACCACGATCTCGCCCAGCTGGATGGGCGCGGCCTCGAGGGCGACGTCCAGGGTCGCGGTCTGTCCGGTGACCACCTCTACCTGGGCCTCAAACGGCCGGAATCCCGGCCAGCGGAACAGCACGGTGGCCGTTCCGGCGGTGACGCGGTTGAGGGTGAAGCGCCCGCTGGGGCTGGTCACGGTAGCGACGTTGGCCGCCACCACGCTCACGTTGACCCCGCCGATCGCCGAGCCCTCCGGGGCGCGGGTGACGGTTCCGGTGATCGTCCCGACCTCCTGCGCCAGGAGCGGCGAGGCTACGGCGAGAGCGATGACCACCGCGGTGACCGAGAGCATTCGCAGGTACTGGAGTGGTGCCCGAACACGGGTGAGCATACGGGACCTCAGGAATGTGGAGATTTCCGCCGGATGGCCGAAGGGGAGCCTCGGCGACAGATGCCGGAGAAGATGCGCCGGAATCGGTGGTTGCGGAAGAAGGGCCGGAACCAAGGGGTCTAACCCCTTGCCCCGTCGCTGCTTTCCGAACCGCTAGTCGATTGCGCCGCCAGGCTATCCGGCGATCCCGGCCGGCGTCCGCCAGCGCTTGAGTCGCGGGAGCACGTCGGTCATCAGGGCGCGGGCCCGGGCCTCGGGCATGACGCGCTGCTGGGCCATGACGCTGACGCACTTCTCGAGCATCGCCGGCATCGAAATCGCCGGTTCCGTGAACCCGCCGTTGGCGAAGCAGTGCAGGCAAAAGTCATTCACCCGGTAGCCGGCCGGATCGGTGCCGAAGTCCTCGGGCTTTTCGAGGGGCATGGCACAGCTCTGACAGAACGGTCCCCTGGGCTCCAGGGTACGCATGGGATCCTCCTTGCCATTCTGGTCCGGGCGAGCCGACGCTCACCCCCCGGAAGCTTGGGGGCGAGCGATTAAGAGGTGATGAAAGGGAAATGAGACGGGCGGCCTGACCTCACTGTGAAACTCGCTTCACCCGAAGGGTGAGAGTCTCCGGCCCTGGCTGCCCGGAAGGGAGGCCGTGCCGATAATAAGGGACCCGGGACTGGCTCGGCTCCCGATCCCTACGGCACCACCCGCCACACGGTCATGTCCTGGGTCCCGGCGGCGGAGACACTTCGGCCCGCGATCACGATCCGGTTGCTGCCGTCGATCGTCACGCCGCGGGCGCCGTCGTTGGCAGCGCTGCCACCGGCCGCGGCGCCATGGACCAGCACACCGGTCCCGCCGAACGTCCCGTCCAGCCGCCCGTCGCTCCCGAAGCGCCAGACCACCATGTCCCGGTTGCCGGCGGCGTTGTCGCTTTCGCCTACCACCACGACGCGGTCGCTGGCGTCGACCACCACATCCCGGCCGGTGTCTACGCCATTGCCGCCGGCGGTGCCGCCCTGGGTGTTGTAGCCGGTGCCGTTGAACGCTGGATCGAGGGCGCCCCCGCTGGTGAGACGCCAGACGGCGGTGTCGTCGCCGCCGCTGGCACACGGGCTCCAGCCCACCACGACGATCCGACCGCTGGCGTCAAACGCGATCGTTCGACCCACGTCGTTGCCGCCACCGCCGGCGGCGTTATCGTGGCGGAAGACCCCGGTGCCGTTGAAGCTGCCGTCGAGATTGCCGTCGGAGGTGAACCGCCAGACGGTCATGTCCTGGTTGCCGGCGGCGTTGCTGCTGTAGCCCGCCATGACGACCCGGCCGCTCCCGTCCACCGCCACGCCGACCCCGATGTCCTCTCCCGTCGCGAAGCCGGTCCCGGCGGAGTGGTTCTGCATCGCGTAGCCGATACCGTTGAAGGTCGAGTCGGGCGTACCGTCGGTGTTGAACCGCCACACGGTGGCGTCCCAGTCGAATCCGTTCCAGGCAAAGCCGGAGACCACGATCCTGCCGCTGCCGTCGAGCGCCACGCCCACGCCACCGGCCTGTGGCACGGTGCTGCGGACCAACCCGCCGGTGCCGAAGGTGGCATCCGGGTTGCCGTCGCTGGTGAAGCGCCAGACGGCCACACCCCAGATCCCGGCGGCATCGATATCGTAGCCGGCCACCACCAGCCGGCCGCTACCATCTATCTGGACGCTGGTGCCGATGACCTCAGGCAGGTTGGTGCCCGGCACGTCCTCGCCAGGGTGCACCGCCAGGCCGCCGGAGCCGAAGCCGCCATCCAGGACACCGGTTGCGTTCACCCGCCAGAGCGCCATCTCGAATGCGCCGGTGGCGCCGTTCACGGAGTGGCCCACCACCACCAGCCGGCCGCTCCCGTCGAGGACCATTTCGTTGCCGGAATCGTCCAGGCCGCTGCCGCGGTCGAAGCTCGCAAAGCCGCCGGTGCCGAACGTCGGGTCGAGCATGGTGGTGATGGCAGTACAGTCCACCGCCACGCTGGTGACATCCGCACCCGCGATGTTGCCGGCGCCGTTGGTGACGCCGCAGAACATCCCGGCCGGCTGGGCGGAAACCGTCACCGCGTAGCCGGCACCATCCCGGAGCAGCGTGGCGAAGGTGAAGGTGCCGTCGGCGGAAAGGGTCTGGTTGTCGGCTCCGTTGTTCTGGAGCGTAAGCGATCTGCCGGCCAGCAACCCGGCGAGGGAGCCGCCCACGCTGAACGTCGGCGGAGCCGGACCGGCGGGGTCCGAGCCGCAGCCGGCCACCGCGAGAGCCAGCACCAGGGGGACAATGCTCCACTGCACCGTGGCCCGCCGACCATGGCGGGCGGTGTCCGGACACGACATGGGTTGCTCCTCGACGACAGGCGCGGAAGACCTGGATGCCTGACTGGTACGTTGGCAGACGGGGTGACCGAATGTTGCAGCGCCGTGTGGGGCAGGAGAGTCGGGCGCTGTACCCAACGGTCGCGTGTCGGCGGTGGTCAGGCGGTGAGGGGAGTCACAGGGATGGGGTGTTCAGGAAGTTGACCGTCGCGGTTCTGATCAACTCGAGCCGCGGGCCTTGGAAAGGCCCAGTGCCCAGTGGTCCGGGTCCAAGGCGCAGGAGGTCGGTGAAGGGCGGCGACAGCCGCTCCACCAGAAGCCGCGCACCATCATCGGCCCGCCCGAACGCGGCGCCTCGCTGTTCCGGCACCGATTCGTGTTTACAGGATTCTTGTCCTACTACTTATCTTTGGGCTGCCCGGATAGCGACCTACTCTTGGCGCTATGGTATCACGGGCAGAACTCACAAGGAGCGTCGTATGAAACGGATCGTAGCCGTCGTACTCGGGGCCGGGACCGCGCTTGCCATCGGCGCAACGGCTGCCCAGGCCCAGGTGTCCTTTGGCGTCGGTGGCGGGGTAACCCTCCCGCTCGGCGATTTCAAGGACGTCGCCAAGACCGGCTGGAACGGATTGGCCAATATCGGCTACGACCTGCCCTCCGGTGTCGGCGTTCGGGGTGATTTCTATTACGGCCAGAACAACGCCAAGGGTGTGCCCAGTGGCGTGAGCGCCAAGTGGAAGCTCACCGGCGGGCTCGGCAACGTGCTGTACAGTTTCGGGGGAGCCGGCAGCGCGCAGCCGTATCTTATCGGCAGCGTCGGCTTCATGAACCTCAAGGCCACCGCCAGCTCGGGCGGCGTATCGGCTTCCGCCTCCGAGACCAAGATGACCTTCGGCGGCGGTGCGGGTCTCAAGTTCAAGGCTGGCAGCAAGGCGAGCGTCTTCGTCGAGGGTCGCTACCTGAGCATCAACAGCAGCGGCAGCAACGCCAACTTCATCCCCATCACCATCGGCGTGAACTTCGGCCGATAGGGCGTCGCAGTCGGCGTACCCGAGGGCGGGCTTCCGGCCCGCCCCTCTTCTTTATCCTACCGCCAAGCCCGCTGACGACCCATCACGCAGACCCAAGGACTCACGTTCTGAGAGGGTCCCCCCGGTGGGGCCGTTCCTTCGCGTACTTGGCGCCTTCGCGGTCGGAAAGGACTACCGCAAAGACGCTAGGAACG
The DNA here is from genome assembly GCA_963709905.1 of uncultured Gemmatimonadales bacterium. GTDB lineage: Bacteria > Gemmatimonadota > Gemmatimonadetes > Gemmatimonadales > GWC2-71-9 > JADJOM01. The sequence goes on from CAVPYI010000001.1 coordinate 228,876, forward strand.
CGAAGTCGGGATGCTGCCGACCTTCGTCAGGGGTATGCCTGGCGGTCTACCCTTTCATGATCGGGGTTGCCTTGATGACTGGCCCGGTGCTCCGCCCAATGTTCGCGGTCGGCCGTGGTCGCCTGAGGGTGGATGGCAATCTCGTTTTCACGCGCGCTGCCGGTGGGTTGCGCGAATAGCAGCATGAGGGCCGCTGCCAGGGCGAATCCCACCGACAGCCGATGTCGACGGCGCAACCGGGGTCGGACATTCTCCCGGGTCGGTGGCGACGGCACAACCGCCGGGCCAGGCGTTTCACCGGAATCGACCGGCACCCGGAAGCGATAGCCTCGGCCGGGCACCGTCTCGATCGGCGAGTCTCCGGCCACCGAGGGGCCCAGGGCCTCTCGCACCCGGTGGATGGTATAGGTGACCCGCTGGGAGAGTCCGTACTGTTCTCCCGGCCAGATCGCCGCCGCCAGCTCGGCCCGGGTGACCAGCATTTGTGGCCGCTCCAGCAGCAGGGCCAGTGCCCGGGCTGGCTGAGGTGCAAGGCGGCAGGCCTGGCCGGCGACCCACAGCTCCCCGGTCGCCGGGTCGAATCGCTTTCCATCGAACGTGTAAATCATCGCAGCTCCCTTCAGTGCCCTGGCATGTGTCGGCTCGACCGACCCGAAGGTCGAGTCCACCGATTCCAACAGGAATCCAACATCATGCGAATGGCGGAGCCGGGGTCCGGTCCGTAAGGTGGCCTACGGCGCCCTCTTCTCCAGAGGTTCAACCTGGCACCCCAACTCTCCAAGGACCGCCATGTGGCACTCCCGACCAACCGTCCGACTGCTCCTCGCTTCGCTTCCGGCCCTGGTCTCCGCCCGGTCCGCCGCGACTGCTGGCACCGAAACCATGGCCCTGCGCGGTGTGCATGTCCTCGACGTGAGTACCGGGACGGTTCGCCGGAGTCAGACCGTGCTGGTGCGGGACGGCCTGATCGCCGCGGTCGTCGCCGACGCCGAGTACCAGCCGTCCGCCTCGGTCCGCATGATCGACGGGCGGGACCGGTACCTCATGCCCGGCCTGGCCGACATGCACGTCCACCACGGGGCGGATGACCTGGCGCTGTTCCTGGCCAATGGCATCACCACCGTGCGTGAGATGAACGGATCGGCCGAGGCGCTGGCGCGCCGGGCGGCCATCCGGGCCGGCCGGCTCGACGGGCCCACGCTGCTGGTGAGCAGTCCGCTCATCGCCGGTACGCGGCAGCCCTGGCGGCACGAGCTCGCGACCGACTCGCTCACCGCCACGCTGCTGGCGCGGCAGTTGGTCTCGATGGGGTACGACTTTCTCAAGGTATATGACGGCCTCACGCCGGAGGCGTACATGGCGCTGGCCGCCGTCTCCGAGGAGTCCGGTGTACCGCTGGTCGGCCATATCCCGGAGCAGGTTGGGCTGCGCTACGTGCTGGCCCACGGGCAGGCGACCATCGAGCACGTGGAACAGATCGTCCATGCGACCACCGGTCACACCCTCGACACCGCGGCGATAGCTGGCATCGTCCGCACAATCAGGGCCTCCGGCGCCCGGGTGACGCCGACCCTCGCCGCCATGGAGATCCTGAACGACGGGGGATCGCGGTGGTTCGACTCGCTGTTCACCCGCCCCGAAATGCGCTACGCCCCGCCGAACGAGCGAGAGTGGTGGAATTCGTTCCGGCGACCCGTGAAGGACGGGGCACCGGCCGCGGGTCCCGGTGGCGCCGGGAGACTGATCACCTTCCAGCGCCGCCTGATACGGGAGCTGGAGCGGGCCGGCGTGCCGCTGCTGGTGGGGACCGACACCCCGAATCCGTTGCTGGTGCCCGGCTTTTCGCTGCTGCACGAACTCCAGGCCCTCGAGCGGGCAGGGATCGCTCGTTCGACGCTGCTCCGCATGGCAACCGCGGGCGCGGCGGAGGCGCTGGGCCAGGCGCAGCAGTTCGGGCAGGTCTCGACGGGCATGCGGGCGGACCTGCTGCTGCTCACCGCCTATCCGCTGGACAGTCTTGGCGCGCTCCGGGCAATCGAGGGAGTTATGGTGCGCGGAAAGTGGCATTCGCGCGCGGCGTTGAATCAGGAGCTCGAGCGGGTGGGACGGGCGCGGGCGGGGGGCGGGTAAGGAAGGTTCAGGGCTCGACGTAACGAGCGCAGGAAACGGCGACCGCGAAGGTGCGGGAGTCACGGGAACGGGGGCCGATTCCGCCGTGTCGGAGCTGAGGTATGTCGGGGGGGTGGGGGCGGACTGATTTCCGGGGACGCCCGGCGCTTGTGCCGGCTTTTCTCATCGTGTTGACCACGGCGGCCGGTTTCGAGTGTCTACCCGGGTTGACATTTCCTCGCTGCCCAAGAATTGGGCCACGAAACTGCGAACCCGGGGTCGCGCGGCTCCAGGTCATGGTTAGCGCAGTTGAGGTCGCGCTCCACCCGGTTCAGGTCGAGCCGGGACGGTAGACAGTTTCGACCGGTAAGAGGCTCCGGTCGAGCTTCGCGGCTCAGAGGTTCGCCTCCGGCCGCTCCTGGTCCCTGTCAACCTGGCCAGAAGCCCGCCCTGCGGTCCTTCAGGTGGCGCTCGATCCACTCCGGGAAGCGCGCACCTGATCGTGAGTTAGGCCTCTCGGTCCCACCGCCCGGGCTCCCGTCACTACCGGCCTGGCTCGCGGTACTCGAAGTCGGTCTCGCGGCCCTTCAGGTTCGCCTGACACTCCTCCAGGCCGGCCTCTCGACACCTTCGTGCGGGTGCTCGGTCCTTCCGGTCACCTTCGGGTGCCTTCCGGGCCGATTCCAGCGCCTGCGGGCCGCACCGCGTGCCCGGTGGCACCGCCTCACACAACCCGGCAATTCCTGCTGCCCCGTGCTGGCACACCCTTCGCGTTGCCCCTCCTTCGGCCGGGCGGTTGTTTCGGAGCCGACCCGGACATTCACCATTCGTGAGGTGATGCCCGAGACCATCGCCTCGAAACCGGGAGTTGTAAGGAGGGGGTTATGACACGCACCGTTCGACGTATCCTGAGTATGGGGCTCCGGGCGTTGGGATTCTGCCGGAGTCATCCATACGCCAACGCGCGCTACAACGCCGCCATGGAGGTGCTGGAAGAGCGGCTCACCCGCGCGAACCTGCTGGACAGTCAGCATGAGGCCGGCCGTTCGACCGTGAGCCAGATGTCGGTGGCCAAGGCCGAGCTGCGGCGCACCATTCTGACCAGGTACCTGCGGCCGCTCGGCGTCATCGCGCGGTCCATCGCGTCCGATCAGCCGGGGCTGGTCAAGCAGTTCACCCCGCCGCAGGAGAAGACCAACAAGCAGAAGTTCCTGACCCTGGCCCGGACCATTCAGGCCGAGGCCGTTGGGCACCGCGATCTGTTCATCAGCTACGGTCTGCCGGAGACCTTCTTCGAGGATCTGTCGAAGGCCATCGACGCGTACGATGACGCGGAGGACGGTGGTAACGCGGGCCGGACCTCGCATGTCGGCGCGTATGCCGACCTCGAGGGTGTGGCGCAGGAGATCATGACGCTGGTCCGCCAGCTCGACGCCATCAATAGAGTTCGGTTCCTGAACGACCGGGAACTGACCGCGGCCTGGAAGAGCGCCAGAGATGTTGCCTGGCCGCTGGACACCAAGCCGGCACCCGAGCCCCAGCCTGTACCGGTGGTGCCGGGTGAAGGAGCCCGGCCGGCGGCGTGAGGCTCGCACCGCGGGTGAGGGAACGCTGATCCCCTGTCTTCCGGTGTGGAGGCAGGGGATTGGTGTTGCACCGCGAAGGCGCGAAGGGCGGCGCAATGCTCGCCGACCTATTCGCGAAGGCTGGTCGGCAAGTGCAGAACGACCCCGACAGCGATCGACACTCACGCCAGCGGATACGGGTCGATCCCGCCTGCGGTCCGCAATCGGCGGCCCAGCGGAAGCGACGGTCATGAGGGTCGGGACGAAGTCTGTCAAGGTCACAATCTGCCACTGCCTCAGGGCGGGAAATCAGTCCATGACGTACTATTGACCCATAATGGAGCCATCGATACCCGACCCGCTGCCCCGCGTACGAGCTGGCCTCGCCGAGCACTACACCATCGAGCGCGAACTCGGCCGGGGGGGCATGGCAATTGTCTACCTCGCCCGGGATCTGAAGCACGGGCGCCAGGTCGCGATCAAGGTGCTGAAACCCGAGCTCGCCGCCGCGCTCGGGCGTGAGCGGTTCCTCCGCGAAATCGAAACCGCCGCCGGGCTGACCCATCCTCATATCCTGCCGCTCCACGACTCAGGCGAGGCCGACGGCTTCCTGTACTACGTGATCCCGTACATCGATGGCGAATCACTCCGTGACCGCCTCGATCGCGAGCGACAGCTCACGATTGACGACGCAGTCCAGATCGCGCGCGAGATAGCCGACGCGCTGAACTACGCCCACAGCCACAATATTCTCCACCGCGACATCAAGCCCGGGAACATCCTGCTCTCGGCGGGCCATGCGCTCGTCACCGATTTCGGGATCGCGCGGTCCATCGCAGCCACCGGCGCCGGACAGTTGACGGAGGTTGGAACTCTGGTCGGCACCCCGGCCTACATGAGTCCGGAACAGGTCGACGGAAGTCAGCACATCGACGGCCGCGCCGACATCTACAGCCTGGGATGCGTGCTATTCGAGATGCTGACGGGAGAGCCACCATTCAGGGGCTCGACGCTCGCGGGCCTCATCGCGAACCGGTTGAGTACCCCGAATCCTTCACCGCGTGAATCCCGCGAGCTGGTTCCCGAAGCGATCGATGCGGTGGTGAAGAAGGCGATGGCCAGCCTGCCCGCCGATCGGTTTTCCAAGGCGGCGCAGTTCGCCGAAGCGCTCAGTCCCCCTCGGGCCACGGGCGCCTCCCCCGACGCCGTCCCTGCCAAACCGAATTCCATCGCCGTGCTGCCCTTCGCGAACATGAGCCCCGACCCGGAAAACGAATACTTCAGCGACGGTATCACGGAGGAGATCATCAATGCCCTGTGCCAGCTGCCCAGTCTGAACGTGGCGGCGAGCACGTCTACGTTCGCCTTCAAGGGCAAGGTTACGGAAATCGCCGACGTCGGGAGGAAGCTCAAGGTTGCGACAGTGCTGGCAGGCAGCGTCCGGAAGGCGGGGAATCGGGTGCGGATCACCGCCGAGCTCATCAACGTGGCCGACGGGTACCATCTCTGGTCCGAGCGGTACGACAGCGAGATGGACGACATCTTCGCGCTGCAGGACCACATCGCCCGCGCTATTGCGCTCCGGTTCGAGCTCACTCTTGCGGCGTCGACCGGCCAACTCGCGCAGCAGCTGGCCGGAGCGCAATGAACCATACGACGACCGCCAACGGAACGCCGATGAGCGTGGCCCAGTTCCAGGCCGAACTCTCGAACGCACCTGAGAAACTGTACGCGGTCTCCGGCGACGAGCGGCTGCTGGCGCAGCTCCCCAAAGGCAATTGGGTAGGGGGCACCATCCCCTACCTGATGACTGACGAGCAGGGCGGGCTCACCACCCGCGACCTGCTGCTGGTGCACCAGCTCCCCAGAGATGAGCGGACGACACCGAAGATCGCAGTCTACGACGCGACGACCATCGCGCGCATCACCGGGGAGGCGCCGCGGAATGGGTACACCTTTCTGATGATCCCGGGGTTTTCCGAGGTGCATCTCGCGTATGGGAAGGACGCGCCCACTTTCAAGGACATCTTCAGTCACCCGATCCTGGGCTGGATCACCGGCGTCCACCTCAGCGATCTCGGCAAGGAATCGCCCAAGGTTTTCAATGGGAAGACGGGCGAGTTCTTCGATGACAAGGCGATCGCCTGCCACCTGACACTCCCGCCCGGAAAGGCGGCGGATGTCGAAATCGTGAACATCTTCGAGCGCTCTGCCGGGCCAGATATCCGCTTCGAGACCGATGGCTTCACCGTCACCGACTGCCTGATCGACGGAACAGCGACGAACTTCGCCCACTGGCTGACGGCGAACGGAGTGGACACCCAGCTGCCGCTGGTCGCAGACTATAACGGCGCGCTGATCAACGTCAGCATCCAGAGCGTGCGGACCTTTGGAGAGGTCGGCAAGGTCGCGCTGTACGCCCCGGTGTTCAAGGGCAGGACCTACCGGATGGCGAAGCCGATGCCGGACTACGTGCAGGCCTTCCGGACGGCCACCGCGGGCATGAGCCGGGACGTCGCCTTCGCCTGCAACTGCGTCCTCAACTTCCAGTACGGCGGGCTGGAGGGCGCGCACGCCGGCCTGCCGGGTCCGTGCACCTTTGGCGAGATCGCCTTCCAGCTGCTCAACCAGACGATGGTCTACTGCTACATAGTCGACGCGGCGCCGGCCCAGACCGGAGGGCGCCCGCTGGTCAAGCCGCCAACCGAGCACGTCGAGGCCTACCAGCTGTACCTGAAGGGCCGCTACTTCTCGAACCGGCGCGAGGCGGGCCTCGCGAAAGCGCTCGAATGCTTCCAGCAGGCGGTCGCGCTCGACGGGCACTTCGCCCTGGCTCACGCCAGCGTCGCCGACGCAGCCACGCTGCTCGCGTTCTACGGGCTCCGCCCGGCGAAGGACATCCTGCCCGAAGCGAAGGCGGCGGCCCAGCGAGCGCTTGCGCTCGACGATACACTCGCCGACGCGCACGCCGCGCTGGGGTTCGTCCATCTGGTGTACGACCGGGACGGGGCGGCCGCCGAGCGCGAGCTGCAGCGCGCCATCGCGCTGAACCCGCGATACGTCCTCGCCCGCGTCTGGTACGCCACGCTGTGCGCCTCGAGGCTCCGGCCGGACGAGAGCATCGCCGAGGATGAACGCGCGGTCGAGATCGAGCCGTTGTCGGTCTTCGCGAACACTCACCTCGGGTGGATGCTGCTCGGCGCGGGTCGCACCGCGCGGGCCATGGAGCAGCTGCTGAAGGCGGTCGAGCTGGACCCGCAGTTCGCCATGGCACACTGGCTGCTCGGCTGTGTCCACACATCCGAATCGCGCCATGAGGCCGCCCTCGCCGAGTTCGAGGTGGCGGCGGAACTGTCCAAACACTCTCCCTGGATGGTGGCGGCACTCGCGGTCGGATACGTCGAGGCCGGCCGCACGGAGGACGCCCGACGGCTGCTCGGTGAGCTGCGGACGCGCGCGAACCGGGAATATATCCGGGCGCTGCACCTCGCAGCGGTCTGTGCCGCCCTGGGCGAAACGGATGCGGCCTTTGCCTGGCTGGAGAAGGCGTACGATGAGCGTGATGTCGCCCTCCCCATGATCCTGGAGGAGAGCCACCTGCCTGCGACCAGCCTGATGGCACTGCCGCTCTCGCTCCGCAGCGATCCGCGATACCGGGTGCTGCGGCGAAAGGCTGGCCTGGAATAGTTCCAAGGCCGTTCACCGCATCACCTTCATCCTCACGTCACGAACCTGCGCGGATTCGGATGCCGGGTCGAGGGCATCCGAAAACGTGAGTGGCGCCGCTGCGTCGATTGCCAAGGAGTCGGGCTCTCCGAACCCTACTGCGCAAAGATCCGTGCAGGTCAGGGACTGCCGCACCGCCAAGGGTCGGGGAACGCTGATGCCCTGTCTTCCGGTGTGGAGGGCAGGGGATTGGTGTTGGCACCGCGAAGGCGCGATGGGCGAGAAGGGGTGGTGTGGCCGTGGTGTTTCCTTCAGGTCACTGGCGTCTGGGCGGTGTTGGTTGGCAACCGGGAAAGTTGATTCGTGAGGGGACCGTAGCTATTCGAACTGCCGTCGGCAGTGAGCGGCCATCCAATGCACGGTACGGGGAGAGGCGAGCAGACCCTCGCGGACGCTTTGGAGCAGAGGCGCGGTCATGTCGGGCTGAGGGTGGCACTTGTTGAGCTGCATGGCACGCTGAAACCGGTCGACGTGGACCAGGATCGCACCGCCGACATCGACGTTGGACTCGTGCCGAATGAAAGGATGGTCGCCGACTCGAGCAGGACCGTCTTGTCCGTATGCGGCCGGGATGTGACGACCATGACGGCGACGACCCGATCGTCGGGTGGAACCGGATCGGTGATCACCAGCCAGAGGTGGGGGACTGGGTTGAACCGTCGCCCGGAGACCAGAAAGGCCCGGCCGGCCTCGACCAGGTTCACGCCGAGAACTACTCGAGGAGTCGCGCCGCGAACGACTCTGCCCCAAGCTCCTCCAGGATCGCTTTCGCGTCTTCCTCAGGGACCCCTTGTCCTGTAAGAATCTCCATGAGCGCGATCGGGACGGAGGATCCATCTGGATCGTGGTATTCCGGCAATCCGTGGGTGTAGTCCCGGAGGGCCCACTTGTCCATCGCACCGAACTCCCTGAAGACCGAGTCGAGGATCCCCTCCTCCGCCGGAGAGAGCTGGTCGTTGGGTGCATCGCCCAGGAGGCGAATCTGGTAGTCCTCCGGGGCGGAGATGTAGCGCCGCCAGTACGAGTCCTTTTCGGGCTCGCCAAGGATGAGATCATAGGTCCGGCTGAGCACCGGCCCGTGGGGCATGGAGACGAACAGATCGCAGGAGATCGGGCGGCCCAGGTCGAGCAGCGCCTTCCGGTCGGCGAGATACAGCAGCTTGATGAGCTTCAGGTAGGGCATCTGAGCCCTGTGAAGCCGAAGCAGATGGGCGGCGGCCTGAGTGGTTCGGTCTTCCCGAAACCGGAGCGGCATCAAGCCATACCCTTGCAAGAGGTTACGGCGCTCACCGGCGGGCGTGGCATCACCAGGAACATAGGAATAGGTGACACAGCCATCAAGCAACGGATGCTGCCGATCGAGTCGCGGGCGCGGAGCATGTCCAATGATAGCATGAGGATTCTGGTGAGTGTAACCGGAAAAACGCGGTGTGGCCTGGCGGCTCCCAACCTTAAGGCGCCCTTGACCTCGGAAATTTCACTCGGGGCGCCCCCAGCGTTCCACCGACCACGCCATGGTCGATCGGTGACCCACCCGGCGCCAGCCCACCTCCTGGCGCACCGCGGCCATCGCGGAGGGACAGTGCACGACCGTGCGGAACCGATCGCCGCTGAGTTGACGGAGCAGGTTCTCAAGCTTGAAGACCAGACGGACGTACCACCGATCCTGGGGGAAGCTCAACGCGAGAACAGCGTGTCTCCAGGGTCGGTCACCCCGCGCAGCTCCTCGAGCAGCAGCGCGGTGGTGGAGTCCGGCCCGTGGCGTTCGTAGCGGGCGCGGTCACGCAGGGCGCGCCGTCGATCGAAGGGCGACGCGGTGCCGGCACAATGGCAGGAGAATGTCATGATGCCACTTCCCCGGCGTCATGTCAGGCGTGACCGCCGGTCCGCCTAACGGGCCAGCGCTCTCGCGGCCAGGATGGTGCCCACCAGGAGAATCACCGCATCCAGGTAGATCAGGCCGAGGTGGCCGAGCGTGCCGAGTCCGTAGACATAGTGGAGCGGCAACGCGATCCCCACGCCGACCACGGGCGCCAGGAACGCGGTCCAGAGCGCCCAGCGCTGGCCGGCACGAATGCCGTTCCAGGCGAGGGCGATCACGGCGATTCCCAGCGCAATGATGAAGGCCGCCACCGCGACCTGCAGGTGGCTGATGTAATTGTACAGATGCGGGCTGAAGGCCCGGATCTCCTCGGGCGTACCACCGATGTGTTGAGGGGTGAGCCCCAGCTCGATGAACCCGGTGAAATTGCGCACCAGGAACATGAGGCCATAGCCGACCAGGCCGACACCGGCGAGGAGCACGAGGTTCGTTCCGAGCCGGCTGCCGCCCGGCGTGGGGGAGGAAGCTGCGGACATGGGGCCTCCGGGGTTGGTGGGTGAGCTGAAATGATCGAACCGTTGGGGGCTCGGGACCCTCTCACTGTCCGCGGCTCAGAACCACTGCCGTAGCCAGCGCCACTCGAACAGGACCTTTCCCCAGTGCCACATCCGGTTCGGTCCCTTCAGGGTAACCCGGGGTAGCGGCTCGGCGTAGAAGTTCCCCGTTCCGAAGCCGGCCCGGCCATCGCCGGTCTCGAGGAAGCACGCGCCGTGACCATCGAATGCCTGACGGGTTGCCGAGCCGGTCCACATCGCGGCGATGTTCGCGGCGACCACCTCCGCCTGACGGTGGGCGAAGACCCCGGCCTTTGGGAGCGGCTTGCCCATGGCGAGCGGCACGGTCGTCACGTCGCCGATGGCGTAGACGCCCGGGATCGTGGTTTCGAACGTGCCGCGGTCCACCCCGACCCAGCCGCCCTCCGGCGCGAGGCCGGCCTTGCGCACCACGACGGGCGCCCGGTGCGGCGGGATGTAGATCAACAGGTCGTACGCCGCCCTGGTTCCGTTGGCAAACGCGAGGCTCCGGGCGCTTGGGTCGACGCTCACCACCTGATGCTCGGGGTGATAGCGGATGCCGTGGCTCTCCACCATCTGCCGGACCGCGGTGGAGACCTCCGGCCCGGCCACGGCCATGGGACCCGGCTCGGCGGCGTAGAAGTCGAGTTCGCTCGAATCCCGCCGCCGGTGACGCCGAAGCCACGCCGCCACCAGCATCGCGGCCTCGTATGGAGCGGCCGGGCACTTGTATGCCGGCGCCGCGGTGACGATCGCCACCCGTCCGCGGCGGAATGCCTGCAAGGCGTCTCGAATCGCCATCGCTCCGCCAGCGGAGTAGAGGTTGTGCCCTCCGTCGGCCAGTCCGGGAATCGTCTCGGGCGCCAGCTCGGCTCCGAGCGCGACGATCAGCGCATCGCCTGCGTACTCCCGCCCGCCCGCGTTCACCGCGCGACGCGCCGGGTCGAGGGTCTCGACCGTGGCGGTCACCAGCTCTATTCCCTTCCGCGCCAGGCCGTCGAGCGGCCGCTGGATCTGGTTTGGCCGGCGGTCCCCGACCGCCAGCCAGAGCAGCGAGGGCTGGAAGAGATGCTGGCGTTCGCGTTCGATCAGTATCACCCGGTGATCGCGCGGCAGGGCGCGCCGAAGCCGGTGAGCCGCCACCAGCCCGCCGACACCCCCACCGAGAATCAGCGCCGTCTTGCTCGTCATCCAGACCTCACTAGAAAACCAGCACCCGGTCCGCCCAGAGGGTCCAGTCGGCCAGTTCGTCCAGGGTGCTCGGGCGCGAGCCCGGGACCAGATCGGCCGACTCGAGTCCCCGCGCCTCCATGCAGTTGTGGCAGACGCCGATTTCGCCCCGGTGCTGGGTCACGACCTGGAGCATCCGGCCGAGGTTGTAATAGCCCTGCGGGACCTTCTGGCCTGCCCTGGCGCAGGCCGCGGCGTCGCCCAGGAGAAAGACCCGCACCGATTGGTCCTCGTGCTTCACCAATGCGCCGGCCAGCCGGAGCCCATTGTAGGAACGCTCGGTGCCGTAGGGCGGGTCGTTGAGAATGAACAGCGTCTTCACTGGCGGCTTCGACGTCTCGGGAGGGCGGTGCCGGTGTCGGTGGCTACGCGATATCCGCGCGCACGCCAGTCGGGAACCCCGGCTTCGAGCCGGACCGCACGGTAACCCCGGGCGCGGAGCCGGGTGACCGCCTCGATGGCCATCACGCAATACGGTCCCCGGCAATACGCCACCACAGGACGGCGGCGGGGCAGCTCGGAGATCCGGCGTTCGAGCTGGGCCAGCGGCAGCGACAGCGCCCCGGGGATATGCCCGGCCCGGAACTCCTCCTCGGGCCGAACATCGACGAGGGTCACCTCGCCGCGTCTGACCCGGGCGAGCAGGGCCTCCTGGTCGACCGGCTCGAGTTGCCCGCGCTGCTCGAGGAACCCCCGCGTCACGCGTTCCAGCTCCTCCGTTCGGGACTCGGCGAACTCCCGGAGCGCCAGGCAGAAGCGGGTCACCTCGGCGCCGGCGAGCCGGTAGGTGACGTACAGGCCGCGCTTCTCGGTCTCGACCAGGCGCGCGCCCCGGAGCACCTGGAGATGCTGGGAGGTGTTGGCGATGGACTGAGCGGTCTCCCGCGCCAGGGCCTCTACCGTGCGGGGCCCCTGGGCCAGCAGCTCGAGCAGTTCGAGCCGCAGGGGACTGGCCACCGCCTTGCCGGTCTGAGCCTGGAGGGCGAACACGGTGTCCTTGAATCGCCGGGCGCGGGGGACGGCCATAATCAATAACTCTCTTGAATACTTTACCCAAGAGTACACCGCGCGTGGCAGGAGTCAAGGGGCCGATGGAGCGAAAGCGCGAGCGGCTCCTCATCTCGCGATGGGGAGCCGCTGGGGTGTACACCACCACCTGCGGATACCGGACCCAAGAACTTGAGCGCAAAGCAGGCATGGCTTGCCTCGAGGGAGTCCCCAGAAGCGCAACAAAAGGGTTGCGTATTTCGTGGCGCGGCCGTATGATATGCAACGTAAACGTTGCGTGTTTCCCTTTGACCGGACAGGAGCAGACCGCCGTAAGACCGCGAAAGTCGACCAGCCCCGGATCAGCGACCGGATCGAGAAGCAGTTCGAGGTACGCGCCCCGCGCTCCCGGGTGTGGCGGGCGATCTCCGACGCCGGGGAGTTCGGCAGCTGGTTCGGGATCACGCTCGACCGCCCGTTTGCCCCGGGCGCCACGGTGTTCGGCCGGATCACCATCCCGGGCTACGAGCACGTCACCCTGGAGATCGTGATCGAGAAGATCGAGCCCGAGGGGTACTTCTCGTATCGCTGGCACCCGTACCCGATGGATCCCGCGATCGACTACCAGGCGGAGCCGACCACGCTGGTCGAGTTCCGGCTGGAAGAGACCGCCGGCGGCACCACGGTGGCGATCACCGAGTCCGGCTTTGACCGGCTGCCGGCCTCGCGGCGGGTGGAGGCGTTCCGGATGAACGATGCGGGGTGGGTCGGCCAGTCGAAGAAGCTGGCCGCTTATGTCGGCTAGCCGCGCCGGGGCGGCGCTCCGGGCCGCGCCGGTGTTTGCGGCGCTGGGCGACGGCACTCGACTCGGCCTGGTGCGCCGGCTGTCGACCGAAGGCCCGCTCCCGATCACCCGCCTGAGCGAGGGGAGCGGCATGACCCGTCAGGCGATCACTCGGCACCTGCAGGCGCTCTCGCGGGTGGGCCTGGTGCGAGACGCCCGGCAGGGTCGCGAGCGGGTGTACTCGCTCGATCTCAAGCGGCTCGAGGTGGCGCGGCAGTACCTGGACGGCGTTTCGGCGGAGTGGGACAGAGCGGCAGCGCGGTTGAAGGCGTTCGTGGAGGAAGACCAGGGTCAGGCATCAACCACAGGCAAGCCGAGGAAGCAATGATAGACATCATACATCGCATTGGCATCAAGGCCCCCGCGACGAAGGTCTATGAGGCGATTGCGACGGCGCGGGGTGTGGCGTGATGGTGGACCCGGGACACCACCGGCACGGCGGAGGTCGGCGGGAGGGTCAATGTCCGCTTCCGTCACCGGGACGGGCAGGAAATCGGGCAGATGGACTTCGAGATGATCAAGCTCCTGCCCGATCGGGAGGTCCAGTGGCGTTTTCTCAAGGGCCCGCCGGAGTGGGTAGGGACCGAGGCCACCTTCCAGCTGACCGAGGACGACATGACGGTGCTCCTGTTTGGGCACCGGAACTGGCGGGAGGCGGTCGAGTTCACGGCCCACTGCAGCATGAAGTGGGCGGTGTTTCTCTTGAGTCTCAGGGACGCGGTGGAGGCGGGGCAGGGACGACCGTCGCCGGACGACTTGAAGATCGATAACTGGAACTAGAGCGCCCGGCGATCTACCAGAAAGAGCACTCTTTTCGCAACGCCGGTCTTCATCAGCCGGTGGATCTGATTCACAAGGGTGAACGTCTTCCCGGTACCCGTCGCCATTGCCACCAGCAAGTTGCGCTTCCGCTCGGCGATCGCCTTCTCGATCCCTGCGTTGGCGTCCCGCTGGTAGGGCCGGAGCTTGGGGCTGTCGTTCGGAAGGGAGGCAAGGGCCTGACAGGACCCGTCGAGGTCCCGGCTCAGCTGCTCACGGAGTCCGGCGACGCTGTGGAATCCAGCGACCTGACGGGAGCGGTTGAGCGGGTGGCGGACGTCGTGGAACCAAGTGACTTCGCCGTTGGTGGAATAGAGAAACGGGCACCGCAGTCCCTGGAAGTTCCATCCGACCTGGGGGAGGCCGCGCGCATAGCGTTCGGCCTGAGTGAGGACATTCTGGGGACCGACCGTGAGCTTCTTCGCCTCAGCCACTGCGACGACACGGTCATCGAGCCAGAGTGCGTAGTCGGCGGGACCGTTGGCAGTCTCTTCCTCTTCGGTGCGGCCGGCGACCTTATCATCGCTCGGGGCCGGAAATCGGGTCCACCCGGCTCGGTCGAGGGCCGGGTCAATCCGTTGCTTGCGAGTTAGCCACTCGGGCTCGTGGGTGGGCGGCATGCGTAGAAAAGGTACGCTGCCGGGGGGATGACCGTCGAGGGTCCGGGCCGAGGGCAGAGCCGGCCACAAACGAGGACCCCCTGGCCGGACTGCACCGCTGCACTCGGAACCTCAGGCTAACCAATGAGTTGATTCGTGGACCGGCTCAGGTTGGAAGCAGCTTGGCCCCGGCTCTGAGCCAGCCGGTGGATGGGGTGGGGTCTTCCAACAGTGGCTAAAAGGCGGTGTTGAATACGTCCGTCACCACAACAGCTGCCTCGTCCATTGAGTACTGGAAAGTCGTCGCCCAGTAGTAGGTGACACCTTCCGCGGTGAAATGGAACCGGTATACCGGACGCCCAATGCGGGAGCGGACCGCCAGAGCAGGGTTGGCAGCGAGCTTGGTCAACTCTTCAAGCACGGCCTGGAACGCCACATCCCGTCTCGAGGGAGGCAGGGATTCGACCAGTCGGACGAGTTGAGCCTCCGCTTCAGGCGTTATAGCGAGCGCGTAGCTCACGGACTACGTCCGCCAGCGGACGGTGGCGGCCCGCGGCAACCGAGGCTTCGCTCGCCAGGAGCCGCTCGAGATCGAAACCCAGCTCTTGCTTCTCCTGGTTGTTCAGCCGGTCCATAGGAAGCTCTTCGCTCAGCTTCGCGTGTAGCATGGGCTCGGTCTGGTAGACGATGTCGTCACACAGATCCCGCGCCGAGAGGGCGAGATAGGTCTGCGCGACGTAGCGCAGCAGCTCCGCCTCAACCCTGCTGAAGCCGAACTCCACGCCCTGTGACGTGGGGTGTACGTGATAGCCTTCGTAGCCGTTCGGAAACACGGTCGGGGTTTCGGTGGCCAGTCCCCCGGCCTTCAACTCGTCCAGAGCGCCATAAAACGCCTGGTCGAAGGGTCCGTGGTTGTAGCGAATGTACCGAAAGGTCGAGATCGGTCGGCCGAGGTACTTCCGGGCCTCGCAGTCGGCCAGGTAGGCGAACTTGAGCAGTTGGGTCCGGCCGACTCCGGGCGCCTCAGCCAGCAGATACCGGAGTACCTGGGCATTCCGGCTCAACTCCATTTGCGGCATTGGCTGCCCCTTGGCCCGCCGTAAGTCACGAATCTCATGCAAGATATCGCTCCGTCAACATCATTCCTACGCAAACAGCTCTCGAAGTTCTTGACCTCTCCAAGCTTCGGTGTATATTCGGTATCCCTGCTCGCGCTCTACCGAAGAAGAGGTCCCCATGCCCGCTACCGCCCTCCGCCCGTCGCTCCAGCCGACCACCTATAACACCTTGGTGATCAACAACATCCGGGTATGCCCCGAGTGCGCCGGTCCGATCGTGCGGAACTGCGGCTGTATCACCTGCCGGCAGTGCGGGTGGGGGAAGTGCGGGTAGGACGAAGACGGGCGAACAGGGAACGGGGAACGGGGAACGGGGAACGGGGAACGGGGAACGGGGAACGGGGACGGGGTACGGGGAACGGGCCGTAAGATCGCGATGGGCCCGTCCCCGTGCCACCTCATCCCGAACCCGCGAAGCGGGGAGGGATCTGCTCTAACGGCTCGGTCGCCGAGACCCCGTTCGCGAGACATGACAGAGATCCCTCGCTGCGCTCGGGATGACATGAAGCCATGCGACTTGACGAGGGATGACAGCCTGATGGGCGCAGGGCTTCCCGTTCCCTCGTTCCCCGGTCCCCAGTACTCACCAGACCTCGACACTTTCACTCAACGAAGAGGCCCGCCATGGATCCCCGCATCGTACCCCTCGCCGAAATGCTCCGGCTCAACACCCGGCTGTTCCATAACTGCCTCGCCGACCTGGTGGACGATCAGGCCCGTGAGCGGCCGTCCGAAGTGACCAACAGCGCGGCGTTCCTGGCGGCCCACCTGGTCGACTCGCGCTACTTCACCCTCAGCCTCCTCGGCGTGAAGCAGTCCAGCCCGCTCAAGGGCGCCAAGGACGGCTTCAACGACATCAGCCAGGTGACTTCCTGGCCCTCGCTCGCCGAGATCAAGGCGGCGTGGACCGCGGTGTCGAAAGTGCTCGACCAGCAGCTCAAGGCGCTCAAGCCGGCCGAGCTGGATGCGCCGCTCGATCCGGGCTTCCCGGTGGACAACAAGACGGTGCTCGGGATCGTGACGTTCATGGTGCAGCACGACAGCTACCACCTCGGCCAGCTCGCCCTGGTGCGGAAGTTCTCGGGGCTGCCGGCGATGGCGTACGACTGAGGGCGCGGCTCGGCGGCTCGGCGGCTCGTTGGCGGAATGGAGGGATGGCCGAATGGCGGACTGGGAGGACAAGCGACCGGAGCATTCGAACGTAGCCGCTCCCACCGGGCCCCGGGCCCCGGGCCCCGGGCCCTCGGCCCAGTTACCGCTCCTGTCCGCGAGTCCGCCGGTCCGCCCGGCCGCCCTCCCGGTCCTCGACGAACGGCTCTCCCGCGGGGCCTCGTTCCACGAAGTCCCGGTCAAGGCGATCCTCAACGCGCCGGCCACGACCGGGATGGGGTTCTGGTCGCTCAACCCGTACGTGGGGTGCGAGTTCGGGTGCGCGTATTGTTATGCGCGGGAGACCCATAAGTGGCGAATCGAGCGGGCCGGAGGCCTGGTCAATGGCGGAATGGAGGAATGGCAGAATGGAGGAACGGGTGAAGGGAATTCTTCCATTCCGCCATTCAACCATTCTGCCATTCCACCGTGGCTCGCCTTCGAAAAACAGATCCTCGTCAAGACCACCGCGGCCTCGGTGCTCCAGCGCACGCTCTTTCCGGCCAAGCTGGCGGGTTCGTCGCTGGTCATCGGCACGGCCACCGATCCCTACCAGCCGGCCGAGCGGCGGTTCCGCCTGACCCGGAGCATCCTCGAGGCGCTCCGTGGCTGGCGCGGGCTCAAGCTCGGCATCATCACCAAGTCGCCGCTCATCCTGCGCGACCTGCCGGTGCTACAGCAGCTGGCCGAGCGGCACGAGCTGTCGGTCAACATCTCGCTGTCCTCCACCGACGCCGCGCTGCTCCGCCGGATCGAGGCTCGCTCCCCCGCCCCGCACGCCCGGCTCCGGGCGCTCAAGGGACTCACCGACGGCGGCATCCACGCCGGTCTCCTGGTCGCACCGATCCTCCCCCGCCTCACCGACAGCCGGGCAGCGCTGACCGCGCTGTTTGCCGCGGCCCGGAAAGCAGGGGCGCGCTACGTGGCCGGCTTCCCGCTCCGGGTCGGGCCGGTCACCCGGGCCCGGCTGCTGCCACACCTGGCCGAGGAATTCCCCGAGCTGGCCGAACGCTACGCTCGGCACTTCAACGGGCGCGACTACGCCAGCAAGGCCTACACCGAGGCGCTGAGTGCCCGGTTCAAGGCGCTGCAGCGGGAATACGGCTTCTCGGTTGACCCCGCGATGGGCGGCAGCCGGCGACGGTATCGAAATACACCGAGGCCGGCGGGAGTGCCGGAAGTGATTGAGCAGTGGAAACTGCTGTAGGCGGGAGAACGGGAGAACGGGAGAACGGGAGAAGGCGGGGAACGGGGGAACGGGGGAACGGGGGAACGGGGGAACGGGGGACGGGGGAACGGGGAACGGGGGAACGGGGGAACGGGGGAACGGGGGAACGGGCCGGAAGGTCACGCAACCGTGCCGATTCCGCCACTCCTCATCCCGAACCCGCGAAGCGGGTGAGGGATCTACTCCAACGTGCTGGTGGCCGAGGCCCCGTTCGCGAGACGTGACAGTAGATCCCTCGCTGCGCTCGGGATGATGAGATGCAGGGCCGGAGATGAGTCGCGAGGGCTGTTCCCGTTCCCCCGTTCCCCCGTTCTACCGTTCTACCGTTCCCCTGTTCTACCGTTCCACCATCCCGGCACGAAGACACAATGAACCGCTCCGTCCTCTACCTCGACCCCCCGGCCTTCTGCACCACCGTCGAAGGCCTGGTGGCTCCCGCGCTCCGGGAGCGGCCGGTGATCGTGGCGGCGCCGGGCGCCGATCGGGCCACGGTGCTGGCGCTCTCGCCGGAGGCCCGGCGGGCCGGGATCACCCGGGGAATGGCGGTGAGCCGAGCGCGGAAGCTCTGCCCCGATCTGATCGCCCGCCCGCCCAACCCGCGGCTGTACGCCCGGGCGTCCCGGGCACTCGATGAAATCCTCCGCCGCTACGCGCCGGTGATCGAGCCCCGGGGCTACGGCCACGCCTTCCTCGACCTCACCGGCACCGGCCGGCTGTTCGGGCCCGCGGTGGATGTGGCGGCCAGGATCCAGCGGGAAGCGGGAGAACGACTGGGATTGCCGCTCGCGGCCGGAGTGGCCCAGAACAAGCTCGTGAGTCAGGCGGCGGCGACGGTGGTAAAGGCGGACAAGGCGGACAGGTCTTCGCTGCTTGGTATCTCGCCGGGGAACGAGGCCATCTTCCTTGCCCCGGAATCCGTCGAGCTGCTCCCCGATCTCGATGCCAGGATCCAGACCCGGCTCGACGACTACCAGCTCGAGCGGATCGGCGAGATCCAGGCGATCTCCGACGACGAGCTCGCCGCCGTCTTCGGCCCGCCCGGCCGGCAGCTCGGTATGCACGCCCGCGGGGTCGATCGCAGTCCGGTGCTGCCGGCGGCGGTGCGGGCCGAGTTCCGCGCGGCCCACACCCTGGGCGACGACAGCAACGACCTCGCCCTGCTCCACCGCGTGCTCCGGCAGCTCACCGAACGACTGGGGAGCCGGCTCCGGGCCCGGCGCTACACCGCCCGCCGCCTCACACTGCACCTGGCCTACACCGACTACGCCACCGCCAAACGCAGCGTCCCGCTCGGCCTGGCGGCCCTCGACATCGAGTTGTGGGAGGCCGCCAAGCGCGCCTTCGCGCTGGCCAATCAGCGAACAGTGGCGATCCGGGCGGTGGGAGTGGTGGTGGATCGGTTGGGGGAAGCGGAGGATCAGCTCGAGTTGTGGGAGGGAGGGCCCGGGGCCCAGGGCCCAGGGCCCAGTGAGTACGGCAACTCTCGTTCTGCCGGATCTACCCTCACCGGACTCCGGGCGCTCGACTCCGGGCCCCGGGCCCCGGGCCCTGGGTCCTCAATCAGAGCCGCCGAGCTCCAGTCCGCCGTAGACAGCATCCGCACCCGCTGGGGCGTGCGGACCATCGGCGCCGCCGCGCTCACCGATGCTGGTCCACCAGGATCGGGTTGCCGTCCGGGTCGAGCGCCGTGAAGCTGGCGGGCCCGGTGGTGGACTCGTCCGCCTCCGTGGTGAGCGGCACGCCCGCGGCCTTGAGCCGCCGCTGCAGCTCGCGCACGTCGGTGAAGGGATCGACCATCTTGGCGTCCTGGTTCCAGCCCGGGTTGAAGGTCAGGATGTTCTTGTCGAACATCCCCTGGAACAGCCCGATGACGTGCGGGCCGTTCTTGAGGATCAGCCAGCGCTGGGCGGCGTCGCCGCCAGTGACCGCGAAGCCGAACTTCTCGTAGAAGGCCCGGGACGCCTCGATGTCCTTGACGGCCAGGCTGATGGAAAACGCGCCGAGTTCCATGTCGTGCTCCAGTTGAGTGTCTGTGGAGTAGTGCCCGCTGCCTGGCCTGCCCTACCCCGACGCCGCCGCGCCCGCCACCCGCCGCTTCCGGCTCAGCGCCCACGCCGTCACCAGCGTGACCAGGAGCCCCACCGGCAACGGCTCGAGGAAGGTAAGCGCGATGTTGACGAGCGGATTCCGGTACATCTCCTGGAATTGCGCCAGCTCCTGTGCCTTCCGGGCAAGCTCCGCCTCCGGCGTGCCGGCCTGCCTGGCCTTTTCCAGCACGTAGGCCGAGTACTTCTCGCCGAAGTCGGGAGCCAGCTTGTAGTAGATCAATTCCCAGGTGGCGACGTAGCAGGCCGCGGCGACGGCGGTGATCAGGAGCCCCACAAGTAAGGCGCGCCCGAAGGTCACCTGCCCGTCTGCCACGTTGTCGCGGTACGAGCGGACCCCGAAGAACACCATCAGGAAGGCGAGGACCATCGTGGTGTAGCCGATCACCTCGCCCTTCTCGAAGCCGATCCGGTCCAGGAAGGGAAGGGTGAGGAGCATCATCACCGACAGGATGGCGCCGGCGATGAGCCCGAAGGTCAGCACGATCTTGCGCATGGCAACTCTCAGGACGTTGGGGACGGGAGATTCTACCGCCTGACCGCCCGCCGCACGTCACCCGAAAGGGTGACTCCCGGTGAAATCACCCGAAAGGGGGAGGACGGTGGGACGGTCTGGACGGTTGGACCTGACGACGGGCGGCACTCGCTAGGGAATGAGGCGGAGTTCCTTGCCGAGCTGCACCGCCTGGGTCCGGCGCCGGGCGCCGAGTTTGTCGAACACCCGGCTCGAATGGGTCTTGACCGTGTTCTCACTCACGTTCACCCGCTCGGCGATCTCCCGGTTGCTCAGCCCCTGGGCAATCAGCTCCAGGATCTCCAGCTCACGCGGCGTGATCCCGAGCGACTCGAGCTTCCTCTCGTCGCGCGCGAACGTGGCCGGCGCGGGAACCAGCACCTCGCGCACCACCACGGTCTCCTTGCGCCGGGTGAGCCGGAGACCGAGCCAGATCCCCAGAGCGGCAAATACCGTGGCGACCAGGGCGCCGTAGATCTCCACCGAGTGCTCCACCACCAGCCAGCGGTACTCGATCAGCTTGAGCCCGGCGATCAGGACCCCGCCGAGGAGTCCGTAGAGCAGCACGTGCTTGCGCATGGCGGGGTCTACCAGGTGAGCACGATCTTGCCGAACACCGCGTCGCGCTCCATGGCCCGGTGCGCCTCGGCGATGTCGGTGAAGGGATAGCTGGCGCCGATGATGGGGCGAAGGGACGCGGACGAACCGTCAAACCGCTCAGCCGCCCAGTCCCCGAACGCGGCCACCATCGGGATCCGCTCCTCCAGGCTCCGGGTCCGCATCACGCTGCCGATGACCTCCAGCCGCTTGCGGAGGATCGGCTCCAGGCTCAGCCCGTCGACCTTTGGTCCCTGCAGGAACCCGAGCAGCACCAGCCGGCCCCGGGGGGCGAGCGCATCGAGATTCTCCGCCAGGGCCGGCCCGCCGAGGACATCGACGATCACATCGAAGGCGGTCGAACTTCCCGACCGCCCAGCCACCCAACCGTCCGACCGTCCGCTGGTATCGATCGCCTCATCAAGCCCCAGCTCCCGCGCGCGCTCCAGCTTCTCCGCCGTCCGCGACGTCCCGGCCACTGTGGCGCCGAGCGCCTTGGCGATCTGCACCGCCGCGGTGCCGACGCCGCTGCCCACGGCGTGCAGCAGCACCCGTTCGCCGGGCTGGAGCCGGCCGCGGACCACCAGCGCGTCCCACGCGGTGAGGAAGGCCTCGGGAATCGCGGCCGCGTCGGTGAGCGCCATGCCGGCCGGCACCGCCAGCGCCTCGTCCCCGTGCACCACCACGTATTCGGCGTGGGCGCCGCCGCCCACCAGGCCCATGACCCGGTCGCCCACTGTCCAGCGGGTGACGCCGACGCCCAGGGACTCGACCTCGCCCGCATACTCGAGCCCGGGGATGTCCGCCGGCCAGCCCGCCGGAGCGGGATAGCGCCCCTTCCGCTGGAGGATGTCGGCCCGGTTGAGGCCGGCGGCGTGGACCCGGACCCGGATCTGGTGGGGGCCGGGGCTGGGGGTCTCGACATCACGCAACTGGAGGACTTCCGGACCGCCGGCGACGGTGTTGACGATGGCGCGCATGGGCTGGAAAGTATCGCCGGAAGCCGCCCTTGCGCCCCGCGGGACCGGGCCATAGGATACCCGAAGAAATACCGAAACAGATCGCCAGGAGCCCACTCTACACCCTCTGCCGGCATGACCACCTACTGCGATATCGCCCCCGGGCATGAATGGCACGGCCCCTACCACGACCGGGAGTACGGCTTCCCGCTCCGGGAGGATGACGAGCTGTTCGAGCAGCTGATCCTGGAGATCAATCAGGCGGGTCTCTCCTGGCTCACCATCCTCAAGAAGCGCGAGGGATTCCGGCGGGCCTATCACGGCTTCGATGTGGCCCGGGTGGCGCGCTACGGCGCCCGGGACCGGGCCCGGCTGCTCAAGGACGCCGGCATCATCCGCAACCGGCTCAAGGTCGAGGCGGCGATCGCCAACGCGAAGATGATCCTTGCGCTCCGGGAGTCCCACGGCGGTTTCCACGCCTGGCTGGTGGAACATCATCCGCGACCGAAACCGGAATGGGTGAAGCTGTTCAAGCAGACCTTCCGGTTCACCGGCGGCGAGATCGTGGGCGAGTTTCTGATGAGCACTGGCTTTCTCCTCGGAGCGCATAGGGAGAGTTGTCCGATCTATGGCAGGATTCTGAGGAAGAAACCGATGTGGGTGAGAGCCGTCAGCCGTCAGCCATCAGCCGTCAGAGGCCCCGGCGACAGCAGACTGACGGCTGATGGCTGATGGCTGACGGCTGTGTTCACCCACCTCCACTCCCACTCCCACTTCTCCCTCGGCTCCGGGGTCTCGAGTCCCGAGGTGCTGGTGGTGGCGGCGGCGCAACGCGGTTTCACGACGCTCGCCTGCACCGACACCAACGGGGTCTATGGCGCGGTGGAGTTCCAGAAGGCTTCGCTGGCGGGGGGAATCCGGCCGATCCTGGGCGCCCACCTCGTGGCCGGCGGCGAGGAGGCGGTGGTGCTGGCCATGAACGAGCGCGGCTGGGGAGCGCTGTGCCGGGCGGTTACGGCGATCCATTGGGACAATGGCGGAATGGAGGAATGGCGGAATGGAGGAAATGGAAAGCCTGGTCCCTCGATTCCATTCCGCCATTCCACCATTCCACCATTCCGCCATTCCGCTATTCCGACATTCTTCCTCTCAGCCCATCTCGCCCCCGACCGCGACGGCCTCCTCATCCTCTCCCAGGACGTGGGCCTGCTGGAGCGTCTCACCCGGCTCTCCGGCCCGCGCGATGTGTTCGCCGAACTGCGGCCCGGCAAGCACCGGCATGCGGTCGGCGCGGCGGCCCGGCGGCTCGGCATCCCGGCCGTGGTGACGGGCGGGGTGATGTTCGCCAATCCGGAGGAGTGGCCGGTGCATCGGGTGAGGGTGGCGATCCATCACAATGGCAGAATGGCGGAATGGCAGAATGGCGGAATTGAAGGATCAGGTGCAGTCCATTCCACCATTCCGCAATTCCGCCATTCGGCCATCTCGCATCGCGACTCCTGGCTCCGCCCCGAGTCCGACCTCGCCCGCCACTTCCCCGACTGTCCCGATGCGCTCGCCCGGGCCGCCGAGCTGGCCGAGCGGTGCGAGTATCGTCTGCCGATCGGTGAACGTACGGTGGCGCCGAGATTCGCCGATACGGACGACGCCCTGGCCCGGCTCCGGGCGCTGGCCTACGAGGGGGCCGAACGGCGCTACGGCACCATCGCGCCCGTCACCCGCGACCGGCTGGAGCACGAGCTCCAGATCATCGCCCAGAAGGGGTTCGCCGACTACTTCCTGGTGGTGCACGACATCGTGCGGCACGGGCCGACCCACTGCGGCCGGGGCTCGGTGGCCAACTCGATCGTGAGCTACGCGCTGGGCATCACCCACGTGGATCCGCTGGGCGCCGGTCTCCTGTTCGAGCGGTTTCTCAATCCCGAGCGCAAGGACCCGCCCGACATCGACCTCGATTTCCCCTGGGACGAGCGCGACCACGTCCTCGCCTGGGTGTTCCGCAAGTATCCCCATCCCCGGGCCGCGATGGTGTCGAACCACAACTGTTTCCGGCTCAGGGGCGCGCTCCGCGAGGTCGCCAAGGTGCACGGCCGGCCTCCCGGAGAGATCCGCGAGATCACCCGCCGATTCCCCTGGTTCATGGACGAGGGCGAACTGGAGAACGTGCTGGCCACCCACCCCAACTTCCAGGGACTCGAGCTGCCGGCGGTATGGAAAGACCTGGCCCGGATGGCCCAGCCGCTGGTAGGCGTGCCTCGCCACCTGTCGCTTCATCCCGGCGGAGTGGTGATCGTGCCGCAGGCGCTCACCGACTACGTGCCGGTCGAGCCGGCGGCCAAGCAGCTCGATGGCAGCCCCGACCTGACCGTTCCCGTGATTCAGTTCGAGAAGGACGGCGCCGAAGACATCGGCCTGGTGAAGATCGACCTGCTCGGCAACCGCTCGCTGGCGGTGATCCGGGACGCCATCGCCGCCGTGCGGGTCAACACCGGTCGCCAGATCGACTACACCTCCGACGACCCGGACGACGACGAGGGCGCCAGGGCGCTGTTCCGCACCGGGCAGACGATGGGGGTGTTCTACACCGAGAGCCCGGCCTCGCGGCTGCTGTGCGCCAAGTCGCGGGCGGACACCTTCGAGCTGCTGGTGCTCAACACCAGCATCATCCGCCCCGCCTCCAACCGGTTCATCCGGGTCTACCTGGAGCGGCTGCACGGCGCCCCGTACCAGCCGCTCGAGCCCTCGCTCCGCGATACCCTGGCCGAGACCTTCGGGGTGATGGTGTACCAGGAGGACGTGGTCAACGTCTGCGCCACCTTCGCGGGCATGCCACTGGCCACCGGCGACGGCCTCCGCAAGGCGCTCTCCAAGAAGCGGCCGGTGAAACAGCTGGCGGCGTACGCCGAGGAGTTCTTCGCCGGCGCGCATGCCCTGGGCCGCGACATGGAAACCGCCGCCCGGGTGTGGGAGATGGTGATGTCGTTCGCCGGCTACAGCTTCTGCAAGGGGCACTCCTGTTCCTACATCCGGGTGGCGCAGCACTCCTGCTATCTCCGGGCCCACTACCCGGCGGAGTTCATGGCGGGGGTACTGGCCAACGGCGGCGGGTTCTATGCCCCGTTCGCCTACGTGGCGGAGGCGATGCGCATGGGTCTCACGGTGCGGCCACCGGACGTCAACGCGAGCGGCTTCCGTACCAGCGGAAAGGGACCGGAGGTGCGGGTCGGGTTGCAGTTCATCAAGGGCCTGTCTGCTGATGCGGTTGACCGGATCGATAAAGCCAGGTTGAACGGGAGAACGGGGGAACGGGAGAACGGGGAGAAGCGGGGAACGGGAGAACGGGAGAACGGGGGAACGGGGGACCGGACAACGGGACCGATTTCCCGTTCTCCCGTTCCCCCGTTCTACCGTTCACTTCTTTATCCGACTTCCGCGCCCGCACCGGGCTCAGGCCCGACGATCTCCGCCTGCTGGTGAAGGTCGGGGCCTTCGACTCCATCGCCGGCGGGATGACCCGGCCGATGATGCTGTGGGCGATTGACAGGGAGAATGGGAGAACGGGGGGACGGGAAAACGGGGTCGCCAGAGTCGTTCCCGTTCTCCCGTTCTCCCGTTCCCCCGTTCCACCTTCCTCTATCCCTGACCTCAAGGAGTACAACGCCGACCGCCGCCGCCGGGCCGAGTACGAACTGCTCGGCTTCACCACCGACAGCCATCCGATGGCGCTCTACGCCGAACAGCTCGGCCGCCTCCGGGTGGTGCGGAGCACCGAGCTGTCCCGGCACGTCGGCCGGTCGGTGCTCTGCGCCGGCATGCTCACCACCGCCAAGCCGGTGCACACCGTCCAGGACGAGCCGATGGAGTTCGCCACCTTCGATGACGGCCACGGGCTCATCGAGACGGTGCTCTTTCCCGCCGTTTACCGATCTCGCGGCCATGTGCTGTTCGACCAGGGACCGTTCGTCTTCCGG
Source organism: uncultured Gemmatimonadales bacterium (assembly GCA_963709905.1). GTDB lineage: Bacteria > Gemmatimonadota > Gemmatimonadetes > Gemmatimonadales > GWC2-71-9 > JADJOM01. The sequence goes on from CAVPYI010000001.1 coordinate 254,793, forward strand.
GGCAAGGTCGAAGAGGAGTTCGGCGCGGTGACGGTGACGGTGACGGGGCTGGATCGGCTGGAGCGGATGGTGGACGGTAGGACGGTAGGACGGTAGGACGGTAGACGGGGACGGTGGAACGGTGGAACGGTGGAACGGTAGGACGGTAGGACGGTAGAACGGTAGAACGGTAGAACGGTGGAACGGTGGAACGGTAGAACGGTAGAACGGTAGAACGGTGGAACGGTGGAACGGTAGAACGGTAGAACGGTAGAACGGTAGCGACCGTAGCCTCGTCCGCGTAGGTTCACCACTTGGAGAATCACATGCGCCTCGTTTACCCCTCCTCGTCCGCCCTGTCCGCCCTGTCCGCCCTGTCCGCCCTGTCCGCCCTGTCCGCCCTGTCCGCCCTGTCCGTCTCGTCCACCCTGCCATGAAAATCTTCCTTTACATCCTCGGTGCGCTGGCGTTGCTGGTCTCTGTCCTGTTGATCTCCGGCCTCGTCCTGCCGAGAGAGCATCGGGCCACCAGCAGAATCGAACTCCCGGTTCCGGCTGATTCCATCTGGGAGGTGATCCGTGACCTGTCGCAGGCGCCATCGTGGTGGCCGGAGGTCAAGACCGCGAGCCGGCTCCCGGACCAGGATGGCCAGGAGCGGTACGTGCAGGAGATGGGCGATGACTTCAGCATGACCCTGGTGATAAAGGAATCGATTCGGCCGACCCGGCTGCACACCGTGATCGACGCCCCGCCGGGGTCCCCGTTTGGCGGCGGCTGGATCTACGAGCTGGCGCCGTCGGGGTCCGGAACGGCGGTTCGCCTGACCGAGGACGGCTGGATCGCCAATCCCCTTTTCCGCGTGATCTCCCGGATCATGGGGTATCACCGGACGCTGGACGATCATCTCCGGGCTCTCGGTCGCCGCTTTGGGGAGACGGTGAGGCCGGAGCACGTGTCGTGAGCCGGGTCACGTCGGGCAGACGCCTCGCCCCGATATGATGCTCAGGCTCAACGCCTATCGGACGGCCGGCATCCCATGACGCAACCCCTGGCGCACTCCTTCCCCGCATTCACCCTGTGCTTCGCTGTGACGCTCTGCGCCGCCTGCCACATCGAGACGCCGTTCGAGAAGGTACCGGAGAACCATCCTCCGGCGGTGCAGATCACCCTGCCTGCCGGCCCGGTGAGCATCGAAGAGGGCAGCTTCGTCGAGTTCGCTGGCAGCGGCGGTGACATCGAGGACGGTGCACTCGGCGACGGATCCCTGGCCTGGACCAGCAGCCTGGATGGTCTACTCGGCATCGGCGGTGCCCTCGAGACCGATGGGCTCTCCGTCGGCACCCATGTCGTCACCCTGTTCGGCACCGATTCGGAGGGACTCCTCGGCAGCGCTTCCGTCTCCGTGACCATCACTGCGTTCGCGCCCGGCACGCAGGACTGATGCGACGATGCGGGCTACGTTAAAGTCCGGGGGGGCAAGCCGGTCCGCGGTCCGCCCTGTCCGCCGCCCTGTCCGCCGCCCTGCCCCCGGCCACGTCGGCACGGCCCTTGCGCCCGGTATGATGCAGCAGCTCAACGCCTTGCGAACGGCCGGCATCTCATGGTTCAGCGTTTTACCCAGCTTTCTACCGTGATCGTCCTGATTTGCGCCCTGGGCCTGGGCGCCGGCTGCGAGTCATCCACCGGGGACATTTATGTCAACCAGCCACCGACGGTGCAGATCCTCGAGCCCACCGGCGGGCTGAGCGTAGTGGAGAACACGACCGTGGTCTTCGGCGGAACCGGCACCGACCGCGAGGACGGCGACCTCTCCGGTGCCGCCCTGACCTGGACCAGCAGCCTGGACGGCCTCCTGGGCACTGGCGCGTCGATCCAGACCGCTGGTCTCTCGGTCGGCGACCACGACATTGACCTCGTCGGCACCGACTCCAGGGGCCTCACCGCGACTGCCACTGTCTCGGTGACCGTGACACCGTTGGTCGGCAACCAGCCTCCTCAGGTGACGATCACCAGCCCCGTCTCCGGGACCAGCGTAACGGTTGGAACGTCGGTAGACCTGACCGGGAGCGCCACCGACCCCGAGGACGGCGCGCTCAGCGGCTCCTCGCTGGTCTGGTCCAGTTCGCTGGATGGTGGCCTCGGGTCCGGCGCCTCGGTCACCGCCACATCGCTTTCGGTGGGCTCGCACATCATCAGGCTCTCGGCCACCGACGGCGCTGGCGCGTCCACCGACGACAGCGTGACGGTCACGGTCACCCAGCCGGTTTCGCTGGGGCTCGATACCGTGGTCACCGGTCTCAACCGGCCGGTGTTTCTCACCGCCGCGCCTAACGATCTTACCCGGCTTTTCATCATCGAGAAGGACGGCCGGATCCGGATCGTGAAGAACGGGACGCTGCTGTCGACGCCGTTCCTCGATATCACTGCCAAGACCACCAAGGGCAGTGAGCAAGGTCTGCTGGGCATGACATTCGATCCCGGCTACGCCACCAACGGCCGGTTCTTCGTCTCGTACACCGCGTCCGGCGGCGGGGCGGCCGGACATTCGGTGATCGCCCTCTATCAGGTGAGCACGGACCCCGACATCGCGGGGACGGCCGAGGTGATCGTGCTGACGGTCGACCAGCCCTACAGCAACCACAACGGGGGCATGATCGCCTTCGGCCCCGATGGATACCTCTACGTCGGGCTGGGAGACGGCGGGAGCGGCGGTGACCCAGACGGCTACGGCCAGCGGCGGGACGACCTGCTGGGTTCGCTGCTCCGGCTCGACGTGAGCGGGGCGACCTACAGCGTGCCGGCCGGCAATCCCTATGCGGGCCACGCGACGTTCCGCGAGGAGCTGTGGAACTACGGCCTTCGCAACCCGTGGCGCTGGAGCTTCGACCGGCAAACCGGCGATCTGTATATCGGGGACGTCGGCCAGGGACAGCACGAGGAAGTGAACGTCACCCCGGCCGCCAGTAACGGCGGCGAGAACTACGGCTGGAACATCATGGAAGGCCTGAGCTGCTATCCCGCTCCCGGGTGCAACCAGACCGGGCTCACCCTGCCGGTGCTGGACTACCCCCATATCGGCGGGGCCTGCTCGGTCACCGGCGGCTACGTCTACCGCGGCCCGGCCATCCCCGCGCTGCAGGGACACTACCTGTACGGCGACTACTGCACCGGCTGGGTCCGCAGCTTCCGCTGGCAGAACGGGCAGGCGGTGAATCGGATGGACCGGCCCGAGTTCGCGTCCGGCAACATCACCAGCTTCGGCCAAGACGCGGCCGGCGAACTTTACATCGTGGCGGACAACGGCACCGTGACCAGGATCGTGGCCAGGTGACCGCTACGCAGGACAACCTCCGGTTCCTTCTCATGCTGGCGGCGCTGGGCTGCGGGTCCAATCCGAGCGGGCCGCCCGCTCCATCCGGGACGCTGGCGCTGCAGGAAATCACCCGCGCGCTGGCCGCCCCGGTCTTTCTCACCGCACCGCCCGGAGACATCGCCCGGCTGTTCGTGGTCGAGAAGGACGGCGTGATCCGCGTCATCCGTAACGATTCGCTCCTCGCCACACCCTTCCTCGACATCACCGGCAACACCACCAAGGGGGGCGAGCAGGGCCTGCTGGGCCTGGCCTTCGCGCCGGACTACGCCGCCAGCGGCCGGTTCTACGTCTACTACACCGCCCCGGGCGGCGGGGCGGCCGGCCACTCGGTGATCGCCCGCTACCAGGTGAGCGCGGACCCCGACGTCGCCGAAACCAATGCGGTGATCGTGCTGACGGTCGATCAGCCGTTTACCAACCACAACGGCGGCATGATCGGGTTCGGTCCGGACGGCTACCTCTACGTCGGACTGGGCGACGGCGGCGACGGCGGCGACCCGCTCGAGACCGGCCAGGACCGGACCGATCTGCTCGGGTCGATACTCCGGCTCGACGTGAGCGGAGCGACCTACACCGTGCCGGCCGGCAATCCCTACGCGGGCCACGCGACCTTCCGCGGCGAGCTGTGGAACTACGGTCTCCGCAATCCGTGGCGGTTCAGCTTCGACCGGCAGACCGATGACCTGTACATTGCGGATGTCGGCCAGGGGTCCCGCGAAGAGGTCAACGTCGTCGGGGCCGGCGCCGGTGGAGGACAGAACTTCGGCTGGGACGACATGGAAGGCACGAGCTGCTACGAGGACCCCAATTGCGGGGCCAACCCGGCCGTTCGCCCGGTGATCGACTACACCCACGCAGAAGGGTGCTCGGTGACCGGCGGCTACGTCTATCGCGGGACGGCGATTCCGGCGGTACAGGGCCGGTACTTCTACTCCGACTATTGCAGTCGCTTCGTGCGCAGCTTTCGCTGGACGGGAGCCGGCATCACCGAGAGCCTCGAGTGGACCGAGCTCCGGCCGAGCGGCGGCGTGACCAGCTTCGGGGAAGACGGCCGGGGCGAACTCTACATCATGACGGAGAGCGGCCGGTTGTACCGCTTCGTCCGTCCCTGACACGGCGATAGCTTGAGGGGGTGACCACCCCCACCCTCGACGAGCTCACCGACCTGGCCGCACGGCTGCCGGACGTGGCCCGATTCGGCACTTCCACCTGGACCTACCCCGGCTGGCGCGGCCTGGTCTATCACCGGGACTACCCCAAGACCGGCGCGTCGGCGGCGATGCTGGAGGAGTACGCCCGGTTTCCGCTGTTCCGCACCGTGGGCATCGACTCGAGCTTCTACGCCCCGGCGACCCCGACGCTGCTCCAGAATTACGCCCGGGCGCTTCCGCCGGGATTCGTCTGCGTGAGCAAGGTGTGGGACCGGATCACGGTGCAGACCTTCCCTCGGGCCCGGTACAAGGCGGAGGGCGGCGAACGCAATCCTGATTTCCTCAACCCCGAGCTGTTCGTCAACGAGGTGCTGCGCCCGTATCGCGAGGGGCTGGGCGACCATCTCGGTCCGTTCGTCTTCGAATTCCAGACCATCGCGCGGGCCGAGCGGCTCACCGGGCAGGCGTTCGCCGACCGGCTCGATGCCTTCTTTACCAGTCTGCCCCGGGACGCCGAGTACGCCGTCGAGGTCCGCAACCGGGAGTTTCTGGTTCCGCCCTATTTCGCGGTGCTGCGCGAGCACAATGTCGCTCACGTCTACAACTCCTGGACCCGCATGCCGCCGATCGGGGACCAGCTCGACCTCCCGGGCGGGTTCAGCGCCCCGTTCACTGTGGCCCGGGTCCTCCTGCGGCCGGGACGGACCTACAGCGAGGCGGTGGACGCCTTCGCGCCCTACGACCGGATCCGGGAGCAGAACCCCGGGCTGAGACAGGACGTAGCCCGGCTCATCCGGCAGGCGGCCGAACTCAGGATTCCCGCGTATGTGCTGGTGAACAACCGGGCGGAGGGAAGCGCGCCGCTCACCATCGCGGCGATCGCGGCGATCCTCGCGTCAGAGCCGGATCAGCTGCCTTGATTCATTCGCCGGGTACGACTCCGGCGCTTGGCCGTCTGGCGCCGCTTGCGCGGGCCGTCGTGCGAGGGGCTCTGGGCCAGGGCGTGGGCCGCCGCGGCCAGGCGGATGGCGCGGCTCGCCGCTTCGCTACCCTGGATCGGGCTCTCCACCCACCGACCGAACGGGGCCCGCTCGCCGGTGAGGAACGGCCGGGCGTGGCGGGCGTCCAGGACGTCCTGGCGATCCGACTCCGGCAGCTTGAGTACGATGGCCTGATCGAACAGAAAGGCGAACATCCGGCTGGAGGTGAAGAACGCCTCCGCGCCGAACATCCGCTTGGTCGACACGGCCGGCATAGCCCGGATCGCCGCGTGCACCACCTCGTACGCATCGCTCCTGGTGCGCGCCACGGCCAGGCTCCCGGGTGTGTCGAAGGGGCCAAAAGGGTTGCCAAAGTACCACTTGGAAGGTCCGAACGCCAGAACGGCTGGTACCCGAAGAACGGCCGTAAGGGAGGATGGACTGTCATCATTGCAGGGCAGGAATGGGGCCAGGCGTTGAGGCGTCACGCGTCAGGCGTCAGGCGTCAGGCGTCGAGGCGTTGAGGCGTTGAGGCGTTGAGGCGTTGAGGCGTTAGGGCGTTAAGGCGTTAGGGCGTTAGGGCGTGGGTTGAAACGCCCAGACGCCTCAACGCCTGACGCCTTAACGCCTCAATCCGGCTCCACCCCCGCCACCGCACACACCCGGAGCACCGCCTCGCCGATCTTGTTGTTCGGCGTGGAGGCGCCGGCGGTGATGCCGATGGCGCGGGCGTCGCCCAGCCAGCCTTCGATGGTCTCTTCGGGCTGTCTCACCCCCGGCTGGTGGCGCAGCCGGCCGGAGGTCACGTCGATGGCGGTCGCGTCCTCGATGTGGTAGGTGCGCACGCCCCGTTCCCGGCACAGGGCTGCGAGGTGGGTGGTGTTGCTGGAGTTGTAGCCGCCGATCACCAGCATCAGGTCGGGTTTCGAATCCAGCAGGCGGAGCACGGCGTCCTGGCGTTCCTGAGTGGCGGAGCAGATCGTGTCGAAGGTGCGGAAGTGCTGGGCCAGGTTCTCCGCTCCGTACCGGCGGATCACACTCTGACGCACCTCGTTGGCGATGGCCAGTGACTCGCCCGAGAGCATGGTCGTCTGATTGGCCAGGCCGACCCGCACCAGATCGCGCTCGAGCTCGAAGCCGTCCGACATTGCCGGCCGGAGCTGGCGCTCGATCGCTTCCACGTCGCCCCGGCCCTCGACGTAGTCGCAGATCAGCCGCGCTTCGGCCATATCGAATACCACCACGTACCGGCCGGCCGGGTACTTGGTGACCTGGCTGGCGGTGGCGCGGGTCTCCTCGTGGTAGATCTTGCCGTGGATGAGCGCGGTATACCCGTCCCGGGCGTAGTTATCCACCCGCTTCCACACGTTGAGCACCGACCCACAGGTCGTGTCCACCAGGACCGCGCCCAGCTCCTTGAGACGCTGGAAGTCGGCGACCGTCACGCCGAAGGCGGGCAGCAGGACGACATCCTCGGGGACTACCCCGCTGAAATCGAAGCCGGCCTCGCCCCGCGTCAGGATCGTGATGCCCATCGCGGTGAGCTTGGCGTTGACGTGGGGGTTGTGGATGATCTCCCCGACCAGGAAGATCCGCCGGTCTGGAAACTTGGTGCGGGTCTCGTAGGCGTATTCCACCGCCCGGTCCACACCGTAGCAGAAGCCGAACTCCCGGGCCAGGCGGAACTCGATGGGCCCGGCCCGCAGCCGGTAATCACCGGCCCGGAAGGCATCGATCACCGCGCTGGAGTAGTCAGCCGTGAGCTGACCTTCGATGGCTGCCTTGAGCCCGAATCCCTTGCGGAAGTAGGTGGAGGTCATGGGGGAAAGCTACTGCACCGGGGCGGTGGCGGGGACCGAATCGGCGGGGCACGCCCCCGGCGACAGGCCGGACGCCTCGCCTTCCACCCGGATCACCCCCGAATGATCGAGCGCCTGCATCCGGAAGCCGAACCGGGCACCGAAGGCCCCGCCATCCCGGGTGAGCTGCAGCGATCCGGAATCACTCTGGAAGGCGATCATGTTCCGTTCGGTGAACTTGCGCACCGCGGCCGCCGCCCCCGGCCGCGGGACCGAATCGATGCCGGGGTCGAACCCCGGGAACTCGCCGGGGCCGAGGTCGCCGGCCGGATACACGGCCAGCCCGAAGCCCAGGTCCTCGCGGATGGCGGTGACCTCGAGCCGGCCGGCCACCGGGCACCACGAGACCTTCGCCGGGGCGGCGATCCGGGTGGTGTCGACACCGGTCCACGAGGCGGTCAGCCGCGGCCCGCCGGTGCGTCCGGTCGCACGCGGCGACCGCGAGCGCCAAGAGTAGCCCGACTTCGGCGACGCGCGAATCGCATGAGGCGGGAACCTAGACGGAACGGTCGGAGCCCGGGAAGGGGTGCCGGGTCGAATCGTGGACGTCGGAGGTTACCACAGAGCACAGAGGGCGCCAGGGGAATCGGTCACCGCCTCACGGCAATTCCTGCGAGCCCTCCGTTTCGCGCGCGGTCTTCTCAATGGGGACTGAGTGGCTAGAACACCGCGCGGGTGCCCAGATCGAACCGCAGGCCGCTGCCGCCCTCGGTGATCGGGTGACTCAGGTCGAACCGGATCAGCCCGCCAAGGAACGACAGCCCCGCGCCGGCCCCGGCGAGCGTCGGCCGGCTGAACAGCCCCGAGGTGCTCCCCGCCTGCCCGGCATCGGCGAACAGAACCGGCTGCACCAGACCACGCCGGAGCGGCCACTCCAGCTGGGCCGACCAGAACGCCTGCCCTCGCTGGGTGCCATAGTCGAAGCCACGGACGGTTCCCGACCCGCCGACCCGGAAGGCCTGTTGCGGCAGCGGGGCGGCTGTCGTGACGCCGGCGCGAAGCCCGAGAGTCACCCAGCCACCGGCCCGCCACAGCGGCCGGGTGATGCCGCCGTACGCCCGTACCGTGGCCTTGCCCTTCCGGCCGAGCCCGTCGGCGGCGAGGTGCCATCGAGTGCGGAACGCGCGGTAGTCGAGCCGAATCGCGACACCGCCGTAAGTGCTCTCCGCGACAGGCGGATTCGGAGGGAACCGGCCGGTGCCGCCGAGAACGTCGTTGAGCCGCGATTCGGCCTCCCGGCGCACCGACTGCTGATCCTCCACCGTCGCCGTAGTGGTGAGCTCCAAGCCAACCCCGAGGGATCCCTCTCGGGTGAGCCGCGCACCGTGGCTGAGGTGATAGTCGCCATCGTCATGTCCGGCGAAGAGCGCATTCAGGCTGTTGCCGAAGCCGTTGGCTTGGCTGAACGGATCATTCGAGCGGATTTCGCGGTAGCCGGCAAGTGACCAGCGAGCGCCCGGCGCCTCGCGCACGAATGTGGCGCTGCCCGTCACCCGGGTGTCGCTCAGCCCGAACCGGGCCGCGGCCCGGAGCGAGGTGAATCCGTCACCGGGGAGCTGCCATCGGTATTCCATGCCCGGAGCGAAGCCTTGTACCCGGTTGAGGCGGAACGCGTCGGCGATCCGCTCCCAGGCAAAGCCGTGCCGCGGCCGGCCGGTAAGCTCCGGCGGCAGATCCACGGCCATGTGCTCGAGGTCCGACTGCAGCCGTCGCACCTCGCGGTCGGCGGCCGGGTCCTCGGCGAGTACCAGGGAATCGCCCCAGCCGCCGTAGGCGGCTAGCGAGTCGCGCGGCGGCCGATGGATCTCGAACCGGCCGTTCTCCCAACGGCCCGCGTCATCCCGGGCCTGATCGTCTTCGCCCCTGCCGCCCTCCGAAGATCGCCGGCGTCGGCGCTCGTGACGGAGCGAGTCCCGCCGGGCGCGAACCAGGATCGCCACACTGTCGGGGTCGGTCACATCGGGCGGAAGCGGAATCGTGAACGCTATCGGCCGCCCAGTGTTGAGTTCGTAGTCCTCGAACGTCGTCGTGGCCCGGAATGGGATGACCAGCTCTCCGAACCACGGCAGCTCGGCTCGCCCCGACACCACCTGGCGGTAGGGCATCCAGAACCGTCCCTCCTGGAGCGCGTATTCCAGATCGGCGTCGAGCGTCAGGATCCGGCTGACGATTCGATTGATGCGTTGGGGAGAGACATCCTCGTCTTGATCGTCCCGATCGAGCCAGAGCTCGGTGCCCACGAACCGGAAGCTGAAACGCACGAGGTCGGCCTGGTCCGCGTCCAGCCACAGCCGCCCCGCCACCAGCGACGGGCCGTTCCTGCGGGGAAGGACCTCGACGCCGAGGAGCTTCAGCCGCCGTCCCTCGGGCGTGGTGAGCTGCACACTGTCGCTGAGACGGTAGTGGTACCAGGATGGGCCGTCGTCGGCCAGCGGGTGGATGGCGGCTCGCGGCGGCACATCGTTGCCGAACACCCGGATCGAGTCCCCGAGGCTCCGCGGGATGAACCAGGGTCGGTCGAACGTACTGGAGATCCTGAGATCGCGGGTACGGCTCACCGCTCGCCGGCCGGCGATCTCGACCCGGAGGTCGTTGGGCAGCGCCCACTGGACCCGACCTTCCTGCTCCTCGACCGAGGCGTTGGGAACCTCGGCCCAGCGACGCCGACCGAGTCCGAAGGCCAGCCGATACCGGAACCTGGCGGTGTAGTCATGGACCGCCTGATCGTCGCTGCCGTGACGCGCGATGCCGCGCTCGACGATGGCGCGCGTCGCCGCGTCGGCGAAGATCGCCGTGTCCGCAGGTGCGGGGCCCTGGATCAGGGCAAGCAGAATCGGCAGCATGTACCGGGGTGAGAATGTGGACGATCCTCCGCGGTCGTCGGGATTCGGCACCGCGATCACCCGGGCCTCGGATCGTGCCGGCCGGAAACAACGCGCCCCGCGACCGACAGTCGCGGGGCGCGGAGACCGGAGCGATCAGGCCTAGTCCGGGTGCTCCGCCTCGGATCCGTTCTTGGACCAGCGGCTGCGCCCGTCCCGATGCAGGCCATAGGCCTTGAGCCGACGCCAGAGAGTAGTCCGGCTGATTCCGAGATGCTTGGCGGTTTCGGCCAGCTTCCAGGCGTGCTGGTCCAGGGTCCGCACGATGGCGTCGCGTTCGCGGTCGGCGAGCGTGGTGGGTCCGTCGATACCGGGAATGAACATGGCCTCACCAAGTTCGAGCGACCCGACTCGGAGCGGCCGCAACCGGCCGCCCATGGCGGCGAGTCGGGGAAGCAGATTCTGGGCGTCTTCGGCCGGGTCCAGGATCTCCGCCAGGGCGTCGCGGGCCTGCGCGTTGGCGTACAGCACGCGACCCTGGGGATCAAACACGACAACTCCCTCGCTGAACCCATCCAGCAGGGCCTTGGCGAGCGGGGAGAAGACGGATCCTGCTGTCGGAACGTGTGTGTCCGGCATAGGAACTTCTACGGTTAGGGTCCGACACGGGTTTCAGCTTGAGGCCTATCAAAGTAGACGAGCGGCGGCCCCTTCCATGTACACCTCCGTTCCCGTGGCCATCGCCGGGCTCGGGCGGCCGGCAGCCCCGCCTATCGGCGCCGGTGCCGCGGGGACTTGAAGCGCCGCCGGCGCTCCCGCTCCCCGTCCTCCCGGAGCGCCGTCCGGAGGTCCTCGAGGGTAGGGGCCCGGACCGCTTCCCGGCTCCCGCGCACCACCGCGAAGTGCATCGGCCGGTCGAGCACCGGGAGATCGGCCGGCGTCAGCCGGCGCGCCTGTCCCTCCCGGAGCTCGAGCCGGGCGATACCGCCCTCCGGCGTCACCTCATAGCGGATCGGCACGACATCCCCGAACACCCGGGCGCTGGCCGGCAGCGCGCTCAGCCGGTTGCGCTCCGACTCCGGCACCAGCGCCGCCGGATCGAGGCTGACAGGAGTCCCGACAAACCCCCGCCAGCCTCCGACCCCCGAGAGTTGTGCGGCGATCGCCGCCCGCACCGTAGCCGGTGCCGCCGCCGCGAGGGTTCCCGCCGAGCGTCGCCACAACTCGCCCAGCTCGGCCGCCGCCCGCCGGATCCGGCCCTGGCTGGGGTGGGAGGTCTCGCCCGCGAGGAGAGCGCCCGCCAGGGCGTCGGGCAGCACCGGCAGGAGGTCGGCGGGAACGTCGCCGTCGATCGGTTCGACCACGGCATCGAGCTCGAACCCGAAGTAGGTGAGTCGCTGCCGGACGGCCAGCCCATGATGCTTGCGCGACCCGACGACCTCGATGACGGGGAGACTCGGACGGGCATGGCGCCGGATCAGATCGTAGGAGAGGGTGGTTCCTTCGATGGCCGCCCGCGGGGTGCCGAACCGATCGGCGAAGAACCGGATGTTGCCGGCCACCGCGCCCCAGCTTCCGGCCACCGAGTTGCGCGAGACCCTGGCCTCCTGGCCGTCGGCGGTCTGTTCATCCAGCACCAGATCGAACGGCATGATCCGGGCGACCAGATCGGTCCACAGCTCATGCAACTCGCGGCCCGCGGTGGGGAGCTTTGCCGGCAGTGGCAGCTCCAGGGCCCGGTACACCGAGGCCGTCCCCAGAGCGATATCCTCGATCGCCTTGACCAGCGCCCCGCGGGCCTCGGCCCACTCGGCCAGCCCGGCTTCGTCGAACAGGTGCCGGGGTAACCCGTACACTTCGCCGAGGTAGCCGTGCCGGTTGACCGCCTCGGCGAAGAGGTTGTAGGCGGTGAGATGATCGCTGCCGTTCACCCGAATGCCGTCGAGGTCGCGTTCCTCCCGGGTCATCCGGTGCAGCGAGTCGATGTTCGAGGACACCGCCACCACGGGGACCAGCGCTGCCTCGGCGTGGAACAGGAGCTCGCCCCACGCGCGGTCCACCGGCATCGCCTCGACCTCGCGGCCGTAGCGTGTCAGGCGGCCGTGCTCCACCAGGCCGCGCTCGGTCAACAGCGCCAGGGCCTTTCGGTAGGCCGTGCGGTCGAGCGGCACGGGCAGGTCGAGCTCGCTCGCGTCCACGCCCAGGGCTGCACAGGTGATGGCCACCCGTTCGGCGTCCCCCGCCAGCTGAAACTCGGGCGGCGTGGGCCGGAGTCGCTCGAAGACCAGCTCGCGGTCGGAGAGGATGAAGACCTGCCCGTCGGGGACCCGGCCGTGCACCCGACCCGCCATCTGCAGGATCTCGTTGGCCCCCAGGTACAGCCGGTGCAGCACGTTGCGCCCGCGATCCACCACGTTGGCGTAGCGGGCGTCGTAGATCACCACCGTATCCAGCCCGCGGATGTTGAGCGCCGACTGCCCAGCGGCCGTCATGGCGAGCAGGAACGGGTGTTTCGCTTCGCCTTCCAGAAACGGACGGATGACCCGGATCGGTTCGCCGCCGTGGTAGAAGGCCGCGTTGAGTCTCGGCCACCGGGCTCCCAGCCCCTTGGCGATCTGTTCCACCTCCGCCCGCGTGGGGACAAACACCGCGACCCCGCGTTTCTCGCGCATGAGGTGGCGTACGAACTTGTCGTCCAGGAACTCCTCGGCCCGCTGGGCGATCACCTTGACCCGGGCCCGCAGCTCCGGGTCAAACGCCGATGATTCGATGGTCTCGGCGGAGTCGAGATAGCGGGCGTAGAACGACGGATCCACCGTGGCGCTCAGCCAGATGAACCGGCAGCCCGCGCGCTTCCCGAGCGCCAGGCAGAGCTCGAGTTCCGCCGAGGTCTGGTGAATCTCGTCGACGATCAGGGTGTCGCGACGAGTGATCAGGGCGTCCTCGAACCAGCGCCGGGCGATCCCGGTGGTCACGATCACCACATTCCATGACGGGGTCTCGGGGGTCGCTTCCCGCTCGCGATTGACGACCCCGACCCGGAGCGGGACCTCCAGGATCGATTCGGCGATGGGCCGGATGCCGAGCGTCTTGCCGGTGCCGGTCCCGGCCACGATGCCGAACCCCTTCCCCGACGAGGCCAGCGCCCGAAGCTCCGTGCCGTGCTCTCGTTCCAGCACGGTCTCGACCCCGGTCAGCCCGAAGGCCAGCTCGATGGTCTCGCAGGCGGCGCGCGTAGGCGCGATCACGATCACCCTCCCATGAGGGTGAACCGCGCTGCGATAGGCCTCGACGTCTGGCGGTAGCTGGTGGTTACGGGAGGGGTGCACGGGGGAAATGTACCCGTGGCCACTCTATCAGGAGCCGACCGCTGGGGCCGGCGGCGCTGTCCTGGTTGGGGAGGTCTGGCCGGGTCAGTTGCTCAGGAACGCGATCGTCACGACCGCCTTGGGCTTGAGGGCCATGCTGTCGGTCGTCGCGGGGATCGGGATCCGGTCAACCGCGATGGTCGCGAAGGTAGGGCTGGGCTCCGAGGCGGTCTGATTCAGCGCAGGAAGCACTTGGGCGAGAGCCTCCTGGCTCGGGCCGGCAGAAATTACCTGTGCCGCGACTTGCAGCCCTGCCCGGCTTTGCGCCCCAAGAGTGCCCGGTATAGCCGAGATAAGGAGGAGTCCAAAACCCAGCCACCCTACCCGAATCGGCGGCATCCCAAGGCGCGAGCGCCGAGCTGACCCACTTTCGCTCAGTGGCCGCGCTCTAATGCATTGAAATACTGGCACTTGTACACTCCGACCGTGAGCATGGTACGACGCGGACTCGTCATCAAGATGTAAATAAAGTTGACATCTTGAAGTCGAATATTTGGAACAACTTACCGTGCGTCAGAGCTACTGTATTGACACACGGCACACTGGTTGCCCCTCCCTCTTGCCAGGGAACTGGCATTCCCTGGAACGATGCAGCATGAGATGACCACTTTACCCCAAGAGGGAAGGGCAATGCGCACCTACACCCGAGTATCGGCCGTCATGGCCGCACTCTTGAGCCTGGCCGCCTCGGCAGCCCAGGCGCAGAGTGCCAACATCAACGCGACCGCGACCGTCTATCAGGCCATGACGGTGACCGGCGCCCGCACCCTGGATTTCGGCAGCGTTTTCCCGGGTGTCAACAAGACCATCGCCGTGGCAGCGGCGACCAGCGGCCAGTTCGCCCTCACCGGGCAGAACAGCGCCAACGTGAACCTCACGTTCACTCTGCCGACCAACCTGGTCAGTGGAACCGACAACCTCCCGATCGGTACCTGGACCGGTTGCCACAACGTCAGCAACTCGACCACGGGCTGCACCGGGTTTACGCCGTCCGCGGCGGCTTCGGCCAGCGCCTTCTCCGGCACCGGGTCGTTGTGGGTCTGGGTCGGCGGCACCGTGTCACCCGCCGGGAACCAGCCGGCTGGCACGTACACCGGCCAGGTCACGTTGATCGCGGCCTACTTTTAGGCACTGTTCCAGGGTTTCCGGACGGCTCGCGGGCGTTTCGGACGTGACTATCTTCTCGAGTCCGTCGCCCGTGATGCCTCTCCGGGGATCCCCACCATGCACCGATGCCTTGCTCCGCTCGCTCTGGCCCTGATCGCGGCGACCACGCCGCTGGCCGGCCAATCGTCGGTTACCGGAGTCCGGAACCTGGCCTTCGGGGTTGTGATTCGCGGAGTACAGACCTACGTCCCACCGAGCGACCCGATCAGGAGCGGCCGGTTCTACGTCCGGCACCAGGTGGGCCGCCAGGTGCGGGTGACCTTCACCCTCCCGACCCAGCTGCCCCGCGTCGGTGGGGGCGGCAACCTGCCGATCAGCTTCGGGGCAACCGACGCGATCGCCCAGGGAACCGCGCCGACCAGCAACCCCGTGACCTTCAACCCGAACAACCAACAGACGTTCAACCTGGTGAGCAGCCCCGATTTCTACGTGAACATCGGGGGACGGGTCTCTCCGGCGGCCGCTCAGGCCACTGGGAATTACCAGGGGACCATCACCCTTACCTGCACGTTCTTCTGATGCCGCGCCGGCTGATCATGTCGCTAGCGCTGCTGGCCGGCCTGGCCGCTCCGGCAGCCGCCCAGGGGGTCGTGGTGGCGCCGCACGCCGTCTACCTCGACCATCGCACTCGAAGCGCGTCGGTGACGCTCTACAATCCCGGCGCCGAGCCGGCCGAGGTCGCGATCACCTCCATGTTCGGTTATCCGGTGACTGACTCGGTTGGTCACTTCATGCTGTTCGTGCCGGACTCGGTCGACCCCTCGATGCCGTCGGCCACCGCCTGGATCGAGGCCTTCCCGAGGCGCATGACTCTGCCGCCGCTGGAGCGGCAGACGGTGCGGTTGCTGGCACGTCCCCCCCGTGATCTCGCCGATGGCGAGTACTGGTCGCGGGTAGTGATCTCCGCCAAGGGTGGGGCCGTCCAGGTGGTGAGCGCCGATTCCAGCGGGATCCAGATCGGGCTGACCCTCGAGGTCCGCACGATCATCCCGCTCATCTACCGCAAGGGTGTCCACCGCAGCTCGCTCACCATTTCCGGTCTCAGGGCCGCGCGGGCGGGGGATTCGCTCGCGGTCCGGGTCCGGCTGGAGCGCCAGGGTTCGGCCGCCTACGTGGGAACCGCCAAGGGCACCTTGTCGACCCTCAAGGGTGCCACCGTCGCGACCTTCCAACAGCCGGTCGCCGTGTATTACACCGCAGAACCGGTGTTCACAATCCCGCTCTCAGCAGCGCCAGGCGGGACCTACCGGCTCCGGTTGGAGCTGAGCAGCGAACGGACCGACATCCCCGGCGAGCTCCTCCTGCGGGCTCCACCGGTGGCCGATTCGGTCGAGGTGACGCTGCCGTGAGACGGCTCGGCGGCTCGGCGGCATGGCGGCTCGGCCTGGCGCTGCTCGTGGCTCACCCGTGGACCCCGGCAGCCGCACAAACGGCAGCCCCAGAACGAGTTCTGATCGAGCTGCAACTCGGCCGGATCGCCTCCAGGACGGTCGAGGCCTACCGCGCAGGCCACCTCGCCCTGGTGCCGCTGGGAGCCTTCTTCGAGCTGGCCGAGATCCGATCCAACGCCATGGAAGACGGCACAGTCCAAGCCG
Organism: uncultured Gemmatimonadales bacterium; assembly: GCA_963709905.1. Lineage (GTDB taxonomy): Bacteria > Gemmatimonadota > Gemmatimonadetes > Gemmatimonadales > GWC2-71-9 > JADJOM01. Next base: position 271,087 of record CAVPYI010000001.1, read on the forward strand.
TCGTGCAGCCCGGAAACCAGCTGCTCGTCATCGACCCTGCCGGCGGCACAGTCCGCCTGGGCAAGGAAAAGCTGCCGGTCGACCGGGCCGAGGTTGTGGCAAACGGAAGTGGTGTCTTCGTCAGTACCGCAATTCTCGGGCGCACATTGGGTATGGAATGGGACGTCAGCTGGTCGGACCTTCAGGTCGTCGTCATTGACCCTCGAGGGCTGCCTGTGGCCCGCCGCCTTCAGCGGGAGTCGATGATCCGGGCTCGCCTTGCGCGGTCCACCGAGAGCGAATACGCCGGGCTCCATCTGGCGCTGGAACGGCCGCGGGTGGACGGCATGATCTTCGACTATGCCATCCTGACCCCGACCACCGGCATGGACGGAACGAGCTATGCCACCACCCTCGGCCTGGATGTGTTCGGGGGCTCACTGGGCCTCGGGCTGCAGAGCCAGGCGGGAGCGGGCCAGTCCCCGCGATCGGATGCGTCATGGACCGGAGTCTGGCGAGACAATCCGTACGTGTCCCAGCTCCGCGTGGGCGACGGTTTCGTCAGCGGGCCGCGGGGCCGCTCTCTGCGTGGAGTGTCATTCTCCAACAGCCCCTACGTGAGATCGCCGACGCTGGGTGACATTCCCTTCAGCGGGAAGCTGGGCGCCGGCTGGACGGTCGAGGCGTATCGCGGCGGCCGGCTCATCGGGTTCGATTCGGTCAACGCCCTGGGGCAGTTCTCCTTCGACGTGCCGATCCAGTACGGCGAGAACCCGGTGGACTTCATCGCGTACGGTCCGTTCGGCGAGATGCGCGAGTTCAACCGGACCTACCGGGTCGCCTCCGATGGACTCCCTGCGCGTCGGTTCGAGTACGGCGCGTCGGCCGGTCAATGCCGCACCACGCTGTGCAGTGCCACCGGCAACCTGGACCTGCGCTATGGCGTCTCGACCCGGTGGACGCTCCGGGCCGGCCTCGACCAGTTCTGGCGTGACAGCCTGGGCAGCCTGACCCATCCCTACGTCGGCGTCCTGGGCGCCCTCACCAACGCCCTCATCGCCGAGGGCGAGGTGGTGGGTGACGCGGTGCTGCGAGGGGCGTTGCGCTACGAGCCTTCCGTGAACCTGCAACTGCAGGCCGAGGTGAACCGTTTTGCGCAGGGCGTCCGGGCTCCGATGCTCACGCCGGCGGACCGACGCAGCCAGTGGACGGTCAATGCCTTTCTCCGCCCGGTCGGTCGCCTCGGCGGGACCTATCTCGACGCCAGCTTTGACCAGATCAACGGCGACTTCATCGACATCTCGAGCGGCCGGCTCGGCGGCTCGGTGCAGGTCGCGGAGGTGCGCATTCTGCCCGCCGTGCGGTTCCAGCGGCAGAGCGGCTTCGGACCGGTGCAGAGCCAGACGTTCTATGGGTTCAACACCTTCGTGCTCCCGAGACCTGGGCTCGGCAAAGTGCTGGGGAGCATGACGGCGCGGACCACCCTCGAGTTCGAGCAGGGCGTCGGCGCGTCCAGCGCCTCCGCCTATGTGGGTCTCCCGGTACTGAAGGGTTTGAGGAGCGAGCTGGGCGCCAGCTGGTTCCGCGGCATGCGGGGGCCGGCGTTTTCCCTGATGATCGCGGCCGAGTTGCCGACCGTGCGATCGTACACGACCGTGACGGCCGGTGGCGGCCATCCGGCGCTGGGAACGCAGTATCTCACCGGCTCGGCGATCTACAACCCGACCCGGAGCTCCGTCGACTTCTCGGCCAGCCCGGCCCTCTCCCGTGGCGGCGTCGCGGGCCGGGTGTTCCTCGACGCCAACGGGAACGGCCGGTACGACCGGGACGAGGAGCTGCTGTCCGGCGTCCGCGTGGTCGTGGGACCGGTGTTCAGCTTCACCGACGAGTCCGGCAGCTTCAAGGTCTGGGACCTGCTCCCCTACGAGCCGACGCCGGTGACGGTCGACTCCGCCACGCTGGCGTCCCCGCTGTGGGTTCCGGCGTACGCAGCGGCGATGATCGAGCCATCCCCGAACCGATACCGCCGGTTCGATATCGCGATCCTCCCGGGTGGGGTGATTGAAGGCGCGGTCCGCTGGGCCCGAAACGGCTCGGCGGCCAACGATGGCGGCGTGGCCGGCGTCACGCTGGCGCTCCGGCACAAACAGAGCGGCGAACAGCGGGTGATCACGACGTTCACCGACGGAACCTTCTACGCCATGGGAGTGCGACCGGGCGAGTGGGAGATTCGAGTCGACCCGAAGTGTCTCGAGACCCTCCAGGCCACCTCGGATCCGCTGGCCTTCAGGCTGGAAGCGAACCTCGAGGGCGCCACTGTCAGCGGGTTGGTGCTCGACCTTCGCTGACCGCAAAAAAACCACCCCCGTTCATCACGGGGGTGTCGGCCTGGGCGGGGAGCCCAAGCCTGCTGGGCGGTCGGAGAATCAGCTGAGAGGCCGAAGGAAGGGTCCGGACCGCCCCATTCAGTAGGACCGCGCGCGCTCCGCGCGGCCGTAGTCATCGTCGTACCGGTCGCGGGTGGCGCGGTCGCGCTTGTGGTACCGGCGATCCGCGCGATCGTCGTTGCCGTCGCGGTAATACCGTCCACCCCGTTCATAGACCACCACCGCCCGCAGGCCGTCCCGCCGGTCATACCGGTCGTAGTAACTGTCGTACCTGGGGTCGTACCAGAGCCGGACTACCCGGTAGCCGCGGTGCCGGTACCAGTCGTGGCCGCGGTGCCCGCGGTACACCACGACCGAGCGATACCCATGGCGAGGGTGGCCATAGCGGGGGCCGACCGCGATGATCGTTCGCGTCGCATAGACAGGCGGGTGACCCACGATGATGTGGCCGGCGACGGGACCATGCCGGAGATGAATGTCGGCGACCACCTGTTGGGCCGCGACGGCGCTCGGGACCAGCAAGGCGGAAAGGGCCGCGAACCTGCGAATGGCTGGCTTCATCAGTGTCTCGCTCCAAGGGTGCGGAGACTCCTGAAGCCAGCCTTGTGCCAATCCGGGAAGCGGTGGAACCACAGTGAGTTACGGAAATCCGACCGGGTCTCGAGTGTTCCCCCGGGGGGACACTTTCAGAAACGCGCCTTCCGCGTGATGCGGAATCCGGATCGAGGCAGGCGGCGAGGCGAACGAGCGCGACTCCTGTGCGGCATGCGTGGCGCGCCTCCTTGACAGCCCCCGAGCCCGCGGGCATTTTGGGCATCCCCGACGCCGTCTGCACGGGCGACGCCGGGATCTCTGGCCGGACAGTCTCCCGAGCTCATTCCACTCGATCAGCCGCGGGCCGGCCGCGCAGTCTCGCGGGTTTCTCCCACCCCGTGGATACCTAATATGTGGCGCCAGATCCTCTCATTCTTCACATCCCCGCAAGCGGAGGCTAGCATGGCAGCGGACTTCTTCATTGGCGAGTCGCTGGTTGGTGAGGGCAACGAGATTGCCCACGTCGACCTCATCATCGGCAGCAAGAGCGGCCACGCCGGGGCCGCGTTCTGCAACGCGCTCAGCAACAACAAGGACGGCTTCACCACCCTGCTGGCGGTGGTAGCGCCGAACCTGCCGGCCAAGCCTGACACGGTGCTCTTCAACAAGGTGACCATCAAGGGCGCCAAGCAGGCGGTGCAGATGTTCGGCCCGGCGCAGGCGGCCGTGGCCCGTGCGGTAGTCGACAGCGTTTCCTCGGGCGTCATCCCGAAGGACAAGGCGAATGACTGGTGCATTCTTGTCGGCGTGTTCATCCACTGGCAGGCGGAGAACGACAAGAAGATCTATCAGTTCAACTACCAGGCGACCAAGGAGTCGATCGAGCGGGCGCTCAAGGGCCTGCCGACCGTCGACTCGGTGCTGAGCGGCGCCAAGACGGCGCGGCATCCGTTCTCGGGCGTCGACAACGCCTGAGCGCCGGACCCACGCAGGACCACGCGGGTCTGGGTGACCGGCATGAGCAGGGGCGACCCGACGGGTCGCCCCTGTTCATGCCGGTGACCACGACACCGCCATTCTCCGATCCGAGGCCTTGAAACACGGCAATGCGCAAGCTCCTTCTGCAGCTCGATTCCTCCCGGCTCCCCAGCGTCTTCGATCAGGTGGTGGGTTTTGACGGCGGCGCCGACCACGTTCTGAGCTACGGCGGGGTGACCCCCGAAGACGTGCGGGACCTGATCCATGGCTGCATCTTCACCCGCGGCGCCAAGGATCTGCACCACACCGCGGTCTGGATCGGTGGCAACAACATGTCCCAGGGCGAGCAGCTGCTGGCGATGGCCCAGGACGCGATGTTCCCTCCGTTCACGGTTTCGGTCATGCTCGATTCGAACGGGTCCAACACCACGGCCGTGGCGGCAGTGGTGCGAATCGAGCAGGTCCTGGGCAACCTCAAGGGCAAGAAGGTGGTCGTGCTGGCTGGCACCGGGCCGGTCGGGCAGCGCGCCGCGGGCCTGCTTGCCAGGGATGGGGCCCACGTGACGATCACCTCGCGCAAGCCGGAGCAGGGCGACAAGGCCCGGCAGTTCATCAGCGCCCGTTTCGATGTTCAGGTGGAAGCCACCACGATGTCCGACCCGTCGCAGCTGCCCAAGGTACTCGAGGGCGTGGACGTGCTGCTCAATTCGGGGCCGGCCGGCGTCCAGATGGTCCCGAGACAGGCCTGGACCGCGCAGAAGAGCATCAAGGTGGCGGTCGACCTCAACGCCGTGCCGCCCCTGGGCATCGAGGGCGTGGCGGTGGACGACGCCGGCAAGGTGGTGGACGGCGCGACCGTCTACGGCGCCTTCGGGGTGGGGAACTTCAAGACCAAGCTCCACAAACGCTGCATTGCGCGGCTGTTCGAGAAGAACGACCTGGTGCTGGACGCCGAGGCCATCGCCGACATCGCGCGCGCCATGGTGAAGAAATAGACGGCCGGGCCAGGCCCGGCCTGGTCCTTCTCCCCACGCAATGCCTCGCGTCATCGGGGTCGACCCCGGCACCGTTTCCATAGATATCTGCGGGCTCGACGGCGACGCGGTCTGGCTGGATCGCTCGCTGCCGACCCCGGACGCCCTGCGCGACCCGGCCCTGCTGCCCGCTCTCCTCGGCGCCGCCGGCGCGCCCGATCTCATCGCCGGCCCTTCCGGCTACGGTCTGCCCATGATCCTTGCCGCCCAGGCCACCGCGCGCGATTTGCGGCTCGCGTTCCTGGCCGGCGAAGGCGAGGAGGGTGGGATCGGAGGGCTCCGGCGGGTGGCCCGCCAGCTCGGCACCTCGGGGCTGCCGGTCATCTACACCCCCGGCGTGATCCATCTCCCGACTGTTCCAGAGCACCGGAAGCTGAACCGGGTGGACATGGGGACCGCCGACAAGGTCGCGACGGCGGCCCTGGGGATCTGGGATCAGGCACGGCGGTTCCAGGTGCCACCGTCAGATGCATCGTTCATTCTCCTGGAGCTGGGCGGCGCGTTCACCGCGGCGGTGGCGGTCGATCGGGGCGCCATCGTTGATGGCCTCGGCGGTACCAGCGGGGCGATGGGTTGGCGCTCGAGCGGCGCCTGGGATGGCGAGGTCGCGTTCCTTGCCGGAACTGTCGACAAGAGGATGCTGTTTCGAGGTGGAGTGGCGGATGGTCCCGCCGATGACGACCCCTCCACTCTCGCCGGCTACATCGAGGCAGCGCACAAGGCGGTCCTCGCCCTCACGGCATCGGTGCCGGGACCGCGGGAAATCCTGCTCAGCGGCCGGCACGCGCCGGACCCCGCGGTCCGGGCAGCGCTGGTGCCACGGCTCGAGGCGATCGCACCGGTGCGTGACCTCGCCGGGTTCGCGCGAGTCGCCAAACAGGGCGCCCAGGGCGCCGCGCTCATCGCCGATGGCCTGGCCGGCGGAGCGCAGGCACCCCTGGTGGAGGCGCTCAGGCTCCGGGAAGCCCACGGAACAGTGCTGGACTACCTGCGGGTGATTCCGGCGGAGATAGCCCGTCGGAGGATCGGACTGGAGGGGTGAGGTGATGGGGGAATGGGGGAATGGGGGATTGGGGGATTGGGGATTGGGGGATTGGGGATTGGCGGAATGGCGGAATGACCGAATGGCCGAACGGCCCCGCTCTCGCTCCTGCTCAAGGCGCGCTGGACTCGCGATCCTCGGCCTTATCTTACCGGCCTCAAGTCCCTTGCCCTGAATCCGCCGCCCGACCGGCAGGGTCAGGCAGACACGACGAGGATCTCGCCATGACTTTCAAGCCTGCAATCTGGCGGCCGATCGCCACTGTACTGAGCGTCCTCAACGTGGCTGCCGTCGCCCTCGCGGCTCAAGCGCGTGAACCGTGGCATGCCACGATTCACGCGGCGCTGGCGGTGGCGTTCGGGTTATGGGCCCTGCGGCTGGGGGCGAGACCCGCCGAGAGCGACCTCCAGGCTCGGATCGAAGCGCTCGAAGCCGAGCTGGGCCATGTGCGGCTGGAGCTGAGCGAGGCGCAGGAGCGCCTGGACTTCGTCGAACGGGTGCTGGCACAGGGACCGGAAGACCGTCGGGTGGGCCCACAGCGCTAGGGCGAAGCAATCCCGCATTGTATGAGTGGCCATCCGCTGGTTTGCCCCCGCTCGACTGTCTCCCGTACAGTCAGAGCGCCACCGGCGCGGGGCACCGGCTTCCCGTCCCGGTGCGCTCAACGTCCTTGAGGAGATCCAAATGACCCGCGGACACCGCTCGATTGTCTTTCCGGCTCCGGCAGTGTCGGATGCCGGGATGAAGGCCCAGCCATCGATGGGCTTCCAGGTCCCCTCACCACCATCCCACCGGCATCACGTCATGCGATGTCGCCGATTGGTCGCGTGCCTCGCCGCAGCCCTGCTGGGCCCAACCTTCGTGCAGGCCCAGACACGCGCTCATGACATCGTGATCCTGAACGGTCGAGTCATCGACCCTGAGTCCGGACTCGACGCGGTGCGCTCCATCGGCATCCGGGGTGGCAAGATCGCGGCGGTGACCAAGGGTCCGCTGACGGGACGGGAGGTGATCGATGCTCGAGGCCTGGTGGTGGCCCCGGGATTCATCGACCTTCATGTGCACGGACAGAACGACGAGAACTACCGGCTCTACGCCATGGCCGGCGTCACCACGGCGCTCGAGCTTGAAGTCGGTGTGGGTGACGTGCCGGACTTCTATTCGTCCCACGACGGGAAGTCGCTCATCAACCACGGCGCCTCGGCGGGCCACATCAGGGCCCGGATGGCGGTGATGCGCGATGGTGGAACGACGCACGGCACCCTCCTGCCGCTCGATTCGGCGGGGCACAACGTCGCGACCGACGCACAGATCGCCGAGATTCGGAAGCACCTCGAGACCGGCCTGGCGGCTGGCGCGCTCGGCGTGGGCATGGGACTCGAGTACACGCCGGCTGCCTCCCGGCACGAGGTGCTGGAGACATTCCGCGCCGCCGCAAAGTGGCGCGCCCCGGTCTTCGTACACACCCGCTCGACCGGAGCATCCGAGCCCGGCAGCTCGATCGAGTCGTACATGGAGGTCATCGCGGCCAGCGCGATCACCGGCGCCCCAGTGCACATCGTGCACCTGAACAGCACCAGTCTCACGGTCACGCCCCGGACGCTCGCGCTGATCCAGGAAGCGCAGGATCACGGACTCGATGTCACGACCGAGGCCTACCCGTACGCCGCCGGAATGACGGAGCTGGCCTCGCCGCTGCTCGACCGATTCGCGAACGGCCCCGACAGCATGTTCGCCAAGCTGATGCTGGTCAGCACCGGGGAGCGATTGACGCGTGCGACGTTCGTGGCGAATCGGATACCGGGCGCCGGTGTGATTCTGTTTCTCAATACACCCGAGATGGAAGCGCTCGCGATCACCAGTCCGCTGACATCTATCGCCAGCGATGGTTTCCTGGCGAATGGAAAAGGCCATCCCCGTACGGCCGGAACCAGCGGGCGGGTGCTCGGCTACTACGTCCGGGAGACGGGTCAGATTCGTCTGGTCGACGCCATCAGGAAACTCGCCCTGATGCCGGCACAACGGCTCGAGCAAGTGGCGCCCATGGTCCGGAACAAGGGCCGGATCAAAGTCGGCGCGGACGCCGACATCACCGTGTTCGATCCTGCGACGGTAGCGGACCGGTCCACGTATCAGCAGCCCGCGTTGCCGTCGGTCGGGTTTCGCCATGTCCTGGTGAATGGAGTCCCCGTGGTCGTGGACGGCGTCATCAAGGAGGATACGTATCCGGGACGTGCGGTACGGGGACCGACCAGCCCGGTCACGCCGTAGGGCGCGAACGCCACGATGCTGCCGAAGACGGCCCGGGCAAGTGTGTGCCCCGCATGGGTCGCGGTCGTAGTTCTTCTCGGCGGGTGTCGCCAGCCGCCGACTGCGGCGGCCGCCCCGGCACCCGCCTGTGACCCCGGCGCCAGCGCTCTGGTCCGCGACCAGCTGTACCTCGGCCGCGGCCTCCCGGATGGCGGTGAAATATCCGATTCCGCGTGGACCCAGTTCCTTCAGGTCGAGGTGACACCACGCTTCCCGGATGGGATCACTGTTCTCGAGGCGAGCGGCCAGTGGCGCAGCCAGGACGGCAATCTCGTGCAGGAACGCAGCTGGATCCTCGTGGTCTATCATCCCGACGCTGCTCCCGCGGAGCAGGCGGTTGCCGAGATCGCACAGGCATACAAGCGTACGTTCCACCAGGAAGCCGTCCTGCGCGACCGGACCGCGACCTGCGTCGCTTTCTAGCGGGTTGATGACTCGGTGGGGGCTGGGCGGCGCGCAGGGGCATCGCTCACGGCCCTGCCGTGGCGCCACGCGACGGAGATCGATGCTGCTTCCTGCCTCACGCCTCTCGATCCGCGCTCATTGCCAGACGATCGGCTATCGGCCGACGACTGAACTCACCCCGCCCGCTGGGCCAGCCAGGCCACGGCCACGGCCGGGGCGCAGTCCGAGACCCGAGCGCCGAGCCCGCGGGTCGCGGGGACCAGTTCGGCGAATTCCCGATACGGCCGCCCCAGGCGTTCCGCCAGCGGCGGCAGCAGGAAGCGGCCGACTCCGGCCCCGATGAGGGGCGCCTCTTCCGGGAGGACCGCGCGCGACAGGATGCGATCGCAGGCATCCTCGATCCGCCGGGCCTGCGCCCGAGCCAGCCAGCCCGCGAGCCGCTTCCATTCCGGCATCGGGGTCGATTCGAGGTCGCGGCCGACCATCCTGGCCAGGCGCCGGGTGCTTGCGGGCTCGTCCTTTTCGCGCCCGTCCGCGGTCGGGTGCTGGTCGGCACCCGCCGGCAACCGACCGAGCATTCGATAGACATCGGCGGTAGTGGCGAAGTGCTCGGCCATGAGCGGCACCCAGTCGCCGGCGAACGGCACCGCATCGGCGATCGCCATGAGCGGGGTCCGGACCACGCCCGAGTAGAGCAGCTCCCCTGACGCCAGCCGTTCGCTGTCATTCCGCCCACGGGTGACGACCCGTCCGCCCTCGACGGGGGCGAAATCGACGGTGGTGCTCCCCACATCCACGAAGAGGGCCGCTTCGACCTGCCCAGCAACCAGCATCGCGCTCGCCATCCAGTTGGCCGACGCGACGCGTGACTCCGCCCCGGCGGTGCGCTCGGGATCGAGGAAGCCATCCTCGCCCGCGTAGACGCGCAGCGCGGCCGGGCCGAGTCGCCTCCGCAATGCCCCCAGGAGTCCGGCGACTCCTTCACTGCGACTGGCGAACAGGTCGACCATCTCCCCGGTCATGGTCATGCCGTGCAGGGGAGCGGCGCCTAATGCGGGCAGGACCTCGTCGAGCGCCGCGTCCAGGTGCGGCATGCCCAGCCAGAGCGGGCACGCCGCCTGGATCACGGCCGCGACCGTTCCGGTGGCATCCAGCCGGGCGGCCTTGAGGTGCGCCCCCCCTACATCCCACCCGATTGCGGCGTCAGTGGCCACCAGCTGTCTCCAAGGCGAGTTCGACGGTGGTGATCGCCGCCGGGCGAGTGGGAACGGTGGCCCCCGCGCCACCGGCCAGAGCCAAGACCAACGCGGCCACGTTGATGCCCAGCGCCCGATGGATGCCACAGTACGAAGTCGTCAGCCGCGGGTTGATCTCCAGCACCACCGGCCCGTCGGCGCCCAGGATGAGATCCACGCCGACGTATCCCCAGAGCGAGGGGATGGCGGCCGCGATGCGGCCGGCCAAATCTGTCAGGCGGCCACCCTCGTCCCGGATGGCGTTGACCTGCAGGCCCACCAGAGTGACCCGTCCCTGTTCGACATGCACCTGCTGGCGATTGCAGCAGAGCAGGACGGCTGTTCCACCTGCCGCAATCATGGAAAGACTGACCGGGTCTCCCTCGACCCACGGCTGCGCGATGACCCGACCCGGCTCGCGCGCCAGCCGGTCCCGGGCGGCCGACCAATCCGGCACGCGGACCACACCCTCGCAGCCGGCGCCGTCATCGGGTTTGACGACCCAGTGTCCGGGACGCTCCGGCACGCCTTCGGCGATTGTAATCGTCAGCGGGACGGCGATCCCGGCGTCCTCGAGATGCGCGATGGTGGCGCGCTTGCTCGCCGTCAGTCGGACCGCGTCCGGCCTCGACCCAAGCAGAGTCCGCGCCCGGCTCAGCGCGCGGGCAGAAAGCAGTTCCAGAACACCGCCGGATTCCGGCGCGATGGGCCAGACGGCTTCTGCAGCCTCCAGACCACGATCATAGAGCGCCAGGGGGGATTCGTCCGGTCCTGGCGTCAGCACTTCAGCCGGGACGGCAAGCGGCAAGAGCCGCGGGTCGCGAGTGGTGATTACCGAGATGCCAGGGACCGCCGCCAGCTCGGCCAGCAGCGCCTGCAGCATGAGATCGGCCTCATGGGTAATGCCGGGGCGCAGGGGCTCCCCGCTGAGACCGCCTCCGGTCACGTACTCATAGACGAATAGCCTCATCGGTGAGCCGAGAGCATCGCGGCTTCCTGCAGGGACCGCTCCAGGGTCGCCTTGCGCTCTCGGGCCATGGCGCCGGCCCGGTCGGAGGTGGCGGCCACGGCGTGCACCGTGCAGACCGGGTCGCCGGTCGAGAACCGTACGCCATCCCCCGGCAGATCACGACACCACTCGGGAAAGGCGAAGTCGGATGGGACCTGCCAGGCCTCCGACGCAAGCACGATCGCGTGGGCTCGGGCCGGACCGTCAGGCACTGGCTGCTCCGGCAGCTCGCCCTGTACCGCCCGGATGTGCAGATCCAGCAGACCGCGCGGGAAATCCGGATCGTAGAGTTCCATGGTCGCGGTAGGTCGCGGGTTGACCTCGAGCGCCGACCACGCTCCGTCCGTGAGCAGGAAATCCAGGCCGTTCAACCCCACGAGGCCAGTTGCGGAGACCAGCGAATCGATCTTCGCCCGCAGATCGGCCTCCAGTGGCGGTGGCAGCGGCAGCTGCCCTGCCGCGCCCGCATAGGTAAAGGAAAGTCCCCCAGCCTGAGACGCAGTCCACTGACGGTTGAAGCCGATGACGAACCCACGCCTGCCATCGGCGAGAAACAGCGCGGAGCAGGGGTCGCCCGGCACGAACCGTTGGAAGTACCAGCCCGGGCTCAGGCGACCGGTCCCGGCCCGACGCACGTGGGTCCCCCCCGCCCCGCCGGACCGCTTGACGAGCCAGTCTCCGGGGTAGTCCGGCGGGGCATACCGCACTTCGGGGTGACGGATTCCGAGTCGATCGAGCAGCGGAAAGAAGCGGCGCGCGCTCTTAACGGCGGCGACCACTGCTGGTGGATTGCCCAGCAGGCGCCGGCCCTCGGCGAGCCGAGCGAGAAGGGTCGTTCTGCCGTCGAAGCCGGATCCGTAGACCAGCGGGGCCGCGGGCGCGAGCCGGTTGGCGGCCCCGAGCAGCACGCGGGCGTCAAACCGGAACGTGCCCGGGGCCTGAATGGTGTGGCTGTCGCGTGCCAGTGCCCGGGTGTCACGATCGGCGAAACAGTCGAGCACCACCACGGGGAGGCCGGCACGTGCCGCCGAGGCGGCGAGGGCGCGGCCGGAGGCGGCCACGATGAGAGTGGAGGATGCCTCCGGCCGCGTCGCGCGCTGCTTCATTGTCACATCTTAGCAGGTGTTATCTTCTCTGCCCATGTCCGTTTCTCCAGCGTCAACCGATCTGGCTGACGTTCCCTGCCCCTTCTGCGGGCTGGTGTGCGACGACCTGGCCATGCGAGTCACCGGGGACCGGCTCACCGTCCAGGCCAACGGCTGTCATCTCGCCGCCGCCGGCTTCGGCCGTACGCCGAGTGCCGCGACACCCCGGGTCGGGGGGCGGCCCGCCACGCTCGGGCAGGCGGCCGCCGAGGCCGCGAGGCTGCTCCAGCGCGCCCGCCAGCCGGTGATCGCGGGCCTCGCCACGGATGTCGCCGGGGTGCGGGCGGCGACCCGGCTCGCCGATCGCTGCGGAGCCGTGCTCGACCACATGAACTCCCCCGCCGGGTTGCGGAATCTGCTAGTGCTGCAGGACACGGGCTGGATCACTACGACCCTGTCCGAGATCCGCAATCACTGCGATCTGCTCATCGCCGCCGGCGGAGACCTCGTCGGCCGGTTCCCCAGGTTCTTCGAGCGGACGATTGCCAACCGCGATACGCTCTTCGCCACGGACCGTCGCAGCGAAGTGATCTTCCTCGGGCGCGGTCCGGCCGGACCGCTGGAGCTGCCGGGGCCGGTGAGCGTGGTCGACTGCGACATCGCCCGGCTGGGCGAGGCCTTCGGCGTGATGCGCGCGATGGTCGCCGGACGTGCACTCCAGGCAACCGCGGCGGCCGGCGTGCCGCTCGACGCCTGGCGCCGGCTCACCGAGCGGATGAGGCAGGCGCGATACGGCGTCGTGGCCTGGGCCGCCGCGGATTTCGATTTTCCGCATGCCGAACTGACGATCCAGACGCTGTGTGAGCTCATCAAGGACCTGAACCGCGAGACCCGCTTCAGCGGGATGCCCCTCGCCGGCAGCGATGGCGACCTGACCGCCGATAATGTGCAGCTCTGGCAGACCGGCTACGGAGCGCGGACATCGTACGGCCAGGGCGTGCCCGAGAACGATCTCCACGGCTACTCGACCGCCCGGCTGCTGGGCGAGGGTGGGGCAGACCTGCTGATCTGGATCTCCAGCCTGAGCGACACCCGTCTGCCACCGGCAACCGCGATCCCCATTGTGGTGCTGGGCCAGGCGGGGATGGTGTTCGAACACGAACCCGCGGTGTTCATTCCGGTGGGGACCCCGGGGGTCGACCACGCCGGTCACCTGTTCCGTGCGGACCGGGTGGTGATCCTGCCGCTCCAACAGCTGCGGTCCACGACGCTCCCCAGCGTCGCCGAGGCGGTCGCGGCGATCGACGCGCTTCTGTGAGGCAGCCGGACCTCTTTTCCGCTCCACCAAGGCCAGCGTCATGCTGCTGAAGCTCACATCCGGCCGGATCTACGATCCCGCCCATGGCATGGATGGCGCGGTGCGCGACCTGTTCGTGCAGGACGGTCGCCTCATTCCGCGACCGCCCGCGGAGGCCAGGATCGACCAGGAGTACGACCTGAGCGGCCGGGTGGTCATGGCAGGCGCCATCGACATGCACACCCACATCGGGGGCGGCAAGCTCAACATCGCGCGGGCCATGCTCCCGGAGGATCACCGGCCGGACCCCTTGGCCCGCACCCCGCTGACGCGGGCCTCCGCCGGGCGGGCCGCGCCAGGCACGCTGGCGACCGGCTATCGCTACGCCGAGATGGGCTACACCGCCTGCTTCGAGCCGGCGGTGCTGCCGGTGAACGCCCGGCAGGCCCATCTCGAAATGGGCGACACCCCGATGGTGGACAAGGGCGGGTACGCCATGCTGGGGAGCGACGACTTCCTGCTCCGTCTGATGGCGTCGAAGGCGGAGCAGCAGCTCATCAACGACTACGTCGCCTGGACCCTGGCCGCCACCCGCTGCATCGGGATCAAGGTCGTGAACGCGGGGGGCATCTCGGCGTTCAAGTTCAACCAGCGGATGCTGGATCTCGACGAGGGCCACCCGTACTACGGCGTCACTCCGCGCGACATCCTCCGGGTGCTGAGCCGCGCGGTGCACGACCTCGGCGTGCCCCATCCGCTCCACGTGCATGGCAGCAATCTCGGCCTCCCCGGGAACGTGGAATCGACCCTGGGCACGATCCGGGCCGCCGAGGGCCTTCCGATTCACCTGACCCACATCCAGTTCCACAGCTACGGCACCGAAGGGGACCGGAAGTTCTCGTCGGCGGCGGCCCGGGTGGCGGAGGCGATCAACGGCACGCCGAACGCCACGTGCGATGTGGGGCAGATCCTGTTCGGCCAGACGGTGACGGCCTCGGGCGACGCGATGGCCCAGCACCGGAACGCCGCCCATGCGAGCCCGCGGAAGTTCGTGGTCATGGATATCGAGTGCGACGCCGGCTGCGGGGTGCTGCCGTTCCGGTACCGGGACAAGAACTTCGTGAACGCCCTCCAGTGGGCGATCGGGCTGGAGATCTTCCTGCTGGTGCAGGACCCCTGGAAGGTGTTCCTCACGACGGATCATCCCAACGGTGCTCCATTCACGAGCTACCCTCATCTGATCCGGTTGTTGATGGATCGGACCTTCCGCAACGAGCGGCTCGGGCTGCTCAACGCGGAGGCCCAGGGCATGACCACGCTCGGGAGCATCGACCGGGAGTATTCGCTCTACGAGATCGCCGTCCTCACCCGGGCGGCCCCGGCCAGGCTGCTCGGCATCCCGGACATCGGACACCTCGGGCCCGGTGCGCGGGCCGACATCACGGTCTACGGCGAGCACGCCGATCGCGAGCGGATGTTCGCGACCCCCGAGTACGTGTTCAAGGATGGCGAGCTGATCGTGCGGAACGGGCGGATCGAGAAGGTGACGTGGGGGCGGTATCACACCGTCCGGCCGGACTTCGACCCCGGCATCGAGCGGCGGCTCTCCGAGCATTTCGAGCGCTACCACACGATCCGGGCGGCGCACCTGCGGATCTCGAACGACGAGATGGGGGCCTTCGGCCACGGGGCCGAGGTCATCACCCATCCCTGCCGGCGCTGACATGATCGTCAACGGCGTCACCATCGACGATGAGTTCGCGGAGGCCTTCGGCATGAAGGCCACCCGGATTCTCATCACCGCCCGCACCCTGGAGTGGGCCCACCGGGCCGCCACGTCGGCGACGGGCTTCGCCACGTCGGTGATCGCCTGCGGCTGTGAGGCCGGGGTCGAGCGCGAGCTGGCTCCGGCCGAAACGCCCGATGGCCGGCCGGGCGTGTCGATCCTGATTTTCGCGATGTCCGGGAAGGAACTCGCCAAGCAGATCGAGCGGCGAGTGGGACAGTGCGTCCTGACCTCACCGACCAGTGCCGCCTTCGCCGGCATCACCGAGGGGGAGCCGGTGCCCCTGGGCAAGAATCTCCGGTTCTTCGGCGACGGATTTCAGAGCTCCAAGCTGATCGCCGGCCGCCGGTACTGGCGGATTCCGGTCATGGATGGCGAGTTCCTGGTGGAAGAGACGACCGCCGTGGTGCCCGGCGTCGGTGGCGGCAACTTCCTCGTGCTGGCCGAATCCCAGCCGCAGGCACTGGCGGCCTGCGAAGCCGCGATCGACGCGATGCGCCGGATCCCGAACGTGATCATGCCGTTCCCCGGCGGGGTGGTGCGTTCAGGGTCCAAGGTCGGGTCGAAGTACAAGGCGCTGGTGGCCTCGACCAACGACGCGTTCTGCCCCACCATCCGGGCGGTCACCACCTCGCAGCTTGCTTCCGACATCCGCTGTGTCCTGGAGATCGTCATCGACGGGATGACGGCGGCCGACGTCAGCGCCGCCATGCGGGCGGGCATTCAGGCGGTGGTGCAGCTCGGCGCACCCAACGGTATCCGTCGGGTGACCGCCGGCAACTATGGCGGGAAGCTGGGCAAGTACCATTTCCGGCTGCACGAGGTCATGGCTCCGTGAGCGCGCTTCGCCTGACGCTCAAGGAGCGGCCCGCGCAGCCGGTGGATCTGTCGCCGCTCCTGCCCGAGCGACTGGCGGAGCTCACCGGCTCGGCGGTCGGCGCCCTCGAACTGGCCAGCGGCAACCGTCGACTGCGCGTGGATCAGCTGTTCTCCATCTCGGGGAAGCCGGGCACGAGCCTCGAGCTTCACAACGGCTGTGACGTGCTGGTCCGGGTGGGCGCGGGCATGGCGCGGGGCAGCATCGTGATTCACGGTGACGTCGGTGCCTATCTCGGCGCCGGCATGAGTGGAGGCGCCATCGAGGTACAAGGCAACGTCGGGTCATTTGCGGTGACGGGGATGCGCGACGGCCTGGTCCACATCACCGGCAACGCCGGAGACTTCATCGGCGCCGCCCTGCCTGGTGACCATCAGGGGATGCGCGGGGGCGTGGTGGTGGTCGGGGGCAACGCGGGGGACCGTGCCGGAGACCGGATGCGGCGGGGCACTCTCCTGATCGAAGGCGACACTGGCGATTACTGTGCCTCCCGGATGGTGGCGGGGACGATCGCGGTGCGCGGCACCGTCGGCCGGTGTCCGGGCCTGGCGATGCGTCGGGGCACGCTGCTGCTCCGACAGGCCCCCGCCCTACTCCTCCCGACCTTCAACGAATCCGGCACCTTCGACTTGACGTTTCTCAATTTGCTGGCGCGCGCCTGGCGCGATCTTCCCGGCCCGTTCGGCAAGCTGCCGGAGTCGGGGATCCAGGTGCGTCGCTTCATGGGCGACCTCGCCAACGACGGCCGCGGCGAAATCCTGATCGTGGCCTGAAGGCAGGCGTCGTCTCCGGGAGACATCCTCCCGGCCAACCCACCATGCGTGTATCTTGACGCCCCGGCGCGCGGCACCTCCAGCAGCGACGGCCGTCAGGCCGCACCCTCACGGACAGGAGTATGGCCAGCCTCGACATGAATGAACGCGCCCGCGACCTCGCGGACGTGATGGCGGAGGAAAGTACCGGTCTCCGAGTTTCGGTGGCGACCCTGCCAGGCGGGGCGCGGGTGATCGATGCCGGCGTCCACACCGACGGGGGGCTCAACGCGGGTCTGCTGCTGAGCGAGATCTGCATGGGCGGGCTCGGCGACGTGGAGTACGCCTCGCTCACGATCGGCGGCGACAACTGGTCCGGCGTGCAGGTCCGTACGGATCATCCGGCCGTCTCCTGCATGGCGTCGCAATACGCCGGCTGGGCCATTCAAGTGGGGAAGTACTTTGCGATGGGGTCGGGGCCGCTGCGAGCCCACGCCCGGGTAGAGAAGGAACTGTTCGAAAAGCTGCACTACGCCGAAGAGGCGATGTGCGGCGTCCTGGTGCTCGAGGGACGCGAGCTGCCGAACGACGAGGTCGCCGCTTACATCGGCCGCAAGGCCAAGCTCTCGCCCGGGCAGCTCACGCTGGTAATGGCGCCGACGGCAAGCCTCGCCGGCGGCACCCAGATATCGGCGCGCATCATCGAGACCGGGCTGCACAAGATGGAAACGCTCGGCTTCGACGTCCGGCAGGTGGTGAGCGCGACCGGGACGGCGCCGGTCGCGACGGTGGCCAAGAACGATCTCCGGGGCATCGGCCGGACCAACGACTGCATCCTGTATGGTGGCCAGGCCCGGTTCACCGTCCGGGCCGGGGACACCGAGCTGGCCGATCTTGCCGCCAAGCTCCCGGCCTCTGCCTCGAAGGACTACGGCGTGCCGTTCTACGAGATCTTCGAGCGGTACGACAAGGATTTCTACAAGATCGACCCGTTGCTCTTCAGTCCTGCCGAGGTCTGGCTGACCAGCGTGACGTCAGGCAAGACCCACCATGCGGGACGGGTGAATGCCGAGGTGCTCAAGCGCTCGCTGTTTCCTGAGTGAGAAGTGAGAAGTTCAGTCCAGACGTCGTCCGTGCAACGTGTACTTCTCACTTCTTACTTCTCACTTCTTACTTCTCACTTCTTACTTCTCACTTCTCACTCATCTACCCCCCACCTCCCCAAGGACTCCTGATGCGTCGCCACACCCTTCTGGCCGCGGCCGGCCTGCTCGCCATGGCCGGCTGCTCCAAGCCGGCTGACAAGCCGGCCGTGGACACCACCGCCGCCGTCCCCGCACCGCCGGCGCCGATGGCCTTCGTCACCGTGATCTACAACACGCCCAAGAGTCCGGCGGCATTCGACAAGTACTATTGGGAAACGCATGTCCCGCTGGTGGGCGAGAAACAGGCCGAGGTCGGTTTCATCGGCGCCGAGCTGACCAAGTTCGATGCCACGCTCGACGGCAAGAAGCCGACCTACTACCGGCAGGCGGTGCTGTGGTTCAACAACATGGCCGAACTCGAGAAGGGCATTGCCACGCCCGGTTTCAAGGCGATCGGCGACGACCTGGCCAATTTTGCCACTGGCGGGCTGACGGGGATGGTGGGGGAGCAGACCAACGAGGCCTCCCCGCTGCTGACCGGGGACACGACGGCGTTCGTCACCGTCCTCTACAATCTTCCCAAGGACCACGCGGCGTTCGAGTCCTACTACGCGGCGAATCATCTCCCGATCGTCGGCCAGGGTGCGGCAGCGATCGCCTTTACCCGCGCCGAACTGAGCAAGTTCGCCCGGAACCTGGACGGGTCGACTTCGGCGTTCTACCGTCAGGCCAAGCTCTATTTCCCCAACGCGACGGCGCTCAAGGCCGGCACCGCGACGCCGGAATTCAAGGCGGTGGGCGACGATCTGCCCAAGTTCGCCGACGGCGGACTCACGGGCCTGGTGGGGCATTTGACCAGCAAGCCGTAAGAAGTCGCGACGCCCGGGGGATGCAGATCGTCATTCTCGCCTCCACGCGGGGCTGGCACACCGACGAGCTCGTGCGCGCCGTGAGCGTGCGCGGGCTCGTTCCCCTTCTCCTGCCTTGGGAAGGGAACGTAGGGAGCCTGGGAGCTGGGAGTGCCGTCACCAACACCGGCCATCGGTTCGATGAAGCGCGGGCCGTCCTGCCGCGGATCATTCCGGCCGGTTCGCTCGAGCAGATCATCTTCCGGGTAGACACGCTGCATTGGCTGGAAGAGGCGGGGATCCGCGTCATGAACAGCGCCAGAGCCATCGAACGGACAGTGGACAAGGCGTGGACCTCATCCATCCTGCATCGGGCTGGCCTCCCCACCCCGGACACCGTGGTCTGCGAGACCCCGGAGGCCGCATTCGATGCCTTTCGGGCCATGGGAGACGTGGTCGTCAAGCCACTGTTCGGTTCGATGGGCCTGGGCATGTCCCGGGTCAGCGATGAGGACATGGCGTGGCGGGTGTTCCGGGTGATCGAAACCGTGCGTGGGGTCTATTACCTCCAGCGGTTCATCCCGCACGGGGGGAGGGACATCCGGGTCTTCGTCGTTGGCGACCGCGTGCTCGGGGCCATCGAGCGACGGTCGGAGGGGTGGCGAACCAACTTTTCCCGGGGCGGGGAGGTGACCCCGTTCGATCTGCCCGCCGAATGGGCCGACCTGGCGCTTCGGGCCGCCCGGGCGGTGGCAGCCGAGTACGCGGGGGTCGATCTGCTGCCCGCGGAGGACGGCCGGGTCTTCGTGCTGGAAGTCAACGGCATCCCGGGATGGGAGGGCCTCCAGAAGGCCACCGGGATCGATGTGGCCGGCGCCGTGGTGGAACAGCTCCTTCGCGGCCCGGACCGCGCCTGACCGAGACCGGTGTTCACTTGGGGATCTGAGGGACGCGGGGAGGCTTCGCCGGACGAGCCGCTCGACCGGACGGTTCCGACCACTCTCCGGCGCCCGCGATTCCCCGTACCTTCCGGGCCACCATGTCCGACGCCATCCCGCAGAGTCCCGCCACCGTCGCCGCCATGGCTACCGTGGCCGCCATCCTCGAGGCGAGCGCGCCCAAGCCGGGGAACGTCCGGCCCGGACGGCCGTTCCGGGACATGGGGTACGAGGATTTCGTGGCCAGCGCGGTGGCGGCGGGACCGGAACTGGGCCTGGCCGGCACCCGGGGGGTGGGGGAGACCATTCTCGCCACCCTGCGCGCGACCAGGCAATGGACCAGGGCAAATACCAATCTGGGAATCGTGTTGTTATTCGCTCCGCTGGCCGCGGCCGCGCTCCGTGCCGGACGCCCGCTGCGCGATCGACTGACCGCGGTGCTCGGCGCTACGACCATCGAGGATGCACGGGCCGCATACGCCGCCATCCGGGAAAGCCGGGCCGGGGGCCTCGGCCGGATCGCCGAACAGGACCTGGCGCGCGAGCCCAGCGTGACCCTGCTCGAGGCCATGCGGCTGGCTCAGGACCGGGACCTGATCGCGCGGGAGTACGCCACGGGGTTCGCCCTGACGTTCGACGGCGGACTCCCCGCGCTTCGGGCGGCGCGGGCGGCGGGGCTCGCCCCGGACGACGCAATCGTCGAGACCTACCTGACGCTGCTCAGTCGCGAGCCGGACACCCTGATCGCCCGCAAGCTCGGCCCGGCCGCCGCGGAGGCGGTCCGGGAGGACGCGCTCAAGGTGGTGCGCAAGGGGGGCGTGCGGACCCGGGGCGGGCGCGCGGCGCTGGCGGCGTTTGACTACGTCCTCCGCGACGCGCAGAATTCACGCAACCCCGGCAGCACCGCCGACCTCACTGCCGCAACGCTTTTCGTTGGCCTGATGGAAGACGGATGGGACCACGTCGCCTCGAGGAAATCCCGTGCGCAGTGAATTCAAGGTCACCGTCAGCAAGGATTACCTGGTCTTCAGTTCGGCCCATTTCATCACCTTCCGGGGCCACCAGTGCGAGACCCTGCACGGCCACAACTATCGGGTGGGGGTGACGGCCGAGGGCGGCGTGGACGACGAGACCATGTTCGTCGTGGATTTCTCCATCCTCAAGAAAGCCGTACGGAAGCTGGTGGAGGAGATCGATCACAAGGTCCTGCTCCCCCTCAAGAATCCCAAGCTCGCGTTCCGGGACGAGGGCCACCAGCGTCACGTCGACTATTTCGGCCAGCACACCTACACGTTTCCGGTGGTGGATTGCGCGATGGTCCCGATCGAGAACACGACCGCGGAAATGCTGGCGCAGTATTTCGCGAACCGAACCTGGAAGGAGCTGGGCGATATCGGGATCCGCAACCTGACGGCGATCGAAATGGAAGTAGAGGAGAGCTTCGGACAGGCCGCGACCTACCGGCTGGCGATCGGAGACTAGCCGCGTCCCCCGGCTCAGCCGCGCCGACCGCTGCTGGTTCCGGCGTCCTTCCCCGGCGGCCCGATGCCCCCGCTGTGAATCGCCGACCCGACCAGCACGGCGTCGCAGCCGGCCTCCTCCAGCAGCTCGAGGTCGTCCATCGACCGGACGCCGCCCCCCGAATACACCGGTACGCCCAGCAGCCGCTTGAGCCCGTCGATGAGGTCGAGGTGCTTCGGGCCGCTCAACGTGCCGACCACCGCGAGGTCCAGTACCAGGATCGCCGAGGCGCCCGCGTCGGTCGCCCGGGCGGCAAGCTCGATCACGACGGCTTCCTCGCTTGCCACCCGTCCGGTCCGCCGCTGAATCGGCCGGCCCTCGAGCAGGTCCAGGCTGAAGATCACGCGCTCCCCCCCAACCGCTCTCACGATGGATCGCAGTTCGGTAAACCCCCTCAGGGTTTCGAGCCCCACGGCGAGCGAGCTGGCGCCGGCCTCGAGCAGCACCCGTGCGGCCCGGGTGGTGGTCACGCCCCCATCCACGATGAGCCCCGGCCCGAAGCCGTGGTCGGGATCGGAGATGGCCTGAATCAGCTTGGTCTGGGGAGCCCAGCCCTCGAGTGCGTCGAGATCCGCGGCGTAGCAGCGCCAGGCGCCGAGCATGGTGTGATAGGCGCGGGAGAGCGTGACCGCATCCCCCTGACAACCCGGCAACAGGGCCGATGCCACGGGCTCGTATTTGTGGCGCGGCCCGCGTCGGGCGTGAACCGCCCGGCCGCGCATCAGATCGAGGACAGGGATGAGCTCGAGCATCCGCAGCAAGCTACAATCCTCGGTCGCCGGACGTCAGCGGTACGCTCCCCGGACCGATTTGCCGGCGCGACCCACAGCGGTCCCGTTCCAGCCGGGCTGGCGCCGGCCCGGCAGGCGCCTCCGGCATGACCAGCCCGCGGCCCGGGTACGACCCGGCACTCCTGGTGGTGAAGGTGGGCGGGGGGCTCGCCGGCATTCCCGGCGCGCTGGCTCGCACCGGCCAGGCGATCGCCCGGGCAGCAGTAGCTCGTCGACTGGTGGTTATCCCCGGCGGCGGCCCGTTCGCGGATCAGGTTCGCGCTTTCGACCGCAGGGAGGGGCTTACGCCCACGGCGGCACACTGGATGGCCATCCTCGCGATGGACCAGTATGCCTACGCCGTGGCCGACCGCATCCCCGGCGCCGTGACGGTGGACGATCGCGCCGGGATCGAGACCACCCACGCCGCCGGAGCCGTGCCCGTGCTGTTGCCCACCCGCTGGCTACGCGCCGCCGACGAACTTCCTCACAGCTGGGAAGTCACCAGCGACAGCCTGGCCGCCTACCTGGCCACCCTGCTCAGGGCGACCGAGCTGGTCCTGGTGAAACCGGTGGGAGGGGGGATTGAGCTGCTGGATGCCTACTTCAGCCGAACGATCGCGGCCGGGATCCGCTGGCGGGTGGTCGGGCTGGAGGAGGTGGAGGGGCTGGGAGTGAGCAGTGAGAAGTGAGAAGTGCAGAGTGAGAAGTGCCACGTGTGAAGTGAAGCCGGGAGGAGCCTGAAGGACTGGAGAGCCAGTCGGTCAGCCGGCGATCGGAGAGGCCTGGGGTTCGATCGCTCTCGCCAGCCGGCGCACCCGGGCTTCGGACAGGACGCCGTTTCGTCCTCCCTGACACACGGCGCCACGCACACCCAGGATCTGGGCGCCGGCCGCGCGGGCCAGACCGACGTGGCTCGCCTCGAGGCTCCCGCCCAGCGCCAGCGTCAATTGATCGGCGGCGAGCCGGGCGGCGATCGCCGCGACCTCTAACGGCGCCAGATACCTGAAGAGCCCGCCGTCGTCCTTGAAGCAGGTGTCGATCAGCAGCCCAGCCGCGCCGGCGCCGCGCAACAGGCCGGCCAGGACTTCAGGCGCCACGCTGGCCGCCCGATCGTGATCCGCGTACGCCACGGCGATGACCGCCGGGCGTCCAGGCAAGCGGCGGGCCTGCTCCACGGCGCACGCCAGCACCCCGGCGACCGCCACCGCATCCGGCACGTCGCGGAATCCGAGTTTCACGTAGTTCAGTGGGACGGACACCGCCTGGCAGGCGCGGGTCACGTCCGCCGCGCTGGTCAGGTCGCCGAGTGCGGCGCTCATCCAGGTGCGGTCGGGGACGGCGCGCCGAATCGCCACCAGCGTTTTCGCCGAGACCTGTCCGATCGAACCCCGCGCCGGCTCCTTGGCATCCACGATCGCTGCACCGCCCGCGACCGCCCGCTCGGCCTCGCTCGCGTCTCGCACGCTCACCAGCAATCGCACGCCGCACACTCCCTTGTATAGGGGGGCAGGGCCGGTATGTTACGCGGAACGATGACCGGAAACAACGACCTGACGGGAAAGCGTGTCCTGGTCACCGGGGCCTCGAGCGGCATCGGGCGCGCGATCGCGATGGCAGCAGCCCGGGCCGGCGCCGATATCGTTTTCACGTATTTCGCCAACGAGCCAGGCGCCTCCGCCGTAGCCGCGGAAATCCGGGACGCCGGCCGGCGAGCGGTGTTCATTCGCGCGGACGTGAGCAATCCCGAAGATTTGAACCGCATCGTGGACACGGCCCG
Organism: uncultured Gemmatimonadales bacterium; assembly: GCA_963709905.1. GTDB lineage: Bacteria > Gemmatimonadota > Gemmatimonadetes > Gemmatimonadales > GWC2-71-9 > JADJOM01. The sequence goes on from CAVPYI010000001.1 coordinate 294,799, forward strand.
TGATGCCCTCGGTGGCGTGGACGCCTGGATCAACAACGCGGGAGCGGACATCCTGACCGGCGACGGCAAGGAGCTATCCCGCCGACAGAAACTCGATCTGCTGGTGGCGGTGGACCTCAAAGGCACCATGCACGCATCGTGGGCGGCCGCCGCACTGATGCGAACGCAGCCTCAGGGCGGCGTCATCCTCAACATGTCCTGGGATCGCGTCTTGCGGGGGATGGAGGGCGAGAACCCCGAGCTGTTCTCCGCCGTGAAAGGCGGCGTGCTGAGCTTCAGCCGGTCACTGGCACGGTCGCTGGCTCCCGCCATCCGGGTCAATGTGCTCGGGCCGGGCTGGATCGAGACGGCTTTCGGCAATGGCGCGTCGCCCGCCTTCAGGCGGAAGATCGCGGAGCAGATCCCCCTCGGGCGTTGGGGCGTCCCCGAGGACGTGGCAGCGGCCGCCGTCTACCTGGCCTCGGACGCCGCGCGGTACGTGACCGGACAGATGATCATGGTGAACGGGGGAGATGTGATGTGAAGGACTGCTCGGCGGCTCGGCGGCTGGTGACTCGGCCTCAGCGCCCAGCAGTTGTGCCTCTGTGCCGACAACGAGGAGAATCCGTATGGCCACCAAAGAACGCACCTACTCCGACAGCGAAATCGCCGAAAAGCTCAAGAGCCTTCCGGGATGGTACTACGAGGAGGGCTGGATCCGGCGGCAATTCAAGACCGACGGGTGGCTCACCACCCTGGCGCTGGTGAACACGATCGGCTTCCTCGCCGAGGCGGCCTACCATCACCCGGACCTGACGGTCACCTGGGCCAAGGTGTGGGTGAAGCTGCAGAACCACGCCGCCGGCGGGATCACCGACAAGGACTTTGAGCTGGCGAAGAAAATCGAGGACTCCGTCCTGTGGAAGCCCACTGGCGGAGCCCTGGAGGGAACGCCTAACAAGTGGGTTCGAGGCGGGGACCCGAAGTGAGGCACGGCGGGCTGACGGCCGGACCGTACCACGGCAGGGGCGGATGAGCGCAGGTTCACGTGCCGTCCAACCGTCCCACCGTCGAGTTCTCTTTGTCACCGGCAAGCTGGCCGAGCCGGCGCTCCGCCGCGTGCTGGCCGAGATGCACCCGGAGTTCGCCGTGGAGGTGGCGGTCCTCAAGATCACGGTGGCCGCCCTGATGACCGCGCCCTGGATCGCGCGTTTTCTCTCCGTGCCTCCGGGGACCGACCTCATCCTCCTGCCCGGCCTGTGCGAGGGCGATCCGGGGGTCATCGCCGAGAAGCACGGTGTGCCGGTCGAGCGCGGGCCGAAGGACCTGCGCGAGATCCCGGAGTATTTCGGACACGCCGCGCTGGCGCGGGACTACGGCGCCTACGACATCGAGATCCTGGCCGAAATCAACAACGTGCCCAGGCGCAGTCCGGAGGAGGTCCGGCGCGAAGCCGAGTATTACCGGGCATCGGGTGCCGACCTGATCGACATCGGCTGCACGCCCGGCCTGCGATTCCCCACCCTGGCCGAAACCATCAGGACGCTGCGTGAGGCGGAGATGCGGGTCAGCGTCGATTCGCTTGACCCCGCCGAGATCCGCACCGCCGTGCAGGCGGGGGCCGAGCTGGTCTTGAGCGTCAACGGCTCCAACCTCGAGGTCATCGACGACCTCAAGGGAACCGGGGCCCGGGCCGTGGCGATCCCCGATTCCGGCGCCGGCATCGCCTCGCTCGAGCCGACGCTGGCCGCCCTCGAGCGCGCCGGGGTTCCCTACCTGATCGATCCGGTCATCGAACCCGTGGGCTTCGGTTTCATGGCCTCGCTCGAACGCTATGCCGAGATCCACCGGCGGTATCCCGATGCCGGCCAGCTGATGGGCGTCGGCAACATCACCGAACTCACCAGCGCCGACTCCACCGGGGTGAACGCCCTGCTGCTGGCGGTCTGCCAGGAAGTCGGCGTCCGGGCCGTGCTGACCACCGAGGTCATCCCCTGGTCGCGGGGGGCGGTGCGGGAGATCGACATTGCGCGCCGGCTCATGCACTACGCGGTTACCCAGCGAACGCTGCCGAAACACGTGGACGACCGGCTGGTGACGCTCAAGGACCCGAAGATCCTCCAGTACTCGGAGACTGAACTGCGTGCGCTCCAGTCGCAGGTGACCGATCCCAACTTCCGGATCTTCGCCGACGCCGACACCATCACCGTGTTCAACGATCGGCTGTTCGTCCGGGGCACCGACATCCAGCTGATCTTCGATCGGCTCGGCGTGGACGAGGCGTCCCATGCGTTCTACCTCGGCAAGGAGCTGGCCAAGGCGAAGCTGGCGATCACCCTGGGCAAGACCTACCGGCAGGAGGGCCAGCTGAGCTGGGGCTATCTGACACCTCCCGACGATCCGCGAAGGGAGCACGTGAAGCTGACGATGAGGCGGGCGGCGCAGGCGGACGGGCGGGCCCGGAAAAACAAGCCGCCTCGCGGCCGTGCGAAGCCGGGGAAACCAGCGAAGTGACGACCTTCCGCCCATCCGCCTGCCAGCCCGCCCGCCCATGAGCCAGCTTCCGCTCGTCGAGGAGCTTACCCCTCCCCCGGACCCGGTCGAGACCGCCGAGCGCCTGCTGGGTCAGCCTCACCTGCTATTCCTGGACAGTGCCGCGGAATCGGGGCGATTCTCGAGGTACTCGTTTCTGTGCGCCGCGCCCGTGGCCTTGATCCGGACCAAGGGGCGGGGTGGTAGGAGCGCGCTGACTCAGGCGAGTGCGTTGCTCGCGCCGCATCGGGCCGAACCGGTGACGGACCTGCCTCCGTTCCAGGGAGGCGTCGCGGGCTACCTCGCCTACGACTACGGCGCCGTACTCGAGCGGCTTCCGGCACCCCGCTTCGACGATCTCAACCTCCCCGACGCGCAGCTGGGGCTGTACGACTGGGTGATCGCCTGGGACCACGAGGTCAGACGCTGCTGGATCGTCTCCACCGGGCTGCCGGTATCGGGGCCTGAGCGCTCCCGCCGCGCCGCCGACCGTCTGGCCTGGGTGAAACGCCAGCTGGCCGGGCCGGCGAGCGGGGCGGCCGGCCGGAGACTGATGGTCTCCCGTAACGCGGCGCCCGCTCCCTCCTATCCGGTGGGCGGCGCCGAGGCGGGGCTGGCGGCGGCGGTGGGGCTGCGGTCGTCGTACACCCGCCGCGGCTACCTGGACGCCGTGACCCGGGTACGCGACTACATCGTCGCCGGAGACATCTTCCAGGCCAACCTGTCCCAGCGACTGGAGGCGCCGCTGGAGGAAGACCCGTGGCACCTCTATCGCCGCCTGCGTGAGGTCAATCCGGCACCGTTCGCGGCCTATCTCGAATTCGACGGGGTGTCGGTCGCCAGCGCGTCGCCGGAGCGCTTCCTCCGGGTGGAGCCCGGTGGCCGGGTGGAGACCCGCCCCATCAAGGGAACCCGACCACGCGGGTTCTCGCCGATCCACGATGCGGCCCTGAGCCGATCGCTCCAGGACAGCGAGAAGGACCGGGCGGAAAACCTGATGATCGTGGATCTGCTCCGCAACGACCTTTCCCGCGTCTGCCGTCCCGGCACGGTCAGGGTACCGGAGCTGTTCGCGCTCGAAGGCTACCAGACCGTGCATCACCTGGTTTCGACCGTGGTGGGCGAACTGGCGCCCGGGCTGGACGCGTTGGATCTTCTCGCCGCGGCCTTCCCGGGCGGCTCGATCACCGGGGCCCCGAAGGTCCGCGCGATGGAGATCATCGCCGAGCTCGAGCCGTCGCGTCGGGGGATCTACTGCGGGTCGATCGGCTACCTCAGCACCACCGGGGCGATGGACACCAGCATCGTGATCCGCACGCTGGTCGCCAGCGGAGGCCGGGTGACCTGCTCGGTCGGCGGGGGCATCGTGGCCGACTCCGACCCGGAAAGCGAATACCAGGAGACCTTCGACAAGGCCCGGGCGCTGATCACGGCGCTCGCTGGCGCGGTCGCGACCCCATGATCCTGCTGATCGACAATTACGACAGCTTCGTCTACAACCTGGCCCGCTACGTGGTGGAACTGGGCGGTGAGGCGCAGGTCCGACGCAACGACGCCGTCACCCTCGAGCAGATCGCCGAGCTCGGACCCAGCCACGTGATCATCTCTCCCGGCCCCTGTTCTCCCGCGGAGGCGGGGATCTCGGTGGAGCTGATTCGCCGGTTCGGCGCCGCCATGCCGATCCTGGGCGTCTGCCTGGGACATCAGGCGATCGGCGCCGCGTACGGCGCCGAGATCGTGCGCACGCGTCCGATGCACGGCAAGACGTCGCGCATTCATCATGACCGCACCTCGGTGTTCACCGGGCTGCCCAGCCCGCTGGTGGCCACCCGCTATCATTCGCTGGTGATCGCGCCGGAATCGGTGCCGCCCGAGCTCGCGGTCACGGCCACGGCCGACGACGGAGAGATCATGGCGGTGGCTCACGTCGCCCACCCGGTTGTCGGCGTCCAGTTCCACCCGGAGTCGGTCCTCACCGAGTACGGTTACCACATGCTCGACTGGTTCCTGACCGGCGGTCGCGGGGTGAACGTACCCGACCGCGCCGATCAGGCCTCGGTCGTGCCGCCCGCACCCGAGCACGATCTGGCGACGGCGCCGCCGTCCGCCGACGTGGTGCACTAGCCGGAGCCCCGATGCGGTTCGAAACTCTGGCGGTGCACGCCGCGGCCGCCCCAGACCCGACCACCGGTGCGGTCGCCCCGCCGATTCAGCTCTCGACCACGTTCGAGCGGGCCCCCGACGGGACGTTTCCGGGCGGCTTCAACTACATCCGTCCCGGCAATCCTACCCGGGTCGCGCTGGAGACCGCGCTGGGAGCCCTGGAAGGCGGAGAGGCGGCGGCGTTCGCGTCCGGCATGGCCGCGACCATGACGGTCTTCCAGGCGCTCGACCCCGGAGATCGGGTCATCGCCCCGCTCGATGCCTATTACGGGACACCCAAGATCCTGCGGGAGCTGTTCACCCGATGGGGACTCCGGCCGGTGTTCGCCGACCTCAGCGACCTGTCGGCGCTGGACCAGGCGCTCCGCGAGCCCGCCCGACTGGTGTGGCTGGAGACACCCTCGAACCCACTCATCGCCATCTCCGACATCCGGGAGGTTGTGGCCCGTTCCCACGCGCGCGGCGCGCTGGTGGCCTGCGACAACACCTGGGCTACGCCGATGCTGCAGCGGCCACTCGAACTCGGCGCCGACCTGGTGATGCATTCGACCACCAAGTACCTCTCCGGCCACAGCGATGTGATGGGCGGCGCCATCGTGACCCCCACCGGGAGCCCGCTCAGGGAACGCATCAAGGCCATTCAGGCCGACGGCGGAGCCATCCCGTCGCCGTTCGACAGCTGGCTGACCCTGCGGGGCATTCGCACCCTGCCCGCCCGGATGCGGGTGCACTGCGAGAACGCCCGGCGGGTGGCGGCCTTTCTGGCCGCGCACCCGGGTGTGGAGCGGGTCCACTTTCCGGGCCTCGTCGACGATCCGGGACATGCCGTCGCCGCCGGGCAGATGCGGGACTTCGGCGGTATGCTGTCGGCCGTCCTGCCCGGTGGGCGCGAGCGGGCCTTCGCAGTGGCGGCGCGACTCCGTCTGTTCACGCGAGCCACGAGCCTGGGTGGACCCGAGAGCCTGGTCGAGCATCGCGCGTCGGTCGAGGGTCCAGCGACCCGGACCCCGGAAGGCCTGCTCCGGTTCTCGATCGGTCTCGAGCACCCGGATGATCTCATCGAGGACCTGACCCAGGCGCTGGCCACCTGAGCCTTCATCAGCCGACAGACACCTCCGAAGACCCTCTGCATGTACCTCCCTGCGCTGGTTCTCACACTCGCGTCCGTTGCGGCCGCTTTCCCCGGTTCGCCGTCACTGGCGGCCCAGGGCGGACCGGACAGCACTCCGGGCTACACTGAAGAGCGGCGGATGGTCCCGATGCGCGATGGGGTACGGTTGAATACGCTGGTCTACAGCCCGCGGGGAGGCGCGGAGGGGCTGCCGTTCCTGATGATGCGAACGCCGTACGGGATCGACGGCGCCGCCCCCCGGCTCTTTCGGAGCTACCTGAAAGAGCTGGCGGCGGAACGGTACGTTATCGTGCTCCAGGATATCCGGGGCCGGTACCGGTCCGAGGGACAGTTCCTGATGAACCGCCCGCTCGACCCGAAGGGAGTCGATGAGACCAGCGACACCTACGACACGGTCGAGTGGCTGCTCAAGAACATGCCGGCTAACAACGGCCGGGTCGGTGTGCTCGGCATCAGCTACCCCGGCTGGCTGGCGGCGATGGCGGGGATCAACCCGCACCCCGCGGTCAAGGCGATCTCGCCCCAGGCGCCGATGACCGACACCTGGATGGGAGACGACTTCTTCCATCAGGGTGCATTCCGGCTGTCCTACGGCTTCGAATACAGCACGGCCCTGGAGCTGTCCCGGGACGAGTCCGAGCCGGTCCCCATCGATCGCTACGATACCTTCGACTGGTACCTCGCCGCCGGACCACTATCGAATCTGACACGGCTGCTCGGCGGCCGGGTGCCGACCTGGATCAACTTCACCCGGCACCCGACCTACGATGCCTTCTGGAAGGCGCGCGCCCTGCCGGCCTATCTCGCCCGGCTGTCCGTTCCGACGCTCACCGTGGGCGGGTGGTGGGACCAGGAGGATTTCTACGGCCCACTGGCGACCTACGCCGCGCTGGAGCGGCACGATACCGCGGGGATCAACTTCCTGGTGATGGGCCCGTGGAACCACGGCGGCTGGAGCCGCATGGCGGGCGACAGCCTCGGCCGCATCGGTTTCGGGGAACCGACCAGCGGGTATTTCCGGGAGCAGGTTCAGGCGCCGTGGTTCGCCCACTGGCTCAAGGACAAGCCCGCGCCGAAACTTCCCGAGGCGCTGTTGTTCGTGGCCGGCAGCAACCGCTGGCGGGAGTTCAGCCGGTGGCCACCCCGGTCCGGCGTGAAGCCCTGGCGGCTGTACTTCGCGCCGGGCGGCAAGCTGTCGCTCGCGCCGGGCAGATCCGCCGGCGGATTCGACAGCTACGAGTCCGACCCGGCCCATCCGGTACCGTACCGGAACCGCCCGATCCAGCTCACGTACGATTCCCGCGGGTCGGACTGGAACAAATGGCTGGTGGAAGACCAGCGGTTCGTCCACAATCGCCCGGACGTGCTGTCCTGGGAAACTGGACCGCTGACCGCCGATGTGACCGTCGCCGGCGACATCACGGCGCGGCTGTTCGCCTCGACCACGGGGCAGGACGCCGACTGGGTGGTGAAGCTCATCGACGTCTATCCCGATTCGAATCCCGGATTGTCGCCCCGGATGGGCGGGTATCAGCTGATGGTCGCGAGCGAGATTCTCCGCGGGCGGTATCGCACCGGGTGGGACAAGCCGACGCCGCTGGTTCCGGATCAGGTGACCCTGTTCACGGTCGACCTGCACCAGCAGGCGTACACGTTTCTCAAGGGCCATCGCATCATGGTGCAGGTGCAGAGCACCTGGTTTCCGGTCTACGACCGGAATCCGCAGACCTGGGTGCCCAACATCTTCGAGGCCCGCCCGGAGCATTTCCGGGCCCAGACCCACCGGGTGTACCGTACCCCGCGGTGGAGTTCACACGTCGAAATCCCGGTGCTCCAGCCATGAGCAAGGCCGTCCTCCGGATCCTGCTGCTCGCCCTCCCGCTGGGCCTGATTCCAGCCGCCGCCGCCCAGCGGCCAGCTACCATCGCGCCCACCGAGAACCTGGTCACCGAGGGGATCCCGCCGATCCCCGCCGAGCTGGCCGTGAGACGTGCGTCGCTACACCGAGTACCGGTCGGCCGGTCTGGTCGACTGGCACCCGCTGCGCCGGGCGTTGCTCATCGCGACCCGGTTCGGGAACACCAGCCAGCTGCATCGGGTGGAGGTGCCCGGCGGGGCGCGCACTCAACTGACGTTCTTCGAGGAGCCGGTCGGCGGCGGCAGCTACGAACCGCGCGCCGGCAAGCTACCTGGTGTTCGGCCGGGACGTCGGCGGCGACGAATTCTCCCAGTTGTACCGGCTCGACCTCCCAACCGGAACGGTTTCGCTGCTCACCGACGGCCGGCGGTCGCAGAACGGCGGCGTCCGGTGGTCGAACGCGGGTGACCGGATTGCCTACGGATCGACCCGCCGCAACGGCGCCGATCGTGACCTCTACGTCATGGACCCGGCCGACCCGGCCACCGACCGGCGGGTGGCCGAGGTGCAGGGGGGCGGATGGTCGGTCCAGGACTGGTCGCCGGATGACCGCCGGCTGCTGCTACTCGAGGGCCGGTCGGTGAACCAGAGCAGGGTGTGGCAACTCGACCTGGCCACCGGGGAGCGCGAATTGCTGACGCCGGATGCGCCGGGGGATACCGTGGTCCGGGCCAGTCCGCGGTACAGCCGTGACGGCCGGGGGATCTACCTGATCACCGATCAGGGGTCGGAATTCCGCAAGCTGAGCTACCTCGACCTCGCCAGCCGGCGCCTTACGGCCCTCACCGGTCCCATCGACTGGGACGTGAGTGGTTTCGACCTGTCGGACGATGGCCGGCGCGCCGCCTTCGTGGTGAACGAGGCCGGGCGCTCGCGGCTCTATCTGCTGGACACCGCCCGCCGGAGCTACCGTCGGGTGACCAGCCTGCCGGTCGGCGAAGTGGGCGGGGTCAGCTGGCACCGCAACGGACGCGACCTCGGCTTCACGCTTGCCTCGTCACGTACCGCCGCGGACGCGTTCAGCCTCGATGTCGTCACCGGGAAGGTCAGCCGCTGGACCGAGAGCGAGGCCGGCGGGCTCGACCTTTCGACCCTCCCCGACCCCGAGCTGATTCGCTGGCCCAGCTTCGATGGGCGGGAGATCACCGGTTTCCTGTACCGGCCGCCGTCCAGCTTCAGCGGACCGCGACCCGTGCTGATCAGCATCCACGGCGGCCCGGAGGGACAGGCCACGCCCGGGTTCCTCGGTCGAACCAACTACTACCTGATGGAGCTTGGGGTGGCGGTCATCCTGCCGAACGTGCGCGGGTCCACCGGCTACGGAAAGACCTTCGTCAAGCTCGACAACGGCCTCCGACGCGAGGACGCGGTCCGGGACGTGGGGACGTTGCTGGACTGGATCGGGACCCGGCCGGAGCTCGATCCGGGCCGGATCATGGTGACCGGCGGCAGCTACGGCGGGTATATGACCCTGGCGGTCGCGACCACCTTCAACGACCGGATCTGCTGCTCGCTCGACGTGGTGGGGATCTCCAATTTCATCACTTTCCTGAACAACACCGAGAGCTACCGGCGCGATCTCCGGCGGGTGGAGTACGGCGACGAGCGCGATCCTGACATCCGGGCGTTCATGGAACGGATCGCACCGGTCAACAACGCGGACCGGATCAGCCGGCCGCTGTTCGTGGTCCAGGGCGGGAACGACCCCCGGGTGCCTTTGAGCGAGGCCGAGCAGATCGTGTCAGCCGTCAAGCGGAACGGCAGCCCGGTGTGGTACCTCATGGCCACCGACGAGGGGCACGGGTTCCGCAAGAAGCCCAACGTCGATTTCCAGTTCTACGCCACGGTGGCCTTTATCCGGCAGTACCTCCTGGCCGCCGACGCCTCACACCCGTGATCATCGAATCCATTCTCACCACGCTCGCCGCCGATGGCCGGCTGAACTGCGCCCCCATGGGGGTGGAGTGGGACGAAGACACGATCGTCGTGAAGCCCTTTCTCGAGACTACCACGTTCCGCAACCTCCAGAGCACCGGCGCCGCCGTGGTCAATCTGACCGACGACGTGATGCTCTTCGTCCAGGCTGCCCTGACCAACCCGATCTTCCCCCACGGCCCGGCAACGGTGGTGCAAGGCGCGGTGCTGGAGGCGGCCTGCTCGTGGCGCGAACTCAGCGTGCTGTCGATCGACGACACGCCACCCCGATCCCGGATCGTCACCCGGGTCGTTCACCGGGGCAGCCGACGGGAATTCCTCGGCTTCAACCGGGCCCGGCATGCGGTGCTGGAGGCAACGATTCTGGCCACCCGGATTCATCTCATCCCCGCAGCCGAAATTGCGCAGGAGCTCACCCGGCTCCAGGTCATCGTGGACAAGACCGCCGGCCCCCGCGAGCGCGAGGCCATGGCGCTGGTCAGCGACCACGTGCGGATCGCCACGGCGGGGACCGGTTGATGACGGGCCACCCGGTCCGCCCGGCACGGGTCACCGTTGAAGCACCGGCCCGGCTGCACTTCGGGATCCTGGATCTGCGCGGACACCGGGGCCGACGGTTCGGCGGGATCGGGGCCGCTGTACCCGCGCCCTCGGTGTTGCTCGAAGCCACACCCGGCGCCCGGCTCACCGCCGAGGGGACTGACGCCGGGCGGGCGCACAGCTTTGCGGAGCGATACCTCCGATCAACCGGAGTCAATGAGGGTGCCCACCTCCGGGTGATTCGGGCGATTCCCGCTCACGCCGGCCTCGGCTCCGGCACTCAGCTGGCTCTCGCAGTCGCCCGGGCCCTGGCGGAACTCCACGGCCAGTCAGCCGAGCCGCTGTCACTGGCCCGGCATGTGGGACGGGGGCTGCGCTCGGCCATCGGTACCTGGACCTTCGCCCTTGGGGGGTTCGTGCTCGAGGGTGGCCGGCGGGATGGGGTGGACGCGGTGGCCCCGCTGATCTCGAGGCTGCCGATTCCGGCGTCGTGGCGTGCGGTCATCGTGATACCGGAGGGACAACCCGGCCTCTCCGGTGAGGCGGAGACCGCGGCATTTCGGGAGTTGCCTCCCCCGGCGGAGCGAGAGGTCGAGCGGGTCGCCCATCTGGTCCTGATGCAATTGCTGCCCGCCCTGGCGGACGCCGACGTCGGCGCGTTCGGGGCGGCGCTCACCGAGATCCAGCGCCTCACGGGAGGGTGGTTTGCGTCGGCCCAGGGAGGCGCGTTCGCCGCCGGGCCCACTCGAGACCTGATCGAGCGGATGGGGGACTATGGGGCCCTGGGCGTGGGTCAGAGTTCCTGGGGGCCAACCGTCTATGGACTGGTGCCCCACCAGGACGCCGCGGCCGATCTGGCCCAGCGGATCAGGGCGTACCTCGGGGACCGCGGGGAGGTGCTCGCAACGGGATTTTCCGAACGCGGGGCCCTGGTGAGCAGCGAGTGGCTACAGGTGGGGGCCTGAGAAAACCGGAGGACCGACCTCGAGAGCCGCCGGACGTCCATGCCACTCCAGCTGGTCCCCGGACCTCAGATTGACAGCCCCCCGGGGGGGCTGTATACTGGCGCTCCGTCTCCCTGGGGCTCCCGGCCGGAACATTCTCAGGGACCGACGGTACTACCACTTGATCGGTGGGGCCGTAACAGTCGAGGTTCCCCCCTCGGTTGATAACAAGCCCGAACTCAATAGCCACCATAGCGACACCACCGCATCCCGAGTTCTCCGGGACTGGGTGGGGTGCCCGATGCGAGGACGATCGTGGGAGCTTATTCCACCAACGCCGGCTTCGGTTCCTTCAGCGGACACGACCCCGCCCCAGGCGGAGGGATTACCGCGGTGAATATCAGTCGGAGGATTTCCGTGAGTATGTTGCATACTGGAACTTGTTGGCGAAATATCGGGCTGGTCATGAGGTAGCTGGTTGCGGCCGTTCGGCTGGGAGAGCCGGATGGCCGTTGCTGTTTTGTCACCCTTCATCATGAGGTCATCATATGATTCGAATTACCCGCAGGACGTTGTCTGGGGGGCTCATCGCGGGGCTGTCGCTGCTCGCGGTGTCCGTACATGCCCAGGCGCGGTCTGGGGCATGGACGCGGAACGCCCCGGAAGGCGATTGGCAGATGCCTGGCCGGGACTTCAGCCTCCAGCGCTTCAGCCCGCTGGCCCAGGTCAGCACGTCCAACGTCGCCAATCTGAAGGCGGCATGGTCGTTCTCGACGGGCACGCTGCGCGGGCACGAGGGCAACCCCCTCGTCATCGGGAGCACGATGTACGTTCACACCTCGTTCCCGAACATTGTGTACGCGCTCGACCTGTCCAAGGAAGGCGCGCCGCAGATCTGGAAGTACACCCCGCAGAACAACCCGGATGCGATCCCGATCGCCTGTTGCGACCTGGTGAACCGGGGCACGGCGTATCACGCCAGCGGCAAGGTTTTCATCAACGCGCTGCAGGGTGATCTCGTCGCGATCGATGCGAAGACCGGCAAGGAACTGTGGAAGGTTCGTCATCCTGAGCGTTCCGCCTCGCAGGTCGAGGCCGTGACGTATAAGGATGGCGCGACCATCACCGTTGCCCCGATCGTGATCAAGGACATCGTGATCACGGGTATCTCGGGTGGTGAGTTCGGCGTCCGTGGCCGGATGTCCGCGTTCGACGTGAACAGCGGCAAGCACCTGTGGACCGCGTACTCCACCGGGCCGGACAGTGAGACCATGGTTCCCGAAGTCGCCAACGCCAACTATGCCTCGCACAAGGGCAAGGATCTGGGCATCACCACTTGGCAGGGCGAAGAGTGGAAGCGGGGCGGTGGCACCACGTGGGGCTGGTTCAGCTACGATCCGGAACTCAACCTGTTCTACTACAGCACTGGGAACCCGGGCTCGTGGAATCCTGACCAGCGGCCGGGCGACAACAAGTGGTCGATGACCATTTTCGCCCGCAACCCCGAGACCGGCATGGCGAAGTGGGCGTACCAGATGACGCCGCACGATGAGTGGGATTACGATGGCGTCAACGAGAACATCCTCTTCGAGAAGGGCGGCCAGAAGCTGCTCGCGCACTTCGACCGCAACGGCTTTGCCTACACCGTTGATCGTACCAACGGCAAGGTGATCGTCGGCCGTCACTATGGTCCGGTCAACTGGGCCAAGCAGGACATCGACTATGCCACCGGTCTTCCGATCCGCGATCCGCGGTACGGCACCACCTCGAAGAAGAACACCGAGGGGATCTGCCCGGCCGCCATCGGCTTCAAGGATCAGCAGCCGGCAGCGTATTCGCCGATCACCGGCCTGATGTACGTCCCTGCGAACCACATCTGCATGGACTACGAGGGCGTGGAAGTGAAGTACACCCGCGGTCAGCCGTACGTCGGCGCGATCGTGCGGATGTTCCCCGGCCCGGGCGGCCACCGTGGTCGCTTCATCGCCTGGGACCCGATCGCCGGCAAGGTGGTCTGGGAGATCAAGGAAAATCTCGCCGCCTACGGCGGCGTGCTGACCACCGCGGGCGGTCTCGCCTTCTACGGCACCATGGAAGGCTGGCTCAAGGCGGTTGATCAGAAGACCGGCAAGCTCCTGTGGAAGTTCAAGACCCCGTCCGGCATCATCGCCAACCCGATGACCTACAAGGCCCCTGATGGCAAGCAGTATGTCGCCGTGCTCTCGGGCATCGGTGGCTGGGCCGGCATCGGTGTCGCCGCTGGTATCGGCGCCGAGGACCCGACGGCGGGCCTGGGCGCGCTTGGCGCCTTCGGTGACGCTGGCCAGTTCTCGACCCAGGGTGGCGTGCTGACCGTCTTCGGCATGTAGTGAAGACCGGAAAGGTGGGGGTGAGGCGAAAGCCTCGCCCCTACTGCTCCGCACGACTATCTGGATAGCTTTGGGACAGGGGCGGGGTCACGCTGACCCGCCCCTGTCCTGTCGTCTACGATGGCTCTCGGGGGGGCCCCGATCGGCCCCGCTCTTGTTGGGGGTTCACCTTGACTACTGTCACGCAGAGCGGTCGCTTCACCCTTCTCACCGCGCTGATGCTGGTCGGCACCAGCCCGCTACTCGCTCAGCGGCCGGCCGAGATGGAGCCCGGGATCCTCCGGGTCTGTGCCGACCCGGACAATCTGCCGTTTAGCGATTCCACCGGTGCCGGCCTGGAGAACAAGCTGGCCGAACTGATGGGCAAGGCCTGGAACTCCAAGGTCCGCTACGTCTGGTGGGCGGCCCCGCGGGGCACCATGCGGATGCTCAACGGGAACTACTGCGATGTAGCCCTCCAGATGCCGATCCTGTCCGACATGGCCGGTGTCACCAAGCCCTACTACCGGACCAGCTACGTCATCGTGCAGCGGGCGGATACGCCCCACCGCGTCACCTCGCTCGACGACCCGGCCCTCAAGACCATGAAGATCGGCGTGCACCTGTTCGGCAACGACACCGAGAACGCTCCGCCGGCCATGGCGCTTTCGGCGCACGGGGTGGTGGGGAACCTGGTGGGATTCGGCACAGTCTACGTGGGCGGCCAGGAGCGGCCGTCGGACATCATCAAGGCGGTGGTGGACGGCAAGGTCGACCTCTCGATCGTCTGGGGCCCCATCGCCGGCTACTATGCCAAGCAGCTCGGCGCCGACCTCTTCCTGACGCCCGTGGCAGATGACACGGTGTCGGGCATCCCGTTCGTCTACAGCATGGGGATGGCCACCCGCCGCCGGGAGCGCGATTTCCGGGACAGCCTGCAGAAGTTCATCGACACCCGAGGCGCCGAGATCCGGGAGGTGCTGCAGCAGTACGGCGTTCCCCTGCTACCTCTGCCCGCCGACTCGGCGGCCACCGGTTCGCCCGTCGGCTCCAGCCGGTAGCCAACGGCTGTCCGGCCTCCACCACCTTCCACAGGACTTGGGAAGCCATGAAGACCTCGATGATGCTCGCTCTGGCGCTGGTGTTGGGCACCGGTTCGGCGGCAGCCCAGAACGAGTACCGCCTGATACCCAAGGACACGGTGGCAAACGACGTCTATCAGGGGTGGAAGCAGTACGAACTCAATTGCGCGCGCTGCCACGGCGAGTACGCCGTCGGCACCTCCTTTGCGCCCGCACTGGTGGCCTCCCTCAAGGAAGGCGGGACGGTGACGACCAAAGAGGCGTTCATCGTCACCGTCTGCGCCGGCCGACCTGACAAGGGCATGCCGGGGTGGTGCGCTCTCGGCCTCGAAATGGAAAAGATCGAGCGCATGTACCTCTACATCAAAGCACGCGCGGACGGAAAGATCCATGCCGGGCGCCCGGCAGTGAAGAGTGATGGCTAGCCGCCCAGCCGGACGCTTGAGCCAGTCGGCGGGACCGTGGACGGACCGCGGTCCCGCTTCCATTCAACAGATCGGAAGAGTCCCCATGACTGCACGCAAGAAGAGGCTGGTCACCCTGTGGGTCGCCGCGGCGGCCGCACTGCCGCTCGCTCCCTCGCTTCCGGCGCAGGACATGGGTGGCATGCCGATGGGGGCCGGAGGCGGGGCGGCTGCCGTCCGTCCGCCGGCAGAGTCCCTGGCCACCGCGGTTCAGATCAAGGCCTATCTGGTCGGGGTGCCGGACGGCCAGGTCCCGGACCTGCGCGGCCTGGAGCTGAGTGGCCTGGACCTTCGCGGTGTGGACTTCCGAAAGGCCGACTTCACCGGCGCCCGCCTGCTCGGCACTCAGCTCGACGGGGCCAAACTGTTCTCGTGCGACCTCACCGATGCGGTAGCGACCGGCGCCTCGTTCGCCGGCGCGAACATGGACGTCTCCACGCTGCGCCGGGCCGACCTGCGCAAGGCCAACCTGCGCAAGGCCAGCATGTTCGCCACGATCATCGAGGCAGCCGACCTGCGTGAGGCCGACCTGAGAGAGGTGCGGCTCATCGGCTATCTCCGCAAAGCCAACCTGGCAGGCGCGACCCTGGCCGACGCCAACGCCGGCGCCGATCCGGGCAACCAGTCGATGGGCGTCATGCGGGCCCAGTTCACCAGCGCCGACCTGACCGGCGCCAACCTCGCCGGCGCCAATCTCTTCAAGGCCGACTTCTCCTTCGCGACGCTGACCGGCGCGAAGCTGGCCGGTGCCGACCTCCGCAATTCAGACCTGGTACAGGCAGATTTCTCTCGGGCGGACCTCGCCAATGCCGATTTCACTTTCGCCGACATCCGCGGTGCCGTCTTCACCGGCGCCACTGGCGTATCGTCCATCAAGGGCCTGTCCGAGGCCCGGAACCGTGACAAGGCCTTGTTCGATCCCTGAGCGGTGGCAGCCCACGGTGCGGCCTTGCCTGATGGCCGGCCTGGCCGTCCTCCTGGTTGCCTGCGGTCCCAAGGCGGAAACCGGCCAGCCCCCCGCGGCACCCGCCGGACAGGACAGCGCCGTGGCCACCGTTACGCCGACACCCGACACGTCGCCCACGCCACCTGCTCCGGCCGCGAAGCCTCCAGCCGAAACCCCGGCACGCCCGGCCCCGGCACGGCCACCGGTGACCACTGCACGGCCGGCCCCGACCCCATCCCCGGCGGCCCCCCCGGCAGGGACGCCGCAGGCGGCCGCACCCATCCGGGACGAGTGGCACCCGGCGCCGCGTGACACCCTGGACAACGAGACCTATCAGGGATGGAAGCAGTATGAGCTGAATTGTGCCCGTTGCCACGGGGAGTACGCCGTGGGTACGTCGTTCGCGCCGGCACTCATCGGGTCGCTCAAGGCAGACGGCACGGTGCCGACCAAGGAGGCGTTTCTCACCACGGTCTGCGCCGGCCGGCCCGACAAGGGGATGCCGGCCTGGTGTACGCTCGGCCTGGAGATGAGCACCATCGAGCGGATGTATCTGTATGTGAAGGGCCGCGCGGACGGGCGCATCGGCATCGGCCGCCCGACGGTCAGAGACTAGTCACCTCCCGCACCAAAGGAACTCCGCATGACGCGCTGGAACGCTGCCTTTCTGTGTCTCTCGGCCCTGACGGTGGGAGGATGCGCCCGCTCCGACCGCTCCGCCGGACAACCGGGTTCGGCGACCGGGGCCGGCGCTGGCGAGCGGGTTTACGTCACCAATGAGGATTCGCGCGACCTTACCGTGATCGACGCCGCCACCGACAGCGTGGTGGCGACCATCCCGGTGGGCACCCGGCCGCGCGGGGTGGTGGTCAGCCCGGATGGCCGCACCGTATACGTCGCCCTCAGCGGATCGCCCAAGTGCCCTCCGACGATGTCCGACGAGGAGTGCGAGAAGCTGGTGACCGACAAGTCGAAAGACGGGATCGCGGTGGTCGACGTGGCCACCGGACAGACGGTGCGAGTATTGCCGGGCGGATCAGACCCCGAGGAGTTCGACGTCAGCGCCGACGGCACCCGGCTGTTCGTCTCCAACGAGGACGTCGACAGCGCCTCGGTGGTGGATCTGGTGTCCGGCAAGGTCCTCGTGAACGTGAAGGTGGGAGAAGAGCCGGAAGGTGTGACCCTGGCCCCTGACGGGAAGACCTTCTGGGTCACCGGAGAGACGGCCCACGACATCACCGGGGTCGACGTGGCCACGGGAAAGGTGGTCGCGCGGATCGATGTGGTGAAGGAACGCCCGCGCTCCATCGGGTTCCTCCCCGACGGGTCGCGTGCCTACGTCACCAACGAATTCGGCGGGACGGTGGCCGTGGTCGACATGGCCGCGAAGAAGGTGATCAGGCAGATCGTCCTTCCCGAGGGCAGCCGTCCAATGGGCATCGCCGTGCGGGCAGACGGGAAGCTGATCTACGTCTCCAACGGGCGCGGCAAGACCGTTTCCGTGATCGACACCGGGACCGACTCGGTGGTGGGGAGCGTCGAAGTCGGCACCCGGCCCTGGGGCATCGCACTGACGTCGGATGGAAGGAAGCTCTACACCGCCAACGGACCGGGGAACGATGTGACGGTCGTCGACACCGAGACGCTGCGCGTCCTCAAGAAGATTCCGGCGGGGAGCCTGCCTTGGGGTGTGGCCATCGGGCCGAAACCGTAGGGGGCGACGGGGCGACGGGCCGGTGCGGCAGGGGCGACCCGATGGGTCGCCCCTACTGCACCGGCCTCCGCGTCACCCAGCTCCCGGGCCAGCGCCAGGCAATCCACGCGTCGAGACCAAGGGCGCGGCCCGAGCGCGCGAGCAGAAGCACCGTCATCACGATCACCAGCATGTAGTGAAAACCCAGTGAGCTGGGCGTCAGGTGCTGCGAGGCCAGGCCGTAGTTCAGGACGAGCCACAGACCACCCGCGGCTCCCAGACCGGCGAACAGTCCGAGGGTGAGCGACAGGCCGACCAGCACTTCGCCCCAGGCGGTGAAATGGGCGTAGAGCTCACCATGGGTGAGGACGGTATGCTCCAGGAAGGCCTTGTACCAGAGGATCGGGTTCTCGGCCGCCTGTCTGGCGACGAGTTCCGGCATTTTGGCAATCCAGCGGGGCTCGACTCCCAGAAACGGGAAGAACCCGCCGAGGAGCACGAAGTCCATCTTGGACCACAGCGCCTTCACGAACCACAGCCCAACCAGGATGCGCAATACGGCGAGCCATCGGCTGGGATGCGACATGTCGATCACGGTGGGTGTCGACGGTGATGTCATAAGTTGAGACTCCACGGGTTGCCCCTGACGATCCCGGTCATTCCACGGCGGCTGAAGGTACTCCTCCCGGAGTGGAGGCGATAGTGAGATTGCCAGGCTCCGCCCACTCGACACCGAGCTCCGCCACCACGAAACACCACGTATCCACGAGTTCCTCAAGCACCTTGGAGATCGGTTTCCCGGCACCGTGCCCGGCACGGGTCTCGAGTCTGAGCAGCACGGGGCGATCCGAGCCCGTCGCCGCCTGAAGCCGGGCGGTCATCTTGCGCGCGTGCATGGGGTGGACCCGGGTGTCGCTTTGGGCGGTGGCCAGCAGGACCGCCGGGTAGACCGTACCCTCGACGACCCGGTGATACGGTGAGTAGGCCCGCAGCCACCCGAACTGTTCCGCGTCCGCAGCCGATCCGTACTCGGGGATCCACAGGCGGGCGATGAGAAATCGCTCGTACCGGAGCATATCCAGGAGCGGAACCTGGATGATCACGGCGCGGAACAAATCGGGTCGCTGGGTCAGGACCGCCCCCATGAGCAGCCCGCCGTTCGACCCGCCGGCGATCGCCAGCCGGGCGGGCCTGGTATAGCGCTCCCGCACCAGGAACTCGGCAGCCGCGATGAAATCGTCGAAGGTGTTCTGCTTCCGGGCCAGCATGCCGTCCTGGTGCCACGCTTCCCCGTATTCGCCCCCGCCCCGGAGATTCGGCACCGCCACCACCCCGCCCTGCTCCAGCCACCCCAGGAGCGACCGGGAGAAGCCCGGGGTCATCGGGATATTGAAACCGCCGTAGCCGGTCAGATACACCGGGTTCCCGCCGTCCCGGACCAGTCCCCGACGGTGCACCAGGAACATCGTGATCGGGGTCCCGTCGCGCGATGCATAGCGCAGCTGGCTGACCTCGAACTGGGCGGGATCGATATCCGCTTCGACCCGCTGCCACAGCTCCTGCGCCCCGCCGGGCAACTCCACCCGGTAGATACTCGGCGGAACCGTATACGACGAGAAGCCGAAGAACAGCTCGGTCCCATCGTGCTCCGCACCCCAGCCGAACACGCTTCCGATCGCGGGGAGTGCGACCTCCCGAACCTCGGTCCCCTCCAGGCTGGCAATTCGAAGCCGTGATGCCGCGGCCTCAAGATAGGAGAGGGCCAGCGTGTCATGGGCGACAAGGAAGCGGTCGAGCACCGCATCCGGGCGCGCCGGGACGACCTCACGCCAGTGCCCACGGTGGGGCGCGGCCGGATCGGCGACGTACAGCCGGTAGTTGGGCGCATCTTCGTTGGTGCGTACGTACAGCCGGTCGCGAACGACGCGGGCGTGGTAGGAGAACGGGAGGTCGCGGACCACGTTCAGCAGCGCTGTATCCGCCAACCGGTCCTTGAGGTAGACGTCGGTCTGGTCGAAGGTCCGGGCCACCATCACGACCAGCCAGCGTCCGTCGGGGGAAAGATCGACGCCTGGCCAATGCTCCTTCGCTTCCGGCTTGAACACCAGGGCGTCCTGCGATGGGTCGCGGCCGAGCACGTGGAAGTAGACGGCACGGTGATACTCGGCCTCGTCTTCCGGGACCGCTCCCGGTTGCGGGTAGCGGGTGTAATAGAAACCGGACGCGTCGGGGAGCCACGCCACGTCGGCAGCCCGGGTCCGCTCGATCCGGTCCGCCAGAACCCGGCCGCTGGCGACTTCCATCACATGCAACACGCTGTGCTCGCTGCCGTTCTCGGACAGGCCATACGCGAGCATCCGGCCGTCATCGCTCGGAAAATACCAGTCGAGCGCGGTGGTCCCTTCCGGGTTGAGCGCGTTGGGGTCGATCAGCACCCGATCGGCGCCGTGCACGCCTTCCCGTACGTAGAGAATCGGCTGATTCTGGCTCTGCCGGCGGCGGGAATAGAAGTAGCGGCCCCGGGCGGGAGTCGGGGCCCCGAGGGCCTCGATCGCGAGCAGCTGCTCCAGCCGGCGCCGAATCGCCGGCCGCGCCGGAATCGACGCCAGGTATTCTTCGGTGAGCGCGTTCTGCGCCTCCGTCCAGGCTCGGGTCTCCGCACTCTCCCCGTCCTCGAGCCAGCGATAGGGGTCGGGAACCGGTTGGCCGTGAATCAAGTCGACCACGGAATCGACGCGGCTGAGGGGGTAGGCGGGTTTCGGCATGCGGAAATGTAGGGAGTAAGAAGTGAGAAGTAAGAAGTGAGAAGTGAGACGAATGAAGAAAGAAGTGAGAAGTGAGACGTAAGCAGGGGAAACGGGTCTCCGGCTCACTCCCCACTTCTCACTTCTCACTTCTTACTTCCTAGTCCCCCAGGCTGATCCCCAACTCGCGGGCGGTCAGAACGGTGTCGGAATCGAGCGGCACGCGTTTCTGGCGCCCGACCACGTCCTTGAGAGGAAACCGGGTGATCAGCGGCGGGTTGTAGCCGATCATGCAGCCGAAGGCCTTGTCGGCCACGGCGCGGACGGCCGCGGTCCCGAACCGGAGGCCCAGCAGTCGGTCGAACGTGGTCGGTGACCCGCCCCGCTGCAGGTGCCCGAGCACCAGGCTGCGGGTCTCCTTGCCGAGCCGCTCCGTGATCGCCCGGGCCACCAGGGAGCCGATCCCGCCGAGCCGGTCGACGGTACCGGCTGATCGCCGCTCCAGCAGCGTCGCATCACCTCCAGCGGGCCGGGCGCCTTCCCCGACGACCACGATGCTGAAGTGCCGGCCGGCTTTTTCCCGGGCCAGGATCTTCTCGCAGATCCGGTCCACCACGAACGGGATCTCGGGGATCAGGATTACGTCGGCGGTGGCGGCGATGCCGCTGTGCAGGGCGATCCAGCCGGTATCCCGGCCCATCAGCTCGACCACCATGACCCGCTCGTGGCTCTCGGTGGTGGAGTGCAGCTTGTCGATGGCCTCGGTCGCGGTGGCAACGGCGGTGTCGAAACCAAAGGTGACCAGCGTGCCCTCGACATCGTTGTCGATGGTCTTCGGCACTCCGACCACAGGCAGACCCTTCTGATACAGGTCGTAGCCGATCTTCAGGCTGCCGTCACCCCCGATTGTGATCAGCGCATCGAACCCGCTCGCCTGGAAGGCCCCGATCAGATCGTCGGAGCGATCGACTTCGGTGTCCTTGCCGTCCGGTCCCCGCACGACCCACCGGAAGGGGTTGCCGCGGTTGGTTGTGCCCAGGATCGTGCCGCCCAAGTGAGTGATCCCCCTGACCTTTTCGGGACCCAGGGTCATGATGCCATCGTCGCCGAGCAGCCCTCCGTACCCACGCCGGATCCCGTAGGTCTGCCAGCCCCGGGTGTGCGCTGCCAGGACAATGGCCCGAATCACGGCATTGAGGCCCGGAGCATCACCACCGCCGGTTGAAATGGCTATGCGCATTCAGGGATTGCCTTGTGGCGAGGACACGCTGCCCGGTGGGAGCGGGGCGTGGGGACCCGGTCTGACATCCCACCCGGGGAGGGCGGGGACAGCGGCCGGCGTTCCGCCCGCGGGGCAGAGCGCACTAGGAGCCCCGTGCCTGCACCAGGCGAAGCACTTCCCCGGGGGCGGCGTGTCGCTTCAGGGCGCGTTTGGAAAACACGAGGTTCCCATCCACCGTGATCTCGAATGCGCCCCCGGAAGATTCGACCAGACGCAGCTCCGCCTGGGGGAATGTGGCCTTGAGCTCGGCCGCCAGACCGGCGGCCCTGGGCTCGTAGTTTCAAACGACGCAGTATTCGATCGCTATCCGCATGATCTGTCCAGAGCCTCGTCGTCGGCAGTGTAGAGTATCGGCCCGCCAGCACCCTACAAGCTAACGGCGAACCGCTGATGGCTGAAGGCGTTCCGCCCCTTGCGGCTATCGCCTGCGGGGGTGAGAATCCAGTCGGGTCTACCTTTCTCGATTCTTCAGAGGATCGATGCGCCAGCTGCTGGGCACTGTCCCGTTGTGTCTCTCCGTCCTGGCCACCCCGTTGGCGGCGCAGAGGCTGTACAAATTCGAGATCAGCGGCGCCGGCGGCTACCATCACTTCGACAGCAAGCTGCAGCTCGCCTCCAGCGTCGGCGGGGCGTTCCGGTTCGGGTACTGGATCACGGGATCGTTCTCGGTCGAGGCCGAAGGCAACTTCGCCAGCCCCAAGACCGATACGCCGCTCAAGAAGAGCGTGGGCACCAAGACCTTCGGGCTCTGGGGCCTGAGCAATATCCGCGCGGGCAAGGCCACCACGGTTTTCCTGAAGGGCGGCATCGGTCACGTCGGTTATGGCTCGTGTCCCAGCACCTCCGTGCCTGGCGCCGGCCCCTGTGGCGGCGCCAACGTCCTTCAGGGCGGAGCCGGGATCCGGATCCCGTTGAGCCCGACGATCTTCATGCGGTACGAAGGCGTCGTGAACCGCAGCCTCAGCAGCCGCAAATTCACCAACACCACCCTGCAGGGCGGGCTGAGCCTGATGATGGGGAGTCAGCCGCTCCTCGACTCCGATCGCGACGGCGTCTTCGATCGTTTCGACCAGTGCGGCGACACCCGCATCGGTGCCCTCGTGGACAAGCGTGGCTGCCCTAACGATCTCGATCGAGACGGCGTTCCCGATGGCCTGGACCGGTGCCCCAATACCCAGGAGGGGGCCACCGTCGACGGTGCGGGGTGCACCACCGATACCGATGACGATGGGGTGCTCGATGGGCTCGACCGCTGCCCCGATACCCCCAAGGGCGCGCTGATCGACGCCAGCGGCTGCCCGACCGATTCCGACAACGACGGGGTGTTCGACGGCCTCGACCGTTGCCAGCTCACCCCGCCAGGCGCCACGGTGGATGAGCTTGGCTGCCCAGGCGATGCCGATAACGACGGCGTGTTCGACGGGCTCGATCAGTGCGCCGGTACAGAGCTCGGTGTCGCCACTGACGCCAAGGGCTGCCCGGTCGCCCCGCCGCCAACTCCGCTGGATTCCCTGACTGGCGAACAAGTGTGGGTCATGCCCGGGGAAGTCTGGGAAATTCGGGGCGCCGTGCTCTCGCCCGAAGGGTTCATCACCCTCGATTCGATCGTCACGACGTTGAAGGCCGTGCCGGACGCCCGGGTCGCCATTAACGCGTTCGCTCACGACCGGCTCGTCCCCGCCGATAACACCCGGCTGTCCCGCCGGCGCGCCGAGATCATCCGCGACTACATCGCCAGCCAGGGAGTCGCAGTGAGCCGAATCACGGCAGTCGGCCGGGGCTCGCAGACCCTCATCGTGTCCGATACCACGGAAGCGGCCAGGGCTACCAACCGCCGCGTCGAGATTCGCGTCACCCGCAAACCCTAGACACCCAGCGCGCATACGAATTGCCCGGACGCACAGGGGCGGGTCAAACACCCGCCCCTGTGTGCTTTAGGTGGATCACTTCGCCCGGGAGTACGTCATGCGTCGCGCAATGGTTGCCGCGTTCGGCCTGATCGCGTTCGCCGCACCCCTCGGGGCCCAGGCCCCGCGGGGCTGGGGGGACGAACTCGGTCGCCCCGCGGAACCGGCGTGGATGGCGGGCCGTCCTGCGCCCCGGGAGTCGCAGATCCAGTGGCCAGCGCCGCCCCTGCGCCGTCCACCGACGGCCGTCCGGGCAGTGTACGTCAACGCCTGGGCGTTCGGCGGAACCCGTTTCCGGGACCTGGTCCGCCTCGCCGATTCGACCGAGATCAACAGTTTCGTCATCGACGTGAAGGACGACACCGGGTATCTCACCTACCGCTCCGACGTCCCAACAGCAATTCAGATCGGTGCCAACGGTCAGCTGCGCGCCAAAGACGCGATGGCTCGGCTCCACACCCTGCACGCGCACGGTATTCACCCGATCGCCCGGATCGTAGTTGCCAAGGACCCGCTGCTGGCCGCGCGTCGGTCGAGCTGGGCCGTGGCGGACAGCCGGGGCGGACTATGGCGCGACCGACTCGGGTTCGCCTGGGTCGATGCGTTCAACGATTCGGTCTGGGTCTACGCCGGCCAGCTCGCCGCGGAAGCGGTGCGGATGGGCTTCAGCGAGGTCCAGTTCGACTACGTGCGCTTCCCGGATGAGCCCCGGTCACGGATGGCCTACGCGGTTTTCAGTGCCCGCCGTCCTGGAGAAAACACTCGCGACGGTGTCCGCCGGAACCTGCAGCTGTTACGCGATCAGGTCCGTCCGCTCGGCGTGCCGTTCACGATCGATGTCTTCGGCATGACCACGAATTCAGAGGTCGACCTCGGCATCGGGCAGATCTGGGAGGACCTCGTGTCCACCGCTGACGTCGTACTCCCGATGGTCTACCCCAGTCACTACTACCACGCCGCCTACGGCGCACGGCACCCAAACAGCGAACCGTACCGGGTCGTGAAGGGCGCCCTGACCGACGGGATACGCCGGGCGGGCAAGCTCGGTGGGAAGACGGCGGAAATCAGGCCCTACCTGCAGGCCTTTACCCTGGGCCCACCCCGCTACACACCGGATCTGGTCCGCGACCAGATCCGCGCGGCCGCCGACCTCGGCATTCACAGCTGGGTCCTGTGGAACGCCCGATCGGCCTACGACCCCCGGATATTCACCTCGAGCCGGCCCATCCAGATCGCCGCCAGCGGCCCTGATTTGCCGCTAGCCAAGGCATCCAGGTCAGGCCGACCCTCGCGGTAGGTTCGCAGTCCTGTGACGCTCGATCCTGGTCTGGCCATCGTGTTGAGAAGTATTCTCATCCGTGCCCGCACCAGTCAGGTTTGCCCCACGACTCCGGTCATGACTCAACCCGACCGGCGCCCGCGACGACAGGAAGAGTCGACTTCCCTCGTCGAGGGGTGACCACCTAGCATTGACGGCATGCGGGCCTTCAGGTTCCTCCTCCCAGCCATCAGCCTGCTCGGCAGGAGCGACGCGACTGAGGTCCAGGCCCAGTCAGCCGGGCCGTTGGAAGTGGTTCGTACCGGTACCTTCCAGGACCCCGCGATTCGGGAGAGTTCGGGCGTTGCCCGGAGCCGGACGATGCCCGGGGTTCTTTACACCATCAACGACTCCAATAACCCGCCGATTGTCTTCGCATTCGATTCGAGCGGTCGCCCGCTCGGCCGCTGGACTGTGCCCGGGGTGCGGAATCGCGACTGGGAGGCGGTGGCGGTCGGGCCATGCCCTCACGGTTCGTGCCTCTATATCGGAGACATCGGCGACAACTCCGAGCGCGAATCCTCCGTCACGGTCTACCGGATCCGGGAGCCCAGCCGGTTGAGCGTCTTCCGGGGAGCGACCGATGCGGGTCCGGTGGACCTGGATTCACTGGTGCTGCGCTACCCGGACGGACCCCACGACGCCGAAGCGATGTGGGTCGACGGCGCGGGCGCCGTGTTCGTGGTGACCAAGGGACGAACCGGGGGCGTCAAGCTGTTCCGCGCGCCCGGGTCCGGGTTCGGAGAGTCGAGGCCGCAGGTCGCGACCCTGGTGCAGGAACTGCCGGTGCAAGGCACCCATCTTTGGGGACTGGGAGTGACCGACGCCGCTATGGCCCCGGACGGCAAGCGAGTCGCGGTTCGGACCTACAGCGAGCTGTACATCTTCCCGGTCCTGCCGCTCGGACGGCTCGGGGCGCCGATCGCCCGGTGCAACATCGCCGGGCTCGAGCCGCAGGGTGAAGGGGTCGAGTGGCTCGACGACCGGCGGCTGGTACTCACCAGTGAAAGCGGTCCGGGTAACCTCCCTCCGACCATCCACGTGGCGCGTTGTGGCCCATAGATCCTGCGTACGGCCCCTGCTTGTGATCTTCGCTTCCGACCGGAGCGGGACACCTCCTGCCCCCAGCCCACGCCATTCAGCCCGCATCGTCCAGTTTCCGCCACGCACCGGTCCCGCGCGGCGATGGGCGGCGGCGCTGCTCCTCGGGCTGGTCTTCAGCTTCGGCACTTCACTGGCGGCGCAGACTCTCACCCCCGCCACCAGGCTGGCCCGGGCAGTGAGCGGTGCCGGGTTTCGTGCCCACATGGAGTTCCTGGCCAGCGATCTGCTCGAGGGTCGAGCCCCGGCCACCCGGGGCGGCATGCTGGCCGCTGCCTACATTGCGGCGCAGTTCCAGCGACTTGGCCTGGAGCCGGCCGGAACGGGCGGCTCCTATTTCCATGCTATTCCCGTGATCGCTCACACCCCGGACCCCGTCCTCAGGGTGACGGGAGACCAGCCGGCGATGCTGGCCTATCGGGACGACTACGTGCTTTGGTCGATGCGCAATGAAGAGCAGGTCAGCGTCGCGGGTGACGTGGTCTTCGTCGGCTACGGCATCGTGGCGCCTGAATGGGGCTGGGACGACTACGCCGGGGTCGATGTCCGGGGCAAGATCGTCCTTTGTCTCGTAAACGATCCCGGCCTCGGCGATTCCACGATCTTCCGGGGCAGGATCCTGACCTACTATGGCAGATGGACCTACAAGATCGAAGAGGCCCAGCGCCAGGGAGCGGCCGGGATCATCATCCTTCACACCACTGAGAGCGCGACCTACCCGTGGACCACCGTCCTCAGCGGGTGGACCGGCGAGCAGATTCGGCTCGAGCGGCCCGCCCAATCGCTGGTCGTGGCCGGGTGGGTCCGGGATGAAGTGGCGGCGCGTCTGCTCGGGCGGAAAGGACTCGACCTCGCCGCGCTCCAGCAACAGGCCGGGCGGCGAGGGTTCCGCCCCATGCCGCTGCCAATCAGCCTCGAAGCCTCGGTGCAAAGCACGCTCCGCCGCTCCGCCACCAGCAATGTCGTAGGCCGCCTGAAGGGGAGAGGCCGGTTCGCCACCCAGGCCATCGTCATCGGTGGACATTACGATCACCTCGGAATACGCGGGCCGGTGAACGGGGACTCGATCTACAACGGGGCGGAAGACAACGCCTCCGGCACTGCCGCGGTGCTGGCCGCAGCCGAGGCGTTTGTCAGGAGCGCGGTGGAACCGTCCCGCTCCGTGCTGTTCGTGGCGTTCGGGGCTGAGGAGAGCGGACTGCTCGGCTCACAGGCCTTCGCGGAGAATCCCCCCATTCCCCTGCGGCAACTGACGGCGGTATTCAATCTCGACATCATGAACCTCCACGGCCGCACCCGGGACGTTGCGGCGCTGGGTTCGGATCAGTCTTCGCTGGGCCGGGACCTGGTCCTCGCGGCGGCCGCTGAGGGAATGCGGGTCAGTGTGGACTCCGGGGCGCTTATCCGGGGTTCGTTCTTCCGGTCGGACCATTTCCCCTTCGCCAGAGCCGGCGTTCCGGCGCTCTCGGTCGAGCGCGGCGGCGACTTCGAGGGGCGCCCCGCCGGCTGGGGCGAAGAGCAGAAGAAGGAGTACACCAGCCACCGGTATCACCAGCCGCAGGACGAACTATTGCCATGGTTCTCGATGGATGGGGCGCTGCAGCAGATTCGGGTTGTCCTGCGCGCCGCCCTCGCGGTGGCGGATGCCCCGGGTCAACCCACATGGGCCGAAGGCTCGGAGTTCAGGGCCGCGGGCGAGGCCCGGTTGCGCTAGAATTAGTACAGGTCCGACACCACTGTCTGCCGGAGAGACGATGTCGAAGCGAGACGAACAGAAGCTGGCCGCCCTGATCCGCAAGCACGCGGGCAAGCCAGCCCCCACGCGCAAGAACCTGGACGCCCAGTACGACTCCACCCTCAAGAAGCGTCCGCCCGATCAGGACGAAGAAACGCAGCGGCTGTTCAAGGAGATGAAGCGCCGGGAGTTCTAGTGTAAGCAAATTGGGGACAACGGCTTAGGTGGCTGGTGCGGGTTGGGTAGCGGAACCCGGCTCCCGCCACTAAGTTTGCGCCGCTTTTCCCCGGCCGACACACCTCTCCTCTGTGGGGGCGACCCTGGACCTCCCGAACACACACCGAATTCCGGTGGGCTGGCTGCTCGCCCACGGCGGAGAGGTGATCCGCTACCGGACCTTCGCAGAACTCGCCCCCCAAGGCACCACTGCACCCGAGACACTCGAAGCCGCCCTCGTGGCCGTCGAAGGCTCCAAGGCCGTACAGGCGGTCGCGAAGAAGCAGAAAGACGTCGGCACCTGGGGCGGGAACCTGCTTGGCATCACTCCCTCGGCCGCTCAGGGCATCAAGGACATCGGCACCGTCCCGCAATACCGGCGCCTGCTTCAGCTCGGCCTGCCGCCGTCGTCCCGGCCGTTCAAACTGACCGACCGGCTCCTGTTCCGACTGCTCTCCCGGGATGAGGATCCGGCACTGCTTTTCGAGTTCCAGAAAGCGGCCCGGGGCGAAGAGCCACTGACGCTGTGGGCTCGGAACCTGACGCGGGAGGCGGCGACGGCGGCGCTGGCGGAGGGAGGAAACATCGAGGATCCGCGGGTGCGCGGGTCGGCCCACAAGATCGCCTCCGAAGTCTCCGAGTTCCTGCGCAGCCCGTTGGCCGAGAAGCCGTTCGTCCGGGCCGGCTCCGGCTCGGTGCTGCACGCCGATGCCAATCCCCCGAGCTGGTATTCGCTCGCCATGATGGCCGCCATGCCCAACCTGCAGCGCGAACGGGCTGGCTTCCGCGATCGGCTGGTTCACTACCTCTCGAGCCCGGAACCCAAGAAGGCTCTCACCCTCGCACTCGGCAAGAAGAAGGTCAAGCCGACTCATCTCGTGCTCGGGGATCCGATCCAGGCCGACACCAAGGGTCTCCCCAAGGACATTCCGCTGGCCCTCCATTTTCTCGAGCTGCTTGCTCGAATGGGCGGAGTACAGCAGTCGCCCACCGCAGTGAAGGTGCTGAGCCGGCTGCTCCGCGACTGCGACGGCAACGGCATCTGGGCGCCGAAAGGGCTCAGGTCGGTACCCAAGGCGATCAACAAGGCGACCTACCACATGTTCCCTCTCGATCTCGAATCGAAAGCGGCCGAGTGGAAGCAGGTCGATGTCACCTTCCGGCTGGCCCTGATCGCAAAGCTCATGGGGTGGAACCTCGAATACGTGTAGGACGCGTGAGCGGCCCGGCACCGGGTGTTGCTTGAGTTGCGACAGTATCTCATACTACTACCATGACCACCATTGACCTGACCCCGTTTGGCTTTACGCCGACGGAGAGCAAGGTCTACGAGGTGCTTCTGGCCGCAGGGCCGGGCACCGGGTACGCCGTGGCACGCAATGCAAGCCTGGCTCGGGCGAATGCCTACAGCGCGCTCGAGGGGTTGGTGGCCAAGGGGGCGGCGCGAACCGAGCACGACCAGCCCAAGGTGTTCCGGGCCGAGCCGCCCGGCACCGTGCTGGCGCGGATCACCAACGCACAGGGGTCGGCGCTGGATCGGCTGGCGCTGGCGCTGGATGGGTTTGGGGCCCCGGCGACGCAGAGCCTGATCGAACTGAATAGTCCGAAGGGTCTGCTCCAACTGCTCAGCAACGAGATCGGGCGGGCACGCCTCTCGGTGCACCTGGCGGCGCCGTCGGAGGCCTTCCCCCTCCTGGTACCGGCGCTGAGGCGGGCGGTGGGCGCCGAACTGGACGTGGCGCTGCTGGCGCCGGATCGGGTTCAGCTCCCGTTCGCCGAGGTCGCTCCGCTTCGGCCCGGCGTGGCGTGGCCCGGGCTTCCGGTGGTGGCCCTGTTCGACGGGATCAGTGCCGTGATCGCCGCCCGCCAGGGAACCGAAGTTCATGGGCATTGGAGCAGCGCACCCGCCTTCGTGGCGGCGGCGAGGGTGACCTTCGAACATCTTCGGGGAACGCCATGACCGATCCGCTGAACGACGCGCTCGCCGAGCTCAGGCGGGAGTATCTGTTCGACGCACCGGGGCGGCTTGCCGACTTGCGAAAGGACGTCGCGGCGTTCCGGGCGGGTGAGTCGGACGCCGTCCTCTCATTGACCCGGCGGTTCCACAAGCTCTCCGGGTCGGGCGGGTCCTACGGCTTTCCGGAGATCAGCGAGCTGGCCCGCAGCGGTGAGCGCTGGCTCAAGGCAGAGACACCGGCGCCGAGTGAGGTGGCCGGAGCCCGGCTCGATGAAATCGTCGACCGGCTGGTAGCGGCCTTCGACGCGGCGGCTCGCGAGCTTGGTCTTCCCACCCGGGGCCCGGCAGTCACCGAGTTCGGCTGGCGGGCCCTGGTCGTCGGACCGGATGGCCCGGCCCGACAGGAGATCCACAACGCGCTGACCAGTTCCGGGTTCCTGGTGCGGACCGACTCGGGGGCCGGCGAGCCACGCGAGCTCAAGCTGAGCGAACGCCCGGACCTGTTGATCGTGATCGAGGATCCGGCCGGACCGGACCCGTTTTCGGCGGCGACCGCCTGGTCGGGCGCGGGCCCGATCCGGCCCAGATCGATCGTGCTGGTAAGCCGGTCGGAGGACATCGACCGGGTGCGGTCCCTGGCCGCCGGCATCGATACGATCGTCCCGCTCGGGCGCGTTCCGGTGGATCTGCCGACGTTCGGCAAGACCCTGGCTCGTATCGGGAGCCCACCACCGCGAGTCCTGCTGGTGGAGGAAGACGCCGGGCAGGCCGAGATGCTCACGCACTGGCTGGAACAGGCCAATGCCCGGGTCACCCATTGCCTCGATGGTGCCGCGGCGCGCGAAGCGATGATCCGCGAGACACCCGACCTCATACTCACCGATCTCCGGGTCCCGGGAATCGACGGCCTGTCGCTCGCGCGACTGGTCCGCCAGGATTCGCGCTTCGGGCTCACCCCGATCGTCTTCCTCACCCATCAAGACACCGTCGCCGACCAGATCGAGGCGCTCTCCGCCGGTGCGGACCACTTTCTGGCCGAGCCGGTGGACCGCGAGCTGCTGACCCACCTGGTCATCAATCGGGCGGAGCGGGGGCGGCGACTGCGCGAGATGGTGCACCGCGACGGGCTCACCGGCCTGCTGAATCACGCGACGCTGATGGCCGAGCTCGAGCACGCCGTGGTGTACGCCCGCCGTCACGGCGAGGCGTTTGCGTTCCTCATGGTCGACGTCGATCACTTCAAACGGGTCAACGACCGCTACGGCCACCTGGCCGGAGATCAGGTCCTGCTGCACGTCGCCCGGGTGTTTCAGACCACCGCCCGTGCCAGCGATCTGATCGGGCGCTACGGGGGCGAGGAATTCGGGCTGATCCTGCGCCGGACCGATCGCAGCGGGGCGGGTATCCTGGCGACCAAACTGCGCTCCGCCCTGGCGGAACAACCGGCCGTGGTCGGCACCGGGGAGTCGATCCCGATCCGGGTTTGCATCGGGATCGCCGCCTACCCCGATGACGCCGCCACGGCCGGTGAGCTGGCCCAGCTCGCTGACGGCGCGCTGTACCGGGCCAAGTCCGCCGGCCGCGACCGGGTGGAGTTCACCCGGCAGGTGCGGGCCCAGTCGGTGTAACACCCTTCCCGAGGACTCCGAGTCGAGTTCACACCGGTGACAGGGGTCAGTTGGGGTGGTATTTTCAACCAAATGGTTGAGAGCGCTCTCCCGTGACCCACCGCGGTCCTTCCGCCGCGGACCGCATCCTGGACACCGCCCTGGACGAGTTCGCCGCCCACGGGGCCGGCGGAGCGCGAACCCGGCGCATTGCGGAGCGGGCCGGTGTGAACAAGCAGCTGATTCACTACTACTTCAGCACCAAGGCAGCGCTGTACGACGCCGTTCTGGCCCGGGTGGCGGACGAAGTCGCGCGCGAACTGGCGCAAGTTCCGCTGGTGGGGTTGACCGCGGTGGAGCGGCTCCGCCGTCTGGTGATCGGCCAGTTCGAGTTTCTGCTCCAGCATCCCAGGCATACCAGCCTGCTGATCGGCTCGCGGGACGGCGGTCCCTGGGCCGAGATCGCGCTCCGTCCGATCGCGGACCTGCTGCGCGAGGGTCAGGCCACCGGGTTCTTCCGGGACGACGTAGACCCTGACACCCACGCCCGGCTGGCGTTCCTCCTCACCATGGGCTATTTCGCGGCCCGGCCGGTGGTCGAGCGCTGGGGTCCGGCTGCCCAGTGGCGCGACCGGGCGGCGGAACTCATCGTGCGGGGCTGCAGCTGGTAGCGCGAACAGGCGGTGGGGCGAACGGGTGGGCAAAGGCAAGGGTGGGATCGCCGAACGATCCCACCCGCCTGTGCTCTCACACCCGGTGTTCCGGCTAGTGGTGATACGCCTGCAGCGGGGCGACATCTCCGGGGTTCTGGTCTCCAAAGAGCAGCCGCCCCTCGCGGAAGGACGCTCCCCGAAGCGCCAGCGCCAGCACCTGGCCCAGGTTTTCGACCGGATAGACTTCGAGGGTCTCGCGCACCTCGACGGGAAGGTCCTCGAGGTCGGGCTCGTTTTTCTTGGGGATCACGATGCGACTGATACCGGCACGCACCGCGCCGAGCACTTTCTCCTTGACCCCCCCGATCGGCAGCACCTCTCCCCGCAGGGTGATCTCGCCCGTCATGGCGATATCGTGGCGTACCGGCCGGCCCGACAGGACCGACACCAGCGCGGTCGCCATGGTCACGCCGGCGGAGGGCCCGTCCTTCGGGATGGCGCCCGCCGGCACGTGGATGTGGACGTCGCGCTCGGCGAAGGCATCCTCCCGGATGCTGAGACCGAGGGCGTGCGAGCGCGCATAGGTCCAGGCGGCGCGCGCGGACTCCTTCATCACATCGCCGAGCTGGCCGGTCA
This sequence comes from uncultured Gemmatimonadales bacterium, assembly GCA_963709905.1. Taxonomy (GTDB): domain Bacteria; phylum Gemmatimonadota; class Gemmatimonadetes; order Gemmatimonadales; family GWC2-71-9; genus JADJOM01. Next base: position 327,631 of record CAVPYI010000001.1, read on the forward strand.
GGACCAATTCGCCCTTGCCCCGCATGACCGAGGTCTCGACGAACATGATGTCCCCGCCGACGGGCGTGTAGTACATCCCGGTCGCCACGCCGATCTGATCTTCGCCGGCGGCGCGCTCGGGATGCACTTTCGGCCGGCCCAGGAGATCGTCGACCATCTCGCGGGTGATGGTCAACCGTTCCACCTCCTTGACCGCGATCTTTCGGGCGACCTTGCGGCAGAGCTTGCCGATTTCGCGCTCCAGCTGACGGACCCCGGCCTCGCGGGTATAGCTGGTGATCACCTCGCTCACCGCGTCATCCGGCAGGTCGATCTGTTCGCGCGACAGCCCGTGCTCTCTGAGCTGGCGCGGGACGAGGTAGTTCCGGGCGATCATCAGCTTTTCGCGCTCGGTGTAGCCGGCGAAGTCCACGACCTCCATCCGGTCCAGCAGCGGCGCCGGAATGCTCTGCAGAAAATTCGCGGTGCAGATGAACAGCACCTCGCTCAGATCGAATGGCACCCCGAGGTAATGATCCACGAAGGTGTCGTTCTGGGCGGGGTCGAGCACCTCGAGCAGGGCGCTGGCCGGATCTCCCTGGAACGAAACCCCGAGCTTGTCCACTTCGTCGAGCAGAAAGACCGGATTGCGGGTGCCGGCCTGCTTCATCCCCTGCAGGATCCGTCCCGGCATGGCGCCGACATAGGTGCGCCGGTGGCCCCGGATGTCGGCCTCGTCCCGGGCGCCGCCCAGGGAGATGCGCACGTACTTCCGATTCATGGCCCGGGCGATCGACTTTGCCACGCTGGTCTTGCCGACGCCGGGCGGGCCGAGAAACAGCAGGATGGGACCCTTGCTGGCCTTTTCATCCGGGTTGCCCGGACCACGAGGGGCCTTATCGTCGGTGGGACGGCTCGGTGACTCGGCGGCCTCGGCCCCACCGTCGGCTTCCGCCCCGCCACTCCCGGGGGAGTCGGCAGCGGATTCCCCGGGGTGATCCCCGGCCGGTTGTTCCGCAACGGCCGTCGAACCCTCAAGCCGCTCGGCGGTCTCCGCCTTGAGCTGACGGACCGCCAGGAACTCCAGCACCCGGTCCTTCACGTCGCCCAGCGCGTAATGATCTTCATCGAGAATGGTCTGGGCCCGGGTCAGATCCAGCGATTCCTCGCTGCGCTCGTTCCACGGCAGTTCCGCCACGGTGTCGAGGAAGGTCCGGATGACCTGTGACTCCATGGATTCGCGACTGATACGCTCGAGCCGGGTGATTTCCCGGTCCACCTCCTTGCGGGCTTCGGGGGTGAGGTCGAGGGCATCGAGCTTGTCCCGCAGTTCTTCCAGGTCGCCACGTTCGTCGTCTTCGCCGAGTTCGCGCCGGATCTGCTTGAGCTGCTCGCGCAGGAACATCTCCCGCTGCCGCTCGCCCAGCTCTTCCTGGACCTGCGACTTGATGTCTTCCTGGGCATCCAGCACGGAGATCTGCCGCTGCACGTGGACCAGGACCCGCCGAAGCCGCTCCTCCACCGAAAGCGTCTCCAGCAGCGCCTGCCGGTCGGGCGGCGCGATGTCCAGATAGCCCGCCACCAGGTCGGCGAACTTGCCGGGCTCGTGCACCCCGGCCAGCACCTGCTGCACGACCTCCTCGGGCAAGCCGGACTTCTGGCCGAGTTCGGCGGCCCGCGCGCGGGCCTCCTTGTACAGACCCAAGAACGCCGGATCCTCGGGATTGAGCGCGGAGAGCTCCTCGGCTTCCCGCACGATACTCTCGAGGTAGCCGTTCTTGTCGCTGACGTGCATGGCAATTCCGCGGCGCTCACCGTGCAGCAGCAGCTGCATCCCCGCCAGCCCGCGCTGCATCTGGCCGATGCGCGCGATGGTACCGATCGTGTACAGCCCCTCGGGATTCACCTGTTCCACGTTCTGCCGTTGCGAGACCGCGAAGATCAGGCGATCGGGAGTAGCGAGCGCGGCCTCGATGGCACGCAATGTGGCCGGACGACCGGCACCGATCGGGGCCGTCGTCCCGGGGAAGAGTACGACCTCCCTCAGAGGGAGGACTGGAAGTACGAGACGCTCGCTGCTTTCAGACATCTTGTTGACTCGATTCCAACTGGCGAATTGGCAGGTCCCGCTAGCGCTCCAGTTCAGGAGGTGCAGCGACTATGCCACCCGCCTTCGAGTAGGTTCGGCCGCCGTTGCTTCGACCGGCCGACCGCTTGCCAGCAGGGAACTTGGCTGCCGGACCGTCGTCTTGTCGAGCGCAGACTCCGCCGGGGCATCCTGGAACGTCCGGCTGCCATCCGGGCGGGGCACCGGTTCCAACCTGCCGATGTGTCGGGTCCGCGGCAATAGTGCGCTCGGTGGCGCCGCTTCGGCGAAACCGCTGAGTCGACAACCTTGTCCACCCCGCCCTGCACTGCTAAATCTATGACGCTTCTCCGGATAGAAGATGACTGAACCGACCTCTGCGCTGGCGCCACGACTGAGCGAAGCCCTTGGAAACGCCTTTACGATCGAGGGTGAGATTGGACGCGGCGGGATGGGGGTGGTGTACCGCGCCCGGGATGAGCGGCTCAAGCGCCGGGTAGCCATCAAGGTGCTGCCGCCCGAGCTGGCGTTCCAGGCCGAGATTCGTGCCCGCTTCACCCGCGAGGCGGAAACCGCGGCCCGGCTCTCTCACCCCCACATCGTCCCGATCTACACCGTCGGTGAAGGGAACGGGCTGGTCTACTTCGTCATGGGGTACGTGGACGGAGAGTCCCTGGGTGCCCGGCTCAAGCGTCGCGGCAAGCTGCCGGTCGAGGAAGCCCGACGGATCATGAAGGAGGTGGCCGACGCCCTGAGCACCGCCCATGCGATGTCGGTCATTCACCGGGATATCAAGCCAGACAACATCCTGCTTGACGGCACCCGTGGCCGGGTGATGGTCACCGACTTCGGGATCGCCAAGGCGATGTCCGGGGTATCGGGCGCGACCCTGACCAGTGCCGGTGTCGCAATCGGCACGCCGCAGTACATGAGCCCCGAACAGGCCGCGGGCGAAAAGGACATCGACGGTCGCAGCGATCTCTACAGCCTCGGCATCGTCACCTTCCAGATGCTGACGGGGGAGCTGCCGTTCAAGTCGCCGACCGTTGCCGGCCTGCTCATGAAACAGATCACCGAGATGCCACCGTCGTTGGTGGACCGGCGGCCCGATGCTCCCGAGGATCTTTCTCTCGCGGTGATTCGCTGTCTGGAGAAGGATCCCGAGAACCGCTGGCCCTCGGCGGACGCCCTGCGACGGGCGCTGGAGAGCCGGACCGTCACCGGCTATCGACCCACGGGCCTGACTCGCCGAGGTGCGGCGTCGCGGGCCTCCGAGTCGCCCCGACGGCTCTCCGGTGACCCCGGGACGGCTCGCGCCGGGGGCCTGGCCCCCCAGCCTCCCAGGCCCCTTGCCGGGCGTCCCGGTGCGGGCGAGGACTGGCGCAATCGGCTCGATCGCCACATGGAGCGAGCCAGTCGACGGATGGAGCGGGGCGGGAAGAAGGATGACACCCCACTGCCGGTGCCCGACACCGGCGAGCCGCTCATCATCCAGAAGACTCGGGCGCAGTTCGCCAAGTGGGCCGCAGTCACCGGCGGCTGCTTCATGATCAACCTGGCCACCACCCAGCTGAATCCGCCCTGGTTCCTGTTCGTGATGGCCGGCATGGGCTTCGGGCTGGTGAACAACTATTCCAAACTCTGGCAGGCGGGGTACACCTGGCGCGACGTGCTGAACCGGCCGCCGGCCCCCGATGCGGTGCGGGTCCCAGGAGCCAAGGGCTCCCGGGTCCCCCGACAGCTCCCGGCGCCGCGGGCCGAGGACTACGGTGTCCAGGTTGGAGCGATTCTCCAGGCGCACACCGACCGCGGTGCCATCCTCAAACTGCTGGAGCGGATGTCGCCGGCGGAGCGCCAGATGCTGCCGGAGGACGTGCAGGGCACGGTCGACGCCCTGTACCAGCGGGCGACCGATCTCGCCAAGACGCTGCACGCGATGGACTCCAACCTCGATGTTCAGGGCGTGGAGCGGATCGAGGACCGGATGCAGGCGCTGATGCGGGAGCCCGATGATGAGGAGCGGCGCCGGCGAATGGGGCTGCTGGAGAAGCAGAAGAAGACGATCTCCGACCTCCACGGGCGGCGGGATCAGATCGCGAGCCAGCTGGAGAGTTGTATCCTGGCCATGCAGAACGTCCGGTTCGACCTCCTGCGGCTTCGCTCCGCCGATGCCGCCTCGGCACTGGGCGATCTGACCATGGCGACCCAGCAGGCGAGGGCCTTATCGCGCGACGTGGATAACGCGATCGTGGCGGTGAGCGAGATCCGCGCCGTACTGGGCAAGGAGTAGGTCGGGGCGCCGGCCGACGCGGCCCCCATCTTTTCGGTGTTCCTCCCATTTTCCCGTCCCGACTTCCCTCATGACCTGGTTCGATCTGGCCTTCACGATCGGACTCGCGGTGATCTGGCCAGCGTGGGCCATGCGAAGCTATCGCGCGTACCTGACGCGGGTCCGGGCGGGGGTGCCTGGCGCCCGGCTGGCCGCCTACGCCCAGGGGATGATCGTTCAGTGGCTGCTGGCCACGACCGCGGTGGTGATCTGGGTATCCCTCGCGCGCGATTGGAACGCGCTGGGCATGGCGCGGCCGATCGGCTGGCAGGGATGGGCGGCGACGGGCGTCGCCGTGGCACTGGGCGGCCTGCTTCTGCTCCAGACCGTCGTGGTCGCACGCCGGCCCGAGACCCACGCCGACGTGCGCGCCGGTATAGCCGCTTACGCCGACCTGCTCCCGGTCAGCCGGAGCGATCTGTCAGGCTTCGTGGCCCTCGCCATCACGGCTGGGGTGTGCGAGGAGCTGCTGTTTCGTGGATATCTGGGGTGGGTGCTGGCGCACTGGCTGGGTAACTGGGGAGGACAGGCGGGAGCGGTCGTCGTGTTCGCGCTGGCACACGCCTACCTCGGCCGCACCGCGATCGTCCGGGCGTTGCTCGCCGGAGTGGTGGTGGCCGTGCTCTACCTGTGGTCGGGCTCCCTGCTCCCGTCCATCCTCCTCCACGCCCTGATCGATCTGGCATCCGGCTGGATGGGGTATGTCGTGCTGGCGGAGGACGCGACGGCTGGCCGGGTCAGTACTCCATGATCGAGGTCATCGCCGAGAGGAGATCGGCTGCCTGGGGCAGAATCGCGTCCTCGAGATCCGGCGCGTAGGCCACGAAGGTATCGGCCGCCGCGACCCGCCGAACCGGGGCGTCGAGCCACTCGAAGGCCTCGCTCGCGATGCGGGCGGCAATCTCCGACCCATAGCCCCAGGACAGTGAGTCTTCGTAGGCGACGATGACCCGATTGGTCTTTCGGACCGAGGCGAACACCGCCTCCCAGTCCACCGGCGAGAGCGAGCGGAGATCGAGGACCTCGGCCGAGCGACCGGTCCGGTCCGCGAATTCCTTGGCTGCCACGATCGCCCGCTGGACCACCGCCCCGTAGGTGACCACGGTCAAGTCGGTCCCTTCCCGCACCACCTTCGCCTTGCCGAACGGGATCATGAAGTTCGGCCCGGGGTTCGGCGCCTTGTTGTACGTCTGGCGGTAGAGGTGCTTGTGCTCCAGGAAGAGCACCGGATCATCGCACCGAATCGCGGTACGGAGCAGTCCGTTGGCGTCGAGGGCGGTCGCCGGACAGACCACGCGCAGGCCGGGAACGCCGGTGAACACGGCCGCGCCGGTCTGGGAGTGGTAGATCGCGCCGCCCTTGAGGTAACCTCCGTACGTCACCCGCACGACCACCGGTGCGGCGAACGCATTGTTCGACCGCCAGCGCATGAGCGCCAGCTCGTTTCTGAGCTGCATGTAGGCCGGCCAGATGTAGTCGAAGAACTGGATCTCCACGACCGGCTTGAGGCCCCTGGTCGCCAGGCCGATGGCCCGCCCGATGATGTTGGCTTCGGCCAGCGGCGAGTTGTAGACCCGGGCTTCCCCGAACGCGCGCTGCAGGCCCCAGGTCACCTTGAAGACCCCACCCTTGCCTTTGACCTGTTCCAGATACTGGACCCGGCTGGCATCGGCCACGTCCTCGCCGAACACGACGATCCGCGGGTCGCGCGCCATCTCGTCCTTGAGGCACCCGTTGAGCAGGTCGACCATCGTGGTCGGATCGCCGGAAAAGCGGGGATCGTCCTCGGTGTCAAAGCCTTCGGAGGTCGGATCCACGTCCGGCGAGTAGACGTAGTGGTAGACTGTTTCGGGGGCCGGCTGCGGAGCGGCCAGCGCGGTATCGACCGCGAGCTGGATCTCCTCCTCGACCTGGACCTTGATCGCCTCGATCTCTGCCTGGGTCGCGACTCCCTCCGCGATCAGGCGCGCCGGGAAGCGGGTCACCGGATCCCGCTCGCTGTCCGCCTGGCGCTCCGATAGCGGCCGGTACAGCACTTCGTCATCCGAGAGTGAGTGACTGTACGGCCGGATCACATGGGCGTGCACCAGCGCCGGCCCCTGCCGGGAGCGGCAGTATTCCACGGCCCGCTGCAACACCGCGAACGACGCGATCGGATCGCAGCCATCGACTTCCTGGATATCGAGCCCGGGAAAGCCGGTCACCAGTTTCGAAATCGATCCGCCGGGGGTATTCACCTCCACCGGTACCGAAATGGCGTAGCCGTTGTCCTCGACCAGGAACAGCACCGGAACCTTCAGGGTGCAGGCGCTGCTCAGCGCTTCCCAGAACTCGCCTTCGCTGGTCGTGCCGTCGCCGCAGGAGACCAGCACCACCTCGTCCCCGTGCGGACCGTAGACGCTCTCGGCCATGCCCTGCGCCTTCGAGTACCGGAGCCAGGCCTCGGCGCAGCCGACGGCCTGCAGGAACTGGGTCCCGGTCGGACTCGACGAGCTGACGATGTTGAGTTCCTTGTGCCCGAAGTGGGACGGCATCTGCCGGCCACCCGAGTTCGGATCGTCGGCGGCGCCCACGGCGGACAGCAGCATTTCGGTGGGGGTCATGCCCAGACCGAGACACAGTGCGCGATCGCGATAGTAGGTAAAGAACCAGTCGTAGGCCGGGCGGAGCACCTTGGACGCCGCGGCCAGTACTCCCTCATGGCCGGCGCCGGAGATCTGGAAGTAGATCCGGTTCTGACGCTTGAGCTGGATCTCCCGGTCGTCGATGCGGCGGGAGAGCAGCATCAGCCGGTAGATGTCGAGTTGGTCGGCCTTCGACAGGGTTCGGGTAGTCTTCGGTGTCGTCCGGGTGCGAGTGGCCATGTCGCAAGATCGTTTCACCGCCCGGCAGGCGGAAGATGTGTTGGTCAGGTGTCCGGGCACTTCTTGAAGGGAGGCTGTAGCATCCGCCATGCCGCACCACCCTCAGGGAGCCGGGTCGGGACGGGGAAGGGGCGTTTCTATTGACGGCCTCCTAGCAGAGTACTCACCCGGTCCCAGAATCCCATGGCGGCCCGGATATCGGGATCGTTCCGCACCACGAACTCATCGGCCGAGTCGGGCCCCCAGCGGACTTCGGTGACCCGATAGGCAAGGATGCGGCCCAGCCGCGCGGAAAGGGCGGAGTCGGGAGTGGCCTGGACCCCGAGCCGGGTCTTCACCCGAGCCATGAAGGGGACGACCAGCGCCGCCTGCCACTCGGCCGGGGCGTCGAACCAGCGGGCCTTGGCGGGGAGATCCTTGGGGAGCTGGGCGGCGACGCTGTCGGCGACGGCCTCGTACCACCCGCTGTCGGCGGCAACCCACCACCAGGGCGCCAGTTTCACAGGCCCTGGGAGCGCGACGTCGGGAACGATACCGCCTCCACCCCGAATCTCCCGTTTCCTGTCGGTATAAAAGATCGTGCTGGTGTCCTGGACGGCACCTCCCTGTCCGGCGAGGCTCCGGTATTGGGCGGCCTTGAGGCCGTGATAGGACCGCTGGATGATCCGCCCGCTCGGAGTCGATATGCGCGCGGTAGTCAGGAAGACCCCGTCTCCCTGCGGTGGGATGGGAAAGAACTGCTGCATGAGCGCCTTTCCAAAACTCCGACGTCCGAGAATCAACGCGCGGTCGTGGTCCTGGAGCGACCCGGCCACCGCCTCGGAGGCGCTGGCGCTGCCCTGATCCACCAGGACCATCAGCGGCAGCTCCCGGAACGGCCCGTCGCGCTCGGTTCGGTATTCCGTGCTGGCGCTCCTGCGTCGCCCCTCGGTCTTGAAGATCAGCGAGTTCTTGGGAAGGAAGAGCCCGGCAATGTGCACCGCGGTCAACACCGACCCGCCGGGGTTGCCCCGCAGGTCGAGGATCAGTCGCCGCGCGCCGCGACGCTGCAGGTCCTTGACGCTCTGCTCGAGCTCCTGGCCGCCCTTGAAGTGAAAGCCGCCGAGGCTCACGTAGCCGGTGGCGAGGTCGGCGAGCCCGGAGGACTCGACCGAACGAGGTTTCAGGAAATCGAACTTCAGCGTGATCCTCACCGAGTCGGGCTCGAGCCGCGACCCGCGTTCCAGGAGCAGCCTGACCTTGTCGCCCTTCTCGCCGAGGAGTTGCCTGGCCGCTTCGGTGATCGTGAGTCCCGCGACGGCGGTGTCGTTGATCGTCAGCAGGCGGTCGCCGGGAGCGACGCCCGCCTTGGCGCCAGGGCTTCGCGGCAGGACGGCGAGCACGGTCAGGCGATCATCCACTTCGTCGAGCACGACCCCGGTCCCGGCAAGGTCTCCGGCTTCGTAGGCCAGCTCGCGGGCCGCATCCGCCGCGCGGAGGAATCGGCTATGCGGGTCGAGGGAGACGAGCACACCGTCGATCGCGGCGTGGACCAGCTCCACGTATGTCACTGAATCGACGTAGCTCTGGCGGATCTGATTGAGCAGACTGCTGAAGGTCTGCAGCTGCTCGTACGAGGCGCCCTGGGCCGCGAGCGGATTGGCCAGCAGGAGCAGGGCGCTCAGGGCCGCAACCGGGCGGACCGCATGGTGGGCACGGGGATGGCTCGACACGAGTGATCTCCTACTGGAGCTGGGCCAGCCGTTCTTTCGCCATGGCGATCTGGCGGTCGTAGCGAGCCGGCGCGAGTCGCACGAACCGCTCGAAGGCGTCTCGCGCCTCCGGCGTCTTGCCCTGTTGTGCGCAGGCAATCCCCAGCCAGAACAGCGGACGCACATCTCGCGGGTTCGCCTCGTACGCCTGCTGCATACGAGACTCGGCGGCTGCGAAATCGCCCGCCTTCCCGATGGTCACTCCCAGATCCATGACGAGGCTGGCGTCGTCGGGATTCGCGTCCACGGCGCTCTGACGCGACTTGGCCGCTCGAGCATAGTCCTTCTGCGCCTCGTAGATGTTGGCCAGTCGGACATGCGCCATGTAGAACCCGATGTCGTTGGTGAGCACTTCTTCGAACAACTGGACCGCCTCGGCGGTCTTACCCGCGGATTGGAGAATCGTCGCCAGAGTGTAACGGTACGAGTTGACGTCCATGGGGACCCGGGCGAGTTCTCCCTTCCTGTCGCGGTCTTTGGCTGCCTCGATTTCCCGCCTGATCAGCTCGCGGAAATGATCGGCCGCGATGTCGAATTTGCCGATGTGAGCAGCCGCGATCCCCTTGTACCAGAGGACGGACGACGGTATCCGCCGGGGGTAGCGATCGCCGTCGATCTCCCGGATCAGCGTCACGAATCTGCCGTGGCAGTCTTCATACCGCCCTTCCTCGCAGTCAGCGAAGCCTTGGAAGAAGAGCGCCCACACTTCTCCCCAGTGGTCCTTCACGCTGAAAAAATCCGGGTTTCCGGGTCCCACCGCCCCGAGGATTCGCAGGTCAACGAACGGATCGATCAAGAACGCGTGACGGTACTCCCGGTCGGACTGCTGCACCACCGACCTTTGATCCTCGGGGATTTGGTCACTCACCACCTCACCCCACAGCTTTGATCGTCGAGCATAAGGCAAGTAGGCCATCGCGAGGTGCGCCGGCGCGAGCCGCGGGTCCAGCGTGAGCGACTGCCGTAGCGCCTTTTCGGCATCGTCGTAGCGCTTGGCGCTCCAGTACCCGAGCGCGACGTTGTAGTGCGCCGTGGGGTCGCTCGAGTCCCGTTGCGCGGCTGCCTCCAACTCGCCCAGGGTCTTGGGAACCTTGAGTCGCTGTGCAATGAGTTGGGGAGCTCCCAGGAGCCCGATCGCCGCCAGGAGTGCCACTCTCGTCGTTCGAAACATGATCTCCTCCTTTGCTAGCGCGGCGACTGGAGCTTGAGTGCGACTTCGGCCTTTTGTGCTCCGAACCGACTCGGAGCCAGTGCCATAAACTGCCGGTAGGCGTCACGCGCCGCCGCGGTGTCCCCGAGTTGCTCTTCGACCCACCCCAGGACGTAGAGTGTGCGAACGTGGCGTGGATTGGCCGCACGCGCCTGCCGCAGAACCCCTTGCGCTTCCGCCGGTTCACCGGCCTTTGCCAGGGCGTTCCCCAGATCGAACAGCAGGCCCGGATCGTCCGGGTTGGCCGCGACCGCCCGGCGCCGTTCCTCGAGCGCTCCCCGGGGCCGGTGCAGGTCTTCATAGATCGTGGCCAGGCGCACGTGCGCCATGTAGAAGCCCAGATCGTTGCTCGAGCACTTCCTGCAGCAGGGGGATCGCATCCCGGGACTTGCCGGACACAGTCCAGGATGCAGGCCAGGGCGTAGCGATACTGGTTGGCGTGCGTCAGGGCCAGTGCGGCACCCCCATCGCGCTCGGCCGCGGCCGCGGCTCGATCCATGAGGATGCGGAGATTGGCGGTGGCGCGAGCGAAATCGTTGGCATGGGCCGCCGAGAGCGCTTCGTACCAGAGCAGCCAGCGCGGGAACTCCTTCTGCCGTTCGGCTTCGGTGGCGTTGCCGGCGATCTCCCGGAAGAACTGGTAGGCCCGCTCGTACTGGCCGTCCCACAGGCTCCCGATTCCGTTCATGAAGTAGGTGTAGAAAGCCTCTCGAAAGCCCCCTTTGAGCATCCCCAGGGTGCTCGCGGGCGGGATCATGAGGGCCAGAGGCTTGAGGTCGACCAGAGGGTCGATGATGAAGGCCTGTCGTCGGAAGCGGTCGGCTTCCTCGAGTGGCGCCACCCACTCGGCCGGGACTTTGCCCTTTTCGACCTCGTCCCAGAGGCGGGACCGTCGCGCGTAGGGCAGGTAGCCGAGGGCCAGGTAGGCGACCGCGGTCTTGGGCTCGATGGCGATGGCGCAGACGAAGGTGTTGCTCGGCCTGGTCGTACTTGCGATTGAGCCAGTAGCCGAGGGCGACCTCGTAGTGAGCCGGGGCGTCGAGGGAGTCGCGCCGGGCCCGTTCGACCAGGGAGTCGAGCGGCACCAGCAGTTTCATGCGCTGGGCCGAGAGGGTCGACCCGGACACGGCCAGACAGGCCATCGTCGCGACCAGGGCCGGCCGGCCAGTCGTCATGCGCAATGGCCAGGCTCGCCCGGCTTCCTGGGCCGTTGAGCATGGCGAGCGGAGCAGTAGCCGGACGAAGGTCGCGACAGCTAACAAGGCTGCGCGCATGCGGTCTGTGGCGAGGGGTACCACGAACATGCAGCAAGCGGGCGAGCCGCGCAATGCACGGCCCGCCCGACCAGCCCCGACCGTCTCGCGCTACTCGGTCGACTGGTAGGTAACCCCCCCTCCCGCCACGGTGACCCGCACGCGCACCGCGCCCAACTGCTCGGGAGGGACCGTGAAGAAGATCTTGATCGAGCAGCACCAGGTCGGCCCGGTAGCCAGGGCGGATCATGCCCCGGGTGCCGTCGGCGAAGACCGCGTAGGCATTGGTTGCCCGTGTAGGCCCGGAGGCTCTCCTCCACGGTGATCTTCTGTTCCGGGATCCAGCCGCCGGGGTTCCGGTCGTCCCGGGTACGGCGGGTCACCGCGGCGGAGATCCCGGCTATCGGATCCAGCGGAGCGACATACCAGTCGGAGCCGAACGCCAGCCGCGCCTTGGCATCGAGCAGGGACCGGAAGATGTAGCTGTCCGTCACCCGGGGGCCGAGCCGCTTCCCGGCCCAGCTTCCGTCGTCGACGATGTGAATCGGCTGCATCGAGGCGATCACCCCCTGCGCGGCGAACCGGGGCACCTCCGGCCATGCGGAGGTGCTGGGCATGCTCGACCCGGAACCGGCGGTCGCGCGGGCCGTGGGCCTTGGCCACACTGTCGAAGATGTCGAGCAGCAGGGCGTTGGCCCGCTCGCCGATGGCGTGCATGACCACCTGCAGGCCGGCGGAATCGGCGCGCGCCGATCTGGCTGCGGAGCGAGTCTTCCGGCGTCGTGAGCAGCCCGCCAGTGGTCGAATCGTCGGCATAGGGTTCGAAGAACAGCGCGGTGGTCGACCCGAGCGAGCCGTCGACATACCCCTTCACCCCGGCCAGCCGAAGCCAGTCGTCGCCCGGACCGCGGGCGGAGACGCTGTCGGCCACCGCGCCGCCACTCGGCGAGCGGCGGAAAAAGCGCCACCCGGATCGTCAGCGTGCCGTTGCGGCGGGCGCGCAGGAGTCCGGCCACCTGCGGCCAGCCGGCGCTGACCGACGCCACCGCGGTCAGCCCCGTGCGCGGCCGCGTGCTGCATGGCCCGGGTCAGCGCCGGCGTCCACCTGGTCATCGCTGCGGATCGGGGATGACCGCATAGACCGGGTTCATCGCCTCGTCCTTGAGGACGCCGGTCGGCTCACCGGTCTTCCGGTCGCGCACGATCACGCCGCCGGGGATGTCGGTCGTGGCCGCCGAGATCGCCGGCCGCCCGGAGCGCCAGGCTGTTGGCGATCCCCATGTGCCCGTCGAGCCGTCGCAGGAAGACCGGGTTCCGCGGGGTGACCGTATCGATCCAGTCGCGCCGGGGAAGCGGCGTGCCGGGCCAGCGCTCGTGGTCCCAGTCGCCGCCCAGAATCCACTCTCCCGGACGGCGCTCCGCGGCGAACGCCGGCCAGCCGGCGGATGAACTCCTCCGGGCGAATCGGCGTCGCGGAGATCGACGCTGGCCAGCTGCAAGCCGCCGCTCAGAAAGTGGGTGTGAGCGTCCATGAAGCCGGGCACCACCAGACCGCCGGGATTCCAGAACACCCGGGTCTGTTCGCCCACCAGCCGCGCCACGTCGGCGCTGTCGCCGACCGCCACGATGGTGTCCCCGCGGGTGGCGACCGCCTGGGCCAGGGGCCGGGTCGAGTCCCCGGTCCAGACCTTCCCGAAGACCACGAGGTCGGCGGTCGGGGTCCTGGCGCAGGCGACCAGCGCCAGCGACGGAGAGGAGAATCAGTCGCATGGCGTTACGGCGTGGGGATGGCGGACCACGGCAAGCTGGTCGCGAATGTCGAGCAGCACTTCGAGCATCAGCTGATCACGGAGGTAGCCGGCATCGAGCTCCTCCATGCGGCGCGGGAGGTTCTGCGCCTTGGCCAGCTCGTACTGGGCCCGATAGGCGGCTTCGAGGTTGGCGAGAATGCGTTGACGGGAGCGCATGGTCGGGGTTGGGGTTGGGACGGGCCGGACGATTCCGGGTGGTTCTGGCGACGTAGGACGCCGTGTAGCTTACAGCAACCTCGACCCACCTGCCACCATGCGCGCGTCCGCTCCCGTTGCTCCTTCTGGTCATCGCCACCGGAGGGTCGGCCCAGCAGAAGCCCCGGGCCCGCGACCTGGGCATCCCCTTCGGCGGCACCCCGGGGCCACTCAACGCGATCACCGACGTGGCCGGCGTGACGGTGGGACAGGTCACGCTGATCCGGGGCGATGGACGACTCGAGGCGGGCCGGGGTCCGGTGCGCACCGGCGTGACGGCGATTCTGCCGCGCGGCAAGTCGAGCGATCCGGTCATGGCCGCCTGGTGGACGCTGAACGGCAACGGCGAGATGACCGGGACGACCTGGGTCGAGGAGTCGGGTTTCCTGTGGGGCCCGGTGATGATCACCAACACCCTGAGCGTCGGGGTGGTCCGGGACGCGGTCATCGCGTGGGCGATTCAAGCGGCGAGTACGACGACTTCCTCTGGGCCCTGCCGGTGGTGGCGGAGACCTGGGATGGCGGACTCAACGACATCAGGGGGATGCATGTCACCGCCGAACACGCCTTTCAGGCTCTCGACGCCGCCCGGGCCGGTCCGGTGACCGAAGGCAACGTGGGCGGAGGCACCGGGATGGTCTGCCACGAGTTCAAGGGCGGGATCGGCACGGCGTCGCGCCGGCTCGCACCGGTCGCGGGCGGGTACACCGTCGGCGTCCTGGTCCAGTGCAACTACGGCGGTCGGCGGCGGCTCAGCGTGGCCGGCGTCCCGGTCGGACCGGCCATCCAGGGGGCGGAGGCATGTCTGGCGACGGCGGCCATCCCCGATCAGGAGTGGCTGCGGGAGCTGCCGCGCTGCGGCGCCCGGCTCCGGCCAGGCGCGCCGGGAACGCCCGGAGGTGGGATCGATCATCGTCGTCGTGGCCACCGACGCGCCGCTGCTGCCGCACCAGCTCAAGCGGGTGGTCAAACGGGTGGCGCTGGGAGTCGGCCGGATGGGTGGCATCGGCGGAGATTCCTCGGGGGATATATTCATCGCCTTCTCGACCGCCAACGGCGGGGCGGGCGGCTCGGACTCCCTGGCCACCGTCCGAATGATGGCCAACGAGCGGATCAATCCGATCTTCGAGGCCACGGTCGACGCCACCGAGGAAGCGATCGTCAACGCGATGGTCGCCGCCGAGACCATGACCGGCGCGGACGGCTATCGAGTGCATGCCCTGCCGACGGATCAGGTGGTCAGCCTGCTGCCGCAAGGCCGGGCGAGTGCGATAGTCCCAGTCCCGAGTCCGGCGTAACGGATCGTGAGCCCGCGCGTAGTGGGCACCGCGTCCTGGACACCCATCCGGAGTTTCATGGCGGATTCCGCACGACCCGTCGCGCTGATCACCGGCGCCTCCGGCGGGAATCGGACTCGAGCTGGCACGACTGTGCGCCAAGGGTGGCCACGACGTCATCCTGGTGGCGCGCTCGCAGTCCAAGCTCGAGGAGATCGCCAAGTATCTCTCCGGCATGTACCAGGTGCGGGTCGAGGTGATCGTCGCCGACCTGTCCGACACCGAAGCCCCGCAGGCGATCATGGAGGAGGTCGCCCGGCGCGGGCTACGCCGTGGACGTGCTGGTGAACAACGCCGGCTTCGGCCACTGGGGCCTGTTCGGCCGGGCCGACGTCGACCGCTATCTGGCGATGGTGCAGGTCAACATCGTGGCCCTCATGCAGCTCACCCGACTGGTCCTGCCCCGGATGGTCAGCCAGCGACGAGGGCGGATCCTGAACGTGGCTTCGACGGCGGGATTCGCGCCCGGTCCCCTGATGGCGGTGTACTACGCCTCCAAGGCCTTCGTGGTCTCGTTCTCGGAGGCCATCGCGCCAGGAGCTCCAGGGAACAGGAATCACGGTCACCGCGCTGTGCCCGGGTCCCACCCGGACCGGGTTCGGCGTCGCGGCGGGAACCGCCGACACAAACCTGTTCAAGACACCGAACGTGATGGAGGCCGCCCCGGTGGCCGCAGACCGGTTACCGCGGCATGATGCGCGGCCGGGTCATCGTCATCCCCGGTCTCGCTGAACAAACTGCTGATCCAGTCCATCCGGTTCTCGCCGCGGTGGCTCATCCGGGCCAGTCACCCGCTGGTTCCAGGAAAGGCGACAGACGTGAAACTCACTGGCAAGCGCGTGCTGATCTTCGCCGCGAACTACTACGAGGAGCTCGAACTCTGGTATCCCAAGATCCGGCTGGAGGAGGAGGGCGCCGCCACGGTGGTGGCGGGCGTCGGGGAGAAGGTGTACCACGGCAAGCGGGGATCGTACCCTGTTACCGTCGACGCGGCGGTCGATGAGCTCAAAGCCGGATTCTTCGACGGCCTGGTGATTCCCGGCGGTTACGCGCCCGACATTCTGCGCCGCCATGCCAAGGTGCTCTCGCTCACCCGCGAGATCTTCGAGGCCGGCAAACCGGTCGGCTTCATCTGCCACGCGGGATGGGTGCCCATCTCGGCCGGCATCGTCCGGGGACGGCGCGGCACCAGCGTCGGCGCCATCAAGGACGACCTGGTCAACGCCGGGATGATGTGGGAAGACGCGGCCGTCGTGGTGGACGGCAACCTGATATCGTCGCGGACGCCGGCGGACCTGGGGCAGTTCATGCGGGCGTTCATCGCCGCGCTCGTCCGGGCTAATTCGCCTCGGGCATCAGGCGTCAAGGCGTCGGGGCACGTAGGCCGTTGTACCACCTCCCTGTTCCGACTGACGCCTGATCGCTGTACGCCGTCCCATGTCCGCTCACAGACTGCCAACGCCGGGTCGACACCTGGATCAGCCAGTTCGAAGCAGGGCTACTTCGACCCGCTCACCAATCTCGCCAGGCTGGCGGAGGAGGTGGGCGAGCTGGCCCGTGAGGTGAACCACCGCTTCGGCCAGAAGACCAAGAAGCAGCGACGAGGCCGACGGCGACCTCGGGATGGAGATGGCCGACATTCTCTTCGTGCTGATCTGCATGGCCAACCGCGAAGGGATCGACCTCGACCAGGCGTTCGACCGGATGATGGACAAGGTCGAACGGCGCGACGCCGGACGGTGGACGAGGAAGGAGTGAGGCCAGAAGTGAGAAGTGAGAAGTAAGAGGTGAGAAGTGAGGAGCGGAGCGGAGCCCAGCATCACGGGCCAGCGAGCACTGCGGGAGCGTTCATGGACGACGGCGCAGGAGCGGCTGGCCAAGGCCCTGGCGGGCCGGTACACCATCGACGGCAAGGCCGGTCAGGGTGGCATGGCCACGGTCTATCGGGCCACCGACCTCAAGCATCATCGGCCGGTCGCGCTCAAGGTGCTCCGGCCGGAGCTGGCCGCGACCATCGGACCGGAGCGCTTCCTGCGCGAGATCGAGGTGTCCGCCCGGCTCCAGCATCCGCATATCGTCCCGCTGTACGATTCCGGCGACGCGGCCGGCGTGCTGTACTATGTGATGCCGTTCGTCGAGGGTGAATCGCTCCGCGACCGGCTCACCCGCGATGGCCGCGTGCCCTTCGAGGAAGCGGTGGCCCTCATCCGCGAAGTGGCGAGCGCCCTCGCCTACGCCCACCAGCATGGGATCGTCCACCGGGACATCAAACCGGAAAACATCCTGTTGTCTGGCGGTCACGCCGTGGTGGCCGATTTCGGCATCGCTCGGGCGCTGAGCGCCGCCGCCCACGAGCAGGGCGGGATGACCGGACTTGGCATCGCCATCGGCACACCGGCGTACATGAGCCCCGAACAGGCCACCGCGAGCCAGGTGGACGCCCGGAGCGACCAGTACTCGCTCGCCTGCGTCTTCTTCGAGATCGTCACCGGTGCCACGCCATTCGCCGCCGGTACGGTGCAGGCGGTGCTCACCCAGAGCCTCACAGGCCCGCGCCCGAGAGCTGAGTCGGGTCAACCGCGCCGTCCCGGCCGAGGCCGACTGCACCGGTGTCCCGGGCGCTGGCGGCCGATCCCGGGCAAGCGGTTCGACTCGGTGACGACTTTGTCGCCCAACTGGAGCGCGCCGCCGGCGGAGGCAGCGGTGCCGTCGCCGAGCGACGCCGGCTCAGGCGGCTGGCCGTCGGGCTGCCGGTGGCAGTGGTTGCTGCCGCCGCCGCGTGGATCGCCTTCGGCCCGCGGCGGGCCGGACCGGTGGTGGCCGGTGCCGAGTCCATCGCCGTCATGCCCTTCAGCGCGTCGGGCCCCGGCGTCGAACTGATGGGCGAGGGGATGGTGGACCTGCTGACCACCAACCTCAATGCGGTGGGTGGCATCCGTGCCGTCGAGCCCCGCACTGTCATGTCCGAGTTGAAGAAGGAAGGGCTCGGCTCCGGCATCGATCTCCGGGCGGCGCTATCGGTGGCCCGGGCGGTGAAGGCCCAGGCAGCACTGATGGGAAGCATCGTGGCCACCGGTCCCCGTGTGCGGGTGAGCGCCGACCTGTACGGCGCCGATCGGCGAAGCCTGGCGCATGCGCAAATCGACGGGGCGAGCGATAGCCTGCTGGCGCTGGTGGACGAGCTGAGTCTGGCGCTGGTGCGCGAGATCTGGCGCTCCAAGGAGCCGGTGCCCTCACTCCGGCTGGGCGCCCTCACCACGACCTCTCTGGCGGCCATGCGGGAGTACCTCGATCGGTGAGCAGCGTTACCGCCGATCCGAATGGGACTCCGCTTCCGCTGCTTTTCTCCGCGCCATCGAGCAGGACTCGACCTTCTCGCTGGCACACTACCGTCTGGCTGCCACCATCGGCTGGCCGGCGGCCTCGGGCGCCACGCGGGGCCGGGAGGCGAGTGACGCGGCCCTCCGGTTCGCCGGCGCCTGCCGCCTCGGGAACGGCGTCTGGTCACCGCCTACAACCTCCTCCAGCACGGCAGCGCCTGGCGGCCACCGATCCGCCGCGGGCCTACGTGGCGCGGTACCCGGACGACGTGGACGGCTGGTTCCTGCTGGGCGAGACCCAGTACCACACCCGGCAACTGGTGGGGTACGACCACGCCACGCTGCGGGCGCCGTTCGACAGCGTGCTGGCCCGCGATTCGACCCTGACCCCGGCTGCCATTCACCCCGTCGAGGTCGCCATGCAGATGGGCGACCACTCCGGATACCGACCGCTACCTGCAGGTGCTCGAATCGTCGGGGAACGAGATGGAGAATCCGGGCCTATCACGGCGCGCGGGGAGATCCTGTTCGGCCGGGGCAACGTCGACACCGCCACCGCCGCCGCCATGCTCCGCTATGGCAGGTCGCTGGCCGGCGTGATGGGCGGACTGTACTCCGGCGACGCCACCTCGGACACGGTGATGGCCCGATACGGCCGCTGGCAGGGAGTCAGTCAGGCAACGCCCGCGGCCGGGCAGGTCGCAATATCTCGCCGGGAAGGGCATCACGCTCGCCGGTCTGGGCCGTTTCCGGGCGGCGCAAGCGGTCGCGGATTCGCTCATGAAGGACAGCCAGCAGCAGGCCTACGGGGTGCTGCTGACGCCCCTGTTGCTCGGATTCGCGCCGCCGGACTACGCTCCTCCGGCCATGGACAGCTGTGTACCGTGCCCCACGGCGTAATCCTTTCAGGTCTATATTCCTCACGGTGCTGGCACTCAACCGTGGCGACCGCGCCGAGGGGACACGGCTGCTCGACAGCCTGCTGGCGCACCAGGATCCTGACGATGCCGCCGCAGACTCTGGGAGGTCGTGCGCGCTGCGAAGGGCTGGGCCCTCATCACCGCCGGAGATACCAGCCACCGGGATCCCGATGATGCAGACCGGCCGTGGAAGACGCCGGTGCGGGCTTCGAGCCCCTTGGTGACCGTCCCGCTACGGCTGCAGCTGGCCACGACCATCGCCCACTGGCCGGCGACCCGCGACGCAGGGTCTGCGGATGCTCCAGTACGGCTTCGTCACGGACATGGGGTCAGCGACCCACCGCCGGACTACGCACGCGGCCGTGCCTACGAGGCGGCGGGCAGACGGGCGAGGCGGCCGACGCGTACGGCCGGTTCTTCCGGCCTGGGAGCAGGCCGATCCGCTCCAGCGCGCGGGTTGACGAGGTAAAGCAGCGCTGAAGCGGTTGACGGGGGAGCCGACGCAGTGAGCAGTAAGAAGTGAGAGGGGAAGTGAGGAGTGGGCGCACTTCTCGCATCTCCTTCTGAGCTGCCGGTACTCCCAGTCCTTTGGCGCGCTCCTGAGATTCGCCAGCATCATCCGATAGCTCTGCAACCGATCTCCGGGATTGCTCCGGCGTCGACGGCGGCCACGCACGGCGCAGCCGGGCTCGTGGGTGTGGCTGCAGTCGGCGTACTTGCAGCAGTCCACCAGCGGCCGGAACTTCGGGAAAGCAATGGGCCAGTTCCCGTGGCTCGAGTCCCCAGAGCCCCACTTCGCTGAACCCGGGTGTATCCACCAGGAAGCCCCCGTTGCTGAGCGGCACCATCACCGCGCTCACGGTCGTGTTGGCGCCGCGCCGGATCCGGGCGCTGATCTCGCCGGTGCGGAGCTTGAGCCCCGGCTGGAGGGCGTTCAGGAGGCTCGACTTCCCCGCCCCGCTCGGACCGGTGATGACACTCTCCCGGCGGGCGAGCGCTTCGCCGAGCCGCTCCAGCCCCTCTCCAGTTTTCACACTGGTGCGGAAGACCGTCGTATCCCGCGGGCCGAAACCGGTCGGCCAAGGCATCGCCGCGGTCCAGGTCGATCTTATTGAGGATCACGGCCCGCGGAATCTGATTGGACTCAGCCACCACCAGCAGCCGGTCGATCAGCTGCGGAATCGGCTGCGGATCGCGGGTCGCGGTGACCACGAGCACCTGGTCCACGTTGGCGGCGACCGGCCGGGCGCCCCGCCCTTCCGGGACCCGCCGGGCGAGCAGGCTGGTCCGGTCCAGCACTTCGGCGATGCCGAACGATCCCGTGCTCGCCTTCCTGGTCCAAGCGTACCCGGTCGCCGACGACCACGCGGATCGAGCCGCGTTTCATCTTGCCCCGGAGCACCGCCCGCACTTCTCCGGTCGCCGTGAGGATGCGATAGGTCGAGCCGTCGCGCTCGAGGACTGTACCGGTCACCACTCGCCGGGCTCCTGATCGATGGCCTGATCGAGCGCTGCCTTGACGTCGTAGAGCGACAGGACCTTGAGACGCTCCTCGGCATCCTCGCGCGAACGTCCCCAGGCAAGCACCTCGGATTCCACGTGGCCGACTGGGCGGTCGCCGGACCGAGACCAGCGGACGAACAGCAGCGACGCGGCGTATCGCCCGCGCTCGTCGGGCAGCTCCTCGATGAACAGCCCGACGCTGTACGGCTGGCCATCCCGGCCCGTGAAGGCGGCTGCCCGATCATGCTGGGCCATGTACCCGCCGAGTGTCGCTTCGCTCATTTCCGGCGGTGCACCGCCTCCCGCACGACGTTGCCGAGGATGAAGGCGATGTTGGCTGGGCGCTCGGCGAGCCGGCGCATGAGATAGGGATACCACTGGGTACCGAAGGGGATGTAGACCCGGATGTTGTAGCCGGCGGCCCGCAGCTCGTGCTGGAGGTCGCGCCGGACGCCGAACAGCATCTGGAACTCGAACCGCGATGGATCGATGGCCTTGCGCCGGGCGAACTCTCTGCGCGTGCGAGAGCATGCGCTCGTCGTGGGTGGCCAGGCCGGGATAGTTGCCGTGCTCCATCAGCCGTTCCATCAGCCGGAGATACGCCCGGTCCACGTCGGCCTTCTCCGCATACGCCACATCGGGAGGCTCGAGGTAGGCCCCCTTGCAGAGGCGGACCCGGGCGTTGGCCGCGATCAGGGCGTCGAGATCACCGTCCGAGCGCCGCAGGCACGACTGGATGACGACGCCGACGTGCGGGCCGAACGCCGGATACAGATCCCGGGAGAAGAAGTCGAGGGTCCGCTGGGTGTAGGCCGAGCCCTCCATGTCTACCCGGACGAAGTTCCCGAGCGCCTTGGCCCGGGTCAGAATCGCCGACATATTGGCGAGGCAGGTGTCCTCGCTGATGTCGAATCCCATCTGGGTCAGCTTGACCGAGACGTTGGACTGGATCCCCGTCCGGGCGATCTGCTCCAGCATCTCGAGATAGGTCTGGCGGGCCTGAGTAGTATCGTGCTCTCGCGAGACACTTTCGCCCAGGAGATCGAGGGTCGCCGTGATCCGGTGGCGGTTGAGTTCGCGGGCCGCCTCGATGGCGGTGTCCACCGTCTCCCCCGCGACGAACCGGGCGGCGAATCGCCGGGCCATCCCGTTGCGGCGCACGAACCGAAACACCCGCTGCTGCTCCGAGAGCCACAGAATGCCCGTGCGAATCATGTCGGACGAACCCTCACCGGGATGCGGTTGGAGCAGAACGATACGCCGTGCGGGAAGGGGCTACAAGCGTGCATAATCATTCGGACAGCTCGGCGGCTCGGCGACTCGGCGGCTTGGCCGCGGGGGAAGCCGGCGGGGCTGGCGAGCCAGCCAGGATCGCGATGTGGTCCGGTCCGCGCAATATTTCCACCGCCATGATGCGGGCGTGGGAGAACCGGCCCGACACCTGGGTCATCGATGAACCGCTGTACGCCCACTATCTCACCCGGGTCTCCGTAGCCCACCCGGGCGTGGACGAGGTGATCGCGCACCACGAGACCGACTGGCGCCGGGTGATTGCAGGACTGACCGGGCCGATTCCTCACGGCCGGGCGATCTACTACCAGAAACACATGGCGCATCACTGGCTGCCGCATCTCCGGGGCGAGTGGGTGCTCGAACTCCGCCATGCGTTTCTGATCCGCCATCCCGCCGACATGCTGGCCTCGCTGGCGGCCCGAATGGGCCAGCCGACCCTGCCGGATACCGGGCTGCCACAGCAGGTGGAGATCTTCCGGCTGATCCGCGAACGCACCGGACGGATCCCGCCGGTCCTCGACTCGGAGGACGTGCTCCGCGATCCCAGCGGCCGGCTGTCGCGCTTGTGCGATGCCATGGGCGTACCGTTCAGCCCGCTGATGCTGTCCTGGCCCGCCGGCCGCCGCGCGACCGATGGCATCTGGGCCAAGTACTGGTACGATGTCGTGGAACGATCGACCGGCTTCGAACCGTATGTTCCCCGCCCCCGCTCGATTGCGCCCGCGCTGGAGCCGCTGCTGGCTGAATGCATGCCGTATTACGAGGAGCTGCGGCGGAATCGGGTGTGAGGAGAGGGTGGCGATCAGCTATCGGCCATCGGCCATCGGCCATCGGCCATCGGCTATCGGCTGTCGGCTGTCGGCTGTCGGCTGTCGGCTGTCGGCTGTCGGAACCGGATACAAGCCCTCGGCAGGATGCGAGCAACAGGTTGGGATGCGTTCTGATAGCTGATAGCGGACAGCCGTCAGCGCTCGGCCCCCCTCACCCCCGGCCCCCATGCTCCAAAACTACGACCCCAGGAACGCCGACATCCTCATCAACATCAACGGCACCCTGGTCCATCGCGATCATGCGGGGATCAGTCCGTTCGATTCCGCGGTCCAGGGAGGCGACGCGGTGTGGGAGGGTCTGCGGCTGTACCAGGGCCGGATCTTCCGTCTGGCGGAGCATCTCGACCGGCTGCGACACTCGGCCCAGGCGCTCGCGTTTCAGGAGATTCCTTCTCACGAGAAGATCGTCGAGGAGCTTCACAAGACCCTGGCCGCCAACCAGATGACCGACGGGGTGCATATCCGGTTGACGCTGACCCGGGGGGTGAAGGTCACCTCGGGGATGGACCCCCGGCTCAACCAGTCCGGCCCGACGCTGATTGTGCTGGCCGAACACAAGCCGCCGGTCTACTCCACGGCGGGGCTGTCGTTGATCACCAGCTCGATCCGCCGGTTTGCGCCCGATGCCCTCGATCCCAAGATCCACCACTGCAACCTCATCCAGTCGATCCTCGCCAAGATCGAGGCCAACGTCACCGGCGCGGACGACGCCTTGATGCTCGACTCCCGCGGGTTCGTGGCGGAGACCAACGCGACCCATCTCTTCTTCGTGGAGCGGGGTGTGGTCCGTACCAGCCGGACGATCGCCTGCCCTGAGGGCATCACCCGGGCCGTGGTCCTCGAGATCCTGGAGGAACAGGGGATTCCCCACGAGGTCCGCGACATCTCCCCTGCGGAGGTGTACCGGGCCGACGAGGCGTTCTGCACCGGCACGATGGGTGAGCTGGCCGGGGTCACGACGATCGACGGCCGGCGGATCGGCGCGGGCGTGGTCGGCCCCGTCACCCAGCGGCTGACCGCCCTCTTCCGGGAGCTCACGGCGCGGGAAGGGACCGTCGTGGTGTGATGGGGGGTCAGGGCAGGAATCGGGATCCCAGCTCCGGCGGCAACAGCGGACAGCTGCCCTCGGGCCGGGCGAACAGGTGGCGCCGCACTCGGGCCACGGCGTCGTACCCCAGGTCGAGGAGCCACCGGGGTAGCACACTGGCGACCCGCGCCAGCGCCCGCCACCGGCCACCGAGCCGTTCGCCGATGTGGATAACGGCCGCCGAGCGCACCAGGGTCCGCCCGTCCTCGGTGCGGAGCACCACGCTGTCTGGGAAACCGCCGCGGGCGGCAGGCGGGATCGCGGCCTCGAAGGTCGGACCCTGGAGTGGGGCGTAGCGAAACAGCGATCCGTCCCGGTCCCGCGCGAGGACGAACTTCACCAGGCCATGACAGAGCCCGCAGGTGCCGTCGTAGAACAGCACCTCGGCGGTCCGACCGGCCACGGCGGAAGTAGACGGCATGATGGTATATTGAGCGCACCGCATGACCATTGCCAGCTCCCTCGGCATCCTCGATCTCACTGACCGCGGCGCAGGGTTCATCCGCCGCCGGCAGTTCAGCTATCTGGCCGAAGATGGCGACTTCTACGTCCCACCCAGACTGGTGAGCCAATTCGGCCTGCGGTCAGGCGACGAGCTCTGGGGCGAAGTGGGCCGGTCGCCCGGCCGGGGCAAGGCCCCGCCGCTCGAGAAGGTCACAATGGTCAATGGCCGCCCACCCGAAGAGGCGCGCCATCGGCCCGCCTTCGCCAGTCTCGGCGCCATCCACCCGGACCAGCCCCTGCTGCTCGATTGCGGCCTGCGCCGTTCCGGCCAGCCCGACTTCACCAACCGGGTCATCGACTTCTTCTGCCCGTTCGGCAAGGGCCAGCGCGCCCTCATCGTCGCTCCGGCCAAGGCCGGCAAGACCATGGTCCTCCAGGCGGTCGCCGAAGGCATCGCCAAGAACAACCCGCAGGCCCTGCTGCTCATTCTCCTGGTGGACGAGCGGCCCGAGGAAGTAACCGAGATGGAGATGATTGGCTATGGCGAGGTGGTGTCCTCGAGCTTCGATTTTCCGGCGGAGCGGCACGTCGCGGTGGCGGAGCTGACCCTGGAGCGTGCCCGGCGCCGGGTGGAACAGGGCGAAGAGGTGGTCCTGATCCTGGACTCGATCACCCGGCTGGCCCGGGCCTACAATACCGTCGAGCGCGGCACCGGCCGGACCATGACCGGCGGCCTCGATTCCTCGGCGCTGGAGAAGCCCAAACGATTCCTCGGCAGCGCTCGACGGATCGACCCCGCCAAGGGTGGCGGCTCACTGACGATCATCGGCACCGCACTCATCGACACCGGCTCGAAGATGGACCAGGTGATCTACGAAGAGTTCAAGGGGACCGGCAACAGCGAGCTGACACTCAGCCGGGAGATGGCCGAGCGCCGGATCTTCCCGGCAATCGACCTGAAAGCGAGCGGGACCCGGCGGGAAGAGCTGCTGCTGCCGGATGACCTGCTCCGCGCCTCACAGACCCTGCGGGCGCGGCTGGCCCCGATGACGCCGGTCGACGCCATGCAGCAGCTCCTGACGCTGATGCGGCGAACGGACAGCAATGGAGGTCTGGTGGCGCCGATCGAGAAGAACAGCTGACCAGCGGCCGCTAGGTAGAGGCGGCGGACGGCGAGTGGCGGGGCGCAGGGGTCTCGAGGCCGGGCGGGGGCTCCGCAGCCGGCTCGAGCAACGCCGGGTCGGGCGTGGCAGGCTGGGCGTACTCGGCGGCCAGGTGTGAGCCCGCCACCGCCGCCTTGACCCGCTGCAGAACCACCTGGCCTGCCGCCAGCGGCATCGAAAACGCCCTGAGGTACTCCTCGACTGCCCGCTCGACCGGAAGACACCCCTCCAGCAGTTCCGCGAAGTCATGGGCATTCTGCACATGGGTCGCGGTCACCGCCTCCGCGGCCCGGGCACCGACCATGCGGCCGAGTTCGATCGTCCGCTCGTGATAGGCGCGGCGATAGCGGATGAGCTTGATCACGAGATCGACCCGGAGGACCCGCCAGCCTCTGAGCACCGGCATCGGCGTGAGCGGTGGCAGGTCGTCGAGCTCGAGCGCCGCGAGCGCCCGGGTGCGGACCGGCTCCTGCATCGTCTCCGATACCGGCACAACCGTGAAGTACAGCTCGAGCGCCTCGAGCGGCGAGATCCGGCTGGCGAACTCGCCGATGAACTGGCGAGCCTGCACGCTGTGGCTGTCGACCAGAGCCTCCCACGCGACCGCGTACGCCACCCGGACATAGGGTCTCAGCGCGCGCGGAAACTGGCGGGTAGACATCTCGCTCGGGACGGTCACTCCAGCGGCTCCTTCTCGGTTGCGTTTCTTGACGAATAGTGCCGGCGGGCCAATCTCAAGCTAGGATCGGGCCACAGCCACGCAATGGCGGACTCCCCCGGCCGGCCGCCGCGATCCGGGTCGACGGCCGCCAAAGTGCCGCCAACCTACCACATAAGCCTTTAGACCACAGAAGCTTACGATGCGACACCTCGGACGCGAAGCCGTGATCTTTCCAATCTTGGCCGTCGTTCTCGTCGGCCTCGGCGCAGCGTCGGCCCGACACCCACCCGGAAGAGGGGGTGTGGCCCGGCCGCTCCAATTCAGCGAGATCTTCAGCGACACGACCATGCGCCTCGACTACTACCACTCGGGCGGGGTGGGTCCCGAGAGCTTCGCGGTGGACCGGGTGGTGTCCGACGGCCGCTGGGCGGGGAGCCGTACCGTGCTGCTGGACACCCTCAACCTCGGCCCGTACCGGTTCACGGTCGTGGACAGCGCCTCCGGTGAGCCGCTCCACAGCCGCGGCTTCTCGTCCCTGTACGCCGAGTGGGAGACGACCGGGCCGACCAAGCCCGGCACGTTCCACGAGTCGCTGCGCTTTCCGTGGCCCAGGCGCCCGGTCGGCGTGATCCTCGAACGGCGGGATCGGAGCAATGCCTGGGTTCGAGCATGGGCAACGTTCGTCGATCCGGCGGGACCGCTCGCCAATGCGGCGGAGCCGGTTCCGGGGGGCTCGGTCTGGACCGTGTTCGAGAACGGTCCTCCCTCGACCAAGGTCGATCTCGTGCTGGTCAGTGAGGGGTACACCCGATCGGAACTGCCCCGATTCCGAGCCGACGTCAGACGGCTGGTCGGCGTGCTGTTCCAGACCGAGCCGTTCAAGAGCAGGCGGCGGGACTTCAATGTGAGGGCGGTGAGCCTGCCGTCCACGAAGAGCGGAGTCACCCGCCCCCAGGCCCGGGTCTGGCGCCGGACTCCCCTTTCCCTCAGCTACAACATCTTCGGCCTCGAGCGGTACATGCTCACGGAGGACAACCGCGCCCTCCGGGACGCCCTTTCCGGCGTGCCCTACGAGTTCGTGGAGATCCTGGCCAACGAGTCGCAATACGGCGGTGGCGGGATCTTCAACTTCCACGCCGCGACCGCCGCCGGGGCTGCCTTCTCGGATTACGTCTTCGTGCACGAATTCGGGCATCACTTCGCCGGACTCGGCGACGAGTACTACACCTCGCCCGTCACCTACCAGACCGGCAGGACCGAGCACCCGGAGCCGTGGGAGCCCAACGTCACCGCCCTGCACGATCCGGCCGCCCTCAAGTGGGGCGATTTGGTCGAGCCGGGGACCCCGCTGCCGACGCCGTGGGCCAAGGAGGTGTACGAGCAGTTGGGCCGCGAGGTGCAGAACGCCCGGGCGGAACTGATCGCGCGGCACAGCGGGGACGCCGCCTTCGATTCGCTGTTCCGCCACCAACGTGATCGTGAACGTGAGCTGCTTCGGGGAGGGGACTACGCCGGCAGGGTAGGCGCATTCGAGGGCGCATCGTACGAAGCCACCGGCCTGTACCGCCCGGAACTCGACTGCATCATGTTCACCCGAACGGCCGACTTCTGCAGGGTCTGCCGCCGGGCGATTGAGCGGGTGCTCGCACAGCATGCCGCGCCATAGACGGACGGGGCGGACAGGGCGACGGGGCGACGGGGCGACGGGGCGACGGGGCGACGGGGCGACGGGGCGAACCGCGAAGGTCGCACCGCATCCTGAGGAGCGCACCGGACTTCTGTCATTGCGAGGTGGGCGCGGAGCGCCCGACGAAGCAATCCCGCGGAATTGCGCTCGGAGGATTAGGGCGCGTCCGACGCTCGTGCGTTGTCGCGGCTGAAGCCGCGGCTCGGCCACTGCCGCTGAAGCGGCGTGTCTCCTGTCCGCCCTGTCCGCCCTGTCCGCCTTGTCCGCCTTGTCCGCCTTGTCCGCCTTGTCCGCCCTGTCCGCCCTGTCCCCCTTGTCCGCCTTGTCCCCCTTGTCCGCCTTGTCCGCCGACACCGTGGGCATCCCGGCGTCTCACCCCTCCCCCAGCCGCATCACCTTCAGCAACTCCGCGAACCGCGGGTCCCGCCGGATCGGATCGAACAACACGTCCACCTTGGCGTACACCAGCCACCCGCGACGCTCGGCGCGAGCGCGCTCGAGCCAGGTGAAGGCCGCGTCGGTCCGGCCCAGCACCAGGGCGAGGCGGGCAAAGTCGGTCGGGGAAACGTAGCGCTCACGAGCCAGCTCTTCGAACCGGTTCCAGGTTGCTTCGGCCTGGTCGCGCCGGCCCTCCTGCATGTCGAGGTTGGCCAAGGCCACCATCGTATAGGTGTCATCCGGATTGAGATCCTTCGCCACATTGGCGGATTCCCGAGCCTCGGCGAGTCGTCCCGCGTGGGTCAACAGAACGGCCAGCAGGAGATGGTTGTCTGGCGACTCGGGATTCATGACCAGCGCCCGCTGAAGGTGGGGCACACCGAGATGCGGCGTACGGGCATAGTAGTACAGCCAGCCGAAGCTCCGGCGGATCGAGACCGAGGTCGGGTCCAGCTCGACCGCACGCTGCCCTTCGGCGATGGACTCGGGGACACGCCCCATCGCCGCCAGGTACCACGAGTACCACTGTCGTGCGCTGGCGTAGCGGGGATCCAGTTCGATGGCGCGTCGGAACTCGCGCCCGGCGGCCTCCCAGTCCCAGTCGTGGATGAACAACACCCAGGCGAGCGAGGTATGGGCCTCGGCGAGGCTGTCGTCGAGGGCGATCGCCTTGCGGGCTTCTTCGCGGGCCCGTCCCAGCCCCTCGGCGACCGGCATCGCGCGATAATCAACGTACTGCGCATAGGAATCGGCGAGTCCCGTATAAGGCAGCGCGAACCCCGGGTCCTCGGCAATCGCCTCCTCGAAGAACCGCACCGCCTGGACCAGGTCGGCGCCGGTGCGCTTGTTCCAGGCGTGCCGGCCCCGGAGGTAGAGATGGTAGGCCCGCGGGTTCGCCGTGGCTCGGCGCTGGATCACATCGCCCAGGACGTCGCTCTCGAGCAGCTGGGCGCGCAGTGTGGCCACGATGCTGCGCGCCAGCTCATCCTGGAGGGCCAGGATGTCCCGATCCTCGCGATCGAACCGCTCGGACCAGAGCAGGCGTCCGTCCGACGCATCGGAAAGCTGGGCCGTGACCCGGAAGCGGTCGCCGGCCCGTCGGACGCTCCCTTCGAGCACCACCGTCGCCCCGAGCAGTGCGCCAACCGTCCGGACGTCCTCGTGCCTGCCCTTGAGCGCGAAAACCGAGGTCCGGGGGGTCACTCGCAGACCCTCGACATGGGCCAAGGCGTGGATCAGCTCGTCGGTGATCCCATCGCTGACGTACTCGTTGTCCGGATTGGGGCTGGCATTGGTGAACGGCAGCACCGCGATCGTCCGGTGGCCGACGGCGCCGGGCTGGTCGGGAAGGCCCGAGAGCGGTGTCACCAGCGCCTCACAGAACTCGCCCACGGAGGCGAACCGCTCCGCCGGTTCCTTGGCAAGTGCCTTGAGCAGCGCCCGCTCGACCGCCGCGGGAATTTCCGGACGGATCGCGCGCGGCGGCCGGGGAGGTTCGGTGGCGTGGCGCGCCATCGTGGCCCGGGCCGTGCCCCCGGTGAACGGGGGTACCCCGGCGAGCATTTCGTACAGCACGCAGGCCAGGGCATACTGATCGCTCCGTGCGTCCACCACCGGATCGCCACTGGCCTGCTCCGGGCTCATGTAGGCCGGCGTCCCCAGCGCCACCCCCGGCTCGGTGACGCTGGGCCCGGGATCGCCTTCGTCGCTGAGACCCCGGGCCACCCCGAAGTCCGCCACCACCGGCTCACCCTCCTGCAGCAGGATGTTCTCCGGCTTCACGTCTCGGTGCACGATGTTGCGGCGATGGGCGTAGTCGAGCGCGGCGCCCACGGCCCGGGCGATCCGGATCGCCTGCTCCACCGACAGGCGTCCCTCGGCTTTGAGACGTTCGCGCAGCGAGCCCCCGGCGACCAGCGGCATCACGTAGAACAGGAGCGGCCGCGCCCCGGGATCGAGGATCTCGCCTGAGTCGTACAACGGCAGGATGTGCGGGTGGGTGAGCTGGGCCACGAACCGGATCTCGCGCAGGAAGCGGTCGGCGTGTTCCCGACTGGTCAGCAGGCCGGCACGGAGCACCTTGAGCGCGACGGGCCGCTCGTGCCGCCGGTCGTGCGCCAGATACACCACCGACATCCCCCCCCGACCAAGCTCGCGCTCGATGACGTACAGGTCACCCAGGCCGCGGAGCAGCGGCTCGGGCGGTGACTCGGGCAGGGAGGGTTCGCTGGTTGGCACGTCGGGAAGCTATCGCGGCATCCGCTCCGCTGTCGATCTGGACGCCCTCAGGCGTGGAACCGCTCTCCGCGCTCCGCCATCCGGATCAAGTTCTCCGCCGGCTGAAACCGCGGGCCCACCGTCTGCTCGAGGTTACGCAGCGTCTGCACCACCCTGGCCGGGCCGAGATCGTCGAGATACCGTAGTGGCCCGCCGCGGAACGGAGGATAGCCGATGCCGAAGATGGCGCCGATGTCGCCGTCGCGAGGAGAGCGTACCACGCCTTCGCCGGCGGCCATCGCGGCCTCGTTGAGCATCGAATACACCAGGCGTTGTTCCACCTGTTCGGTCGCATCGACTTTGGTCGGTCGGATACCGAGCAGGTCGTAGACGGTCTCGTCCGGGCCGGCCTTCTGGCCCTTGGGGTAGAGGTAGAAGCCCCGGCCGTTCTTCCGGCCCATGCGCCCATCGGCCAGCAGCCGGTCGATCAGGTCGGAGGGCTTGAGCCGGTCACCGAAGGCGGCGTGCATCACCTTGCTCGCCTTGGTGGCCACATCGAGGCCCACCTCGTCCAGCAGCGTGATCGGGCCGACCGGAAAACCGAACCGGGTCGCCACCCGGTCGATGGTCTGCATCGCAACGCCCTCACCCAGGAGGTAACCGGCTTCGTTCAGGTAGGGCGTCAGGATCCGGTTCACCCAGAAACCCGGCCGGTCGCGGACGACGATGACGGTCTTGCCCATCTTCCGGCCGAAGTGCACCGCGGTCACCGTGGCCTCGTGGCTGGTGCGCGCGGTGGGGATGACCTCGAGCAGCGGCATCCGATCCACCGGGGAGAAGAAATGCATGCCGAGGACCCGGTCCGGCCGGGAGGCGTTGGCCGCGATGTCGGTGATCGGAATGGTGGAGGTATTGGTGGCGAACACCGTTTCCGCGCCGGTCGCGGCTTCGGTTTCGGCCAGCACCTTCCGTTTGACGTCCAGGTCCTCGAACACCGCCTCGATCACCACGTCGACCTTCTGCAGGCCGGCGAAGTCGGTGCCGCCGGTGAGGAGCGCCGCCTGTCGGTCGAACTCGAACCGGGTAATGCGCCGCCGCTTGAGCCGCCACGCCAGGATGTCGATCGCGGCCTTGAGGCCCTTCCCCACCCGGGACAGCTCGGTGTCCTTCAGCCGGACGTCGACCCCGGCGGCGCTCACCGCCGTCCCGGCGATGCCGGCGCCCATGAACCCCGAGCCAATCACGGCCAGGCGCTGCACCGGTCGGGGCGTGGCCCGGACGCCGGCGGGCAGGCCGTCGTCCTTCTTGAGCGCGTTGGTGGCGAAGAACACGCCGATCAGCTTGCGCGAAACGTCGGTCACCGCGAGTTCCCCGAACTTGCGGTGCTCGGCGGCGAACCCTGCCTTCCGTCCCTGTTCGAGTCCGGTGCGCACCGCCTCCAGCGCGGCCAGCGGGGCCGGGTAGTTGCCGCGGGTCTTGCGGAACGTGTCCTTGCGTGTCTTCCAGTAGACGAAACGCCGCCCGAAGGGGTTGTTGTCGAAGAGCGTCCGGGTGAACCCGCCGCGCGACTTCCGCACCGGGGTGCCGCCCGTGGTGGCCAATCGTTCGGCCGCGGCCAGCGCGGTCGCGAGCAGGATGCTCTTCGGCACCAGCTCGTCGACCAGGCCGAGCCTGAACGCCCTCGCGCCCGGCTCCTGCTTGCCGGACATGATGAGACCGAGGGCGGCGGCGAGCCCGATCAGCCTGGGCAGACGCTGGCAGCCACCGGCGCCCGGCAGCAGCCCGAGCTGGACCTCGGGCAGGCCGAGCTGCGTCCTAGGATGGTCGGTGGCGATCCGCCAGTCGCAGGCGAGGGCGAGTTCGAGCCCGCCGCCGACGCAGGCCCCGTGAATGGCGCAGACGACCGGCTTGGGAAAGTCGTCCAGCCGCTGCAACATTTCCTGGCCCTCACGCGAGAGCCGTTCGAATTCCTCGCGGGTCGAGAGCCGGGTGAACTCCTCGATATCCGCGCCGGCGATGAACACGTCGGGCTTGCCCGAGATGATGACCAGCGCCTTCACCGCCGGCTCCTCCCTGAGCGCGGCCAGCGCGGTCTCGAACTCCGCTTTTACCTGGGCGTTGAGTTTGTTGACCGGCTCACCGGGGAGGTCGAGTGAGAGTACGGCGGTGGAGCCGTGATGGGAGACGGTGAGGGCGGTCATGGAATCCCTTGCAGGGCCCAGGGCCCGGGGCCCAGGGCCCGAGCCCGGCGGACCTCGAGCACGTGAGCGCGACCGTCGCTGGGCTGTGTCATCGAGCCATCCTCCAAACGCTCGGCCCCGGGCCCTGGGCCCTGGGCCCTTCCGGTTGACGCATCCTCACACCCGCTGCAGGACCATCGCAAACCCCATCCCCCCCTGCGCGCAGATCGAGATCAGCCCGAACTCGACATCACGTTTGACCATCTCGTTGGCGAGGGTGGTGGCCAGACGGGCTCCCGTGGCGCCGAAAGGATGGCCGATGGCGATCGAGCCGCCGTGGACATTGGTCCGGTCCCAGTCGACCTCGCCGACCGGCTGGGAGCGGCCCAGTTTCTCGGCCCACGCCCTGGAGGCCCAGGCCTCGACGTTGGAGAGCACCTGGGAGGCGAACGCCTCGTGGATCTCGACCAGTCCCAGCTCACGCCAAGTCAGCCCGGCCCGGTCGAGCGCCTTGGGCACCGCGTAGGCCGGACCCATCAACAGCTGCCACCCGGGATCCACCGCGGCGACCGCATGGCTGCGCACCATCACGAGCGGGCGATAGCCGAGCGACCGGGCCTTCGCCTCGTCCATCATCAGGACGACGGCGGCGCCGTCGGTCAGGGGCGAGGAGTTGCCGGCCGTAACGGAACCGTATCGCCGGTCGAAGACCGGTTTCAGTTTCGCCAGGGCATCGAGCGAGGTATCGCCCCGGATGAGGTTGTCGGTGGTCACCACCTCATCCATGTTCCGGCCGCCGAACCATGGCGCGATCTCCTCGGCGAAGCGACCGCTCGCGGTGGCCGCGGAGGCCCGCTGGTGACTCATCAACGCCAGCCGGTCCTGGGCCTCGCGGGTGATGCCGTTCTCCTTGGCCATCTTCTCCGCCGACTGTCCCATCGACTCGCCGGTGCTCGGCTCCGCGATGGCCGGAGCGACGGGGATCAGGTCGCGGGGCCGGGTCCTGGCGAACGCTGCCAGACGCTGGCCCAGGCTCCTGGCCTTGCTGGCTTCGAGCAGAATCTGGCTGAACCGCCGGCTGTGCAGAATCGGGATGTCGGACAAGGACTCGGTCCCGCCCGCCAGCACCACGTCGGCGTGTCCCAGGAGAATCTGATCCGCGGCGTAGCCGATCGCCTGGCCGGCCGAAGCGCAGGCCCGGTTGAGACTGAACGCCGGCACGGTCCTGGGGAGCTGGGGGAGCAGGCTCACCTCCCGGGCGACGTTGGGCGCCAGCACCGAGGGAATGACCTGCCCGAAGACGACCTCGTGGACTTCCCCGCCGTCGAGCGCGGTGCGCTCGAGGAGCTCCTGGGCGGCGCGGCGGGCGAGTTGCACCGCCGTGACGTCCTTGAAGACCGTGCCGCTCCGGGCAAAGGGGGTCCGCAGGCCGGCGACGATGCAGGGACGGCGGGGGCTCGACATGTAGATCTTTCCGCTCAGCCGGCGCGCCGGATTGGCACGCGCCGCCGGGCGCGCTTACGATAGCCTCTGGGCCGCGATGCTGGCGACGGCGCGAACCTTGTTGCTCTCGATCGGTTCGAAGACCTCTCGCCCGTGCAGCGCTTCGAACGGAGCGATCAGGCCCCACAACTCGCCCGGTGCGAGGAGGTGCTCGTCCTTGGTCGGGCCCCAGCCAAGCTGCCGCTGCCATTCCAGATAGGTTTCCATCAGCAGGGCGCCACCGGAGGCCACGGTCGCCTTGATGTCCTTCATGCGGTCGCGGTCGAGATAGTTGAAACACAACACCACGTCATATTCCCCGAGGGCGGGCCATTCACCGGTGAGGTCCACTACGCGAAAGTCCACCTCGACACCCAGTCGGCCGGCGGCCTCGCGACCCGATTCGAGCTTGGCGTCGTCCCGGTCCAGCGCCGTGACCACCGCCCCCCATTGCGCGGCCCGGATGGCATGGCGGCCCTCGCCACAGGCGAGGTCCAGCACCCGCACGCCGGGCTGGAAAAGGTAGTCATGCCACGTGAGCCAGGTACTCGGCCGCGGGACGTGGAGGACGGGCGGGGGGGCACCCCGCGTGAGATCTGGCATCGCTCCTCGGCTGAACGACTCCGGTCGGCATCCGCCGACCTGCTAGTGATCGGCGGCGGTATCACCGGCGCCGGTATCGCCCGCGACGCCGCGATGCGGGGCCTGCGGACGATCATGGTCGACCAGCGCGACCTTGGCTTCGGTACCAGTTCGCGCTCCAGCCGGCTGATCCACGGTGGCCTGCGCTACCTGGAGGAAGGCGACCTGGGGCTGGTCTTCGAGGCGCTCCGCGAGCGCCGAACCCTCCTCCACCTCGCCCCCCACCTGGTCCGGCCGCTGCCGTTCGTCTTCCCGGTGCACCGCGGCGATCGGGTGCCCCTCTGGAAACTCTGGGCCGGCATCGCACTCTACGACCTGCTGGCCGCCTTCCGCAATGTGCGATGGCATCGGTTCCTCGGCAAGCGCGCGCTGCTCAAGCTGGAGCCTATGGTGCGAGAGCGGGGGCTGCTGGGAGGCGTGCGCTATTTCGACGCCCAGTGCGACGATGCCCGCCTCGTGCTGGCGACCGCCCGGTCCGCCATCAGCCATGGCGCGCTCGTGGCCACCTACGTGGCCGTCGAGGACCTGGTCCGGGCCGACGGCCGGGTCACGGGCGCGCGACTGCGCGATCGGCTGAGCGGGGAGGAAGCCACCGTCCACGCCCACGTCGTGGTCAACGCCACCGGGCCCTGGTGCGACCGGATCCGCCGCATGGAGGACCCCGCCGCCGGCCCACTGCTCCGGCTGACCAAGGGAGCCCACGTGATGGTCCGGCGCGAGCGGCTCGGCCATGAGGCGGCCATCGCCCTCACTAGTCCGATCGACGGTCGGGTGATGTTCGTCCTGCCCTGGGGCGACTTTTCCTACATCGGGACGACGGACACCGACACGTCGGACGGCCCCGACGCGGTGCGTGCCACGCCGGACGACGTGGTCTACCTGCTGCGTTCCGCCAACGCTGCCTTTCCGAACGCCCACCTGACCGAGAAGGACGTCCTGGCCACCTGGGCCGCCCTGCGACCGCTGGTGGCCCCCTCCGGCCCCCTGACCGCGTCGCAGGTCCCTCGAGAACACGTGATCGTCGAAGGGCCGGGACGGATGCTAACAATCGCCGGCGGCAAGCTCACGACCTACCGGCTCATGGCCGCCGAACTCGTCGACCGGGCCGTCGCGATCCTGCATGAACTCGACGGGCGCCCCAAGGCGCCGAGGCCACCGTCACAGGCCGAACCACTCCCCGGAGGCGAAGCGCGGGACCTCGGGCCACTCGGCGCCGCGGGGCTGGAGCTCGGGCTGTTCGGCGAGACTGTCAGCCACATCACCCGCATGTATGGCACGGAGTGCTCCGCCGTCTTCAACCTGGTGCGGGAGCGGCGGGAATTGGCGGCGCAACTGGCCGAAGGGTATCCCGCGATCGAGGCCGAGGTGATCCACATCGCGAGGCGGGAACTGGCCCAGCGGGTCGAGGATGTTCTGGTGCGCCGCATCCACCCGTACTACGAGACGGAGGACCACGGCCTTTCGGCGGCGGGGCGCACAGCCGAATTGCTGGGGGGGGAGTTGGGCTGGGACGCGAACCGGGTGGCCGAAGAGGCCACCCGGTACGCCGAATTCGTGCAGGGCGAGGCCGGGAACGGCGGACGGGGCGAGTAACGACCCGCGCCCACCCACCGGTCCGGGGGTCGGTTCAGCCCTACTCCACTACCACCCGCCCCGACATCTGCGGGGTGGGGTGCACGGCACAGTCGTATTCGTAGGTTCCGGTGGCGGGGAACGTCACAGTGTAGATGCTGAGCACGCCGCTGCTGGTGAAGCTCGGGTTGCCCAGCGACTCGACGGTGTGGCTCCCGCCGGCGTTCACCCAGATCATGGTCTGTCCGGCCGCGATGGTGTCGATCGCGGGATCGACGGTGGCATTCCGGGCGCTCACGAACGACAGGTTGGCGTTGGCGGTGACCTTCCGGTGACCGACCGTGAAGTTGAAGGTCTGCGTCGGCCCCACGCCTGCTACGGATGCGGTTACGGTACCGCCGCCCGCCGCACCCTGCGCGGCAACCGTCACCGAGGCGAGGCCTTGCCCGTTGGTGACCGAACTGGCGGCGGTGGGCTGCGCCGTGCCGGCGCCGGCCCAGTTCACGGTGGTGCTCGGTCGGGGATTCCCGAACTGATCATCGACGCGGACCTGGACCGGTACGCCGAACGGGGTATTGATCGCTTCTCCCTGAGCATCGCCGGCCACCTTCACGATGGCGGCCGCCGGTCCCGGGGTTGCCGTCACCGCAAAGGTCACCGGAGAGCCGACGGCCCCGGCGAGGGTTGCCGTCGCGGTCCGGGCGCCGGCCGCATTGCCCAGCGTCCAGGTGGCGGTGGCGATCCCGTTTCCGTCAGTGGTCGCGGGCGAAGGGCCAACCGTTCCGCTCGCCGTGGTCCAGCTCACGGCGGCTCCCGCGAGCGCGGCGCCGTCCTCCGCTACCTGCACCCGCAGAGGAAGCGGCAGAGCCGCTGCCACCTCGCCGACCTGGGCGTCCCCACTCAGGGTCGCTGCCTTGGCGATCGTGATCGTTGGGTTGCTTCCGCTCCCTCCACCCCCACCGCCACCGCAGGCCGCGATGAGGAAGCCCGCCGCCAGCCACGCCGTCGATCGACGAATCAGATCACGCACCTTGCCTCCCTGGTAGGAACTCCGAACTATCCTACCGAGATTTTCAGCCCTGACAAGAGCGGGTCAGATCCTCGTGTGGGGTGTATCAGATTGATGCTTGCCCGGCCGGCCGCCGATTATGTTTAAGTCGACGACCCGGGACCGACTTCCGAAAGGCAGTGGCAGCGCGTGGAACCCAACCTGTTTGAAACGGCCAACGCCGGCTTCGCCCAGATCATGTACGAGGAGTACCTGCGGGACCCTACCGCGGTCTCGGAGGAGTGGCGCCAGTTCTTCGACAACGGCAACGGCGGACTGCCGCCGGATGGTGAGCGGACGGGCGGACGGGCGGACGGGCGCACCGCAGCAGGCGGGCAGGCGGACCGGCGGACAGGCGGACCTAGTGCAGTGCAGCCGGCGGCGGGAGATCCCGGCGTGGCAACCCCGTCCGCCGGCCCGCCCACCCGCCCATCCGCCCCTCCGTCCGCCGTGCCGATCACCGGTCCGGCCGCCCGCCTGGCCGCCAACATGAACGAGAGCCGGTCGATGCCGACGGCGACCTCGTTCCGTGAGCTGCCGGTGGCGGTGCTGGAGACCCGCCGGCGCGAGCTCAACAACGCGCTCCGCACCGCCGGCCGCACCGAGAAGATCTCGTTCACCCACCTCATCGGCTACGCCGTCAGTCTGGCCGCGGCCCGGCACAGCTCGCTCACCGCCTCCTATGTCGAGGTAGGCGGCGTCCCGCACCGGGTCCCCGGCGATCAGGTGAACCTGGGCATCGCGGTCGATGTCGAGCGCAAGGATGGCAGCCGGGGCCTGGTCGTACCGGTGATCCGCGACGCGGCCTCGAAGAGCTTTGCCGAGTTCCACCAGGTGTACGAGTCCCTGGTCGAGGGTGCCCGCGGCAACAAGCTGCTGCCCGACGCCTTCCAGGGGGCCAACACGACCCTCACCAACCCCGGCGGGATCGGCACGGTGGCCTCGGTGCCGAGGCTGATGCCGGGACAGGGGAGCATCATCGCGGTCGGTGCGATCGAATACCCCTCCGCCTTCAGCGACCTGTCGGACGACCGGCTGCGCGAGTTCGGCATCACCAAGGTCATGACGCTCACCAGTACCTACGATCACCGCGTGATCCAGGGCGCCGAGTCGGGCGAGTTCCTGCGCACCGTGGACCAGCTGCTGCAGGGTGAGGAGCGGTTCTACGAGGACGCGGCCGGCAGTCTGGGGTTGGGCGCCACCGGCATTTCGGCTCCGCCCCCGGTGCCGGCCGCTCGCCCCTCGCGCGGATCGGTCCCGGTCATCGAGGCCCAGGCCGACCTGTATCACGTGGCCGCGGCGATGGCGCTGGTGAAGGCTCATCGCACCCACGGCCATCTTGCCGCCAGGCTCGATCCGTTGGGAAGCGAGCCGGTCGGCGATCCGGCCCTCAATCCGGGGCCGCTGGGGCTGACCTTGGAGGTCATGGCCACCATCCCCACGGCGGTGCTGCGGATCTCGACCCCGGGCCAGACCCTGGCCGAAGCGCTGCCCCGACTGCACGAGGCGTACTGCGGCACGATGGCCTACGAGCTCGAACACATCTCAAACCACGGGGAACGGGTCTGGATCCGGCAGATGATCGAGACCGGCCATCATCGCCAGCCGCTGGGTGTGGACGAGCAGAAGTGGCTGTACCAGCGGCTGATCGAGGTGGAAGCGTTCGAGCGCTTCCTCCACAAGGCGTACCTGGGACAGAAACGGTTCTCGATCGAGGGGGTGGACCTGCTGGTGCCGATGCTCGACCTGGTCATCGAGCTCGCCGCCCAGCAAGGCGCCCGCGAGGTCGTGCTCGGCATGGCACACCGGGGACGGCTCAGCGTCCTGGCTCACACCGTGGGCCGGCCGTACGAGACCATCTTGGCCGAGTTCGAGGGGGCGAAGAACGCCGAGATCAGCGGGCTCTCTCCCGAGGGCGGCACCGGCGACGTCAAATACCACCATGGGGCCGAGGGGGCGTACAAGACCCGGGGTGGGAAAGCGCTCACCGTGACCCTCTGCCCCAACCCGAGCCATCTCGAGTTCGTGGGCCCGGTGGTGGATGGCCGGGCCCGCGCGGAGCAGACCAACCGGCGCGGGCGGGAGGCCCACCACGACCCCACGGCGGCGGTGCCGGTGATCATCCACGGCGACGCGGCCTTCGCCGGCCAGGGCGTGGTCAGCGAGACCCTGAACCTGGGCGCGCTCAAGGGCTATCGGACCGGCGGCACCATTCACCTCATCACCAACAACCAGGTCGGGTTCACCACCGACATGATCGACTCGCGTTCAACCCGGCACGCGAGCGACCTGGCCAAGGGGTTCGACATCCCCATCATCCACGTCAACGCCGATGACGCCGAAGCGTGCCTCGCGGCGGTCCGGCTGGCGATGGCGTACCGGGATCGGTTCCATGAGGACGTACTGATCGACCTCGTCGGCTACCGGCGGCACGGTCATAACGAGGGCGACGAACCGTCGTACACCCAGCCGCTCATGTACGAACGGATCCGTAACCTGCCGACCGTGCGCGAGCGCTATGCCGCCGACCTGGTGGCCAGAGGCGTCCTCACCGAGGCCGAGGCCGAACAGCGTTACGCCGCCGGCTACCAGCGCCTGGTGGACATCCAGCAGGCCTTCAAGGCGAGCATCGGGAAAGCGGCCGCCTCCGAGGAACCCTCGCGGGCGGCGGCGGACCGGTCCTCCGGGTTCGACCCGGAAACCGCCCTGCCGGCGGATGCCCTGAAAGCCCTCAATGAGCAGCTGCTGACCTGGCCCGAGGGCTTCACCGTCAACGCCAAGCTCGGCAAACAGCTCGAGCGACGGCGGGCGGCGCTGGGGCCCGAAGGCGGCATCGACTGGGCCCACGCCGAGACTCTGGCACTGGCCGGGCTGCTGGTGGATGGGGTTCCGATTCGCCTGACCGGTCAGGACACCGAGCGGGGCACCTTCAGCCAGCGGCACCTGGTCCTGCACGACGCCACGAGCGGGGTCTCGTACGCGCCGATTCAACACCTGTCGGGCGCCTTGACCAGCCTGGAGCTCCACAACAGTC
This sequence comes from uncultured Gemmatimonadales bacterium, assembly GCA_963709905.1. Taxonomy (GTDB): domain Bacteria; phylum Gemmatimonadota; class Gemmatimonadetes; order Gemmatimonadales; family GWC2-71-9; genus JADJOM01. The sequence continues at coordinate 367,967 of CAVPYI010000001.1, forward strand.
CGCTGTCGGAACTGGCGACGCTCGGGTTCGAGTACGGCTACAGCGCCGCCGCCCCGGAAACTCTGGTCCTGTGGGAGGCCCAGTTCGGCGATTTCGTGAACGGCGCCCAGGTGATCGTCGATCAGTTCATCGTGAGCGGCCTCTCGAAGTGGGGTCTCACCACGCGCCTCACCCTGCTCCTGCCGCATGGCTACGAGGGACAGGGCCCCGAACACTCGAGCGCCCGGCTGGAGCGGTTCCTGCAGCTCTGCGCCGAAGGCAATATCCGGGTGGCCAATCCGACCACGGCGGCCCAGTACTTCCACCTGCTGCGGCGTCAGGCCAAGCGCAGTCGCCAGCGGCCGCTGGTGATCATGACCCCGAAGAGCCTGCTCCGGCTGCCCCAGGCGACGAGCCGGCTGGAACACCTCGCCACCGGCAGGTTCCTCCCCGTGCTCGACGACCAGCTGTCGGCCAGCTACCGGCAGCAGGTGCGCCGGATCATCGCGTGCTCGGGCAAGGTCTACTACGACCTGGCCGCAGCGGCCGCCGGCGCCGACCGGTCACGAATCGCGCTGACCCGGCTGGAGCAACTCTACAGTTTCCCGGGAGACGAATTCCGGCAGATGCTGGCGATGTACCCCAACATGGCGGAGCTGGTCTGGGTCCAGGAGGAACCACGCAACATGGGCGCCTGGAACTACGTGGAGCCCCGGCTCAAGGCGCTCCTGCCCCCCGGCCTGCCGCTCCGGTACGTCGGCCGACCCGACCGGGCCAGCCCGGCAGAAGGCTACCCGACCGCTCATGCTGCGGAACAGAAGCGAATTGTGGAGGAGGCGTTGAGGTAGGGCGGACAGGGCGGACAGGGCGGACAGGGCGGACAGGGCGGACAGGGCGGACAGGGCGGACAGGGCGGACAGGGGCGGACAGGGCGGACAGGGCGGACAGGGCGGACAGGGCGGACAGGGCGGACAGGGCGGACAGGGCGGACAGGGCGGACCGTAGTTACGTCAAAGGGCCGGATCTCGCAATGAGATTCGGCCCATCTTCATCCTGTCCGTCTTGCCCGTCTTGTCCGCCCTGTCCGCCCTAGTGACTTCCGTTGCCGTTGTGCGGCACGAACCTGGTGCGGTTGGTCGGCAACCATTCCCGCTCGGAGGCCTGGCGAATCATGTCGCGAACCCAATCCGAGAGGTGCTCGCCGTAGTGGAGGAGGAACACTCCGCGGGCACGCTTCTGGGCGATGAACGCAACGAATGGGGTATCCGCCTTGGCGGCGTTGCAGGGCTGGCAGGCGATGACCAGGTTGTCGGGCCGGTCGTAGGCCGTCTGGCCTTTGCGGGGGTAGACGTGGTCGAGGGTGGTGCGTTCTTCGGGGATCTCCACTCCGCAATAGGCACAGACCGAACCATACTTGTCGATCAGCCAGCGACGATGGGCATCCATCGAGCGGCGACCTAGGCTACGGTCTCTGGGTGGAGGAGGAGAGGACGGACGACGGCGATCTGCTCGTGACACAAGTTCTTCCTTCAGGAATAAGGTCCAGCGTATGGGTCCAGGGGGTCCCTCCGCGGTTGTCGGACGTCACAAATGTAGACAAAAAGCCCGCGCCTAACCAGTCCCCCCTCAAAAAGAGGCGAAAGGTGAAGGGGACGCCCTGCCCCATCTTCACCACCTTTCACCCTTCACCTCTCTCACCCCAGCTCCTGCTCCACCTCCGCCAGCCATTCTACCTCGACTTCCCACTGCCGGATTACCAGTTGCACGATCAGTGCCGCGGCGGGGACGGTGGGCCCGGTATCGGCCCGGATGGCCTCCAGAGTCGCTCGCTCGCGGGCCAGCTCCTGGCGCAGGAAATCGCGCCGGCGGCGGATGAGCCGGGACCGATCCGCTGGATTGGCGAAAGCCGACAGGGCCAGCCAGGTCAGGAACGGGGGTGGCGGCCGCTGAGTGACCCAGGCCTCCTGTCCCAGTGTCTGACTCAACGCCCGACGTCCCGCGGCCGAGAGTCGCCAGACCCGGCGCTCGGGCCCCGCACGCCCCTCGCCCTGCCCCGCCCGCAGCAGCTGCCCAGCCCGGGCCAGCTTCTTGAGCGAGTAATAGACCTGGGGCCGGGAGACGCCGGCCCAGTCGGACACATCCCGGCGCTCGAGTTCCTGGTTGAGCTCGTAGCCGTGCATCGGTCGCTCGGCCAGGAGACTGAGCACCACCAGGTCGGGGAGGGTGAGATCGGAGGCCATGACGCTTGACGGTCAATCTAGTCTCGTTTATACTATACAACAAGTCTAAACGAGACTACTAGTCCGCCCGCGCGATCGCTGCCGTTCTCCTGGTGCTGGCCCTGTCCGGGGCCACGGTCCGGAGGTTGACCATGCCCGTATCACCCCTCGTCCTCAGGCAAACGCCGGTGCTGCTCGTCGACCGGGTCGAACCCTGCCTCTCGTTCTGGACCGATCGACTCGGATTCGAGAAAGTGGCTGAGGTGCCGGGCCCCGACGGCCAGCCCCAGTTCGCCATGCTGGTCCGGGACGGGGCGGAGGTGATGTATCAGAGCTGGGCCGCGCTCGAGGCGGAGTCACCGGCCGCCGCCGCCGCTCCCCGGGGACACTCGATCGCCCTGTTCATCGAAGTGACCGATCTCGACCGGGTGGATCGCGCCCTGGCGGGAATCCCGCGGGTCACCGAGCGGCACAAGACCTTCTACGGGATGGACGAGTTCACTGTGCGCGAGCCGGGCGGCGCGCTGGTCACTTTCGCAATGAAAGTCACCGGGTGAACAGGCTGATGCTCAGGCGCGGAACGACCGGGCCACCCGGGCAGCGCTCCATGCGAGCAGGGCCGCGAAGGCCAGGGTGACTCCGGTGGCGCCCAGGGGTGGGAGGTAAAGCATCCGGCTCAGCCGGTCGTCGAGCCGGTCCAGCGAGCCGATCGGGAGCAGTAGCAGCAAGGCACCCCAGGCGACGCTCGCCGCGATGGCCGGCAACCAGGCGGGCTCCCTGGGCCGAATCAGCTGCCAGACCGCGACGATCGGCGGGATGACCCACCATCCCCCGTACCAGCTGCCCAGCGCCACCAGCAGGGCCAGGCAGGCGCCCTCGAGCGCCCGACGCCGGCTCACTGTACCGGCTCCAGTCGGAGGCCACGACTCTGCCGCTCGGCGGTCGCTTCCAGGGTCCGGGGAACGAACAGCGTATCCAGCACGCCATCGCTCCAGGCGCGCACCATGTCGGCGTAGCGGGAGCTGGCCGGGTTTCCCGATTGTCCGCCCGGGAAGATCCCCCAGGCCCTGACCTCCGGACCCAGCTCGACCACCATGCGCCAGCTGGGTCCGAAACCGCCCGAGCCGCTGGACGGGTTCAGGGTCGACTGGCCGCCCTGCACCGGGACTCCCAGGGCAGAGAGCCCATCGAGCTGCAGCAGGTGGCGGATGTTGGCGTGCCGAATGCGGTCCCAGCGCCACCCGCCGGCGTCCGGTGGGCCGAACCGCCGGGCGGTCTCGCGGAGGGCGGACTCCATCGCCTGGCCCAGGATCTCGTCCCGGTCTTCGACCACCGGGGTTGAGCGGCGATCCCACCACACGCTCCCCGGGTCGCGGAGCAGCACGGCCACGATTGCCAGCCCCGGATTCCGCGGGGGAGCTTCGGAGCCGGGCGGCCCGTGGAGCTCGTCCCAGAGCAGTCGCTGCATTTCGCGGATGGCGGCCTCGTAGAGGACGGCGCGGGTGTTGTCCTTGGTGTACCGCCGATCCCATTGGGCCAGCAACTGGACGGCGCGCTGGAGCGAATCGCGTTCCGGAAAGCGGCGCGCCGCACCGAAGAACGCGGGGACGAACACGTCGGCGGCGGGGCTGCCAGGATCGGTCTGATAGCGGCGCGCGGCCGCGGGCGTCACGGCGCTGTCGGCCCGGAGCAGCTCATTGATCCGAATCGCCCGCCAGGGCGAGTACCAGTCGGCACCGAGGTACCGCGGATTGACGCGCGGGTCGAAGGGCTCCTGGTTGGCGGAGGCGAGATAGCCCTGCAGGGGGTTGAGCGCCTGGGGGAGCTCGACCAGCGGCCAGTCGCCCGTCCAGTCGCCGGCCGACGTGTCCCCCCGCTGCACCAGATCCCCGCGCACCACGGGTCGCAGCGGAAACCGGCCGGTGGCGCGAATCGCGATGGTGCCGTGCCGATCGGCCACCAGCATGTTCTGAGCGGGTGCCTGGTATGCGGCCATGGAATCGAGCCAGCCCTGGGCGGTCGTCGCGCGGGCGGCATGAGAGAACTGGGTGAGTTCACCGCCTGCTTCGAGTACCGTCCAGCGGGTCGACACCCAGCGGCCGTCATTCCCCCGGGTCAGCGGACCTCGATGGGTGAACCGGAGGGTGTCCAACCGCAGCAGCTTGCCCGCCGGGTCGGAGTATCGCTGGGCTTCGAGGCGGAGCGGCCGCCACTGTCCATCCAGCCGGTACGCCCCCGGGTGCAGGCTGTCGTCCACCGCCTCGGCGTAGCGGTCCAGCACATCGGCTTCGGCGTTGGTGAAGGTCCAGGCGACGTCGCGATTGAACCCGATGATGATCCCGGTAGCGCCGGGAATCGTGACCCCGTAGACATCGAGCGAATCGGGGATGACCAGGTGGGCCTCGTACCAGAGGGACGGCAGCGAAAGGTCGAGGTGCTGGTCCCCGGCGAGCAGCGCATATCCCGCCGCCGTGCGGGCCGGTGCCACCGCCCAATTGTTGCTGCCCACCGGGTCTGCGACGTCCCGGAAATCGGGCCGGAACCGGAACGCGACCGACTCCGCCGGGAACCTGACGCCGCCCGGCGAGGGCATCGAATCCGGGATGGCCGGGGAGTCCATCCCGTGCTCTCCGGGGGTGGGAGCGGCACCGCATCGTAGCGCGGCGCCTGTTGCCCGTTCGGGACGATCGGTTCCTGAATGGGCGAGTGCACCGGATAGAGCGCGTCCGCAGCCGCCGGTCCGACGAGCGCCCGGGCCCGCCGCTGCTGTTCTTCCAGGTCGCTCAGGGCCAGGGTCCACCCCATGCGCCCGAGCAGGTGCAGCCCGTTGACAGCCCGCCACGGCGCCGGGTGGCCGCCGACCAGGTGCCATTCGAAGGGAATGTCGCGCGGACCCAGCTCGGCGATGCGGGCGTTGACCCCGTCGGCGTAGGCCTCCAGGAGCAGTCGGCCGGGAGACCCGGGGGCCAGGGTCCCGAATCGACGCTCGGCTGCGTCGGCCATGCCCAGCTCCCGGATCCGCCGGTCGGCGGCCAGCAACCCAGCTCCCAGGAGTTCCGTCAGTTGGCCGGCGCCGGCGCGCCACTGGAGTTCCAGCTGGAACAGGCGATCGCGCGCGACCACATAGCCCAGCGCCCGGATGAGATCGAGCTCGCCCGCGGCGAAGATGTGGGGCACTCCCCGGTCGTCGTAGAGCACCGTCACCGGTCCCGACAATCCGGGGACTCGGGCGGTGTGATTGGCCGGCAGTTCCGCCTCGCGAGCGACGCTCCAGACGCCCCGGACCGGATCGAGAAACGGGCCCAGACGCGGAACCGGCCCCAGGCGCACCAGGCTCCCGCCGCCCAGCACGACCAGAAACACACCGGCCGTCACCGTCCCCAGTCGGGAACGGATCATGGATGGAATCGGGCCTTCAGGAGGCGGCCCCAGCCCCAGCTTACGGGGTGGACCCGGGTGGCGGGACCGGCATCATCGACGATGGCGTAGCCCTCGTTGGCCCAGCGAAAGAGGCCGCCCTCGAGATTCGAAACCCTGGTAAAACCGGCCTCTTGAAGTCCCAGAACCATCGCGGTGCCGCCCACCCCGGCCGCGTCATAAACCACGACCGGCTGATCGCGAGGGACCCGGGCGAGCGGACTCAAATCGGGGTGGACCGGATCGAGGTGCACGACACCAGCGACGCGGCTGATGGCAAACTGGGAGTCGGGGCGGGCATCCACGAGGAGCGGCGGTGGCCGGTTCGGGTCGGCCATCCAGGCGACGAGGTCCGCCGGAGAGACCTGGCGCACCTCCCGGAATTTGAGCCGCACCGCTTGCCGGAGCACCAACCCGCCGAGCGGGCAGCCGTCCCACGCCAATCCGCCGACCAGGCCGGCGATAAGAACCAGGAGGACGATCGTGCGGCGGGTGAATCGCCGGCGGGGCGGCTTGGCTGGTGGCATCGGGGGCGGGAATAGTCCGTAGGCGACGGGCTATAAGCTACGGCGCCGGTGCCGTCAGGGGTAAGAGACGCGGATCACACTCGCTGGCCCCGGGAGCTCACAGGGAACGCGCATCCCGCGGGCTCCGTGGGACTTCCGCCGCACATCGGCGGTGGGGCCACCCCGATCGTCACACCAGCGGCCCAGCGGCTATCGACGCCCGCCTCGTCCGCCCCGGTCGCGATCGTCGGACTTGCGGGCCTTGGCGAGTTCCTCTGCCTGCTTGGCCGCCCGCCGGATCATCTGTTCCGGGCTCTCCGCCTTCATGATCTGCCGGGCGGCCTGAGCCGTGAACGTCACCTTGCCCTCCTGCACTTCGGCCACCAGCGGCCGACCGGTCGTCAGCTCGAAACAGCCGAGCACGTTTTCGCCCGCCCCCTGCGCCGACTTCACCCGTTCGGCCAGGGCCTCGCGATTGGGCAGGCCTTCGAGGGTGACCGGCGGGCTCCCGAACGGGGTGATCGGCTGCACCAGCAGGGCGACCTTGGCGCCGGTCAGCGATGGAGTCATGCGAACTTCCTTGCCACCGACCTCGCGGGCCCAGCGAGTCGCTTCACGTTCAGCCGGCGACGGCGTCGGCGGGTTGGGCTGGGCGGCGGTCCTGGGTTCGGCGGCGGGCTTGCGCTGTTCCTGGGTTCGCCTGATGGCCTTGAGGTATTCTGGCTCGTCGTTCGACACGGCTGAGTCTCCAAACAGCTGCGGTGTGATAGGGTTGGACAAGATACCACCCTTGCACGGGGTGCCGGGAGGGCGGGGGGCGCGGCGGGCGGGCGGTCGGGCGGGCAGGCGGTCGACACGTCGGATGCGATGGCCGGACGGACGGTTTCGTACCGTCGTACCGTCATACCGTCGTACCGTCGTAGGATTATGTTGTGTGCCGGCATGAACGAAGACCGGCCCACTCACACCCGGCGGCGGTAGTGGCTATTTTCAGCGGTCCTCACCGGAGCCCTCGCCCTGACCACACCGGCCACCGCGCATCGCCCGGCAGCGGACACCCGCATGCCTGACCCGGCCTGGCGCACGATCAACAGCCTCCGCGTCCTCGCCATGGATGCGGTCGAAGCGGCCCAGAGTGGACACCCCGGCACCCCCATGGCGCTGGCGCCCGCCGCGTTCCTGCTGTGGGACCGGTTCCTCAGGTTCGACCCCGCCCATCCCGATTGGCCCGATCGCGACCGCTTCATCCTGTCCTGCGGTCACGCCTCCATGCTCCTGTACGGACTCCTGCATCTGAGCGGCTTCGAGCTGTCGCTGGAGGACCTCCGCCGGTTCCGTCAGTTGGGCTCGGCCACGCCCGGCCATCCCGAGCGCGGTCACACGCCCGGCGTGGAGACCACGACCGGGCCCCTCGGTCAGGGGTTCGGAAACGCCGTGGGCATGGCGATCGCGGAGCGACTGCTGGGTGAACGCTTCAACCGACCGGGCTTCCCGGTGATCGGGCACCGGATCTGGGGCATGGTGAGCGACGGTGACCTGATGGAGGGGGTGGCGAGCGAGGCGGCGTCCCTGGCCGGCCATCTCCGGCTCGGGAAGCTCAACCTGATTTACGACGACAATCACATCACCATCGACGGCGACACGGCGCTGAGCTTTTCGGAGGACGTCGACGGCCGGTTCCAGGCGTACGGCTGGCACGTGGTCCGGGTGGGAGATGGCAACGATCTCGAAGCGATTTCCGCCGCCCTCACGGCGGCCCGGGACGAGACGTCCCGCCCCTCGCTGATCGTGATCAGGACCCGAATCGCCGATCCGGCACCGACCAAGCGCAACACGGCGGCCGCCCACGGCTCCCCCCTCGGCAAGGAGGAGGTTGCGGCGACCAGGACGATCCTCGACTGGCCGGAGACGCCGTTTCACGTCGCGCCCGAAGCGACGGCGTGGCGCGAACAGTGCCGGCAGCGGGGTCGTGAGCTGCAGACCAACTGGGAGGAGCTGTTCCTGCGCTACCGGACCAGCCACGCCGGGGACGCCGCGGAGCTGGAGAGCTGGCTCGCCGGGCGGCTAGCCGACGGATGGGATGCGTCGCTCCCCGCGTTCACCCCTGGGGACGGGCCGCTGGCCACGCGCCAGGCGTCGGCCAGGACGCTCAACGTGCTGGCCGGAGTGGTGCCGAACCTGGTTGGCGGATCGGCCGACCTGGCCGAAAGCACCGGTGCCGAGATCAAGGGAGGCGGCAGCTTCTCGGGTGCGAAGGCGGGGCGAAACCTCCATTGGGGCGTTCGTGAGCATGCCATGGCCGCCTGCCTGAACGGCATCGCGGCACACGGCGGGCTCCGGCCCTTCGGCAGCACGTTTCTCATCTTCACCGACTACTGCAAGCCGGCCATCCGGCTGGCTGGGCTGATGCGGCTTCCGGTGGTGTTCATTGGCAGCCACGATTCCATCGGCCTGGGGGAAGACGGCCCGACCCATCAGCCGATCGAGCAACTGGCGATGCTCCGCGCCACGCCCAACGTCACGCTGATCCGACCGGCCGATGCGACTGAAACCGTGGAGGCGTGGAAATCGGCGCTGGCCCGCTCCGACGGCCCCACGGTGCTCGCGCTCTCGCGCCAGAAGCTCCCGGTACTGGACCGATCCCGGCTCGGTCCGCGCTCCGGCGCGGCCCGCGGCGGGTATGTGCTGCTGGATGCGCCGGGCGGCCGGCCGACCGCCATCGTCATCGGCACCGGGTCGGAGGTCCACGTCGCCCTGCAGGCGGTCGAGCAGCTCCAGGCCGAGGGGATCGCGGCACGACTGGTCTCGCTGCCGTCCTGGGAGATCTTCGATGCTCAGGCTGCCGAGTACCGCGAGTCGGTGTTGCCCTCCACGGTGCGCGTCCGGGTGGCCATCGAGGCTGGGGCGACGTTTGGCTGGCATCGGTGGGTCGGTGATCACGGGACGGTGATCGGAATCGATCACTTCGGGGCTTCCGCTCCGGGAGACCAGCTGTTCCGGGAGTTCGGCTTTACGCCGGAGCGGGTGGTGGAGGCGGTGAGAGGGTTATTGTAGTAGCGAGGACCGAGTAAAGAGGGCCCAGTGCCCAGGGCCCAGTGCCCCGTTTCCAAAAAAGGCTCGACTCGGGGCGGTCTCCCGTTCGGTTCTTCGCCCTCGGTACTCGGTACTCGGTACCCCAGCAACATCGGGAATCCACGCTGATGAATAGCAATCCGCTGATCGAACTCGCCGTCCTGGGACAGAGCCCGTGGTACGATTTCATCACCCGAGACCTGGTGATCTCGGGGGAGCTGGCGCGGCTCATTGCCGACGATGGGCTCAGGGGGATGACCACCAACCCGACCATCTTCGAAAAGGCCATCTCCGGGAGCGAGCTGTACGACGAGGATATCAGGCGGCTGGCCGCGGAGGGCCGGCGCCCCGCCGAGATCTACGAGGGGCTGGCCGTGGAGGACGTGCGACAGGCTTGCGACCTCTTTCTGGCGGTACATCGAGACAGCGGCGGCCTCGATGGCCTGGTATCGATCGAGGTCTCCCCGACCCTCGCCCATGATACCGCTGCCACGATCGCGGAGGCGGAGCGCCTCTGGGCCCGCGTCGATCGTCCCAACGTGATGATCAAGATTCCCGGCACCACTGAAGGACTGCCGGCCATCACCCACTGTCTGGCGCTGGGCATCAACGTCAACGTGACCCTGCTCTTCGCCGTGCACCGGTATCGTGAGGTGGTGGAGGCGTTTTTCTCGGGACTCGAACAGCGGGCCCGGGACGGTCGACCGCTGGCCGGTGTGGCCTCGGTGGCGAGTTTCTTCGTGAGCCGGGTGGACACCAAGGTGGATGCGCTGCTGGAGAAGCACTCCAGGACCGGGGTGCCGGCCCCGGGGCGGCTGCGGTCGCAGGCGGCGATTGCCAACGCCGCCGTCGCCTATGCCGCGTTCGAGGAATTGTTCGCCTCGCGTCGCTGGCAGGAGCTCGCCCGCCAGGGCGCCCTGCCGCAACGGCCGCTCTGGGCGTCGACCAGCACCAAGGACCCTCGCCTGCCGGATGTGTATTACGTCGAGGCGCTGGTGGCTGACCGCACGGTGAACACCATCCCGCCGGCCACCTTCGCGGCCTACCGGGATCACGGCCGGCCCCGGATCCGGATTGGCGCCGCGGTGGAAAACGCCGGGCCGGTGCTCCGTGAGCTGACGGATCTCGGCATCGATCTCGACGACATCACCCGCACCCTCGAGGTGGAAGGGGTCCGGTCGTTCGCCGCGTCGTTCGAATCGCTGCTCAAGGTGGTGGAGCAGAAGGCGGTGGCGCTGGTGTAGGGGCGACCCGACGGGTCGCCCCTACACCGGCGCCACCCCTACCCCAGAAACATCCGATAGGCCGGATTCCCCGTTTCGTCCACCCACAGATACCCCACCCGCTTGAGGAACCGGCGGAACGCGGCCATCTCCCGCGGCGGCACCTGAATCCCCACCAGCACCCGGCCGTAATCCGCCCCGTGATTGCGATAATGGAACAGGCTGATGTTCCAGTCGGATCGCATCGCCGTGAGGAACCGGAGCAGGGCGCCGGGTCGCTCGGGGAACTCGAAGCGATACAGCAGCTCGTGGCTGGCGAGAGCCGCATGCCCGCCCACCAGGTGGCGCAAATGCAGCTTGGCGGTCTCGTCGTCGGACAGGTCCAGCGTGGGGAAGCCATAGCGCCCGAGGGTCCGGCGGATCCGGCTGGTTTCCCGGCGGTCGTCGACCTGCAGGCCGACGAAGACCCGGGCCCGTTCGGGATCGGCCATGCGGTAGTTGAACTCGGTGATGCCGCGGGGGCCGATCGCCGCACAAAACCGGCGGAAGCTCCCGGGGTGTTCCGGGATGGTTACGGCCAGGATCGCCTCCCGGTGCTCCCCCATCTCGGCCCGTTCGGCGAAGAATCTGAGCCGGTCGAAATTGGTGTTGGCGCCGGAGGCGATCGCGACGAGGTGCCGCCCCCGAGTGCGGTGCCGGGCCACCCAGGCCTTGGCGCCGGCGACGGCCAGAGCGCCGGCGGGCTCGAGCACCGTCCGGGTCTCCTCGAACACGTCCTTGATGGCCGCGCAGATTGCGTCGGTGTCGACGACCACCATCTCGTCCACGTACTGGCGGGCCAACCGGAAGGTCTCCACTCCGACGTGCCGCACGGCGACGCCGTCGGCGAACAGTCCCACGTGGTCGAGCGTGATCCGCCGACGGGCCCGCAGCGATCGGGTCATCGCATCGGCGTCGGCCGGCTCGACCCCGATGATCCGCACTCCCGGCCGGAGCTGCTTCACGCAGGCCGCCACGCCGGCGATGAGTCCACCACCCCCGACGGGAACCAGGATCGCGTCGATCGGCTCGTGCGCCTGACGCAGGATCTCGAGGCCGATGGTGCCCTGCCCCGCGATGACTTCGGGATCGTCGTACGGGTGCACCAGCGTCAGCCGCTTGGTCCGGCCCAGACCCCGGGCGCGAGCGAACGCCTCGTCGTAGGTATCTCCGTGCAGGACGACGGTCGCGCCCCGGGCCCGCACCGCGTCGATCTTGATCCGCGGGGTCGTGACCGGCATGACGATCACGGCCCGACAGCCGAGCCGCTGGGCGGCAAGGGCGACGCCCTGGGCGTGGTTCCCGGCGGAGGCCGCGATCACGCCGCGCCGGAGCGCCGCCGCCGGCAGCTGGGCCATCCTGTTGTAGGCGCCGCGCAGCTTGAACGAGAACACCGCTTGCAGGTCCTCGCGCTTGAGCCACAGTCGGTTGCCGAGCCGGGCCGACAGGCCGGGCGCCAGCTCCAGCGGGGTCTGGACGGCGACGTCATAGACCCGGGCGTTGAGAATGCGGCGGAGGTAGTCGGTGGCCATGAATGCCGGGGACGGGGAACGGGGGAACGGGGGAACGGGAGAACGGGAGAAACGGCTGAACGGGATCACCCTTCGCGCCTTCAAGCCTATCCCCGACCCCACCCGCGGCGGTAGCGGCCATGCCGGTGTCCCAGCATAATTAGCGCTGCCGGACGGAAGTCATTGTTCCCGTTCTCCCGTTCCCCCGTTCCCCCGTTGTCCCCCGGTCCCCTCTCACACATGCTGCAAACCCTGCGGCGCCTGAGCCTGACGCACTGGATCTTCATCGGCATGGGGGTCGGCATGGCGGTCGGTTACATCGACCACCTGCTCCTGGACCGTGATTTCACTCCGGTCATCAAGCCGCTCTCCACGATCTTCCTGCGGATGATCAAGTCCATCGTGGTCCCGATCATCTTCGGCACACTGGTGGTCGGGATCGCGGGGCACGGCGACGATCTCAAGCGGATCGGCCGGTTGGCGGCGAAATCCATCGCCTACTTCTGGGCCATGACCACCATAGCCCTGGCGATCGGTCTCACGGCCGGCAATCTGACCCAGCCGGGGCGTGGAGTGATCCTGCCCCCGCCCGACCCCAACAGCCCGGTGCCACGCGGGGCGCCCACGACGTTCGGCGGCTTCCTGGAGCACATCGTGCCGCAGAGCTTCTTCGAGGCGGCCTCGAAGAACGAGGTGCTGCAGGTCGTCTTCTGGGCCACGCTGTTCGGGATCGCCCTCACCCAGGTGCAGGGGCGGCCCAAGGAGGTCATGCTCAACCTCGCGGAGGGGATCGCGGAGGTGACCTTCAAGCTGGTCGGGATCATCATGAAGTACGCCCCGATCGGCATCGGCGCCGCCATGGCGGTCACCGTGAGCCACAGCGGCATCGGGGTGATCGTGAACCTGGCCAAGCTGGTGCTCACCCTCTACGGGGCGCTCCTGGTCTTCGCGCTGGTGGCGCTCGTGCCGGTCGCCGTCATGGCCCGGGTGCCGATCCGGAAGTTCATGCGGCACGTCAAGGATCCGGCGATCATCGCGTTCACCACGACCTCGTCGGATGCGGCGTTGCCGCTCGCCATGCAGCGGATGATAGAATTCGGCGTGCCCCGCCGGATCGTGGCGTTCGTCATTCCGACCGGCTACTCGTTCAACCTCGACGGGTCCACGCTCTATCTCGGCGTGGCGTCGCTGTTTGTCGCCCAGGCGGCGGGCGTGGATCTCTCCCTCGGAGAGCAGCTCTTCATGATGCTGACGCTGCTCATCACCAGCAAAGGCATCGCCGCCGTTCCCCGGGCCTCGCTGGTGGTCTTGTCAGGCGCGCTCACGTCGTTCGGGTTGCCGCTCGAAGGCGTGGCAGTAATCCTGGGGGTCGATGAACTCATGGATATGGCGCGGACGATGGTGAACCTGGTGGGCAACTGCCTCGCCACCGCCGTCATGGCGCGATGGGAAGGCGAATGGACCACCGACCCGCCGGCCGAGGTGCCCGCGCCCGCGCACGGCTGAGCGGAGCCGGCTGCAACCTTCACGGCACCCAGGACGTCTTTAGCGGGCCACTCTCACAGGAATCGTACGCTCATGCTTGCCTGCCTCGCCGCCTTCGCCCTCACCGGAGCCCCGACCGCTCCCCCGGTCAGTGCGCCGCTCGCCAACATCGCCTACGAGATCACGTTCTCCCGGGAGACCGCCGCGCGTCGCACCCTCGCGGTGACGATGCGGTTCGACGTCCTGGGACCGGGCGACATCCTGCTCTCGCTGCCGTCCTGGACCCCCGGGGCTTATGAAGTCACCAACTTCGCGCGGTGGGTAACCAATTTCACCCCATCCTCCGCCGCCCCGCTCCGCTGGGACAAGCTGGACTACGACACCTGGCGCATCCGGCCGGCGGGTGCCAAGAAGGTGACCGTCAGCTTCGATTTCCGGGCCGACACGCTGGACAACGCGATGGCGTGGAGCCAGCCCGACTTCGCGTTCTTCAACGGAACCAACATCCTGTTGTACCCCGAGGGCCGGGATCTCGAGTTTGCCGCGACCGTGCGCATCAACACCGAGAAGGACTGGAAGGTCGCCACCGGGATGACCGGCAGCTCCCGGGCCGGCTATACGGCGCGTAACTACCACGACCTGGTCGACATGCCGTTCTTCGTGGGCAAGTTCGACTACGACAGCGCCAGGGTCGGGAACATCAACGCCCGCCTGGCCTCGTATCCGGCCGGCCGACTGTCGGGCGGTCCGCGGACCGCGTTCTGGGAGGAATACAAGAAGCTGTTCGCGCCGCAGATCACGGTGTTCGGCGAGACGCCGTACGAGAGCTACACCACCATGCTGGTGTTTCCCGAATCGTTCGGCGGCGGGTCCGCGCTGGAACACCAGAATTCGCACATCGGCATCTACACCCCGGCGGCCATCGGCCAGGATTGGCTGGGTTCGATCACCGCGCACGAGATGTTCCACGCCTTCAATGTGAAGCGGCTCCGCCCCGCCGAGATGGTGCCCTACCGCTACGACGTCCCTCAGCCCACCGTCTGGCTCTGGGTGAGCGAGGGCATCACCGATTACTACGCCGACCTGACCCAGCTCCGGGCCGGGGTGATCGATTCGGCGGGCTTCTTTGGACTCACGACGGGCAAGATCGTCAACGTGGACGAGACCCCACCGACGGCGCTCGAGGACGCTTCGCTTTCCACCTGGATCCATCCAGTCGACGGCTCGGGATATCTCTACTACCCCAAGGGGTCCCTCGTCGGGTTCATGCTCGACATCCTCATTCGCGACGCCAGCGACAATCACCGATCGCTCGACGACGTGATGGGCGAGGTCTATCGCACCACCTACAAGCGGGCCCGGGGTTTCGGGATGGCCGACTGGTGGGGGGCGGTGAGTCGAGCGGCCGGGGGGCGGAAGTTCGACGACTTCAACAGCCGCTTCGTCGACGGGCGCGAGCCATTCCCATGGGACAGCATCCTGCCGCTCGCCGGATTGCGGCTCGCCGTCGATAGCGTCCGTCTGCCCCGGCTCGGCCTCAATACCAACGTCGACTCCGCCGGCGCCCATGTCCTCGATGTGGTCCCGGGCGGGGCCGCGGCGGAGGCCGGGGTGGAAGCCGGTGACATCATTCTCAGGCTGGGCGACATCCCAGCCACTGGCCCGGAACTGTTCGACCGATTTCGGGCACAGTACGGAAACCAGGCCGACGCCGAGTTCGCCATCGTGGTCCGACGCGGGGAACAGGAGCTGAACCTTCCGGCCAAGGTCCGGCTGGTGGTGCTGACCAACCCCCGGATCACGGTGGACCCCGACGCGACCGCCAAAGCCGTGCGGGTGCGACACGGCCTGTTCAGCGGAACGACGGCGCGGTGATCCAGCCGGAAGGAGCGAGTGCAGGCAAGCGGTAAGAAGTGAGAAGTGAGACGTGAGACGTGAGACGTTTGAAGTGAGAAGTGAGAAGTGAGAAGTGACCGAGCGGCGATGACTGCTTCTCGCTGCCATGTTCTCGTCTCTCACTTCTCACTTCTCACTTCTTACTTCTCACTTCTTACTTCTCACTTCTCACCTCTTACCGCGATCTGCCTGGGTGTCCTACTGCCTCGCCAGCACCTCGTCGGTGGGCACCGGGAAGGTGCTGAAGATCAGGTCTCCGGGCCGGTCGATCGGAAGCTGGTTCAGCCGGTTGTAGCGGCGCATGTCGAGCCAGCGGTGCCCCCCTTCGAACAGCAGCGAGTACCGGCGCTCATACAGCAGCGCGTTGGTCGCCGCTGCCTGATCAGCGAAGGGGGCCTGGGGCGGCAGCAGCCCCGAATTCACCCGCACGGTGTTCACATCGGCGAGCGCCGGGCCCAGCTGATTCAGGTTGATGTTGGCCTCGGCCCGGAGCAGGATGAGTTCCTCGTTCCGGATGATGGGAATGGACGAGCCCGGACCCTCGAACCGCCGCAGTCCCACCGCCGACGTAAGGCCGCCGGTGGTGTTGGACGGCCGGGGGAAAGTCTTCCGTACGAATCGGTCATCGCGCGCGCCGCCGAGCTGAAGCTGCGCGCTGTCCTGCAGCTGCGGATGAGCGTAGTTCTCCACGACGCTCTGGTGGATCGTGTTGTTGATGTCGCCGGCCCCGGTGCTGTAGGTGTGGTAGACCCCCAGGTCGAGCGATTGAGCGTCGTCGATGAACGACCCGGTGAGGTCGGTGAGCACCTCGCCCCAGTCTCCCTGATACGCATCCACTCGCGCCTTGATGGCCCGGTTGAACCGGATGAACGAGGTCGGCGTCGAGAAGCCGGTGTAGCCGCTGCTGAGCCCGAAGGGGAAGCTCGCTCCCCCGTTCTGCAGCTCGGTCACGGCCTGGTCCAGCAGCGCCTCGACCCGGGCGAAGGCCTGCACCCGGGTCGCGAACGGTGCCGGAGGCGCCGTTGGATCCGTGCTCAGGTCGATCGGGATCGAGTCCTGGGTCCTGGCGTTGAGGACGAACAGCAAGTCCAGCGCCTGCAAGGTGTGGGCGAAGCCCCGCACCGCTTCCTGCTCCTCGACGGTCAGCGCCTGGGCCGTGCCGATCACCGCGAGCAGGGCGTTGGCACTGCGGATGTTGCGGTACATCTCGGACCAGTGGTCACCGCCGAAGGCGCCGGAGCCGGCGTCGAGCACGGCGCCATCCTGGCCGAGCAACTCGGTGGTAAAGCGCGGATCGGAGCCGTCGAACCGATAGGCTTCGCGA
This sequence comes from uncultured Gemmatimonadales bacterium, assembly GCA_963709905.1. GTDB lineage: Bacteria > Gemmatimonadota > Gemmatimonadetes > Gemmatimonadales > GWC2-71-9 > JADJOM01. The sequence goes on from CAVPYI010000001.1 coordinate 384,638, forward strand.
CCCACGATGCCGATGTCGAGGATGAAGTCGGCCATGTACCCCCGCGAACCGATCAGGAGGCCGGTGGCCGCCGCTGCGACCTGGGGCCGGGACGGATTCGACCCGATCGGATCGGGGCTGTTCGGATTCTGGATGTTGAAGTCGCAGCTGGCCAGCACGAACACCAGGCTGGCGGCGGCGGAAAAGTGTCGAGTCGTCATGGTCAGAACCCCACGTCGATCGAGAGGAACCAGCTGCGGCTGGGCGGGAACGGGGCCACGTCGATGTTCCGGACGATCGCCTGGTTGCCGAAGTTGCTCACCTCGGGATCGTAGCCTTCGTAGTTCGTGATCCGAATGAGGTTCCGGCCCGCCAGCGTCAGTCGGGCATGCCGGGCACTGGAGCCGAACATCGTGCCAACCAGGCTCTGGGGAAGGTCGTAGGAGAAGGACAGCTCCCGGAGTTTGAGATAGGAGGCGTCCTCCAGGTACTGCCCCGTGTTCCCGGCGGCCCAGTTCAGGAGCCGGGCCAGCCCGCCATCTGCCTTGTCCGGGCTGTTCTGCCCGGCGTCGAAGAGCAGCCTCGTCAGGTTGATGACGTCGCCACCCTTCTTCCAGTCCCACAGCATTCCCACCCGGAACCGGCCGATCTCCACGTCGTTGGAGAAGCCCATCTGGAAATCGGGATAGGCGTCGCCGATTACGCCCTGCGCGGTACCGTCGTTGATGAGGCCGATGATCTGGGTGGCCGATTTCCCTCTCTCGATCTGGAACACGCCGAGGTTGGTTCCAAAGCCACCTACCTGGAACGGCGGCAGCGGATTCTTGGTGATCTTGCTCCGGTTCATCGCGAAGGTCGTCCCGAAAACCCAGTACACCTTCCGGGTCTGCACCGGCACCACCTGGAGCCCGATCTCGAGCCCCTGGTTCCGCAGGACGGCGCCCGAATTGAAGATCCGGCTCACTTGGCCGCTGGACGGCGCCAGGGTCTGCTCCAGCAGCAGGTCCGTGATCCGGCGCTGGTATACCGTAACGGACAGCGATGCCCGGCTGCGGAACAGCTGGGCGTCGACTCCGGCCTCGATCTCCTTCTGCCGTTCCGGCCGGATATTGGGATCACCGGCCCGCTGGCCGACCACCACGCCGAATTTCCCGTCGATGACTCCGCTGGTGTCGGGCGTGAACTTGGCTCCGAAGGTCGGCTGGTTGCCGGTCTCCCCGTACGCCGCCCGGACCTTCACCTCGTTGCCGGGCCCGAGCGCGTCGAGAAACCGGTACGAGGCAGCGCCCTTCGGGAAGTAGTAGTACTTGCCGGGATCGCCATTGTTGCTCGAGCGGTCGGCCCGGACGCCCACGGTCAGCAGCAGTCGCTCCTGGGCCAGCAGGACTTCCTCCTGCGCGTAGATCCCGAGATCCCGGGTCTTGTTGATGTCCTGGGAGATGTCGCGGCTGGTCGCCTGATCCGGGCTGGATTGCCCGGTGAGCAGGCTCCGACCGAGTACACTGGTGCTGTTGAGCTCACGATCCTCGTACTGCACGCCAAACGAAGTGGTCGCCCGGAACTTCTGGGAGGCCGGCGTGTACCGGTGCAGTCCGTTCACCGTCAGGTTCAGGTTCAGGTTCGAGGCCTTCCCCAGAATCACCGTGCCGGCCTGGCCGTCGTTGGGTTCGAACTGCAGCTCGGGAGGAGACAGAAAATTGTTCCGCTGGCTGAAGTAGTCGGCTCCGCCGATCACGGCGAAATCGAGCCCGTGCCGATCGTTGCTGACCGCGTTGAACCGCGTGGTCACCGTGCCCAGCGCTCGCCAGACATCTTCCTCGTTCTTGAGCAGGGTGAAGGTCTGGAGCGGGTTGCTGCGCTCGAACGGGTTGGCGGGGAAGACACCGCTGACCGCGCGCGGATCGAAGAAACTGGGCGTGAACGGCAGCACCAGGCCCGGGGATGTACCGCTGTTATCGTTGTTGGACAACCCGCGGTTGGAGCGGGAATGCACGACGTTGGTGTTAACCGTCACGTTGAACCGCGAGCCCAGCACCTGATCGAGATTGGCTCGGACGCCCTGCTTCGCGTAGTCGGTGTTGATCCCGATCCCTTCGTCGTTCTTGATCACCCCGCTCAGGTAGTACTTGGTCTGGTCGCTACCCCCGGTGACGCCGAGCTGGGTCTCCGTGGAGAGCGCGTTGCGCCCGTACAGCAGCTCTTCCCAGTCGACCCGCTGGCCGGGCACGAAGTACTGGCCCACCAGTGCCGGGCTGTAGACGCTGGCGGCGTCGGCGCTGTCCCGGAAGACCCGCTGCCCGAGCTTCTTGGCCACCGAGAACATCCCGAACCGCTGGGTCAGATTGAACTGCGGCCGACCCGCTGATCCCCGCTTGGTCGTGATGATCACCACGCCGTTGGTGGCCTTCGACCCGTAGATGGATGCCGCCGAACCACCCTTCAGGATCTCGATCCGCTCGATGTCGGAGGGATTCAGATCGGCGATCCGGTTGACGGGGTTGTCCTGGTTCGAGGCGTTGCCGCCGGCCGCGGCCGCGGTGACGGCATTCTGGCCGTTGGGGATGGCGGCGTTGCTGATCACGATCCCATCCACGACGAACAGCGGATCCACCGCCCCGTTGATCGTCGAGATGCCGCGCAGCTGCACCTGCACGCCACCACCCGGGGCACCGCTGTTCTCCTGGATGTAGGCTCCGGCGACCTTGCCCTGAAGCGCGGCTTCGAGCGTCTGGACCGGCGCCCGCTGGAGTTCGTCGGAGGTCACCACCGAGACCGCGTTGGGCAGGTTCTGTTTGGCGATCCCGGTCGACTGCCCGGTCACCACCAGCTCCTCCAGCTTGAAGGGGTCCCGCGCCAGCGCCACGTCGACCGTCGGTTCATCGACGCTGACCGTGATCTCGATCCGCCGGTAGCCGATGGCCCGGAACAGCAGCCGGACCGGTTCGTCGGGCGCGTTGGGAATGACGAACGAACCGTTGTCCCTGGAATTGACCCCGAGCCTTGTGCCGACCACGGAAACGGCCGCTCCGGGGATCGGCGCTCCGGTGGTCGAGTCAGTCACTGTGCCGGCGATTGCCCGGGTCTGGGCGGTCAGCGACGCGCCGACGCCAGAGAACAGGCAGACCAAAGCCAGCCATACCAGCCGAGCCCTCATAGGCCCTCCGTTGCCGCGCGTTGGTGCTGCTGATTGTGAGGAGACAGATTGGTGCTGCGGAAAGCGGAGTTACGGTCCGAAGACAACTTTGTCAAGCAGGGCTCATCGGGCCGTGTGGGCGGAGGTTACGAAACCGTAACCGGGGACTGAAATGCGGGCAGTTGCGCAGGGTGGAACGAAGACAATCCTCGTCCGACGGACCCGGGCGAGCAGTTCGAGGAAAGTCCCTGAAAAGCCAACCGGAGGGTGACGGCCGGTAACACCGGCCGTCACCCTCCGGATCGGGAAGCGCAGGGTCAGGCGGTGGCGGCGTCGACCCCGAGCGACACTTCCTCCTGGCGGCGGAGATCCGCCAGGGCACCCTGGATGCGGTCGGTGATCCGCCGCTCCTCTCGCAGGGTTTCGATCAGTCCCTCCACCCGCCGCGCATCGAGGGAGAGTGTCGTTGCCTTCTCGATGAAATGATCCACCTGGGCCTTCTGCGCGAGCAGGGTCTCGAGCGCCACTCGCACGTCCGCCATCAGGGTGTCCGCATGGGCCAGCCGCTCCTCGGTGCGGTCGAGCTGGCGCCGCCGGTCCTCGAGTGTCTGCATCACTCCGTCGGCATCACCCAGGCGGGCCAACAGCGCCTCCAGTTCGGCCCGGGTCCGGGCGATCTGCGGGTGGGCCTCCGCCACCGAGCGCGCATCGGCCTGGGTACGTTCGGCGATTTCGTACAGGCCCCGGATCTCCCCCTGGAGGTTGGCAATCGCCGCGTGACGGGTGTTGGCCAGGTCGAGCGCCTGAGCCAGCTGCTGTTCGGCTCCGCGCCACTCCGCCATTTTCGCCTCGAACCCGTTGATCCGGTCCTGCAGCGCGGTGAGGGAGCCGATCCGCGATTCGAGCTCCCGCGACAGTTCCTGGCACTCGACCAGACGCCCCCCGGTCTGCTCCAGCGAGCCCTCCATCGCCCGGGCCCGTTCGGCCAGCGCCTCCGCCGCCTCGGCGGCCTCCTGGCGGAGGATGGTCGCCCGGTCGAGGTGTTCCGTGGCCCGGGCGATCGCGTGCTGGCGCTGGTCGACCTCGCGGGCCAGGTCGTGCATCCGGTCGGCTACGGTTTCAAGGCTCTTGGCCCGTTCCTCGAGACCGCCGACCGACCCCTGCACGCTCCGCACGCGCTGCTCCATTTCTCGCAAATCCGCCCCCAGCGTGACCAGCTGGTTGGCGGTCCGGCCAACTTCCTCGAGCCGCGGTCCCATGGTCTCCAGCTGGCCCTCGGCTGCGCCGATGCGCTCCGCCAGGCCGCGAGCCCGGTCTTCGATGGAGGCGCCGAGCTGGGCTGCGTCGGAAAGCCGGCGCTGGACGTCCTCGACCAGCGCTTTCCGGGCCTCGACGACGCCGATCTGAGCGGTGAGCTGATCGACCTCCTGCCGGAGCGCGTCCAGGATGCCGCGCGTGCGATCCAGTCCGGCGACGTCGCCCTGGAGCATGGTCATGTGCCGCTCGGCATCGCCCAGCCACTTGCGGGTTCCCTCGACCGTTCCGCGGGTCTCGGTGAGCTCCTGCCGGGCGTTGCGGAGCTGTTCCAGCGCGTCCCGAATGGCCTCGCCGGTTGCCGTCAGCGACTGCAGATCGCGCACTGTCCGCTCCACCACCGGTCGGGTCTCTTCCAGCCGGCACGTGCGTTCGGACAGACCGGCGATGTTCTCCTCGAGTCGTTCGAGATCGCTCAGGCCGGCGCGCGCCCGGTGGCTCAACTCGTTCATCTGATGGAGTCGCGACGCCACATCGGCCACATTCGCCGACAGCGCATCGGCCTTCGCGGCGGAGGTGCCGATGGCCTCACCGGCAGCGGCAAGGTTGTGGAAGCGCTCTTCCCACTCTGACAGGCTGCGCCGGAGGTCCGCCAGCCGCTGACCGACGCCTTCGAGGCTCCGGCTGTCGAGCGCCAGCCGCTCGGCGTTCTGGTCGAGTCCTTCCCGCAGCTGTCCCATGGCACGGTCGGCGGTCGCCTGCCCCAATTCGACCCGTTCCAGCCTGTCCTGCGCCGTCCGGGTCCGGTCCTGGAGTCCCCGGTGCCCGTCGTGCAGGGTATCGATCTGGGCGCGCAGTTCGGTCAACATCCGCACCGTCTCGGCCTGGCGGTCCAGCCCGGCGTCGGCCCGCTGCATCAACGCGGTGAGGTGCTCCAGCTTGCCGGTCGCCCGATCGACGACGTCACGCTGCTGGTCGAGGAGCGCCACCTTCAGGCCCAGCTGCTCGGCCGTCGCCCTGGCGGAAGCCAGCTGGCGCCGGGTGTGGGCCACCGACTCGGCCACCGGTGCCATGTCGCCCAGCAACTGTTCCAGGCCGGCGATCCGATGTTCGGCTTCGGTGAGCGAGCGCGCGATGCGCTGCCAGTCGGAGTCGAACGCCTCGATGCGGGCGGCGGCCGCCTTGTAGTTGCCCTGGGTCTTCTCGTGCTGTTCGCGCATCCGCGACAACTCGCCGCGGAACGATTCGCCCTGCGCCTGGAGGGTCTCCATCTCCCCCCGGAGCTGACGAAACGGGCCCTGGATCGCCACGAAATCGCCGAGTTCGTCTTTCAGTTTCTGGGCAGCCGATACGGTCTCCAGCACCGCGTCGGCCTGGATCCGGGCGCGCTCGATGTGGGTGGCCGTCTCGGCCAGGTCGTTGTCCAGGCGACGATGATTCCCGGTGAGACCGGTGAGCTGGCTCTCGGCGGCACCGACCCGAGCGGCGATCTGCTCCACCCCTGCCAGCTGGCGCTCGAGGGCGCTGACCCGCTCGCCCAGTGTTCCAAGTCGTTGCAGCTGGCCGATGGACCGGTCGGCGTGCTGTACCAGCTGCTCAAGGCTCGAGTGCTGGGTATCGAGCCGCGCGACAAGTCGCTGCAGCTCCGCAAGTTCCTCGGAGGACGCGCTCCGGCGGAGGTTGCTGAGAAAATTGCCCATGGGTGGTGCTCCTCGCGGCGCGCGATGATGTCGACCGATCAGTTTTTAGGGGGCGCCGGGGAGTCCGGCGGGGAGGACTATGGTAGGACGTGAGGACGCTTGTTGCAGGTGTCCCAGGTCACAGGGTCGCCGCAACATGCAAACGACCACCCAGAATGGGTGGCCGGATGGGTGTTGCGCGGGTCTGTTGCGCCCGAGAGGCGCCGACCGGAGTCGAACCGGTGATGGAGGTTTTGCAGACCTCTGCCTTACCACTTGGCTACGGCGCCGGTGGAGGAAAACCTAGCCCAGCGGTCGCCTGGAAGGAAGGCGAGGCTTGCTCCCGGAGGACCTCATCGCACATCCTTGGCTCACTTACCATCCGGTCGGCGGAACCTTTCCGGGCTCCGGGCCGTTCACCTACGGACCCATGCTCTCGCTCACCCTCGCCACGTGGCTCGTCCGACTGGCGGGCGCCTACCTGGCCATCGGCGTTCTCTTCGCGCTGCCCTTCGCATACCGATGGGTGGGGCGCCTCGACCCGGTCGCCACGCACGGGACCCGGGGCTTTCGCCTGCTGATCATCCCCGGCGCCACGGCGCTCTGGCCGATCCTCCTGGCGCGCCTCCTCCGGGGCGGTGAATCGCCACCCCCGGCGGGGAACCCGTTCCTCGGGAGACCACGATGATCCGGTCGCTCCGGGATCGTCACCGGGTGGTCACCACTGCGCTGGCGGTCATACTGCCCATCGTTTTCCTGGCGGTGCTCGCCGCCCGTCCCGTCGCCCGGGAGCCGCTGGAGTCGGCTGCTGCCGACGGCACCGGTCTCGAGCCGGTGGGGCCGGCGTTCTCCCTGCTCGTCGAGCCCCGCATCGAAGGCAGGCTCCTGGCACTCCCTGGCGACTCGGTCCCCAGAGCGCTTCAGGTGATCCCATCCCGCGATCCCGCGATTCCCGACCTGCTGGCCTACCTGGCACCGGCCGCAGGCGACGGAGGGTCGCTGCCACCCGGAGCGGTGCTGCTGGGCGCGCTCCGAGGCAGCCGGGTTCAGGTGCTGCCGTTCGCTGACGGGGCTGTTGGTGGCGTCCTGGTGCTGTACAGCCAGGGGTGGAACCGGGTGCTGGCCAGCGTGCGGCTTTCGGACCGGCCATGAGCTCGTTCTACCGGGCGGTCAACTGGAACCGCCAGAAGTTCATTTACGACGGCCTTCTGGTCGGCGGGGTGGTGCTGTATCTCACGCTGTTCGTCGGTGTCACCTTCCTGGCCCGGCCCGAGGCAACCCTGGAGACCGCGCTGATTAGGGGCCTCGGCACCGGGTCATTCGTCCTGCTGCACCTGATTCTGGCCATCGGGCCGCTGGCGCGCCTGGATCAGCGCTTCACCCCTCTGCTCTACAACCGCCGTCACCTGGGCGTGATGATGTTCCTGCTGGCACTCGGGCACGCCGGGTTCTCGCTGGTGCAGTTCCACGCCCTGGGCGATACCAACCCGTTCGTCAGCCTGCTCACCGCCGCGGCGGACTGGAAGACCACTTCGCGGTTCCCGTTCGAGCTGCTGGGCCTGGCCGCGCTGGTCATCCTCTTCCTGATGGCGGCGACCAGTCACGACTTCTGGCTGGCCCTCCTGCCGGCCCCGGCGTGGAAGGCGCTGCACATGCTGGTCTACCTGGCGTACGGCCTGCTGGTGTTGCACGTGGCGCTGGGCACGCTGCAGGCCGAGTCGAGTCCGGTCCCCGCAATTCTGTTAGGCGCCGGGATGGCGGCCGTGCTGGCGCTGCACGTCGTCGCGGCCTGGCGCGAGCGGGCGCGTGATCGGGCGCCCGCGGTCGAGGGAGCCCCATGGGTGCGGGTGTGCCGGGTGGACGAGATCGGCGAAGGACGGGGGAAGCTGGCCGTCGTCGGTCGCGAACGGGTGGCGGTGTTCCGGTACGATGGCAAGGTGTCGTGCGTGACCAACGCCTGCCAGCATCAGAACGGACCGCTCGCCGAAGGCCGGATCGTGGACGGCTGCATCACCTGCCCGTGGCACGGCTACCAGTACCGGCCCGACACCGGCACGTCGCCGGAGCCGTTCACGGAGCGGATCCCGACCTTCAATGTGCGGGTCGAGCAGGGTCAGGTGCTGGTCGACCCCCGGCCCAACCCTCCCGGAACCCGGGTCGAACCCGCCCTGGTCGAGCCCGGCACGGCGACGTTGCCGGAAACGGTGCGCGAGCAGGGTTTCTACGTCGGCTATCATCCCGCGGCGCCGGCGCGATATGCCCGGTTCACCCGGCAGGCGACCACCGTCATCCTGGCTGCCGTGGCCGTCGTAGCGGCTTCCCTGGGAGCGAGCCAGGACCCGATGGGCCACGGCCTGTTCGAGTACGGAGCACTGCGCGAGTTCAGCGGCACCCTGATCGCTCAGCCCTACCCCATGCTGCTGGTGGCCCGACCCGGGCTCACCGACCGCGATGCGGCCTACTCACGGTATCTGCTGGTAAGTCCCGGGAAGCACGGCGCCCAAGGGCTGGTCGAGGGGCACGACGGCGAACATGTCCGGACGCGGGGAACGATCGTCAACCGCGAGGGGAGCATGATGCTGGAGCTCTTCAGCGCGGACTTCGTGACCAGCGACGCCCCGGCCCCCGGTCCGCCGGCGGCGCCGATCGCACTCGGCTACCGCACCATCCGGGGTGAGATACTGGACAGCAAGTGCTGGCTGGGCGTCATGAGGCCGGCGCACGGAACCGTCCACCGGGGCTGCGCCACCCGGTGCCTCAGCGGCGGCATTCCGCCCCTGATCATCGTCGATGACCCTACTGTGCCTTCACCCCAGGTCCTGCTGCTCGATCGCCACGGAGCGCCGGCCGGAGAGTGGTTCAAACATCATGTCGGCGGGACGGTCAGCCTGCGAGGCGAACTGGAGCTGCGGGGCAAGCTGGTGGTGATGCTGGTCGAGGAGATCGGGCCGGGGTGAGCGGGAAAGAAAGAGGGAATGGGGGAATGAGTTCAATGGCGGAATGATCGAATGGCGGAATGGCGGAAGTTACGCCTCCCCCCATTCGTCCATTCCGCCATTCGATTATTCCGCCATTGGCTTCATTCCGCCATTGAATTCATTCCGCTACCGTCACGCTATCGACAAAGTACGGCGTATCGCCGAAGCAACTGCTCGGAACACCGCGGTGCTCGGTGTAATGGAGGCGGATCGTCCTCCCCACCAGGGTGTCGAGCTGTCGGGCGACGCGCTGCTCCCGGACCGTGAACAGCCAGATATTCGGCGCTACCCGCTCCACCACCGACTGCCACAGTTCACCCTCGTAGGTTTTGCAGATCCAGCCCTTCTCGGAAAACTTCTGCAGCAGCCCGCTCCGCCAGCCGTTGGAGTAGTCCCAGTGGAGTGCCACCCAGGTGTACAGCGCAAACAGCAGGATCGGCATGATCAGCACGGCAGCCAGCAGCAGGCGCCACCGCCGGTGGCGGGGCGCGGCGATCGGATCGGCGGCCGGCGGTTCAGGAGTGGACATGGCGGGAAATGTAGAGTCGCGCGCGCGTTGTCGCCAAGGCGGCCGGCTGCACGGCGGCTGCGGTCAGCGCGGGTTGCTCGAGAACACCAGGCCCGAAGCGATGACAAACACCCACCCCGCCTTTTCCTGATCGTTCTTGAACCGGTAGGCAAGATCGAGCCGGGTGGTGTTGGCGTCGGCGGCGCGTGACGCCGAGAGTCGCAGGCCGAGGCCGATGTCGGTGCCGGTGCGACGGGGCTGGTTGCCGTACCACGCCCCGCCGTGATCCACGAAGGTCGCGAGTCCCAGGTCGAGGGCCTTGAACAGGTCCTCGGCGAGATTGTACCGGTACTCCGCCGTGGTGAAGTAGGTCCGGTTTCCCGTGAAGGCATGGATGGGAAAGGCGCGCGGCCCAACCGAGAATCCGAGATCGAATTCGCTGGAGGGGAGCGGATTCTTGATCCAGCCGATGTCCGCATGGCCGACCAGTAGATGACGCCGCATCGGCGCGATGACGACCGTCCCGCCGAAAGCGACCGAACCCGAGTCGAGACCGCCCGAGTTGTAGAGCCCGTTGGCCTTGGCGTCGATCCAGGCGAAACCCCGCGGCAGCCTGGTGCCCACCCGCACCTGACCCACCAGTCCCACCCCGCTGCGGTCGTACCCGAAGAGCGACGGGGCCGCGAGCACCTCGAGCCGGGCCAGGTTGCTGAGGTCCACGTCCTCGTCCCGCCCCTGGCGGGAGAACCCCCGGGTGACCACGAAGTTCGCCCGGCGCCACTCGATGAACGGCCCGAGGAATCCGGTGACCGACTTGGCCGTCGATCGGGCTGGCCAGACGGTATAGTCCTCCCGCCGGATCTGGCCGCTCAGGCCGATACGCACATAACCGCGGCTGCTGGCCTGAATCGCCTTGGCCGCGATCACCCTGCCCATGGCGAACTGCCGGCGGAGCGAATCGCTGGGGTCGCCGACCCCGTTTCGGAACTGGATGACGCGTTCGTTGCGATAGTCGAATTGGGTCTGGATACCCGCCTTGTCCGACAGCGCGAAGAACGGTCGCTCGACGGCCACCTGGGACCGTTTGCCGTCGGACCGCGACTCATAGCGCAAACCGAGCGACACCGTTCGCGCCAACAGCCGGGGTTGCAGGAACTGGAAGTTGACCAGCGACCTGTCAGGCGTGCGGCGGTAGCGGATCGCGAACCGGGTCGCCGTCCCGACGAGGTTCCGCTCGATCAGCGCGAGCTGATAGTCGGTCTGGTTTCCGGCGCTCCGAAACCGGACGTCCGCCTGCGTGGACCAGCCGTCCTGCACGAAGATCTTGAGCACGAACCCGGTGTCGGTGGTGACGCTGTCGATCTCTACTTTGCGGAAGATGCCCAGCGTTCTCAGGTTCCGGGCCGTTTCGGCCACCCGGGCGGAATCGTACGGGTCGCCCGACTTGAGCAGCAACTCCCGCCTCACGATGCTGGGCAGGGTCATGACGTGCAGGCCGTTGACCACCCGGGGAAGCCAGCTCTTCGCCTCCGCCGTGTCGAAGATGTCCGACCGCCGGACCTCGACATACTGGATGATGGGCCGGCCGGCCGAGTCGACCTCCCGCTCGACGCTCACGACTGGCGCCGTGCTGTCGATGGGGAGCTCGAGGTGGATACTGTCGACCGGGGGGAGGCTGTCCTGCGCCGCCAGCGCCGGTGGCACGGCGAGCGCAAAGAGAGCCGCAAGCGAACGAAGCGTCAGGGCATGCTCCGGCGGGATGCGGGTGGGCTGGAATCATAAACCGGCTCTCGCGAACGGCGTAGGGGCGTGGCGGGTGCCGTGGTGTGAGACTACCTTCCCGCCGTGGACCCCGCAGTGGCCCTGTTCAACACCGATTTCCTGCCGTACTCGCAGACGTTTGTCTACGAGGAGATCTGCAATCACCAGCGCTACACGGTCGAGGTGTTCTGCCGGCGCCGCCTGCTGGCGGAGCGCTTTCCATTCGCGCCCGTCCACGTTGGCGGCGCCCTGTACGGCGTGACCGGACGTGATGCCGGCTTCGACGCGCGCTTTCGCCAGCGGCGCTTCGCCCTGGTCCACGCCCATTTCGGGCCGGGCGCCGTGTACGCCCGACCCTTCGCCCGGCGCCACCGGCTCCCTCTGGTGGTGACGTTCCACGGCTACGACGTGGCGTTCCTCTCGAGCCCGGCGCGATGGCTGCCCCAGTATCTGCGTTACAGATTGCATGCACCCCGCATCCTGCGGCAGATGACGCTCGGTCTCTGCGCCTCGACCGAACTTGAGACCATGCTCCGTGCCCGTGGTGTCCCGCCCGATCGGCTCCGCGTCCACCGGCTCGGCATCGATCTCGAGCGGTTCCGCCCCGGGACCCGGCCCCCGGGAGAGTTCCGGGCAGTGATGATCGGCCGGCTGGTGGAGAAGAAGGGCTTCGAGTTCGGGGTGGCGGCCTTCGCCGAGGTGGCCCGCGACATCCCGACGCTCCGCCTGACGATCGTGGGACAGGGCCGGCAGGAGTCAGACCTCCGCCGGCTCGCTGCCACGCTCGGGGTAGCCGACCGGGTCACGTTTGCCGGCCAGCTGCCGCCCGACGAGGTCGCCCGGCAACTGGCCGCTAGCCATGTGCTGCTGGCACCGAGCATGGTAGACCGGTGGGGAAACCGGGAATCCGGCCTCATCGTCGTGAAGGAGGCGAGCGCGTGCGAAACCGTGCCGATCGGCACCCGACACGGCGGCATCCCGGAAATCATCGACGACGGCGAGACCGGTTTCCTCGTGCCGGAGCGCGACGTCGCCGCCATGGCGAATCGGCTCCGGCAACTGGCGCGCGACCCCAGCCTCCGGGATCGGCTGGGTCATGCCGCCCGCGCCAAGATGGCCCGGGAGTACGACAACCGGGCGTGCGTCCGCGCGCTGGAACAGCGTTACGACGAGGTCCGGGCCGGCTACCAGGCGCCGGGATGACCGGGCTCCTCGCCCAGATCGGCTTTACGGCCACGAGGCAGGGATGAGAAACTCCGAGTCGTGGCGGCCGAGCAAGATGATCTGGAACCCGAAGCGCAAGATGTACCAGGCGAACCCCGCGTACGTGAGCCTGGGTTCGCTCTTCGCCGTCGATCAGATGGCCGGCCCGTACGAGCGGGTGATTCACGCCCATGCTCGCGGACGGCTGCTGGACTGCGGTTGCGGTGACGTCCCCTACTACGGCATCTATCGCGAGCGGGTAACCGACGCGACCTGCATCGACTGGGAAGCGAGCGAGCACGGACAAACCCACGTCGATCAGGAAGTCGATCTCAACCAGCCGCTGCCCTTCGAGGCCGAACGCTTCGAAACGGTGCTGCTGGCAGACGTACTGGAGCACGTTGCGGAGCCCGCTCGCCTGATCAAGGAGATCGCCCGGGTGCTCTCGCCGGACGGCAAGCTGATCCTGCTGGTGCCGTTTCTCTATCGAGTACACGAGGCGCCGCACGACTACTATCGCTACACCGAGTTCGCGCTCGCGCGGCTGTGCGGGCAGGCTGGCCTGGCGATGGTCGAGATCGAGCCGTACGGTGGCTATCCCGACGTGCTCATGGATCTCGCCAACAAGGGGCTGGCCGCCAGCCCGCCCATCTGCCGGGCCTTCCTGGCCGGCGCGCGCTGGTTCTCCCGGACCCGCTTCCATGCCCGGTGGCGGCAGAGGACCCGGGGCGCGTTTCCACTGGGATACTGCGCCGTGGCACGGAAGCCCGCGGCACCCTAGCCAGGGGACTCCTTCGGCCCGCGGTTGTCGAGGTGCCGAACCGCGCGGGCTTCGGGGTTCATCTCGGTGGTGTAGGCGCCGTGAAACACCAGGGAGGGGGTGGCCTGGTAGATGTTCGCGCGACCGAACAGGCGGCGGGTGAACTGTTCGCCGACGCCGCTCGAATAGGGGCGCTTCTTCCAACGCCCCGCAGGCACGGGAAACACGCGATAGTGGAGCAGCTCGAGCACGGCCCGATTGGTGAAGAACGCCGACAAATCGAACCATTGGGTAAGCCGTACTCCGGGAATCGCGCCCCGGCGGCGAAAGCGGATCCAGCGGCCCTCGGCCTCGTCATCGTCTGCCGCGAGCAGGTAGAGGACCCGGGGGCTGGCGTCTACGGCGAGCGCGCCGAAGCGGGCGTAGCAGTCTCGCAGCAGGGTCGGAGTGAACTCCAGATCGTCCTGCAGGAACAAGGCGTGGAGCGGCCGCAGCTCGCGCGCGGCCAGCAAGAGCGTCTGGTAGGTCTTCCAGAAGCCCTGCTTGCCGAGGCGAGCGCCCGCCTCGAGCCAGGTCACGCGGTTCCCCAGTCGCGCCCGCGCGTCCCGCACGGCGGGGCCGTACTCGGCACCGCCGGCATCCTTGACCACCACCACGTGCCATCGGAGCCCGCGCCCGGCGTTCCGCACCAGCTGCGGCAGCGCGGTCAGCATTCGTTCGCACGCCTCCGGGCGGTTGTATGTCGTGATGGCGACCAGCAGATCGATGTCGGCCCCCGCGGCCCGGAGCGAGGGTGGAAGCTGGTCGAGGGCCGCGTCGTCGGATTGGAACAGCGACCAAAAGGCGCGATCCGGCACTTCCCGGAGGATCGGCCGGTTGAGCCGGATTTCCAGCCAGCGGACGATCTCGGTCAGGCGGCTCATCGGACTCGACTTGCCACGTCCATCAGGAGCTCCGCCAGGCGGTCGCCGAGCACCCGGGTGTCGTAGTCCCGCTCCACCACGGCGCGGCCCTTGAGCCCCATATCCCGCCACCGTTCAGGCGCCAGCGCCAGCTGGCGGAGCGCCTGGGCGAGTGCCTCCGGGTCCCGCTCCGGCACCAGCAGACCGGTGACACCGTCCTGCACCAGCTCGGGAATACCGGAATGCCAGGTCGAGACCACGGGCATGCCGCACGCCATCGCCTCCATGATCGCCACCGGCGTGCCTTCCTGATCGCCGTTGGCCGCCGTCACGCTCGGCGCGAGGAACAGGTGCGATTCCTCGAGCACCCGTCGCACCCGCTCGCGGGGCATCGCGCCGAGCAGTATGACACTCTCCGTGAGGCCCAGCGCCCGGCGCCGCTCCTCCAGCGAGGCCCGCAGCGGACCATCGCCAACGATCTGCCAGGTGGCGCCCGGCACCTGCCGCTGCAGCAGCGCGAATGCGCGCAGGCCGGTCTCGAGCCCCTTTTTCTCGACCAGTCGGGCTACACTCACGCATCGCACCGGGACGCCCGGCGCCGCCGCCCGTTCACGGAACGCGAACCGGCCGGTGTCGACCCCCAGCCGCTGAACCCGGATCTTCCCGGGGGGGCAACCGAGCGTTATCAGCCGTTGCCGGAAGTAGTCGCTCAACGGCAGCATCAGCTCTCCCCGGGCGAACAACCGGGAGTAGAAGTCCGGCTGCTTCACGCGCAGCAGGCTCGACAGGTCGTAACCGAGAAAGGTGGCGACGAGCGGCACATCCAGGCGGCAGATGTCCCGCACCTGCTGGGCCACCACCGCGTTGGTGCCGAACTGGGCGAGGATCACGTCCGGCATCGGGGCAGTCCGCACCATGGTGGCCCGGGACCACATCCGGATCAGATTCTCCGGCGGCGCGAACGCGCCCAGGCAGCGTCCCAGGTCGCCGAGCGTTCGCCCCGGCGCCTTCCGCAGGAGCGACAGGGTCCGGGAAAGGACAGGCCGGCGATTGCCCCGCGGACTGTCCCAGTACCGGACCCGCCGCATGAGACCGTACTCCTCCACCGAGGCGTGTGGCTGGGTCTCCGGGTCGGCCGGCGGGCGCGCCAGGATCGTGACGTCGTGCCCTCGGTCGATGAGGCCCGTCATCTGATCGAGAATGAAGGTCTCGGAAGTCTCCGGAAAACCCCCGACCACGAACGCGACGCGCACCGAGTCTCCGCCGCCGTGGCCTAGGCCCTGGGAGCCCGGGCCGGGAGCAGGTCCCCCGGCCGCAGCTGCAGGACCTGCCGGAGGTAGAGCGCGTAGGTGGCGAGACCCAGCAGTACCAGAGTCACCAGCGAGAGCACCGGGGAGCCGAGCGGCACGCGGAGGGTGGATCCCGCCGCCAGTACCAGCGAGAGCAGCACGATGCCGAGCGCGGGCCGCGCCAGTTCGGACGCCATGCCACCCGGTGTGATCGGAGCGCAGCGGCGGGCGAGGACGAAGTGCAGCGCCAACGGCACCGGGTAGCTCAGCAACCAGGCCCGGGCCACCCAGACGGTGCCAGCCTCGGGGGAGGCAAGTGTCAGCGCCAGCGCGAATCCCGCCACCAGCGTCGTGCCGGTCACCAGCGAGTCCCACACGGCGAACATGGGATGACCGGTGGCAACGTAGAGCTGCGGAAACAGCTGGGCGATCCCGCGCAGCAGGCTTCCCCACACCAGCACCTGCACGACCGGCACGGCAGGCAACCACCGGCCTTCTCCGACCAGCGCGAGGATGTCGGGGCTGGTGAAACAGATCAGCGCGGCGATCGGCCCGAGGATCAGGAGCAGGGAGCGGGCACTGCGGTACACCGCCAGTTTGAGCTCCTCCCCCAGCGCCTGCAGCCGGGCGTAGATCGGAAACTGCACCCGGTTCACTACGTTGAACACCATCTCGAGCGGCGTCATCCCCAGGTCCCACGCCACCCGGTAGATCCCCACGGCCGCGGTTCCCAGAAACCGCCCGATGAGCAGGAAGTCCATGTTGCGGTAGATATTGTAGAAGATGCCCGCGGCGGCGACCCGGATGCCGAAACGGACCGAGCGGCGGGTCGAGGCATCCGCGATACTCAGCGCGGGCTTGAAGGGCGCCAGCCACCACAGCGCCAGCATCAGATAGACTCCCCGGGCGACGTTCGCGAGCACCAGCCCCCACGCGCCCAGACCGGCAACCACCAGTACGACCTTGGTGACCGACTCGCCCAGCGTGGCGAGCGTCTGGGCCGCGCCCGCGGTCTTGAAGTGCAGATCGCGGGAGAGCAGCTGCAGAGGCACCAGCGCCGCCCCGGAGAAGATCAGCTTGCTCCCGGCAGCGATGATCATGGGATAGAGCCGCCAGTTGGCGTAGAACAGCGCCACGAACGGCGCGAGCGCAGCCAGGACCGCCACGGCGGCGACGCCGAGCAGGGTGGAGAACCAGAACAGGCCCGAGAGCTGGCGGTGAGTCAGGTCGTGCTGCCGCACAACTACCTGGCCGACTCCCAGCCCGTTGAACGCCTCCAGCGCGACCGCGATGCTCCACGCCAGCGTGGCCACGCCGATCTCGCTGGCTCCCAGCAGCTGCAGCACCACCAGCGTGCCGCCGATGTCCAGCAGCCGCATCGCCAGCGTTGCCGCCCCCATCCACCAGAGGCCGCGCTTGAGCTCGTGTTTCGCGTCGATCGGCTGGCGAGTCACTGAGCTCCCGACGGACGGTGGTTGGCGTGGTCGACGACGGTGTTCTACTTTCGTCAGCCCGGCACATGCGCATCCTCTACACCTACGACACCCCGATTCCCGACACCGGCGCCGACACGGATCAGGTGGTTAACACCGTGTTCGCCCTGGCCCGGCGCGGGCACGCCCTCGGTCTGCTCATCCCCGGTCCCGCCACCGGTCCGGGCGACGCCGCCGCGATCCGCGAGTACTACCAGGTTCAGGGTGACGTCGCGGTCCACCTGCTCCGCCGCCGGTATCACGGGCTTCGCGGACTCGAGAAGTGGTCTCACGCGCTCCGCTCCCCGCGGCATCCGGCGGCGGCCGCCGCCGACCTGCTCTATACCCGGAACCTGCCGGCCACCTGGAGCTTGCTCCGCGCCGGACGGCGCGTCGTGTACGAGCACTTTCGTCCCTGGGGCGACCAGCTCCCGCCGCTGCAGCCGTTCCTGCGACACGTCCTCCGGCACCCGAACCTAGTCGGGGCGATCTTCCACTCCCAGCACACCCTGGCCAGTTATCGCCGGCTCGGCGTACCCGAGGAGCGCCTGCTGGTGGCGCACAACGGATGGGACCCCGCCCGGATGGAGCCCCGGATCTCGCGGGCGGAGGCCCGGGCCCGCCTGGGCCTCGACCCGACCCGGTTCACCGCGGTCTATACCGGGCGATTGAACACGCGGAAGGGGCTCGACATCCTGTTCGCCGCCGCCCGCGCCGCCCCCGACCTCAGCTTCGTACTGGTCGGCTCCGAGGGGGAGGGGCCGGTGGAAGCGGAGGCGCGGTCGCTCGGCAATGTGCGCATCGTCCCGTGGCAGCGATTCCGGGATCTCGCGCCCTGGCTGTACGCCGCCGACGTGCTGGTGATCCCCCCGAGCATCGAGCCGCTGGAACGGCACGGCAACACCGTGCTACCCATCAAACTCTTCCTCTACCTCGCAGCCGGCCGGCCACTGCTCGCGCCCGACGCGCCGGATACCGCCGAACTGCTCCGCGACGGCATCAATGCCGCGCTGGTTCCGGCCGGCGACGTCAGGGCCACGATCGCGGCCTTGCGCGCCCTCGCGGCGGATCCGGTCCGTTCGGAACGGCTTGCCGCCGGAGCGTTCACCACCGCAGCAGACCTGACCTGGGACGCGCGGGCCCGCAGGATCGAGCTGTTCCTCCAGCAGCGGCTCGCCGGCCACCGGGGCGTGCCACCGGACGATCGCTGGACGGTGCGCGGTTGGCTCACCGAATGCGCCCGGTGGCTTCTGCCGGTTTGACCGCCGACGATCATCGGGGCGGTTGCGCTACCGCCTCCACCCGGCGCGGAACCTGCTGCAAGGGTGGCGCTCCTCCGACATGAGTAGAATCACCGGCCCCGACGCAAAACTCCAACGTATTGCGGGAAAAGCAGTTGCGGCCGCTGATATCGTGCGTCAGAGTCGCACACCTTCGAGACGAGAGCGTGATGAAATCACACGCCGTGCTGGACACCGTGACACGCCTGCGCCGGGCCGAGATCGAAACGGTCCGGGCGATCTCGCCCGGCACGGTCGAGGCGGATGGGGAACTGACCCTGCTCTGCCCCGGCCCGGTCCAGTGCTCGCCGCGGGTGAAGCGGGTGCTGGCCCAGACCGACCTGGCGCACCGCGACCGGGCCTTCGTCGACGTGCTGGACCGGCTGGTCACCCGGCTCCGCCGGGTTGCCGGCGCGCCCGAGCACGACGTGCTGGTGATCGGCGGCGGTGCCACCGCGGCCACCGAAGCGGCCCTGGCCACGTTCGCCTCCCACCAGGAACGGCTGCTGGTGGTCTCCAACGGCGCGTTCGGCGAGCGCATCGCCGAGATGGCCGAGTGTCTCGGCATTCCCATGAGCCACCTGCGCTATGACTGGGGCGAGTCCATCGTGCTCGACCAGGTGCAGGGGATGCTCGACGGCGATCCTCGCATCAAGGCACTGGCCATGGTGCACCACGAAACCAGCGTGGGGCGGATCAACCCCGTCAACGAGATGGGTCGGCTGCTGGCGCCGCGACACGTGCGCTACTTCGTCGACATCGTCTCCAGCCTGGGGGCGGAGGATTTCGACATGGTGCGGAGCCGCGCGACCGTTGCGATCGGCAGCGCCAACAAATGCCTGCACGGTGTGGCCGGCGCCGCGTTCGTCATCGCCCGCCGCGAGGTGTGGGACGAGACGGCCCACGTGCGGCCGTGCTCGATGTACCTCGACCTGCGTCGCTACCGCGCCGCGCTCCGGGAAAACGGCCAGACCCCCTTCACGCCGCCGGTGCACGCCGTGGCCGCCCTCGAGACCGCGCTGCACGAACTGGAAGAGGCGGGCGGGGTTCCGGCGCGGCGGGCCCGCTATCAGGCCCTGAACACCGCCATCCGCACCGGCCTGCGCCGGCTCGGTCTCACCGTGCGGAACGAGGGACCCAACAGCGCCGTCTCGCTCACCCTGGCGCAGCTGCCTGCCGGCGTCACGTTCGACACGTTCTACAACGATCTCCGCGCCGGGGGGTTCGTGGTATACCGGGGCAAGGGTGCGGTGAGCCACGATTCGTTCCTGATCGCCAACATGGGCCATCTGGACGGTGCCACCATCGACCGCTTCATGGAGACGGTCTCCGACATCGCCGGGCTGCCGGCCCGCTAGCCCGGCATCAGGTTCTGCCCCGGCTTTTCCCGGACCTCAGCGCCGTCATCCTCGCGGCCGGATACGGCTCCCGGCTCCGCCCGTTCACCGATGACACACCCAAGTGTCTCCTCGATGTCGGGGGGAAGACCATTCTCGCCCGGCAGCTCGACCTGGTAGCGGCGGCGGGCATTCCCCGCGCGGTCCTGGTAACCGGCCACCTCGCCGCCAAGGTCCGGGACCACCTCGAGCGGAACCCCCCGCCGGTTCCGGTGGTGCTGGCCCCCAACCCGGAATACGCCACCACAGGCAATTGCATGAGCGTGCTCGCCGCCCGGACTCGGGTCGAGAGCCGGGGCATCGTCCTCTGCGACGGTGACGTGGTGCTGACCGGCGACGCGCTCGACCGGCTGGCGGCCGATCCCTCGCAGGCCGCGCTGCTGCTCGATGGCGAGACGGCGCTCGGGGGCGAGGAGATGAAGGCCCAGGTCGACCGCGACGGCTACGTCCGGCTCTTGTCCAAGCGGATAGCGCCGGCCCTGGCCGCCGGGGAATCGATCGGGGTGCAGAAGATCGCCGGTCCGGCGCTGCCGATCCTCTGGGCAGCCCTGGAGGCGATGCGCGAGGCCGGCGACACCAAGGGCTACTACGAAGACGCCTTCCAGCGCATGATACAGGCCGGTGTGATGTTCCGGACCGTTCCGGTCGGCCACCACGAATGGACCGAAATTGATGACCCCGCCGACCTCGAGGATGCCCGCGCCCGATTCTCCCGGTGATCCACAGGCCGCCGGGCCCCGTCCTGCCAAGCCGCGCGAAGTCGAAGAACTGGTCGACGAATACTTCCACCGCCCGATCGCGGCGCGCGTGGTCGCCTTGCTGGTTCCGACTTCGATTACGCCGAACCAGGTCACCATCATCTCCGGGGTGTTCGGCCTGGCGGCCGGAGCAGCGCTCGCCGCCGGCGGACTCAACCCGGGCTGGCGACTGGGCGCCGGCGTCCTGCTGTTCGTGTCCGTCATCCTCGATTGTTGCGACGGCCAGTTGGCCCGCGCCCGGAAGATCTCCTCCACCACCGGCGCCATCGTGGATGGGCTCACCGATTACGTCGTCGGGATCTCCGTGGCCTTGGGCGCGACCTACTGCGTGGTGGTCGCGTTGGCCGACCCCTGGTACTGGCTGCTCGGCCTCGCCGGCCTGGTGAGCATCACAGTGCAGTCGGCCCTCTTCGACCATACCAAGACCCGCTACACCGCCCGGGTCGGTGGCGGCTACTCCGAGCGCGAGGATGACGTGGATCGCATCGCCCGGGACCGCGCCCGGGCATGGCACGAGGGTCGCTACCGGGAGGCGTTCCTGCTCCTGGTCTACGAGCGCTATTCCCGGGCTCAGCACGCCGCGCTCAGGATCCCGCCGGTCGCCGATCCGGCCGCCTATCGCGCGGCCAACGCGGGGCGGATGCGGGCCTGGACTTTTCTCGGCATCGGGACCCATCTGGCTCTGGCCTACGTCCTCAGCGTGGTCGGCTACTGGTGGGCCCCCGCCCTCCCGCTGTACTTCTGGATCCACATCACCGCCTTCAACTTGTTGCTCTTAGGCCTGCTGGCGATCGGCGACCGGCAGGCCCACGGGTGACCATTCGGGCAACGCTGACCACCCCCTGGGCCGGCGATCCGTTCGAGGCGGGTCGCCGGCTTGAGCGTGTTACTCCGCCAGGTGCTGTCGCTGCAGGACGCGGGGGTCGAGGAGCTCTCGATCGAAGGACTCGCACCGGGGCAGCTGCCACCCGACCGGCGGGTGACCCTCCGGCTGGTCGCCGCCTCAAGCCACACCTCCGGCGATTCGCCGCCCGACCTGCACGCCCGCGTCGGTCTGGTATGGCACCGGATGCTGCCCAGGCGCCTCCTCGACAGCGGCTACCGTGGCGATCTCGAAACCGCGCCGCTCGCCGCCGACGAGTTCCTGGTGGCCGTCACTGACGAAGGCTCGCGGAAACGGGCCACGGCCCTGCTCTTCGGTTCGCTGATCAAGGCGACGGACGGACTGGTCTCCCGCGCCATCAACCGGCCGATCTCACTGCGGGTGACCCGACTGCTGATCGACACCCCGCTCACGCCCAATCAGATGACCCTGATCGCCGGACTGTTCGGCCTGGCGGCCATCGCGGTCGTGGCGGTCGGTGGCACGGGATGGCTGGTGCCGGGGGCGGTCCTCCTCCAGGTGCAATCCATCCTGGATGGATGCGACGGCGAGATTTCCCGCCTCAAGTACATCCGTTCCCGGCTGGGTGAGTGGCTGGACCAGGTGCTGGATGACGTGGTGAACGTCGGGTTCTTCGCCGCGGCAGGGTGGGCCCTGCATCAGGCGGGGTCGGGTACCGCGCTCCCCATCACGGTCGTCGGTACCGCGTTGCACCTGGTCTATCAGGCGGCCCTCTACACCGCCCTGGTCACCCGGGGCGGCGGCAGCGGCAGCATTACCAGCATCCGCTGGTGGGGCCAGAAGGACCACGGCGATAGGCCCGCGGGCCGGTCTCCCGCGGGAGTGGTGCGCGCGATCAAGGAGATCGGCGAAGCCGCCATGCGGCGCGATTTCTTCACCTTTCTCTACTTGCCCGCCGCGCTGCTCGACCTGACCGAGGTCGCGCTGGTCTGGTGCGCCTTCATCTTCGCCGGATCAGGGATAGCGACCGGGCTGCAGTGGCTGGTCGGCGGCGGGCCGGAGCCGGCGCAGCGGACGTCGTAGGGGGAGGCGTCAGGCGTCAGGCGTCAGGCGTCAGGCGTCGGGCCAGCAGAGCGTTCACCGGGCGCCGCGTCAAGCCGCGACCGAACCGGGGAGGGGCGGGGTGGTTTCCGTCGCGGCGGCGACGCGGCGGCCGGCGAACGCCTCGGGATGCGACTCGGTGTTGTCGGAATACGCAAGAAAGGCCGGACCCCTATCGGTCCGGCCAGTGACGACCTTGCGCAAAGGGTCAGACCGACGCGTTCGCCGTGCTGGCGCTCTTCCGGCGCTGAGCGCCGAGCAGAAGTTCGGCCTTGGCGTGGTCCTCGGGAGTGTCCACGTCAGTCCACCGCACGCCGGTGAGCGCGACCGCCGCCAGTTGACCTTGTCCGAGCAGCCGGCGCATGCCCAGCGTCACTGAGGGGGGCTCGGTCCGGGCAACGTCGTGAAGGGCGCCGAAGACCCGCGTATCAAGGCGGAAGCAGCCAGTGTCCACCGCATCGTACGGCCGCACGTCCTTGCCGATCGCCGTGATCAGGCCATCGGCCACCTGCACTTTGGTGGCGTCGTCCTCGTCCAGATTCACCGGCTGGAAGTCGACCAGCAGCCTGGCGCAATCCGCCCTGGCCCCGTCGAGGCGGTCCAGAAAATGGAGCACTGGCCGGGCGAACACGTGATCGGCCATCTGGAGGTAGAACGGCCCGCTGACATACCGCTCCGCGCAGAGCAGCGAGACCCCGTTCGGCTGGTCGTAACGCGGATTGTGCACGACCGTCACCCGGATCGGAACCTTGACCTGCGCCAGATGGGCATTGATCTGGTCGCCGGCGTTGCCGGTCACGATCACGGCCTCCTCGACGCCGGCCGCCGCGGCCTGGGCCAGCGCGTGGTCCAGCAGCGTCCGGCCGGCGACGCGGACCAGCGGCTTCGGCAGATCGCCCCGCTGGGTCGAGAGCCGTGAACCGTACCCCGCGGCGAGGATCACCGTCTGACGTGTGCTAGTCCGAGTCTGGGTCACCTGAAACATCCGGTAGCGAGAAGTGCCGGTAGCCGGGGGCGGACGGGCAACTAGCGGGCCTAGACGAGGGCCAAAGGCCCGGGGCCCGGGGCCCGGTAGGAGCGGCATCGTAACCTGCTGACATCGTTTGACTTGACGTGCCGTCAGCAGGACCCTGGGCCTTGGGCCCTGGGCCCTTCCCAAAACAGCGTGAAACTCAGGACGTCGCGCCCGTGTCGTTCTGCCTCGTGTCGTTTCTTCGCTTGGCCGCGTTGCCAGAGGTCCACGCCAAGGTCACATTCCCGCCCATGATTTCAGCCTGGATAGCCTCGATCGCGCTTGCCCTCGCCGCCTCGGACTCCCTCGCCCGCACCATCGTTCTCTCCCCCGCCGAGTCGATCCGGGTCACGGTCGATGGACCGGCCACCGGGCCGGCCGTGGTCATCGTCCCCGGCATCGTGAGTCCCGCCTACGCGTTCCGGCACATCCTGCCACCGCTGGCCCAGGCCGGGGTCCGCGCCGTGGTCGTCGAGCCACTCGGGGTGGGATGGTCTTCCCGTCCCGGCGATGGGGACTATTCGCATACGGCCCAGGCCGCCCGGGTGGCCGCGGTGATGGACACCCTGGGCCTGCGCCATGCGGTGGTCATGGGCCACTCGATCGGCACAACCATCGCGCTCAGGCTGGCGTTGGCGCGACCGGATCTGGTGAGCCGATTGCTGCTCGTGGAGGGTGGGGCGCTCGAGAATGCCGCGGTGCCGGGGGTGCGGAAGGCGCTCAAGTTCTCGTTCCTGATCCGGTTGTTCGCCGGCCGGGGACGGGTCCGCGGAGAGCTCCGCAAGGGGCTGGTTGCGAGCTCGGGCGACACCACCTGGGTCACCGATCAGACCATCGATGCATACACCGACGGACCGGCCGGCAACATCGGCGCGATCCTGCGTGCCCTCAAGGGGATGCAGCGCGCGGTGGAGCCGGACTCGCTGACGCCCAGGCTGGGGGAAGTCGCGGCCCCGGTCCGGCTGCTGGTTGGCGGCGCGGCCCACGAAGGAGGAATCTCCCAGGGGCGCGTTCGGACGCTGGTGCGCGGGCTCAAGGATTTCCAGTGGAGGGTCATCTTCGGCGCGGGGCTGCACATTCACGAAGAGCAACCCGACGAGATTGTGGCCGAGCTGCTTCGACTGGCCACGGAGGTGCGTTCATGAGTCGACAGACGATCGATCTCATCGCCCGGACGATCGGGCCGCTCAGCGGACGGGCCTGGCACGGCGGAGTGACCCCGGTCGGGGCGGTTCGCGGAGTGACTGCCGCGGTGGCCCGGTGGATCCCGGGCCGGCGGCGCCATAGCATCTGGGCGCTCACCCTGCACGTCGCCTACTGGAAATACGCCGTCCGCCGGCAACTCGAGCGGGGAGAGCGCGCCCGCTTTCCCCGGAGTCCGGCCAACTGGCCGGCGGTACCGGCGGTCGCCGACGGTGCGGCATGGCGGGCGGACCGGGTGCTGCTGGCCGACGAGCATCGCCGCTTTGTCGACGCGGTGTCGCGGTTCGACAGCGGAAGCCTCCACCGGCGGCCGGCGCCGGGCCGAAAGTGGACCTACGGCGAGCTCATCCTCGGCGTGCTCGCGCACGATGCCTACCACACCGGCCAGATCCAGCTGCTCAAGCGGTTGTGGGCCGATCGGGGCCGATGAAGACCGCGTCCGGCGACGTGCCCTGCGATCTCTGCGGCGTGAGCGACCCGGCGCCGTACGCCGAGGAGAACGGCTACCGGGCGGTCCGGTGCCGGCAGTGCGGGCTGGTGTACGTCACACCCCGTCCCACCCTGGAAGACATGAAGCAGCTCTACGACGGCCAGGAGACCAGGGTCGATCTCCGCGCCCACCTGCAGCGCCGGGACGTCAAGTGCGCCCAGGCTCGCCGCAGTCTGCGGACGATCGCCAGGTTCCAGCCCAGCGGCCGGCTGCTCGAGGTCGGCTCGGCGGCGGGTTATCTGTTGTGGGAGGCGAAGAAGATCGGCTATGACGTCCAGGGTCTCGACATCACTCACGCCTTCGCCGAATTCTCGCGGAATCAGCTCGGCGTCCCGGTGCACGAGGGGACGCTCCAGGACGCCCCGTTCCCGGACGCAGCCTTCGATGTGGTGTACATGCGGAACGTGCTCAGTCATCTCGCGTTTCCGCGAGCGGAACATGAGCGGATCCACCGATTGATCCGGCCGGGAGGCTTCCTGATCTTCGAGACCGGCAATGTGGCGGAACTGCCGGCGGCTGATGCGGGTGAGCTCGAGCTCCCGGATCATCTCTACCACTTCGGTGAAGCCACCATCCGGCGACTGCTGTCGCTCACCGGCTTCAGCGTGCGAGCGGTGGATCGGTACGGGCTGCTCGAGCATCTGCCCGTGGCGCGGTTCATCACCGGGCGCCGATTCGCCGCGCCGGTATCCACCCCCGAGCCGGCCCGATCCCCGCTGCCAGCAACCTTGCCTCGGTCGACGCTGGCCGGTCGGATGGAGGGTGCGGCGGGGGCGTGGCTACGCTATGGCGCGGGACGCTACCTCGCGGGGCCCGGCCGGAGATGCACCCTCGTGGTGGTGGCCCAACGCGACTGAGAGTGGCGCCGCGTGGCGCTCCCCCCGGGACAGCCTCACCCCGCGCCGGCCACCTCCGCCACGCTGTCCAGAATCCGGGTCGGTGTGATCCCGCTCTCCCGGAGCGAGTCCTCCCTGAACTTGCCGGTCCGCACCAGCCAGGCTTGCATCCCCACCCGCTGCGCGCCCTCGATGTCCGACCAGAGATCGTCGCCGACCATGACGATCTGGTCGTATGGCAGGCCGAGACTCGCCCTAGCGGCCTCGAAAAACGTCGCGCTCGGCTTGCCAATGACGGTCGCGGTCCGGCCGGTGGCATACTCGAGCCCGGCCACGAAGGCACCCGCATCCAGCGTCAGTCGTCCGGCACGCAGGAAGTAGCGATCGCGGGTGAGCGCGATCATCTCGGCCCCGGCCATCACGCGCGCGAAGGCCTCCTGCATGACGGCGAAGGTCCATTCGTCGCCCAGGTCACCAAGCAGGACCGCGGCGGGCGGGGCATCCTCCCCGGTCGGCCCGGCGACGGTGTCGTCCCGGGCGAGGACCTTGAGCCCGACGAGATCGTCGAGCGCGGCGTGACGCAGATACGGCACGACCCGCCCGAGGCCGCGGGCGTGACAATAGGCGGCCGCGGTGCTGACCGGCGTGATGATCTCCGCGGCGTCGGCATCGTAGCCGAACCCCGAGAGCCGGGCTGCCAGCGCGGCGCGCGTACGGGTGGTCGTGTTACTGACGTAGCGGAAGGGAGTCCGGCGGCTTCTCAGCGCGGCGAGGGCCACCGGCCCCCCCGGGACGGCCCCCTGATCGGTATACAGCGTGCCTTCGAGATCGAACAGGTAGGCGGTCGGCATGGATGATCGCCGGGCGCCGTCTCAATACCTGCCCAGGTAGTTCCTGATCTCCCATTCCGTGACCTCGCGGTTGAACAGCGATACCTCCTCCCGCTTGGCCTCGAGGAAATGCTCCGTGAGGTGCTCGCCCAGCGCCTGCTTGATCACATCGTCCTTTTCGAACCGGTCGAGCGCCTCGTGCAGGTCACGCGGCAGATCGTCGATCTGGTACTTCCGCCGATCCCGGTAGCTCATCCGGAAGATGTTGCGGTTGACCGGCTCGCGGCATTCGAGCTTCTGCTCCACCCCATCGAGGCCCGCGGCCAGCTGCACCGTCAGGGACAGGTAGGGGTTGGCCGAGGGATCCGGCATCCGCAGCTCGCAGCGGGTCCCGTCCTCGCGGCGCTCCGGGATGCGGACCAGTGGCGACCGGTTCCGCATGCTCCAGGCGACGTTCACCGGGGCCTCGTACCCCGGCACCAGCCGCTTGTAGCTGTTGATCAGCGGATTGGTGATGGCGCAGAACCCTCGGGCGTGCTGCAACAGCCCCTCCACGTAGGACAGCGCGACCCGGGAGAGCTGGTGCTCGGTCTTGGGGTCGTAGAAGGAGTTTTCCTTGCCCTTGAACAGGCTCTGGTGCGTGTGCATGCCGCTCCCGGCCTGCCCCATGATCGGCTTGGGCATGAACGACGCCGCGAATCCGTGCCGGTTGGCGAGGCTGCGCACTACGAATTTGAAGGTGGCGATGTTGTCGGCGGTGGTGAGCGCGTCGGCATAGCGGAAATCGACCTCATGCTGGCCCGGCGCCACCTCATGGTGCGCGGCCTCGACCTCGAAGCCCATGGCCTCGAGGTCCTGCACGATCAGCCGCCTCAGCTCCTCACCCCGGTCGACCGGCGTCAGGTCGAAGTAGCTGCCGGCGTCGTGGGTCGCGGTGGACGAGTTGCCCTGGGCGTCCTTCTCGAAGAGGAAGAACTCCACTTCGCAGCCGGCCATCATCGAGTACCCCATCCCCAGGGCGCGGTCGATCTGGCGCTTGAGCGTCAACCGCGGGCACCCGGGGAAGGGCTCGTGGTCGGGGGTGTAGATATCGCACAGCAGGCGGGCGACCCGCCCCCCCTCATCGTCGAACGGCAGCACCCGGAAGGTCGCGAGATCGGGCACGAGCAGCATGTCGCTCTCCTCGATCCGCACGAACCCCTCGATCGACGAGCCGTCGAACATGATCTCGCCGTCCAGCGCCTTGCCGAACTGGCTCCGGGGCACTTCGACGTTCTTGTTGATGCCGAGGATGTCGGTGAACTGCAGCCGCAGGAAATCCACCTGAAACTCGGTCGCGAGTTTCAGGATCGCGGGCTTGGTCGCGCCGGCAAGCTGCCTGGGGAAGTCGGTGACGGGCGGGCGCGTGGCCATACGCGGGGCTCCGGAAAGCGCTCAGTGCCGAGCGCCCGGTGCCATCCGCGGCACTGGGCACTGGGCACTGGGCAGGCACTCATCAGCCGCCGAGACTCTCGAGAAGCTTCCAGAGCTCGATCGGGCTGAAGTCGTTGAATCGCTCGTTGATCTCCTGCTCGGTCCACTCCCGGAAGATCCACCCCGTGCTCTTGTGCCGGGTTCCTTCGACGAAATGGAGCCGGCCCTGCGCCAGCGCACCGACCGTCCGGGTCTCCAGGTACACACTCCACCGGGTCTGACTCCGGGCCAGATCCCCCAAGTGGCGGGCCAATGGCGCATCAGGGAGGGGAGCCGGCGACGGTTGCTGCGGCTGGGCCATGGATCCTCCGGGCTGTCATGGACGGTAACCGCGGGCGGGGAACGGGACAAGACGGGTGGCGGACGAATAATGGCCGAATGTAGAGAATGGCGGATTGGGGGATTGAGGGATTGAGGGATTAAGGGCCGGGGAAAAACCATTCCGCCATTCCCCAATCTCCAATCCCCCAATCCCCCATTCCCCCATTCACTCAATCCCCCATCCCGCCTTTCCGCCCATCCACCCCTCCGCCTAGATTCCTCGCCCCATGACCGCACCTGCCAGCTGCCCAGCCTGCCACGCCGCCCTGACCGCGGGCGCGAAATACTGCCATCGCTGCGGCCGCTCGACCGTCGCGGCCGGGGCGCCGGAGCGCACTCCGTGGATCATCGCCGGCGTGCTGGTGGTGGTCGCCCTCGGCGGGATCACCTATTTCGTGCTGACCAAGGATTCGAACCCGGCCCGGCCCGACATGGCCAACGTCGGGGCGGCCCCCGGCAGCGCGGACCCATCGAGCGGCTCGGCTCGCCCGGGCACACCGCCCGACATCAGCCGGATGACCCCGCGCGACCGGTTCATGCGGCTCAGCGAGCGGATCATGAGCTCCATGAGCGCCGGCGACACGGCAGCGGCGCTGAACTTCGTTCCGATGGCCATTACCGCGTATGGCATGCTCGAGCGACCCGACCCTGACCTGCGCTTTTTCGCGGGCTCGATCCACGCTCGAATGGGCCAGTACGCGGAGGCGCTGGCCCTCGCCGACACGATTCAGGCGGAGGCGCGGGACCACCTGTTCGCGGACATGCTTCGGGCCGACGTGGCCCAGGCCCGCGGCGACCGGGCCGCCCTCGGCCGGAGCCGACGTGCCTTTCTCTCACACCTGGATCAGCAGTTGGCCTCCCGCAGGCCGGAGTACGAGGAATACCGGGCGCTGATCGATGAGTTCCGGAAACAGGCCCAATAGGGCCCGGGGCCCGGGGTCCGGGGCCCGGGTGCGAGGCCAGTACCAGCGGCTGGGCCCTGAGCCCTGGGCCCTGGGCCCTCCTGGGACCATCACCGAATGACTCGAACTATCCGGGTCGCCCACTCGCCCGACTCCGACGACGCGTTCATGTTCTACGCCCTCGCCGAAGGGAAGATCGACACCGGCGAACTGCGGTACGTCCATGAGCTGGGTGACATCGAGTCGCTCAATCGCCGGGCCCTTACCGGCGAGCTCGAGGTGACCGCGGTTTCGATCCATGCCTACGCCTACCTCGCCGACCGCTATACCCTGCTGAACAGCGGCTCGTCGATGGGAGACCGGTATGGCCCGCGCCTGGTAGGCCGAACGGCCCCCGCGGCCTCCAGTCGCCGAGCCGCCGAGCCGCCGAGCCGCCAAGCCGCCGCGGGCATGCGGATCGCCGTGCCGGGCAAGCTTACGACCGCCTACCTCGCCCTCAAGCTGTTCCAACCGGATTTCGAGGAGCTGGTGATCCCATTCGATCAGGTCGAGGCGGCGGTGCACAGCGGGCAGGCGGATCTCGGCCTGTTGATTCACGAAGGCCAGCTGACCTATCAGGACGAGGGCCTGCAGCTCTGGGTCGATCTGGGCGAATGGTGGTTCACCCAGACCGGGCTCCCGCTCCCGCTCGGCGGCAACGTGGTCCGGCGCGATCTTGGACCCGCGATCACTGCCCAGGTGGCGCGCGACCTCAAGGCGAGCATCGTCTACGCCCTCGAGCACCGCGGACCGGCGCTGGCACATGCCAAGCGCTTCAATCGCGGCATCGACGATGAAAAAACCGACCGTTTCGTCGGCATGTACGTCAATCAGTGGACCGTTGACTACGGCGAGCGGGGCCGGACGGCAGTGCGCGAGTTGCTCAGGCAGGGGTTCGAGGCGGGAGTCATCCCACATCGGGTCGAGGTCGAGTTTGTAGGGTAGCAGGGGATGGGGACCGGGGAACGGGGAACGGGGCAGCAGGATGGGGACGCTGCCCCATGCTCCCCGTTCCCCGTTCCCTGTGTCCTTCCCCATGGCATCCCGCCAGCCATTGTTATTATGTTCAATTTTATGGGGTTAGCCTCGACGACCCATTCCCTCGCCCCCGGGAGTTCCGGTGCCGCTGGCTGATGTCCCGATCAGTGTCCTCGTCGTCGACGACGAGGAACCGATCCGGAACGCCCTCAAGAAGTTCCTCGCCCAGCAGGGGTACGACGTCGTCTCGGCGGCCTCGGGCGAGGAAGCCCTCCGCGTCCTCCAGCGTCAGAAGATCTCGGTCATGCTGCTCGATGTCCGGATGCCGGGCAGGAGCGGCATCGATCTGGTCCCCATGGTGCTCGAAGCCGAACCCACCCTCGCCATCCTGATGCTCACGGCCGTGAACGATGCCACCACGGCGGCGCTCTGCATGCAGCGCGGCGCCATGGATTACCTCACCAAGCCGATCGACCTCTCCGACCTGGCCCGCGCCATCCTCCGCGCGATCCGCCGGCGCGACAGCCAGATCGAACAGGCCAACCTCAACCAGTGGCTCAAGGAAGAGGTGGCGGTTCGCACCGCGGAGCTGCGGCGGGAGCGGGCCAAGCTGGAGCGGCTCTCGGTGGCCACCCTCGAGGCGCTGGTGAACGCCCTGGAGGCCAAGGACCCGTTCATCCGCGGTCACTCAGCCCGGGTGGCGGACATGGGAGCGATGATCGCCTCCGAGCTCGGGCTGTCGGACGAAGAGGTCGAGCAGGTCCGCATGGCCGGCCGGCTCCACGATATCGGCAAGATCGGCATCCGCGAGGAAATCCTGACCAAGGAAGGGCCCCTCACGGCCGACGAATACGAGCAGGTCAAGCACCACGTGGTGGTGGGCTCGCAGATCCTCTCCCCGTTGGCCCATCTCGGCAACATCATCTCCCTGGTGCGCAACCACCACGAGCGGTGGGACGGACAGGGGTATCCCGACCGGCTCCGGGCCGAGGAAATCCCCCTGGGCGCGCGGATCCTGGCGGCGGCCGAGATCTTCGACGCCCTGACCACCGCCCGCCCGTACCAGGAGAAGATGCCGCCCGAGGTGGCCGTCGAGCGGATGCGGGACCTGACCAACACCGTGCTCGATCCGGCGGTGTATCGGGCCCTCGAAGCGGCGGTCCGCCGCCGACAGACTCTGGTCTTCCTGGATGACGCCCGGACGTGAGCAGAATCCAGGTCCCCGTGCCGATACTAGGAAGGCCGCGCGTCACGCGGCCTTGTCCTTTTTTGTGATGTGGAGATCACCGGATGCCAAGAACAGTGCTCGTCGTCGAGGATGATCCGGATCAGCGCCGGCTGCTCGAGCGCATGCTCAGCGGCATGGGCTGGCGGGTGCTCACCGCCCACGACGGTGAGGCGGGGATCGCGGCTGCCCAGGCCAACCGTCCCGACGCGATCGTGCTCGATGTCATGATGCCCCTGCTCAATGGCTACCAGACCTGCCGCCGCCTCAAGGCCGAACTCGACACCCGTCAGGTGCCGGTGATCATCGTCACCGCCAAAGACCAGCCGGCGGACGAGTTCTGGGCACGGGAGGTGGGGGCCGATGCCTACCTCGCCAAGCCGATCGACATCCGTAATCTGGCGCAGTTGCTGGACCGCTTGACGGAGCCCGCGTGACCCTGCTCGACGTGATCCTGATCTTCGCCGCTGTAGTCATCGGCATCGGCATCGTGGCGATCTTCGCCTGGGTGCTGTACGCCGCGTGGCTCACCCGGGTGGAGCGGGGGCTGGCGCGGCGGAAAGGGCTGTACCGGGACACCGTGGCCGGCCTGGCCCAGCGGGAGCGCGCTCTGCTGGAGCCCGAGATCCGCCAGCTCAAGACCCTGCGCGACTTCGAGGCCCTGGAGGCCCTGCTCGAGGAGCAGGCCCGGGGCCTCACCGAACGCCCCGCCTGGCTGCTCGACGCGTACGATCGCCTCGGGCTGGTCGACCGCTACGTCGACCGGTTGCGGAACGCCAGGAAATGGCGGGTGCGGGCCTTCGCCGCCGAGCTGCTCGGCCGGGTTGGCAATGCCAAGGCCGTGCCGGCCTTGCTGGAAACCGCCCAGGCGACCCGAAGCGAGGACGCGGACGTCCGCGAGATTGCCCTCCGCGCCCTGGCCCGGATCGCGGACCCGCGGGCCGTGGGACCGCTGGTCGAGGCTCTCAAGGAGGCCGAGCACTGGCTCGCCCCGAGGATCGCGGACATCCTCGTGCGTCACGGCGAACCGGTGGTTGAGCCCATGCTGGCGTTCCTCAAGGATCAGACTCGCCATCCGGCCCGGGCCTGGGCCGCCAATATCCTCGGCGAGCTCAAGGCCCACCGCGCCTTTCCCGTCCTGGTGGCGACCCTCAAGGATCTCGACGACGAGGTGCGCTCCAAGGCGGCCGGTGCGCTGGGGAAACTGGGCGACCGGCGCGCCGTCACTTACCTGCTCGACCACCTGCTGTCCGACCCCGCGCCGTTCGTGCGGGCGCGAATCGCCGGTGCGCTGGGCCAGTTCGCCGACACCGAGGTGATCGACCGCCTGGTCCGGGCCCTGGGCGATCCGGCCTGGTGGGTCCGCATGCGAAGCGTCGAGGCGCTGGAGCAGATCGGCGGATCCGCCGAAGAACCCCTCACCGTGGCCCTGGACGATCCCGATCCCGAGATCCGCATCCGCGCCGCAGTGGCGCTCGAGCGGCTCGGCGTCCCAGCCCGCATGGTTGGCCAGATCGACGCCGAGACCGACACCCCGGACACCCACGCGATGCTCACCAAGTTCGGCGTGGCGGGCGCCCGCGAGCTGCTGGCCGAGCACCTGCATCATCGAAGCCCTCGAGTCCGAGCGGCGATCGTGGCCGCGATCCGGCATGCGGGCCGGAAAGACCTGGCTGCCGAGCTGATCGAGCGGGCTCGCCACGACGACGACCCGGCCGTGCGCTCCGGCACGCTGGAGACCCTGCACGCGCTGGGCGCGCGCGAGGCGGTGCCGGTCGCGCTGGATGCGCTGGGCGACGCCGACGAGCGGGTCAGGGCCGCCGCCACCGGCCTGCTGGGAGACCTCGGCGGGGCCGAGCTGACCGGGGTGATTCAGCCCAAGTCGACCGACCGCGAGCCGCTGGTCCGGGCGGCCGCCGCCCGGGCCCTGGGGCTGGTGCGGGCGACTGGCGCCGATCGCGATTTCACCCGGCTGCTCCGCGATCCCGAGCCGGTGGTCCGGGTCGCCGCCGCCGACGGGACGGCGGAAGCTGGCTGGAAGGGCGCCGTGCCGGTGCTGGTGGAGTTGCTCAGCGATGCCGACGAGAGCGTGCGCATCGCCGCCGCCCGCGCCCTGGGCGAGCTGGGCGGCCCGCTGACCTCCCCCGCCCTGATCCGTGCCTACCGCGACGCCGGTCCGGGGATGGCCGAGGCCATCACCGTGGCGGTCGCCAAGATCGACCGCGAGGCGTTGGCCGAGGTGATCGACATTCTGCTCGAGCGCGACGACGCGCCCGGCCGCGCCCGGCTGGTCCGCACCATCGGGAACCTCAAACCGCCCCATCCGATCGGTCTGCTCGAGGCCCTGTTCCGCGATCGCGCTCCCGCGGTCCGCGCCGCCACGGCCGAAGTCCTCGGTCGAGTTCCCGGAGAGCGTTCCGTCGCCTGCCTGCTGGAGAGCCTGGCCGATCCCGACGAACAGGTCCGCGCCACCACGGTGGACAGCCTGGTCCGGCTCAACCACGAACCGGCGGCGCGGCGGATTCTCACGCTGCTCCGGCAGGACCCGTCCCCCCTGGTCAGGGAGCGGGCCGCACTGGCAACGGGCATCTTCCGGACGCTCGATGGCGAGACCCAGCTGCTCGCCATCTGTTACCAGAAGCAGCCGGCCCTGGTGCGCACGGCGGCGCTCCTCGCACTCGGCGCCTACGATCAGGAAAGCCTCGTCGCCCGGATCCTGGAGATGGCGGACGAGGCGGAGCTGCGGGAGGTGCTGCGCGACCGTCTCAAGAATGACGCTGAATTCCGGCTGCTTGGTCTCCGGCTGCGCGAGGCGCGCCATGTCGAGCTGCGCGCCCTCGCCAGCAGCAGTCTCGATCAGATGGAACAGACCCTGGCGGAGGGGATGCGCGGGGTGCTGTCGCCCGATGAGCGGATCCGGCTGGTGGCAGGCCTGCGGGCCTTCCAGGGCGAGCGCAGCCGCAGCGCCCTGCTCAGCGTGCTGCGGAGCGATCCCAGCCCGGAGGTTCGGGCGGCCGCGCTCACCGCAGTAGGCGGCATGCTGGACGTCGACGAGCTGTACCTCACGGCCAGCCGCGCCCTGGCGGACCCCCACAAGGCGGTGCGGCATTCTGCCGTCGCCCTGTACCAGAAGATCGCCCCCGAAAGAGGACTCGCCGGGCTGTTGCGCCTGCTGCGGTCCGAGGATGACCCGGTCGTGCTGGAGGCGGTGGCCCAACAGGCCGAGGCCGCCTTTCCGACCTTCCTCGACCTGGCTCTCGGCCTGGATCACGACGGCCAGGAGGCGATCCTCCTCGCTCGGGTCGCCAGGTACATGCATCATCCGGATCTCAAGCGGATCCTGGCCGTCGTCGGACGGAGCAAGGCGGTTCCGGTCCGCGAGGCGGTGGCCGCGTTGTGGAGCGCCCGCCCCGACCTGATCGATACCGGTGCGCTCGAGGGCATGACGGCGGATCCCTCGGTCACGGTTCGCCGGTCCGCGGTGGCCGCGTGGGGCGCCACCGGGAACTTCACCCGCCTGGTCGGGATGCTCGGCGATCCCGATCCCGGTATCCGGCAGGACATCGCTCGGGCGTTTCTCGACGCCCCTGATACCCAACCGCTGGAGCCGCTCTTCCTCGATCCCGACGAGATGGTCCGGGCTGCCCTGTTCGCCACTCGGCTGCTCCGGGGTGAGTGGAACGAGTCGCCGGCGTCGTTCGCGGTGAGCCGATCCGCCGCGGCCACCGCGGTGCGTCGGGCGATGTCGGAAGAGACCCTCCGGGATCTGGCCCGGGCCGACCAGGACCCCGCTCGCCGGCTCCCGGCGGCGCTGGCGCTGGCCGTCCTCGGAGACGAGGCGGCCTACGTCGTCATGCGCTCCGATCCGCTCTGGAGCGTGCGCGACCGGGTAGGGCGGATGATGGCCGGCTGGCGCGAGCCGCCCGACGTCCAGCAGCACTCCGCATGACCGAGGGGCACTTCACCGCGATCATCACCGCGATCGGCCTGATCCTGCAGCCGTTGTTCCTGGGCTACTTCATCCTCTATAACGGATACATGCTGATGCTGATCGCCCTGTCCGCGCGGCAGGTGCGTCGGCGCGTGGCGGGGCACTTCATCGAGGACCTGGATCTCATCGACGAAAGCGACTATACCAAGCCGCTCACGATGATCGTCCCTGCCTTCAATGAGGAGGTTACCATCGTCGACAGCGTCACCAATCTGGTCCATTGCGACTACCCCCGTTTCGAAGTCGTGGTGGTGAACGACGGCTCGAGCGACCAGACCCTCGAGGTCCTGCGCCAGGCGTTCCGGCTCCGGCGCACCGACCTGCCCTACCGCGACGCCATCGGCACCGCCCGGGTCCGGGCCATGTACCAGGCCACCCTGCCCCTGCCGCGGAACGTGACTCAGCTGGTAGTGATCGATAAGGAGAACGCCGGCAAGGCGGACGCCCTGAACGCCGGCATCAATACCTCCACCGCGCCGTACTTCGTCAGCCTGGACGCCGACAGCATCCTGGATCAGCGCGCGCTCAAGGAACTCATGCGCATGGTGCAGGAGGATCCCCGGATCGTCGCCGTCGGGGGACAGGTCGCCATCGCCAACGGCTGCACCATCCGCGGGGGTCGGGTGGTCAGCGTCGGGCTGCCCACCCACCCGTGGTCGCGGTTCCAGATGGTCGAGTATCTCCGCTCCTTCACCACCGGGCGCACCGGCCTCGACCGGCTGGGGGCCATCCTCATCCTGTCGGGAGTGTTTGCGGTGTTCGAGAAGGAAACCGTCATTCGCGCCGGCGGCTACCTGACTCCGCTGGTCCAGCACCGCCTGGTGGGAGAGTACGTCGGCATGCGGGCCGGCACGGTCTGCGAGGACATGGAGATCATCGTCCGGCTGCACCGGTTCGTGCGCGACAAGCTCCGCGATCGCCGGATCGCGTTCCTGCCACACCCCGTCGCCTGGACCGAAGTGCCGGAGCGGCTCGAGTCGCTGCGCAAGCAGCGCGGCCGCTGGTACCGCGGACTGCGCGAATCGCTGTTCTACCACCGCGACATGCTGTTCCGGCGGAAGTACGGCCGCATCGGCTGGTTCGCGCTGCCGACCTTCTGGGTGTTCGAGTACTACGGCCCGATCCTCGAGGCCCTCGGCTACCTGTTCGTCATCGTGTTCCTGCTCATGGAGCGGATCTTCGGCATCCCGATCCTCAACGAACGCTACGCGGTGGCGTTTCTCCTCGCCTCCCTCGGCTGGGGAACCCTGGTCAACGTGTTCGCGGTGCTGGTCGGCGCCTGGCGGTTCCGGTACGGCCTGGCCGACCGGCTTCAGCGCGGGCTCCTGCCCTTCAACCGCCGACGCGACGTTCTGATCCTGCTCGGCTACGCCGTGCTGGAGAACTTCTTCTGGCGCCTGCTCACCCTGTACTGGCGCCTCCGGGGATTGTGGGACGCCTGGCGGGGGAAGAGCGGCTGGGAGAAATTCGCGCGGCAGGGCTTCCAGAAGCACCCCGAGGCAACGCATGCCGCCTGACCCGACCCGGGTTCGCGTCCTCATCGTGGACGACGATCCCGAGTACGCCCGGCTGGCCGCGACCCTGGTGGAACGCGCCGGGTATGGGAAGCCGGAGTATGCGGACACCGCCGCCGAGGGGCTTCTCCAGGCCGGCGAAGCCGATCTGGTGCTGCTCGATCACCAGTTGCCCGACGGGCGCGGGCTGGAGCTGCTGGCCGCGTTCCGCGCCATGCCACAGCAGCCGGCCGTCATTCTGGTCACCGCCAATGGTGACGAGGCCCTGGCTGCCCGGGCGCTGCGGGCCGGCGCGGATGACTATC
This sequence comes from uncultured Gemmatimonadales bacterium, assembly GCA_963709905.1. Taxonomy (GTDB): domain Bacteria; phylum Gemmatimonadota; class Gemmatimonadetes; order Gemmatimonadales; family GWC2-71-9; genus JADJOM01. Next base: position 422,055 of record CAVPYI010000001.1, read on the forward strand.
TGATCAAGGACCAGGCCCTGGTCGGGCTCCTGCCCGAAGTGATCGAACGGGCCCGCCGCCAACGGGCCCTCCGGCAGGCGCTCGCGGCCGCCGAACGCGACCTGGTCCACGCCGAGCGTATGGCGGCGATCGGGCAGCTGGCCGTGACGATCTCCCACAACGTCAACAATCCCCTCATGGCCGCCTTTGCCGAAATCGGGCTGTTGCTGCAGGATGGCGGGCTGGACCGGTCACAGCGGGAGTCGGTCGCCTCGATCCAGAAGGCACTCGAGCGGGTTCGGGACATCCTCGCCCGGGTGAACACCCTCGGGCACGACCAGACGACGGACTACCTGGACGGCATCAAGATGATCGACCTCTCACGCCGCACCAACCCGGTGCCGGTGCGGGCCGGCGAGGCGTTGCTCTGGCTGGCGGACGAGAATCTGGCCCGGGTGGTGGGATCGCTGCTCAAGCATGCCGGCTTCGGCGTCGAACGGATCGTGAGTGCGGACGAACTGGCGGACCGCTCCAGCAGGCCGGGCGTGGCCATCGTGGTAGTGCTGGGCAGCGCCGCACCTGGCGTCGATCCGCTGGGTGGATTCCGGCCCCTGCCCGGCCACTCCTACACCCTGGTGGCCCTGGTCGCCGGAGCGGGAACGGCGGCCCGGGCCGCGGGCGCGGACCACGTGGTGACGCTGCCGTTCGATCCGGGGACGTTCGTGCCGGAGGTGCTGTCGGCGGCTCGACCCTGGACGGCTAGGCAGTGGTCCTGATTCGGGAATACCGCCGCCAAGTGCGAGTGTCTGGCTAGGGGGCCTGGCCGGAGGGAATCTCCCCGGACTGCTTGGCGAGCTGATACCCCATCCCCCGGAGCCGCGCGATGCGGAGCCGGATCGGAGGGTGGCTCGCGAACACGTCGCCCAGGAATCCTTCCCGGGCCGAAAGCTGGCTCGGGCTGGGATCGACGATGCAGAGGTGCGCCGCCCCGCGGGTGATGGCGCGGGTGGGCTCGGAGGCGGCGGCCAGCTTTTCCAGCGCGCCGGCCAGGGCCAGCGGATTGCGGGTGAGCTGTGCACCCGTGGCATCGGCCAGGTACTCACGCTTCCGGCTCACGCCCATCGCCAGCAGGCGGGAAATCACCGGCGCCAGGATCAGGGTGATGACCCAGAGCACCAGCACCACCAGTGCCAGCGGATTTCCGCCCTTGCCGCTGCGCGAGCCGCCCCGACCACTGACGTTGCCGTAGCGCAGAATCCGCCCCATCCCGTCGGACATCAGCGCGATCGCACCTACCATCGCCGCCAGCAGAGTCATGAGCCGGGTGTCGAGATTGCGCACGTGCGCCATCTCGTGCGCCACCACGGCCTGGAGCTCGTCCCGATTCAGTCGTTGGAGCAGCCCCTGGGTCACTGCGACGCATGCCTTGCCCGGCTCGATGCCCGTGGCGAACGCGTTTGGATCCTGGTCCGGAACTACGAATACCCGCGGCCTGGGCAGCCCCGAAGCGATCGACATCTCCTCCACCACGTTCAACAGCCGCTGCTCGAGATCGGTGGTCGGCTCGAAGATCTCCCTGGCCCCGGTGGCCCACAGCACCCGATCGGCACCCTTTCTCCAGGAATACCAGCAGATGCCCCCGGCCAGGATGGTTGTGAGGATGCCGACGACCGGCACCACGTGAGGCGACGGTGCCGGGCCTTCCGCGGTGGCGGGACCGCTGGTCATCAGGTACCAGGCGATGTCTCCGCCGAACCCCACCCACGCGAAGAACAGCACAAACCCGGTCACCAGCCAGAATGACCGCCGGCGGTTGGATTCCTGCTGTTCGAAGAGGTTCGGGGCGGGAGCCATGGGGTGGCCGGAGCGGGGCCGACAGCGGGGTGCGAGAGCAGTGAGAAGTGTGAAGTGAGAAGTGAGCAACCAGTGTCCCCCAACCTACCCTTCTCACGTCTCACGTCTCACGTCTCCCGTCTCACTTCTCACTTCTCACTGCCGTCAACTCAGCTTCAGGTCGACCTTGGGCACCGCCCGTTCAGCCGCGTCCTCGATCTCCCAAAGGTCGGCCACCGAGGCCTTGGCCAGTCCGGCCACGAGATTGGTCGGGAACTGTTGCTGGGCCGTGTTGTAGGAGGTCGCCACGTCGTTGTAGAGCTGGCGGCTGAAGCCCACCTTGTTCTCCGTGCTGGCGAGTTCTTCCTGGAGCTGCTGGATGTTGGCCGTCGCCTTGAGCTGCGGGTAATTCTCCGCCAGCGCGAACAGCCGCCCCAGAGCCTGGGTCAGCTCCCCTTCGGCTTTCGCGACCTGCGCCACGCCGGTGGCGCTTACGGCCTTGTTCCGGGCCGAGATCACCGCTTCGAGGGTGGACTTCTCGAAGTCCATCGCTCCCTTGACGGCGTTGACCAGATTGGGGATCAGATCGTGGCGACGCTTGAGCTGGACATCGATCTGCTTCCAGCCGTTGGCCACCTGGTTCTTGAGAGCGATCAGTCTGTTGTACGCGGTGATTACCCACAGGACGACCACCGCGGCGATGCCGAGGACGACAAAGCCCATGCCGATTCCTTGCCGGAGGTGTCAGAAAGAGTACAGCGGGAGGGAGCGGGGTGCTATACCGGTTCCGCCTGGTCGTCGAGCGCCCGGCGCAGTCGTTCCGAAATGGCCTCGTCGTCGAGCGAGTCAAACAGTGGGTGCCGCTCGTCCAGGTAGAGCTCCGCGCCCGGGCCGAGGGCCACGCGCCGGCACATGTGTCCACGGCCGCGGCGCTGGTGGGCGCGGTCCCCGCCCGCCCACGACCGCAGCGCCCGCCCGACCTTGCCGCGCGGGGCTCCCTCGGGCACGACCAGCGGCAGCTGTTCCGGTCGCGGGAGCCGGCCCCCCAGCGCGGCGGCCACCCGCCGTTCCACCGAGTCTCCGGGGAGACCGCCCAGCTCCTTCACCAGGGCTTCCAGGGTAGCGCCCTCCATTTGCTGCAGCTTGATGGCCAGAATCTGCAGCAGATGGCGGTACCCATACGTCGCCGCCGTGCCTCGACCTTCCGGTGGACTCACCAGTTTGCGGGTCACGTAGAACCGGATGGTGCGTTCGCTGGGCCGGGAACTGGCGGCGGCGTTGACCGGGAACACCGCGGAGGTCTCGAGGATCGCTCCGGCGAGCGCGGACAGATCGCGCAAGCTCCACGGCGCCAGCGCAGCATACTCGCGCAGCGTCGTGAGAGCGTCGGCACCGCCTGCAGGAGGGGACGCGGCGAGGGTCACGGGAATATCGCTTCGGGCTCAAGGGGAAGGCGCTAGTATGTCCCTCAGAACGAAGGAGGGCAAGCCCACCGGAAAAGGCGCGTCGCCCCGCCCCCTTGCGCGTCGGGAGGATGGTCCAGCCGGGGAAGGCTGGGACCATCTTCGCCGTCATGTGCCGCGGCGTCTCGCTGGTCGAGCTGGTCCTGGTTCTCACACTGGTCGGGGTCGTCCTGCTGCTGGCGGTCCCCGGTTTCGGCGCGCTCCGAGACCGTGCCGCGGTGCGTGCAGCGGCCTCCGCGATCACCACAGCCCACGCGCGAGCCAGCGCGGTCGCCCGGACCGAACGCCGGCTCGCCGTTCTCCACCTCACGGCGGACTCGATCGTGCTGCGGGTGGTGGCAGCCCCGGGGGATACGATCGACCGCTGGTGGAGTCCCGGCCCCGCTGGCGGCGGGGTCACCGCCGCCGGCCTCCCCAGAACGGTGCTCTTCGCGCCCAGCGGTGTGACCATGGGCGTCGCCAACGCCACCTACAGCCTGGTTCGCGGCAACTTCCGCAGGCAGGTAATTGTGTCCCGGTATGGGCGGGTTCGGACCCAGTAGCGCCGACGTTACTGCAGGTGGGCGAACGTCACGTCGACGTGTACCACGATGTCCTCGTACATCTTGAGAATCCCCAGCACCTTCGACAGACCGCCAATATGATAGTCCTTCAAGTTGACCGGGAAATCGGTGCGCACTCGTACCCCGTCGGTGAGGAAGGTGAGCACCGAGGGAAGGGCAGCCTCGCGGGTCTGGCCGTGGAGGGTGAGCCGTCCGTGAAGCGTCACCGGCAGGCTATCGGTGGCGGCACCCTCCTCGGCAACGCTGTCGAGCTCGAACCGGATCGCCGGGTAAAGAGCCGATTCCATCGACTTGTTGAGGTCCCGGTCCCGCTTGCCGTTGCCGGTCTTCAGCGACTCGACCGGGGCTTCGACCCAGCCCCGGGTCTGCCGGATCTCCCTGGCGCCGCGCAACTCCCCGGAAACCGTGGTCGTGACTCCGGTGAAGTCCCCCAGTGATGCGCGACCGTCGAAGCTCAGCCGACCTTCCCGAACCACGCCGTCGGGGATCGGACCCTGGAAGGCGGCTGCCGGCCCCGGACCTACGGACAGGCCGACAACCAGCGCCAAGAACCGTCTCATTCGCCGTTGGAACTCAGCTCCAGCGCGTACTTCCGCACCTTGGCGAGCAGGGTCGATCGCGCGATCCCCAGCAGATGCGCCGCCCGCCGTTTGTTACCGCGGGTGTAGGCCAGCGTACGGGCAATGTGCCGGCGTTCCACCTCTTCCAGCGGCTCGGGCTCACCCGGCTCGGCCGGGGCGATCGCTTCCCGCAGCAGGCCTTGATCGAGCCCGGGTGCCCCCAGCGAAACCACCGCGACGTCGAGCCCCGGAACCGACAGCGCTCGCGCCGCCTCGGAGGTATCGCCAACCACAACCGGCAGGTGGCCCGAACCCTTCAGGGCGTGCACCAGGCCGTCCCGGCGGGGGGTGTCGGTGTCGAGAACGAGAATGTGAGAAGCCTTCATTGGGGTACTCCCCGGTTGCCTGTCGAACGCTGTGGGGCTAGAGGGCGGGTTGCCCTTATCGGTCGTTCCGGGTGGGTCTCCCGGCGGCCCCTCCGGCTCATTGCTGGGGACGCCCGGCTCCGCCCGGATGACACCCTGACGGAGTCTACCTGAGGCGGCCCGAAAGCGGAGGCAGTGTGACCATCCAGCCAATCCTGCCGGAGCTCCAGGTCGGAGCCCGGGTCCAGCACCCACTTATCGTGCTTGATCTTGAGGCCCGTGGCGGTGATACCCCGCACACCATCCTGATCTTCGGGAACGCCTCAGGGAAGCTGCCGAGCGCGCCGTTCTGGGCCTCGGACGGCCGGAAGATCGCCGGGGTGGTCCGCGGGAGCGTGGTGGAGGTCAGCGGCGTGGTCAGCAGCTACCGCGATCGTCGGCAGCTCGCGGTCGAAGCCCTGAGGGTGCTACCGGCCAACCAGGTCGATTTGCGCCGGTTAATGCCCTGCGTGTCGGACGTGCCCGGCCTCTGGGCCAGACTCGACCGGACGCGCGCCGGCCTCGGCAACGGCCACCCGGGACGGATCGTCGGGATGTTCTTCGACGATCCCGGATTCCGCGCACAGTACGAGATGTGCCCTGCCAGCGTGGCCGGCCACCATGCCCGGCTCGGAGGCCTGCTGCAACACACCGTGGAGGTCGCCGGTATCGCCACCGAGATTGCCCGGCATCACACCACCTGGGTGAACCCGGACGTCGTGGTGGCGGGCGCCCTCCTGCACGATATCGGCAAACTGGAGAGCTACCGGTGGAAGGGCGCCTTCGACCACACGGTGCCCGGGTCGGTCATCGGCCACGTGGTGCTGGGTGCCAGGATGCTGGACCGCCGCGCCAGGGCGGAGAGCCCCATGCCCTGCACCGAGGAGGAACTCCTGGCCCTCGAACACATCCTGCTTTCCCACCATGGCCAGCTTGAATTCGGCTCTCCCGTTCAGCCCATGAACCTGGAGGCCGAGATCATCCATCAAGCCGACAACGCCAGCGCCAAGACCGCGAGTATGGCCGACGCGCTCGAGGACGCCGACAACTTTCCCGGTGGCGTCGCCATCAGCGCGCGTACGATCTGGCAGTTGGACCGGCGACGGGCCTGGCGGGCGGGCGGCGATCAGGGCCGGGACACCGGCGGGAAGTGACCATCAGGAATGCGAAACGACCGCCGGGCTCAGGGGCCCGGCGGCCGTTTCTCACCTTGCTCCCCGACCAGGATGGCCATCCCGATCGGTTCGACAACGCGAGCGCTATGAGTCGGGTCGAGTCGCGGACCGACCCCTCACACGGCACCCCGAGGCGCTACATCGGGGCGGGTGAAGCACGCGACTGGCTTCACCTGTCTGAGCCGGGGCGATCACCAGGATCACCAACCACCTGAGCCCTTGCCGACTTCGGTGGTCTCCCCTGAATTCCCGCTCAGACTCGCCGCTGGCCGCCTCCAGAACCGTGGGTTCTGACGCGTGTCCAGCCAGCGCGTGAGCTAAGATAGGGTTGGCTGGAGACGGCGCAAGCGCCTGTCTTTATTCGGGTTACGCCACTTCATAGTGGAGCAGTGTGGATACGTAACTGATGTGTTGATGGTGAGCTGCGGATGATCTCCACACGATGTGGATTTGTGAATCCACATTCGAGAGGGCGACGCACTATTGGAGCGCGTCCGCCTCAGGACTCCAGTCCGACTTCGATGTAACGGTAGTTCGGCTCCCCCTCGGCAACTGCAAGGAGGCAACCGCCAGCCGAGGCCGCGAACCAGCCTCCGACGAGGGCCCGGGGCAGGTCGAGCTCGCCGAGGATCGGGCCCAGCCACCGCCTGATGTGTCGGATCTCCGGTGCCCGTCTGCCCAGGATCGCGAGCAGGGCGCCGGAACCGCTGGTGGCACGGAGGAAGTGCGCCAGTGCGTGGGCGAGCTGCGAGAACTCGACCGCTTTCACGCCCGGTTCGTCGAACAACACCTTTCCTTCAAACACATCCATCGGGGGTGCGTCCAGCCGGGGGCCAAGATAGATGAACTGGCGCTGGCCCTCCACCTTCCGCTCGATGACCGCGGCGGCCGTTTCGCTGGTGAGCCGGGCCGCATGAATCAGATCTTCGTCAGGGAGTACTCCGGTCGCCTTGGTCCACTCCAGGGCCGCCAGGGCGATCTCCAGCGGACACCCCACACTATCGTCGAAGGCGATGAGCCGTGGCGCCTCGCCCGCGCGCTGAATAAAGTGCGCCAGCGCCTCGGCCCGGTCCGAGAAGGTGCGGATGGTGACGGTTTGTGGGGTCGCCATGGCATGAATCTACAATGGGAGGAGCGGTTGGGGGACGGTACGATGGCAGGGGCCAGGTTGAATGGCAGAATGGGGGAATGGCCGAATGGAGGAATGGGCGAGTCTTTCCGCCATTCCCCCATTCCCCATTCCCCCATTCCGCCATCCGCCATTCAGATGCTGGTCCTACCGTCCCTCCTACGGCGTGAATGCGGCCTTGGCATCGACCTTCACAATCCACAGCCCGGAGTTGATGTCGGGCACGTAGATGTAGCCGTCGCGGTAGATCGCCCCCCAGGCGTTGGCCGAGTTGGGGATGTAGCCCTGCTTGTCGCCGGTGACCACGTGGGCGATCTCCCGGCCCTGGCGGAGCATGTCGCCCCGCAGTTCGCCCGAAATGTCGAGCACCCTGAGACCACCCTGATAATCGCCGAGGTAGAGCGTGTCGCCGGCAACCCAGACATTGTGGGTGCCGCCGTCCTTGGGCTCATAGTAGGCCACGATCTTCGGGCTGGTGAGGTCGGACACGTCCACGACGTGGAGACGCCCGTAGGCTCGCCCGAGTCCGATCACGCTGCCGCCCTCCGTCGGGCGGGGCTTGGCGGAGAACACTTCATCGCCAACGAACACGTACTTCCCGGCCCGCCACGCCGTGTGGGTTCCGCGGATGAAGCCCGGCCCGCCGACCGCCTCGACGTCGCGATAGAGCGAGTTGAGGTCGTACTTGAGCTGACTCACCAGGACCGGGCGCTCGGGGCTCCCGCCCTTGGTGCCGTTACCCACATCGAGGATGACCAGGCCGTCGTTCCAGTACGAGAGGTAGGCCAGGCCGTCCTTCACGTCGATGTCGTGCAGCATCCGGCCGGCAGCCGCCCGGGGGGTTTCCCATCGCGCGACCTGGCGCGGTTTGTACGGGTCCCGGATGTCGATCACCCGCATCGAGCCGGTGGCGTCATCGGTCAGGTATACGTACCCCTGGTAGACGAACGTGGAATGCACGCCGCCCGTAACGGTCTCGGTGAACTCGGCGATCGGCTTCGGGTGGGCCGGATCCTCGAACGAAAGCACCACGATCCCGTTCTTCCGGTTCGAGGCCCCTTCGCGCGTGAGCACGCCATACTTGCCGTCCTCGGTGGTCATCAGGTCGTTGATGGTGCGCGCATCCACCACCACCGAATCAGTGATCGTGGGTTTGGCCGGATCGGCGAGATCGATGGCATAGACCCGGTCACCGATGGTGGTCAGGTATCCGTGTCGACCGTCGGGATGGAGCCAGAATTCCGCCGCCAACCCCTTGATCGGAAGCCGTCCGATCAGGGTGGTCGGCCGACGGGCGTCCCGCGGCCCGACGGTCACGACTGCCTCCGCCGTCCGCCCGGCGAAGGTCGCCAGAACCCGATACGTCCCGGGTAAGTCGGCGACGAACGCCCCGTCGTCTCCGATTTCGCCGCTCCCCGGATTGATGGCCCATTCGGGCCAGGCGTCGGCGACCGTCCGCGTGGGGGAGCGGGCGGCGAACTTGAAACGCACCACGTCGCCGGCGCGCACCTGGGCGGCCGCCGGTTCCAGACTCACCTGGGTGACCGGATTGGGGGCCACCGCTATCTCCAGTTTGCGGCTGGCACGGCCCGCCGTGGCCGTCAGCGTCGCCCGTCCGGGAGCCCGGGCCGTCACCCGTCCGCTGGCGGTAACCGACAGCACGGCCGGCCGGTCCGATGCCCAGGCGACCTCGTCGTAGCGGCGATCGTCGTTGGCGGCGAACGGCGTGGCCGACAGCACCATCGACTGGCCCACGTAGAGCCGCGCCGGCATCGGCGCGATCACCAGTTTCGCCGCGGGCTGGGGCAGGACCGTTACCCGCCCCTGGGCGGTCGTGGCCTTGCCTCCCGTCTTGGGGCGCACCAGCGCGGTCACGGTGATCGTCCCGGTCGAGCCTCCGATTACTACGCCCAGGCTGTCGACCGATCCCTCGAAATGGCCGCCGGTCGCGAACCAGGTGACGGCGACGTCGCGGTACTCGGCGCCGGTCGAGTCGTAGGCCACCGCCTTGAGCCGGAGCGAATCTCCGACCAGCAGCGCCGCTTCCGCCGGCTGAATCGCCGCCTTGCTGATCGGCGATGCTGCCGGCCGGGGCGGAGCCGGTGGTGGTGGCGCGGTCGGCTGCTGCAGCGACATGAGCAACGCAATGGCAAGCATGGGATTCCCGGGTTTGGATGAGAGTGCGCAATGTAGGCGAGCACCGCGCCCTCACGCCATTTCGGGCGGACCGGCACCCGCCGTTCCTCATTGCGTACGGGACAGCGAGATCCGGGATTCAGTCCCCCCTCCCATTCTCCTTCTTGACAAGCCACCCCTCGCGCTGAACCTTATCCCAATGGCCGTTGCAGTCCGCACCGCCTTCCCCTAACAGCGCCCGCTGTCGCCGCCGGTCCGCCGAGACCGGAGACTTGGGTCTTGCCCCGACCATTCCGGTCGGGGAGCAATACCGGAGCCGGTGAGCTCCCAAATCCGAGGTAGAAGCAATGGCGAAGGGTACCGTGAAGTGGTTCAACGACGCGAAGGGATTCGGCTTCATCGCGCAGGAAGGCGGGAAGGACGTTTTCGTTCACCACACGGCGATCGTGATGGAAGGCTTCCGCTCGCTGGCGGAAGGCGACCAGGTGGAGTTCGACATCGTGGAGGGACCGAAAGGCCTGCAAGCGTCCAACGTGCGCAAGGCCTGACTACGCGAGGTGCCCTTCTTGCCGGCCCCGGGAGGCGTCGCAGGCCAGAACTGCGATGACCCGCGGGGCCGGTCGCTTTTCCGGGCCCGGCCTACAACTCTCCGCACCGGACCGCGATAATTCCCTCATGCCGCTCGCACCGTGGGTCTGCCTGGCCTTGTCGGCGCTGACACCGGCGGCGGTCGCCGCCCAGGCGCCGTTGCCGCCGCTCAGCTTCCTCGGTTTCGAGGCCGGGGCTCCCTTGGACGCCGTCGGCCGCCAGGTGGTGGCCCTGGGCGGCCGAGGGCTGCGCTGCAACCGGGCCCGGCGCGATCGCGCGGTCAGCGAGTGCCGGGCGGTGGTGGTGCATCCCGCTTTCGGGCGCCCGCTGGAGTTGTGGCTGGCGGCGATCGACAGCAGTTCCGGCGTCCTCGTGCTGTCGGGCCCGGTCTCGGGCGTCGAGCTCGACGCCTGGCGTTCGGATCTCCAAACCGCGTTCGGGATGGTCGATGCCAACGTGCAGGGCCCGCAGTGGATGCTCCAGTGGGTGCGTCAGGGTCGGATGCTGCGGCTCACCTGGAAGATCGAAAACGGCGCCAAGGTCGCCTCCGTGAGCCTGGTCGACGGTCATGTGCTGGACGACTGGGGACGGAAACGAGGACAGAGTGAACCCTAGCGGGCGGTGGACCACCACGGCGGGCAAGCGCCTCCTGCCCGTCTGCCTCGCCCTCGCTGTCGCCTGCGCCCGGGGCGACTCACCTATCCGCATCGGGCTGGCGGGTCCCCTGGCCGATTCCGTCGGCGCTCCCATGAAACGGGCGGCGGAGCTGGCGGTCGAAGAGATCAACCTGTCCGGTGGTATTGCCGGGCGCCGGCTCGAGCTGGTGGCACTCGACGACTTCAACGACCCCGACTCGGCCCGGCGGGTCGCCACGGCCCTCGAGGGGGCCGGCGTCGTGGCGGTGGTCGGGCATGTCTCTTCCGCGGCGACGCTGGCCGCGGCGCCGCTGTACAACCACGCCTCCACTCCCGTGGTCCAGATCTCGCCCAGTGCATCGTCCTCGGCCGTGACCTACGCCGGCGACTACACCTTTCGCACCTGTCCGAGTGATCTCCGACAGGGTCAGGCACTGGCCCGGTTCGTCATCGAGCGGCTCGGTCTCCAGCGCGGCGGGATCCTGTATCTCAACGACGAGTACGGACGCGGTCTGCGGGCCAGTTTCGCCTCCGAGTTTTCCAGCCTGGGTGGCCGCATCGACGGGGTTGATCCGTACATCGGCAGCGCCCCGGAGGTGGGCCCGTACATCGAGCGCATCGCGCGCCAGCAGACCAGTCAGTTCATCCTCATCGGCGGCCGGGCCGGGGAGGCGGTAGTGGCGTTGCGCCTGGCCCGCGCCCGGGGCCTCTCCATCCCGTTCCTGGGCGGGGACGCCCTCGAGGGCCTCGAACAGGCCGGCCCGATCGCCGAGGGGACGTACATCTCCAGAGGATACCTGCCGAACTTCTACACCCCGAAGAACCGCGACTTCCTGGTGGCCTACCTGCGCAAGTACCCCGATGCCACGCCCCCCAACCAGCCGGCGGCGGCCACCTACGACATCCTGTTCATGCTCAGGGAGGTCATTGCCAGGGTCGGCCCAAGTCGCCCGAAGATCCGCGACGCCGTCGCGGAGATTGGTCGCGGCGTTCCGCCGTATGACGGGGTCACGGGTGAGATCGCCTTCGATCAGCATGGGGACGTCCCGCGTCAGCGGGTCATCATCGGCACGGTCGAGGACGGCCGGATCCGGGCGCTGGACGGCTTGTGAGACCGTTCCGCAGTCTCCGTCAGCTCAACGCTGCGGCCATGGCCTGCTCCATCGTGCTCATTCTGGGCATGGCCGTCCTGGGCGCCATGGCGCTCCGCACGGTGACCCGCCGCACCGCCAGTGACATCGCCGTCCTGCTGGAAGGCTCCGGGCTGGCCAGCGCCCTGGTGTCGGCCATCCTCGCCGAGATCCGGGCCGCCGAGCAGTACCTGCTCTCCCCGAGTCCGGCGGTCAAGGCTCAGTTCGTCGCCAGCGGCGATTCCGCCTACGGATACCAGACCCGGCTCCGGGGCCTGCCGCATCTCGATCAGACCGACCGCCTGCTGATGAACCAGGCCGCGGCGCGCCAGGTCGAGCTCGAAGTGGCCTACGCCACCGCCCACGCCCTGGCGGACATCGGACGCACCGACCAGGCCCGGCTCATCGCCGCCCGAGCCCAGGGCGCCACCGACAGCCTGATTGCCGTGGTGCGGCAGTTGAACGCCGCCCAGGCGGGGCACGCGCTCCAGCGGGCCGCCAAGCTCACCGAGAAAGCCGCCTTCTTCCAGAAACTGCTCATGGCCTGTGCGGTCCTCGCCCTCGGGGTCGGGGCCGGCGCGGGACTCAGCCTGATCCGCATCGTGGACCGTCACATGAGCCGGCTCAGCGCCACGGCCGACCGTTTCGGGGCCGGCGACCTTCGGCCGATTCAGCTGGGACAGATGCCGGACGAGCTCCGCCGGCTGGCCGACGCCCTCGAAGGGATGACCACCCGCCTGCGGAGAGTGTTCGCTTCGCTGGCAACGGAATCGCAACAGCTGTCCGCCAGCGCCGGGGATTTCTCGGCCATGAGCGAAGAAATCGCGGCCTCCAGCGGCGAGGTTTCGGCCGCGATGGTGAAGATCTCCGGTGGCGCCGAGCACCAGGTGCAGGGGATGAACGAGGCAGACCAGCTGCTGGGTCGCTTGCGGGAGGCCACCACCCTGAACGCCGAAGCCGCGCAGCGGACGGTGCGCCTGGCCGAGGAGATTCGTCGAACGGCGATGCGCTACCGTGCCGACGTCGAGTCGGCCCGCACCACCCTGCTCGACGTTCGTGGCGTGGTGCAGACCTCCGCGGAGCAGGTCAGGGCCCTGGTGGAGCAGTCCGAGGCGATCACCGATTTCATCGATCTGATCAAGCGGATCGCGTCGCAGACCAACCTGCTCGCGCTCAACGCCGCAATCGAGGCCGCGCGCGCCGGGGAGCAAGGCCGCGGATTCGCCGTCGTCGCCGACGAGGTCCGCCAATTGGCCGATTCCAGCGCGACGGCGGCCGCCGAAGTGACCAAGACGGTTGAATTCCTCCGCGCCCAGGTGCGGACGATCGCCGAAACCATGAGTGTCGGCACGTCCAAGGTGGCGGGTATCGACCACGTGACCCAGGCCGTCGTGCAGGGGCTCGACACAATCGGCACGGCTATCGGCGAGATCCAGGCCTCGGCCGCGGGGCTCTCTCAGCAGGCGGCGCAGAATCGTGATGTGGTCGGAGAACTCGCCGAGCGCACGGCGCTGGTAGCCCGGGCCGCGGCCGAGCACGCCTCCTCCAGCGAGGAGGTCTCGGCTGCCGCCCAGGAGCAGAGCGCCTCCACCGAGGACATGGCCGCCTCGGCCACCGCGCTCCTCGATACCAGTACCCGGCTCACCAGGTTGACCGAAGGCTTCAAGACCTGAAAATCAAAGGCGGGTCCCTGAGAGAGACCCGCCCCCACCGTCTTCCGCCCTAGCGCTTCTTCCGGGCCGTCTTCTTCGCTGCCGCCCTCGGTTTCGGCTTGGACCTGGCCTTGGCCCGCGTGGTCCGGTCCTTCTCCTTCTCCGCCGCCTTTTCCGCCCGCCTTTGTGCCGCTCCCCGAACCTCGGCCAACACGCGATCACCCTCGTCGTTGCCCACCAGACCCCGACGGGTAGCGTAACGGATCAGCTCCTCGGCATCGGCCAGCTGGAACTCGCCCACCCTGGCGGCAGCCCGGATGATGTTCAACAGGGCGTCCGCCACGGGGCTTCTCAGGACATTCGCGATACCAGGAAGCGCCTCCAGCAGCGTGGAGATCTGCGAAGCGCCGAGTTCCGAGGCCAACTTGCTCTCTCCGACCTGAAATTGTGGAGGCGCGGGGGTTTTCCCCGGGCCCAGTCGGCGGCAACGTACCACGGGCGGGACGGGCCAGTCAACTTTAGACACTAAAACCGGCCGAACCCCTGAGGGAGCCCGACCGGTCCATCCGAAGTAGCTGCTACAACTCCGCCACTGCGACCCGCTGCCAGTAGGCGCTAGAGCCCGAGCCTGATCAGCGAGGTGGCCGACCAGCTGGTAACCGAGCTGCTCGGCCCGGAGCCGGTACGGATGCGACCAAAATCGAGCCGTCCGCCCGGAACGAACCACACCCGCTGGCCGATCTCGATGCGCAGCGAGGTCCCAGCGCCGAACAGGCTGCCGGTGCCCGATTGAGGAGACCAGAGCCGAGCCTCGGCGATCGGATCGAGGGCGACCCTGGCGGACAGCGGGAAGCTGCCGTTCAGGCCGGCGGTGAACACGTTCTCTTTGCCGGAGCTGCCGGAGCTGATCCGGTGATAGTTCCAGACGTACACTCCCACCGTGCCGCCGCCTGCGGGGGACACGACACCGACGTCGACCAGGAACCGGTTCCCGGGGTCAAAGGTGCTGGTGAAACCTCCGGTCCCGCCCTGGTTGAGCTGGTCGTTACTGAACGTGCTGAACGTGAAGCCCGCCTGCAACCGACTGGCGCCTATGAGCCGGTCCACTCCCGCGCGAACCCGGGTTTCGATCCCCGGGTCATACTTGAGCGAGTCGTTCCCGGTGAACGGCGCGTAGCTGGAGCTGACCCGGAGGCTGCCGGCAATACCGAGATTCCAGTCGCCCACGGTCGCGGCGGCGGCCAGGCCGGGGGTGACCGAGAACCCGGTCCCGTAGGTATTCACCGGAAACAGCAGGAAGTTCGAGGAAGCGCTTGCGGCCACGCCGAAATTGCTGAGGGTCGTGGTCTTCTTGCCGGTCGGCAGATTCACCATGACGCTGGCCACCACCGCATCGTTGCCGAGCACATACGACCCACGCAGCTGGGTGTCGGTGAAATCGGAGAATGACTGGTTGGCGGAGCCGGGAAGGCTCACCGTGGTGATGGCGTAGTTGGTCCCGATATCGAAAGAGAACCGCTTGCCCACGGGGACGAGGACCCCTACGGGGAAGTTGACCTGGCGGACCTTATCCAGGGGGAAGTTGCCCCCGAACGAGTACTGCCGGGCTTCGACGCCGCCGACGATCGAGGCCTGCGGGAACAGGTTCTGTTGGGCCTGGAGCGCGGCCGGCGGGATCGCGAGCAGCGCGAACAGCGCGATAGTCGATGAGGTCCGCATCAGGGCCGCGTGATGATGATGATGATGGTACTGGTGAGGCCCGGAGTGACGCCGTCGGAGTTGAGCGTCTCCGGGAGCTGCGGCCGGGTGGCCGGCTGGCGGGAGATCGGACCGCTCCCGACCCGCCCGGTGATGGTAGCGCCGGAACTTGGAATCGTGTTCAGCACCCCGGTTCTGAGAACCGCGGTGCGGCCGGCGTCGGCCGGAGGCGGTGCTGTCGGGCCGCCGCCCAGCGGGCCGGCGTCGCCCAAGCCGCCACCGGGAGCCAGGCCGGCCAGGGTCCGGGGCGACACCAGGCTTGCCTGGGCGGCGCGTTGCGAGGCGGTCCGCCGTTCCTTGGCCTGCCGGAAGTTGGGATCTCTCGCCAGCGCGGCGCTGTACCCCGCCTCCGCACCGGCGAAGTCGCCGCGGTCCTCGGCCTCGAGCCCCCGACTGAATGCCAGGAAAGCCTGCAAGTCGGCCGTCGGCCGCTCACTCAGCGCCCGGCGCTCGGCCGGCGTAATGGAAATGCCCATCTGCTCCAGGAGCCGGAACAGGACCTGTTTTTCGAGCGCGAACAGCTGCTGGAGCTGCTCGCTGCCGGTACCGGTGGCCACGACGTTCGCATTGGTCGCGTCCACCACGGCGGCATCGAGCCGCACGTCGGTCTTGCCTGGCACGTCCTGCACCGACCCCTGCACCACCCGAGCGGCACGCAGCATCCGGCCGGAGCGGGCGCCGGTACCGGGATCGACCCGGCCGGCATCGGTCAGGGCGAGTTCATCGACCAGCGCCTGCACCCGCTCGCGTTCGAGCAGGGTCAGCTGGTCCAGCTTGCCGAGATCGGTGACCATCAGGTGAGTCAGCCCGCGGGCCAGGGGTCGAAGCTCCTCGTTGACGCCCACATACCGGAACGGGAAGACGGCCACCGCGTTGGGAGTCGGTGCCTGGGTCGACAGTCGAGCTTCCTGAGCGACGGCGTCCTTGGCCGACTGCCGCAACTCGCGCCGGGTGAGCAGTGTCAGGCGGTTCTCGATCTCTTCCCGCTGCCGTTCGTCCCGGGCCTGGGCCGAGGCTGTGCCGAACGCTACCCGCGCGGAATCGAACCGGCCCAGCTCCTCATAGGCGAGCCCGAGATAGACGTGGGCCGCGTAGTTCTGAGTGGTAATTGTCAGGGCGCTGTTCAGCACGTCGCGGGCGCGGTCGAACCGGGTTGCGTCGTAGTAGGCGATGCCCAGCCGGGTGAGCAATCCGGCATCCCGGGGCTGCTGCTGCTGGGCGGCTTCCAGCGCGGGGATGTTCTCGGGCGATGGGGTGGTCGATGGAGGCGGGCCACCGCCGCAGGCGGCCAGCAGCGTGGCGGCGAAGGCCAGCGCCGGAGCCCAGGATTTCATAGACATACAGTCCCTTGGAGTAAACGGTGGTCTCGTCCCAATGTATGGGTCGCCAACGGATTGGAAAGAGGGGGGCCTTGCAGATCGGGTCCGGAGGCCCCCATACCCAGACGGGACAGCCGCTTAGCGCATCACCAGCTGACCCTCCATCCGGTACGCCAGATGGGTCACACAGCCGAACCTGTAGCTTCCTTGCGGCAGCTTTGGGAGCACAATCCGGAAGCTCTTCCCTGGACCCGCCAGCACGGGCCCGCGGAGGGGCCCAGTCCGGTCCGGAATCGCCGCGTCCAGCAGATCACGGTATGGAGGGGCGAGGTCGGCGGGCTCGAATCCGACCACATAGGGGCCACCGCCTTTTACCGTGAACTCCAGGACATCTCCCCCGCGGGCGGTGACCCGACCGGGGTCGAACCGGAAGCTGTTCCCGGCCGCCTGGACCAGGTTGATCCGGTGGACCCGCTGAGCCGGCAGGTCTCGCACCTCGAGAGCGCAGAGCAGTACGCCCAGCGCGAACAGCCTGGTGAACATGTTTGCGCCCCCCGAAAACGGCCAATAGATTGGACAGTGGCAGGTTGGCGTGCCGCGCCGACGCAACCCCGCCGGAAGGGCGGCTCGTGGGACGTCGTGGAATCAAGGAATATCGCGCTGCCGAAGCACTCGTCCTGATCGCGGCCGACCGCGACCACAGGCCGCTGGTCTGCCCCTCCTGCAACGCCCCTTCCATCGAACGCAATCCCAAACGTAACGAGGAACCCGCCGGACGCGTCACGCTCATCTGCAAGGGCTGTGGACGCGTGGCCTCCTATCTGGTGCGGGCCTCGGTGACCACCCCCGAAGAGCCCAGGCGCGGCTAGCGAACCGCAGGCCGCGTCGGCCGCGGCTCGGCCCCACTACCGAGGGTGCGACATGATCCGGCTCCAGCGGATCGCCGTAATCGGGCGGAGGACTTTCCAACTGCCCGGATCGTAGCTGTAGTAGACGATCAGCGGTGTGCCCGCGCACGTTCTTGCGCGGCAGAAAGCCCCAGTAGCGGCCGTCGTACGACAGGTCGCGGTTGTCACCCATCATGAAAAACGAGTCCGGCGGTACCACGATCGGACCCCAGTCCTGGAGGTCCGGCAAGTATCCCGTGGTGTCGTCCGCCAGGCGCGGGAGCTGCCACTTGCGCATCTTCTGGCGGAACTCGGGCGACTCCGACTTGCCCAGATTGTCGTGCCGGACGTAGGGCTCGTCCACCGGCTCGCCATTGCGGTACAGGGCCCCGCCTTTCATGGCCAGGGTATCGCCAGGCATGCCAATCAGTCGCTTGACGACCTTGAGGCCCTTGTCCTCGACCGAATCGAAGACCAGCACGTCGCCCCGTTCCGGTTCGCGGAACGCGGGCAGCTTCATGCCGGTGTACGGCACCTCGGCGCCGTAGACGGCCTTGTTCACGAACAGGAAATCACCGATCAGGAGCGTGTTCTCCATGCTCCCGGACGGGATCCGGAAGGCTTCGACCAGGAACGTCCGCAGCACCAGCCACACGACCACGGCGACCAGGATGGACTTGGTCCATTCCCAGACCGCCCGGCGCCAGGTCGGCTCGGCGTCCTCGAGGGTCAGGGCGGGTGACCGGCCATCAGACATGTGAACCCATCTGCGCCGTCGTCGGGGCGCGAAGGTCAATCGGGAGACGGTGGACCGCGAGCGCCAGGCCGATGCGCCGCGCCCACCCGCGGGGGAGAACTGCGCCGGGCGCGGTCAATCCACCCAGTCCGCGATGAAGAGATTGGTCTCGCCCGGCTCCGACTGGTTCCGGTTCGAGGCCCAGACCAGCCGGCGGCCGTCGTAGCTGAACATCGGAAAGGAATCGAAGTCCGGCTGGGTGGTCACCTGCTCGAGCCCGGACCCGTCGATGTTGATCAGGTAGAGATCGAACTCCCCGCTGCGCGGATTGCGGAAGTTGGACGAAAAGATGATGCGCCTTCCGTCGGGCGTGAACATCGGGGCGAAGTTGGCCCCGCCGAGACTGGTCACCTGCCGTGGGTTGCGGCCATCGGCGTCGGCGACCCAGACCTCGACCCGGGCGGGACGGACCAGCCGCCGGGCCAGCAGCTCGAGGTAATCGGCGGTATCGGCAGCGGTCTGCGGATAGGCCGCCCGCCAGACGATCTGCTTCCCATCCGGTGAGAACCAGGCGCCGCCGTCATAGCCGATCCGGTCGGTGATTCGGCGGACATCGCTGCCATCGGGGTTCATCGTGTACAGATCGATGTCGCCGTCCTTCGTGCTGGTGAAGATGATCCGCCGGCCGTCGTACGAAAGCGTCGCCTCGGCGTTGTAGGCGCCGTTGCCGGTCAGCTGGCGGAGATCGGTACCGTCGGCCCGGGCAGAGTAGATCTCGAGGTGTCCGAGCGGCCAGACATAGCCGCGTGAACGATCGGGCGGCGCGGGGCATTCGGGGGCGTGCCCGAACGTCGAGCTGTAGAGCACCCGGCGGTCCTGGTCGTAGAAGAAGCCGCAGGTCGTCCGGCCCAGACCGTTCGAAATCCGCCGCATCCCGGAGCCGTCCACGTTCATGACGTACTGCTGGTCACAGCCTGCGTCCACCTGCTCCTGACGCTGGAAGATGAGCTGCCGGCCCGAACGGGAGAAATAGGCCTCGGCATTGTTGCCGCCGAACGTGAGCTGGCGGATGTTGCGCAGGTGCCGCTCGCCCGGTGCCGGCTCGACGTAGACCCGCGACGCCCCGGTCGCCGCCACGCCGTGGCCGCACGATGCGGTGACCAGCACTACGGCCGTTCCGAACAGGCAGGGTCGCATGGGGCAGGAAGCATAATCGCGCCCGGCGACCGAGTGGAGGGGAAGAGAAGCGGGCCGGGGACATCCCCGGCCCGCCCTGGTGCCAACCTGACACGAGGGGCGTTGGCCCCTGCCGCAGGTCAGTTGGTCTTGGTGAGCTCCACCCGTCGATTGGCGGCCCGGCCAGCCGCCGTGGTGTTGCTCGCGACCGGTGAGTCCGGACCGTACCCCTTGGCCGTGATTCGGGCCGGGGTAACCCCCTTGCTGATGAGGTAATCCCGCACCGTGATCGCCCGCAACAGGCTGAGCCGCAGGTTGGTGGCGCGCGATCCGGTGTTGTCCGTGTGCCCGCCGACCTCGACGTTCACGCCGGGGTTGTTGTTCAGCGACTCGGCCACCCGGTCGAGGATCGCCTGCGACTCCGGCAACAGCGTGGACCGGCCGGTCTGGAAATTCACCCCCTGGAGGACCAGGCTCGCCGCCGCCCCGAAGAGCGCCGGGCAGCCCATGGCATCGACCCGGGCGCCCGCCGGCGTGTCGGGGCACCGGTCCGACGCGTTGAGGACGCCGTCACCGTCCGAATCCAGCGGGCAGCCCGCGGCATCGACCGCGGCGCCGGCCGGCGTGTTGGGGCACTGGTCGCAGGGGGTCGATGACCCCGTCCTGTCGCTGTCCCTGGGGCAGCCGTTGGTGTCCACCGGCGTGCCGGCAGGCGTGTTGGGACATTGATCGGCGCCGTCCAGCACGCCGTCGCCGTCGGTGTCCTTGGGACAGCCGGCGGCGTCCACCGCCGTGCCCGCCGGCGTGTTCGGGCAGCGGTCGCTGGCATCGACCACGCCATCGCCGTCGCTGTCCTTGCGGGCAGCCCGGTGGCATCCACGCCGATCGCCCGCCGGGGTGCTCGGGCAGCGATCGAGGTTGTCGGTGACCCCGTCGCCGTCGGCGTCCTTGGGCAGCGGACAGCCGGTGGCGTCGACCCGCTCGCCGGCCGGCGTGGCCGGGACACTGGTCGGCCGAATTCCGCACGCCGTCCTTGTCCCGGTCGCCGTCTCGCCTGCCGCCGAGCATGCAGGGACAGTCCCGCCTGGCCGCCCCAGTGCCAGTTGGACTTCGGCCTGGGTGATGCCCCGCTAACTGGGGCGCGAGGACCGGGTTGCTCTCGGCCGGAAGATGTAGTCGCCGGTGGCGTCGAGCCGGATGGAGAGCACGTCGCCGGTACCGAGCCGCAGGCCCAGCAGGCCGCCGGCGCCGCTCTCGGTCTCGCGGTAGTTCTTCGCGGAACAGCTGGTGGGTGTAGCCGCCGCCCAGCAGAACGCGGCGTGCGCGCCCAGCGGCAGGCTGTAGATCAGCCGGCCGTGCAGCGGGATGGCCCGGACGAGTTCGCTGGTCTGGCTGTAGGTCGGGGTGTAGCTGCCATCCACCTCGAGCGAGAAGTTGCGGAGCAGGAACACACCCAACCGCGCCCCCACCCCGACCCGAGCGTCGAACGACAACGCGTTATCGAACTTCGTATAGCGACCGAACGCCCCGAATTCCACCGTCCCGGCGTTCTGCGCCCGCAATGGCGCTGCGCTGGCCAGCACCAGCAGCGCGCCCGATGATGGCACCCTTTAACCGCATTTCGCCTCCCTGACAGAAAGAAGAACGCACCGCGTAACCGGGCCGACACTAGTCGCTTGCCCGGCGTGCGTCAATTGCTTGTGAGGCGATTCCTGCCGTGGAGTGGGGCGTCTGTGATGGAGATCACACTCCCTTCGCCTGCAACTCCGCCAGCACCTCGGCCGCGTGCCCCTTCGGCTTCACCTTCGGGAACACCCGCTGGACCCGCCCCTGGCCGTCGATCAGCACGGTCGTCCGCAGAATCCCCTCGTACGTCCGCCCGTACATCGACTTCTCTCCCCAGGCCCCGTAGCGCTCGGCCACGGCGTGATCCTCGTCCACGAGCAGCGGGAACGGAAGGGCGTGCTTCTCCCGGAATTTCCGGTGCGATGCCACGCCATCAGGCGACACCCCGAGGACCACCGCACCCGCGGCCTGGACGCTGGCCCAGTTGTCGCGGAACTCGCAGGCTTCGATCGTGCAGCCGCTGGTGTCGTCCTTGGGGTAGAAGTAGAGCACGACCTTCCTGCCCCGGAACTCCGCCAGGGAGACCGTTTCACCGCTGTCGGACGGGAGCGAAAACGCGGGGGCCTGCTGACCGGTGGTGAGCATGATCAGGAAACCAGAGGTGAGAAGTGAGAAACGGCACCGGGCGCTCGCGCTCTCCCGCACACGATGGGCTGTCCCGGTTCAGTCGACGAGGGTCATGGCCACCGGGAGCGCGGTGCGGACCCGGGTGATCGGCCCATCGCTCCCGGGCTCGAGCTCCCGATCGAAATAGTTCCAGGTGGCATAACCGTCGTCCGAGCCTGGGTCGAGAAGATACGCCGCGAAGACACCGAGGCGCTGATCGGTCGAGACATAGTACCACCCGGTGGTGGGGTGGACGGTTCGAGGTTCCCAGCGGCCATGCACCGTCACTGTGCGGTGACCCTCGAACGCGGTCTGGGCCGCCTCCAGGCTGTCTACCCGGAATGCCTCGGCCGGGCCGGCCCAGTCGGCTCCCAGCCGGTGTACGACCACACCCTGGGTCCGCAGGCGGGCCACCAGATCATGCACGGCCGGGAGGAATGAGGTAGGCGGCGGGCCGGGCGACCTTCCTGAGACCGGTGAAGCGGTCGAAGACCGGCATCCGGATCGACCGGAACACGCCGGTCCGGCGCCGGCGGGCAAACCCGTGGCCGCCGTCACCGGCATTCTCGGTGATCTCCGCGATCACCTCCTGCAGCGAGGGCGGCGCGAACGTGGCTCCGAGCGCGATGGAGTCCGGTCGCCAGTAGGCGGACGCGGCGACGGCCCGTTTCAGCGCCAGCCGGTCCTCCGCCGCCAGGGAGAGGATCTCCCGCAGGAAGAGGTAGGTCGCCCGAATCCGGTCGGGGAAGGGATCGTTGCTGTAACCCTCGCTCAGGACGGGGATCCGCCCCCGCATGCCCATCGCGTTGGTGCCGAAGCGGGGCCGGGGGTCGTAGGTCTCCCAACCCTGGCTCAACGAGTCGGGGGCCTGATTGCGGAAGTTCCCGTAGGGAAATGTCTCGAGCCGGTGGCGCGTCCTCAGCCGCTCCCGCAGCGCCGGCAGAAACCGGTCCCGGGCGTAGTCGTTGGCCGGACTCGAGTTGGGATTGAGTCCCGGCGACCAGGTGAGCCCGTATCCGTGATAGCTGCCGTTGGTGGTGTGCAGATCCACAAAGACATCCGGCTCCCACCGTTCGAGGAGCTCGTATCCGCCCCGGGTTTCGGGCGCCTCCAGTTTGACATAGTCCCGGTTGAGATTCAGACCCTGGCCGTTGGTGCTCGAGGCCACCAGCGCCGGCCCGTTCTGTCCGGGCCGGTTCTGCTCCTGCGGTCCCAGCCGTTCGTTTCCATCGGTGTTGTAGATCGGGACGACCAGCACGATCACACTGTCGAGCAGCCGGGCGAGCGGACCGCGGGTGAGGTCCCGGAGCAGCATCTGGGCGGCTTCCTTGCCTTCTACCTCTCCGCTATGAATGTTCCCCTGCACATAGACGATCGGTTTGCCCGACCGGTGAGCGTCGCCCGGCCCATCGGGGAGTGGCCGGGCGGCCACGACGTAGGGGATGGGACGCCCCTCCGGGCTGGTACCCAGAACCCCGACCCGTAGCGACGCCCCGGCCCGGACCAGCGAATCGAGGAAGTTGATGACGTCGGCGTAACTCGACGTCTCCCGTCCGCCAGTGCGTTCCGGCCGGGTCGCCTGGGCGGAGAGCTCCGCGGGTCGCAGGATTCCGAAGCCCATCAGGGCCACGACCGCCGGGAGTCGCACACAGAGCATTGGCTGACGAACACCGAGTCGAAGTGAGCGGCCGCACAGTCATCCGCGAAGGCGCGGTTCATGCTTGTTGAACCGCCAGGAGCCGGCGGATCGGCCGGTGGGATCGGATTCGCAAGATAAGCAGTCAAAGTCAAGCAGGAGGTAACCGTGGATCAAGTACGTCGCCCCGCTTTCCCTCTGGTGGATCGGCTGGGCGAGCTGTGTATCAGCGGACGGGACAGCGCGGCGTACCTCTGGCAAGTTCCCAATGACCAGAACGTCCGCGACCAGATCTCGAAGAAACTGGCCGAGATCCGGGTCGAGTGTGAGCAGCAGAACCGGCGGGAGATGAAACGGATCGTCGTCGAGCTGGAGACCGCACTCAGTGCCAGCGCGAGCCCTCAGCAGGTGGAGATCCTGCAGGACGGGTTCGACCGCCTGGTCAAGCTCTGGCAGTCGGCGAAATCGGGCCTGCTGTAGGCTGCGGCAGGACTCCGGAGCGAACCCGGTCATCCCCCGTCGCCTTTTCCTCCGGTTGGCCGGCCGAATGCCGTGTGACGGACCTCACAACACCGGCCTATCCTCGGTCGTACCATTGACTTCTCGCCGGCAAATCGAACAATTGGTGTAAGGGGTGGAGCCCAGGCTCCACCCCTAACCTCAGGTTCCCGGAGAATGCCATTGTCCCCGATCCCGACCGGCGCCGGCCGCGTGGCGGGCCGCGCCCTTCGTGCCGGTCTGACCGCCCTTTCGGTTGTGCTGCTTTCTACCTGCACGGACAACCCGGTCGCTCCGGGACGGCCGGGAATCGCCACGCTGCGGCTGACGCCGACGTTCGACGCATCGGCCCGTCTGGTCCCGCTCACCCTGGACAATGTTCGCATAACCGTCATTCGCCCGCCGTCTACCACCGTGGCGACGGTAAGCCGGGCATTCGACCCCAACAGCACCCAGCTCAACGTCAGCATCGACCTGGTGCTTCAGGGCACCACCGAGGATCTGATCGTCGTCCTCGAGCTGTATTCGGGGACCACCCTGCTGTTCTCGGGGACGGACACGATCACAGTCACGGCGGGGGTTGGTGCGGCACCGACGTCGGTGCCGGTCACATATCAGGGCCCGGGGTCCCAGATCGACTCGCTCATCATCACCCCGCGGGATACTACCGTCCTTCTGGGCGGGACATTCAGCTTCGGGGCGTCGGGGCTGGACGCCCAGCAGGCGCCGGTGCCGGACTTCTACGTGTCCTGGAACGCCAGCGCCGGCACCCTGAACGCGGCCGGGGTGTTCACCGCACCACAGCAGCGCGGCATCGTCATCGTCAGGGCAACGGCGCCCAACACCGGCAGCGGCGCGCGGGATTCGACCAACGTCTTCGTCGTGGCGGGTCCGGGCGCGCTGGCGCTGTTCGGCGGCAACGGGCAGAGCGCCCTCGCTGGAGCACGGCTGCCGCAGCCGCTCGAGGCCCGGGTGACCGGCACCGACGGGCTGGCGCTGGCGGGGGTCCAGGTCGGGTTCGCCGCCACCACCGGCGGCGGTAGCGTCGACAGCATTACCACCACGACCGATGCGAACGGTGTGGCCCGGATGGGCGCCACCCTGGGCACCACCATCGGCCAGCAGACGTTCACCGCCAGCACGGCCGGACTTCCGAACCTGGTCTTCACGGCGAACGCCACCAACCCGGGCGGCAATGTCACCTGGCTGGGCACGACCAGCAGCGACTGGTCCAACGCCGCCAACTGGAGTCCGGCGGCGGTGCCGAGCAATACCAGTGATGTACTCATTCCTTCGGGTACCCCCAACGGCCCGCAGATCACGACCAGCTGCTCGGCGCAGACCCTCACGGTGAACAGCGGCGCAACGCTCAACCTCGGTGCGTTCAACTGCGCGGTCGAAGGCAATGTGTTCGCCGACGGCACGATCACAGGAACCGGCGCCGTCACGATCGGCGTTACAGCCCAGATCCGCGGCAATTTTCCGTCCCTGATCCTGAGCGGTCCGGTCGCCCTGGTCGGGCCAATCAACGCGACCGGCAACCTTACGCTGACCGGCCCCACCAGCACCTTCACGCTAAACGGCCAGACCGTGGACATCGGTGGCAACCTGCAGACCCAGAGCAGCGCGCTGCTGGTCATGACCGACCCTAGCGACGCGGTGACGGTTGCCGGGAACGCCAGCTTCGCCGGTGGGAACGAGTTCGGGCAGATGTCGGCGGGGACGCTGGGCATCGGCGGGAACTTCACCCAGGTAGGCACCGTCCTCACCCCGAGTGCCGACAGCTACCATCCGTCGGGCACCCACCAGACGGTGTTCACCGGCAATTCGCCATCGATCAGCTTTCAGACCCCCGGCGACGTGCCCGGCAGCTCGCACTTCCAGGGACTGGCCTGGACCAGCACCGGCACGATGACCCTGGCGAGCGATGTCTACTCGCACGGGACGTTCACCACGAGCTCGGCGCCCGTCACCGTATCCAGTACGGCCGGCCGGCTGTTGCAGGTGGGAAGCCACTCGGGGGCCGGGGCGACCACCTTCAACAATGTGCGGCTGATCCTCAACGAGCCGGCCGGCGGCCCGCTCACGCTCAACAACGCCACCTTCCAGGGACTGGCCAGTACGGCGACCCAGCTCACCGTAAACCATCCGGGCACCGGCGGGCCGTTCACGTTCGACTTCCTGACGTTCAGCGTGACGCCCACCGGCGGCGGCCTGTACCTCTCGGCCACCGACCTGGACGGCGGATCGCCACTCACGATCAACATCACCAACTCGAGCCCGAGCTCTGGGGCGCCGTTCGTCGCCCAGCTCAACGGTGCGGTAGTGAACTGGCCGCCCACGGCGCCGGCGCCGAACTGGACCGGGGCAGTGGACGGCAACTGGCAGAACCCGGCCAACTGGGCCAACAACCAGGTCCCGACCTCGGCCGACGATGTGAGCATCCCATCCGGGACGCCGTTCAGTCCGGCGCTCACCGCCAACGCCGCCGTGCGGTCGCTCACGGTGAACAGCGGAGCAGGCCTCGACCTCGGCACCTTCAACCTGCAGGCGAGCGGCAACGTCTTCGCCAACAGCCCGATCGCCGGCAGCGGCGGGGCAGTCCAGATCCTGGCCACGGCCCAGATCACCGGAACTTTCCCGAATCTCACAGTTCAAGCGGCGGTCGCCGCCACCGGAGGAGTGAACGTACTCGGCAACCTGACGATCACGGGCGCGGGCGCGAACTACATCGCGGGGGCCACCAGCACCACGGTGACCGGGAACCTGACCACCCAGTCGGGCGGCACGCTCACGATGAACAGCCCGTCCGATGTGGTCGTGGTGATCGGCAACGCGAGCTTCGGCGGTGGGACGTCGACGCTGACCGCGGGGGTGATACAGGTCCAGGGTGACTTCACCCAGACCGGCAGTACCACCTACCCCGCGGGAGGCGGCCACACCACTCAGTTCAGCTACTCCGGTACCGGTCCGTTTCCGACCGTGACCTTCGCCGACCCGGTGAACAGCCGTTTCCAGAACCTGGATGTTACCACTGTGGCGACGGTGCTGATCGCCAGCAACGTGACCGTGCTGGGGCAGCTGAGCTCGGTGCCTTCGGGCACGCCGGGCACGCTGCAGGGAACGACGGCTGGCCTGACCCTCACCGCCGGGACGGCCATCGTTACCGGGCTGGTGCTCGACAACCTGCCGCTGGTTGTCAGCGGGCCCGGGCCCGTCGCCGCGTTCAGCGGGGTCACGTTCATCAACCAGAACCCGAGCGGCACCCAGTTGCGGGTGAACAGCAACGGAGCCGCAACCCCCTTCGCCTTCGACAACCTGCAGTTCCTGACCCCGCCGACCACGGGCGGCTTCTATCTGGTCGCCAGTGACCTCGACGGCGCCGCCTCGGGCGTGCTCACCATCGACGTCACCAACTCGACCCCGGCGGCCGCCAGCCGGACCTTCGTCCAGGAGCTCAACGGGGCCCTGATCCGCTGGCCGCCGGCGGTTGGGCGGACCTGGAACGGCGCGACCAGCGCCAACTGGAGCGATCCGGCCAACTGGACGCCCGCCGGCGTGCCCACCGCGGCCGACGACGTCAACGTCCCCGGCGGCACCCCGTTCCTGCCGGTTCTCAGCCAGGCGGGGGCCGTGGCCGCGCTCAGCGGCTCCGCGGGTGCCAACCTGGACCTCGCCGGCTTCGTCCTCTCGGTCAACGGCGACGTCAACTGGCAGGGCTCGATGTCGCCGGTATCGGCGGGCAGCTTCCTGCAGCTCCAGGGCCCGGTGCAGTTCCTCCAGGGGAACCTGTCCCGCGCGCTGGTGCTGGGATCGTACACCCTGGTCGGGGCCACGAGCCTCAACGGGGACCTCGAGGTCGGAACCGGCGGCACCGTCTTCGTCAACGGCAACACGCTCGCGATCGCGGGTGGACTGTCCCTCAGCGGTCTCGGGACCTTCCAGATGACCGACCCCGCCGATCTGGTAAGCGTGCAGGGCAATGCCAGCTTTGACGGCGGCAATCTGTCCGCCGGCTTCCTCACTGCCGGGGCCCTGATCGTGGGTGGCAACTTCACCCAGCTCGCCACCAACAGCGGTGACAGCTTCCACCCTGCGGGCACGCACGTCACGTTCCTGAGCGGCCTCAGCCCCACGGTGAGCTTCGCCACGCCGGGAGACGTGCCGGGTACCAGTCACTTCCAGGAAGCGCAGTGGGCGGGCGGCGGTACCCTGACGCTGGGTAGCGACGTGTACGCCCATGGGGCCTTCACTACCTCGAGTCAGACAGCCTCCACGATCGCCAGCAGCGCGGGGCGGTTGCTCAGCGTGGGGAGCTTCTCCGCGGGGAGCACAACCACGATCAGCAACGTGCGCCTGGCGATCAACGCGCCGACCGGCGGTCCGTTCGGTCTGGACAACGTCGTCTTCCAGGGACTGCCCACGACCGCCACCCAGCTCACGGTGACTCACACCGGCGCCGGCGGGCCGTTTGTATTCGCAAACCTGACCTTCGCCACCACTCCGACAACCGGTGGGCTCTACCTGAATGCCATCGATGCCGACGGCGCCGCCTCCGGAGTACTCACCATCAACGTGATCGGTGCCAGTCCAGCATCGGGGGCGCCGTTCTTCACGGGGACGAACGGGGCGGTGATCAATTGGCCGCCGGTCGCCGGCAACTTCGCCTGGACCGGCGCGGTGAGCAGCGACTGGAGCGTCGCCGGTAACTGGAACCCGGCGCAGGTGCCCGGCCCGATCGACAACGTCACCCTGGTGCCGATGACCAATCAGCCGATGCTGACCACCAACGTGGGGGTCAACAACCTGACCTCCACAGCCGGCTCGATCCTGAATCTCGACGGCTTCGTGCTCGCGGCAGGTGGGTCTGTGGACGTGGCGGGCAGCATCACCGGTACCGGAACGGCGGGCGTGACCCTGTCCGGCAACGGCCAGACCCTGAGGGGCACCATCAACGCCGAGCTGGCGGTGCTCGGGAGCTATACGCTCAACGGCAACCTGATCACCAACGCCAATCTCTCGGTACAGGGGTCTCTTGATATCGCGGCGTTCACCGCGCAGGTGGGCGGGAACTTCGTAACGCTCAACAACGGCGTCCTGGTCATGACCGATCCCGGCGGATTCCTCGATGTCGGGCTGGACGCGATCTTCGCCGGTGGCAGCACCGCCGGCCGGCTCACCGCGGGGACCCTGCAGATAGCCGGCGCGTTCGACCAGTTTGGCGTGAACAGCGCTCAGAGCTTCGCCGCCGATCCAGGCCACCTGACGGTGCTGAGCGCCGATCCCGCCAGCATCACGTTCACCACGCCGGGCGCCAACGGGTCCCATTTCGGCGATCTGTCCGAGGCCGGGTTCGGAGCTACGATCAACCTCAACTCGGACGTCACGGTGCTTGGGTTCCTGAGCGGTGGTGACGGCTTCGGCGGAACCTTCGTCGGGATCACCTGCCCGGCGGTCCTCACGCTCCGATCGTACTCCACCAGCGGCCCGCTGACTCTCGACTGCGTACGGCTGGTCCTCGATGACCCGGCCGGGACGAACACCTTCCTCAACGGGATCAGCTTCACCAACCTCCCGACCGATGTCACCCAGCTCACCATCCTGCACCCGGGGGTGGCAGCCGGCAATCTCAGTCTCGATTTCCTGACCTTCGTGACCCTCACTACCGGCGACACCGGGTTCTACATTGAAGCGGTGGACACCGACGGGACCGCGGTGAACCTGACGGTGGCGCCCACCGGTACCAACGTGACCAACGGCCCGAGCTTCCAGGTGGCGGTGCCACCCGTCACTATTCTCTGGCCGTAGGTCGGACCCGGGAATTCAGGCCGCCGCCCCTGCTCCATTGCGGAGCGGGGGCGGTTCTTTCTCCCATTCTCCGAAACGCTTACTCCTACTCCTTCTTCTCCACCTTCCCCCGCTCCACCAGCGTCGCTGCCACCGGCGCCCCTTCCTGCAGCAGCTCCAGGCCGCCGACGACCACCTGCTCCTCGGCCGAGACGCCCTGGGAGATCTCCACTTCGCCGGGCGACCGAACGCCGAGGACCACCGCGCGCCGGGTGACTTTCCCGTCCTGCACCACCCAGACGTAGGATGTGCCCTGGATGGCGATCACCGCCTCCTCCGGCACGATCACCGCTCGCGGTCGGACGGCGATGGCCAGGCGGGCCTCGGCGAACATCCCCGCCTGCAGTCTGCGGCGTCCATTAGGCACGATCGCCTTGATGAGCAGGGTTCGGGCCGGCAACTGGACCGCGGGGCTCACGAATTCGACGTTGCCGGTGAACTCTTCTCCCGGAATCGCGGCCACCCGGAAGCTCACCTTCTGCCCTCGGGCGACTACGCCGGAATAGCGCTCCGGCACCGTGAAGGCCACCCGGACCGGGTCGATGGTCCGCAGGTTGACCAGCGTATCCGAAGTTTTCACGTAATCGCCCAGGCTCACGAACCGCTGGCTGACCATCCCGCCGAACGGAGCGCGGACCGTGGTCCGGGCCAGCCGGATCCTGAGCAGCTCGAGACTGGCCCGGCTGCTTCGGGCGGTGGCGTCCGCCCGTTCCAGGTCCTGGGCGGAGGCTGCGCTCTGCTCGACCAGTTGCCTGGTTCGAGTCAGCGCCTGCTCCGCCAGATCCCGTTCAGCCTCCGCCCGGGCCACCTCGGCCTTGAGCTCCTGATCATCAATGCGGAACAGCGCCTCACCGCGGGACACTTCGGCGCCCTCGCGCATCAGGATCTCGGTGATTCGTCCCTCGACCTCCGGCCGTACCCTGGTGGACTGGATGGCTTCGACCTCGCCGGTGGCGAGAATCGCGTCGACAACGGTGTCCTGGCGTGCCGGGGCCGCCTCCACGGGGAAGGCGAAGCCGCCGCCGCCGGCGTCTCCAGCCGCTTTCCCGCTCTTGCACGCCACCGCCAGCGTGACCATTCCGAGGATGATGATTCGCGGGGACATCACTGACTGCCTCCTTGGGTGGTCGCAAAGCGGGTACCGAGAATCGCTTCGATCGTGGCGCGTGCCAGCCGCACGGCGTACCGTGCCTGAACCAGCGTGGCGTCGGCATCGCTGAGATTGTTCTGGGCGGTGATCAGATCGTCGACGGTGGAGGCGCCCGCCTTGTATCGCGCTTCCTCGACCCGGTAGTTCTCCGCCGCGACCGTGAGCCCCGTGCGGACCAGCTCCAGCGTCGCCCGGGCCGTCTCGTAGTCGTCGTAGGCCGCGGTGACGTCCCGGAGCGCCGCTCGCTCCAGATCGGAGCGCAGCGCCCGGGCGACATCCCGGTCCGAGCGGGCCTGGATAGCGCGCAGCTCCCGCGCACCGTTGTCCCACAGGGACAGGGTCACACCCAGCCTGATCGAGCTGACATTGCTCGCCCCGGGAAACACCTTCACGTCGAAGCGGCTGTGAGCCGCGGTCAGAGTCACGACTGGGAGATACTCGCCCCGGGCTCCCTTGAGTCGGGCATTCGCGGCCCGTTCACGCCCCCGCGCCACCCGATACTCCGGGCCCTGTTCCAGCGCCTGCGCGATGGCTTCACCGAGGCTCAGCGGCAGCGGATCCGGGGCTTGCTCCGGAAGCGGGACCGCATCCGCCGGACCCGCGAAGCCCGCCCGCCGCCCCAGCTCGAGTCGAGAGACCTTGAGCGCGGATTCCAGGATGAGCCGATTCACCTCGGACCGCACCTGCTCGAGCCGTACGGTCAGCGAGTCCGACTGCACCGCGGCCCCGGAGACCACCCGGGCCCGGGCCAGGCGCATCTGTTCCTCCGCCCGGAGGGCCCGGTCCCGGGCCGCCTTGGCCAGCTCGGCGCTCGAGAGGACGGCGTAATAGGCCGACTCGGTCAGCAGGGCCGCGGCGAACCGCTGCTGCACTTCGGTCGCCGAGGCGGCCTCCAACTCGGCCTGGGTGCGGCCCAGGTCCGTGAACTTCCGCATGCTGAACAGTTCGTACTGCCCCGCCAGCTGAAACGTGGAGGCCGTACTCGACTGCTGGAACGTGCCGATGTTGAAGAACGCCTGGGAGTACTTGGTATAGTCGAGACTGGTGGTGATCGACGGGACGAAGAACGCCACCCGGGCCGCCTTGCGGGCCCAGTCGGCCTCCGAGACGCTGCCCAGCGCCCGCACGTAGTCGGGGTTGAGCTTGACGGCGCGATCCAGCGCCTCGGCCAGAGTGAGGACGGGGACCGAATCGGCGATGGCCGATCGCGCAGCGACGAGCGACGATTGGTCCGGCAACCGGCAATCGCGGATCGCCGATCGACAATCCACCGCGCCGGCGACCGCCAGCTGGAGGAGCAGGACGATCATCGTGTCCCCTCGACCGGTTCGGCGGCCAGTCCGGGAAGGTCTTTCAGCTCGTGCGCCTCACGGGCACGGAGCTGATCGAGCAGGCTGTACGCCACGGGCACCACGTACAGCGTCAGCACGGTGGACAGGATCATCCCGCCGATGATGGCGTAACCCAGCGGCCGGCGGCTGATGGAGCCGGCCCCGAGACCGAAGGCAATCGGTGCCGCGCCCATGATCGTCGCCACCGAAGTCATGAGGATCGGGCGGAGCCGGATCCGGCCCGCTTCACGCACCGCCTCGTAGAGTTCCATGCCCTTTTCGCGCAGCTGGTTGGCGTATTCGACAAGCAGGATCGAATTCTTTGTGACCAGCCCGATCAGCAGGATCATGCCGATCTGACTGTAGAGGTTGATGGTGGACCCGAAGATCAGCAGGGTAAGCAACGCGCCCGTGACCGCCAGGGGCACCGCCAGCAGCACCGTGAAGGGGTGGAT
Source organism: uncultured Gemmatimonadales bacterium (assembly GCA_963709905.1). Lineage (GTDB taxonomy): Bacteria > Gemmatimonadota > Gemmatimonadetes > Gemmatimonadales > GWC2-71-9 > JADJOM01. The sequence goes on from CAVPYI010000001.1 coordinate 454,327, forward strand.
CAGGGATTCGAACTGGCTGGCGAGGACCATGTACACCACCACCAGCGCCAGCACGAAGGCGAAGTACAGCGCTCCTCCCGACTCCTGGAGTTCCCGACTTTCGCCGGCAAGCTCGATGCTCGAACCCTTGGGCAGGACTTCCTGAGACAGCGCCGTCAGGGTGTCCACCGCCTCCCCCAGCGTGAAGCCGGGCGCCAGGCCCGCGGTCAGGGTCGCGGACCGGATGCGGTTGAAGTGATTGAGCTGCCGGGGTCCCACCCCTTCCTTGACCGTGGCGAGGGCATCCAGCGTTACCAGGCTGCCCTCCCGGCCGCGGAGATACAGCCCGGTCATGTCCGAGGGCGTGGCTCGCTCTTCCGGACTGAGGCGGGCGATCACGTCGTACAGCTTGTTGTCCTTGGTGAAGGTGCTGATCCGCCGTCCGCCCAGCAGGGTCTGCAGCGCGCCGGCCACGTCGCGCACGGGCACCCCCAGGTCCTCGGCCCGGTCCCGATCGAAGTGCACGGTCAGCTCCGGCTTGTTCACGCGGAGATCGGTGTCGACGTTCACCAGCCCCTGCACCTGGCGGGCGCGTGCCAGGAGGGTATCCATCCCCAGCTTCAGCTTCTCGAAATCGGGATGCTGCACCACGAACTGCACCGGCGACCCGAAGCCGCCGAACGCCGGCGGGTTGGTGGCGAAGGCCAGCACGCCGGGAACCCCGAAATACTGCGGCTGAACCTCGTCCATGACCGCCTGGACCCCACGGTCCCGCTTGCTCCAATCCACCAGCCTGGTGAACAGGATGCCGCGGTTCGGGTTGCCCATGAAGCCACCGACCACGCTGAAATACATCTCCACGTCAGCCGTCCTGGCCGTGATGGCTTCGAGCCGCTTCTGGTATTCGTCGGTATAGGCGAGGGTCGATCCCTCTGGCGCGATGGTGATCGTAAAGAAGAAGCCCCGATCCTCGGGGGGCACGAACTCGCGCTTGAGCGAGGTGAAAATCACCACCGCCAGCGCCGCCGTTCCCAGCACCGTGAGCACCACTACGCTCCGATGCCGCAGCGCCCAGAGGAGGCTACGGGAATAGGCGTTGGCGAGGCCGGCGAAGCCGCGCTCCAGCACCTCGTACAGCGCGCCGTGGCGTGGCGGCACCTTGAGGATGCGGGCACACAGCATCGGCGTCAGTGTCAGGGCGATGAAACCGGACACGATCACCGAGCCGGCGACGGCGATGCCGAACTCGTTGAACAACCTCCCGGTGTTCCCTTGCAGGAACGCCAGGGGCGTGAACACCGCCACCAGCGAGATCGTCGTGGCGATCACCGCGAAGGCGATCTCGCGGGTGCCGTTGATCGCGGCGGTGATCGGCTCCTCGTGCAGCTCCTCCTGGTGGCGATAGGCGTTCTCGAGCACGATGATCGCGTCGTCCACCACGATCCCGATCGCCAGCGTCAGCGCCAGCAGGGTGAGATTGTTGATGGAGAAACCCAGGAAATAGATGATCGCGAACGTCGAGATGATGGACGTCGGGATGGCCAGGCCCGGGATGATCGTCGCCCGCAGGTTGCGGAGAAAGATGAAGATGATCATGATCACCAGGCCCGCGGCGATCAGCAGGGTCTCCTCGGCCTCCACGATCGACCGCCGGACGAAGACCGAGCCGTCGTAGGCGGTCGCGATGTTGACCCCGGGCGGAAGTAACGCCTGCACCGCCGGCAGGTTTTCCTGCACCCGGTCGGCGACCTCGATCAGATTGGCCTTGGATTGACGGACGATGCCGACGCCGAGGGCCGGATTGCTCTTGTACCGCAGGCTCGAGCGTTCGTCCTCCGGGCCGAGCTCCACCCGGGCCAGGTCCTTGAGCTTGACCAGCTGGCCGTTCGGGCTGGCGACGGTCATCTCGCCGAATTCCTGCGGCGTCTTGAGTTCACCCAGCGATCGGACTGTGAACTCCCGCTTCTCCGACTCGATCCGTCCGGCGGGGATTTCCACGTTGCGGCTGGCGACCGCCTGCTCAATGTCCTGAACCGTCAGCCCCCGGGCCGCCAGCTCGGTGGCCGACAGCCAGATCCGCATCGAGTACCGGCGCTCCCCGGCGATGAACGCCCGGCCGACCCCCGGCAGGCTCTGGAGCCGGGTCTTGACCACCCGGTCCGCAATGTCGGAAAGCTGGAGCAGGTCGTAATTGGCCCCCGACAGCGCCAGCCAGAGGAACGGCTGGGCATCCGCCTCCTGCTTGGCGATCACCGGCTCCTGAATGTCCTCCGGCAGGCGGCCGCGGACCCGGGAAACCTTGTCCCGCACATCCTGGGCGGCCTCTTCGACCGGCCGGTCAAGAGTGAATTCCAGGGTGATGTTGGTCTGCTGCTCGGCACTCGCACTGGTCAGCGTCCTGAGCCCGGCAACGGTCGAGAGCTCCTCCTCCAGGATGTCGGTCACCGCCGACTCCATCACCTGGGCGTTGGCCCCTGGAAGGGACACCGACACCGAGATGATCGGCGGGTCGACGTCGGGGTACTCCCGCACCGAAAGCTTGAAGTAGCCGATGACTCCGAAGAGGATCAGGGCCAGGCTGAGCATGCTGGCCAGCACGGGACGGCGGATGGCAATGTCCGAGAGCTTCATGGGACCACCGGGTAGAAAAGACGCCAGCGTTGTCAGTCAAGGCGTACGGAGGATGGCGCCGCCTCAACTTCTTGTTACCCCTTGAGCAGCGATCATTTAGGCCGCTCCGAAGGGCTTGGACAGGGAGACCTTCACTGGACGGTTCCCGGCCAATCTGGTTTCAGCGAGCGGGAAAACGTAGCCGCCCCAACGCAAGCCGGAAAGCCCGGTTTCAGCCGGGTACACCGCTGCCGCCGGCGGAGTCCCAGAAGCCGGTTACCTCGACCAGCCGACCGTCCGGATCGAGCCGGACGTAATCCACGCCGGAGCCCTGAACCGCGCCGGCGGCATCCACTATCCGCCAGGCGGAACGGACCATCATGTGACATTGGTCGGCGGGCGCGGGCCGCTCCACCCGGAGTCCCGGCATGAATCGCAACACCCCCGCGATGTGGGCGTGAAGCGCGTCTCGTCCCTCGATCACGGCGTACCGGTCCCGGAAGGTTCCCTGCGTTGCGAACGACTCGGTGAGCAGCCCGGCGCGCACAGCCGGGTTCGGCTCGCTCCAGGCTCGAGTGTAGGCATCCAGGGCGCTGGCCAACCGGGGCTCGAACTCCGCCCGGGCCGCATGCCAGGCGATCGCACCCAGATAGGACCGCCAGCCGGAGCCGGCATCGGCCCGATCGGCCCCTCGGAGTCCGGTGTGCCGCAGGACTACCCGCGTCCCTTCCCGGACCGGGGTGAGGGTAATGGTGACGCGGGTGGAGTCTGGAGGCAGCAGCCCCGCCTCGAGCGGGTGGCCCCACGTAAACGCGATGCGCTCGTTCTCCACCCATTCAACCATGCGACCCAGCGCCGGCGGCCCCATTGGGGACTCGACCCGGATGGAACCCGCGACCCCCGGTACGAGCACCCCTCGCGGGCCCAGCCATTGCCGCACCCGGTCGGGCTCGGTGAAGTAGCGGAAGATGGTGGCCGGGCTGGCCGCGATGGTGAGATTGACCTCGACCTCGTCAGTCTGGTCAGCGGGCGCAGTCATTCGGGATCTCCGGAAGTGGCGTGTCGCTCCTCGGCCTCGACCAGGAGTTTGAGCCGCCCCAGCTTCGCGGTCCACATTGCCTCCAAGGTCGCCGCCAGGGGCCCGAGCGCTTCCCGACGAGCCCGGTAATACCGGGAGCGTCCCTGCTTGCGACGCTGCACCAGACCTGCCTCGGTGAGCAAGCGGAGGTGTTGCGACACGGCGCCGAACGTGACGTCCACGCGGGCCGCGATCTCCCCAGCGCTCCGCTCGCGGCTCCAGACCAGGCGCAGGATGGTCTGACGCGTCGGCTGAGCTACGAGCGAGAGTGGCGTGATACTCTGATGAGCCGTCATTTTAGTAGCGACTAAAATATCATCCAGCGACCTTCGCCGCAAGCGCCCTTCTGCCACCCGCCCGCTCTCGGCCTTAGTTTCCGGCATGGTTCCCAAACTCTCGGCCAAGCAGCAGTCGCAGCTGGCGTTCCTTCAGCTCCTGCCCCCCAAGATCCGGCGCGTCAACTCCGTCATCGAACAGATGAACAGTCCTACCCTGGACGAGACCGCCATGCGGGGCATGATCCGGGTGCTCGACGAAATGAAGGCGGGGGCGTCACAGCTCAGCATCCCCGGGCTGGCCGATTCACTGGGGGCGATGGCCTCCATGGCCCGGCGCGGCGGCGGCCTGCAAGTGAAGATCCGGGGGCTGAAGGACCTGCTGGGCAGCGTGCGGACGAATTACGATTCGGCGGTGAAGAAGGCGTCGGTGCCGGAGGTGAATGATGCAGCGCAGGAGTGATGGGGGCTACGGTACCTGAAAGGCGGAATGGCGGAGTGGCTGAATGGCGGAGTGCTTGAGGACTACGGCGTATTCCTCCATTCCGCCATTCGTCCATTCCGCCATTCCTACTGAACCGTCCCCGGCTCATGCACCGCCTGGCCCTTCCGCCGGAGATACCCATCGACGAGTTTGCCCGCCATCAGGATGATCATGCCGTGGATGAGCACGCCGATGAGGAGCGAAACGAACGTCAGCGCGCCGAGCACTCCAGCGGCGCCGATCGCGGCGAAGATGCGGCCGGCTAGTTCCATGACGTTTCTTGGCTCGACAAAGAGGGTGAAGGACGACCAGTAGGTTACCCGGATGCTGCGGGGAGTTCAACTCGGCGGCACCCGTTCGCAGCTGTTCGGCCCCGCCACCAGTCCCGTACGAGGAAGAGGATGCCTTTTCGATTGGCTATGGCGCTACTGCTGCTCCCGACCCTGCTGGCCGCGCAGGCGCACGACCACGGCCAGCCCCCGAAGCTCGAGAACGCCGGGGTCTTTCCGGCCGGCTGGAGCGTCCGGCCCGACGATGGCGGCAAGCACTCCGAGGTAAGCCTGGTGGCGATGGCGCCGGGCTGGCACGTGACCACCGCCACGTCGGCCATCCTGTATCGGGATCAGGACAAGGCGAGCGGGCGCTACGAGGTTTCGGCCAAGATCCACCTCTTTCCGGGGCCGGGCGGCCATCGTGAAGCCTTCGGCCTGTTCATCGGCGGCAAGGACCTCGCTTCCGCGGGCCAGCGCTACACCTATTTCCTGATCCGCGGCGACGGCAAGTACAAGATCAAGCGCCGCAGCGCGGCCTCGGCGACCGACGTGACCCGGGACTGGACTCCGGCTCCCGCTATCGTGCAGCAGAAACCGGGCGGGCCGGTGGTGAATCTGGTTGCGGTCGTTGTGGGGAAGGACGGGGTAAGCTTCCGGGTGAACGGCCAGCAGGTGTATCTGGCCCCGGCCAAAGAGCTCGACATCGATGGCATCGTTGGTCTGCGGGTCAATCACAACCTCTCGTTACACATAGAGAGCCTGCAGATCAAGCCGGCCTCCTGAATCTCGCGGGAAGGCTGACTAGCGGATCAGCGCCTCCTCCGCCGCCCGCCGAACCTCGCCATCCGCCTCCGCGGCGATCCGTTGCAGTGCCTGGGTCGCCGCCGCGGTCTTTACCGCGGCCAGCGACCGGACGACGGCCAATTGCCGTTTCTGAATCTGGCCGCCCCCGAAGAGTCCGGGACGCTGCAGCGCAATGCGGGTGAGCGCGGCTACCGCCTCTGGTGCGTCGATGCCAGCGAGCGCATCGAGCAGATTTTCCCAGGCAGTCTGATCGCGTTCGGCCTCGAGCGCCGCCAGCAGCGGCATGGCGATGGCCCCGGATCCACGCGCGGCGAGCGCCCGCCCTGCCCGGGCCCGCTCCACGGCCGACCCCCGGGTGAGCGCCTCACGGAGCGGTTCGACGACCGCCTTGCTGTCGCGATACCTGCCCAGCCCATCGATCACCGCCAGCCGTACCCGCTCGTCGGGATGACGGGCCATACCCACCAGCAGCGGGACCGCCTCGGGTACGCCCAGGCGCCCGAGCAGCTCGGCCGCGACCCGCGCCTCGACCGGTCGGTCGCTCCTGGCCAGCGCCGCGATGATCGGAAGCGCCTCGGGCATTTCCCCCAGGGCATCGGCGAGGAATGCTCGCGCGCCGCCAGTGCCACTGCTCTTCACGGCCTCGAGCATGATCTCGGCCGCCGGCGCGCCGCCCGCCCGGAGGACCTCCGCCGTGCGCGCCTGCTCCTCGGGCACCCGGTATCCTTGTTCAATCAGCGACTCCACTACCGGCCGGCCGAGCAGTCGCTTGAGCGCGATCGCGTAGACCCGGCGGTTGTCTTCCGACAACCCCGGCATCATCCGCACCGCCGCCTGGGCGTCGTGCAGGACCTCGTGCCAATCGTCCCGCTTGATGGCCCCGGCCAGCTCCTTCAGGATCCCCTCGATCACCTGCGCCAGCTCATCGCCATCCCGGGCCCGCGGTACCATCGACATGTGGGGGTCAGACAACGCCATGCGGGGACGGGCGGGGACCAGGGTGAGGGGATCGGAGACCAGACGCACCTGCACGCCCGGCGTGCTCGGAATCGGGGTGGCGTCATCCGCCAGCGCACGGGCCAGGGCCTGGAGTTCCTCCTCGGGCGCCCCCGCCGCTATGGTAATGGCGTCGATCTGGCGGGCCTGGAGTCGCTCCTTGAGCGGATCGCCGTCCAGCGCCCAGCTGTTCTCGATACCGGCTTCGATGAGTGCCGGGCCCGCCTCTACCCTCGACCTCACCAGAACAACCAGCCGGCGGATTTCCTTCTGCCGGTTGGGCGCAATTCGAATCAGCTGCACCAGCTGGCCGAGCAGCTGCTCTATGGGCGCGTTAGGGTCTGGCGACTTGATCATGGGGCAAGTAAAGAGTAGGCAGTAGGGCCCTTGCTTGGAAGCGCTTTTGGGATAACATCAAGCCACCTAGCCTGGGGGCGGGCCAGTCGTCTTTTGGGCACGTTTTCACCCACTCAGTGAGGAGCAAATATGAAGCGTGCAATCGTGCTTGGCGCTGTCGTGGCCGCTCTGGCTTCTGCCACACCGGCCACGGCGCAGACGACATTCGGCTTGGATGCCGCCCTCTTCAGCAGCTACGTCTGGCGTGGGCTGAGCCTCACCAACAAGCCGGTCCTCCAGCCCAACGCATACCTCACTATCCCGCTGGGGAGTGCCGGTCTCACGGTCGGGGGCTGGGCGAACATTGACATCGGTTCCTACGACGGAGCCGACGACATCTCCCAAGGGGGCGGTACGAGCTTCAATCTGTCGGAGTTCGACCCGTACGCCGAGATCGGGGTTGGGGTCGGCAAGGCCACACTGACGGTCGGTGGAATCGGCTACCTCTATCCGAACCCCAAGAGTGTCCCCGTCAATTCCGACATCAACTCCGTCGAGGTCTACGGCAAGATCGACCTGGACGTCCCGTTCAGTCCCGGCGTGGCGGCCTTCTATGACGTCGACAAGGTGAAGGGGCTGTACGTCGAGGGCTACGTGTCACGCGGATTCCCGCTCGGGGCCGCCGAGCTTACCCTGGGAGCGCTGGGCGGAATCAGCGCCGGGCAGGGTCCCAAGACCGGGGAACTGAACAACTTCAACGACGACGGCTTCACTCACCTCGATCTTTCCGCTGAAGTGGGGTTCAGTGCGGGACCGTTCTCCATCACCCCCACCGTCCACCTGATCATCGGCAAGGATGAATTCGTGAAGTTCACCAATGCCAACAGCCAGTCCGACGCCAAGATCTGGGGCGGCGTGACGATCAGCTGGTCAAAGAGTTTTGGAGGGTCCGAGGAGAAGTAGACGCTACGACGGTAACAAAGGTACGTGTGTCAGAACGGGAGGGCCCCGCAAGGGACTCTCCCGTTCTCCATTCCACCCTGCCGTCCTACCGTCTACAGCCCCTTCGCGATCTCCTTGAACGTCTCCTCCAGCCGGTTGAGCATCTCCGCCAGCAGCTGGTCCGCGATGCCGAGCGCCGGCTCGATCCGGATGGTCCGGGCCTTGGAGTAGGTACCCGCCACCAGCACCCCGCGCTTGAACAGACCGGCGGCACACTGGAAGCCGATCGGATCGGTGGGGAACTCCATGCCGATCAGCAGCCCCAGACCGTGCACATCGGCGAGAACCTGGGGGTATTTCTTCTGCAGGGCGCCCAGCTCTTTGAGAAGGTATTCCCCCTTTCGCGCCGCCTGTCCTGGCAGATCCTCCTCCAGCGTGACCGTGATTGCCGCGATGCCGGCCACGCAGGCGATGGGGTTCCCGCCGAAGGTGGTGGAGTGGATGATCGGGTTGGGGATCAGCACTTCCCAGATCTCGGGCGTCGAGACGAACGCCGAAAGTGGCACGACGCCCGCCTCCGATCGACTTGCCCATGCACATGATATCGGGTGTCACCCCCGAGTGGTCGACGCCCCACAACTTGCCGGTGCGTCCCATGCCGGTCTGGATCTCATCGGCGATGAACAGCGATCCGTGCCGGGTGCAGAGCTCGCGCACCTTTTGCAGGTAGCCGTCGGGCGGTACCACACCGCCGGCCTCTCCTTGCACCGGCTCGATCACCACGGCGGCCGGCAACTGGCCCACCGCGGCCAGAATGTCCATCTGGTCCTCGAGCGCCTGCGCGTCACCATACGGGACGAACCGCACGTCCTGGAGTCCGCTGGCAAACGGCTCCCGGAACGAGGCCTTCCCCATCAGCGAGAGCGACCCCATCGACTTGCCGTGGAAGCCGCCCAGAGTGGAAACGAAGGTGTGCCGCTTGGTATACAACCGGGCCAGCTTGATGGCACCCTCGATGGCATCGGTCCCGTTGTTGATGAAGAAGCAGCAGCCGATGTCGCCTGGCGTGACGGCCGCGAGGATCCTGGCGAGGCCGGCGCGCCAGGGCTCGAGCAGCTCCTGGCTGTTGAGGGCCATACGGCCCATCTGATCCTGCACCGCCTTGAGGATCCGCGGATGGTTGATGCCCGCGGAGAAGATGCCGTATCCACCGAGACAGTCGATGTACTCCCGGCCGAGGAGGTCGCGCAGCATGGCCCCCTCGCCGGACCACTCGAGGGCGGCGAACTGCCCCGCCTGGGTCACGGATTTCCGGTACGTGAGGAACCCGCGATTGACGTGTCGCTCGTAACTCTCGACCGTCTCCGCAATGAACGCGTGCTTCTCGCTGGCGGACATTTCACGACCGGCGATCAGGTCGAGATAGCGTCGGCTGAGGCTCAGAACATCGTCGTTCGGCAGGCGCAACTGATCGGCACTCCTTTCGGGGCTCGGCGGCTCGGCGGCTCGGCGGCTCGGCGGCTCGGCGGCTCGGCGGCTCGGCGGCTCGGCGGCTCGGCGGCTCGGCGGCTCGGCGGCTCGGCCGAATATCTACACTTCACCTTCCGCGGGGCACTGGGCACTGGGCCCTGGGCACCGGGCACTGGGCACTGGGCACTCGGCACCGGGCCCTGGGCCCTCAGCTGAGCCGATCCTTGAGCCCGTAATATGCCCCCGCCAACGGCAGAAACCACGGGCGACCCCAGTTGAACGGTACCGAACGAAATCGTAGGTCGACCAGATCAGGCCAGGCGGCCCTTCCGGCGAGCGCCTGGCCAACCTGGTCGCCGAGCCAGCTGGCAAATGCCACCCCGTGCCCGCAGTAGCCCAGCGCGTAGGCGATGCCGTCGTGCCGGCCGACATGGGGCAGCTGATCGAGCGTGAAGCCGACCGTGCCACCCCACGTATACTCGATCCGGCTGGTGCCGAGTTCGGGGAAGATCTCCAGCATTGCCCGCCGCAGGATTGCGACGCTGCGCTCGAGCGCCGCGGGCACGAACGCGGCCCGACCTCCGAACACCAGTCGTCCGTCAGGCGACACCCGGAAATAGTGCAGCAGGTTCCAGGTGTCGGAGAGCATGCGGCCACCGGGAATCAGCCGGCGCTGGAGTTCCGGGTCGAGCGGTTCCGTCGCGATGACGTAGCTGCCGATCGGCACGATCCGGCGCCTGAGCCAGGGGATCAGGTCACCGGTGTAGCCGTTGGTGGCAACGAGAACCTCGGCGGCCGTCACCGCGCCCCGACCGGTGGTCAGCCGATAGTCCTGACCCGACCTCACAAGCTGCTGTACCTCCGCTGCCTCACACAGCACGGCGCCCGCCCGTCGCGCCGCAGCCGCCAAACCGGCCACGTACCGGGCCGGATGCAGGGTTGCCGCCCCGGGGTCGACCAGCGCCCCGTGGTACCGGGCCGACCCGACCTCACGCCCCGTCTCTTCGGGCCCCAGCAGTTCCGTCTGGTAGCCGAAATCCCGTGCCAGCACCCGTGCGGTCGTTTCGAGGTCACGCATGTGCGAGGGCTTGCCGGCCAGACTGGCGTGCCCTGAGCGACGCCAGTCGCAGGCGATGCGTTCGTCCCGCACCAGCGACTCGACGAAGGCGATCGCGTCCAGCGTCGCCTGAAAGAGCCGGCGCGCGCGTTCCACGCCGATTCGCCGGATGAGGTCAGCCGGCTCGGCCTTGAAGCCGGGCAGCACCATGCCGCCGTTCCGGCTGCTGGCCCCCCAGCCGATCCGCTCACGCTCGAGCACCGCCACGGTCGCGCCGGCGCGCGCCAGCGCTCGGGCTGCCGCCAGGCCGGTATACCCACCGCCCACGACCGCGACGTCCACTCGCTGCGGCAGCTCCGAGGCGGGCACCGCCGATTCGGGCGGGGGCTCCCACCAGAGACAGCGCTCGGTAACTGTGGTCATGCGGGCCGATTGGGCCGACCCATCACCGCTTGCCCTGGAGCGCGGTCACGCTTTCCCGGAACACCTCGGTGTGTCGATCGATGTCGGAAGGGGCCGTGTCGGGCGCGATCAGCGCCATGTTGTGAAACGGGGTGAGCAGAATGCCACGGTTCAGCGCGAAGAGGTGCATGAACCGATCGAGCTCGAAGTCCGCCGCGGCCGCGGCTTCTGCCCCGTTTCGAGGAGGTGTCGGGCGGAACCGGTACTCCGCCCGGCAACCGAGGCGCTTCACAATCCAGGGGAGGCCGAACTCGCCGATCACGTCCTCCACCCCCGCCTGGAACCGTTCGGCGAGCGGGATGGTTCGCGCGTACGCGTCGGCCGTGAGTACGTGTTCGAGCGTTGCCCGCATGGCCGCGAGAGCGAGGGCGTTTCCGGCGAGGGTGCCGCCGATCCCGCCGGTGTCGCAATCGGCCAGCGAGATCCGTCCCGCCAGTCGTCTCGCCACGTCGGCAGAAAAGCCGTAAACCGCCCCGGGCACTCCACCGGCGATCGGTTTGCCAAGCGTGACCAGATCGGGCTGAAGGCCGTGCATGCCCGTGTACCCACCCGGCCCGGCACAGATGGTATGGGTCTCATCCAGGATGAGCAGCGCCCCGAATTTCCGCGAAAGGTCGCGGAGGCCCGCATGATAACCGGGATCGGGGTGGATGATCCCGACGTTGGTCATGACCGGCTCGGCGAGCACGCAGGCCACGTCACCGTGAGTCAATGCCGCCTCGAGGGCGGGCACGTCGTTGAATTCGACCACCCGTGTGGTGAGCGACGGGTCGACTGGCGGGCCGATGTTGCCCGCCCGGGCCACGACCTGACCGTCGCGCAACGTGGCGAAGGTCTCGTCGACGGTGCCATGGTAGCACCAGTTGTGCACCAGGATCTTCGGCCGGCCGGTGAGCATGCGCGCCAGCCGGATGGCGAACCGGTTGGCATCGGTGGCCGTCATGGCGAACTGCCACGAGGCCATTCCGAAGCGGCGGGTCAGCTCTGCCGCTACCCAGAGGTGGTCTTCCGACGGCAGCATGAACGTGAAGCCGCGCTCCGCCTGACGCCGGACCGCCTCCACGGTGGCCGGCGGTGCGTGCCCGGTCATGGCCCCGGTGTCGCCAAGACAGAGATCGAGATAGCGGTGCCCGTCCACGTCCGTGAACCAGGCGCCTCGTCCCTCCCGCACAAACAGCGGGAATCCGCCGGCCCACTTCGCCATCCAGTGCATGGGGACGCCATCCAGCAGACTCGCCTGGGCCCGCCGGGACAGCGCCAGGGATCCCGGATGGCTTTCGGTGAAGCGCCGTTGCTCGGCGGCGTAGAGCTCGGCGAGACGAGTGCGATCAATCACGGGGTAGGATGCAAAGGGCCCAGGGCCAGCACCGTTCAGTCTCCGATCGCCGCCTTCAATGCCTCCGCCATCACCTCCAGGCCCTCCTCCAGCACCGCTTCCTCGACCGTGAGCGGGACCAGCACCCGGACCACGTTGCCGTACGTACCGGCACTGAGCAGGAGCAACCCGCGCTTCAGCGCCTCCGCCGTGATCTTGCCGGTGAGTTCCTTGGCGGGTTCCCTGGTTTCGCGATCTTTCACCAGTTCCATCGCCACCATGCCGCCCAGCCCCCGCACGTCACCGATGGCCGGGTAGCGCTTCTGCCATTCCAGAAACCGGGCCCGGATCTTCTCCCCCACCTGCCGTCCCCGGTCAGGCAGCCGATCGCTCTCCATGGCATCGAGCACCGCCAGCGCCGCCGCGCAGGCCAGCGGGTTGCCCCCGTAGGTGCCGCCCAATCCGCCAACATTGCCGGTCTCGAGCACCTCGGCCCGGCCGGTGACCGCCGCGAGTGGCAGGCCGCCGGCGAGTGACTTGGCGGTGACGATAATGTCCGGGACGAGATCGTAATGCTCCGAGGCGAACAGCTTCCCGGTCCGCCCGAAGCCGGTCTGGATTTCGTCGGCGATGATCAGGATCCCGTGATCCTTCGCGAAGGCGGCCAGTTCGGCGACGAACTCCTTCGGGGCGGGAATGAACCCTCCTTCCCCGATCTGCAGCTCGATGATGATCGCGGCGACCGAGCCGGGATCGACATTCGACGTGAACCACTGATCGAGCCAACGCCGCGACGCCATGCAGCACGGCCCGGCCGCCGAGCCGCCGAGCCGCCCGGCCGCCGAATCACACCGGTAGCAGTACGGAAACGGCGCCCGATACACTTCAGGCACGAACGGCCCGAAGCCGGCCTTGTATGGCAGCACCTTGGATGTCAGGCTCATGCCCATATAGGTGCGCCCGTGAAAGGCGTGCTCGAAGCACACGATCGCCTGACGACCCGTGGCTCGTCGGGCAACCTTGATGGCGTTGTCGACGGCTTCGGCGCCGCTGTTGGTGAAGAAGGTCCGCTTCTCGTGGCCGCCGGGCGTGATGGCGTTGATCCGTTCCGCCAGCTCGACGTAGGGGGTGTACATCGAGATCTGGAAGCAGAGGTGGGTGAACTGGTCCAACTGCCGGCGGACCGCCTCGACGACCCGGGCGTTCCGGTGTCCCGCATTCAGGACTCCGATCCCGCTGCCGAAATCGATCAGCCGGTTGCCGTCCACGTCGGTGAACACCGCGTTTTCCGCGTGGGCGATCGCGATGGAGGTCACCTGGGAAACGGTGCGGGGCACGGCCTTCTGGCGCCGGACCAGCAACGCCTGGCTCTTCGGACCGGGAATGGGGGTCTTCAGGTCGATTACGCGAGGCATCGGTGACTCCAGCGGGGGAATGGCGGAACGGGTTCGCCGAGCTTAGCGCGCGGCGGTGCAAATGTCGAGTCCGATTGCCAACCGGAAGGGGGCATGTAGCTTCACCGTGCGCGAATACCCTCCCGACCTCGAGGCCCCCCAAGCGATTGTTTCCTCCGAGGCCCCGCGATCTGCCGCCAAGCGCGGGTAGGGGTGGCTGTCAGCTGATGGCCGGTAGCTGATGGCTGACGGCTGTTTCCCACAGAGGATCATGCATGTCGACCACCTACGACGCCATCATCATCGGCGGCGGCCACAACGGCCTCGTCACCGCCGCCTATCTCGCGCGCGCGGGGCGCTCGGTGCTGGTCCTCGAGCGCCGCGAGCTGCTCGGCGGCTGCGCCGTGACCGAGGAACTCTGGCCCGGGTTCAAGGTCTCCACGGCAAGCTACGTCAACAGTCTGTTCCGGCCCGAGATCATCCGGGACCTCGAGCTCAAGCGGCACGGATTTGAGATGCTGCCCAGGAGTCCCTCGAGCTTCACGCCGTTCCCTGACGGGCGTTACCTCCTGATGGGCCCCGACAAGAAGATGACCCATCGCGAGGTGTCGAAGTTCTCGCGGGCCGACGCCGCAGCGCTGCCGAAGTACGAGGCGATGCTGGAGCGGGTGGCCGACTTCCTCGAGCCCACCCTGGTCCAGACGCCTCCCAACCCCTGGTCGCTGGCGCCGGGCAACCTGGTTCAGCTGCTCAAGCTTGGCCTGGCCTTCCGCCGGCTCGGCACCGACGGCCAGAAGGCCGTCGAGATCCTGACCGGGGCGGCCAATCCGATACTCGACCGGTGGTTCGAGTCCGAGGAGCTGAAAGCGACGATCGCCACGGACGCCATCATCGGCGCCTTCGCCACCCCCTCGATGCCGGGAACGGCTTACGTGCTCTTTCACCATGTGATGGGGGAGTGCGACGGCGTGCGCGGAGTGTGGGGATACGTGCGTGGGGGGATGGGTGCGCTGTCCGAGGCCATCGCAGCCGCCGCCCGTGAGAAAGGCGCCGAGATCAAGACCAGCGCCCCGGTCGCCAGGATTCTGGTGGAAGGCGGGCGGGCCGCCGGGGTCGCCATGGCCGATGGCGACGAGTACCGGGCCAGGAAGGTGGTGTCCGGCGTCGATGCCCACGTCACCTTTCTCACCCTGATGGATCCGAAGGAGCTACCGGCCGATTTCGTCTCCTCGATCCGACACCTCGATTATGCCAGCGGCAGCTGCAAGGTGAACCTGGCCCTCTCGGAAGTACCGGATTTCTCCTGCCTCAGGGGTAACACCCCCGGGCCACAGCATCGGGGCACCATCCACCTCTGTCCCACACGCGAATACATCGAGAAGGCCTACGACCGCGCCAAATACGGCTACATCTCCGACAACCCGATCATCGAGGCCACCATCCCCTCGTCGCTGGACGACACCGTGGTGCCCAGGGGCAAGCACGTCATGTCGATGTTCACCCAGTATTTCCCCTACAAGCTTGCGCCGGACGCCGGGACGCTCGAGGAGAACAAGCAGCGCTACGCCGAGCGTTGTATTGATATCATGACGGAATACGCACCCAACTTCCGCCGAGCGGTGATCGACTATCAGGTGCTGGCGCCGGCGGATCTGGAGCAGCGGTTCGGCCTCACCGGCGGCAACATCATGCAGGGAACGATGTCGCTCTCGAGTCTGGCCTTCATGCGGCCGGTGCCGGGCTATGCAGATTACCGCACGCCAATCAAGGGGCTGTACATGTGCGGCGCTGCGACCCACCCCGGCGGCGGGGTCATGGGTGCGTGCGGGTACAACGCGGCGAGGGAGATCCTGAAGGACTGAGGTCGCTGCCGTCAGCCGTGCGGCTGACGGCAGTCCCCTGGCGGCCCGGTCGGAAGACCGGGGATCTGCCTTACGGTGACGGCGGGATCGCCGTCGCGGTGATGACGATCCGTCCCAGGTTCGGCGCTTTGGCCCGCATCTCCATGGGCCCCGCGACGGCACCCAGGACCCAGGGAGTGCTCGCCTTCCCCGTCGGCCCCGAGGATGTGCTGGGGACGAGCGCAGTCCCGTTGCCGGGAGTTGCGGTAAAGGCAATGGTCGTTCCCTCGACCGGATTCCCGTACTGGTCGGTCAGCCGCACCTCGATGAGATCCTCCAGCGCCTGGGAGGTGACGCCCGTCTGGCCCGCCCCACTTAGCAGCTCGAGCACCGCGCCCGGACCGGCCGCAGCGGTGGCGGTGAAGGTCACGGTATCGCGAGTGGTCCCTGCGATGGCCACATACTCACCCGCACCGGTCGGCAAGGTCCACGCAGCCACGGCCAGGCCGTTGCGGTCGGTGCGATGCTGGCTGGAGATGGTTCCTGCGCCCGGCGGGACCGAGAACGTGACAGTCAGGCCGGCGACCACGCGGCCGATGTCGTCGGTCACCTTGACCGCCAGCAGGCTGTCGAGGGAGCTCCCCGCCGTGCCGGTCTGCGCACGACCCCCCACGACGGCCATGACGATGGCGTTCGGATTCGGGTCGGTGGCCGGCCCACCGCAGGCGAAGAGCGAGAGCGTGACCGAAAGCAAAATGCTGTGGCGGTTTGTTACTTGGGTGACTCTCATAGCGACCCCCTCAGCCGAACGTAAGGGTCTTCCCGGCACCCGGCTGCCGACCTCTTAGAAGACCAATACCTCCCCGTTACAGGTGCCGGGGCCTGCCGCCCTGCCCGGACTCCAGCCGGTTTGGGCGGTGTCGAGCGCTAGTTCGATGATCCCGAGCGCGTTCTGCCAGCAGCGGATGGCGGGTGCCGAATGGCGGGCCGGAAGCGCAGGGGTCGAGCCCGACTGCTCCGCGACAACTGCGTCTCCTCCCCACGACTCGCGATTCGGGGGATCGGTCAGGCCGGGCCCGGGGATCGCGGGCCGGTAGAGCGCCCTGGAGTAGACCCGGAGCGCTCGCAGAGAATCGACCCGGACCATCAGCCCCTGCAGTTCCGCCTCCGTCCCCAGCGTCCAGACGGTGCGCGCCCGGCCGGAGGAATCGCTCCGGGTTACCGTTGGGGCCGTCGCCCCCGACCGCGCCATGGGAGTGAAGCTGACCTTCACACCGCCGACCGGATTCCCGTAACCATCCTGGACCACAACGGTGACCGTACTGTCAGCGGCGCTGGCCACCGGCGCCGTCGAGGAGTCGCCGGCCACGACGCTGATTGTCGCCGGAGCGGCCGGGACCGCCAGGCCGCGGAAGATCAGCGAATCGAGCCCGGCAGCAGTCGCCGTCGCCCGGTATTCCCCGGCCAAGGTGGGCAGCGACCAGGTGGTGTGGGCCTGACCGCTCGGACTGGTGGTCTCCGCCACCGGAGCCAGGCTCCCGCTCCGGGCCGAGAACCGGACCAGCACACCCGGAACGGGATCGCCGAACTTGTCAGTCACGAAGACGGTGAGCGCGGTGTCCAGCGCCTGACCCACCGTTCCCGTCTGGTCCGCTCCGGTCACGATGGCAATCGCCGTAGGAACGGGCCGCGGTCCCGTCGCATCCTCGCTGCACGCGACCAACGCCACCGAGGCCCACATGGGCACCCAGCGACGGAGACCGGTTAGGAACCCGCGGTTGAGGCGCATTGCCGTCCGACTGGCGGTGAATAGAATAGAGCGAAGTTGGGGGCGGCACCCTTTTCCGACAAGCCCCTTCATGATCCCCGTATCAGACCCGAACGCCCGACCCGACGGGTCCGCCCGGTTTCTTTGCGGGGATGTCAAGAATTCGACACTCAGAGGCACGGCCGCCTAGCCGGCGGCCCTCCGGCCCTTCCATCCAGGAGCAACGAATCGTGAAAGCCTATCAGATGTTCATTGACGGGAAGTTCGTGAACGCGGCTGGCGGGAAGACGTTCGAGGTGTTCAATCCTGCAACGGAAAAGGCCATCGGGACTTGTCCGGCAGGCGACGCCAAGGATGTGAGCCGGGCCGTCGATGCCGCCACCAAGGCGTTCCAGAATGGCTGGCGTGGTACCAGCGCCCAGGAACGAGGGCGGATCCTGCTCCGTCTTGCCGACCGGGTGCGTGCCCGCCGCGACGAGCTGGCCCTCCTGGAAACGTTGAACTCGGGCAAACCGATCGTCGAGTCTGAATTCGACATGGACGATTCCGCGACCTGTTTCGAGTACTACGGCGGGCTGGCCACCAAGATCAATGGCGAAGTGATCCCGGTCCCGACCAACGCGATGGTCATGGCGGTGAAGGAACCGATGGGCGTGGCTGGACAGATCATTCCCTGGAACTACCCGCTGGCGATGGCCGCCTGGAAGCTGGGCCCGGCGCTCGCGGCCGGCTGCACCGTGGTGATCAAGCCGGCTGAGCAGACCCCCCTGAGCCTGCTCGAGCTCGCCCGGGAGTTCGAAGCTATCGGGCTTCCGCCCGGCGTCGTGAACGTCGTAACCGGCATGGGCCCGGAAGCCGGCGGACCCATCGTGACGCACCCCGGGGTGCGCAAGATCGCCTTCACCGGCTCGGCCGAGGTGGGGAAGATCATCATGCGCAACGCCGCCGATCAGCTCAAGCGGGTCTCGCTCGAACTGGGGGGCAAGTCTCCCAACATCTTCTTCGCCGACGCCGATTTCGAGGCGGCCGTGGACGGGGCGCTCTTCGGCGTGTTCATCAACCAGGGCGAAGTCTGCTCGGCCGGGAGCCGGGTGCTGGTCCAGCAGGACATCTACAAGAAGTTCGTCGATGCCTGCGCGGCCAAGGCGAAGACCATCCGGCTCGGGCCCGGGATCGAGCGGGAGACCAAGATGGGCCCGCTGGTGAGCGCCGAGCAGCGCGATCGGGTCAGGAAGTACCTCGACATCGGGAAGAAGGAGGCCAAGTTGGCCGCCGGCGGCGGCATACCGAAGGGACTCGATCAGGGGTGGTATGTGGAGCCGACGATCTTCTACGACGTGGACAACAGCGCCACCATCGCCCAGGAGGAGATCTTCGGGCCGGTCATGAGCGTCATCCCGTTCAAGGACGAGGCCCAGGCCCTCGAGATCGCCAACGCCACGCCCTACGGTCTCGCCGCCGCGGTCTGGACCCGGGACATCTACAAGGCGTTCCGGGTCGTGAAGAGTCTCGAGGCCGGGATCGTGTGGGTGAACCACATGCAGCCGACGATGCTCGAGGCCCCGTGGGGCGGCTACAAGATGTCGGGATTCGGCCGCGAACTCGGCCACTGGGGGGTGGAGGAGTATCTGGAAACGAAGCAGATCTACATCAACCTCGACGAGGCGCCGATCGCCTGGTACTGAGGGCTGTGGCCGTTAGCCGTTAGCCGGGTACCGACGGGAATGGCCCTCGCAAGTCAACCCGAGGGCCACCCAGGACAGCTAATGGCTAACGGCTTTACTGAGGGGAGGCAGAAACCCGCGAACAGCCTTGTCGAAGTGGCAGTCAGACGGCCCCGGCGCGTTCTTCGGAAATCCGCGCCACCACTGCCGCCAGCTCGGAGAGTTCGAACGGCTTTTCGAGCACGGGGCAAGGAATCGAACTCAGGAACGCGGCCGTCTCCGGCGAGGCGGTGTCACCCGACGCGAACACCAACCGGCTGAGCAGCTCGGGCCGGGCCGAGCTGATCCAGTGGTGGACCTCCTGGCCGGAGAGGCCCGGCATCCTGAGATCGCAGATCACCAGATCGAACAGACTCCCCGGACGGGTGGCCAGGAGCTTGCCCAGGCCGGCGGTCCCGTCCGACGCTTCCTCGACCTGCCAGCCGCGCCGTTCGAAGTACCGCCTGAGGCTGGCCCGGACGGAGGCCTCGTCATCGATGATCAGAGCCCGTCCGCCCGGCCCCGCCTCCGGTTCGGCCGCCGTCGTCCAGCGCCCGGACTGGCGGGAGCCGGTGGTGATGGGCGCACCCTGCGGAAGCCAGGCCACAAAACGGGCCCCGGGCCCGGGATCCCGGTTTTCGGCCCAGAGCTCACCCCCATGCTGCTGCACGATGCCCAGCGACACGGACAGTCCGAGACCCGTACCTTCGCCTGTCCCCCGGGTGGTGAAGAACGGCTCGAAGATGCGGGCCAGGTGTTGGGTAGGGATGCCCGGGCCGCTGTCCTCGACCTCGATTCCGATCCCGCCATGGCGGGCGAATACCCGAAGCTCGACCGTCCCCCCGGGGGCCGCACGGGCGGCGTTATCCAGCAGGTTGGTCAGCACCTGCTCGAGGGCCGGCGGATCGCAGGTAAGCGGGGACAGGTCCTGCTCCACCTTCACTGCGAGCCGGACTTGCTGCCGGCTCAGGTCCGCGTCCAGCGCCCGCACTGTCCGGTCCACGAGCACGCGGATCTCGGCAACCTCCCGTCGCTCCTCGCGCCGACGGACGAAGGTCAGCAGATCGCGCACGATGGCCCGGGCCCGCCGGGCCTGCTCCCGGATCGTCCCTAGCGCCCCGGCCGATTCCTCCGACGGCTGCTCAGCCAGAAGCTGTTCACTGAATGTCAGGATGGCGGCCAGCGGATTGTTGAGTTCGTGGGCGACTCCCGACACCAGCCGCCCCAGGGCTTCCATCCTCAGCGACTGCGCCAGCCGGGCCTGGAGCTGCTCCCGATCCGACTCCGCCCGCCGCCGTTCACTGAGATCGCGGACAACCAGAATGTCCAGGGTCCCTTCCACCCCGCTAAGCGCGCTGGCAGCAGCTTCCAGCGGAATTTCCCGGCCATCGGCCGTGAGCCCGATTACTTCGAAAGTGGCCTGTTGCCCTGGGGCAGCCCAGCGGGCTTGCTGGATGTGCAACTCCAGCTCGGGCCGGACCCTGCCGGCGAACAAATCGAGCAACGGCAACCCGGTGAAGTCCCGGCCGCGGGCCCCGAACAGACGGGTGGCTCCAGCGTTGGCCAGAACAATCCGACCATCAGCGTCCGCCGCGATAATCCCGTCGGTGGCGGTCTCGATCACCGCCTTCAGCCGGGCCTCCGACTCCGCCACGGCCTGGAGCCGCTCGGCCCGCGCCTCCTCCGCTTCGTGCCGGGCGTCCTCGAGCAGGATCACCACCATCCCGAAGGCCAGGAGCGCGAAGGCACCGGCATCGACGTAGGAGTTGAGCGTCCCGAGCAACGGTAGCCACTGCCAGGTGATGCCGAGACCCACTTCGTGGTGCAAGAAGGCGACGCCATACAGCACCCACAGTACCGCCAGCCCGGCGAATGCCAGGCCGGTCACGCGAGTGCCCATGGTCCGCTGAGCGACAGGAAGCCGCGCCATGAGCAGGGCGCACAGTCCGAAGACAAGAACCGCGATCGGTGCCTGCACCACCATGATCCGGTTGAGGTACGGCGTATCGATGCTGCTTACCATGGCAATGATCGCGGCCCCGGCCACCCATGCGATCGGGTGTCCCGGCGGCCGGGTGCCCCGGCAGAACAGCCACACCCCGGCGCTGATTAAGGCGTAGAACAGCAGCTTGGCGAGGAAGTACCCGGCATGCAGGGAGTACAGCAGCGGCCCAACTGTTGCCCCGAGTACCGGGGCCGCCACGTACCGGGCCACGACGATGACCAGTGCAACCAGCAGCGCCAGCCAGGCCCACGTCCACTGGACGAAGTAGGCCCGGGCGCCGGCGTGTCTGGTAAGCAGGTAGAACAACAGCAGCAGGAGGGTGGTGCCGCCCGCCTGAACCCACACGCCGATAAACGAAATCATGCTTCCGGCGCTGGTTGCGTCCATGGCATGCCAGAGGTTGAGGGGGACGAAAGACAACCTAATACCTCCATTGGAGGAGCGTCAGCCACGACGGGGGCCGCCGGTGTCGTCGTGCCGGCAGCGCCGATCCTGATCCCCGAGGCCCACGATCCCGTCCATGACGCGGGCGGCGATGGCCCGATAGGTCCGACCGGCCGCCGGCCGTTCGAGGAATTCGGCGTAGTCGATGGGCGGACCAAACCAGACCCGGATCGGCTCCCCGCCCCGGACGCGCCGCACCAGCATCTGACCGAAACTGCCGCTCAGCCCTGCAATGAAGGCCGGAATCACCTGGGGACGAACCGTGTGAATCAGCCTGCCGATGCCAGGCAGCGCCGGCAGGTAACTGTAGGGATCCGGGTTCCGGTTCCGGGTTCCCTCTGGATGGAATCCGACCAGCCGACCACGGCCCTCCCTGCACAGGGCCGCCAGCTCACCGAAGGCCCACTGGTCGAATCGTCGCCGCCTGGGCTCGTGAAAGAACGGCGGGTACATCGACCACCAGGCCATGACGGCGTTCAGGAGCAGACCTCCCGGCCGCTGGTAGAAATACCGCCCGCGCACCGGGAAACAGGTACTCCTCCAGCCCGGCAGCCGGCGGAACAGGACACTCATGATGACGTACAGGTCGAAGAACGTGCGATGGTTCACCGCCAGCACCAGCGGGCGTTCCCGGGTGGTGGCGGCGACGTGATCCTGGCCGTGCACCTCGATGTTAGGCGCTGCGAGAGCGGCGATCCAGCGCGCGCCGATCTCCCGCTGGCCCACGAACCAGACGCGCTGCCAGCGGCCGCGGTTCATCCGCCGCACCAGGCGGACGGCCAACCGTTCGAAGCGGGTGAGACTCGCGAAGGCGGGATCGGCCGACTCTGTCATGGGCTCTCGGGGCCTGAAGGTGCGGGAGGAGAACGCTATACTTCCCGAGGCAATGTTCAGCCCGATCGCCGGAAGGAAAAGAGATGACGGCACGATGGCGGGAGCTGGCCAGACGCGGTCTCGTCGCCCTCATGGGAGGGCCGGCGCTCGCTTTCGGCACCCGGGACCGGGTCGTGGTCGAGCGGCTGGCCCCGTTCGAGTCGCGGCTGCTGGGTGAAACCCGCACCATCGACGTCTACCTGCCGCCCGGATACGCGACCGACAGCACCCGACGGTACCCGGTGCTCTATGCCAATGACGGGCAGGACATGGAAGCGGTGAATCTGGTCGGTGCCCTGGATTCACTGCAGCAATCGGGACGGATGGCGGCGACGATCGTGGTCGCGATCCACGCCACCGAACGGGTCCAGGACTACGGCACCGCGTACCTGCTGAACGCCCAGGGACTCGGCGCCCGGGCCGACCGCTATGGACAGTTTCTGTTCACCGAGCTGATGCCGCTGATCGAGCACCGCTACCGGGTCGAACCCGGGCCGGCGCATGCCGCGATCATGGGGTGGTCGCTGGGCGGACTGTCGGCGTTCGACCTGGCGTGGCGGCACCCCGACCGGTTTGGCAGAGTCGGCGTGTTCTCCGGCGCCTTCTGGTGGCGCACCGACGACCGGGACGCGGCGGCCAAGCAGGCGTCCCGCATCATGCATCGGCGGGTGCGGGAAACGCCCGGTCACCCCTCCCTCCGCATGTGGTTCGAGACCGGCCTCCGGGACGAGCACGCCGACCGGGACGGCGACGGCGTGATCGACGCCGTACAGGACACCGAGGAGCTGGTGATCGAACTGGAGCGGAAGGGCTACCGCCGCGGCCGGGACATCGTGCACCTCACCGTGGAAGGCACCCACGACCTCCCCACCTGGAAACGCCTGCTCCCGGAATGGCTGGTGTGGGCGTTCCCGGCCCCCTCGAAAGGTTGACCGCGCGAACCTGAGTAAGGTTTTCCCCCACTCCGGCATTCCGTCAAGGTGACCCATCCACAAACCGAGGCTCCGCCCAAACCTGCCTGGGACGAGCCCGATCTGATCGCGGGTCTTCGGGCTGGCAAGCCGGAGGCTCTGGCCGAGGTCTATCGGCGGCACGCCGGGTCGCTGCTGGCCGTCGCCTGCCGTCTGACGGGGAGTTCGGCGGAAGCAGAAGACGTTGTGCACGATCTGTTCGTGCGCCTGCCCGAAGCCCTCGTGCAGTACGAGGAACGAGGTCAGTTCACGTTCTGGTTGCGGCAGTGCGGTGTCCGGATGGCGCTCATGCGGTTACGGGCCGGACGCAGACGGAACGAGGTGGCCCTCGGTGAGTCGGCCGCCCGCCGACACGATCCCACTCAGGGTGTCGCTCTGGTTCGAGCACTCGATCAACTGCCCACCGACCAGCGGGCGGTGGTGGTGCTCAAGGTGATCGAAGGCTATTCGCACGGGGAGATCGCCGAGCTGCTGGGCATCAGCCGCAATGCGTCGGAGGTGCGGTTGCACCGGGGAATGAGACGGCTCCGGAGACTGCTGGAGGACGAATGAGCACCGATATCGACTTCGAAGCCCGTCTGCGCCTGATGGCGGCAGCGATCCCCGTCCCTGCTCCGAGCGAGCGAAGGTTGGAGGCAATAATGGCCGCCCGCCGAGCAAGAGAGGGTTTCCTGGCCGTGGCCAGTGGGCCCCGCTTCAACCGGCGATCCCTATTGCCGTTCGGATTGGCGCTCGCCGGGTCGATCGCAGTGTTGTTGATACCAACCGAGCCTACCGGTCAACCCGAGAACCAGCCCCGCCCTTCTTCAACCCTGTGGCCCGAACCGCTGATGGCCCAGGCAAGGGATGGAGCGATCCTCCCCGACTCCGAAACAGTTCTCGCGCTCGATGGAGCGGCGGTGAGGCCTGGTCTGTGGGTCTACCGCCGGCGCCCGATCGGCGGCCCGCCCGGAAGGCCGGAGTGGATCGATACCCTGTCGATCCGAGCGGGGGCCTACGAAGGTGAGGCCACCTGGAACGTGTCGTGGAGGCGCGGATCGTTTCATCGAGAGCAGACAGACCTGGTAGAAAGCCTCTTCGTCCGTAAGACCGATCTCTGGCCCCTCAGTCGAACCTACTCGCTTCCCGGAGGGCGGGCTGTGAGGCAGGTGTTCGCGCCGGAATCCTCCGTGGTGATCTCGGAGGACCAAGGTAGGACAAGCGTGGTCTCGGTTTCGGGTTTTTCATCCGCCGGCGGGGCCGTCATATCCGGGTGGGGCGCTTCCCATTACCTCCTCCAGGCGCTCCCCTTGCACCCCAGGTGGCGTGGAAACATCCGAATCATCGGCATCACCAACGATGGGCAGGCAATCGACTTTCGACTGCCGCTCCAAGTATTGAGGGAGGAGACGATCACTGTCCCAGCGGGGACGTTCGACTGCTGGGCAGTCGCGATGGGGACGCAGCGACCCGCATTCGTCTTCTGGGTCAGCAAGCGGGAGCGGTGGATCGTGAAAGAAGGCCTGGGACCGGCGGAAGAGATTGGCCCGGACGTGGTCGGATCCGAGCGCGTGCTCATCTCGGCCACACCCTAGATCCAGAGGGTAGAGGGCTCCGTGGAACACCGTACTCGGTACTCGGTACTCACAAAAAGTCTATTTCACCCGCCACACCTCCACCCGGTTCTCCAGGAAAAGCGGGATCGCGATCAGGCCGCGGGTCGGGTCGAGCCCGATATCGGCGGGTGAGTTGATTCCGGTGGCCACCTTCTGCATCCCGGTGCCACCCAGCGTGTACAGCGCCGAGTCCGCCCAGCTGGTGATGTAGGCCTCTCCACCCAGCACCTCCACTCCATCGAAGCCGCCCGGACCGGAACCGAGGGTATCGACCGCGGTTCCACCCGGCTTCCAGCCGATGATGGTCGGGCCGCCGAACGGCACGAGGATGAACCGGCCGTTGGCCTGATCCCAGGTGATCCCGTTGGGCCGGCCCAGCCAGTCGCCTTCCAGCGCGACGGTGAACTTCCGCCCGCTGAGCGCGAAGACCCGATCCGGACCGGGATGGGTAAACCCCTTCTCGTCCATTGCTACGCCGGTATCGGTGATGTAGACCGTGCCGTCCGGCCCGGCGGCCACATCGTTCAGGAATTTCGCCTCCGACCCGAACTCGACCGTGGCGACGGTCGCGCCGGTTTTGCGGTTGAACCCGCGCACGGCGTCGATGTCCGCGACCCACAGCGTGTCCCCCACGATCGCCATGCCCTTGGGCGCATTGAGGACGGCCTTGTCCTTCCCGCCGGCGATGAACTGCAGCGTCTTGATACCGCCATCGCGGTCGAGGCTGCTGATGAAGCCGTTGCCATCCCTCGCGACCGGGCTGCCGTTGATGTTCGACACGAACCAGATCTGCTGCTCGGCGTCCCAGAGCACCGACTCCGGCGTGCTGAAGCCTTCCGTGGCCGAGACCCGGGCTGGTTGGACAGGAGCGGAGTCCGCGGCGGGTGCCGCGTCCTTGCGGGCGCACGCGGCGGCCAGCAGCAGCGCGCCGGTAATGGTCAGGCGGAAACGCACGGAGAGTATCCTCACGAGATGGGGGGAGAGGAGGCGGTGTCTGTCGCTGGCGGGCGCCGGGCGACGCGCGTCAAGTCGCACACCGCAGCGGTGAGTTCCTCGACATCCCAGGGCTTGTGCAGCACGGTCACCCCGGCGGGGAGCGGCGTCCTGTCGCGGACTTCCCGCGCAGTATAGCCGCTGGTGAAGAGGAACGGCAGGTTGATTCGTTCCCGTGCCAGGGCGACGTACAGCGCCGGTCCTCCCATCCTGGGCATCACCACGTCGGACACCACGAGGTCCAGCTCCTCATGATGAGCCCGTGCCATCGCCAGACCCTGTTCGCCGTCGGCGGCCACCAGGACCCGATACCCCTGGCTCTCCAGCAGCCGCTGCGCCGCCCGGCGGAGTTCGGGCTCGTCCTCAACCAGCAGGATGTTGCCCCCATTCCCCCGAGCGACCCGAACCGGCGCCGGTCGATCCGCCGTTGGGGTTTCCGCCGCGGCCGGAAAATACAGCGTCACCGACGTGCCCGCGCCCGGCGTGGACGCGACATCCACGAATCCGCCATGCTGCTTCATTAGCCCGTAGACCATGGACATGCCAAGTCCCGATCCCTGGCCCGGCGGCTTGGTGGTGAAGAACGGCTCGAACAGCCTGGTCAATACCTCGGAATCCATTCCGCTCCCGGTGTCGCTCACCGTGAGCGCCGCGTAATCGCCGACTCGTCCCCAGCCCCGCCGGCCGACGAAGGCCTGATCGATGTACATGGCCCCGAGCCGGAGGTGCAGCGTACCACCTTCCGGCATCGCATCTCTGGCGTTGGTCGCGAGATTCAGCACCATCTGCTCCACCGCCCCGGGGTCGGTGCGCACCGGTGGGGTGGTCGGGTCGATCTCGGCCTCGATTTGAACCGAGGCGGGCAGGACCCGGCGCAGCATCTGCAGGGCCTCCGCCAGCACCCGGTCGAGGGCGTGGGGCTCGAACGAGAGTTGGCCGGCCCGGCTGAAAGCCAGCAGCTTCCGGATCATCTCGGCGCCGCGCTGGGCCGCGGCCTTGAGGTCGGCCAGGTCCTCCCGCGCGTCTACCGAGCTCGGCGGAATCGCGTCTTCCATGAGCCGCGCCGTCGAGAGAATGACCGTGAGCAGATTGTTGAAGTCGTGCGCGATCCCGCCGGTCAACTGCCCGACCGCTTCCATCTTCTGGGCCTGGCGCAGCTGCCCCTCCAGCGCCACCAGCGACGCCTCCGAGGCTCCCAGGCGAGCGTTGGCCCGGTGGAGTACCACGGCTCCGATCCCGAGCAGCAGAACCGCCGTACCGACCAGCACGATCAGGAGCACCCGCGCGGCCCAGCGGGCTCCCGCCCCCATCGTCTGCGAGAATGCGTTCTCCAGCTCCGTCAGTCGCAGTGCCAGGACCTCGATCTGCTCCACGACCGCGTCCCGTTCTACCCGGTCGAGCGCGCCGGCCTCGATCCGCTGGTGAACCCCCGTGCCAATCCCTTCGAGCGCCAGCATCAGCGAGTCGCCAGTCCCCCAGATTCGGACCGCTTCCGCCACGAACGGCACCCGATGAAAGCGGCGGAGAAACCTGGCCATGCCGTTGACATCGTCCGGGTGGTTCCGACCCGCGAGGAACCCCTCGCGCACCCGGGACAAGTCCGGCCGGGGTGAAAGCAACTCGAGGCGCGCCTGGCGATCGCCCCGATACACCGTCAGGTTGCCCTCGAACGCGCCGAATTCCGCCGGATCGCCGCCGTACACGTAGCGCGTGAGGTGGTAGACCGCGTCCTTCTGAGCCTTGGACCAGAGCCCCTCGCCGCCCACGTAGGCCCGCGCCGATGACAGGGTGTCGAAGCCCAGGCCCGCCACCATGACCAGGGCGGTCACGATGCCGAGAGCCAGCAGGGCGGACATGAACGTCTGCCGTTCGGCCGGAGACGGCCGGGATGGGGTGCTCGTGTCGGGCAATTGGGGTGACGAGTCGGCCGGGGGGCGGGGCCTTGCTTAGGATAACCGCCCGTCATCCCCCCGGCCAGAGCCGGCCGACTCCGTCTCCGCGGCAACGTAGAGTTCAGAGCCGCCCGCTCGGAACTCGGCCGCCTTGACTCGCATCCCCTCCGCCGCCGCGCGCAGCTCGTGGGTCATCTGCATCGAACAGAAACGGGGGCCACACATCGAGCAGAAGTGCGCCCGCTTGGCACCGTCCGCGGGCAGGGTTTCGTCGTGATACGCCCGCGCCGTTACCGGGTCCAGCGCGAGGTTGAACTGATCTTCCCAGCGGAACTCGAACCGGGCCCGGGACAGCGCATCGTCACGGGCGCGGGCCCGCGGATGGCCTTTGGCGAGGTCGGCCGCGTGGGCCGCGATCTTGTAGGCGATGACGCCGGCCTTCACGTCGTCCCGATTGGGAAGGCCGAGATGCTCCTTGGGGGTCACGTAACACAGCATCGCCGTGCCGAACCAGCCGATCATGGCGGCGCCGATGGCGCTCGTGATATGGTCGTACCCTGGCGCGATGTCGGTCGTCAGCGGCCCCAGCGTGTAGAACGGCGCCTCCATGCACCATTCGAGCTGCTTGGTCATGTTTTCCTGGATCAGGTGCATCGGAACGTGGCCCGGCCCTTCGTTCATGACCTGGACCTCGTGCTCCCATGCGATCCGGGTGAGCTCGCCCTGGGTCTTGAGCTCGGCAAACTGGGCCTCGTCGTTGGCGTCGGCGATCGCCCCGGGTCGCAGCCCGTCGCCCAACGAGAAGGAGACATCATAGGCCCGCATGATCTCGCAGATCTCGCGAAACCGGGTATACAGAAAGCTCTGGCGGTGGTGGGCCAGGCACCACCGGGCCATGATCGACCCTCCGCGTGACACAATTCCGGTCACCCGGCCGGCGGTGAGCGGGACGTACTCGAGCAGCACGCCGGCATGGACGGTGAAGTAGTCCACTCCCTGTTCCGCCTGCTCGATCAGGGTGTCGCGGTAGACCTCCCACGTGAGGTCCTCCGGGACTCCCCCCACCTGCTCCAGGGCCTGGTAGATCGGAACGGTCCCGATCGGGACCGGGCTGTTGCGGACGATCCACTGCCGTGTGGCGTGAATGTCCTTCCCGGTGGACAGGTCCATGACGGTGTCCGCCCCCCAGAGCGTCGCCCAGCGGAGCTTTTCCACCTCCTCCTCGATACCGCTGCTCACGGCTGAATTGCCGATGTTGGCGTTGATCTTCACGTGGAACCGCCGCCCGATGATCATCGGCTCGAGCTCGGGATGGTTGATGTTCGCCGGGATGATCGCCCGCCCCCGGGCCACCTCGCTACGGACCAGCTCGGGATCCATCCCCTCCCGGAGAGCCACGAACTCCATCTCGGGCGTGATCTCGCCCCGGCGCGCGTAGGAAAGCTGCGTAATCGGCCCGCGCCCCCGGTAAACTGGACGCTGGAGACTCGCCGGGATGTTTGGCCGCGACGGCGCGGGCGTCTGGTCCACCTCCCGCTCGGCGATCCACAGCCGTCGCAGCGCCGGGAGACCCTGCTGCAGGTCCGCCTCCCGCGGGCCGCTGGTGTCGTAGACCTGAAGCGGCGGTTCACCACCCGAAAGTGTGATCTCCCTCACCGGAACCCGGATGCCTCGGGCGCCCTCCAGGGAGACTCTTCGGGAGCCTGGAAAGGCGTCGTGGTAGCTAAGCGGGGACGTAGTGGATGGGGTGGTCATGACGATGCCTCCCTGTGTCGGGCGATGGGGGGCAGTCTGCCGCACTCCCTTCGCCGGTATCAGCCGGATCAGGTTCCAAGGGTTTATCTCAATCCGGGACTTCGGGGGCCCTAGCTCGTTGTGGGCCTTTGATTTCCGGATACCCCTGGCGGTCACTGGAATCCTAACCCGGGGCCCCAGAGCGTCAATGGCACGGCTGATGCAAAGGGAAGATGTGGAACTGGCGAAAGACCGCGGGCATTAGCAGGTGTGACGTAGCGCACACGACGCTGCTCGGGCAGTCCGGGACCGCGGACAGTACGACACTCAGGGGGCTCCGACAGCCCCAAGCAGGAGAGAGCGAACACGACGTGAAGCGCATGCTCGGGATGACCGTGCCAAACCACAATCGCTCGAACCGGCTCATCGGCCGGGGGGTGGCGCGCACCCCGAAGGGAACGCGGCGAGGCTGACGGCTAACACAAGCCGGATACGAGGCCCCCGCATCCCAAACATCGGAAGCGGGGGTTTCTGGTTTTACGGGGTCGTTGCAGCGGGAACACAGGAGGCAGAAATGCCACGACTGGTGAGTGTAACGGTGACTGCGCTTGCGGCGCTCCTGGGCGCCGGTAAGACCGCGCACACCAACCTGGCCACCAGCGCCCCTGCGCCCCAGGTCAAGGAGATCGCCGACGCGAACCTCCGCGACGTGGCGGTCGCCGTGTACGACTCGCTCAACCCCGTCATCTACTACAACCCGCAGCACATGCGGCGCTTCGGGAAGGATCTCCAGGCCTTCTTCATGGCCCACGAGTATGCCCACATCGCGCTGAAGCACACCCGGTCCGGTGCGCTCCGCGCTGACGTCGGGACCCGGGATCTGTTGCTGCAGACCAAGGAACTCGAGGCCGACTGTCTCGCCGCCAAGCGGCTGGGAGATCAGGGCCGCAAGGCGAGCCTGGCGGCGGTCCGGTTCTTCGGGCGGCTGGGCTCGACTCAGTTCGACACCGAGCACCCTACCGGCACCGTTCGAGCGCGGAAGATTCTCGACTGCATGCCGGAGTAGCCTCCAGACCATCTGCGGGGCAGGCGCCACGCCCGCCCCGCTTCTCTTGCCGCACCATGGCAGCACCTCCACATTGAATTCATGCTGGACCCACTCCGCTACACGGCCCTGTTGTTCGCCCTTAGTGCCGGGGTCAGCCCCGTCGGGGCAGCCCAGGAACTGTACCTCCTGCCGGGTGTGCAGGAGCTGGCCAGCGACACCATCGGCGACATCGCCGTAGCCGCGGTCGACATGCCGCAGCCCGTCATCTACTACAACCCGCGGATGGTTCGAAGGTACGGACCGCTCCTCACCCGGTTCTTCATCGCTCACGAATACGGTCACATCTACTACCGTCACACCCGGGCCGGCTTCGCCGACCTGCCCGAGTCGAGCCGGGACTCGATTCTGCGCGCCCAGGAACTCGAGGCCGATTGCTACGCCGCCGGGCAGTCCGGTAGCCAGGCGCGGCCGGCAACAGAGGCCGCCCTGCGCTTCTTCTCCCGCCTGGGACCGTTCCGCTTCGACGCCGAGCATCCCACCGGGGCACAGCGGGCGGCGCGCCTGCTGATGTGTCTCCCGGAACCCCGGGATCCGGTGGTCTACGGTCGGGGAGAGACCGGGGTGGAGATGGGTCCGGTGAGCGGAGAGCCGGAGCCGGTCAGCTTCGAGGTTCGAGCCCCGGAGTTCGGCTCGGCCCGGTTCGGCGCCGAAACAGTGGTGTGGATGGACGGCCTGCGTCTGGGGAACGTGTCGAACATGCGGCCGGCGGGGCCGCTCACCGTCAACCGCTTTGGCGCCGGTATTCACAGCTACCACCTGTCGGTCGAGGTGTACGGACTCGACAGCCTGTCGCAGTTCGCCCCCAGCGGGTCGGTGACCGGCCGGGGCCAGGTGCTGGTGCAGAACGGGGATCGTTTCCGGGTGGATTGGATACCGGGCCGGGCGCCGGCGCTGGTCCGGGACGAGCCACGGCGATAAGGACGCCTGTCCGCCCGGTCCGCCTGCCCTACGTTGCCGCGCTTACCCGGGCATCGAGCAGCTCGCGGACCCGTCGCATGAGCTGGGCGGTGGTGAACGGTTTCTGCAGGAAGGCAGTGTCTCGCTGCAGCAGCACCCGCTGCTCCAGCGTCGTGGCCGCATACCCCGACATGAAAATGCAGCACAGCGACCGGCGCTCGGTCAGCAGCAGTTCTGCCAGCCGCGGGCCGCTGAGGCCCGGCATCACCACGTCAGTCAGCAGCAGGTGAATCTCACCCGGATGATTCCGTGACAGCTCGATGGCGGTCTCGCCGTTGGGGGCTGAAAGCACGTGGTATCCGTGGTGTTCCAGGACCCGGCGAGTCAGGTTGCGTACCGACTCCTCGTCCTCTACCAGCAGCACGGTCTCCCAGCCCTGCCCCAAGCCATGAGGGGAGGGCGGCTCCACCGGCGCTGGTTCTCCTCCAACCTGGGGCAAATCGACGAAGAAGGTGGTGCCCCGTCCCGGCTCGCTAACCACCGAAATCGACCCGCCGCTCTGCTGCACGATGCCGTAGGCCGTCGCCAGACCCAGCCCGGTTCCTTTGCCCACTTCCTTGGTCGTGAAGAACGGCTCGAACAGGTGGGCGCGGACCTCATCGCTCATGCCGATCCCGGTATCCTCGACCCGGATGCGGACGGCGGGCCCTACTCCCAGCCGGACGTTGGCGGTCTCGATGGTGAGGGACCCGCCCTCGGGCATCGCATCCCTGGCGTTCACGGCGAGGTTCAGGAGGACCTGCTCGATCTGCACCGGATCCGCTTTGACCGGCCCCAGGTCGGGTGCCAGGCGGGTGACGAGCTCGACGTCTTCGCCGATCGTGCGCCGCAGCATCTTGACGATCCCGGACACGATCCCGTTGAGATCCACGACCTTCGGCTCGAGCACCTGCTTCCGGCTGAACGCCAACAGTTGCTGGGTGAGCGCCGCCGCCCGGGTACCGGCCGATTTGATCTCGAGCAGATCGTCGTAGAGGGAATCGCCCGGGCCGAGCCGGTCCATGGCGAGATCGGCGTGACCCAGCACTGAGGTGAGCAGGTTGTTGAAATCGTGCGCCACGCCCCCGGCCAGGCGGCCGACGGCTTCCATTTTCATCGCCTGGCGCAGCTGGTTCTCGCTCCGGCGCAGCGCCTCCCGGGCCTCGCGCACGTCGGAGATGTCCAGCATCGCGCCGATGACCCGGGTGCACTGGCCATTGGCATCCCGCTCGATGCGCGCCCGGTCGAGCACCCAGGCGTAGCTGCCGTC
The DNA here is from genome assembly GCA_963709905.1 of uncultured Gemmatimonadales bacterium. Classification (GTDB taxonomy): domain Bacteria; phylum Gemmatimonadota; class Gemmatimonadetes; order Gemmatimonadales; family GWC2-71-9; genus JADJOM01. The sequence goes on from CAVPYI010000001.1 coordinate 486,934, forward strand.
CTTCCGCCGGAGGCGGTACTCCCGGCGCCACAGGCTGGCGTTGCCTTCCACCGCTTCCCGATAGCCCTCCACCGCCCTGACCTTGTCATCCGGGTGGACCAGATGGGCCCATGCGTACTCCTGTCCGTTCTGCACTTCGTGCGTTTCGTATCCCAGGATGCTCCGGAGATTGTCACTCCACCAGTCGGGCCGGTGATCGGTGTAGCATTCGTAGACCATGTCATTGGTCGTGGCGGCGACGAGCCTGAATCGTTCCTCGCTGTGGCGCACCGCGTCCTCGGCCCGTTTGCGTACGATCGCCATCGCCACCTGGCTCGATACGAACTCGAGGATCGCCTGCTCGCGTTCCGAGTACTGCGCATCCTGGATGTACGTCTTGACCCCGAGCACGCCAATGGCCCTCCCGCCGGCGAGCAGCGGGACTCCAAGCCAGTTGGAGGCTATCACATCCACCGCCTCGACCTCCCCGCGTTCGATCAGCTCCGCGATCGAGGTCGGGCCGACCCGGAGCGGGCGGGCCGTCCGCAGCACGTACTCCGTCAGCCCCCGCGCGACCCGCCGGCGCGGTATCGCTACGGCCCGTTCGTCGACCGAATAGGGGAAGCTCAGGGTGTCGGTTTCCGGGTCGTGCACGGCGATGAAGAAATTGTCGGCCGGAAGCAATTCGCCCACGATCTGGTGGGTGGCTGCGTAGAACTCCTTCAGTTCGGCGGTGGCGATGGCGGCCTGGGAGATGCGGTGAGTGGCGTCCTGGAGTCGTTCCGCGCGCTTCTGGTCACTGATGTCCACCTGCGCGCTCATGGCCCCCGCGAGCCGGCCCAGGCTGTCATACAACGGCCAGTGACTGATGGTCACGTCGATCAGGCTGCCGTCGCGCCGGCGACGGACTGTCTGAATGCCGCTCCGGGCCGTCGCCAGCCCGGTGAACATGGCGCGGAATTCCGCCTCCCGCTCCGGCGGTATGGTCGGCAGTTCCCGACCCAGGACCTCGGCCGCCGTCCAGCCGAACAACTTCTCGGCGGCATGGTTCCAGACCCCGACCCGCCCCAGGAGATCCAGCGCGATGATCGCCAGTGGCGAGCCGGCGATCAGCGCCCGATACGAACCTTCGAGCTCGCGTTCCGCCTGGCGACCCTGGCCACGCTCGGCCGCGCTGGCCGCGAGCAACAGGCCGGTCACGCCGCAGGAGAGATGGAACGCGGCGTAGTAGAACCGGAGGGCGAGCGGGGAGAGATCCTCCAGTTGCCGGTGGGCGGCGACCACGGCCAGGACGGTGAGGAAGTACGCCGCCGCCGTCGCCAGGGTCGCACCCCTGGGCCCGAACCGGAACGCCGCCCAGGTCACCAGGGGAAATGCCAGGACGGAGTACGCCGGGCTGAAGTAACCGGTGAGGATCGCCGACAGCACCACGCTGGCGAAGAGCACCGGCACCTCGGCCAGGCGGCCCGTCCGGGGCCGAGGCGACGGGCCAAGCCACGCCAGCAACAGCGGAGTGATCAGCACGGTGGCGGCGACGTACCCCAGAAACCAGGTGAGAACCAGGACGAGGCTCTCGATCTGGCTATGGACCGTCGTGCTGCGGATCGCGACCAGCCCGATCGTCGCACTGATCGCCGGGCCCAGCACGGCGCCGAACCCCAGCAGGCGAAGCACATCGCTCAGCCGCTCGAGTGAAAGCGTCCGGCCCTTCCTCAGCAGCAGCCCGGCGGGAACAACCACAGCCAGGGTGTTCCCGGCCGCGATGCCCACGGCACCCGCCAGGGAAACCGAGGCGCCCAGGTTCCCCAACAGCGCGCCGACGGCCACCGCGGGCCAGGCCCGGATGCCGAGCAGCAGCACGCCGGCGAGTCCGATGCCGGCGGGCGGCCAGAGCGGCGGCGGTAAGCCGTGCATGGCGGACAGCCACGTACTGAGCTTGGCGGCCAGCAAATAGGCCGCCGCCAGCCCGGCGACGCGGAGCACGAACGGTACGGATATCCGCTGGGGGGACAGCGGAGTGGTCTCGGGCATCAGTTCCAGCCCCTCAGCTCGAGGGAGGAGGGTCTCCGGCCATCCAGACCCGCTGGTGGGTCCAGATCCGCATCATGGCAGTGAAGGATTGCGCCAGCTGAGGTTCGAAGTCCGTACCGGCGCGTTCCTCGATGTACGCGATGGCCATCTCGGTGGCCCAGGCATCCCGGTACGGCCGGGCCGTGCACAGGGCGTCGAACACGTCGCACACGTGGACCAGGCGGCTGGCGAAATGGGTCTCGCGCTCGTATCGGAATCGCGGATACCCGAGACCGTTGATCATGATGTGATGCTCATAGGCGACCGTGGCCGCCAGGTCGAGCTTCTGCTCGCGGGCGATGATCAGTCGGGCGCCGTCCACCGGGTGACGCCGCAGGACGGCGATCTCCTGCGCCGACAGGGCCCCCTGCTTGACCAGGATTTCCCGGGGCACCCGGACCTTGCCAAGATCGTGCAGCAGCCCGGCGACGCCGAACTCCCGCACGTCCTTGGGCCCCAGCCCGATGTATTCGGCCAGGGCCATCGCCAGGACCGAGACGTTGGTCGCATGGGTGGTGGTGTACTGGTCGTAGCGTTTGAGCTGCAGCAGCGGCATCAGCATGCGGCTCTGGCTGTGCATCGCCAGCGAGAGCGACCGCACCACCGCGTTGGCCTCTGCCAGCGGGAGGTCGTCGGTCTCGGCGACCTCGTTGTGAATCCAGGCCACCGCCTCGATCTCGTCGTCCAGGGTGTACGGCACGCTGGAGCTTTCCGCGATCTCTACCCCGATGTCCCCGGAAGTGCCCCTGATGCTCACGGCACCGTACCGGATGGCGGAGCGGCGGAACTGGCGCGCTTCGCTGGTGTCCTCCTCGCCGGTGGTCACCTTGCGGTGCACCTCGTTCAGGAACTCCGACAGCTCCTCGCGCGTCACTTCGCGATCGAATTCGACCCGCTGCACCCCCGCCCGCGCCAGCCGCCTGGCCCAGTCCCATGCCTTGAAGTCGCGGAGCGCCTGCTGCCGGTACAGCACGTCCTCCTCGAGAAACGAGAAGTTGGGCGCCGGGTCCAGCATCTGCAGCGCTTCGAGCTGCTCCCACGCCATGTCCACCGCCCGCTCCCGTGCCGGGTGCCCGGACGCGTACAGCCCGGTCGCCGACAGCGCCTGCCCGAGTGTGGTCAGGAACCGAATCGGGTCGCTCACCGCTACTCCGATTCCCCCGCCGCGGCGCGGCGAATCGCACCGTCGGAGCTCTCCTTCGCCAGGCGGATCACCTGCTGGGCGTTGGGATCCTGCCGGAATCCCTGGGCCAGCGAACCGACCACGGCGAGCAGTTCGGGTGTGCGGGGAAGCAGCCGGCGCCGCCGGAACCAGCTCGGCCGCGTCAGCGCATGGTCCACCAGCCAGTCGCGCGTCGCGGGGGAGCGGATGGTGCCGAGCACCCGGATCGCGATGGCCCGGATTTCGGACGACAGCCGCCGGTCGTTGAGCAGCACCATCAGCCGCGGGACGGCCGATGTCGCACACCCCTCGAGGGCGGCGGCGAGCCCGATGCGGAGGTTCGCCTCATCCTCATCTCCCAGTCCCGCCAGAATGGCCTCATCGCGCTGGCCCGGAATCCGCAACATCAGCTTCACCGCCTCCCGCCTGACCCGCGGATCGTCGTTGGCGGTGTAGGGGGAGGGGCTGAAATCGCCCGGCACTTCCTCGAGCGAAGCCAGCAGCGCCAGGAGGTTGCGCTGTACGTACCAGGGGGCCGGAGGCAACCGCTCCACCAGCATCGGACCGAGGGCCGGGCCCAGACTCCCCAGGCGGGTCAACAGCCGTCGGCGCATGGTGCGGTTGTCCGCGACCTCGAGGCTCTCGAGCATCGGCTCCGCCGCCGCCATACCCATCCGATCGAGCAGCCGCTCCACCACCTCGGTGTCCCGCGGCTCGTTGTTGAGGAGGATCCGCATGTTGGCGGGGGTCGCCAGCCGGCCCCAGAAGTGTTCCTGGATATCTTCGGCCACGTTGGGATCGTCGACCATCCGGACCACGTCGGACGCCTGTCCCTGGCTCACGACCTCCTCGAGCGCGGCCCAGACGGCGTCGCCGACCGTGTCGGTCTCGAGCGACATCTGCACCATTCGGATGGCTTCGGCGGGGAAATCGTCCTGCCCCTGTGTGGTGCCGGACGGATGCCGGGAGAGCCGCTCCAGCACCCGGGTGTAGGCAACGGGGTTGGGATCGTCCAGGGACCATTTGTCCACCAGTTGGCGCACCCCTTCACGCAGGGCGAGATCGGCTTCCTCCCGCACCGACTGCGCGCCCTTGTCGGCCTGGAACGCGAGCTTGGTCAGCAGCCGAACCATCGCCTGCGGTATCGATTGCGCGTTCGACTCCGACACCGCCCGCAGTAACGTGAGGATGGCGCCGGCGGGCAACACCATCGCCGCATCCGCCACCAGGCGGCGGCGCTGGGCCAGGTCCGCCCCCAGGCTGGCGAGCTCCTTGAGGGTGTTCTCGTCGAGGTGGTTGAGCAGCATGCCCAACCGCTCCTTGAGGGCCTCCGCCTCCGCACCGGCCGCCAGTTTGAGCTCGCGGGACAAACCCAGCAGGTAGCCGACGACCTGCTTGGCTTCGCCGGCATCGCGCGACCGCAGGTTGAGCGCTTTGGCAATGGCCCGAGGATCGCTATGGAGCTCGGGCGCACCTTCCTTGGCGATCGCCACCGCGGCCAACCCGACCCAGAGCCGGTCGGCCACGCTGTGAGCCGGAAGTTGGTCGCCACTGTGGCCCTCGCCCTCCGCCAGCTCCAGGCGCTCGTAGGCAGGCGGCAGCAGGCGAATGCAGTCCCACCGGCTGTCGTGCTCCTTGAGCGTCAGGCCGACCGGGGCGGTGCGGGCATCGCTGCTGAGGAGCTTGAGTACCTCCATGCAGCTCCTCACGGGTGGCCCCGTGCACGAACTTCACCGACCCGATCTGGTGGCGATGCAGTTTGGCGGCAAGGTCGCGCAGCACCGGGTTGTCCGGGTCGGTCGCGAGGCCTTCCACCAGCAGCTGATTGCGGGCGACGCCCAACAGGAGGAACGGCCGGTTCACCAGCACGACGCGAAGGTGGGATGCGACCGCGTCGATCGCGGATACCAGCAGCGGATGATTCTCCGGGTACGCGGCGCACTTGTGCAGGGCGATGCCGAGCAGCGGCAGAAACACCGCGACATCACGCGGTAAGACCGCACGTTCCTGGGTGGCGGGAGCGCTGGACAGATCGGCCACTCGGTTCGGGGGAGGAAGACTCTTAAGGTACAGGCCGCCCGGGGGGGCGGAAAGAGGCGCGCCGAACCGAGCGCGGCGACCCGACCGGCCGGGCAGACCCTACTTCACCCGGTCGATGTACTCGCCGGTGGTGGGGTTGACGCGGACCTTCTCCCCGGTCTGGACGAACTCGGGCACGTTGATCATCACGCCGTTGTCCAGTTTCGCGGGCTTGAACGAGGACGATCTTGGTCGCGGTCTTCATGACCGGGTTGGTCTCGACCACCTCGAACGTCATGGCATTGGGCAGCTGGATGCCGATGGGGCGGCCGTTGAAGAACTCAGCCATGATTTTCATCCCCGGGGCCACCCACTGAACGGCATCCCCGAGATCGTCCTCGGTCATCTCGAGCTGATCGAAGTTCTCGGTGTTCATGAAGTGGTAGGAATCGCCCCCCGAGTAGAGGAACTCGAGCTCGTGGGTCTCGAGATTGGCCACTTCCACGGTATCGGTCGACCGGAAGCGATGCTCGAACTGGGTGCCGGTCCGAAGTTTCCGGAGCTTGGCCTGGACCATCGCCCGGAGGTTCCCGGGCGTATGGTGGTGGAACTCGAGTACCCGGCAGGGCTCTCCCTCGAACAGGAGACACATCCCCCGGCGCATTTCACTGGCGATGATGGCCATCGTGGATCCAACCGGTCTGGTGAATGGTGAGCGTCGCGCGATGAGCACTGCCAGTGGAGGCATCCCCGCTCACCGCTGACCGCTCGCCCATGGCTTGCGGGCCACAAGCTAAGCCGGTGGCCCGGTCTAGCGGTAGAGGTGGCCGCTTGTAGATTGGGAAATCCTTCCCCCATCGGGGTTTACATGCAAAGCCGGCGGAATTTCCTGGCGGCCGTCGCAGGCGCGGTGAGTCTGCCCGCCTTCCGGCCCGATGCCCTGCGCCGGGCCGCAGGGCTCGTTACGCGGCCGGGCTCCACCGTCGGGGGGCCCGAGGACGAGGACTACTGGGGCGAGATCCAGCGGGCGTTTGACTGCGATCGCACGATGGTCAACCTCAACAACGGCGGCTGCAGCCCAAGCCCGTCGCACGTCCTCGACCAGATGATCCGGGACCTCCGGTTCTCCAACGAGCTGCCGGTGATCCACATGTGGCAGACGCTCGAGCCCCGGGTCGAAAGCGTCCGGCGCGAGCTGGCCAGAAGCTTCGGCTGCGATCCGGACGAAATGGCCATCACCCGGAACGCCTCCGAGGCCAACGAGATCATGATCATGGGGCTGGACCTCCGGCCAGGCGACGAGGTGGTGGTCACCAACCAGAACTACCCCCGGATGCTCACCGCCTGGGACCAACGGGTCCGTCGGGAAGGCGTGGTCCTGAAGCAGGTCTCGTTCAGGCTTCCGCCCCCCTCGCCCCAGCACGTGCTCGACCAGTTCAGGGCCGCGGTGAGCTCGCGGACCCGCGTCATCGAAGTCACTCACATCACCAACCTGTCCGGTCAGATCCTGCCGGTCAGAGAGCTGGTCGAGTTCGCCCGGCCACGGGGGATCGAGGTGTTCGTGGATGGCGCCCACGCCTACGCTCATTTCCCGTTCACCCGCGACCAGATCGGGTGCGACTACTACGGCACCAGCCTCCACAAGTGGCTCCTGGCGCCGATCGGCACCGGCTTCCTCTACGTCCGCAAGGCCCGCCAGAAACAGCTCTGGCCCCTGATGGCCGCCCCCGCCGCCATGGACGAGGACATCCGCAAGTACGAAGAGATCGGCACGCACCCGGCGGCCAACCACAACGCCATCAGCGTCGCCCTGGCGTTTCACGAGGCCATCGGCGGGGACCGGAAAGTGGCCCGGCTCCGCTACCTGCGGGACCGCTGGGCCCGTCGGTTGACGCAGGAAAACAGCCGGTTCCGCCTGCTCACACCGCTCGACAGCCCGATGTCGGCGGGCATCGGTCTGGTGCACGTCGAGGGCCTCGATCCGAACCCGCTGGTGGCATGGTTGTTCGAGAAGCACCGGATCGTCGCCACGCCGATCATCCATCCGGAGTTCGACGGCGTCCGGGTGACGCCCAACGTGTACACCACCACGCGGGAAGTCGATTTCTTCGCGGAAAAGATGATCGAGGCGCTGCGACGGGGCGTGGGGTGAACTCCCGCGCGGCCGCTCCCGGGAGCCTCCGCATCCGGTTTCTTGCCGTCCTCCGCTCGCGTGCAGGTTGGCGCGGGCTGGTCGTGGCCGGCCTGGCCGCGACGGTTTCACCGTCAGCCCGCGCCCAGGAACCGCCGGCGCACTTCCCGCTCTGTGTCTCGGACTCGACCGCGCGCGCCTTCCTGGCGCGGGTCGGCTACGTCCTCGCCACCGCGGATTCCGCCGAGCGCGCCCGGCTGGGGCTGACGGTCGGCGGCGGTGGCGATGTCGCCCTGGTCACTGAGGAGCCGCTCTGCCTGGCCGCCGCCGGCGCGTACGCGCGGCACGCCCGGGGATCGATCGCCGTCCGGCCCCCGTTCCCGGTTTCGGTGGTCCGGGCCGACGGCCGCTACTTCGTACAGCTCGGCGGCGTGACGGGACAGGACGTCGAGCGCTGGGAGGTGGTGGTATTCGATCAGAGCTTCCGGCGGCTGTCAGGCTTCTGCGGCGAGGTTGCGTGCCGGTAGTCGCGTTGCCCTTCCTCTCCGATTGGACGGTTCTAGCTTACCTGAGCGCGTTTCCCCCTCCCGAAACCCAGGACCGATCGATGCGCCTGGTGCTGCCCGCCCTGATGCTGGTCGCGGCCTGTGAGCTGCGCCGGGCCGAGCCGGCCGGGGCCCGCCCGGAGGAGCAGGTGATCCGGCAGGCCGTGGCGGAGTACTATCGTGACATGAGCGCCCGGAACTGGCCGGCCTATGCGGAGCATTTCTGGCCCCGCGCGACCCTGACGACGGCGTGGCAGCCACCGGGGGAGCAGGCGCCTCGGGTAGTGGTCACGACCATCGACGAGTTCCTGGCGCAGACCGCACAGGGACCCGACAGCAAGCCGATCTTCGAGGAGCGGCTGCTCGCCCAGGACGTGCGGGTGACCGGCAGCCTGGCCCAGGTCTGGGCGCGGTACGAGGCCCGTTTCGGCGACTCGGCCAGCGTCGCCACCTGGCGGGGCATCGACGCCTTCACGTGGATGAAACACGACGGGGAATGGCGCATCGCGGCGCTGGCGTACACCGAGGAGCCGGGCGAGGCCCGGGGAGCACCATGAAGCTGCCCCTGCCGAAAGGGACGTTGATCTGGGTCGGGATTGGCGTCGCCGCGGTGGTCCTGCTGGCGGCGCTGGCGCAGGCGGTGCGGGGCGTGCGGATGGCGATCACCGGGGGCGGCCGGACCACCATCTCGCACTCGGTCGTCATCGCCCGGATGGAGGCGGTCTCGAAACTGGTCACCAGCGAGACCACCATCCGCGACGTGGTGGTGTACGAAAACACCCGGCTGGGCAGCACCAAGCGGGCACTGGTCGTGGTCACTGGCAAGGCGCTGGTGGGTCTCGACCTTGCCCAGAACACCGCGATTGACATCGACGAAGAGGCGAGGCGCATCGCCATCCGGGTCCCCCGCGCGCAGCTGGTGGGAATCGACATCACCGACCTCAGGACCTATGACGAGGCTCGGGGGCTCTGGAATCCGTTCCATCCGGCCGACCGGGACACGATCCTGTTGCTCGCCCGCCAGCGGATCAGGTCCGCGGCCGGCGATCTCTCGGTGCGCGAGCACGCCGAAGAGAGCGCGCGGCGCCTCCTGACGGCGCTGTTCGCACCGGAGGGCTACACCGTCGACGTGATCTTCGAGCCGTTCCTCGCGCCGCCCGCGGCCCGCTGAGGTGATGCGCGAGCATTCCGCCGGGACCGCCGAGCCGTGAGCCGCACCGGCTGGATCGCCCTGCTGGTGCTCGTCCTGGTCGTCGCCTCGGTCGTGTGGTTGCTGCTCGCGACCCCCTCGCACGACCGCCACTGGTCGGATGAGCAGTCCGTCCTCCCGCGCGCGGTGTTCGACGGATCGCTGGTCCGACTGCAGGGCATCCGCAATTTCCGCTGGAGCAGCGCCACCGCGTTCGAGCCGGCCTGGGAGGATCGGGTCTACGATCTCGACCGGATCGCCAGTGCCTGGTACGTGCTGGTGCCGCTCACCCGCAAGTGGCGCGGGCCGGCGCACGCCATGGTGGCGTTCGGCTTCGACGACGGACAGTACCTCGCCATCTCCGTGGAAGCCCGGCGGGAGAGCCGCGAGTCCTACGGAGTGCTCAAGGGTCTGCTGCGGCGGTTCGAACTCCTGTACGTGATCGGCGATGAGCGCGACCTCATCGGCCGCCGGGCGGTCTACGACGGCGTGGACGTGTTCCTCTATCCCATCCGGGCAGACCGGGAGTCGATCCGCACGGTGTTCCGGGCCATGCTGGAGCGGGCCAACGCGATTCGCGAGCGGCCGGAGTTCTACAACACCATCACCAACAACTGCACGCTCAACCTGGTGCGTCACGTCAACCAGCTCGTGCCCGGATGGATCCCGGGAAGCTGGCGGATCGTGCTTCCGGGATACAGCGACCAAGTGATTCACCGGCTCGGTCTCATCGACTCGACCGGGACCCTGGCCGACGCGCGGGAGCGCTTCCGGATCAACGACCGGGCCAGGGCGGCACTGGGAGACACCGGGTTCTCACGCCGCATCCGTGAGTGACGAGGTGCCGTCCGTCTACGATCTCAAACCCCGGTTCCAGGCGTTGCTCCGACCGCTGGTCGGCGTCCTGGCTCGCCGGGGCGTGACGGCCAACCAGGTGACGCTGCTGGCGGTGGCGGTCTCGGTGGCCCTGGGACTCGCCCTGCTCACCTGCCCCGGCGCTTCCTGGGGGCTGCTCCTGGTGCCCGCGGTTCTGCTGTTCCGCATGGCGCTCAACGCGGTCGATGGCATGCTGGCCCGGGAGCACGGCCAGCAATCGCGGCTGGGCGGGCTGCTCAACGAGCTGGGCGACGTGGTCTCCGACGCCGCGCTGTACCTCCCCTTCGCCGTGATTCCGGGCATCGACCCGGGGCTGGTCGTCGGCATCGTCGTCCTCGCGGTCATCACGGAGATGGCGGGCGTGGTGGCGGTCCAGATCGGTGCCCGGCGGCGCTACGACGGCCCGATGGGGAAAAGTGATCGCGCCTTCGCGTTCGGTCTCATCGCCCTGGTGCTCGGCCTGGGCGTCGCGCCCGGCCGGTGGAGCACCCTGTATCTCGGAGTGGTCGCGGTCCTGGCCGCGGTAACGATCGTCAACCGGAGTCGGCGCGCGCTGGCGCTGACCGGCGAATGAACGGACCAGTGCTCACCAGCGGCGCCCGCGTGGTGATGGCCGGGATCCTGGGTCTCCTGGTGTTGGCGAGCGCGGTCGCCTGGCGGCTCACGGCGAAGGCCCCGGGCGGAAAATACCTCGAGCTGGTGCAGCGCGTCCGGTCGTGGTGGGTGATGGTCGTCGTGTTCGGCATCGCGATCGCCATCGACCGCCGCCTCAGCATCGCGTTCTTCGGCTTGGTCTCCTTCCTCGCGCTCAAGGAGTACCTGTCCCTGATCCCGACGCGCCGGGCCGACCGCCGGGTGCTGTTCTGGGCCTACCTGAGCATTCCGCTGCAGTACTACTGGGTGTATCGGGGATGGTACGGGATCTTCATCGTGTTCATCCCCGTCTGGATGACGCTGGTCATCCCGGCGCGCATGGTGCTCATCGGCGAGACCCGGGATTTTCTGCGCGCCGCCGGGACGATTCAGTGGGGAATCCTCCTGATGGTGTTCGGGATCAGCCACCAGGCGTACCTGCTGGTGCTGCCCCCGGAGGGGGGAGCGGCCCTGGTGCTCTACCTGGTCGTCCTGACTCAGCTCAACGACGTGGCGCAGTACGTCTGGGGCAAGACCCTGGGGCGGCACAAAGTGGTGCCGACGGTGAGTCCGAACAAGACCGTCGAGGGCCTCATCGGCGGGATCGTCACGACCACCGCCCTCGCCGTGCTGCTGGCACCGCTCCTCACCCCGCTCAGCTTGCCGCACAGCGTCGCCGCCGGCCTCATGATCGGAGCCGGGGGATTTCTGGGCGACATCACCATCGGCGCCGTCAAGCGCGACATCGGGGTGAAGGACGCCGGAACCATGCTGCCCGGCCATGGCGGCGTGCTCGACCGGATCAACAGCCTGACCTACACGGCGCCGGTGTTTTTTCACTTCGTGCGGTTCTACTACTACTGAAATGCGCTGTCGGCTGTCAGCTGACAGCTGACAGCTCACAGCTTCGACCCCATGTCACCCGTCCTCCGCTTCCTTTTCTTCGGCCTCATCGTCCGCGCGATGACCCAGGTGGTCCTGGGACTCAACGTCCGGCACCGGGAACGCCTGCCGGCCGCCGGTCCGGCGGTGCTCGCGGCGAACCACAACAGCCACCTCGACACCCTGGTCCTGATGTCCCTGGTACCGCTCGCGCTGCTGCCGCGGGTGCGGCCGGTGGCGGCCGCGGACTACTTCCTGAAGAACCGCCTGCTCGCCTGGTTCGCGCGGAGGATCATCGGCATTCTCCCCGTCGAGCGGCGGGGCGGTCCGGCGGGCGGCGACCCGCTCCTGCCCCTCGTGGAAGCGCTCGACCGGGGGGACATTCTGATCTTCTTTCCCGAGGGGACCCGCGGCCAGCCGGAACGGCTCGAGGAATTCAAGACCGGCCTGGCCCGGCTCAAGGAACGGCGACCCGCCATCCCGGTGTATCCCGTGTTCCTGCACGGTGTCGGCAAGGCGTTGCCGAAGGGGGAGGCGATACTGGTGCCGTTCTTCGTGGACGTGTTCGTTGGCGAGCCGGTCGAGTGGACCGGCGACCGGGAGAGCTATCTGGAGCGGTTTCGCGCTGCTATCATGTCGCTGGCCGACCAGGGCGAATTTCCCGCGTGGGACTGACCGCCGCGGAGGGTTCATGAAACCTGTGTCCAAGACGGCGTTCTACTGTTGCGGGGTGCGGATGGAGGACGCCGAGCGGGCCCGGCCCGTGTGCGGCGACCAGTACGCCAAGCTGTTCATGACCGAACAGGGCCGGGACGTATTCGATCGTTTCCGCAAGGAGATCAACCCCAACGCCTCGAACGTGACCCGGCACCGGATCATGGACGACCTGCTCCGTGCCCGGCTGCTCGAGGATGCCAGCCGTCCGATCCTGATCATCGGGGCCGGTTTCGACAGTCGGGCTTTTCGCCTGCACGGAGGGCGCTGGACCGAGGTGGACGAGTCGGCCCTGATCGCCTGGAAGAACGAGCGTCTCCCTGCCGGCCAGGCCCCCAATCCGCTGGAGCGGGTACCGGTGGATTTCGGCACCGACTGGCTCCCGGAGGTGCTCGCCGGTTACCGCGGGGCCAGCCGGGTGACGGTCGTGCTGGAAGGCGTCCTGATGTACCTCGAGGAAGCTCAGATCGCGGGCCTGCTCGAGGCCCTGCGCGGCACGCTCCCGCCCCATGATATCATTTGCGACCTCATGACCAGGAAGTTCTTCGAACGCTACAGCCGGACCCTGCACCGGCAGATCGAACTCCTGGGCACCACCTTCCGGTTCGCGGTCGACGATCCGACCGCGCCGTTCCAGCAGGCGGGGTATGCGAGAGGTCGGAAGATCTCGATCGCTCAGCGGGCCGCCGAACTCGGCGCGCTGAAGGTGCCTCGTTTTCTGATCCGCACCGTCATGCGGACCCTCAGGGAGGGCTACGCGGTCTACGTGTTCGCATCTCCCGGTCGCAGGTAACCCGGGTACCGACTGGGAGACTACCCCGGCGTCCGACGCCAGGTGTACGACCGCCCGGCCCGCCAGGCGCCATCGGCCCAGTCGAACGAATTGTCCCGCCGCTCCTGCTCTCCCACGACCGACTCGTGCCGGACCCGGCGATTGCCGCCGTCAGGCGAGTAGAAGACCTGCTCCGCCACGGTGCCGCCCTCCGCCTCCATCATGGTCCCCTCTCCAACCACGCCACCCGCACTGACCTGAAGCATCACCGCCACCTGACGGTCCGGGTGCCAGTAGATCAGGAATTGCCAGTACGTGGCGATTTCCTGCCCGGCCCGGAGGCCGAAGAGCCGCCCCGTCATGCTGAGGCCGCCCAGCCCTTTCCGCCATTCGAGACCGTACTGGTCGGCGGGCTCGTTCGGTCCCACGTAGGTCCGGTTGTCGGTGATCCACCGGCCGGAGCCCGCCGTCGCGCCTTTGATTTCTTCGAGGAACCATGGCGGGGGCTCGCTCTGCGCCGACAGCATCGCGCGGCCGGAGCCGATCAGGGCGGCGCAGGCAAGAACGCAGGCGTGCAGCAGCCGGGGAATCCGAACAACGGTGGCCATGCTCTCCTCCAGTGCGGGACGGATGACCCACGGTGGAGAGTCGGGCGGCCGATCTCAATGGATGCGAGATGAGGACTCGATGGGCCCGGCCTTTGTTCGGGAGATCTTCGCTCGATGGAGTCCCTTGCCGGCCAGAGGCTGCGGCGGGTTTCCGGCACCGGCGGCCACGACCGGCGCTATGAGGAGGCGGTAGCCTGGGTCGGCCCGGAGCGGCGCCAGGCGCGGGTCCACGGTGACGGTCACGAAGCCCGGGTCCCGCTGGCGGGCCGCCTGCGCCAGGGCTGCCAGAGCCTCGTCCTCCCGCCCCGCCCGGGCGAACACGAGGGCGGCCGCGAAGGCGGCGCGGGGATCCGATCTCAATACCTCCCGCGCCCGGTCGGCCCGCCAACTGGAAAACCGTTGGATGGCGTTCAGCTGGGATCGCGCCGCTTCGCCGGGGATGTTGGCTGGATCGGCTCCCAGGGCCCGGGCCAGCCTGCCGGCATGGACCAGTGCAGCGGCGGTATCCCCCAGGCCCAATCGCGCAGAAAGGGCGCAGTCGACCGAGTGTACCGCGCGCGGCTCGAGGCGGATCGCGCGTTCGCAGGCGGTGGCCGCTGCCCGCAGTTCGCCCGCATACAGGTACATCAGGCCGAGATCGGCCACCAGCCACGCGGCCACCGGATCGGCCCGCTCCGCCTGCCGCAGCTCCACGACCGCCTGCTCGGTCCGGCCCGCGGTGATGAGGATGAACGCCCGGCCGGCGCGGACCGCCGGGTCCTCCGGCGCACGCCGAACGGCACGCTGCACCAGGCTCTCCGCACCGGCCCAGTTCCAGTCCCGCATCAGGGCGAGCGACCCTTCGATGAGCAGCGCCGTTGGCTCCGAAGGATCGAGCCTCAACGCCGATCGGGCCGCCACGCGCGCCTCGCTCCAGCGATCACCCCAGAAGAGGGCCTCCGCCAGACGGGCGTGACCCGGACCGAAGCCCGGCGCGCCCCGCACCACCGCCTCCAGCAAGGGGATCGCCTCCGCCCGTCTCGACAAGTCGCCTTCGAGCAGGAGATGTCGGGCCATCAGAAAGGTGTCTCGTATGGCAGGAGGCGGCGCGGCGGCGGTGCCCGGTGCGGCCTTGAGGAGCATGAAAGCCACGCCCAGCATCCCGCACAGCGCTGCAACCGTCGCGATCGGCGCGCCCCGGCCGCCGCCGCGTCCCCGACGGCCGTCCGCAGCCGGCAAGGATGCGGGCGATTCGAGTCGCGCCAGGAAGCGGTAGCCGCGCCGGGGGTAGGTGCGCAGGTAACGCGGACGTGCGGGGTCGTCGTTCAGGGCGAGCCGGATCTGGCGGATCAGGGTGTTGAGACCACGATCCACATCGACCACCGCTCCGGTCCACAGCGCCCGGTACAGCTCCTCCCGGCGCACCAGCTCTCCCTGCCTGGCCGCCAGAATCGCCAGCGCGCGCACCGCCTGGGGGGCCAGCTCCACCCGCTCACCGCCCCGCCGGAGTTCGACGGCCTCCCGGTCGATCTCGAACTCCCCGAATCGGAGGCGCGAAGGTTCCGGCACTGCCACAGGTTGCGCTCGGGATGGGTCCACGGTGTGCTCCACGGAGGGCGCTCCGGGTCAGTCCCCGAACCGGAAGAGGTAGCTGCCCTTGAGGAAGAATCCATCGGCCCGCCGGGTGAACCGCTCGAACCGGAATGGCTCAATTTCCTGAAGGGTGCTGCCGTAACCCGCGAAGAACACCGTTCCGGGGACCGGCGCGAACGAGACCAGAATATCACCCCGGAAGGTGTTGTCCGCGAAGGCGGTGGCCCGCCGGTACTGGCCCCCGCGGAAGATCAGAATCGGCGCTTCGGTGCGACCGTGGTCTCGCAGGCTGTCCACCTCGAAGGAGTTGTATTCGCCTACCAGCCGGATGAACAGCGGCCGGGCGATCTGGTACTCCAGCTTGAGCCTCGGGATACGCTGGCGACCGACCAGGCTGCGGTCGTCCCGCCGCTTGTACTGGTTCTGCCGGAAGCGGCCTTCGACCCGAAGCTGGTCGGTGGGTCGCCAGAGCAGGCCGAAGTCGCTGAAGATGATCTCGGCGGAGGCCCACTCGAAGAAATTCTCGTCCTGGCCGATCAGGAAGAACGCGTTGGCCGAGAACGAACGCCACGTCGGCGTGCCCATGGAAAAGACGTAGTCCCGGTTGGGGATGGTCTGGTTCCCGCCGGTGAAGGGTATGGTGTCGAGGCCGGTCCCGCCGGGACCGGGGACTTCGAGCGCATAGTCGCGATAGATCCTCGGGTCGTAGCCGAACTTCTCCACCAGAATGGAGACGCCGGCCTGCCAGCCACCGCGGATCGTGGTGTTCAGGTTGATGTGCAGCTTCGGATCGCGGACTCCGTGGCCATCCATGAACCGGTCGTAGGTCCAGGTACCCAGCAAGGAAACGTCGGGGGTGAAACTCTCGACCAGCGCCCCCGGCTTGCCGGTGAAATTCAGGAAACTGACCAGGTTCAGGTTCACGTCTCCGGTGCGGCCGATGAAGCCGCTGCGCGAGCGGAAATCGGGGTCGATCCCGGCAAAGGTGTAGCGCACGCCGAACCGCTGCCCGCTGTGGTTGAAGCGCGCCTGCCAGATGGGTCCCGACAGCGTCCGGCCGGACTCGCGGGTTCGGCTGGTGCCAAGCTGGAAGCTGAAACTGCTCTTGCCGAGGACCAGGCGGCCGTCCGCGGCGCCGACCCGGTTCCAGGCGTCCCCGTCGATCCGGTCGGTGTAGACCAGCCCCAGGCGGTGGCGCGCCCCGATGTCCTTCTGTACCCGGGCCATGTTGATCACCGGGTTATCCTCCCCCGTCGCCGAGGCCACCTTATCGTCGACCGCGGTGATCAGCCCGAGATCGGTGCCGAGGGCCTTGCCCGTCAGCTTCACCGCGGCCACCGGCTGGACGATGCGCCGGGTATAGACCAGGTTGTTAGGCGCCGAGAACAGTTCCAGCCCGTCGAGAAAGAACGGCCGCTTCTCGGGGAAGAACAACGCGTCCCGCGGATCGAACTGGATCTGGGAGACGTCGGCCTCGACCTGCGAGAAGTCGGGGTTGGCCGAGCCATTGAGCGAGAGGTTGTTGGTGAGGCCCCAGCGCACCGTTCCGCCCAGCTCCGGGCCGGCGCGGTCGTAGTTCCAGCCGCCTGCCCCGGTGCGCTGACCGTCGAGGCGGCCGGTCACCTCGGGGGTGATGTCGAGCGCCAGGCCGCGCTGCAGGTCGCGGATGCCGGTGAGCGTCCCCGCCTGCGCCAGGAACGAGGCGTTGGCTCGGCGGGCGGGCACCCACGAATCCTCGTAACCCGAGTGCTGTACCTGGCGCAGGACGTGCAGCTGCCAGACCTGCTCGCTCCGCGCCTGGTACCGCAGGCTCTTGAAGGGGATTCGAATCTCGACCTCGTACCCTCCCGGCACCAGCCGCCCCTTGCTATGGAACACGTAGTCGGGGCTCAGGTCGGCGCTCTCCCGGGCCTGGGCCGTCCCGCCACTGAACCCGCCAACGGCCGCGGCCCCCCGCTCGACGAGCGCGCCGTCCGCCTGCACGCCTAACGGATTCACCGCGAACAGAAAGGCCTGCCGGCCGTCGTTGAAAGTACCGATGAGGAGCTGGATGACGTCGTCCGAGAAGATCCGGTCCCGGTCCGCCAGGGAGGAGGAGACGGCCCCGTGGGGCTCGAACGCCCGGACCCCGAAGTGGATCGCGGCGGGCGAGTACCAGACCAGCACTTCGGTCGAGTCCTCCGCGGGCACGCCGTCGATCGGCTGAAAGTGTGAGAACCCGGTCAGAGTCGCCGCCTCGGCCCACGCCGGCTCATCCAGCACGCCGTCCACCACCACTTCAGCCTCGAGCCGGGGCACCGCGACCGTCAGCGCCTGCCGCCGACCATGGTAGACCGGCAGTGAGTCCGGAGCGAATGCGGGAAGAACCGCCAGTAAGGCGAGCAACATTGCGCACCAATCGGGATGGAATGATTCGCCTACGCCGGCCTGACGACGATGGTTTCGCCCTGCGGCTGTCCCGCGCTGGGGCGGGAGTGTAGTTTCCCTGGTTCAAGATCAACGTCTGTCGCAGGGAGAAACATCATGATTCGTCCGATGATCACAAGCGCGGTTGTCATCGCCGTTCTGGCCACCGGGGTCGAAGCCCAGACCAGGAAGAAAGAGCCCCAGTTTGACGGCCGTCCGCTTTCGTCCTGGGTCGCGGACCTCAAGGCCGACGCCCCCTACACCCGGAACACCGCGGCCTATGCCATCGGCGGGATGGGCCCGGCGGCCGAGCCCGCCGTCCCGGCGCTGATCGCGGCGCTCAAGGACCCCGAGGCCGCCGTCCGCTTTCCGGTGTGCATCGCGCTCCGCGAGATCGGGCCGGCGGCCAGAGACGCCGTGCCCGCGCTCACCGAGACCCTCGAGGATCGCAACGAGGACGTCTCCGCCATGGCACGGAAGGCCCTGATCAGCATCACCGGTTCGGATCCGCGGCCGTTCGGCAAGAATTGATCGGGGTCCTCCCTCCCCTCGGGGGGGGATGATCTCGCCCCAACCGTTCGCCCTCCGCCAGGCGCCGGCGCCGACCCGCCGGCATCCTCTGATCCTTGAGCCCGAGCGATTCCACCCGCCAGCGATCCTGACATCGAGCGCGCGCTCACCCGCTACCGCGGGCTGGCCACCGCGCTCGACGGGCGGTATCGGGTGCCGGGCACGGGGCTGCGTTTCGGGTGGGACGCGCTCCTGGGACTGATCCCCGGCCTGGGCGACATCGCCGGCGGGATCCTCGCGGGATTCGGCGTCTGGACCGGATGGCGGGCCGGAGCGCCCGCCGCGCTGCTGTTCCGAATGCTGCTCAACGTGGTCATCGACGTGGCGGGCGGGTCCGTGCCGCTGGCGGGAGACCTGTTCGACGTCGTTTGGCGCAGCAACAGCCGGAACGCAACCCTGCTCGAGCGCTGGGGGGATCGGCCCCATGCGGTGCGGCGGGAGAGTGCGGCGGTGCTGGCGGGGCTGGGAGCACTGCTGGTAGTGGTGCTGGTGGCCGCCGCCTGGGTGAGCATCCGGGTGATTCGACTGGTGCTGGACTGGGTAAGCTAGGCCGGATGGGAGGGCGGACTGTGCTTGACAGCAGTTAATTAATCACCTAATTAACGGCGTGCCGACCGACGCCTCCACCGCCATCCTCGACGCCGCCGAGTCGCTGTTCGCCCGGCACGGGTTCACCCCGACCACTGTCAAGGCCATCGGGCGCGAGGCGGGGGTCAATCCCGCCCTGCTGTACTACTACTTCCCCGACAAGGCCCGGCTCTATCGCGCCGTGCTCGAGCGCCGGATCGGAGCCTTCGCCCACGACCTCCCCGCCAGTCTGCCTGCCGGTCTACCGGCCCGCGACGGAATTCGGCGACTGCTCGAGGCCTATGCCGGGATGATGCGCGCGGCACCCGAGTTCCCCCGGCTCATGGCCCGGGAACTCGCCGATCATGAGGCGGCTCACGCGCTCCCGTTCATCCGGGAGATCGCCGCAGGCCTGTTTCAACGGCTCTGTGATCTGATCCGCGCCGGACAGCGGCGGGGTGAGATCCGCGCCGATGTCGAACCCCGTTTCGCGGCGGTATCGACGGTCGCCCAGGTGGCGTGGTTCTTCGTCGCCATGCCGGCGGTGTCCCGCCTGCTCGGGCACGAAGGCCGGGTGCCCACGAAGCAGATCGAGCGTTTCACCGATCACGCCGTCCGCTTCGCGCTCGCGGCCCTCGAGTCCGATCAATCCCGAAAGCCGGTCCCGGCCAGAAAGCGGTCGCCCCGATGACTCACCGCCTGTCTTCCGTCACCCTCGGCGCCGTGGCCTGGTTCGGCATCCTGGCCGGCTGCGGCGGGTCGGGCCCGGACCCCGTCAGCTACCCTGGCACCGTCGAACTCGACGAGAGCGACGCGGCCCCGCTGATCGGGGGCCGGGTTATCGAGGTTCGGGTCCGGGAAGGCGACAGTGTCCGCGCCGGCGACACCCTCGCGATCCTCACCCAGGCGACGCTCCCGGCCGCCGTCGAGCAGCGCCGGGCGCAGCTGGCCGCCGCGCGGGCCCGTCTGGCCGACCTCGAGCGCGGGTCCCGGGCCCCCGAGCTGGAGCGCGCCGAGGCCGAACTCGCCGCCCTGGAATCGGACGCCGACCGGTCCGCCCGCGACCTGACCCGCGCCGAGCAACTGCTCAAGGACGCCGTGATCGCGCCCCAGGAGTTCGACCGGATCAAGGCCACCGCCGAAGCGACCGCGAGACGCCGCGACGCCGCCCGCGCGACGCTCGAACTGGCCCGCGAGGGAAGCCGAACCGACCAGATCCGTACCGCCGCAGCCGAAGTGGCCAGCGCCGAGGCGCAGCTCAAGGGCGCCCGTGCCGACCTCGGTGAGCTGGCCGTTACTTCGGCCGTGAGCGGGGTGGTCCTCGGCCGGCACGCCGACCCGGGTGAAGTCGTCGCTGCGGGCACTGCGCTGGTGACCGTCGGTGACGTGGCCCAACGCTGGGCCCGCGTCTACCTGCCGGCCGCGGTGGTGGCCCGACTTCCACTCGGATCCCCGGCGGAGGTCACGGTCGCCGAGCCGCCGGATCAGCGAGACGCCAGGCCCTGGACGCCGGGCCGCCTTCAGGCGGTCAATCCCCGCGCCGAATTCACACCCCGGGCGGCGCTCACCGAGGAAGAACGGGCGGACCTCCTGTTCGCTGCCCGGGTCGAGCTGGTCAACCCGTCCCCGGAGCTTCGCCCGGGGCTCCCCGTCAACGTCCGCTTCACGTCACTGGTGCCGCGATGACCGACTCCGTCCAACCGGCGATCCTCACCGAGGGGCTGAGCAAGCACTTTGGCGAGCTGGTCGCCGTGGAGCGGCTGGACCTTGCCGTGCAACGGGGGGAGATCTTTGGCCTGCTCGGCGCCAATGGATCCGGCAAGACCACCACCATCCGGATGCTCACCGGCCTGATGGCGCCGACGACCGGCCGCGCCTGGGTGGCCGGGATCGACGTCATCGCGGCGCCGGAATCGGTCCGCCGCCGGATCGGCTACATGTCGCAGCGCTACGGTCTGTACGACGATCTCACCGTCGAGGAAAACATTCGCTTCTATGCCGGGCTGTACGGGCTGGGCGGGAAGGATGGCCGGGCGCGGGTCGAGGAGCTGATCGAGACCCTGGCCTTCACGCCCCGCCGGAAGCAGCTCGCCGGCACGCTGTCCGGTGGATGGAAACAGCGGCTATCGCTGGCCTGCGCCACCGCCCATCGGCCCGACGTGTTGTTCCTCGACGAGCCCACCGCCGGCGTCGACCCGGCGGCCCGACGCCACTTCTGGCAGGTGATCCGCGAGCTGGCGCGGAACGGGACGACGATCCTGGTGACCACCCACTACATGGACGAGGCGGAGCGCTGCGGCAGGCTCGCGATGCTGTGGCAGGGGCGGCTGGTGGCCGCAGGCAGCGTGGAGGAGATCACCACCCAGCTGGGTCAGCCCACCCTCGAGGACGCGTTCATCGCGCTGCAGCTCAAACAGCAGGAGGACGCCGCGTGAGAATGGCGCGCTGGCCGTTCTGGCCCATGCTCCGCAAGGAATTCATTCAGATGCGCCGCGACCGGCTCACGCTCGGGATGATGATCGGCATCCCGGCGATCCAGCTCGCGCTGTTCGGATTCGCTATCCAGACCGAAGTGCGCCATCTCCCCACGGTCGTTCTCGACGAGGCCCGGAGCCGCCAAAGCCGGGAGCTGGTCGCGACCCTGGTGAATTCGAGCTACTTCGACGTCGTCGCCCAGGTCCACAGCCGGGCCGAGATCGCCGACCTCATCGGCCGCGGGACCGCGGCGGCCGCGGTGGTGATCCCGTACGATTTCACCCGCGACCTCAAGCGGCGCCGGGGAGCCGAGGCCCAGATCATCGTGGATGCCGCCGATCCGCTCTCCTCCCAGGCCGCGCTCCAGGGCGCCATGCTGGCCGGCCTGACCTGGCGTCCGGCGCCGGAGCCCCCGGCCCCCCGGGCCGTCGATTTCCGGGTGCGCCCCTGGTACAACCCCATGCTGGACAGCTCGACGTACATCGTGCCCGGGATCATCGGGGTCCTGCTGTCGATGACCATGATCATCATCAACGCCATGTCGGTGGTGCGCGAGCGCGAACGGGGCACCCTGGAGCAGCTGATCGTCACCCCCATCGATCGAACCAGCCTGATGCTCGGGAAACTCATTCCCTTCCTGCTCGTGGGCTACGTTCAGATGACGGTGATCATTCTGCTCGGTCGGCTGCTGTTCGACGTACCGATCCGCGGCGACATCCCGCTGCTCTACCTCATGTCGTTGCCCTTCATCGTGGCCAGCCTCGCCATCGGCCTGTTCTTCTCGACCCTGGTGCGGACCCAGGCGCAGGCGATGCAGGCGGGGTTCCTGTTCATCCTGCCAAACATCCTGCTGTCCGGGTTCATGTTCCCTCGCGCGGCCATGCCCGAGGCGGCACAATGGCTCGGATTGCTGCTCCCCCTGACGTACTTCCTGGAAATCCTCCGCGGCATCCTCCTCAAGGGGGTGGGCCTGCGCCCACTCTGGCCCGAGCTGCTGGCGCTGTGCGGCTTCGCCGTGCTCGTCGTCACGCTGAGCGTTCGCCGTTTCCACAAGACCCTCGAATGACCAGTCGAGCGGCCGCGGCTGCCATTACCTTTTGTCCCTGAGTTTCTCAGCCATGCCACCAGACACCGATCCCTCCCAGTGGCGCGTCTTCAACGTCCTCCTCAGGCTGCTGGGGCTGGGCGCCACCTTCGCCGGCCTGGTGGCGACCACCTCCTTCGGATTCGGTATCCCGGCTCCGTTCGGCCAGGATCCAGTGACGAGCTGGCCGACAGTGATTGCGGGAGGGCTGGTCACGCTGCTCGGTCTGGGGTTTCTCATGATGCCGGCCTTCAGGCCCGACCTCGGCGACACGCGGGTGGTACGAAACCCGTTCCGGGTCTGGTCCGAGCCCAGCCGGCGTACCTGGTGGACTGGTGACCGGATTTAGCACCGGCGTCCTGCCATTCCGGCGGGGGGACCGGCCCCTGGTTGTATCTCCAAGTCAGACAGTGGTTTCCACCTAGACGCGCTTTGGGATCTCCCTGACGGCAGTTTTTCGGACTTGCCGCGCCCGGTAGAGTTCGCGTATGCTCGCGGTCCCTCAAGACCCCGCGGGTCGGGGGAGGACCCAATCGGGAGAACCAGTCGTCATGGCCAGCGTCGCATCGGTCCACGTTTCAACCCCGCAGCACGAGCCGCCCCTGGCTCGCGCGGTACCGAGCACGATCAGCCTCCACGGCGACAACCGGATCGACCCATACTTCTGGTTGCGTCACCGGGACGATCCCGAGGTGCTGGCGTATCTCGAGGCGGAGAACAACTGGACCGCAACCCAGACCCACCATACGGAGCCGCTGCAGGAGGAACTCTACCGGGAGATGCTCGGTCGAACCCGGGAAGCAGATCTGACCGCGCCCTATCGGAAGGGACCGTACTGGTACTACACCCGGACCGAGGAAGGGCGGCCTTACCCGGTGTATTGTCGCCGGCGCGGAAGCCCCGATGCGCCGGAACAGATCTACCTCGACCAGAACCGACTGGCCGAAGGCACGGCGTTTCACGCCCTGGTCAGCATGGAGATCAGCCCCGATGGGCGGTGGCTCCTGGCAGTGGAGGATCGCACCGCCCGGCGTGAGCACTCGCTGTTCGTCATGGACCTCGAGACCGGCGAGATCGTCGACCGGATCGGCTCGACCTGGATCGGCGCGGCCTGGGCGGACGACAATCTCACCTTCTTCTACACCACGGCCGACGCCGCCAAGCGGAGCTGCGCGGTCTGGCGACACCAGGTCGGCACACCGGTGGCTCGAGACGCGAAGGTGTTCGATGAGCCCGATGTCCTGTTCGAGGTCGGGCTGCGGCGTTCGCGGAGCGGCCGTTACATCCTGATCGACAGCGACAGCTTCACCAGCGCGGAGTGGTGGGCCATCCCGGCGGCGGACCCGGCCGGCCCGGCCCGGCTCATTGCGCCGCGCCGCCCTGGCGTCGAGTACCGGGTGGACCACGGCGAGGCTGGCTTTTTCATCCTGACCAACGACGGGGCCGCCAATTTCCGGGTGGTGCGGGCACCGGAGGACGACCCGACGCACACCCAGTGGCGCGACTGGCTGCCGGCCAGGGAAGATGTCTTCATCGAGAGCGTGGACGTCTTCCGTCACCACGTGGTCGCATGCGAGCGGTCGGCGGGCCTGTCGCACGTTCGGGTGACGGATCTCCGCACCGGCGTCACCCGTTACGTCGACTTCGCGGAAGAGGCCTACGAGGTCGTCCCGGGCCCGAACCCCGAGTTCGATGCCCTGACCTTCCGGTTCTCGTACTCCAGCCTGGTCACGCCGACGTCGGTGTATGACTACGATTTCGCCACCGGGGAGCAGGCCCTGTGCAAGCGGCAGGAGATCCCGTGCGGGTACCGGCCCGACGCCTACGAAGTGCTGCGGTTCATGGCGCCGGCGCGCGACGGACGGGAGATCCCGGTTTCCCTGCTCCAGCGTCGCGGACGGAGCCGCGACGGCCACGGCCCGCTGCTGCTGCACGCGTACGGCGCCTACGGGGCCACGACCGAGCCCGCTTTCAACAGCAACTTGCTTAGTCTGGTGGATCGTGGGTTCGCGTTCGCCATCGCTCACGTCCGGGGTGGTCAGGAACTGGGCCGCCCCTGGTACGACGACGGCAAGATGATGCGCAAGCTGAACACCTTCTACGACTTCATCGACGTGGCCGAGGATCTGGTGCGGCGCGGCTTTACCGGCCCGGAACGCCTGGTAGCCGGCGGTGCGAGCGCCGGGGGGTTGCTGCTCGGCACCGTCGTGAATTTCCGGCCGGACCTGTTCCGGGCCATTGTCGCCGACGTGCCGTTCGTGGATGTCATCAACACCATGCTGGACTCGTCTCTCCCGCTCACCGCCCAGGAATGGGAGGAATGGGGCGACCCCCGGATCGAGACCCAGTACCGCTACATGCTCCAGTATTCGCCGTACGACAACGTCCAGCCGAAGGAGTACCCCTGGCTGCTGGTCACGGCGTCGATCAACGATTCGCTGGTCATGTACTGGGAGCCGGCCAAGTGGGTGGCACGGCTCCGGGCCACGAAGACCGACCGCAACCCCCTGTTGCTCCGGGTCGATATGGATGGTGGGCACGCCGGGTCGTCCGGCCGATACGACCGCTTGAAAGAGGTGGCTTTCCGCTACGCATTTCTGCTGGACGCCGTCGGGGTGACGCGACCGGCGCCGCTTCCCTGACGCACTGGCCGCCGGCCGGTCTCCGTGGACTCACAACCCTCTGCGCCCCTTCCCGGGGGTGACTGGACCGCTGAACTCGAGGTCGCCTGCCGGCTGGCCGGCGAGGCAGCCGGGGTGCTGCGCCGCCACTACGCCGCTGGTGCCATCAACACCCGCCACAAACCGGACCGCTCGCCGGTCACCGACGCCGATCTCGACGCCAATGCAGTCATCGTCGCCGGTCTCCGCGCCAGCTTTCCCATGGATGCGATCCTGAGCGAAGAGCAGCCGGACGATCCGGGGCGGCTCACGGCGCGGCGGGTCTGGCTGGTCGATCCCCTGGACGGTACCCGCGACTTCATCTCCCGGACCGACGACTTCGCGGTCCACATCGCGCTGACGCAGGATGGGAGCCCGGTGGTCGCCGCCGTGGCGCATCCCCCGACGGAGCGGGTATACGCGGCGGTTCGGGGTGGCGGCGCCACCTGCCGGGGACCCGATGGCCAGCGCGTGTTGGCGGTTGCCCGGGGGCGCCCATTGGCCAGCTGGCGGCCAGGCATCACCCGGACCGCGATGCACGGTCCGCTGCAGTGTTTTCTGGATCGGACCGGGTTCGGCCCCAGGGCGGTCCCCTGCGGCGCCTCCGTCAAGGCGTTGCGACTGGCCGCCGGGGAGCTCGACGTCACGGTCACGCTGCACGCCCGCGAGTGCGAATGGGACACCTGCGCACCGGGGCTGATCGTGGCCGAAGCCGGAGGCCGGGTCACCGACGCCGACGGCCGCCCGTTCCGCTACAACCAGCCCGATGTCCATCATCGGCGCGGTGTGGTGATGAGCGCCGGCGAGCATCACGCCGAGGTGGTCGCGATTGCCCAGGCGTGCTTTCCCGCATGAGCCGCCTGATCGTGACCGTCGACGGAATCGACGGCAGCGGAAAGTCGACGTTCGCCGACCGGCTGGCGGCCGGCCTCGGCGCCGGGGGGCTGACTCCATGCATGGTCAGGATCGACGACTTCCGGCGGGCGCTCGATTGGGATTCGGGGGACGAGGCGTTGCTGTATTACGATCGCTATTTCGACCTGACAGCGGTGGCGGGGACTGCGGCCGCCTTCGCCGCCGGAAGCGACGCCCTGGTTCTCCCCAGCTTTGACGGGATCGCCGGCTTGCCAGGCCCGACCCGCACAGTCGCGGCCGGGCCCCGAACGGTCCTGGTGGTGGAGGGAGTGTTCATCCGGCGCGTGCCGTGGCCCGACCCGGTCGTGCACATCTATCTCGCGGTGCCGTTCGACACCGGCCATTCCCGGGTCATGGCGCGAGATACCGGCCGGGGACGCGAGCCCGGCCAGGTCGATCGGCGCTGGCGGCTGCGCTATCGGCCGGCCCAGGAGCGCTATGTGCTGGAGTGCCGGCCGGACGAATGCGCCGACGTGGTGCTGGAGAACTCCCGGCCGGAGGCGCCACGCCACCTCCGCGGCGACCTGGCCCTGCTGCCCGCGCCGCTGCCGCAGGCACTCGCCGGGCTGCGCCCGGTCTGATCGGACTCAGCCGATGGCCCGGGTCTCTCCGTGCCGGAGCAGCCAGAGCCGCTCCGGTGCGAGCCCGGCATCGGCCCACGCGGCGCGGGCCCGGCGTGGCGGCTCGTCCATGGGCTCGTCGGTGAGCTTGAAGGTGCCCCAGTGGATCGGCACCATGATGCCCCCGCCGAGTTCCCGGTGCGCGGTCACCGCCTCCTCGGGGTTCATGTGGGGCGCTCGCATGAACCAGCGGGGCTCGTAGGCACCGATGGGCACCAGCTGGACATCGAACGGTCCGTGCCGGCTCCCAATCACGCCGAACTCGGGGTGATAACCGGTGTCGCCGGCGAAGTACACCGCCCGATCGGCCACCCGGACGGTGAAGCCGCCCCAGAGCGCCCGATTGCGGTCGTGGAGGCCACGGGCGCTGAAGTGCTGCGCCGGGACGCACGCGACTCGCGCCGCTCCCAACCGGGCCTGTCCCCACCAGTCCAGCTCGACGATCCGCCGCGCTCCCCAGCGCTCGAGCAGCGCGCCATTGCCGACCGGGGTGCACCACCACGCATCCGGGTGCAGCACGCTGAGTCGCCGGACAGTGGCGGCATCCATGTGATCGTAGTGATTGTGCGAAACCAGGACGATATCGACCCGGGGCAGGGCGTCGAGCGCCACCGCCGGCTCGACCCAACGGCGCAGCGCTCGGGCCGGAACGGGAGACGCGTATCTACTCCAGATCGGATCCGTTACCAGCGTAACCCCGTCGAACTCGATCACGGCGGTCGAGTGCCCGATCCAGGTGATCGCCAGGCCCCCGGCACCCCGGGCACGGCCGAAGGCCGGAGTGGCGCTGGGGAAGACACTGGGATCCGGATCCGGCGGCGGCCGGTGGGTGAAGTTCCGTTGCAGCGACCAGCGGGCCAGGTCGGCGAGCCCCTTGGGGGCCGCGTTCGGCCACGGATTGCGGTATCCACCCCTCGGATCGTGGTGCGCGCTGGCGGCGTTCCGGGCGGGCTCGGCCCCGCTCACCAGTCTGTCCCCCGTCCCGGAATGATCACGGCAAGTTGACTTCCCGATGCCCGCACCGCTTCTATAGGCGCTCCGACTCTCATCCAACCACCATGACCCCAGGCCCTGGACTTCAGCGCCCCAGAAAAACCTCCCGAACGGCTCGGGGAGTTTCGACCAATGACCTCGTGTTCTCGGCTCACGTCGGGAGCAACGACGCAGTCTTTCCGCATATCCTGGAACTCTACGTACCGGCCGGGAGCCGGATCGCGGATGTCACGTATGGCCGGGGCATCTTCTGGAAGCGCGTAGACAAGGCCCGCTATGAGCTGCTGGCGTCCGACCTCAAGACTGGCGTCGATTGCCGCCGGTTGCCGTACCCGGACGCCAGCGTCGATGCCGTGGTGTTCGATCCGCCTTACATGCATACCCCCGGCGGCACCGCCCACCACGGTCATCAGAACTACGAAGCGTACTATTGGAACAACGGCGCCAATGGGCACGGGCTCAAGTATCACGAAGCGGTCCTGGATCTGTATTTCCGGGCGGCAGAAGAGGCCCGGCGGGTACTTCGCAAGGACGGAGTCTATATCGTCAAGTGCCAGGACGAAGTCTGCGCCAACCGACAGCGCCTGACCCACGTCGAGATCGTCAACCAGCTGGCGGAGATCGGCCTCGAGGTCGAGGATCTCTTCGTCGTAGTTCGTAAACATCGCCCCGGAGTGAGCCGGCTGTTGCGACAGGTGCACGCCCGGAAGAACCACTCCTATTTCCTCGTCTTCCGCTCGCGCCGGCGCAAACGACGCGGGCCGGCCCCCAGGTAGATCCGCCGCCGCGCACCGTCCCGTCGTTCCCCTGCACCAGCATGATGTCCGATACCGAACGAAAACCGAAAAACAGCCGGTGCGACTTGACGCCAGACTGACTGGCCATTTAATTATCCGGATGATTGGATGACTAGGAGCGGGCTTGGATTCGGCATACGTCACCCGGCTGCAGGCGCTGGCCGACAATACCCGGAATCGGTTGCTGCTGGTGCTCGAGCGGCATGAGCTGACGGTATCGGAGCTCTGCGACGTGCTCCAGCTGCCACAGTCCACCGCCAGCCGCCACCTCAAGATCCTGGCCGACGACGGTTGGGTGGTCTCACGGGCGGATGGGGCGAGCCGGTTCTACCGGATGCCGGCCGAGCTCGAGGCGGACGCCAGTAAACTGTGGCAGGTGGTCCGGGAGCAGATGAACGGCGGGACGCTCACCGTGCGGGATCGCGAGCGGCTGCGGGGCGTGCTCGCCGAGCGACGGGCGCGATCGGAAGAGTTCTTCGCATCCTCGGCGGGGCAGTGGGACCGGATGCGTACCGAGCTCTTCGGCGGGCGCACCGAGCTGCTGGCGCTGCTCGGGCTGCTCGACCCCTCGTGGACCGTTGGCGACCTGGGATGTGGAACCGGGCAACTGACCCAGGCATTGGCGCCGTTCGTGGCGCGAGTCATCGCCGTGGACGGTTCGGCGGCGATGCTGCGGACTGCCCGCTCGCGTCTCGGAGACGTGGCCAATGTGGACATTCGCCGCGGGGACCTCGAGTCCCTGCCGATCGAAGACGCGACGCTCGACCTTGGTTGTATGGTGCTGGTCTTCCCCTACCTGGCCGAGCCGCGGCGGGCGATCGCGGAAGCGGCCCGGACGCTCCGGCCTGGCGGGCGGCTGCTGGCGACCGATCTCATGCCCCATGACCGGGCGGAGTACCGCCAGACACTCGGCCACCAGTGGCTGGGCGTAGGCGAAGATCGACTGTCAGCCTGGATGGCTGTGGCCGGGCTTACACTGAGGCAATACCGGCCCGCGCCCCTTGATCCGCTGGCGAAAGGCCCGATGCTGTTTACAGCGGTGGGAGTAAAGGAACGAGAAGCCGGACACTTGACGAATCAACAACCCCTTCTGGAGGACGAGTGATGGCCACGACAGTCGCGCAGTTCCACCCCTTCCACGTGACGCGGGAGGCGGGGCGTGAGCCCTTCAAGGTGAAGGATCTCTCGCTGGCCGAGTTCGGCCGCAACGAGATCCGGCTCGCGGAATTCGAGATGCCGGGGCTGATGGCCATTCGCAAGGAGTACGCCGGCAAGGCCCCGCTGGCCGGTGCCAGGATCATGGGCTCCCTGCACATGACCGTGCAGACGGCCGTGCTGATCGAGACCCTGGCCGACCTCGGGGCCGACGTACGCTGGGTGAGCTGCAACATCTTCTCGACCCAGGATCACGCCGCCGCCGCGGTGGTGGTCGGGCGGAACGGCACTGCGGCGGACCCGCAGGGCATCCCGGTCTACGCCTGGAAGGGCGAGACCCTGGCCGAATACTGGTGGTGCACCGATCAGGCGCTGATGTGGCCGGACGGCTCCGGACCGACCTTGCTCCTCGATGACGGCGGCGACGCGACCCTGCTGGTGCACAAGGGCGTCGAGTTCGAGAAGACGGGGAAGGTTCCGGCCTTCAACCCCGCCAGCGACTCGGAGGAGTGGGGCGTGATCCTCGACCTCCTGCGCCAGGAGCAGAAGCTGCATCCCGGCCGCTGGGCTGGCGTCGCGGCCGGGATCCGGGGCGTCTCCGAGGAGACCACCACCGGTGTCCACCGTCTGTATGAGATGATGAAGGCGGGCACGCTGCTCTTCCCGGCCATCAACGTCAACGACTCGGTGACCAAGTCCAAGTTCGACAACCTTTACGGCTGCCGGCACTCGCTCACCGACGGTATTCTCCGGGCCAGCGACGTCATGCTCGCGGGCAAGGTGGCGGTGATCTGCGGTTACGGCGATGTCGGGAAGGGCTGCGCCCAGGCGCTTAAGGGCCAGGGGGCCCGGGTGGTCGTCACCGAGATCGACCCCATCTGCGCCCTCCAGGCGGCGATGGAGGGCTACCAGGTCACCACGCTGGAGGATGTCGTCCAGACCGCGGACATCTTCATCACCGCGACGGGCAACAAGCAGCTCATCACCGCCGATCACATGGCCCGGATGAAGGACAAGGCGATCGTCGGCAATATCGGCCATTTCGACAATGAGATCGACATGGCGGGGCTCAAGAAGGTGAAGGGCGTCACTCGGGTCAACATCAAGCCGCAGTACGACGAGTACGTCTTCCCGGATGGCCACTCGGTGCTCATCCTGGCGGAAGGCCGGCTGCTGAACCTGGGGTGCGCCACCGGTCATCCGAGCTTCGTGATGAGCTCGAGTTTCACCAATCAGGTGCTGGCCCAGATCGATCTCCACCTGAGCGCGCAGGGTCAGCGCACCGTGTCGGGGACGGTGTACAGCGACCGGAAGGTGTATACCCTTCCCAAGAAGCTGGACGAGAAGGTAGCCCGTCTGCATCTGGACAAGCTGGGCGTGAAGCTGACGAAGCTCACCACGGACCAGGCCGACTACATCGGCGTGTCGGTCGAGGGACCGTTCAAGTCCGAGCACTATCGCTACTAGACGGCTCGGCGGCTCGGCGGCTGGCCGGCTCGGTGGCGCATTGGTGCCGAGCGACCAGCCGCCGAGCCGCCCGTCGTGAGTCCAGTCACTGCCCAGGCCATCGACTTCGGGCAAGATTCCAGCTTCACCTGTACTGTGAGCACATGCTGCGAACCGGATTGCCCCTGCTGCTCCTCCTCGCGACCCTGCCCGGGGCCGGCACGGCGCAATACGCGGCGACGCAGGATCTCAGCCTCAAGGGGCTGACCAAGGCCGACCTGGCCCTCACCATCCGGGTGAGCACGCTCCCGCCGGACAGCGCCACGGCCCTGCGACACTTCGTGGAACTGGAGCTGCGCAAGGCGGGGTTGGTGCTCCTGTCGGGCCGCTCTGAGGACTTCGTGAAGCCGGATGGTCGCCTGCGGATCCTGCTGGTCTCCACGGCCCGCGGGCGGTTCACCGATGACCTGACGATTCGCATCCAGATGGACCAGACCGCCGTGCTGGCACGAACGCGGGAATCGATGACGATGGTCACCTGGTACGCCGAGGAGTCGAGCTACAACGTTCCAACCACCGAGGCCAGCGAAGCGTCCCGCCTGCTGATGGCCAGCGGGCTCGATCGTTTCGTTCGCGCCTGGCTCGCCGCCAACGGACGCTGAGCCGCCGGCTGGTGCCGCGGCCACTTCACTGCGCGGGATATCCGTCGGGATTCTGGGATTGCCAGCGCCACGCGTCCTGGCACATCGCGTCGAGGTCCCGTTCCGCTTTCCATTTCAGTTCCCGTTCGGCCTTGGCGGGGTCACAGTAGCAGCTGGCCGCGTCACCGGGCCGCCGCTCGACCAGGCGGTACGGGATCTTCCGGCCGCTCGCCTCCTGAAAGGCGCGGATTACCTCGAGCACGCTGTGTCCCCGGCCGGTCCCGAGATTGTAGGCCACGCATCCGGTTCGGCCCTGAAGCGCCTCCAGCGCCCGGAGGTGCCCGATGGCCAGGTCCACCACATGGATGTAGTCCCGGACACCGGTGCCATCCGGGGTCGGGTAATCGTTGCCGAATACCCGCAGCTCCTTGAGCTTGCCCACCGCCACCTGGGTGATGTACGGGAACAGATTATTGGGGATCCCGTTGGGATCCTCGCCGATTCGTCCGCTGGGGTGGGCGCCAACCGGATTGAAATAGCGCAGGAGCGCCGTGTTCCATGACGGGTCGGCGTGGTGGACGTCCCGGAAGATCTGCTCCATCATGAGCTTGGATTGACCGTATGGATTGACCCCCGCGAGCGGCATGTCCTCGGTGACCGGAACCTTTGCCGGGTCACCGTACACCGTCGCCGACGAGCTGAAGACCATGGTCTTCACCGCGTGGCGGACCATCGCCTCACAGAGGAGAATGGTCCCGGTCACATTGTTGTGGTAATAGCGAAGCGGCTGCTGCACCGACTCCCCGACCGCCTTGAACGCGGCGAAGTGAATCACCGCGGCGATCGAGTGATCGCGGAAGACCTGGTCCAGCGCGGTGGCGTCCAGCAGGTCGGTCCGCCGAAACACGAACGGCCGGCCCGCCAATTCCTCGATCCGCTTCAGCGCCTCGGGTTTGCTGTTGCTGAAATTGTCGATCAGAACCACGTCATGCCCGGCCCTGAGAAGCTCCACGCTGGTGTGGCTTCCGATGAAGCCGGCCCCGCCGGTGACGAGAATCCGCATCAACCTCTCTCCGTTGTCGGACGGCGGAACAATAACACGAATCGTGCCACGGAAACCCTCGGCCCGTGTCACCCGTAGGACGGCCATCCAACCCGGCGGCCTCATGTCCCGCGCGCTCGCGCTCTGCTTCGTCCTTCTTGGCGCAGTCCGTCCCCTGATCGCCCAGGATCCGCTGGTGATGCGGATCGGGCAGATCGCACCGGGCGCCTATCTGATCTCCGGCTTTGCCAACGGCAACCTGCTGGCCCTGGTGGGCGAGGGCGAGGTGGTACTGGTCGATGGCCAAAGCGCCAAGCGGGTGGCGCTGGCCGATTCGGCGCTTCGCACCGTCACCTCACTGCCGGTCACCCTGGTGATCAGCACCCACTACCACGGCGACCACATCGAAGGCAACCCGTACTGGCGGGCGGGCGGAGCGTCCGTCGCCGGTCACTCGGCGATCGCCCGCGCGGCGGGGAAGGATACGACCATCGCCGAACTGGAATGGCATCGCATTCCCGCCGTCCCGGAGGCCCTCCCCGACCGGGTGTTCGACGACTCGCTTGTCCTTGACCAGGGCGGCGAGCGGGTCGTGTTGATCCATCCCGGCCCCTCCCACACCGGCGGCGACGCCATCGTCTGGCTTCCGGGCCGCAACATCGTGCACACCGGCGATATCCTCGAGCGCGAGGCGGAGCCCTTCATCGACTGGTGGGACGGGGGATCGCTGGACGGCATGATCGCCGGGGTCGATCGGGTGCTCGGGCTGGCCGACGGGAAGACCATCATCGTGCCCGGTCATGGCACGCCGACCGATCGGGACGGGCTCCTGGCCTATCGAGCGATGCTCATGACAGCCCGCGAGCGTATCTCTGCCGGGCTCGCTCGCGGCGAGACCCCCGAGACGATCGCGGACGGCCGTCCGCTCAGAGAGTTCGAGGTGAGCATGGGCGGGGAACGGCGGGCGCGGCGGTTTGTGTTGCTGACGGCGGCGGGGTTGGGGAGGTAGGGGGGAGGCGTTAAGGCGTTGAGGCGTTAGGCGTCCGGGTGTGGGCCTCAACGCCTAACGCCTCAACGCCTAACGCCTTAACGCCTTAACGCCTAACGCCCCAACGCCTCACCCCCTCCTACCGCCCCTCGCCCGCCAGCTTTGTCATCCGGTCCTTCACCTCCCGGACCGCAGGCTGGAGTTCCGGATCCGCGTCCCGCCAGAGCGCCACGAACCGCCCGTAATACTCGAGCGCCTTGTCCCGATTGCCATTCGATTCGTACAACTCTCCCAGCCGTTTGGTGGCGGGCGCGAGATTCCAGGCATCCCCATTGACCTGGCGAGCGCCGCGGGGGCCGGTCACCGAGGCTTCGTACGCGAGGAGGGCGGAATCGGGCTGGTTCAGCAGATCGTAGGCCAGACCCTCCTCGAAGTAGCCGCACCGGGTGCACCCGAATCCGGCGCGCCAGGCGCGGGCTTCCTGGATCGCGTCGCGGCTGCGGCCCTCGGCGAGCGCCAGCCGGGTGGCCGCAGCCGCGGTAAAGAAGTCGCCCCGTCGCATGGCATCCGGAATGGTCGTTTGGTACTCCTGCCACAAGCGCCGGGCGCGGGCCGGCTGCCCGCTCATCGCGTACCCGAACACCAGGGAGGCATAGGGCCGGTCGAGCGGGTCCAGCTTGGCGAGCGGAGTCTGTTCCAGGGCGCGGTCGATGGCGCGCGACGCCTCCGGCCGCTTGAGGAAAAAGGCCTCGGTCGCGGCCACCGTCGACGCGGTGGCCAGCGCCGCCGCCGGGTCGCCCTGCTGGCGGATGAGCGGAACCAGGGACTCCCGGCCACGATTGGCCTCCGAGATCCTCCCCTGGAGCTGGGCCAGTGTCGCCAGCCCCCCGCGTCCCCGCACCTGACTGCTCAGATCCTCCTTACGCGCGATGGCGCCATAGGTCGCCCGGGCACTGTCGTAAGCGCCGGCGCCCGCCTGCAGGAGGGCCTGGAGCTCGAGCAGGTCGGGCGACCCCGGCAGCACCCGCCCCATGGCCTCGAGTGTCGCCTCGGCCTCTCGCACCTTGCCCTGCGAAAGCTGGGCGTTGATGGCGTTGAAGTAGAACACCGGCGCGGTGTCCACCGCGATGGCGCGGAGCGCGAGCCGCTCGGCTTCGGGCCATTCGTGCCGCTGGTTGAGCGCGATGGACAGGTTGTTGAGCGCCGTGGACTCGTTCGGATCGGTGGCCAGGACGCCGCGGTAGGCGGCGATCACCTTGTCGAGGTCGTAATCCACCACCCAGTAGTAGTACGCCTCGGTCTGATAGCGCTCCAGATCCGGCAGCCGCTCGCGGTGGCGAAACGCCCGCGTGGCCGCGTCCGCCTGGCGGGAGAAGCCGGCGCCGGTGTGACCGTACGCCACGGCGAGCTTCCGGTAGGCCATCGCAAAGCTGGAATCGAGCGCCACGGCCTGCTCGAGCAGCGGGACCCCGCGTTCCCAAGCGCCGAGATCGCTCTGGCGCACCGCCTCCGAGTAGAGCCGGAGCGCCTCGAGCGACCCGGTGCTGACCCGGTCGAGCGGCTGGCCGGCGCGGATCGTGCGCAGGGACTCCCCGATCCGTTCCCGCAGCCGACCGGAGAGCCGGTCGATGGCCCGGAGAATCCCGGCATCATCGGAGGCATCTTCCCGGAGGGCCACCAGTTCCGCCCCGTCATTCGTGGAATGGAGCCGGGCGGTGAGCACGAAGCCCTTTCCGACCCGGCTGATGTCGCCCGCCACGTAGGCCTTGCCATTCTCCCGGGTCGCTACCTCCCGGGCCAGCCGGGTATCGATCCGGAGCGTCGGGTCACGGCCCATCCGGCGGAGGGCATCGCTCACCTGCGACGAGCTCAGCACGGCCACCATCGGCGACTGCGCCAGGTCGATGCGAAAGGCTTCGGTAACCGAAGCCCCGAGCATCGAATCGGCGGTACGGTTGTCGAACTCCGCCACGATCAGCCGGTCGCGCTCGGCGAGCTTGCCGGCGGCGACCAGGGTGCCCACCGGCCCGATGCCGAGCAGCCGCATGGCGGTGTACACCACCGTCCCGACACCCAGCACCGAGAAGGCGACCATCCCTCCCTGAATCGCCCGCCGCCAGGTCACCAGCCGCTGGATGCCTGTTTCCCCACTCTGCGAGTAGACACCTGTTGCACGGAGCCGCGCCCGCCGTCGCTCGAACAGCCCCGTCACAACCATGATCGGCAGCCCGGCGGCGAGCAGCGCCAGCGCGCCCCACGGGACCCAGTCCGGCAAGCCGAGTTGAATCGTGAGGAAATAGACCGCCCCCAGCACAGCGACCGACGCCAGCAGGAACAGCGCGCCGACCCGAACCGGGTGCCCGTGCCAGCGATCATCCAGCGCCACGGCCCTGGTCGGGGCAGTCGAAGTCGGGGTGCTTCCGACGCTCTGGGGCCCCAGGGCCTCGAGCTGCTCCAGGAGTTCTTCGGCGTTCTGCCAGCGATCGGCCGGCCGCTTGGCGAGGCAGCGCATGATGGCTTCGGCCAGGATCGGAGGGCATGCCTGGCGCAGCGCCGTCACCGGTTTCGGCGCTTCGGTGACGTGCGCAGCCAGGACCTGCTGCGGGGTAAGGCCCGTGAACGGCGGCTGCCCGGTCAGGAGTTCGTAACCCATGGCGCCGACGGCGTAGATGTCGGCCCGATGGTCCACGTGGGGATCGGCGGCGGCCTGCTCCGGGGCCATGTAGGCCGGTGTGCCCAAGGCGACGCCGGCGGTCGTCATCGCTTGCCGCCCGGTTGCCTCGCTCACCGCCTTGGCCACCCCGAAATCGGCCACCAGAGCGTGGCGACCGGAGAGCATCACGTTGTCGGGCTTGATGTCCCGATGCACCACACCCCGGCCATGGGCGTACGACAGCGCATCGATGACGTCCCGAAGCAGCCGCACCGCCTCGGCCACCGGCAGCTCCCGCTGCCGTGTAAGCCGCTCGCGCAGCGACTCGCCCTCGACATAGGGCATGACGTAGTAGAGGAAGCCGTCCGCCTCGCCCGAGTCGAGCAACGGCAGGATGTGGGGGTGCTGCAGCTGGGCCGCGATTTCGATTTCCCGCAGAAACCGCGTCGGTCCCAGAGTGGCCGCGAGGTCGGGGCGGAGTACCTTGACCGCGACCTGCCGGTGATGCTTCGGGTCCGTGGCCAGGTACACCGTGGCCATCCCGCCCGAGCCCAGCTCGCGCTCGATCAGGTAGCGCGATTGGAGCGCCACCTTGAGTCGCTCAGCGTGGTCGGTCAGGGTAATCGCTTTGCATAGAGAAGATGCTTCAGTATATCGGCGGGCCTGCCGTGCGGCTAGCCGTCATCCGGCGCTCCGCCCGCCCGGGCCACCTGGTCCGCCTTGATTCTGGAGGGATCGAATTTCCGGGCGGAGGACAGCATCTTCGCGATGGTTTCGTCGAAGTCCGCTTTCTGCCCGCGCTTGAGGGTGAAACGCAGCGGGTTGATCCGGGCCAGTACGAACGCCCGGAGATACGGGCTCTCGAATCCTCGCTCCTTGAGCCGGCTGATCGCTTCCCCTACCGCCGCATCCAGTTCAAGCAGCTTTTCGGCCCGCTCCCGGCGGGTGGCGAGGGCGCTGGAAAGCCTGGTCGAGAAGAACGATTCCACCCGCTTGAGCACGGGGTGATATGCCCCGCCCGAGAACCGGCCGTTCTTGAGATAGCAGCAGCCCAGGGTGAGGAGTGCCGGCTCCTCGAACTCGGTCTCGTAGCTCTTCTCCGGGCGGTCGTCCATTTCGGAGAGTGCTGCCGCCAGCCGGATCACCTCGAGGGCCCGCTCCCGGACGTTGTGGGCCTTCTCGGTGTTGAGCACCAGGATACGGTGGGCTATCTCGAGGTCGGGAACTACGATGGCCACGATGGCCCGGGCGCCAAGGGTCCGCATTGACGCCAGCCGGTGGTTGCCGTTCGGCGTCCAGTACTTGCCGTCCTCGGTGCGGACGGCGATCACCGGATCCATGAAGCGGCCGAGCCGGTGCATGGCGTTGCTCAAGCGGGCGACGTGCGCGTCGGACAGGTCGCGCTGATACGGCGTGGGCTCGACCAGCTCGATCGGGAGCGCTGCGAGCACCTGCCACTCACTCCCCAGCGGCTCCCGATAGCTGCCGATGACGGCGCCGCCATCCTCCTCAATGGCTCTGATGAGGCCCGTGATGGCAGTGGGAACGGCGGCCCCGGTGACCTGGGCGGGAGTGAGGCCACGGGGCTCAGGGGTCTTCTTCCGGCTCCTGCGCGGCTTCTTCTTGGTACTCGCCTTGCCGGCGTCGGCCATGCGGCTCCCTCGTACCAGAGTGATTCCCGGCGCATTCCCGGGCGGCAGGCAAAGGTACGGCTGGGGGAGGGACTCGTCACCCCCGCCCTCGGGGCGGTGGACTGGAGCCGGCCACCAGGCGTGGACTATTATCCGGCCATGCGAACACTCTCCTTGATCATGGCCGTCGTGCTGGTGTCCTGCGGCCCGCCGCGGCCCCCTGAACCGCCCCGCCCGACCCCCCCTCCCCTGCCACCGCCGAGGACGTCTCCGGCGGGATGGACGCTCCAGGACCTGGTGTCCGGCACCACCCAGCGCCTGCAGGCGGTGAGCGCGGTCAGCTCCAGGGTCGTCTGGGTCAGCGGAACCGGCGGAACGTTCGCGGTCACCGATGACGGCGGTGCCAGCTGGCGCGCCGGAGTCGTCGCCGGCGCCGACAGCCTCGAGTTCCGCGATGTGCACGGCGTTGACGCCAGGACCGCCTACCTGCTGAGCAGCGGCAACGGCACCAACTCCCGGATCTACAAGACGGTGGATGGCGGCCTGAACTGGCAGATTCAGTTCATCAACCGCGACCAGAATGCCTTCTACGATTGCTTCGCCTTCTGGGACGCGCACAGCGGCATCGCCTGGAGTGACAACGTCGGCGGGCAGTTCCCGTTGCTGACGACCGCAGATGGTGGCGCCATCTGGAACTTTGGCCAGGTCGAGGGCGCAACCGAGGGTGAGGGCGCCTTTGCCGCCAGCGGCACGTGCGTGGTGACGCGGGGGAGCAGGGAGGTGTTCGTCGCGACCGGGGCCGGCAAGGAGGCCCGGATCTTCTCCTCGGCGGATCGCGGCGCCACCTGGCGGTCAGTCACCACTCCGATCGTGCAGGGGACCTCTACCACCGGGCATGCGTCGGTCGCGTTCCGCAACGACCGCATCGGCATTGCCGCCGGCGGCGACATCAGCAAGTACGACGATTGGAACGACAACGTCGTCCGAACCGTGGACGGCGGGAACGTCTGGACCCTCGGCGGTCGACCCAGCTTCAGCGGCCCGGTGTTCGCGGCGGTCTACGTGCCCGGCACCAATGGAACGGTGGTCGCCGTGGGCCCCAAGGGAGCCAGCTGGTCCCCGGATGATGGCCAGGAGTGGCAGCCGATCGACACCCTGAGCTACTGGAGCGCGGCGTTCGCGGGCCGGACGGCGGGCTGGCTGGTCGGGCCCGCCGGGCGGATCACCAAGGTGAGTTTCTGACCGCCGTCACGGCCAGTGCCCGAAGCAAACGAGGGATCGCCATATCGGCGATCCCTCGCTGAGCCCGGGATGACCGTTCTGACGCGCGGTCACTGGAAGCTGAGCAGCTCCACTTCGAAGACCAGCGCCGCGTTCGGCGGGATGGTCGGAGGCGAGCCCTGCGGGCCGTACCCGAGCTCGCTCGGAATCCAGAACTGATACTTGGATCCGGCGTTCATGAGCTGCACTCCTTCGGTCCATCCCGGAATGACCTGATTGAGCGCGAAGGTCGCTGGCTGACCGCGGTCGTACGAGCTGTCGAACTGCTTGCCGTCGAGCAACGTCCCCTTGTAATGCACCGTGACCTGGCTGGTGCTCTTCGGGCGCGCTCCGGTCCCTTCCTTGAGAACCTTGTACTGCAGCCCGCTTGTGGTCGTTTTCACTCCGCCCTTCCCCTTGTTGCCGGCAAGGAAATCCTGGCCGGATTTGGTGTTCTCGAGTGCGGCGACGGAGTCCCGCTGATGCTGGATCCCCATCATGCGCACCTGGAAGGCCATCATCACCGACTGCATCACCGAGTCCGGCATATTGGCCGTCTTGCCCGCCATCCCTTCAGTGAGGCCGCGGAAGATGATCTCGGGCTTTACGGGTACTGACTGTTGCTTGAGGTTCTCGCCCATCTTGTAGCCCAGGATGTAACTCACGCTGTCATCCTGTGTGGCGAGTTTGGAGCCACCGCTGCCTGCCTGGCCACAGCCGGACAGGAGGGCACTGGCGGCAAGGAGAGCCGAGAGGGCCTGAAATCTCATGGATACTCCGACAAGGGGTCTCGGGACGGTTTTCGGACGGGCGGGAATATAACCAGATGGTCCGACCGCGGAGGGTTGGCTGGGTCACACACGACGGGAAGCAGGACCGGACACGGCCGCCATCCTCTCCTTCACCCCCGGCGCGGCTTTCGCCAGCTCCTCTCCGCCGGAAGATTCTCCCGACACCGCCAGCCCCGCCAGATTCGGGCGCAGCGGATTGGTCGCGTCGATCACGACCCTCCCGCCGAGTGGCAGCCGCCTGGCGATCTCGAGCGTGGCCTCCCAGGGGGTGGCGAACACGACCACGTCCGCGCCGGCGACCGCCTCGGCTACCGGGGCAGCGCTCGCGGCCTGACCAATCTCGGTCAGCAACGGCTGTAGCTTGGCGCTTCGCGGATCGCGCACCCCAAAGACGATCTTGTGCCCGTGCCTGACCCAGCCGCGGGCGAGATTGCCGCCCACCGAGCCCGCGCCGATGATGGCGATGTTCATTGGTTCTCCTTGAATCGAGCCTCGGTGGAATACTCCCCCTGCCGGGCGGAGAGAGAGCCCCGGGAACCAGCCGCCGAGGCACCAGCGGGCTCACTGCTTCGGTTTCAACTCCCACAGCACGTTAACGATCTTCCACTCGCCGTTCCACTTCGCCAGCTGCATGTAATCCACCCAGCCGGACATCGTGGCCCGTGCGCTGGCGGCGTTCTCGAAAATATCGAGTATCACCACGTCCTTCTGCCGCTCGGCGGCGGGCGTCTTCTTTCCGCCACCGGAGCGCGTACCGTAGACCAGGCGTGAGGGGCCCATCTGGTCCAGCCTGCTCCGGCCGAGCGAGTCGGTGATCACGATCCTCTTGGCCAGCTCCGGGTGGACGGCTCGCTCCATCCGGTCACCGTTCCCCTCGTACCAGCCCTCGACGTAGTCCAGGGCCGCACGGCGGATCCCGGCCGAGTCGGCCGCACTCTGGGCCCCGAGTGGCGTGACCAGGGAGGCGGCAAGCAAGACCCCGAGTGCATACGAACGCATGGATTTCTCCGATGGAGGGTGCCAACCGGACGGCGAC
This sequence comes from uncultured Gemmatimonadales bacterium, assembly GCA_963709905.1. Taxonomy (GTDB): domain Bacteria; phylum Gemmatimonadota; class Gemmatimonadetes; order Gemmatimonadales; family GWC2-71-9; genus JADJOM01. The sequence goes on from CAVPYI010000001.1 coordinate 527,816, forward strand.
TATTTCGTTCCGGTTTCACGTCGAAATGGGCCGAACTGAACAGAACAGAGGGGCGGATGCGATGACGGCATCCGCCCCTCCGATTTCAAGTCGAGCTCCGGGTTCAACTACACCACCGGAGTTCTCGTCACCGTATACTGGCCGCAGGCCGTGAAGACGATCGACACGTTGGTCACATCGCCGTTCCGGGTCACGACCAGGTTGAGCTCGCCGGCGGTGAGGCGAGGAGCCACCGTGCAGGACGGGTCGTAGACCAGCGGCGTTACGGTGGTGACCACCACGTTCCAGCTGCGATTGAGCGTGGTCCAGGTCCCGGTTCCGCTGAGCGTGAAGCTCCCGGCGGGCAGCGGGGTGATGAGCGAGATGGTCCCCGGGGTAGCCGCGGTGAACTTCGCCACCCAGTCCTTCTCGTGGGTCGTGGTGCGCCCGCTCGGATGGGTCCAGACGCTGACAAAACTGGTGATCGTGTGACCAAGCGTGTCGGCGTCACCACCCCATTCGCGGGTTCCGTTGTGTACGGCCAGGAAGCTCCGAAGCGGGAACACGGTGTTGGTGCGCTTGCGGGTGAAATCGGTGAACTCGTGGCGGACGCCGAGGCTGCTGGCGAGCGGCAGCGGATCGATGAAATCGATGGTCCCGCCCAGCGAGTCGGTCACCACGCCGCCAGCACGGGTGAAGACGCAGGCGTCGTAGAGGAACCGGACCGAGTCCGGCACGGCGTCGCCGTCGCTGTTGGTCGGGGGGTCGGGCGAGATGGTCACGCACGCGGCCGGTGGAGCGCCCAGCGGTCGAGGCTGGGCCACGGTGAGCGGGACCCCGTTGGACTCGTCGTAGATCGAGAGCTCAGCTAGGTCGTCCAGATCCTGGGCCACGTCGGAACCGATATCCTCGGCCTGAATCTGAGTCAGGATATTCCCGGCATCCGCCGGGCCACTGCTGTCGGAACAGGCGCCCAGACTCGCGGCCATCGCCAGGGCCACCAGGGTGGTCAGCTTCATCGGGGGGTTGGACATTCAATCACTCCTTGTGGGGTGTACGTTCCGGCCGGCACACCCCTGCAGATCGATATTCCCAGCAGATGTTAAGAGCGTGACGCCCGTCACACTGCGGTCGAGGCGGCGGTCGGCCGGGGTCCGCAACCGAACAACCGGAAACGGGCCAGGATCCGCTCCAGCAGACAGAACCCCGAGAAGGTGGACTGGATCAGATTCACGCCCACAAAGACCGTGAACAGGAACCAGTACGGACTCACCCACCACCCCAAGGCGAGCGACCCCAGCACGAACGAGCCCGCAAATCGGCGAATGACCTTGTCGTTGCACATGGACAGCCTCCGGTTGTTGGAGAGGTGAGGAGAGGGGCGTCAGGCGTCAGGCGTCAGGCGTCAACTTGCTCCGCAATCCTCAATCCTCCCTTCTCCCTTCTCCCTTCTCCCTTCTCACTTCTCCTTCTCACTTCTCCGAATCAACTCCCAATACAACAACGGCACAACCACCATCGTGAGTCCGGTGGCCACGATCGCCCCACTGATCAGCGCCACCGCCAGGCCCTGGAAGATCGGGTCCAGCACCATCACGAGGCCACCCACCACGACTGCCGCGGCGGTGAGCGCGATCGGCCGGAATCGCACCGAACCGGCCTCGATTACCGCTTCAGGCAGCGACCGGCCCCGGCTCTGCGCCAATTGGATGAAATCGACCAGCAGAATCGAGTTCCGGACGATGATCCCGGCCAGAGCGATCATCCCGATCATGCTGGTAGCGGTGAAGAACGCGCCCGAAACGGCGTGGCCAGGCAGAATGCCGATCAGCGTCAGCGGAATCGGCGCCATGATCACGAGGGGGATCATGAACGATTCGAACCACCAGACAACGAGCACGTAGATGAGGAGCAGCACGGCGGCAAACGCGAGCCCCAGATCGCGAAAGACCTCGATCGTGATCTGCCACTCGCCATCCCATTTGATGGCCGTCTCGTCCAGCCGATCCGGCTGGACGGCGTTGTACCGGCCGATCTCCTGTCCCTGCACTCTCACCGTATCGAGCGAGCGGTTCATGGCCAGGATGGCATAGACCGGGCTCTCGACGCTGCCGGCCACGTCTCCCGTGACATAGATGACCGGCCGGAGGTCCCGCCGGTAACGGGCCTCGTGCCGCACGCCTGAGTCCACCGTGACGAAGCGGCCGAGCGGCTGGGGACCGCCAGCGGTCGGAATCGGGAGAGCCAGCAACGCTTCCGCCGACGAACGTCGTTCGAGTGGCAATCGCGGCACGATCGCCATTCCTTCGCGGGCGGTGGCGGATGCCGCCAGGCCTGCCGGGTTGCCGGCCTCCGCCAGATAGACCGTGCGCACGATCTGCTCGACGCTGGCACCGGCCTGCGCGGCCCGAACCCGGTCCACCCGGAACGCCAGCCTGGGCGCCGGCGCTTCGACGGTCCAGTCCACGTCCACCACCCCGTCCGTGGCCTCGAAGACGCCCTTCACGCGCCGCGCGGCCTCGAGCCGGGCGCTGTCCGATCCCGCATAGACCTCGGCTACCAGGGTCGAGAGCACGGGCGGGCCCGGGGGTATCTCGGCGATCTTGGCGCTGGCCCCGTACTTTCGCGCGATCGAGTCGACGGCGGGTCGGACCGCGACGGCGATGGCGTGGCTCTGCCGCGAACGATCGCCCTTGGGGACCAGGTTCACCTGTACATCGGCGACGTTGGCTCCCTGACGCAGGAAGTAGTGCCGAACCAGCCCGTTGAAGTTGAACGGAGCAGCCGTGCCCGCGTACACCTGGGTGTGACTCACTTCGGGCACGGTTCGAAGGTAGGCTGCTACGTCGGCCCCGAGCGCGGCGCTGGCCTCGAGCGTGGTTCCTTCGGGCAGATCCAGGATGACCTGGAACTCGGACTTGTTGTCGAACGGGAGCATCTTGACCTGGACCGCCTTGATCGCCACCAGACCCATGGAGACGAACAGCAGCGTCAGCACCCCGCCATAGAACAGTCCCCGCAGGCGCGCCCGCTCCATCAGCGCTCGCATCAGCGGCCGGTAGAACCTCCCAAACCGTCCTTCGGCCAGCGAACCCGACGCTCCGCTCTCCTCCCCAACCGCCGAACCGCCGAGCCGCCGAGCCGCCGAGCCGCCGACATGGCCCCGCAACAGCCGGAACCCCAGGTAGGGCGTGATCACGAAAGCGACGGCGAGGCTGGCGAGCATTGCGACGCTGGCGCCCACCGGGATCGGCCGCATGTAGGGTCCCATCAGGCCACTCACGAAGGCCATCGGCAGGATCGCGGCGATGACGGTGAAGGTGGCGAGAATCGTGGGATTGCCGACCTCGTCCACTCCCTCGACCGCGGCCTCGGCTGGCGGCTTGAGACCCAGCTGCAGGTGCCGGTAGATGTTCTCGACCACCACGATCGCATCGTCCACCAGGATGCCGATCGAGAAGATCAGGGCGAACAGGGTGATCCGATTGAGCGTGTAGCCGAGGGCGTAGTAGCTGAACAGGGTCAGGGCCAGCGTCACGGGCACCGCGACCAGGACCACCACCGCCTCCCGCCACCCCAGGAACAGCCAGATCAGGATGGTCACCGAAAGCGTGGCGATCGCCAGGTGGAGGATCAGCTCGCTGGCCTTCTCGCTCGCGGTCTCACCGTAGTTACGTGTTTCGGTGACCGTCACCGCCACCGGCAGCAGCCGGGCCCGGGCCTGTTCCACGCGCTCGAGCACCTGGTGGGCCACGATCGTGGCGTTGGCCCCTTTCCGCTTGGCCACAGTGATGGTCACGGCGCTGGCGGCCGTCGAGTCTCGGAAGGCATGGCTGACGTAGTCGGTCCGCTCGCCGAAGTCCTCCCGTACCGATGCCACATTGCGCAGGTATACCGGCACGTCACCCCTGACGCCCACTACAATCCCCGCGACCTCCTCGGCGCTGCGGAGGGGAGCGCCGACCTGGACCCGGTACACCTGCCCGGAAGACGCGAACTCACCGGCGTCCAGCCGGGCGTTGGCGCCCCGGAGGGCCAGCGCGACCTCACCGGGCGTAAGCCCCGCGGCCACCAGACGGGCGGCGTCGAGATCCACCCGGATCTGCTTCGGCTGCCCCCCGATCACGGCGGTCCGGGCGACGTCCGAAACGGTGCGGATCTCGGCGTCGAGATGGGTTGCCATCTGGCGAAGCTGGTTCGATCCGTATTCCCTCGACGAGAGGGTGAGGCTGAGGATCGGGACGTCGTCGATGGTGTACGGCTTGACCAGCGGTGGCAGGGCGCCGGGCGGCATGCGGTCCAGCTCGGCAAACAGCTTGGCATGAACCCGGGTAACGCTCCGCTCCTGGTCCTCGCCGACCTTGAAGCGCACCGTCACCAGGGTATAGCCCTCCCCCGCCATGGAATACACGTGCTCGACCGCCGGGATCTCCCACATCCGTTGCTCGATCGGGCGGGTAAGGAGGTTCTCGATTTCGGCTGGTGGAGCCCCGGGGAGCGCCGCGATGACGTCAATCATCGGCACCGAGATCTGCGGCTCCTCTTCGCGCGGCGTACCCAGAATGGCCAGCAGGCCCACCGCCAGCGACGCGATGGTGACCAGCGGGGTGAGCTTCGAGTACAGGAACCGCCTGGCAACCAGGCCCGCGACACCCATGGTCAGTCGCCCGCTATCAGGATGACGTCGCCGGGAGTGAGACCCGACAGGACCTCGACGACCCGGACAGTGCCGGGCGAGGAACGCCGGGCGTGGCCGGCATCGTCGCCGGACTCGGTCGCTGGGACCAGGTACTCGGTGCCCGTCCTGACCCACCGCAAGTCATGTCCGGCCGCCGCCTGGATCCGGACTCCCGTCAAGTCACCTTCCCGGACCACCGCGCTCGCCGGGATGAGGATCGCCTGTCGCCGGCCATCGGGGATCCGCAGCGTGGCCGCGCTGCCGGGCAGGAACCGACGCTGCGGGTTGGGAACCAGAGCGTTGACGGTGTACACCGCCCCGGTCGACGCCGGGACGACCCCCTCGATGGTCGCCTGCGCCGGCTGGCCCTCGATGTCGGCGGCGATCGCTCTCCCCCGCGCCAGGGTTGCCGCTACCCGAGGCGGCACCGTCACGCTGATCCGAAGCCGCGATGCGTCCTGGACCTCGGCCACCGGGGCGCCCGGCGCCGCAAATGCGCCGGGGTCCACGTGGCGACGAGTCACGATCCCGGCAAACGGGGCCCGGATCTCGGCATACGCGCCAACTGCGTCGAGTTCCTCACGGGAAGCCCGGGCAGTGCGAAGTCCGCTTTCTGCCCGGACTAAACCGGTCTCCACCTGATCGAGCTGATAACGGGTCGCGGCGCTGTCGGCGTAGAGCGCCCGGAACCGCACGGCCTGGGTCAGCGCGTCCTGGTATACCGCCTCCGCCGAGCTGATGGCGGCATCGACCTGGGCCCGCTTCGCCTCGAGATCGCGAGCGTCGACCCGCGCCAGGAGCTGACCCTTCTGGACCCGATCGCCTTCCCTGACCAGCACGTGGGTCACACTGCCCATCAATCTGGTCGACAGCGTTGCCCGCTCAATCGGCTCGGCGATGCCGGCGGCGTCCAGTGTAGCAGTGATGGTTGTTTCGGCGACCGTGAAGGAGGGCGCGTCATGTGACACCACGGCTCGGCGGCTCGGCGGCTCGGCCTCGCCACCACAGCCAGCCAGCACGACTCCGAAAATGAAAATTCCACCCATCGCGTTCCGCATGATCATGTCCTCTCGATTACCGCCTGCCGAGCCGCCAAGTCGCCGAGTCCACCAGCTGCCCCAGATCCAGCCCTTCTACCCGGCGCTTTTCGGCCAGCGCCACCAGCACGTCGTGGCGCGCGGCCGAGAAGCGCAGCTCCGAGGCAGTCTCAATCGCAGCGGCGTCGAACAGCTCGGTCACGCTGGCCAGGCCACCGTCATACTTCCGGGCCACGATCCGGTGAGCCTCCGTGGCCTGGGCTCCCGCCCGCTCGGCGATTTCGAGCCGGCCCAGCGCCAGGGTGACGCCGTCGGTGGCCCGGACCACCTCGAACGCCGCCTGCGCCGCGGCCGCTTCCGCCATCGCGGCGGCCGAGTTCTTCCGGCCGCCGGCGGCCCTGGTCTCGGCGAGTTCGGAGGCGCCCGCAAAGGGAGACCAGGAGAGCATCACGCCCAGCGTCCATGCCGCCTTGCCGCTGAACGGGGTGGAAGGCGTGTTCCAGTCGAGTCGCCCGAAACTGTTCAGTCGCGGCAGGTAAAGGGCGTGGGATCGCCGGAGGTCGTGCGCGGCCGCTTCGAAGGCCTTGGTGGCCGCCGCCACGTCCCCCCGCAAGCCAACCGAGTCCGTTGCCGGCTCACTGGCGAGCTGACGCACCCGGTCGGCGGGTGGAAGTGAATCGGGCAGGGTGAACACGGTGTCCACCGGATCACCCATCAACAGGGCCAGGCCACGCTTGGCGAGATTCGCATCGCTCCGGGCCTGGAGCAAGCTGGACTGCACCTCGCCGGCCTTCACCGAGGCGAGCAGCGCGTCCGACTTCGTGGCCATCCCCCGCTGAACCAGGGCTTCGGCCTGCCGGACATGGGCGACGGCAGCCTGGCTGGCGACCTCGAGCGTCCGCACCTGTTCCGCGGCCAGCACCGCGCCCCAGTAACCGCGGAACACCTCGACCGCGGTCGTGGCCCTGCGCCACCGCTCCTGGGCGGTGGCCGCCTCTCCGGCGCTCACCGCGGCCTGGCGCCCCAGCCAGGCATCGGCATTGAAGAGCGGTTGTTCGAGAATCACGCCGGTCGAGAAGTTGCCGATGGCGTCGGGGTCGTTCAGGCTGGCCGGGGCAAACGCGGCCGGCGTGACGGTGCGCTGTCTGAGGGTAAACCCGAACGCATTGAGAGGATCGGTGGTCCGGAGATAGCCGGACTCGAGACGGACCGTGGGCAGGATCCCCTTGAGCGGCGCCAGCGCCTGCCCGGTCCGGGCCCGGGTCTCGCCTGCTGCAATTCGGTTGGCGTACCCATTGCGCTTCGGCCCGCTCCAGCGCCTGCTCGAGACCGAGCGGAGCCTGGGCGTGTGCAACATTGCCCCCCGTGATGAGGAGAGCCATTAGCGCGGCGAAGGCACGGCGTGACTGAGAGTGCATGGCTGATTCGTCCCGGCAGTTCCGGGGAAGGTGACTATCTTGCCTGTTTAGTTATATGACTATATAGTTATAACAAGAACACGTCAAGCCCGCGGGCCCACGCCGCACCTGAGACGTCCCGTCACTCAACCCGAACCCGGCCGTCCCCACATGGCTGCCAGGCCTCTCACGGCACAACAGCTCCAGCTCATCGCCGAACGGTTTCGGGCCCTCGCCGAGCCGTCCCGGCTGGAGATTCTCAATGCCCTGAGAGGCGGTGAGCAGACCGTCTACCGAGATCCTCGAGGCTACCGGCCTGGGCCAGGCGAACGTCTCCAAGCATCTGCAGGTACTGCACACCGCCGGCTTCGTCGGCCGCCGGAAGGATGGCGTCACCACCCGTTACCGGCTGGCCGACAACGACGTGTTCCGGCTGTGCGAACTGGTCTGCGGGCGGCTGGAACGGGAGATGACCGCCAAACAGAGGCTCTTTACATGAGCCCGGCGATGACTCCCCGGATCCGGTTCTTCTGCCGTTCGTCGGTCACCATGTCCAGCGCCTTCTGATAGTTGGCCAACGCCTCTTTCTTCAGGCCCTTCAGCGCCAACGCCTCTCCCAGGCTGTCGTACACGTTCCAGGAACGGGGATAATCGCGCACGTTTTTGCGGAAGATCGCGATCGCCTCGTCCACCTTCTTCTGATTGAGTGCCTGATAGCCGAGGTTGTTCACGTCGGCTTCGGTGGCAATCGCCAATGCCTGTTGCCGCAGGGCTTCGGCTCCCTGGCGATCGCCGCGGCGTTCGAGCACCGTCGCCTTGAGCCGCAGGTTGCTGAAGGTCGGCGCGATCTGGGCCGCCGTATCCGCCCAGGCCGATGCCAGCTCGAGCCCGGCGTTGTGGCTCAGGGCCCAGCGCGCCGCTTCGGCCCAGCCGGTGGCCCAGAAACGCTGCAATCCGCGCAGCTGCTGGGTGAGGCTGTCCATCACAACCTGGTTTGTCGGCACGGCGATCGGAAACTCGACCGCGACTTTCTCCCAGCGCATGGTGACGGTCACGCTGGAGTCGGTGGGATCGTCCAGGGTGTACTGCAAGCCGTTCGAGATGCTCGGCAGACGCGCGGAGTCACCGTGAACCGCGCGGCGTCCTCGCCGGGGTCGTAGCTGAAGCTGCCCCACGCGCTGGCCTCCTTGCTCACGGCCACCGCCCACTTTGCGGCACCGGGAATCATGTGCAGCCCATAGCGTCCGGCCGGGAGGCGGACGCCGCCGATCGTAAACGGTGACGTCACGGTGAGCAGGGTGTTTTCGTTGGCGCCGGCACGCCAGACGGAGTCCAGCGGTACAAGCTCTCCCCAGACCTTGCGGCCTCTCACCGCCGGCCGATGGTAGGTGATGGTGACGTCGGTGAGGCCAACGGTCTGTCTCACGCTGGCCCCCGGGCTTTCCAGCGGGACCGCCATCACCGGGGCACCCTGGGCTATTGCCGGTGCCGCCCATGCGAGGGCCGGGATCAGGAGCATCACTGGAGCACGAAGCCGGACCATAGGTCCTCCTTGAAATTGCGACGCGGATGGGAGCGGTCCGCCACCTACGGGCAGCCGGCTGAAACGGTTCCGGACGTTTCGAAGTGCGCTGTCCACAGCGACTTGCAGGAGGGGCCCGGGGTCTGGCCGGCCGGTCAAGTCCGGGATGCCGGAAATAATGCTATTTTGGTCCTATCCCACTCCACTGGAGATCGGCCCCATGCCCTGTCGCGTCATGTACGCGGTGCTCGGCGTTGTCCTGGCGCTATTCACCGTCCCCGCCGCCGGTCATGCCCAGTTGGGAGGCCTCGTCAAGAAGAAGGCGGTGGAGAAGGCCACCGGGAAGCAAGACACCGTTGCCGTGGCCGGAAAGCCCGCGAAGGAGAAGTGTGACCCCTCCAGCATGGTCATTACCAGCGACGTGGTAGACCGTTACCTCAAGTCGCTGGGAGCGTCGGAGGCAGCGCAGCAAAAGCTCGCCAAGGAGCCCGGCAAGACCGGAGCGTATTACTCCGCGTTGTTCAAGCAGCGGGCGGCCGTGAAACGCAAGGCCGAATTCGACCGGAGGCGCGGGCCCGACTGGGAGAAGTTCCAGGCGCTCGAGAAACGAATGCTGAGCGGGGACACCGCCGCGATCATGCCCTATTCGACCTTCGCGCAGTCTCTTGACCCGAACCAGGTGCAGGTCCCTCAGCTTGAGTGGGAGGACCCAGCAGAAGAGCAACGCCCGGATCGACAGCACGATGAAGGTGGCCGGAGGGTTCAGTGACTGCGACTGGTACAGCCTGGCCGAGCGTCTGCCCCGGATGGTCGGTATCCTGGTCGACAACCCGGACGCCAAGGACTTCCAGGGATACGGCACGGCCAGAGAGGGCGACGCAGTTCGGCCCCGGATCGCCGAACTGGCTCGCGGGCTGGGATTCAATTACGTGTCACCCCAGGAACAAGCGCGGCTCAAGAAGGAGAAGGAGAAGGCGGATGCGGACGCCGCCGCGGCCGCGGCCGCTCCGGCAACCACGGGCAACGCCCAGGTTGACTGCATGGCCAAGGTCCAGGTGGAGTGGACGAAGCGTCACAAGGCCGAGTTGGACAAGGCCGGTGACAGCCAGGACACGGCCACGCTGATGAGGCTGAGCATGGAGATGAACGCGGAGGCGATGCAAAAGTGCATGCCGCAGTAGCCGGCCGCGGCTGGGTCGCGGCGGTCCTCACCCTGCTGGCGGGCGGTGGCGGACCATCCGCGCCGCCACTCGCCGTGCTCACGCCGGACGGACTCTCAGTTCTGGGAGGCCTGCCCCGGGGCGAAGTCGCGCGGACAGCCGCCTGGCGGCCGGGTCCGCGCGGTCTGGAGTGGACCGAGGTGGAACTGAGGGGACGAGGTGAAGCCCGCAGGATCAAGGTGGTTGTGGCGCGGCTCGAGCCGGCGCGGTTCCGGCTGTCGCTCGAGAACGGGATGGCTCCAGGTGGATTCACCCACGTCTGGACCCTGGAGCGCGCCCCGGCCGAGGCGGCCCTGGCCTTCAACGCGGGGATGTTCGAGGGCGGTGGAGCGTGGGGCTGGGTAGTTCACGATGGAATCGAGTATCGGGAACCGCGCCGCGGGCCGCTCGCCGCGGCGGTCGTGATCGATTCCACGGGCGCCGTTCGGCTGGTGGACGACGCCGGCGTGGATGCTCTTCGATCAGCCGCGGGGGCGTCAGGGGTGCGAGAGGCGTTCCAGTCGTACCCGCTGCTGCTCGAGCACGGCGGCCGGGTCCCCGCGATGCTGAGCACACCGGGACCGGACATCAACCTGCAGCATCGCGACGCCCGGTTGGCGCTGGGCGTGGACGCCGACGGCCGGCTGATCGTGGCCCTGACCCGGTTTGATGCGCTGGGTCCCGCCTTCGGCTCCATTCCCTTCGGCCTGACCTTGCCGGAAACCGCGTTCTTCATGCGGGGACTTGGAGCCGAATCCGCAGTCGCCCTCGACGGAGGAATCTCAGCCCAGATGATGCTTCGCGATGCGGCCGGTGAGACCCGTCGCTGGCCCGGGCTCCGTCCGGTGCCGCTGGGGTTGAGTGCGGTGGCGGTGGTAGAGTGAAGGGTGAAAGGTGAAAGGTGAAAGGTGAACAATGAGCGGTGAGCGGTGAGCGGTGAGAATCACTAGGGACTGGATGGGACAGGAGCCGTTGCCTTACGGCTGACGCCTGACGCCTGACGCCTGACGCCTGACGCCTGATGGCTGACGCCTGACGGCTGCCCTACCCCACCATCCTACTGCTCCAGGCATACAGCCCGTCGTAGATCCGGTCGGTCAGCTTCAGCAGATCCTGGTCATCTTCGATAGATAAACCAAGCCCTCGAATCACTGCGTCCACGCCAGGTGCCTCCGGCGATCTGAACTGCTCGTCGTCGAGGTCGGCGTCGTGCACGATGGCGGCGATCTCGCGCAGTGCCGGATCGGTGAGTTTGTAGACCTCCAGGATGGTCTCGAACGAGCACCGGCCCTGATGATGGCCCAGTTCCACCCCGCGCATGTCGAACGGCGTCCCTCCCGTGGCTCGAGCCGCCTCGCTATCGGCTGCGAAAACGAACTCCGCGGCCGGATCGATGAACCTTCGGATCAGCCAGGCACAGGCCGTCCGGTCGATGTGGGGCCTTGGCCTAGTGACCCACCGCATTCCGTACCCCCTTTGATCCAGTACCGCTCCCCGGTTCATCGACTCGGCGCCGCGCGGCGCTGACGGTTTCTACGGCACGAGCCTGTTCGGGGGAGCGGAAGTAATCCCGGCGACGCTCGAGTCGAATCGCCCGCTCGAGGCCGCCGAGTTGTCGACGCGCCTGGGTCGAGACCCGGGCTCCGGCCGACCCGCGTCGAGTCGCCGCGCGGCCGATCGCGTCGGCGGATTCGGCGATGGCCTGATAGCGACTGCCGGCCTCGTCGCGGAACCGGCGGACCAGCTCCCGATCCTGAGTCCGGTCCAGGCTCTCCGCCTCCCAGAGGAGCGCCGTCCCACCCTGCTCGACGATCTCATCCGCCAGCCACTCGAACGCCTCACGGGTCCTGGCATCTGCCGGCAGGACCCACACCGCATCGTGGAGGAGAAGCGCCCCGAGCCGGCGGAGGCGACGCCAGACCGCCAACCGGAGCCGGGTCGGCTCTCGCGGCACCCTGGAAGACAGCAGGACCCAGCGTGGGCTCGGCATGTTGACAATGGTAACCACGGTTACAACCTTTGCAAGGACTCACTTCGATGCCGGATCAGTGGAGGGACCGCCATGCCCACCAGCCGTCGCGATTTCCTGCAGACCCTCGTCCCTTCCGTCGCCCTCACGGTCGGGTTCGATCGCGCGCCCGGCCCGAGCAATCGCTTGGTCGGGGACGGAGCTGTCTTCCCCGGACCGGGATCTCACCACCGACCCGGCGACGTGGCGGAAGCAGTTCCCGATCCTGCGGGAACGACGTGAACGGGCACCCTCTGCTCTACGTCGACACCGCCGCCACCGCGCAGCGGCCCAGGCAGGTCATCGAGGCGCTTACCGCTTTCTACACGCATGACAACGCCAATCCGTCCCGGGCGCTGCATTCGCTGGCGCGGCGGGCGGACGCCCTGTACGAGGCGGCGCGCAGCACGGTGGCGCGGTTCATCGGGGCCTCCGATCCGCTCGGAGGTGGTGTGGACCCGGGGGACGACCGAGGGCATCAACCTCGTGGCCACCGCCTGGGGAGAGCGCCAATCTCGCGCGCAGGCGACGAGGTCCTGCTCACGGTCGCGGAGCACGCCTCCAGCATGCTGCCGTGGCAGCTGGCGGCTCGCCGGGCCGGGGCGGAGGTCAAGTACCTCGAGGTGGACGACAGCGGGCGGATCCAGGTCGAGTCGCTGGAGCGGCTCCTGGGCCGGCGTACCCGGGTGCTCTGCTTTACCCACGTCTCCAACGTGACCGGCCACATCGCTCCCGCCGCCGAGCTCTGCCGGCTGGCGCACGCCGCCGGCGCGATGGTCATGATCGACGCGGCCCAATCGGTCCCGCACTTTCCGGTAGACGTTCAGCAGCTGGGCTGCGATTTCCTGGCGTTCTCGGGGCACAAGATGATGGGGCCGATGGGGATCGGCGTCCTCTGGGGGCGGCGCGAGGCGCTGGACGCCCTGCCGCCGTATCAGGCCGGCAGCAACATGGCGCACGAGGTGGGGTACGACAGCGCGGACTGGTCTCCCGGGGCACTTCGTTTCGGTGCGGGAACCCCCAATGCATCCGGGCCAATCGGCCTCGCCGCCGCAGTCGAGATTCATCGAGACCATCGGTCAGGAAGCTCTGTGGCGGCATGAGCAGATGCTGACGCGCCACATGCTCGACCGGCTGCGGGGCATCCCCCGGCTCCGCCTGCTCGGGACCGGCCGAGCCCGACCAGCGGGTATCGGTCTTCAGCCTGAGCCCGAGTGGCATCACTCCCCTGGAGCTGATCGAGGCAATGGACCGGCGGGGTATCGCGATGCGAGCGGGAGACCTTGCCGCCCTGCCTCTCCTCCGGCGGCTCGGCACCGAGCGGGCAGCGAGCGCGTCGCTGTATCTCTACAACACCGTTGAGGAAGTCGATCGGCTGTTCGAGGCGTTAGCACGGGGCTCTTGCCGGAGACGCTAGCCGGGTAGAAGCCGTCAGAAACCGGTCATCTAGAGTCCGACCCAGCCGTCGCGCTGCCTCGCACGAATCTCCCCCCGGCTAGCTTTTGCCGCATGCACGGCTTCCCAGTTTCTGCTCGGCCTGGTCATCGCCTGCTCGCGCACTTCCAGCCCCGACACCGGGGCTCCGCCACGCATCCTTTTCATTGGCAACTCGCTGACCTACGTCAACGATCTCCCGGCGATGGTGAGGTCGGTCGCGGTCGCGGCCGGGCCAGCCGGTTCCCGAGACCGAGACTGTCGCCTTCCCGGATTTTTCTCTCGAAGACCATTGGGCCGAAGGCACGGCGAGGCGACGACTGGAACAGGCCCGGTGGGATCTTCGTGGTGCTGCAGCAGGGACCCTCATCGCTGCCGGAAAGCCAGGAGAACCTCATCGCCTGGACCGAGCGGTTCGCGCCGCTCATTCGGCGGGCCGGCGCCGAACCGGTGCTGTACATGGTGTGGCCGAGCCTGGACCGCGTGGCCTTCTTTCCTCAGGTGCGGGACTCCTACCGGAACGCGGCGGCCAGAGTGCACGGCATCTTCGCGCCGGCGGGGGAGGCGTGGCGGCTGGCGCTGGCGGAGGATCCGTCGGCGCCACTATACGGATACGGACGGTTTCCATCCGGCGCCCGCCGGCACCTACCTCGCTGCCATCGTGCTCCTCGCCAGGATCAGCGGGTTCGACCCGCTCAGTCTCCCTCCAGCCATCCCGGGTGCCCCGGAGGTTTCAGGCACGGTGGTGCGGTGCCCTCCAGCGAGCGGCGGCACGCTCGCTGACCGAGCAGCCGCCGTACCCTGCGATAGTGGCGCAGGACACAGCCACGTCGGCCCGTGACCACTAGGCTGGTAGGTGTGTTGGAAACCGGACATCGCCGCCGTCGGAAGTCTCCCGCCTACGGCGCCCGCGGCCCGAACGCCCGCACCACGTAGTTCGGCTGGGCCGACTCGATCCCCGCTTGCTGCTTGAGACGCTCCACCAGCTCGACCGTGAGAGAATCCAGGGCGACTGCCACAACCAACTCGTTCCCGCTCACCACCCCCGTGAGCGGGATGCCGATCCGGCGAGCGATGCGACCGACCAGAGAGTCGAGCCGGGCCTTCCCACCCGGGCGACTCGCCATCGCCAGCAGATTGGCGTCACGGCTTCCTTCCCGGAGTACCAGGCGGGTGGCGGCTTTGGTCGAATCGCCCGGCTCCCGGGTGGCCCGGACCACGGCCCGGCATTGCGCCAGGCGATCGGCCGTGTTCCGCGCCAGCTCGTCCATGGCAACCCGCACCAGCAACCACTCGCCGCTGGCAACCCGGGCCGGCCGAAGCGGGATCCCGACCCGTTCGCCCAGCCTGCTCACCAGGCCGGTCAGGGCCGCGAGGTCGGGTGGAGTCGGACTGCGCGCTCCTGCGAACCGCGCCGTGCCCGTCGCTGCCGGCGGCGAAGTGGACCAGGGCTTCGCCGGGGACAACCGACCGGGATTGACCCCAGGCGGTGTCTCCGAGAAGCTGCATCAGTACCAGCATCACAACGACAGGTCTCAACTCTGGTGCTCCGCGCCAGGTACTGAAAGGAAGGTTAGGATGACGTCACCCCGCACGGTAGCCGTCGCAACCCTGCTGCTCGGGCTCATTTCCGCTGCATCGGCCCCGGCCCAGCAGATCTCGCCCCAGACCGTGAAGGCGATGCTGGAACGCAATCTCCCGCCTCAGGCGGTCTTCGTGCCGGGCGACGTCATCGTGAAGATGAAAACCGCCACCCCGATGGCGGCCAGCCGCCTGCTGGCGCTCCGGCTCGACTCTACCGTGCGCACGACCTCGGGCAGCGAGTTCGTCTATCGCTTCAACCGCGCGTACCTGGCCAGCATGTCGCCCGCCGATGCGCGCGACCGGACGCTCGAGGTGGTGGACTCCTTGAGGACCAGTCCCGATGTCGAATACGCCCAGCCCAATTTCAGGGTCTACGCCGTCGGCCTGGAGCGCGCCAGTGTCGCCCCCGACCGGGTCCCCAACGACGCCCGGTTCGCCGAGCAGTGGCACTACCTGAACAACGGGACCGGGCCGGGGGCCTCGCCCGGTGGGATAAACCTTCCCCGGGCCTGGGATGCCGGCACCGGGAGCGCCTCGGTGGTGGTCTCCATCCTCGACACCGGGATCCTGCCGGCCCACCCGGACATCGCCGGTTCCACCAACCTGGCCCCGGGGCGGGACATGATCGACGATCCGTTCATCGGCAACGACGGCGACGGGCGCGACTCCGATCCCACCGACCCCGGCGATGCCATCGCGCCTAACGAATGTTTCCCCGGGAGCCCCACCCAGCCCAACAGCTGGCACGGCACTCATGTGGCGGGAACGGTCGGCGTGGGAAAGACCAACAACGGCACCGGAGTAGCCGGAATCAACTGGACGGTGACCGTGCAGCCGGTCCGGGTGCTGGGCAAATGCGGCGGGTCGACGGCAGACATCAATGATGCGATCCGCTGGGCGGCGGGGCTGGCGGTCCCCGGCGTGCCGGCCAACCCGACGCCGGCCCGGATCATCAGCATGAGCCTCGGCACGCCCCCAGGCACGCCGTGCAGCTCGTCGCCGTCCACCCAATCGGCGATCAACGACGCCGTCGCGGCGGGCGCCGCGGTGATCGTGGCGGCCGGGAACGAGGCGACCGATGCATCGCAGGTGCTCCCCGCCAGCTGCAACAACGTGATCACCGTGGCGGCGAGCGACGCCCGGGGCCGCCTGGTCACCCGCTATTCCAACTTTGGCTCCACCGTCGAAATCATGGCGCCGGGCGGCGACGTGGACCGGGACGACAACGGCAACGGCCAGCCCGACGGGGTGCTCAGCATGGTCCAGGGCGGGTACGCCTACTACAACGGCACCTCCATGGCCACGCCGCACGTGGCCGGTGTGGCCGCGCTCTGGCTAGCCGCCACGCCCAACCTGACGCCGGCCCAGCTCCTGGCCGAGCTGCAGGCCCGGGCCCTGCCGCGGTCAACAGCCGAGTGCCCCCGGCCCTGCGGCGCAGGGCTGCTCAACGCCCACCGCGACGCCACTCCGCCCGCGACGGCGGTGACGATTGAGCTAGACCCCAACAAGACCCTCGCCAACGGTGAAACGGCTTCGGTCCGGGCCACGGTACGGGTCGGCAGCGTGCCTCAATCGGGCGTACAGGTCGCGTTCGCCACCGGCGACCCGGCGATCGCCCGGATCGCGCCGGCCACGGCCATCACCACCATCTCCGGGGTGGCGGTGGCCACGGTGACCGGTGCCGGCCGCGGCAACACGACGGTGTCGGCGACTGCCAACGGCGTCACGGCGGCCACGCCCGTGAAAGTCCCGGATCTCTCCGCTATCGGGTTGCTCCTGCTCACCTTGGCCATGGCGGCGGCCGCGGTATGGCGCATTCGGCGCGCATCGCCGGCGCGGTGACCCGTCCGCGGCTGGCGGGGCCGGCAGTCAGGTTCATCGCGATCCTGGCCGCCTTCGCCGTGGCAGCATGGCTGGGGTACCGGGACGAGTACCTCGGCGGCGTGCTCGTCCCGCTCCGGCAACTCACGGCCCAGGCGGCGCTCATGGTGATTCAGGCCATCGGTCTCGACGCGGCGCGGGACGGTGTGGTCATCCGCCACGCCGGAGGCTTCGCCTACGAGATATCCCGAGGTTGCATGGGTGTGATCCCCGCGCTGTTTCTGGCGGTCGGTGTGCTGGCCTGGCCGGGCGAGAGCAGACGGAAGCTGGCGGCGCTGCTGGTCGGGATACCATTCCTCCTGGGCCTCAACCTGGCGCGCCTGGCCCACCTGTTTTTTCTGGGAGTGCGGCGACCCGGGCAGTTCGGATTCGCCCACGAGGTGGGCTGGGAAGCCGCGATGGTAATCGCGGTATTCGGGCTGTGGCTCGGGCTTACCGCGTGGGCCGGGATGGCAACGGTGGGGGAACGACCAGGCCCGAAGCTCGATGGAAAGACGGGGAGGAACGAAGTCTTGGCGTGACGCGAGTGGCTAGGGAGGGAATCGAACCCCCGACACGCGGATTTTCAGTCCGTTCCGACGTGCCGGAGCCTAACAGTGCTCGGCGTCGCTCGGACAGCACTAACCGACGCTCCCGTAGCGACTTAGGGCGCGACGTGAACGGCGTTCGACGAAGCTCGACCGGGCCCGACGTCGGGCAGCGTCGCTGAGAATCCGGGGAACGGCCGGGGAATGGACTTACCCGGGCCGGACAGAATCTGTAGCTGAGATTCAGGCGAGCGTGTCCCCGCACGGAACTCATCAGTGTTCTATCCGGGCTCCCTCGGGCAATAGGATGCTCTTCGTAGCCAAGAGGGAACACGTCGCATTCCAAACGGCGGTCTCCGAGCTGTTGCCACGGGGACCGAACACGCGGACCCAGGCGCGATGGGTCTTGTAAGCAGCGATCCAATCCCGGTAATTCAGAACCTTCGTGGGTGACTCCTGCTCGTCCGCGCGCCGCCCGGGGAGAAGCAAATTCCCTAAGTCCGCATAGTCAGGATGCTTCGGTATGTCCACCACGACTGAACCCTGTGGCAACCCGGCCTTCGAGGCCAGGTCGTCCTCGAACTCGATCAGCCTCCGGTATTGGCCCCACGTCTTGGCCTTACCGAGATCGAGCAGTCGATCAAACTCCGACGACGAAGCCTCGCTTGCTTTCTGGAGATCCCGATACCGGAACTCCACGATCGCTACCCGAAGTTGCCGCCGCAGCAATGCTTTGATCGCCACCGCAGTGTCGCCAGTGGTCGTCTTGGTATAGCTGAGAACGTCTGCATCCTGCAGATCGAATAGATCCCAAACATTCGACCGACCTAATACGGTGCGTGAGGCGAACCACTCTCTTGCTAGGGCGCGCTCGAATGCGGACTCCGCAGAACGGCACTTGGGATGGTGGTAAAGATACGAGTTGAGGACTAGCCGACCCATTACGAGCTGTTCAAGCGCATTGATTCCCTTGATTGGTAGAGTGAGGCGCCACCAAGTCTTGCCATCGAGCTGCGATGTCTGCGGATCGACACAGATAGTCGAGATCAACCGCTCCAAATCATATCCGACAGGGATACCTGCGGCGTAGCCGTCCCTGAACACATAGTCCAGTTTATCCGCGTCTATCGGGCCGCTGATAATGTCAGCGAGAAACTTCAGTGTTGGTTCTTCCTCTTGACCCATGACCCACCGCCCGATCCGTTCCCATTCCACGGAGTCTGGCGGAGGCATCGTGCTGCTCGATTGGCGCCACAACTCGTTGGCCGTCTCCTGCCACTCCTTCGATGTTACCAGCAAGTAAACCACTATCTCCGCAGCTCCAGGCAACTTCTCAGAACTTCTCAAAAGGTCAGCCAGCTGCGGAAACGGATGGATCATCCCATAGATTCGTTCTGACGTATGTGAGAACACGCTGTGGCCGAGATCGTGAACCAACGCCGCAACGCGCACGAGAGAACGCCATCGCTTGCGGTCATGGTCGGTGCCGCCATACACACTCGGTTTCGTGGGGTAGGCCCTGCCCCGAGGGCTAAGCCCCTCTTCGAGCGAGTCTCGTGCAACGACAGAGTCGAAGACCCGGGACGCAGCTGAGACAACTCCAAGAGTGTGCTGGAATCGGGAGTGCTCTGCGGAGGGGTAGGTCAGGTGCGCAAACCCGGTCTGGCGGAGACCGCGCAACCGCTGGAAGACAGGAAGCTCTAATAGGGAGACTTCCCACGGCTCATAGTTACACGTTCCCCAAACGGGGTCGTGAATGATCTTGCGGTTCTTATACGTGGCGAGACGTGAAGTGTCGAAGTCGCCAATCGCCCCGATGAGGGCCCCCCGCGCCTGCTGGAGTGGGTCCTCTTCTGCAGGCACTGGTGACCTAGACGCGTTCGAGCTTCTGATCTAGATGGTCAATAAGGCGAGCGAGGGCAGCCTGCCTCTCCTGAATGCCTCCGGTGATCTCTCTGCGCAGGGCCTCGACAATCGCGCTTGTGTCGTCGTACTCAGTCACCGAGAAACGCTCGTACGAGGGGTTCTCCCTGGTTATTGCACCGCTCATCTGCAGGCTGTCGAGGGCCTCCGTCAGTTCCGGGCTGTACGGATACGCCCCCGCTGTAATGAAGTGCAATTCCTCCAGCGGTGGGAATTCATGCCGGATTGCATCTGGGATGTCAAAGAATGCGCGATGCAAGATGATGGGGTCCTCAGGCAACATCACCCGACTGCCTGGGGCGTGAGCCTTTCGCGAGCTGGCGAGTGACTTCAGCACTAGCCTGAGGAGTTGCGAGAACGAGTATGGCAATTCAGTCACAGCCACCTCCTCGTTTCAGGATACAACCTTGAGGCGAGGTTGACTTACCTTCGCCTCGTACTCCGAACGGATGGTCGGGTCGGCCAGTTTTCGCACGATGTATTCCTTGACAGCCTGATTGAGCAGACCGTTCACACTCGGTTCACCATCTAATACCTCATGGAGGATACCGAGGTCGCGTCGCAGCTCAGAGCGAAGCCTGGCAGGAAATGCTACGGTGCGCGGCCCCGGAGGGCGTCCTTTAGACTTCCTCGTTCCGCGCGCGCGCGTCACGATGGTACCGCCTCCCCCAAGAATCGCAAGCTGCCCCCAGTTTTACTACCGAGCTAATAATATTAAATGATATCATAAAATGCAATTAAATGGCACGAGTGCCTTCTGTTCTTCTCAAATAGCCGCTCCAGCTGCTCCGACGCTGCCTCCTGCATCCCGGGGAGGACGTGACTATAGGTGTCGAGGGTGAGGCCGATGTGGCGGTGGCCGAGGCGCTCTTGGACGACCTTCGGGTGGATTTCCGGGCAGGCGAGGAGCAGCGTCGCACATGACGCTGCGCCTCCGCCACGGTCCCCGCTATGAGGATCAGGGCTACATTTTCGCCCACGGAGACGGGGCGTCCGAGGGGAGGCCCTCGCGCTGAAGTGGGAGGATCTGGACGGGGCCATCCTCCGCGTGCGCCGCGCCTTCACGGAGGGGGAGAAAGGGCAAGCGCGTCGAGGGCTCCACCAAGACCCGGCGGGTGGCGGGTGGTAGGACGGCAACAGGGGTGCTCACGGCACGGCTCCTCCAACAAGTAGGAAAAACGCGAGCGCCCCCGAGGTCAGATCGGAAACGAGATCCTCAGCCTCACACGGGCGCTCGCTTATGCCGTGTGGGTGATGAAGAGATCAGGTTTCCGACTCTCGACCCCGGGGGCGCTCGCGCGTCTCGCGGATCTCGTGTCGCCGATTTTCGCGGGTATCGTGCCGCCCGCTACGACCGGGAGTACGCCTGCTACTCGATAGAAGGAATAACCTCGCGCCCCGTCGGGCGAAAGCCCTCGTCTATGCGCGGCGAAGCGTCACCGCTTCCGACGGCGCCCGGAATCCGGGGAATATCCGGGGAATCGGCTACAGAAACGGCCACTCAATTTCGCGAGTGGCCGTCGCCGGAAATCAAATTCGGATAGCAAGTTAGCTTGCGATGGCTAGGGAGGGAATCGAACCCCCGACACGCGGATTTTCAGTCCGCTGCTCTACCAACTGAGCTACCTAGCCCGAAGGGCCCGAGAATATAAGGAACAGGCCGGACCCGGCAAAGCCCGGACCGCCCAGGCAGCTCGCCCAACAACAGCCCGGCGGCGGTTACGGGCTCGTTTCCGACACCCGGGAGAACCGAAACCGCGGTCCGGGCGTTGCTCAGCAGTCACGACCCCGGATGCCTCCGTGCCCCGAAATCTTGCTCCGTTTCTCGCGTCGTTGGTGGTCGTTTCCGCCGTAGTCGCTCTCGACACCGCCGCCCGCGCGTCCGCCATGGCCCAGACCAGGAACCCGCTCACCGGCGCGTTGCCGGCCGTGAGACCCGCACCGGCATGGAAGAACACCAGCTGGCTCAACACCCCGGATGGCGGGCCGCTTACACTGGCGTCGCTTCACGGCCGGGTGGTGCTGCTCAACTTCTGGACCTTCACCTGCTGGAACTGCACCGGTGCGGTGCCGTCGCTGGTCGAGTACGATCGGGCCTACCGCGATCAGGGCCTGACGGTGATCGGTATCCACAGCCCCGAATTTCCCCCCTACGCCGGCGAGCACGACCGGAAGAATGTCCAGAAGGCCCTGGCCAAGTATCACACCGAGTACCCCAACACCCAGGACAACGACCACGCCACCTGGAAGCTCTACGACATCCGCTATTGGCCCAGCTACGTGCTGATCGACCGGAAAGGCAACATCCGCCATGAGGGATATGGCGAGTTCCATGTCGGGGATCGCTGGCACCTGGAATGGGACCGCCGGATCCAGGCGCTCTTGGCGGAGCGGTGACGCTGGCCCGGTTCCTGCCTAGTCTGGGGATGATAGCCACCCTGGCGCTGGCGGCCTGCGCACCCGGACCCGCACCCGAACTCACCCTGACCCGAGAACCCGCAGGCACTCTCGTTCGCCTGGAACTCCACCCGGCGCCGGGAGTGCGCATTAACGCCCTCCTCCCCCCCACCCTCGAACGATCGGACGGCAGTATTCATCGTTTCGACTCGCCCAGTCGCACCCCGGACTCGAGCTACTTCAGCGCACCGCCCGTGGCCGTCGTACCGGGACCGGCTACCGGAATTGTCCGGGCCAGTATCTGCCCCGACGGTGAGAACGTGTGCAGGGTGGTGGTAGTAAGGAGTGAGGAGTAAGGAGTGAGGAGTAAGAAGTGAGAAGTAAGAAGGGAGCGGTGAGCGGTGAGCGGTGAGCGGTGAGCGAACCGGGAATAACCGGCAGAATCAGACAGGACAAGCTATCGGACGCGACCCGCTTACCGCTCACTGCTCACCGCTTACCGCTCACTCCCTTCCCCGTCTAGCCCCCCGGCCCCGCGCCCACCATCTTCCTTTCATGCCGCACCCTGAGCTGCCCAACCTAACGGTCATCGACCATCCGCTCATCCAGCACAAGCTCACGCTGCTCCGCGATCGGGGGACCAGCACCCGCGACTTCAAGCTGCTGGTCAGCGAGATCGCCATGCTGATGGCCTATGAGGTCACCAAGGACCTGCCGACCGAGGCCCTGGACATCGAGACACCGCTGGAGCGCATGACCGGCCGTGTGGTGTCGGACAAGAAGCTCGTCCTGGTCCCGATCCTGCGCGCCGGCCTGGGCATGGTGGATGGGGTGGCGCAGCTGCTGCCGACCGCGCGGGTCGGCCACATCGGGGTGGCCCGCGACGAGCAGTCGCTGGAGCCGGTGCGATACTACGCCAAGCTGCCGGGTGAGGGGCGCGACCGCGACTACTTCGTGCTCGACCCGATGCTCGCGACCGGAGGGTCCGCCACTGCCGCCGTGACCACCCTCAAGGCGGCGGGGGCCAGGCGGATCCGGTATCTCTGCATCGTGGCCGCTCCGGAGGGAGTTCGCCGGATGCTCGAAGGCCACCCTGAGGTTCCGGTCTTCGCGGCTGCCCTCGACCGCGGGCTGGACGATCGCGGTTACATTCGGCCGGGGCTCGGCGATGCGGGGGATCGGTTGTTTGGGACAGCCTAGGTTGGGGGAATAGCCGAATGGCGGAATGGCGGAATGGCGGAATGGAGGAATGGCGCAAGGGTGGAACGACGATCCAGCGCGGGACCACGGGCATCAGGCCGTCAGATCTCGTGGCCCCCACCTCCATTCCGCCATTCCCCCATTCCCCCATTCCCCCATTGTTTTCCACTCCATGACCATCCGCCTCACCTTCCACGGCGCCGCCGGCCAGGTCACCGGCTCGATGCACCTGCTCGAGGCCGCCGGCGCCCGGATCCTGCTCGACGCCGGCCTGTTCCAGGGGCGCCGGGCGGAAACCCAGGCGCTCAATGCCAACCTGCCGATCGACCCGCGCCGGATCGACGCGGTCATCCTGAGTCACGCCCACATCGACCACGCGGGGCGGCTGCCGCTGCTGGTCAACCGCGGTTTCCACGGATCGATCTTCGCGACTCCCGCGACCCGCGATCTCTCGGCCGTGATGTTGCCCGATTCGGCTTACCTCCAGGAGAAGGACGCGGAATACCTGGCCCGGCGCGGCAAGACCCCGGTCCCGGAGCCGCTCTATACCCTGGCCGACGCGGTCGCGGTCCAGGACCTGATGGTCGGCCTGCCCTATCGGCGGGTGCATTATCTCCGCAAACACTTCGCCTTCGAGTTCACCGATGCCGGGCATATCCTGGGCTCCGCCTCGGTGGACCTGCGGGTGACGGAGAGCGGTGGCCACCGGGTGGTGTTCTCGGGCGACATCGGGCGATCCGGCCTCCCCATCATCCGCGATCCCGATCCTCCGGCCGGGCCGATAGACACGCTGATCATCGAATCCACCTACGGCAACCGGCAGCACGAGTCGGTCGCCGAGGCCGAGGAGCGGCTGGGCGAGCTGGTACGGCGGGTAGCAGGGCACGGTGGCCGGATCCTGATCCCCGCGTTCGCGGTGGGCCGGACCCAGGAGCTGGTCTACAGTCTGCATCAGCTGTTCCGCGCCGGAAAAATTCCCGGTATTCCAATCTTCGTCGACAGCCCGCTCGCGGTCGACGCGACCAGCGTATTCCGGCTCCATCCCGAGCTGTTTGATCGCGACGAGCGGATGATCGAACGCACCACCCAGCTGTTCGACTTCCCGCTGCTCAAGTACGTCCGTGAGGCCGCCGACTCGAAGAAGCTCAATACCATGCCCGGCCCGGCGGTCATCATCGCGGCCAGTGGCATGGTCGAGGGCGGACGGATCCTGCACCACCTGGCGAATCACATCGGCGACCACCGGACGCTGGTGCTGTTCGTGGGATTCCAGGGCGAGCACACCCTGGGTCGCCGGATCCAGGAAGGGGCCAGGACGGCGAGGATCTTCGGGGATGAGATCGAGGTTCGGGCCGAAGTGGACACCATCGCCGGCTACTCGGCCCATGCGGACCGTAACGAGCTCCGTACCTGGATCCGACGACTCGGCGGCCCGGTACGCCGGGCATTCGTGGTGCACGGCGAGCCGGACGCCGCCCAGGCCATGGCCAAGATCCTGCGCGAAGAAGGAGTCCGGCAGGTCGATGTGCCCCGGCTGGGCCAGAGTTTCGAGCTGGTTACCGGGACATCCTCGCCGGGTTGACCGGCGACCACGCCCTCGGCGCCGTATTATGTTTTCCGGGTGTCGCGCCTGCACCGCCTGCTCCTCGCCCTCGTCCTCACCCCCCTGGTCCTGTACCTTGCCTCCTTCATAGCGGTCCTGGCCGCGAGCCGTCAGGACCAGCGCCGGCCGGTGGACGCGATCGTGGTACTCGGTGCCGCCCAGTACAACGGCAAGCCGTCGCCGGTGCTCCGGGCCCGGCTTGATCACGCCATTTCGCTCTACCGCGAGGGGCTTGCCCCTACCGTCGTGGTGACGGGCGGGATCGGCCCGGGCGACCGGGTGAGCGAGGCGACCGTCGGGCGGGCGTACATCGTCGCCAATGCCGTAGCCGATTCCGCCGTCGTGGTCCGCCCCGATGGGCGGTCCACCCAGGCCTCGATCCGCTCGGTGGCGGACTGGGCCCGCGACCACGGCGTTCGACGGGTGCTGCTGGTCAGCGACCCGTTCCACATGCTCCGCCTCCGGTTGGAAGCGCGCCAGGCAGGGCTCGAGGCCTTCACTTCCCCGACCACCACCAGCCCGATTTCCCTGAATCCCCGGAGCGAGGCGTTCTTCTTTGCCCAGGAATCGTGGAAGATCCCGATCGTGCTCTTACGGCTGTGGTAGGGGTCGATCCGGTGGCCAGTTACGGCACCGGCCAACTGCACCAAAGTGAGCTGGGTCAGGGCTTCGAAGCGGCTGGCAGGCAGGAGGTTACGGCGCCATCCAGTTTTGTTCCTTCGGCCACGAGGCTCCGGCACACCAGCTCCCCGGGGCCCGCGGCACTTGTCACCCCGGCGTTCGCGCGGCAACTTCACCGATGCTGATTTCGACGGAGCGCCGGTACCACGGTCGGGTCGTTCACCTCGACCTGGATACGGTGGAGTTCCCCAATGGCTCCCGGGGTCAGCTCGAGATGATCCGTCATCCCGGAGCCTCGGCGGTCGTCCCCATAGTGAGCGATCCCGCGGCCGACCAGCCGGAGGTACTGCTGATCCGCCAGTTCCGTCACGCGGCGGACGGCTTCATATGGGAGATCCCGGCGGGTCGGCTCGACCCGGGCGAGTCGCCCGAAAGCTGTGCCCGACGTGAGCTGGCCGAGGAAACCGGGATGGCCGCCGGCCGCCTGGAGCGGCTGACGACGATCTACACCACGCCGGGATTCACCGACGAACGCATTCACCTGTTCCTGGCGAGCGCACTGGAACACGGGAGCCACCAGCGGGAGCCGGACGAGTTCATCGAGGTGCATCGTCTCCCCTGGTCGCGGGTCGCCGGGATGGTAGAGGGAGGCGAGATCGACGACGCGAAGACCCTCGTGGCCCTGATGTACGTAGCGCTGTTCCGCGCCAGGAAGCGCGGTGAGGAGGCAGATAACTCATGGCGTTGATCCGGTTACTCAAGTCAGCGTGGGCACCGACCCGGCGCGAACAGCGCCAGTCGGTCGGTCCGCAGACCGACGTGGCCACCCTGATCGACGCCCACCTGCGCGGAGATCCACGAGCCTTTGGCCAGATCGTGGCCCGCTATCAGGTACGGTTGCTGAATTTCGTCTACCGGATGATTGGTGACCGGGAACGCGCCGAAGACCTGGTCCAGGAAGCCTTCCTGCGCGTGTACCGACACCTCGACCGCTTCGATCCCGCCCGGAAATTCTCCACCTGGATCTACACCATCGCGTCGAACCTGGCCAAGAACGAGCTTCGCAACCGCAGCCGGGCCCCGTTCGTGGCCATCGATCACTCCCAGCCTGGCGACGAGCCCAACCTGTCCAGCATCGCCTTCGAAGACCGCACCACCCGACCGGACACCCTGTTCGAACGCCGCAGCCTCAAGGCGCTGGTGGATGAGACGGTGGCCAGGCTCCCGTCCCACCATCGGGAGGTGTTCGTTCTGCGTGAGCTCGAAGGGAAGAGCTACGAAGAGATCGCGGAGATCATGCACTGCAACCTCGGGACGGTGAAGAGCCGTCTCAATCGGGCACGTCAGAACTTCGCGGAGTTGATTCAGCCGCATCTGGAATAGTGCCCAGGGCCCGGGGCCCGGTGCCCAGTTCTCGGGCGGGCCCTCCCGGAGGAACCTCGGGCAACGAACGTGGTATAACCTGTTGTGATGCCGCGCACTGGGCTCGGTGCCCGCCCGCGGCGTTTCGATGAAACTCTGATCTCTGTTGGGTTCATGGACTGTCAAGAGTTCCGCCGCCGGTACTCGGCGTATCGTGATGAGCACGATCCGGCACTGGCGGCCGATATGGACGATCACATCGAACTCTGTCCCTCCTGCGCCGCCTACGATCGCGCCGTTCGGGAGGGAGTTGAAGTGTTGCGGGGAGAGCAGGTCACCCCTTCGCCGGAATTCGAGAGTCGGTTGGCGCTGCGCCTGGCCAGCGCCGAGTCGGTTCCGGAACCCCTGCCCCCTCGCGTGTCTCCCTGGGCCGCCACCGTGGCCGCGGGCTTCTTCATCGCGATGCTCGGACTCACGCTGAAGGAGATGATGGTGCTCCCGACGCCGGTGGCCGCCGCCGTGCAGCCGATGGTCGTTGCCCGCCCGCGGCTGCTCCCCGGCATTCCGTTCGTGATGTTCGAACGGGTGAAGTAGTCATCAGCCATCAGCCATCAGCCGTCAGGGGCAGCGGGTCCGGCACTCCACTCGCCCGAGTGACGGCTGACGGCTGACGGCTGACGGCTGATGGCTTTAGTTTACCCCCCATGCCCCGCCATACCCACGACGACCTCCTCCGCGCACTGGGTCGGGGCGATCTGGCTCCCGCCTACTACTTCTTCGGTACTGAGGAAATTCTCAAGGACGAGGCCACGCGTTCCATCGTGGATCGGGCGCTCGAACCCCACGAGCGCGACTTCAACCTCGACCAGCGATCGGCCCAGGACCTCGACCCGGAAGGCCTGCATTCCCTGGTGAACACCCTGCCGATGATGGCCAGCCGGCGGGTCGTGATCGTGCGGGACATCGAAGGGTGGCGGAAGAAGCCCGCGCTGCGCGACCTCCTGCAGAACTACCTGGCCGATCCATCGTCCGACACGATCCTGATCCTGGTCGAGGGCGCACCGAACGAGGAGAAACAGCGGGACTGGGAGCCGGACGAAGCCATCCTGCCGCGCTCCTACGCGGTCGATTTTCAGCCGCTGCCCGCGGATCGGGTCATCCGCTGGCTCGGCCACCACGCCAAGCGGCTGAGCATCTCCTTTGGTGATGGCGCCGCGGAGCACCTGGCGGCTGCGGTGGGATACCAGCTGACCGCCCTCCGGGCCGAGCTGGAGAAGCTCGGGAGCCTTACCGAACAGGCGGACATCAGCCGCGACCGAGTCGCCGAACTGGTCGGGATCCGCCATGGCGAGACTCTGGACGACTGGGTCGAGGCGGTGCTGGCGGAGGACGTGTCGCGGGCGGTGCGGCTGGCGCGGGGGGTGCTCGACCAGAGCGGCATGTCCGGGGTCAGGATGGTCACCGCCCTGGGCACCACACTGATCGGCCTCAAACTGGCCCGGGCGCATTACGACCGCGGCGCCCGGGGCGAAGCGCTGCAGCGCGCGGTCTTCGATCGGCTGCGCCAGGTCCGGCCATTCGGCCTCGGCGAATGGAAAACCGTCACCCGCAACTGGGCGCGCTGGGCCGAAGCCTGGCCCGCCGCCAGGCTGCGGGCCGCGATTCGGGCGACTCTCGCCGCCGACGCGGCCCTCAAGGGAACCAGACTGTCCGATGAGTCCGGGGTGCTGACCGATCTGGTCCTCAAGTTGGCTGGTGGAAGAACCGTCGCACCATCGAGAGCCGCGCGGGCCCCTGCTGCGATGCGGCGGGCCACCGCCACAACAAGGGAGTAGCCGGATGCGATTGGTGGCGTTTCCGCAGCCCAGCGCGCGCTGGATGATCAGCCTCTGCCTCGGCCTGATGGCGGCAGGGCCGCTCATGGGGCAGGACGATCCCCGGTTGCAGGCGGCCCTGCGGATCGCGCAGGAGGGGGGAGCGACTCGGCCCGAGTCCTGGTCGGCAACCTGCTGCGCTCCCTTCCGCCCACCGATTCGCTGTATCCTCAGGCGCTGTTCACCATGGGTCTGGTCTCGCGCAGCGTGGTCGACATGCGACAGAACTACACCCGGGTCGCGGTCGAGTACACCACGTCCGCGTGGGCGGACGACGCGCTGTTCCGGCTCTCCCTGCTTGATTACGCCGCGGGGAACCTGGCCGGCACCAGCCGGCAGCTCGACCGCCTGCGCAACGATTATCCCGATTCGCCCCTGTTGGGAGCGGCGTCGGAGTGGGCCGCCCGGGCCTTCTTCGAGCAGCGCAAACCGGCCGAGGCCTGCCGCTGGCTGGAGATCGGGCTGGCCCGGATGAGCGACGATGTGGAGTTGAGAAACCGGCTCGACTATCTCAACGGACGCTGCGCCGCCCCGGCTCCCACCGCAGCCGAGTCCACCCCCAAACCGGCTCCCGCTCCCGACCAGCCGGCAGCGCCGGTAGCGCGGACCGGCTTCGCTGTCCAAGTCGGTGCCGTGAACAGCCAGGCGGCGGCCGACCAGCTGGCCGCGAATCTCAAGGCCGCGGGGTTCACCTCCTACGTGGTCAAGGAACGGACCCTCTACAAGGTCCGGGTCGGGCCCTACCCCGAGCGCGCCGCCGCGTTGGCTGCCAGCGAGCAGATCAGGCGCAAGCTGAATCACTCCCCATTCATCGTGAAGGAACCGTGACCGGTCGCGCGGTCGACCCTGCCGGGACTCCGCTCATGCAGCAGTATCGGGAGATCAAGTCCCGGCACCGGGACGCGATCCTCTTTTTCCGCATGGGCGACTTCTATGAGATGTTCTTCGAGGATGCCCAGCTCGCCGCCAGGATCCTGAGCATCACCCTCACGTCCAGAGGAGATGGGGTGCCCCTGGCCGGCGTTCCGGTGAAGGCAGCGGCCGACTATCTCCGTCAACTCATTGCAGCGGGCCATCGGGTCGCCATCTGCGAGCAGGTGGAAGATCCCAAACTCGCCAAGGGGATCGTCCGCCGAGAGGTGGTCGAGACCATCACTCCTGGGGCGGTTCTGGAGGAGAGCTGCCTGCCGGGGTCGCGCAACAACTTTCTGGTCGCGATTGCTTCGGCACCCACGGGCGCCGGCCTCGCCGCCATCGACCTTTCCACCGGCGAGTTCGTGCTCGAGACGGTTCTACCCCAGGAACTGCCGGAGGCCATCGGCCGGCTGATGCCGGCGGAAGTGGTCATGCCGGCCGAGACGGACGTACGACTCGAGGCCGGCGTCCTCCGAACCGAACGGGAGCGCTGGGAGTTCGACGGGGAACTCGCCCGGGCCGAGCTGGCCCGCCGATTCAGCCTGGCCTCGCTCGATGGGCTGGGGCTGGGAACGGATGATTTCGCTGCGATCGGCGCCGCGGGTGCCCTGCTCCGCTACGTCGCCGAACTGCAGCCGTCGGGTCTCCCTCACTTGCGGCGGCCGACCGTCCGCCGCTCCAGCCGCCATCTGTGGATCGACGAGATGACCCGGCGGAACCTGGAGCTGGTCGAGCCGCTGCGCCCGGGCGCTCGCGGCACGACTCTGCTCGAGACCCTCGACCTGAGTGTGACTCCGATGGGGGCGCGGCTGCTCAGGCGGTGGGTGCTTTCTCCCTTATCGGAGCCGGACGCCATCGCCGCGCGGCTCGACGCGGTCGATGTGATCCTGGCGGACTCCCGCAGCCGGGCCCGGATGCGGGAAGCGCTCGACGGCGTGCGTGACCTCGAGCGGCTGGGCGGTCGTGCGGCCGCGGGTCGGGCCACCCCACGCGAGCTGGGCGCGCTGCGCGATTCGTTCCGGCGGCTGCCGGACGTCCTGGAAGCGCTGACCGGCCTGGCCGGTCGCGACGCCAGCGCGGAGCTGGCCCGGGTGGTCGAGGAATTCGACCTGCTCGCCGACCTCACCGGTGAGCTGACCGCCGCGCTGACCGATCGGCCGCCGGCGGTCCTCGGCGACGGCGAGGTCATCCGCCCGGGGGTCGACGCCGAACTCGACGAGCTCCGCGATCTGCGCGACGGGGGCAAGCAGTACATCGCCACTCTGCAGCAGCGGGAGCGGGACCGGACCAGCATTCCGTCGCTCAAGGTCGGTTACAACAAGGTGTTCGGCTACTATCTCGAAGTCACCAACGCCCACGCGGACAAGGTCCCCTCCGACTACGAGCGGCGCCAGACGCTCACCGGAGCCGAGCGCTACGTGACGCCGGAACTCAAGTCGTACGAGGCGAAGGTCCTCGGGGCCGAGGAGCAGATCGGCCGGCGGGAGAGCGCGCTGTTCGGCGCCCTGCGGGACCGAGTGGGGCAGGCGACCCCGCGAGTGCAACGGACGGCGTCGGTGCTGGCGCGTCTCGACGTCTGGGCGGGGCTGGCCGAGATCGCCGCGCTCCACCGCTACGTCCGGCCGGCGGTGCACGACGGGCTTTCCCTGACTCTCCGGCAGTGTCGTCATCCCGTGATCGAGCGGCTGATGGCCCGGGAGTCGTTCATTCCGAACGACGTGAGGTTCGATCCCGCCGAGCGGGTCATGCTCGTGACCGGCCCCAACATGGCCGGCAAGAGCACGATTCTCCGGCAGATCGGACTCTCGGTCATCATGGCCCAGATGGGGAGCTTCGTCCCCGCGGAGGCGGCCGAGATCGGGGTAGTCGATCGCCTGTTCACCCGGGTAGGCGCCAGCGACAACCTGGCGGGTGGGCAGTCCACCTTCATGGTGGAGATGAGCGAAACGAGCGCCATTCTCCACAACGCCACCGCGCGCAGCCTGGTATTGCTGGACGAGATCGGACGCGGCACCTCGACCTACGACGGGGTCGCGATCGCCTGGGCGGTCACCGAATACCTGCACGACCGGATCGGCTGCCGGACGATGTTCGCCACCCACTACCACGAGCTGATGCAACTTCCCGAGGAGTTGGCCCACGCCCGGAATCTCAACGTGGCCGTGCGCGAGACCGGGGATCAGGTGCTGTTCCTCCACCGACTCGAGCCGGGCGGCACCGACCGGAGCTACGGGATTCACGTGGCTCAGCTGGCGGGCCTCCCCGCGGAGGTCGTCGCCCGGGCTCGCGCTGTCCTGGGCACGCTGGAAGGAGAGCACCGGATGCTCCCCGGCACGCCGGTACCGGAGGATCCGTCGCAGCTCGCGCTGTTCACCGCCATCCTTCCCCACCCTGTGGTCGAGGAGCTCAAGGGGCTCGATCTCAACCGGATGACCCCGATCGAAGCACTGAACCGACTGGCCGAGCTCAAGCGCAGGAGCGAGGGGTGAGGGAGAACGGGTGAATGGGATGGGGGGCCCTTGAACGCCTGACCGCCGGAGTACACCTGCCGACGATGCTGGCCGCGGCCCTCTTGGTGCTGGCCGTGATCGTGGTGATCAAGGTCGGTAAGGTGCTCCTCGTGGCCGTCATCTTCGGCGTGCTGGCGGGCGGCGTTTCCATGGGGGAAGGCAATCCGGCGGCCGCCGCAGCCAATCATGCGGCCGTCGCCTTCGGGGTGGCGGCGACGACGCTGTTCCTGGTCAAGATCGTCCGCGGCCTGGTACTCTGGCTCCTGATCGCGGCGCTCGGGGTGGCGGCGTTGGCATTCTTCGGGTTCCGCCCATGAGTTGTTCCGCAGTGCGCCGATGGCTCGGCCCGCTGCTCCTGGCCGTCTCGATTCCGCTGCAGGCGCAGGAAATCCCCGATTCCATCCGGATCCCGCGGCTGGCCGCCATTGGCCGCTTGTACAGCGCCATCCGGTTTTTCCACCCCTACCTGGGCTATCAGGGGATCGACTGGGACGGCGCCGTCGCCCTGGCCGTGCCGGCCATCGGACTGGCGTCGAGCCGGGAGGAGTATCGCGACGCGGTCGACGACCTGCTCGCGGTCCTGGATGATCCCGCCACCAGGGTGGTTGATCTGGCCTCCCCCGCCCGTGGGGGTGTCACCGGCCGGGATTCGCTGGCCACCCGCTGGCTGGCGGACGGGATCCTGCTGATCCGGCTCCTGCCTACCGACAACGCCGATATCCCGGGTCTCACCGCCAGGCTCGGCGACCTCGATTCGCTGATCCGGCGTTCCCAGGCGACGATCATCGACCTCCGGGCGCCCGAGGGTTGGCAGTCCGGCGGGATGACCGACTTCCTGCTGAACTCGAGCAGCCTGCCAGGCCTCCTCCTTCCAATGCCCGCCGTGACGCCGAGCGAGCGCACCAGGATCTACGAGGGATATCCGCCGGACAGTCCCGGCGAGGGGGCGTCGTTCTACCGCTCAGGGTGGCACGTGGCCAACGGAACCGTGATCGGCGGGGGAGATTCCGTCCCGGGCCGCCAGGTGATCTTTCTGGTGAGCGCCTGGTCCGAGCTCCCCGCGCTCGCCCTGGCCACCCGGGCCGCCGGATTCGGACGAATCATCGGTGAGGGTGCACGAAGCCGGGCCATCGGAGCGACTACCGGCCGGATTCCGATAGGGGACGGGCTCGCAGCGCAGGTACGGGTAGGTCAGCTCATCAGCGCCGAAGGCACCGAGGTCGCGACCGTCGACACGGTAGTGCCCGCCGCCACCGATGTGCTGGACCCGGCGCTCGGACTGGCACTGCGCTGGTCGGAGATCCCGCGTCGGTCGCGGGAACCGTCGCCACCCGCCCTGCCGGTGAACGTCTGGCCCGGACCGGCCAGCATCGATCCGTCCGGCTATCCCGGTACGGGCAGGCGCCTGGTGGGACTGTTCCGGCTTTGGGGTGCCATCGGGTATTTCCACGCCTATCCCGGTTTGTACGACGGCGATTGGGGAGCCCTGCTCTTACAATTCATCCCGCGGGTCGAGCGGGCGCGGGACTCGATCGGATATGCCGCGGCGATCGCCGAATTGATGACCCACACCAATGATTCCCACGGGTATGTCCGGGCACCGGGACTGCGCGCCCTGTTCGGAATCGCCCGGCTCCCGGTGGCGGCCCGCATGATCGAGGGCCGCGCCGTCGTCACCGGCATCCAGGCGGAGTCCGTCGCCCCGGGCCTCCGGGCAGGCGATGAGATCCTCGCGGTGGACGGTGAGCCGATGCGTGACCGGTTGCGCCGTCTGGAGAGGTACATTTCGGCCTCGACCGAAGCCGCCAGGCAACGGGACGCGCTGGCCGCCGCGCTCCGCGGCGACAGCTCCGTGGCGGTGCTCAAGGTCCGGGGCTCGGACGCCAGGACCCGGCTGGTGCGGGTGCCTCGCCGGGCCGCCTACTGGGACCTGCCACAGACCGATCGCACCGGTCCGGTCCTGCGGCTCCTGCCCGGCAACATCGGGTATGCCGACCTCGATCGGCTTCCGGGTGAGCTGGTGGACAGCATGTTCAGGATGTTTCGAACGACCAAGGGGATCATTTTCGACATGCGGGGATATCCCAAGGGAACGGCCTGGCTCATCGCCCCGCGGCTAACCGGACGGACCCGGGTTGCAGCCGCCCGGTTCACCAGCCGGATCGCCAGAGGGCCGCGGGGTGCGATCGACCTGGACACGGATGAGGCGATCGAGCGGTCCTTCGTGCAGTATGTGCCGACGATTGGCGGAGAGACCTACCCGGGCTGGACGGTGATGCTGATCGACGAGCGAACCCAGAGCCAGGGGGAGCACACCGGCCTGTTCTTCGAGGCCGCCAATGGCACCAGGTTCGTCGGCAGCCGGAGCGCCGGAGCCGATGGCGACGTCACCAACGTCGCCTTGCCGGGGAATATCCTGGTCTGGTTCACCGGGATGGCGGTTCGCCATGCCGATGGCCGGCCGCTGCAGCGGGTGGGGCTCACGCCCGACATCCCCGTCACGCCTACCATTCGCGGCATTCGGGCGGGTCGGGACGAGGTGCTGGAGCGCGCTGCGACCTATTTGCGGGGATTGCCGGCACGGCGCCGGACGCCATGATGCGCGGCTGGCGGTGGGTGGGACTCGGCCTGATGCTCGGGTGCTCGCGCTCGGACGCCAACACCGTTACCCTGCCGACCCGGTCGACGGCGAGGCTCGGGGATGATCCGCCGGTCATGATCAACCCCGAGTCGCCGGTCGAGTATCCGCCGGCGCTGCTGGCCCGCGGGATCGAGGGGAAGGTCGTGCTTCGCCTGTTCGTGGACGAGGCCGGCCGGCTGGTGGCCGATTCCATCAGGATCGCCGAGTCCTCCGGGTATCCCACCCTGGATTCCGCGGCCGTCTCGGCGGCGGGGCGGTTTCGCTTTGCCCCGGCACTCCGCAACGGCAATCCGATCGCCGCCACCTTCCTCCAACCGATACATTTCCGGCACCCTGAGTCCGGAGGAACGACGCCGTGACGCCGCCGCATGAGAAAGCCTACGATTCCGTCCTGCCCACCATCGGCTGGACGCCACTGATCCGGTTGCAGCGGGTCGGGGCCGGGGTCCGGACACCGGTGTTCGGCAAGGCGGAATACGCCAATCCAGGCGGGTCGGTCAAGGACCGGATCGGCCTCAAGATCATCGAGGACGCCGAGCGGCGCGGCGATCTCAAGCAGGGCGGCGTGGTCGTCGAGGGAACGAGCGGCAACACCGGCGTGGGTCTGGCACTGGCGGCGGCCCTCAAGGGGTACCGTTGCATCTTCACGATGCCGGACAAGATGTCGCAGGAAAAAGTGCGCCTGCTCAAGGCCTACGGCGCCGAAGTCGTGATCACACCCACCGCCGTCCCGCCCGATCACCCTGACAACTACGTCAACAAGGCAAGACAGATCGTCAAGGATACGCCCGGGGCCATCCTGGCCAATCAGTTCTACAACGACGTGAACCCGGAGGCCCACTACGAGACGACCGGCCCCGAGATCTGGACCCAGACGGAGGGGCGGGTCACCCATTTCGTGGCCGGCGCCGGCACCGGCGGCACGGTGAGCGGCGTCGGCAAGTTCCTGAAGGAGAAGAACCGCCGGATCCGGGTCATCGCCGGTGATCCCCAGGGGTCGCTGTATACCGAGTTCAGCAAGACCAGGAGTCTCGGCGAGGGCTCTCCGTACAAGGTCGAAGGGATCGGCGGCGACAAGATTCCCGGCACCATCTGGTTCGACTGGGTGGACGAGTTCCGCCAGGTCTCTGACCGCGACGCCTTCGCGATGGCGCGGCGGCTGGCGCGCGAGGAGGGCATGCTGGTGGGCGGGTCCGCCGGTCTCAATGTGGCCCTCGCCCTCGAAGTAGCCCGGGAGGTGGACGACCCGGCGGCCTGCGTCGTGACCATCCTGTGCGACACCGGGGAGCGCTACCTCTCGAAGCTCTTCAACGACGAGTGGATGCAGGAGAACCAGCTGCTCGATATCCCCCGACTCACCGTCGAGCAGCTGCTGCAGCAGCGAGCCCCCAATGCCCCGGCCCTGGTCAGCGTCGCCCCGGCGGCGGCCGTCCGGCAGGCGCTCAATCTGATGAGCACCTGGGACGTGAGTCAGATCCCGGTGCTCGAGGCGGGGCAGTGCGTCGGGAGCCTGCTCGAGAACAGCCTCATGACCAGGGCCCTGGCACAGCCCGCATTGCTCGATCGTCCGGTGCGCGAAGTCATGGACCCGCCATTCCCGGTCGTAGACGCCCTGACCCTGACAGACCGGCTCGCCCCCATCCTGACCCGCGAGAGCCCCGCGGCGCTGGTTCAGAAGGACGGCCAGCTGACGGGGATCGTCTCCCGGTATGACGTCCTGCGGCAGATGATCGGAACGCGGTGAAGGTCACGGTTCTCACCGGCGGAGCCTCCGCCGAGCGCGACGTCGCCCTGGCCTCCGCGCGGCAGGTGGTGCCCGCCCTGCGGTCCCGGGGCCACGACGTGGCGGTGATCGACACGGTGACCGGGGTGGTGCCCGGGTCCCGGGAGGCAGACCATCTGCTCGGTGCGGTCGGCACGACCTGGCCGTCCGTGGCCGACCTTCAGGAGCGCGAGCGGGCCTTCCTGTTGACGGAGCTGGGCGAGCTGGCCGAGGTGCGTGAAGCCAACGTCATCTTCCTCGTCCTACATGGTGGGCGCGGCGAGGATGGGACGATCCAGACCATCCTCGAGACCATCGGAATCCCCTACACCGGCAGCGGACCCATCGCCAGCGGGATCGCCATGGACAAGGACGTTTCGAAGCGCCTGTTCCGCGATGCCGGCGTGCCGACGCCCGACTGGGTGATGGCGCCGGTGACCGCTGGCCAGGCGGGGAAACGGTTGGGCTGGCCGGTGGTCGTGAAACCGTCCAAGCAGGGGTCCAGCGTTGGTCTCACCGTGGTCAAGCGGCCGGAGGACTTCGATCGCGCGGTCTGGTACGCCGGCGAGTTCGACGATGAGGTGATGGTCGAGGCGTTCGCCCCCGGCCGCGAGTTGACCGTTGGCATCCTCGAGGAAAAGCCGCTCGCGGTCGGCGAAATCATCCCCCGCCACGAGGTCTTCGACTACGAGTGCAAGTACACGCCCGGAATGTCCCAGGAGATCTTCCCGGCGGATGTTCCAGACGCGGTGGCCGCCGAGTGCCAGCGGCTGGGGGTGCTGGCCCACCGGGCGCTCAAGCTGGGGGGGTACTCACGCATCGATTTTCGCTTGACACCCGAGGGGCGGCTGCTCTGTTTAGAGGCGAACACCCTTCCCGGTCTCACCGCGATGAGCCTCCTGCCCAAGTCGGGCCGGGCGGCAGGCATCGACTTTGCTGCTCTTTGTGACCGGATCTGCCACACCGCCCGCCGGGCTGGTGCCGGTGGAACAATAGGGAAACCCTTAGGGTTAAAGTAGTTGGGACCTCAATGGCCTTCAGCACCAGCCCGACCTTTCCGCGTCTGACCCCCTGGGTCGCCCGCCTGATTGCTATCACGGCGGTGGCTCAGTTGCTGCTGGAAACGGTGTTTACATCCCAAGGGGTCCTGCTGGGCCTGGCCATGGACCCCAGCCGGTTCGCGTCCCAGCCGTGGGGCGCCGTCACCTATCTCCTGGTCCACGGCGGCATCATCCATCTGCTGACCAACATGCTCGGCCTCTACCTGTTCGGCACGGCGGTAGAGGGCCGCATGGGGTCACGCCCCTTCCTGCTGTACTACGTCTTTTGCGGAGTCGGGGCAGCCCTGTTCTCGCTGCTGCTCAGCACGGTAAGCCACCAGGCCCCCATCATCGGGGCGTCCGGCGCCGTCCTTGGCGTGGCGGTGGCGTTCGCCATGTACTGGCCGGACGCGGAGATCCTGTTCTTTCCATTTCCGTTCCCTATCCGGGCCAAGACACTGGTCATCGGCCTGGCGGTCGTGAACCTGGTATTCGCCTCGTTCGGATCGGACGGTGTCGCCCGGGAGGCCCATCTGGGCGGGATGCTGGCGGGCTGGCTGTTCTTCAAGTTCCAGACGATCTCCCGCCGCCGGCCAGCCCCGCTCCCTAGGCAGCAGCCGGAACGGGTCCTCATGGCGCAGCAAACCGCCTCCAACCGGGAACAGGAGCCCCGGGCCTCGCAGGCGGTGCGGCCGCTGACCCCGCGGCCGGGGGCGGATCCGGTCACGGCCGAGCTGGACCGGGTGCTCGACAAGATCAGCGCCACGGGGATCGAGAGCCTGACCCCGGAGGAAAAGCGTTTTCTCGATGAGGTGTCCAAGCGGAAGCAGCGGGATCTGAACTAGACCAGGGCGGCGTCTCACGCCGATGCTCGCCTCGGGCCACCGCCCGAGGTCTTTTTCATGCCCTCACGCCCGTGAACGGAAATGCGCCAGTAACAGCAGTCACATCTGCGCCGCTGATCATGCCGTAGGTTCGGCCATCGAGTTGGTTGATGGACATCTTCGATGAGGGTCGTACAAATGAAACGGGCGCAGATGATTCTGGCGGGCCTCGTCGCCGTCCTGGCGGCCGGATGCGGCGCAGGGCAGGAACGCAGGGAGGGGATGGGCGCGGAAGGCAGTCCGGAAATGAGCCGGGATTCGGCCACGTACCAGGACTCGCTGCGTTACATGGACCCGGCTCCAGTCCGCGAGGACACCGCGACCAGCGATCTCAGCACGCCCGGGACTGGAAAGTACTAGCCCGAGGATCGCGCGCCGTCGGATCGCCGGCGCGCGGCGGCGGCGGCCACAACCCTCCGCGAGGTTTCCGCTGATCGTCAGGATCGCATGAGATACTGCCGCACGGTTGCCGGCTGTCCTCCCAGGCCAGGCAAGGTGTCCTGACCGACTGTGGCGGTGATGGTCCCGCGCGCGGACGCCGGCTCGGTCGCCGAGCAGCCTGAGGGCATCGGGCCGCTCACCCACACCGCCTCGCCCTGATCCTCCAGCTGCCAGTCGCTCCTCGTCAGCGGTGGCGACCCCTTGGCGATCGTCGGCGTGGAATAGCCCAGACATGTGCCGGTGACCGCGACGGTGCGCCCGACCAGGCTCCCGTCGGTCAGAACCTCGTGCACGGTCGCGATCTCGGGATCGCCCCCGACGGGCGCCGGCGTGCTCTGATTCCTGGGCTGACAGGCGGTGCTGGCCGCGAGCAGCAGTGCGACGCAGAGAGCGGTGTGCATCAGCGGGCTCCGCGCGTGAAGGGCATGGGCTCACCAAACCGCCGGCTGTCCGGCGTCCGCCCGGTTCGCGCCCGATCGGCTGCCAGCCGCCTGAGCGTGGCCATCTGAGCCGCCGTCACGTGCGGGCGATCGGCGTTGGGCACCGCGGCAAACGGCACACCGGGTTGCCGAAGGAAAGGCGCCGGCGCCGGCGGGGCTGGGAAGGTGGCGATCGCCACGTACTGCAGATCGGTGTAGGCCCCGGCCTCGACTTCGGCCAGGGTCGGAGTGGGATCGTTGAGCCACGACGTAGCCAGCGAGAGCGTGGGCTGGCTGCCGGCACCGAACAGCAGCTGGAGCGCGGCGTTCTGGTCGTACCGGTACGCCAGGTCATAGAGTGGTTGAAAGTCCTGGGGATCAATCCACAGGTTAGCGTAGATCCGGTACTCGCCTACCTGAATGATCCGGTTGGTCAGGTAGCCCTCGAAGTTGACGCGGTCCTGGTAGGAGTCGTTCGACAGCGTGCCGTTAGGCGAAACGCTGCCGAACGCCGGAATGTAGATGTAGCCGTTCGGCTCGAGCACCCAGAAATCGACATCGGCGCCGGCCGCAATGGCGTTCGCGTCCCACACCAGGTAGGTCTCGAGCCGGGTCTGGTCGCCCTGATCCACGACCTGGGTCGGGACCTGGCCCTGCCCCGTCACCCAGGTCGTCAGAAAGTTCGTCCACGGCCTGCCCGGATACAGCGCCTGATAGGCGGCGAGGCTCCTGGTCCCACTCGCGTTGAAGACATCGGTCCCCTGACCGCTCGGCATGACCAGGTTGAGCCCGGTGGAGCGCAGCACGTCGGACGCCGCCTGCTGGCCGCTGCCGGCGCCGTTGCGGCGCTGGTGGATAATCCGGAAGGTCCCGGCCGTCGCCTGGCCCTTGAGGGCGGTGATCTGGGTCTGGACCGCGACGTCATTCACGCGGGCGGCGAGCGAATCGAGAAAATTGACGACGTCGGTCAGTTCCGAATATGAGTACTTCTGGCTGCTCGCGGCTGCCGTTCGGATGTTGGCCGCCTCCGCGGGAATGGCATTGGTGAGCGCCGTGGCGAAATTGCCCAACGCCTGGTCGAAGGCCGCGAAGCCGGCCAGATCGTAGGCCGAGCGGGTGGTCGAGGCCTTGTCGTTGGCCGCGGTGTACGCGGCGTGGAACTGGTTCACGATCATCGTCGCTACGGCCCGGCCGTCGGCGGCGGGGTTGGCTTGCAGGCCGTTCACGATCGGGGTGTAGGGGTTGCCCTCGCCCGGCACCACCTCCTCCGAGAACACGGCGAAATCGGCCAGCCCCTGGATCTTCGCCAGCGTCTCGTACCCTGCCATCAGGCACATGTCGAAATCCACCACGTCGATCGGACCCACGCCTGTCAGCGCGGTCTTCAGGTCGTCCACCGACATGAGCCCGCTGCCCGAGCTGGTCTCGTCCTGAATGAGACCGGTGTACCCGCCACCGTGATTCCACAGCACCAGCAGGTAGTGGTTCGCGGGATAGTTCTGCTTGGCCCAGCCGATGAACGCCTTGAGCGTGTTGGGGTCGGTCATGTCGACGTTCCCGATGTCCTGCACCGGCCCCCGATCCGGACCGTTCTGGGCACTGCCCCCGCCCTGGGTGATGGCGTACCGGAAGGTGTTGAAGTTGGGCCGGTTGAAACAGGCCGCGGTACACTGGTACTGCGCCAGCGCACTGGGACTGTATTCGGCCTGGGCCACCACATTCACCCGGCTGTCGACCCCGGCGTCTTCCATTTCGTCGAGATCGAGGATTCCCTGCACGGCCAGGTTATTGTCCGCGGCGAGATAGACCATGACGGTCCACTCGGCGATGGTGGGATTGGGATTGCCTCCTCCGCCTCCGCCGCCTCCGCAGGCCGCCCCAAGGGCCAGGGCTGCAGCAACGAGGCTCGCTCGAGTCACCGTCATGATGTCACCTCGGATCGGGAAGTCGCAGGGTCACCAGGAACGCAGGATTGTCGGGTCGCGGTCGGTGATGGTCGCCCCGGGGCCGCGGACCACCCAATCCAGCCACCGCTCCTGGTCACCTTTCTACCCTTTCCATCGTCTTGTCGCAAGATCGCCCCACCGTCCACGCCTCCGGGATGAGTCAGTCGCCGACCGCCACCGCGACGCTGAAGCCCGCCCCGGCGCTCGCTGCTTCCGGCGCCGGTGCTTGCTCACCCGCAGAACGCCGGATACAATTCCGGCGACCTCACCTCCCGATGACCTGCCGCCAAATCCGCGGACTCCTCAGAATCAGCTCGCCCATCGTGCTGGAAGCCAATGCATTCCCTTGTCCGCGGATGCCGGGACGACCGGGATTGGATCCTCGGTGGGGCTGACGGCGTACTGGTTCGGAGCATGGCAGCGGCTGAACATCGGCCCTCCGCTGCCCGGCGTCTTTGACGATCTGGTCGAACGGTACGGCGAGGCCCATCGGGCCTATCACACCCTGCAGCACCTCGAAGAATGTTTCCGACTCTTTGACGAAGTAGTCTCCCACAGTGACCGTCCGGGCGAGCTCATGGTTGGGCTCTGGTTTCACGATGCGGTCTACGACACGCACGCGGCCGACAACGAAGTCCGAAGCGCCGCGTTGGCCAGCCAGACGCTGCTCGCCTGCCGTGCCGGCGCCGATCTGGTCCACCGGGTCCACGAACTGATCCTGGCCACCCGGCACGACACCGTGCCGGCAGCGGGCGACCAGGCCCTGATCGTGGACGTCGACTTGGCGATCCTGGCTGCGCCCGAGCCAAGGTTCGATGAGTACGAGGCCCAGATCCGGCGGGAGTACGCCTGGGTGCCCGAATCGGTATTCCGTCAGACCCGCGCCGGGATCCTCGTGCAGTTCCTGAATCGGCCGGCGGTCTACTTCACGGAACACCTCAGGGAGCGGTTCGAGGACCGGGCCCGGTCCAACCTGCGACGATCGCTGTCCCGCCTGGCAGGCCTGCCTGGCTGACCTCAAAGCCAGCCCGGGCAGCTCCTTCAGCCCGAGAACAAGCTGGCCGTGGTCCGCGTTCTGCCTGGATGAGGCGGGCCGCGGCCGTGAGTTTCCGTCCGGGGGATCTTCCGTCCGGGGACGGGGTACACTCGCGCCAATGTCGAGGTTGCCCGGGCGCTGGCCGCGCCAATGCCCGCTCCCGTCCGGTGACACGCAACTGGATGAGCCCGGAACCGCGTTTTTTTTTGGCGCAGGTCGGACACACGTGGCTGCGGCTCGGGCACTTGGAAGTCGCTGATCGGTTGTCAAGCTGCCGCCCGAACCACGACTGTGTCAGTCACGCAACTGGTGACGCGAGTCGCGCACACTGTCAAGCCAGCGAACGCAACGACCACCGCGCGCGAGGGCTTGCGCGGCGTGACGAACCTCCGATATTCCGCCACGTGCTGATCAACCTCGTGCCCGAATTCCTCGCCGTGCTTCAAGCCCCTGACCGCGAGGCGGCGTTCGAGAAGTATCTCACCGCACATCGCGCGGTCCTCTCGGCCTACTGGCACAACTTCGTGCTGGACCTCGAGAGTCCCCAGGCACCGGCGGTGATCGCGCACGCGCTCCGCGCCGATCGCTCCGATCTCCACGAGTTGCTCGCGGCCATCGATGTCGAGGGGATTGTCGAGGACGCCATCGCGCAGGCCGAAGACCTGCTTCAGGTCGATCGGCCGACGGATGTCTATCTGATGGTAGGGATGGGCGGGGCCAACGCGGGCGAGCTGGTCGTCGGCGGGCGTGGGGTCGCGTTCATCTGCCTCGAGCACTTCACCGGCCGCGCCAACCCCGAAACCTACGGCCTGGGACTCCCGCCCGAACTCATTCCACCCTGGGTCGGGCACGAGCTGGCGCATTGCGTGCGCTACACCAGCCCGTCGAGCCAAAGCGAGCTCAAGCGGCTGGTAGCCGACCTGGGCGGGTACTATGACTATTGGGTGACGGGCAGTCGGGCCACCCTGCGCGAGTTGCTGGTGAACGAAGGGCTCGCGGTGCACGCCGCCCAGGCGGTCGCACCGGGCCTCGACCCAGCCAACTACTTCGGCTATCCGCGACGCCAGTACCGCCGCCTCCGTGAACTGGAGGCGTTCCTGCGCCGGGTAGTCGAGCCGGAACTCGAGGGCCGCGGGATCGGCCTCCGGCTGCGTTACCTCTCCGGCGGAATGAGCCCGTCCGCTCGCCTGGTCGGCGGTCGGGTTCTCCCCGAGCGATCGGGATACTATCTCGGACACCGGATGACGGAAGCCCTGGTGCAGGACCGGGGCATTGCAGCAGCCCTCCGGGCCACCGCCCAGGAGTGTCAGGCAGCCGAGGAGATCGCCCGCGGGGTGCAGTCGGCGTGACCGAGCCGGCGAAGATCATGTTCAGGAAGCGCGGCACCATCATTGTCGAAGGCGCCGTCGAGGTTCGCGATGAGGACGGCAACGCCGTCCCGGTTCCACCCGGCAAGCACCCCGGCATCGTCAAGTTCTGCGGCTGCGGCAAGTCCCTGACGAAGCCGTTCTGCGACGGCAGTCATAAGGCCGGCATGGCCCCGCCGGAGAGCGGGGAAGTGAGAAGTGAGAAGTGAGAAGTGAGAAGTCAAAGGTAGTGAGGTGGTAATCGGGGCTCCTGACGCACTTCTCACTGCTTACTTCTCACTTCTCGACACCGCCCCCATCCTCCATCCTCCCCACAATCTCCTTCACCACCTTCCCCGCCACCCGGGCGGTGAGATCACGCAGGTCGTTCGCCGGGTTGAGTTCCACCACGTCCGCCGCGACCAGCCGGCCGCGCGGGATCGCCTGGACGACGGTCAGCAGCTCTCTCGTACTCAGTCCGCCGGGTTCGGGGTGGCTGAGACCCGTGGCAAACGCCGGATCGAGCACATCGAGATCGACCGACAGATAAACGGGCCCCTCCAGCCGGCGCGCGGCAGTCACCATTGCCTCGAGACCGGCGCGCATGGCGGTCACTTCCACGCCGAACCGGCGGGCCTGCTCCTTCTGATGGGCGTTCGTTGTCCGAACGCCAACCTGAATGAGCCGCTCGGCCAGGCCCGCCTCCATGATGCGCGCGAACGGGCAGGCGTGCGAGAACCGGTCGCCCCCGAACTCATCGTAGAGATCGGGGTGGGCGTCGAGATGCATGATCGTGAGTCGCGGCAATGCCGGCCGGACGCCGCGCACCAGCGGCCAGGTGATCGAGTGGTCGCCGCCCAGGAAGATCGGCCGCGCCCCCCTCGCGACCAGCGCCGTGGCCTTCGCTTCGATTATTCCTCGCGGGTCCGAGGTCCCGTCGAAAGCCAGGTCCCCCGCATCCTCCAGCAGCGGGGCCACGTCCACGATGTCCTCGTTCCAGGTGTTGGACGACTCGGATCGGAGAGCGGCCCGGATCGCTGCCGGCCCATTGGCCGAGCCGCGCTGGTAGGATGAGCTCGCATCGTACGGGACGCCAAGCAGCGTGATTGCCATGGGAGTTGGAGTACGGAGTCGGTTGGGACGAGGGACTAGGTACCCGGTACTCGGTACTCGGTACTGACCACATCCCCGACTCGCAGCTGGCCGGTTCCGTAATGCACTACGTTCTGCCCGAACATCA
The DNA here is from genome assembly GCA_963709905.1 of uncultured Gemmatimonadales bacterium. Classification (GTDB taxonomy): domain Bacteria; phylum Gemmatimonadota; class Gemmatimonadetes; order Gemmatimonadales; family GWC2-71-9; genus JADJOM01. Next base: position 572,222 of record CAVPYI010000001.1, read on the forward strand.
CCTTGCCATCCGAGCGCCGGAAGGTCGCAAGAGTGCGCAGCGGTTCGTCTCCGTCGCGCCGGCCGCGCGCCTGGTCGGTGGTGGTCGTGATGCATCGGGCACAGGGTTTCACCACCTCCATCGGAATGCCGCCTACCTCGAGGCTCCGCCACCCATCCTCGGCGAAGGGTGGGGAGCCCGCGACCACGAGGTTGGGGCGGAACCGGTTCATCGGGAGCGGTACCATGAGCCGGGCGTTGAGGTCGGCCAGCGACGCTTCGCCGAGGAGCAGGATGGGAAATCCGTCCGAGAATCCGGTTCGCCCCCCACGTGGGGCGAACTCCCGGTTCACCTCGCGCACCAACGCGTCGGGGAAATACACCAGCAGGCACTCGCCGCCCAGGACGTTGCTGAACCAGGCATCCGCCTTGTGATCCGGGGCCACCACGGACAGCGGGTCGTTCCAGACCCGGGTCGCAACCCGCCGCCCGCCCATCGGTGCCAGCGCGGTCAGCAGCTCCGGGTGCCCCGGCGAGTTGAGCACCAGGTGCGGCGGCCGGATGGCCGGTCGGACCAGCGCCAGGGCGGGGATTTCCCGCTGGGTGAGGAACACCCCGCGCGGGGTCACCAGCATCCAGCGCCGATCGTAGCGCAGCCCGAGGTGATCCACGTCCCAGGCGTCGACGGCGATACCGGCGCACGACTTCACGGGATAGACGTTCAGGGCCGAGAGCTGCATGGCACGAAGATACACGCCGCGGAGTACGGTCGTTACTTCCCTACGCAGAACGTGGCAAATACCCGGTCCAGGATTTCCTCCACGTCGACCGCGCCCACCAGGATATCGAGCGCCCGCACCGCTTCCTGAACGTGATGCGCGGCCAGTACCGGGTCGCCGGTGGCCGCGAGATGAGGGCCGGCGCCAGCCAGGGCCTCGCGGGCGCGCGCCAGCGCCACCCGGTGCCGCTCGCGGGTGAGCATCGGCTCGAGATCGGCGAGCGCCGCGCCGTCATCGAACAGCCGCTCGACGATCGCCCGTCTCAACCCATCGAGGCCCTGGCCGGTCAGGGCGGAAACCGCCAGTCCCGCGGCATCGTACCCGAGGTCGGCCTTGGTGCGCACCGCCAGCGTCGAGCCATCGAGCCGCAGAGCCGCCGAGCCGGGTCGGCCGTCGCCGCACTCCACTACCAGATCGGCGGCGTCCAGGTAGCGGAGGCTCATCGCCTGACCCAGGGCATCGATCCGATCGCTGGTTTCGCCCAGCCCCGCGGTATCCACCAAGCGGACCGGCCAGCCGAGAAAATCGGCCTGGGCCTCGATCGCATCCCGGGTGGTGCCCGGGAGCTCGGTCACCAGCGCCCGATCGTTGCCTAACAGCGCGTTGAACAGGGACGACTTTCCCACGTTGGGCGGCCCCGCCAGCACCACCAGCGCGCCCCGGCGGACCCGGTCGGCAAGCGGGGCGGTCGCCAGGAGCCGATCGACCTGGGCCACCACCTCCGAGCGCCGGGCGTCAACCCGATCACGCGGAATTGGTCCGTCGTCCTCGCCCGGGAAGTCCACCTCGTAGGCCAGCATCGCCAGCAGCTCGACCAGCCCGGCCCGTAGCGCGTCGATGCGGCGGGAAAGTCCGCCTTCGAGTTGCGCCAGGGCCGCGCGGGCCTGGGCCGGGACCTCGGCATCGATCAGGTCGCCCAGCGCTTCCGCCTGCAGCAGATCGAGCTTGCCGTTCATCACGGCGCGACGGGTGAACTCGCCGGGTTGAGCCGGCCGCGCTCCCGCCGCTTCCAGCGCCGCGACCAGTCGGCCCGGTACCTGGTGGCCGCCGTGACAGGAGAACTCCACGACGTCCTCTCCGGTGGCGCTCCGCGGGCCCGCGAACGCGGTGTACAGCCCGCGATCGATGAGCAGTCCCTGCGCGTCACGGAAGGATGCCAGTCGCGCCTGACGAGCCGGCTCCCCCCGGAACCCGGCCACGATCCGGGCCGCAATGGCAAATGCGCCCTTTCCGCTCACCCGGACGACCGCGAGGGCGGAACGTCCGGGGGGCGTGGCGAGCGCGACGATCGGGTCGGTGAGCATGTCAGGCGTCAGGCGTCAGGCGTTGAGGCGTCAGGCGTTGAGGCAGCTGCTAGCCGGAATCTAAGCAACCATCGCCTTGTCGCCGGTCGCTTGACGCCTGACGCCTCAACGCCCAACGCCTGACCCATCGTCCCCCGCCCTACTTTGCCGCCTTCTGCTTCGGCGGCGGCGGCGGCGGCGGCGCCGGCAACTTCGCCCGGATCCGTTCCTGTGCCAGCAACCATTGCTGCGGGATGCTCACGACGTTCTGGACGAAATAATAGAGATTCAGCCCCGAGGCGAAGTTGATGAACAGGACCGTCATCATCACCGGCATGAAGTACAGCAGCATCTTGGATTGCGGGTTCGGCGGGATGCCCAGCATACCCACCTTGGTCACCGCGAACATCGAGGCACCCATCAGCACCGGGATGATGTACAGCGGATCCTTGAGCGACAGGTCCGGCAGCCAGATGAAGGACTGCCCCCGGAGCTCGATGGTGTTCGAGAGCACGAAGAACAGCGCCAGCAACACCGGCCAGGGCAGCAGCATCGGCCAGCAGCCGCTGAACGGATTGACCTTCTCGCGTTTGTACAGCGACATCATCTCGCGCTGCAGCCGCTGAGGGTCTTCCTTGTGCCGTTCCTGGATCTTCTGCATCTCGGGTTGCAGCGCCTGCATCCGGATGCTGGCCCGCATGCCCTTCTGGTTGAGCGGCCAGAGTACGATCCGGATCATCACCCCGAACAGCACCAGCACCATCCCGTAGGCCAGGTCGAGCCGCTCGTGCATCCACACGAGCAACCCTCGCGCGGCCACGGCGATCGGACGGATCATCGTGCGGAAGCCAGGCCAGCCGTACGGATTGATATCGTAGAAGTCGTGGCCGATCGCGCGCAGTCGGGGATACTCCATGGCCCCCGCGTACAGGCTATAGGCGAACACCCCGGTCGGCGGCACCGGCACCCCGAAGGTCGTGGCGACCCGGCTGACCTCCTTCCCGGTCGGATGGGCACGGGCTTCCACGCGGACCCCGCTGATCTGGCTGGAGCTGGTATCCATCGCAAGCAGCGCGGTCACGAAATACTTCGACTTGACCGCCGCCCAGTCGAACGGGCCTTCCAGCGTCTCGGGCCGCCCCGGCTCGAACTTCGAGAACGAATGGGACTTCGATTCGGTTGTCTTGGTGACCACGGCATAGCTGTAGTAGTTCCCCGCCGAATCGGACTCGGTCTGGCGAATGCCCTCTCCCATGCCCACCAGCAGGTGCCCCCCCACCGGCCCGAGGCCGGTGATTCGCCCGGTCACGACGATCTGGTAGTCCTCCGGGCGGAAACCGTAGCTCAGCTCGACCGATACGCCGCCTCGCTGCGCGCTGAGGCTGAGCGCACTCTCGGTCCCGACCTCGAGCCGTCGCGCCGAAGGAGTAAAGTCCCATTGGGCGAGCTGCAGGGTGTCCGTGCCGACCACCACGGCGAGTTGGTGAAGGGGGGCGCCGTCGTGGAGCAGGCGCACCGGCTCGTTCCGGTCCTCGGGGTTGAGCGCCCGGTAGCGGAGGAGCGACGCCTGCACGATGCCGCCGCCCCGAGTCGAGATGTCGTAGCGATACAGCGGAGAGGTGACCGCGATGGTCTCGGCCGGCTGGCGACGCGCCGGCTCGGCGGTGGGTCGCTCGAGCGCGGGCAAAGCCGTGTCAGGCTGGACGGCCGGGGCGGGTGGCGGGGTGACCGACGCACTGTCCGCCCGGCCGGTCGTCCGGCCGCCGGTCTTCGGAGGGGGTTTCAGGAAGAAGGACGGCGCGACGGCGATGACCATCATCAGCGCAATCGCCCAGATTACTCGACGATCCATTGGCCTCAGGGCCCGGGGTCAGGGAACCGGATCGTACCCGCCCGGATGCCACGGATGGCATCGAGCGAGGCGCCGGGCGCCCAGCCAGCCACCCTTGAGCGCGCCATGGCGACACAATGCCTCGAGCGCGTACTGCGAGCAGCTGGGGGCGAATCGACAACTCGGTGGCAGGCCGGGAGAAATGAGCAACTGGTACAACCGAACCACGGCGATCAGCAGCCAGGTCGCGGGGGCCAGCACCCAGCCAAGGAGCGACCGGGGTCTGGGGAACAGGGCCGAGAGCCCGGGGCCCGGGGCCCACGGTTGCGACCGACCATCGGCATCGGCCGAGTCATTCACGTTGCTGGGCCCCGGGCCCTGGGCCCCGGGCCCTGGTGTCACAGGCTCTCGACCCACGCCAGCAGATCCGCTCTCAGCTCCACGAACGTCGCCCCGTAGGCTTCTTTTCGGGCCCGTATCACAAGATCCCGCTGGCCCTGACGGCCCTGGATCTCCCGGCGCCAGATCTCGGCGATCCTGCGGCGCAAACGATTGCGGGCCACCGCGGTGGACTGGAACCGCGGTACGATCAGTCCCATCCGTGGGTGGCCCGTTCGGTTGTCCGTCCAGATGCATTCCAGAAACCGCGACCGCCGCCGCCGGCCCGTTTCGAGACATCGGGTGCGGTCGACTTGACGCGCGAGGCGGCTGGACCGCGGCCGCCGCTCGCTCGCCGTCAGCGGCTCCCGTGCTTCGAGCCGATGCTGACCGTCAGCCGCTTGCGGCCCTTCTTGCGCCGTCGCGACAGCGTCTCCCGACCCCACCGGGTTGCCATCCGGGCCCGGAAACCATGCTTGGCGATGCGCCGCTTGTTGCGCGGACGATACGACGGATTCATCGAGAGATCTCCCCAAATGAGCCCGCAAACCTATCCATCCACCCCCGCCGGGGTCAAGGTTGACTTTTCCACAACCGGCCCGTACAATCGGCTGCCCTTGCGAACGCCCTACCATCCTGACTCCGCATGCAGCAGTCCGCTAAAGATGTCTGGAAGCGCATCCTCGATGAGGCCGGTCGTCAGCTTCCCGACAAGGTGCTTCGTGCCTGGCTAGAGCCCACCGAGGCGGTCGCGCTGGAAGACGACCGTCTCGTTGTGGCCGCGCCGGACGAATTCGCCGCCAAGTGGAATGAGACCAACCACGGCGCCCTGCTGTCCCGGATCGCCGAATCCGTGGCTGGCAAGTCGCTGACGGTGACGTTTCGCGTCCAGGAAGACCGCCAGCGCCGGCCCCAGATGGACTTCTTCGTGAGCCCTTCGGCGCCGGGGCAGGCGAGCCAGCCGCAGTCCAACCCCAGCAATCAGCCGCTCAACGAACGCTACACCTTCGAGACGTTCGTGATCGGCAAGTCGAACCAGCTCGCCGCCGCTGCCGCCCACGCGGCCGTGGAGGCGCCGGGCAAGACCTACAACCCCCTGTTCATCTACGGCGCGACCGGTCTGGGCAAGACCCACCTGATGCAGGCCATCGCGCACGCCATGCTCCGGCGCGGTCCCGGAACGCGGGTGCTGTACGTCAGCGCCGAGCAGTTCATCAACGAAGTCATCGAGGGCATCTCCCGGCGGACCATGCCGGAGCTCCGCAAGCGCTACCGGCACGACGTCGACCTCTTCCTGGTGGACGACGTTCATTTCCTCGAAGGCAAGGAAGCCACCCAGGAGGAGTTCTTCCATACCTTCAACGCCCTGTACGAGGCCGGGAAGCAGATCGTGCTCACCTCGGACCGGCCCCCCAAGGAGATCCCCGGCCTCGAGGCCCGGCTGGTGAGCCGGTTCGAGTGGGGGATGGTCGCCGATATCGGCCAGCCGGATCTCGAGCATCGGATCGCGATCCTGCGCAAGAAGCAGGAACAGGATCACCTCGAGATGACCATCCCAGACGACGTGCTCCGGTTCATCGCCGAGCACGTGCGGTCGAACGTGCGCGAGCTCGAGGGCTGCATCATCAAGCTGCTCCTCTTCGCCTCGCTCAAGCACCGCGAGGTCTCGATCGAGCTGGCCCGCGAGGCGCTGGCCGACAAGATCCGCCCCGGCGACGACCTCGCCAGCGCGCCCAGGACCCTGCCGACCATCGACCGGATTCAGGACGTGGTGGCGCGACGGTGGGGAGTCACTGCCGAGCGGCTTCGCTCCAAGGCGCGGATCAAGACCCTGATCGTCCCGCGCCAGATCGCCATGTATCTCGCGCGCGACATCCTGCAGATGCAGCTGATCGAGATCGGCCAGGCGTTCGGCGGCCGGGATCATTCGACGGTGATTCACAGCGTGGACAAGGTCCAGCGCCAGATGTCCCGGGATCGCGGTTTCCGCGAACGCATCGAGAGTGCGAGGTCCGAGTTGATTGCACAGTAGTTACCCACGGACATGTTGGTGGATGTTGAAGCGGCGGCTGGACGCCCGAGTCTCCCCCAGCCGATCCCCGGCCTCCACACAGCGTCCACAGCGGTAAAGAGGGAAAGACTGGACGGATCATGGGGTTGGCCGGTTCGTCCACATGTCCAGACCCTCTACTACTACGACTAGGTTAAGTAACTGGAGAAGTAGTAGTTCTTTCTTGCACCTAGAGGACGGGATGAAGTTCACCATCACGCGGGAGCAGTTCCAGGAAGGACTGCAGGCGGTCAGCGCCTCGATCCCCACCAAGACGACGCTCCCGGTCCTCTCGAACGTCCTGCTCGAAGCGACCGGTGACGGGCTCCGGCTGTCCGGCACCGACCTGGACATCGCGGTCAGCACCACGGTGCCGGCCTCGGTGGATCAGGAGGGTGCCATCACCCTGCCGGCCAGGAAGCTGTCGGAGATCGTGCGCGAGCTGCCGAGCGCGGCGATCCGTCTGACCAGTTCGGGCGAGCAGCGGGTGACGATCGAGTGTGGCCGCGCCAGGTTTCGGCTGCTCGGCCTTCCCCGGGAGGAGTTCCCCGCCTTTCCTGCGGTGAAGTTCGACGCCGCCTGGCGATCGAAAGCCGGCGACGTGCAGCGGCTGGTTTCGCACGTGGCCTTCGCGGCCAGCACCGAGGAGAGCCGTCCCATTCTCAACGGCGTGCTGTGGGAACTGCGACCCGAGCGCATGCGCATGGTGGCCACCAACGGTCATCGCCTGGCACGCATGGACGTGCCGGTGACGGCGGGCATCGGCAAGGGTCAGGCCGACCTGATCGTGCCACCCAAGGCGCTCGACCAGATCCGGCGGCTGTTCGCCGATCAGGACGAGCTGGAGATCGCCCGCAGCGAGAATCACCTCGGTTTTCGCTCGGCCACGACCCAGGTGTTCACCCGGCTGATCGAAGGGCCGTACCCCAACTACGAGCAGGTGATCCCGCGCGAGAACGACAAGGTCATGACCGCGGACAAGGCCGCCCTGGCCGCGGCGCTGCGCCGCATGAGCATCGTGGCCAGCGACCAGACCCACCGGATCCGGATGGCGCTCGCCAACGGATCCTGCAAGCTGTCGGTGCAGACTCCCGACCTGGGCGAAGCGCAGGAGGAGCTCTCGGTCGGCTACGAGGGCGAGACGCTGGAGATCGGCTTCAACGCCGCCTATCTGCTCGAGATCCTCAAGTTCATGCCCACCGATGAGGTGCGGCTGACCTTCAAGGCGCCGGAACGCGCCGCCACCTGCGAGCCGGTCGGTTGGAACGATCCGGCGGCGTATCTCACGCTCGTCATGCCGCTCCGGCTGGTGGATTGAGAACAGGGGATTGAGAGATTTGGGATTGGGGGATTGAGGATTGGAGGATTGAAGAACTGGGCTTGGTTGTCGATGCGCGCTCGACGGCTCCACTCCCCCACTCCGCCACTTCCCTATCCTCAATCCCCCAATCCCCAAATCTCTCAGTCCCCAAATCTCTCAATCCCCCAATCCTCCCACTCAGCCCTCTCACCTCGTATGCCGCCCCGCCACCTCCGCAAGACCATCCATGTCATCGGCGTTCCCATGGATCTCGGGGCTGGTCGGCGCGGGGTCGACATGGGACCATCGGCCATCCGGATCGCCGGCCTGGGGCGCGAGCTCCGGGCGCTGGGCCACACGGTTGTTGACGAGGGGGATGTCGACCTCCGCAACATGGAGCAGCTCCGGGTCGGCGATCCGCACGCGCGCTACCTCACCGAGATCACGCACGCCAACCGCCTTCTGGCCGACAAGGTCCGGCGGGTCATTCGCCGGGGCCACTTTCCGCTGGTGCTCGGTGGCGATCACTCGATCGCGGCCGGCACCGTGTCGGGGATCGTCGCCCACGCCAGGACCCGCGGGAAGAACGTCGGCGTGCTGTGGGTCGACGCCCACAGTGACATCAACACCCCGGCGACCTCGCCCTCGGGGAACGTTCACGGCATGCCCCTCGCCGCCCTGCTCGGGCTCGGCCCCAGGGCGCTCGGCGCCATCGGCGGGCGGTCGCGAAAGGTGAACCCCGAGAACGTGGCTCTGGTGGGGATCCGCAGCGTGGACGAGGGAGAACGGGCCCATCTCCGGCGTCTCGGCATCCACGTGTACACCATGGCCGACGTCGATCGTCTCGGGATTCACACTGTCGTGGAGAAAGCGCTGAAGGACGTCAGCAAGAACGTCCACTACCTCCACGTGAGCTTCGACCTCGACGCGGTGGATCCGAGTCTGGCCCCGGGAGTCGGCACGCCGGTCAAGGGAGGTCTCGACTACCGTGAGGCCCACCTGGTGATGGAATCGCTGGCAGCGGCGGGGGTGATGACGTCGCTGGAGGTGGTCGAGGTCAACCCGATACTGGACGACCGTAATCGCTCGGCGGAGTTTGCGGTCGAACTGGTGCAGTCGGCCTTCGGAAAGAAGATCCTCTGACCTGATCGTCCGATCCCGCCAGGCGGGTGGACCCCTCAGGAACCGGAGTCGGCCGCCGCTGGGAGGGCAGGCGTCTCGTCGGCGATGGCCGAGTCGGCCGGCGATTGATCTGCCAGACTGTCCGCTGGCGGGGCGAGAGAATCGAGCGGTTCGATCATCGAATCGACCGGCGGCAGCGAGTCGGCCGGGATCAGCAGCGAATCGGGTTCGAGTTCCTCCTCCACATGGGGAACGTCCACCTCCTCCCCGCGCATCCTCCTCAGAATCAGGTCCTGCCGCCAACGCATCCGCCCTGGTCGAAGGGCCGGGTTGGAGCGCAGCGGGAACGGCAGCGACCCTGCCAGGGCGGCGGCCTGCTCGGCGGAGAGGTCGCGCGGGTCCCGGCTGAAGTACAGCTCGCTTGCCGCCGGCACTCCCCACACGCCCGGGCCGAGCTCGACGATGTTGAGATAGAGCTCCATGATCCGACGCTTGCCGACGGCGGCTTCGAGGCGCCAGGCGATCACCGCTTCCTTCACCTTGCGGAGCGGGTTGCGGGACGGGGACAGGTACAGATTCTTCGCCAGCTGCTGGGTGATGGTGCTGGCGCCGCGCAGCTTGTCGCGCCGGCTCCAGGCATGGGGAAGGATGGCGAGCAGCTCACTGCGTTGCCGCCGATCGCTCCAGGTGAACGTCGGTCGCCCATAGCCCAGCGCCTGGGCGAGGGCCAGGTAGTCGATCCCGCGGTGGGACAGGAAGCGGCTGTCTTCCCCGATGATGACCGCATCCTGCATCACGGGGGCGATCGAATCGAGTGGCACCGGGCGGTAATGAAACGGCTGAGCGGGCCGCATGGCCATGAACGCCGTTCGGGCCGGCCAGTGGGTACGGTACCACACCGGCGGCGGCCAGATTGCCAGGAGCCAGAAGACGAATGCGCCCGCCAGGATGCCGAGGGCCAGGACCGCGCGCCGCATCGGCGGTTTCAGCGAAGGAACATCATCTGGAAGGCGGAACTTTCGTGGGCGGTCACCGATTGGCCGATGCTGGGCAGGTCGATGACGAGGTCGGTGAACCGCACTCCGGAGACGGAGAGGACCCGGCCATCCTGGGCCAGGCGGTACGACAGGGTGTCGCGCCCGGTGGCGTGCACCGTGATTGGCTGGCCGAACTGGGTGCCCTGGCTGTTCGCGGTGCGGGTCCGAACCGTGGCGATTGCCACCGCACCGCCGCTCCCTCCGCTGCTTGCCTCACTGGCGATCGTGGCGGTCTCGTTGGCCTCGAAGGCGCTTACCCGTGCCGGCCCGGTGATGGAGTCGCTCCACACGGCACCCGGCCGCGCGCCATCCACCGGCAGGATGGGGAACAGCAGCTGCAGCTCGTCGCGGACCTGATCTCCCACCATTGAGCGCGGGCTTCCCGTGAGGGCCGTGAGGCGACCAGTCGGCAGCCTGATGGCCGACCACCGCGTCCCCCGCGCGCTGTCGAGTGCCGCCTTGACGAAGCTGACCCCGCTGTCCGGGATCACCGAATCGATCGCGGCGGAGATCCGGGTGGCGGTATCGGCCGCCACCCAGGTCACCGTGACGAACGCGGTGCGGCCGAGCAGCTGGACCTGCTGCTCTCCCGTGGGCATGGTGACGTTCGAGGAGTCGCGGCGCCCGAGGGCGTAGCGCATTACGGCGCCTCCACGCCGCGGGTAATGCACCGCGCCCTCGGGGACCGGCGTGTTACGCACGGGGTCCATGGCCGGCTGGGACGAGGTCGGGGAGGGACTCGGCGCCGGTGGCCGGGAAGCGGTGGTGCCCGAGGAGCAGGCTGCGGCGAGCAGCAGCAACGAGACCCGGTGAGGGAGTGACATGCGGCTACTTGAGCAGAGTCGCCGTCGCCTCGGTCTTCACCGACACCGGGATCGGCGCCGGCAGCTGGGCGACGGTGAGCGACAGGCTCTGGCTGGCCAGCGAATTGGCCGCAAGGCAGGCGCCGTCCGGCCCGACTACCCAGGTGTTGGTACCGGTAGCGGTGCCCTCGATGTTCACCGGGCCCTGGGGGCCGGCGTGCTGGCCCGACAAGGCGCTGCTGAACGCGCCGGCGAGCCGCATGACTTTCGCCCCATCGAGGGAGTCGTCTGACGTCACGTAATTGGTCACCGTGCGTACTGCGATCCCCTCGTTGTCCATGTCGGTCGTGTCGGTCCACGACTGACCCGCTCCGGTGCTGGCCTTCATCGGCGGGAACAGCTGCCGCAGGGCCGGTTCGATCGCGCCGATGACCGGATTGGCGTTCTCCGCCTTGAGGTCCTTGACCCGACCGCTCCGGTCGCGGAACCCATGCCATGCGGTGCCGGCCGCGGTCTTGGCGGCGTCCGGCGGAATCGGCGAACCCACGCCCACGACCAGCGAGTCCAGAACCAGGGTCACCGCCTGGCCGCCGCCGCTGTCGCTGGCGGTCACGGTGACGAAACCGGTGTTCGAAAACTCCTGTTTCTGTTCACCCTGCCCGATCACGGTCAGGTCCTGAACGACATTGGTCCTGACCTCAATGCGGTAGCGCAGTGGCGCCGATACGGGCGGCGACGTCCACGCGGCCAGCCCGCCGAAACAGAGCGCGGCGCCGATGAAGCGACGAACCATCATGACTGCCTCTGGGTCTGGGACGACAGCTGCAACAGGGGAGAGTCCAGGGGAGGGTGCTCAGCTGCTGACGTGATCGAGATCGGTCTTGGTCTTGCCGAAGACTGCGACCAGTTCCACTTCATCGCTGGTGACCTTGAGGAGCTTCCAGCCGCGTTTCCGCATGTCCTGCCGCCAGGTGGCGAGACGGTCCCAGTCCTTGGCATCGGTCCGGAAAACCCGGAGATCGGCCACCTGCTCCCAGGCGTCCGGATACGGCTTGTTTTTGTCTTGAGATGCGCTGGTGCGTGACATCGCCGCGGTTCCTGCGTGTTGGCCCGGGAGCCGGCAGCCCGCGCCCCCGGCAATAAGCTATCAAACGCCGCCCGGGGACGGGAGGGGCCCGCGTCCACTGGGCGCAAATCACTGCGCTCGAGTGGATTAGGGCCCCTGGCCGGACCGTAAGCCGAGTTCTGTTTGGGTGACGCCGGGTCTCCCCGGGCCATCCAGATGGTCATCTCTCTGGGACGGCCGTCGCCGGCCGCCTCGTGCAGCCTACCCGCGGCTTCCCTCGCTTGCGCTCGGGCTGGTCGGTGCGGGTCGCACCTCGCCGCTTATTTGGCCTTGCTCCGACTGGGGGTTACCGTGCCGCCGCTGTTACCAGCGACGCGGTGGGCTCTTACCCCACCGTTTCACCCTTACCCTGAGCGGGTTTCGGCCTCGCAAAAGGCCTGGCCACACCCCGGGCGGTTTGTTTTCTGTGGCCCTATCCGTCGCCTTACGGCGCCCAGGTGTTACCTGGCAGTCTACCCGTTGGAGTTCGGACTTTCCTCGAGCCGGTTTCCCGACCCGCGACCATCGCATCCGGCCGCATACAAGATACGGGAAGGTGTGGCTTTGCGCTATTAACTCGGCGAGCCCTCAGCCCGTGCCCTCGAGGCCGGCCAGCCGGGCCTTGAGCCGGCCGATCAGCGGCTCGAGAACCGAATCCGCGTCCTCCCATTGCGCCAGGGCCTGCTGGTACTCCTTCCGGGCGAGGTCGCGCCTGCCCTGTTTTTCATAGATTTCGCCGCGCAGAAACCGCGCCTGCCCCACCAGCAGCCACCGGACATCAAACCCGTCGGACGAGAACTGTCCCGGCTCGAAGCTCTTGAGCGCGCTGAGGGCTCGATCCTCGTCGCCGAGCTCATGCCAGACGTGGGCCACCAGCATCTGTTTGTATGCCCACCAATGAGGCCGGCTCTTGAGGTAGACGCTGTCGGCGGCGGCCGAGTCAGGGAGTTCCAGGACCCGTTTCGCTTCGACCGAATCGCCGCGTTCGAGCGCCAGGAGGGCCTCGAGCTCGGGCGGGGTGGCACCCCCTCCGAGCGCCTGCAGCTCGTTCAGTGGAGTGGCATCGCGCGGATTCTGGAAGAACAGTCCCATCGCCGCTGCCCAACCGTAACCCATGATCCGCCCGCGGTCCGCCCTCGGCGCCCGGCGGGCGCTGTCGGCCACCTGGTTCCAGATCGGACGCAACTGGATCGCGGGCGCGCCCAGCGCCGTATACAGATGACCCTGGAGCAACTGCCCCCACAGTGTCCGGTCGCCCACCACCTGCGAGCTCAGGACATCTGGCCGCCAGGAGGCGCTCAACGCCGCGACCAGGTCGAGATTGCGACGAGCCAGGTCCACCTTTCCGAGATAGGCGAGGGCGTTCGCCCCCTGGGCGACCTCGGAAACCGTTTCAAACGGCAACCGCCCGCTGTCGAACTGCTCGGCCCTGGTGGTATCCAGCGCCTTGGCGACCGACTTGGCCGCTTCGACCACCTCTCCCTGTTCGATCAACACCCGGGCCCGGACGAACGGCAGGTCCGGGCGGCCCCGCCCCGCGGGTTCGCGCGTCAGGCGGTCGACTTCGGCGAGGGCCGCATCGTACTGATGACCCGCCGAGAGGGCGTGGATGAGGGCATTCTGGGCGTGGACATTGTCAGGCTGATGGGCGAGCCATTCGCGGGCGCTGGTGATCCCCTCCCCGCGAGCCCGCTGGATCGCCTGGGCGAGTCTGCTGGAGTCGAGACCGGGTCTGACCCCGCCCGCCTTGGTGGCGACGACCGAATCACCGGGTAGCAGCGCCAGGAATGGCTGGTCCAGCGCTCCCCAGCGATAAATGGACGCCAGGTGCTCGAAGGCCAGGTAGTAGTCGGGGTCCAGCGCGATGGCGCGCTTGAAGGCCCGCAACGACCCGGTGAGTCGCGCCGGCTCGCGGGTGCTGGCCGGGTCGTGGAAGATGACGTCAGCCAGTCCGTACCATGCGTCGGCGTCGGTCGAATCGCTGGCCAGCAGTGCCCGATAGGCTGCCTGCCCGCGCGCGAAGTCGCCCTCGACGAAGTTCCGATACGCGCCAATCATGGCCCGGTCGCGCGGGCCGAGCCGATCACCGAAGCGGGTCGCCTGGCGGATCGCCTCGGCCCCGATCGAATCCCCGGCCCCCGCGATCCAGCCCCGGGTCAGGGAGAGCTTGTAGTACGCGAGGCCGAAGGTAGTGTCGAGCTCAATCGCCCGGCTGAAGGCCTGATTGGCGGCCCCGAGATTCCAGGCGTTGAGTTCCTGGAGGCCCTGGAGGTAGGAGCGATACCCTTCCAGGGAGCTGGTTGTCAGGCGGGCGAGCCCGGCCGTGAGTTCCACGGGGGCGCCCGAGAGGTTCAACAGCCGCGCGGCGAGCTGGTCGAACAGCGGGCGCACATCCTCCCCCGGCCTGCCGCGTACGTCGGCCAGATCCAGGCGTACGCCCGTGGCCACGTCGTACACCCGCGCAACCAGCTGCAGCGAGTCGCCCGTCCGCACGTAATCCCCCAGCACGACCGTCCAGACCCCAGCGTCCCGGGCCAGCCGCCGGGCCATCTCCAGGCCGAACGTCGCCTCCGGGGCCACCTGTCGCCGTTCGAGCAGATCGTGCAGTCGCTCGTGATCGACCACCGTCAAATCGTTCCACTGGGACAGGTTCAGCGCCAGCATGCTGACACTGCCGTCACGCAGCCACTCCACGGCTGGATCCTGTCTCAGGTTATCAAACGGCATCACCAGGATCGAATGCCGCGGGTTGACCCCGGCCGGTGGCCCGCCCGGCCGAAGGGAGAAGTACGCTCCGCCGAGCACCGGGATCAGCGTCGCGGCCACGACGATGGCCCGACGGCGCCAGGACCAGGCCCCGGTCCTTGAGATCGGCGAGAGACCCAGCACCGCGGCGGCGAACTCACGCCCGGTCTGCCATCGGTGGGCCGGGTCTTTCTCGAGCGCTCGGGTGATCGCCTGTGCCAGGGTGGGTGGGGTGTCCGGTCGCGCCAGCTCCACCGGTGTCGCTCGCTCGGCCAGGTGCTTGGAGGCCACCGCCGCGGCCGTGTCGCCCCGGAAGGGGGGCCGGCCGGCCAGCATTTCATAGGCCACGACCCCGAGCGCGTAGAGATCGCTCCGGGCGTCCACAGTGTCACCCGCCGCCTGTTCCGGACTCATGTAGGTCGGCGTGCCCACCGCGACGCCCTGGGCGGTCCGCGTGCCTTCGGCCTCCGCGGCCATCACCCGCGCGATGCCGAAATCGGCCAGCATCGCCCGCCCTGACGACTCCTCCAGCAGGATGTTCTCGGGCTTCACGTCGCGATGTACCAACCCGGCTTGGGCCGCGGCGTGCAGCGCGTCGGCCAGGTCCGCGACCATCCGGCTCACCTCCGCCACCGCCAGCCGCCCTTCGCGCTGCAGCCGTGATCGCAGGCTCTCGCCGGCGACGTAGTCCATCACGTAGAAGAACAGACCCGTCGCCTCACCTGCCGTGTGCACGGCGACGATGCTCGGATGCCGAAGCCGGGCGATCATCCGGGCCTCGGCGAGGAAGCGCTGGGTAATCGTCCCGTGCACCGCCAGTTCGGGATGCACAACCTTCACCGCAACCGGCCGATCGAGGGTCGTGTCCCGGGCCAGAAAGACGACGCCCATACCGCCGTGGCCGAGCTCCCGCTCGAGCCGATACTGTGGCCCGAGCGCCGCCTGAAGGCGTGCCATGAGTTCGGACGATGGACTCACGATGTGCAAGGTAGACCCGGTCTTAGGAGACGGCTATCGGGTGTCCTTCGTGTACGTCGAGTCGGTGTCGGCCCTGGCACCGCCTGGTCAGGCCGGACGGCGGGAACCGCCGGACACCGGGGCCACCAAGTATGGACGCATTTGGCGCCGCCAAGGTTGCACACTGCGCCGCGTCAGGCTTGAGGGGGGGTTGAGCGGAGGCCGTAACGTTTCCGTGACACCCGGCAGGAGACCCATCGTGTGCGCCGCAACCCTCGTCGACCGCCCCACCGCCCCGGTGATCGCCGCCGTCCTTCGTCCCGAGGAACGAAGCCGGGTTGAAGCGGCCGGCAGCGGCTGGTTCTCGCTGGTCCATCGGGAGAGTATCCCGGATGCCATCCGGGCGGTTCGCGAACGCCCGGTCGATGCGATTCTGGTGTCGGTGCACCAGTGTGGCGAGGAGCCGCTGGACCAGCTGGACCACCTGGTCCGGGATTTCCCCGGGATCCCCACGGTGGCCCTGGTCAGCCGCCATGACTCCGAGGGCTCGAAGGCCCTGCTTCACCTGGGGGCCAGCGGAGTACGCCAGGTCATCGACGTTACCGGACCAGAGGGGTGGCACCGGCTGCGCCAGGTCCTGGGCCAGCCGGCCACCCGGGACGTTGCCCGGATCCAGGGGCCGGTCATCGGCGCGCTCGGGGAGGTGCCGCCGGACACCCGGCTGTTCTTCGAGGCGCTCATCCGCCTGGCGCCCGATCTGGCCACGGCCCGGCAACTCTCCGAGAAGCTGGGCGTGCGCTGCACCACGCTCATGTCCCGCTTTGCGCGGGCCGGCCTGCCCTCTCCGAAGAGCTATCTGGCGTCCATGCGGGTGGTCCACGCCACGCTGCTGTTCGAGCGACCGGGGTACACGGTCGCGGACGTCGCCTACCGGCTGGACTACTCCTCGCCCCAGAGCTTCGGGCGGCACGTCCGCGCGCTGCTCGGCATCACCAGTTCGGAACTTCGGAGGCGGTTCCCGTTCGGGCGGGCGCTGGACCGCTTTGTCGACCTGATGGTCAGGCCCTACCGGGAGTCGTGGTCGCGATTCAGGCCGCTGGCGAGTCGCGGCAGTCAGGGAGGCGGGACTAGGTGAGGCCCAGGCTCGAGGCGGTCGTGAGAGAGACGACCTCGAGGCCGGAGGATGTGAGGGCGGCGAGACCGCCCTCCTCGCGGTCAACCACGGCCAGGACGCCGAGCACCGTGCCGCCTTCGGCCCGAATGGCCTCGACCGCCTTCAAGGCCGAGCCGCCGGTGGTGATGACATCCTCGACCACCACGACCGGATCGCCGGCGCCGAAATTCCCTTCAATCCTCCGGCCGGCCCCGTGGGTCTTGGCCTCCTGACGCACGCTGAACGCATCCACGACGGGGGGGGCGGAGGCGCTGGCCTGAGCGACGGCGTAGGCCACCGGATCCGCGCCCATCGTCAGGCCCCCTACCGAACGGGGGGTCCAGCCCCGGGCCCGGATTGCCGCCAGACCCATGCGCCCGATAAGCACCATGCCCGGCGCGGACATGGTCGTGGGGCGGCAGTCGATGTAGAAGGTGGAGGTGCGGCCGGAGGCGAGGGTGAACCGACCGCGCTTCACCGACCGCTCCAGCAGCAGGCGGTTCAGCGCGGCCTGGTCCCCGGAGATCATTGGCCGAAGAGGCCCTTCAGGAAGCTCTTGCGCTCGCCCCCGGCGCGGAGCGAGGTGCAAAGCGAGGTCGTGAACTCGTCTACCGTCTTGCTGCGACGCGGCAGCTCGCGCTCCAGGCCGGCCATCATGGCGTCCTCGATCGGGTCCGGGAAGCGGAGTCCCTTCACCGCCTGATTCAGCCGGATCGGTGGCTGAGTCAGCAGCTGCTGAAACAGCTCCCGGGGGGACCGCGCGCTGTAGGGCAGCGCGCCGGTAAGCAGGTAGTAGGCGATCGTCGCCAGGCTGTAGACGTCCGCCTGCTCGTTCACCAGTTCCCCCGAGAGGGCCTCGGGGGCGACGTACTGCAGCGTGCCGACGAAAAACCCGGTCCGGGTGAGCCGTTCCTCGGGCTTGAGATCCACGTCGCGCGCGATGCCGAAATCCAGCAGGACGGCGCGCTGCGAGGCGGGGTTGTACATGATGTTGGCGGGCTTCAGGTCGCGATGGATGATATTCTCGGCATGGGTCGCAGTCAGCGCGGCCCCGATCTGCTCGATGATCGTCGCGACCAGCGCCGGCGCCAGGGCGCCCGACTTGATGGCGAATTTCTCAAGTACCTCACCCTCGACCCACTCCATCCCGAGGTAGTAGAGATCGTCGACCTGCCCGTAGTCGTATGTCCGGACGATGTTGGGGTGGTTGACCCGCGACCCGAACTCCGCCTCCCGGAGAAAGCGCTTGATCGCCACGGGATCCTGCGCCAGCCGTGCGCGCAGTACTTTCACCGCCACGGGGGAGCGTTCCGCGTGTTCGGCCCTGTACACCGTGGCCGTGCCGCCTTCACCGACGTGCTGCAGGAGGCGGTACCCGGCCACGGTGCGGCCGACGAGACTGTCTTGGCTCATGGAATCAGAAAAGCTAGTCCGCCGCCGGAAGTCGAGCAAGCGTACAGTGCTTGACGCTCTTCGTCCACGTCCACTAAGCTAGGTGATGATGCCCCGCCCCTTGCGGTCCTCCGCGCTCGTCGCGGTGCTCGTTCTCACCGGCTGCGGCTCCTGGGGGCGTCCCGGCGGCAGTCCCGCGCCGAGCGAGGGCGAGACCCTGACCCAGATTCTCGATCTCAACGCCATCTACCGGCGCCTCGGCCGGCTGACTTCCGGAGCGCCGCTGCCGTTTGTCGCCGATGTCGCCTTCCTGGCCGGGCCGGCGGACTCGACGGTCGCGGTGGTCGGGGTTTCCCTCGAGAATCGGGCGTTCGCGTTCCAGCGAGACGGCGACGCGTTCGTCGCCCGCTACCGGGCGGAGTTGGCGGCTCAGCCGGTCGGTGGGGGGAGTGCGGTTCAGATGGCCAAGGACCAGGCGATCCGGGTCGCTACTTTCGCCGAGACCCAGCGGAACGACGAGAGCGTCATCTATCAGGAGGGGCTCACGCTCACGCCCGGCGAGTGGAAAGTGACCGTCACCCTGACCGACCAGACCGGAGGCAAGACCGCCAGGGCCGAAGCGACCTACCGGGTCCCGGCGTTTGGGCCAGGCACGCTCTCGGCGCCGCGGCTGACGTACCAGGCCAGAGGGCGCAGCACCAGGGCGGCTCCCGTGGCGATCATCCTCAATCCCCGGGGGACGATCGCCTATGGCGGTGACACCGCCACGGCCTACGTCGAGGCGTATCAGCTGCCCGGCGAGACCACTGTGCCGGTCACGCTGGTCGATGTGCGCGACAGCGTCATCATCCGGGACAGCCTGCGGTTCACCGGTGGCCGCGAGGTCGAGAGCGCGCTGTTCCGGTTCGCACCGGACAACGCCCCGCTCGGGCAACTGCGGATCCTGGTGGGGTCGCGACCCAAAGTCGACAGTACCGTGGCGATCGTCTCGTTCTCACAGGGCTGGGTGGTCACCAACTTCGACGATCTCCTCGCCCTGCTCCGCTTCTTCCCGTCCTCCAACGCGCTCGACTCGCTCCGCAAAGCCGGTCCCGAAGAGCGCGCCGCCGCCTGGAAAACCTTCTGGCGGTCCACCGATCCCAACACCGCGACCCCGAATCACGAGGCTATCGACCGCTACTTCGATCGCCTCGCCCTGGCCAATATCCGCTTCCGTGGTGAAGGTGTCGCCGGCTGGCGCACCGATCGGGGCGAGACGCTGATTCGCCTGGGTGAGCCGGATGAGATCTTCGACGCGAGCCCGGCGAGCGAGGGACGCCTCATCCGCTGGGGCTACACGCCGTACCAGCTCGCGCTCTACTTCATCGACGAGACGGGATTCGGTCGCTTTCGGCTCACCCCCTCGTCTCGGGTCGAGCTGGAGCGGATCGCCAATCGCCTGAGCCGGCAGGGCGAGTAGCAGCCGGACCGACGGCGGCGGATTTCGTGTTGCCGCCCGCCCGCTCGCCGGCCCGGCCTCCTTCCCGGTCGCCGGGCCCCGCCCCATCTTCCCACCCCATGCCTCGCCACCAGCCGCCCCAGCTCTTCCTCGTTGACGGCTACGCCCTGATCTACCGCGCGTTCTTCGCGCTCCTCACCCGGCCGCTGCGGACCACGAAGGGCGAGAACACCTCGGCGGCCTGGGGGGTGGTGAACTTCCTGCTCCGGCTGCGCGAGAAGTACCACCCCGACTACCTCGCCTGGGTTCAGGATGCGGGCGATTCGTTCCGCACCGAGGTCTATCCGGAGTACAAGTCCACCCGGCAGAAGCTCGGCGCCGAGCTGCAGGCCGACTTCGACAGCTCGGTGGTGCGGATCCAGCAGCTCCTCGAGGCCTTTCGGGTTCCCGTCGTGACGGTGCCGGGATACGAAGCCGACGATGTGATCGGCTCGCTGGCGCGGCAGGGCGTGGAGCGGGGCTACCAGGTCGTGGTCGTTTCGGGAGACAAGGACTTCTACCAACTCATCGAGCCCCAGGTGGCGCTCCTCAATCCGGGCCGCGGCGGCCCGGGCGCCGTCGACGAGCAGTGGGTGGACGCCTCCAACGCGGGGGAACGGCTGGGCGTGCCCCCCGCCCAGGTTGCTGATTACCTGGCGCTGGTGGGAGACGCCTCCGACAACGTGCCGGGTGTCGAGTGGGTCGGGGAGAAGTCCGCCGCCGAGTTGCTGCGGCAGTACGGGGATCTCGAGGCCGTCCTGGCTCACTCCGAGGAGGTGAAGAACAAACGGGTGCGCGAGTCCCTCAAGGCCAACGCCGATCTGGCGCGGCTGTCACGACGCCTGGTCACCATCCGTACCGATGTGCCTGTTCAGCTCGACGCCGAGGCCTTCGAAGAGGTCGAACCGGACCTCGAGGCAGTTCGGAAACTCTGCGCCGAACTCGAGTTCTACTCCCTGGCGCAGAAGCTCGATGTGGCCGGGGGTAAACCGGCCGGCCCGGCGGCCAGCGGCCCGGTGGTGGAAAGCACCCGGGTAGTCGACGACCCGCGGGCGTTGGCCGACCTCGCCGTCCGGCTTCGGGCCGCGCCACTGCTCGCGCTCGATACCGAATCATCATCGCTCGAGCCCCACGAAGCGGAACTGGTCGGCCTGTCGCTGGCGGTCTCGGGCGAACCGGCCTGGTACCTGCCCTTCGGCCACCGGCCACCGGCCGGCGAGCTCGCCGCGCCGTCACCGGTCCGCAACCTGCCGCCCCTCGCCGATCCGGCCTGCGCCCCGATCGCCGAGCTGCTGCGCGACCCGTCCGTCCCCAAGGCCGGGCACAATATCAAGTACGACTGGCAGGTGCTGCGGCGGGCGGGGGTCGAGTTGGGCGGGGTTCGGTACGACTCGATGCTGGCGAGTTTCGTGCTCGATCCCGGCCGCCGGTCGCACGGGATCGACACCTTGAGCCTGGAGCACCTGGGCCGGGCCATGCGGCAGTACAGCGATCTCACCGGCAAGGGGAAATCCCAGGTTCCCTTCGCCGAGGTGGCGGTCGCCGACGCGGCCGCCTACGCCGGAGCCGACAGCGCTGCGGTGCTCGCCCTGCACCAGTTCTTTGCGCCATCGCTGCGGGAGATGGGGCTGGAACGGCTGCTGACCGAACTCGAGATGCCGCTGGTGCCGGTTCTGGTGGACATGGAATGGGAGGGGATCGCGATTGACCGGGAGCTGTTCGGGCGGATATCCGGCGAGCTGACCAGGGATATGGCCGAGCTGGAGGCCCGGATCTCGAGTGCCGCCGGGGTCGCGGTCAATCTGAACTCCCCGAAGCAGCTGTCGGCGTTGCTGTTCGAGAAGCTGCAGCTGCCGATCATCAAGCGCACCAAGACCGGCCCCTCGACCGACGCCGACGTGCTCGACCAGCTCGCCCAGATGGGACACGAGGTGCCGAAACTCATTCTGGAGTACCGGGAGGTCCAGAAGCTCAAGTCCACCTATATCGACGTACTCCCCGCCAGGATCAGCCCGGAGACCGGGCGGATTCACACCAGTTTCAACCAGGCCGGTGCCGCCACCGGACGGCTCTCCTCCGCCGACCCGAACCTGCAGAACATCCCGGTGCGCTCCCTCCGGGGCGAGGAGATCCGGCGCGCCTTTGTACCGGGGCGGGGGCGGAAGTTCGTGGTGGCGGACTACTCGCAGATCGAGCTGCGCCTCATGGCTCACCTGTCGGAAGATCCGGCGTTCATCCAGGCGTTCCGTTCCGGCGGCGACATCCACCGCCAGACGGCATCGATCATCTTCGGCGTGCCGGTGGCGGATGTTACCCCGGAAATGCGGGCCCGCGCCAAGACCATCAACTTCGGCACCATCTACGGGCAGGGCTCGTTCGCCCTCGCCCGCATGCTCGGCATAGCCCAGGAGGAAGCCCGGGCGTTCATCGGCCAGTACTTCGAGCGCTTCGCGGGGGTGCGGGCCTACCTCGACCTCCAGGTCAAGCTGGCCCGGGACCACGGCTACGTGGAGACCCTGTTCGGTCGCCGCCGTTACATCCCCGAGATCAACGACAAGAACTTCAACCAGCGCGGCTTTGCCGAGCGCACGGCCCAGAACACGCCGCTCCAGGGCTCGGCCGCCGATCTGATCAAGGTCGCCATGATCCGGATTCACCACGCGCTCCGGGCCGGCGGATTCGGTGCCCGGCTTCTGCTCCAGGTGCATGACGAGCTGGTGCTGGAGGCCCCGGAGTCCGAAGTCGACCGGGTTGCGGCGCTGGTCCGGGAGCACATGGAGGGGGCGGCCGAGCTCAAGGTGCCGCTGGTCGTGGACGTGGGAATCGGGCCGAACTGGCTGGACGCCAAGCGCTGACGGCGATCCACCCGTGGCGGCGAACGCCCGGTCCCGCGGTCGCCCCGCTACCGGGCCGGATCGCCCTACCCACCCGGTTTCCGGCGGACACCGGGCCACCAGTTCCACTCGCCCGCGAGGTGCATGATCGCCGGGACCAGAACCATCCGGATGATCGTCGCGTCCAGCAGCACCGCCACCGCCAGGCCGAAGCCCAGGAACTGCATCGCCAGGACCCGGGCAAACGCAAACACCCCGAAGACCAGGATCATGATCAGCGCCGCCGAAGTGATCACCGAGGCGGTGGCCGAAAGGCCTTCCTCGGTGGCCTTGTCGTTCTGCCCGGTCTTGTCGAACGCCTCCTTTACCCGGACCAGCAGGAACACCTCGTAATCCATGCTGAGACCGAAGACGACGGCAAACACGAGCACGGGCACCACGACGAAGATCGCCGACGTCGGCCCGCTCAAGCCGAAGAGCGACGAACCGAAGCCGTGCTGGAAGACCAGCACGATCAGGCCGAAGGTGGCGCTCACCGAGAGGGTGTTCATGATCACGGCCTTGATCGGCACCAGGACCGAACGAAACACCAGCGCCAGCATCACCGCCGTGCAGGCGAGGATCAGAAAGACCATCATCGGGAAGCGCTTGAGCAGCACGTCCTGGAGGTCGAGGGATGCGGCGGTATAACCGCCAACCAGTATCGTGGCGTCCTTGAGCTGCCGGGGCGGTGCCTTGGCGAACGCCCTGGCCTTGCGCGAGACCTCCATCCCGGAGGTCAGCGACGTGGTGTCCCCGAGCACCAGGTCCACCAGCGCGACCCGCCCGTCACGACTGAGATAGGCGTCCAGAAACGGGCCGTACTGCGCCCTGGCGTCCGCCATGTCGCTGTAGAGGACCGAGTACTCCAGAATCGAAGTCTCGGGCTTGAGGTCGACGATGCTCCGAACCCGGGACACCCGGGGGTCGGCCTTGAAGGAGTCGGCGAGCGCCCGCAGACCCCGCAGGCCGACTGCCGATGTGACCGACTGCCCCTCCGGCAGCTCGACCAGGATCCGTACGGGCAGGATGATGTTGGCCACTCCCATCCGGTCCAGCGTCTCCACCCCCTGTCCTGCCTCGGTGGCAGTGGGCCACCAGTTGCGGGACGGGAGGCCGATCTTGATCCAGAACACCGGGGCGGTGAGCACCGCGATGATGATCCCACCGATGGCAAGGGCCCGGAGCGGATTGCGGGACAGGCTCCTGGCCCACTTTTCCCAGGCCGTCGGCGCGTGGTACCAGGTGAGCCGCCGCGCCAGCCAGCGGGGTTGGTCGATCTGGCGTCCAAGGACGGCCAGGAGGGCGGGCAGGAGGGTGGTGGAGAGCAGTACCGCGACCGCCACGACCACCAGGCCGCCGATACCCACGCTCTGGGTTTCGACCAGCGGTGTAAACAGCAGGGCGCCGAAGCCCACCACGACCGTCATCCCCGAGGTGAGCACCGCCACCCCGGCGGTACTGAGGGCCCGGACCGCCGCTTGGTGGCGGCGCAGCCCCCGGTTCAGTTCCTCCCGGAACCGGGTGACGATGAGCAGGGAGTAGTCGATCCCCACACCCAGCCCCAGCATGGTCGTCATGTTCAGGACGAAGACCGACATCGGGGTGTAGTCGGCGAGAACGACAACGATCGCCAGGGTCACCCAGATCGCCAGAAAGCCCACCACCAGCGGCAGCAGCGCCGCCACCAGCGCCCCGAACGCGAGGAGCAGGATCCCGGCCGTGAGTGGCAGCAGCCGTATTTCCCCGCGCTGGCTGTCGGCGGCGACGACATTGCGCACATCCAGGTCGAGCGGTGACCGGCCGGTGACCCGCACCTTGCACCTGACGGTGTCCACCCCGGTCTGGGCGATCGCCTCCGTGACCAGCCGTCGCACCGGGACAACCAGCCGGGCCACGCTGTCGCCGCGTTGGGCGTTGATTGCCAGCACCAGGAATGTCTGGGTGCCGTCCGCGCTGATGAAAGTCGAGTCGCCCGTGGAACCGAAGGAGGCAACGGTGGAGATGTACGGCTGGCGCTCGAACTTGGCGGTGAGGCTGTCGAGCAGCGTCGCGGTGGGCGGGATATCGACCCTTCCGGGCGCCTCCACGGTGACCGCGAAGAAGTCGTTGAGGGGCTTGTCAAAACGCTGGCGCAGCAGACCTTCCGCCGCCCCGGCTTCGGTCGGCACCCGGGTACCGCCCCGGACGTTCAGGACCTCGACCACCTGCGGGGACTTGGCGGCCGCGAGGTAGCCGACCACCGCCCAGAAGACGATGATCGCCCAGCGCCAGCGGATGAGGGCCCGCGACAAAAGGGATGCCACGCGCTGGGGGACTCCCGGGAAATGGGCGGCGGGCGAAACGGTGCGGCTCGCGAAAGTCTAGAGTGGGGCTCACCGGGGCGCCAGCCATGGCGCGTCCGGCCGTCAGCCCGCGATATTTCCTGCCGCATGGTCCCACGGCTGCTTTCGATCCTGCTGCTTGTGCTCCTGACCCTCGCCGTGACGGCGAAGGTCCGGGACGCGCTCAGTCCGCCACCCGCCACGCCACCGCCATCCGCGCTGGAAGCCGCGCGGGAGCTGACGCTCGCGGCCCCGGGCGATCGCCGTTCCCGGCTGCCGCTGGAGCTGCCGGAGGCCGGGCCCCAGCTCGATTCCCTCGGACGGGTGGGCGTCCGGCTCCGCCTCAGGGCGGAGGTCGAGCGCCATTACCTGGATTCGCTGTTCGGGGAAACCGATTCGATCCTCAGGCACTGGCCGGTGGGCGCGACCACCCGGGCGATCTCCTTCAGCATCGTGCCTGGAACCGGGTCCGATTTCATCCCGGCGATGGTATCCGAAGTCCGCGCCGCCCTGTCGGACTGGAGTCCGGCGACCGCCGGCCTGCGCTTTCTCGAGCACGAGGACACCGCGACCGCCGCGTTGCTGATCCGCTGGACCGATACGCTCGAATCCGATCGCGCCGGGGCCACCGACGTGACCTGGGACAAGGCCGGTCGAATCCGCCGCGTGACGGTCTTCCTGGCGACCCACGCTCCGGCCACCGGCCGGCCCTTCGCGCCCGAGTCGCGTCGCGCCATCGCCCTGCACGAGCTCGGACACGCCCTGGGCCTGCCTCACTCCGCCGATCCCGGCGACGTCATGTATCCCGTGGCGACCGCCACCGCCCTGTCGGACCGCGATCGGTTTTCCCTGCGGCTGCTGTACGAGCTGCCCACCGGCTGGATCGGCGCCGCCACCCGGGACGAGCGGCGCTGATTCGGCGACCCATGCCGACCCGGACAGGCATCCTGCTCGTTGCCGCGTTCGGACTGGCCCGGGGGGTTCGACCGCCGGAGCTTCACGGCCAGGCCTTCGCCACCGCGGACTCCATAGTGGAATCCGGGATTGGTCGCGGCATCTACCCGGGCGCCGTGCTGGTCGTCGGTCGGGGCGCAGGCGTGATCCACCAGCGCGGCTTCGGCCATCTCACCTGGAATACCCGGTCTCCATCGCCATCGCCAGACTCGACCCTCTGGGACCTGGCCTCACTGACCAAGGTTGTCGGGACGACCGCCGCCGTCCTCCGGCTGGTCCAGAATGGCCGCGTGGATGTCGACGCCCCGGTGACCCGTTACCTCCCCCGGTTCGGGGGGACCACGGACAAGGACCGGGTGACGGTGCGCCAGCTTCTGGACCACACCAGCGGCCTGCCCAGCTACCTCCAGTTCTTTCGGATCACCCGCTCCAGGGACAGCGCCATCGCCCTCCTGTATCGAACCCCGCTGCGCCGGCCGCCGGGCACGGTGGTGGAGTACAGCGACCTCAACTTTCTCCTGCTCGGACTGCTGGTCGAGAAGGTCACCGGGGAGGGGCTCGAACCGTTCGTCACCCGTGAGGTGCTCGAGCCGGCCGGCATGAGCCAGTCAGGTTATCGGGTCTCCCGCGGCATGATGCGGAGCACGGCGCCCAGCGGCCAATGGCGCGGCCAGCCGGTCTGCTGTCGGGTTAACGACCAGAACGCCGCCCGCATGGGTGGCGCGGCCGGGCACGCCGGCCTTTTCAGCACCGGTCGCGACCTCGCCCGCTATGCCCGGCTGTGGCTCAACCAGGGGGTCCTGGACGGCCGGCAGGTGTTCGACCCCTCCGCGGTTCGGCTCTTTCTATCGCCCGCCAGCGCCGGGTCGTCGTCCACCCGGCTGCTGGGCTGGGACCGGCCCGACTCGAGTGGCCGCGACGACTCCGCCTACGGGCGTTTGCTCTCGCCCAGAGCCTACGGACACACCGGCTGGACGGGGACCCTGCTGTGGATCGATCCCGAGCGCGACCTCTTCCTCATTCTGCTGTGCAACCGGAGCTTCGGTCCCCGGGTCGCAAACTCGATCCGGGAATTGCGCGGAATCCGTGGGGCCCTGGCGGACGCCGTGGTCCGGGAATCGGGCCCGGCTCCCTGAGGCGGCCCGCTCCGGGATGACACCTCCTGCCCCGAGCGCTACCATTCATCCATGGAGACCGCCGGCCAGACCCCCGAATCCGTCAGGAAAGCGCTTCGCGGCGTCAAAGACCCGGAGCTCAACCTGAACATCATCGACATCGGGCTCGTGTACGATGTCACGATCAGTGATGCCGGCGATGTCCACGTGTCGATGACCCTCACCTCCCCGGGATGTCCCGCCGGCCCGGAAATCGTGGGTGACGTCAAGCGGACCATCGAGGACCTCGAGGGCGTGAATTCGGTCGAGGTGGAAATCGTCTGGGAGCCCTACTGGACTCCCGAGAAGATGGACCCCCGGATCCGGGCGTTCCTGGGCGGCTGAGCCGGGACCCGGTCGCCCTCCTCCCGCATCACGCCTGTAACGCCTTCAACAGATCCTCCCCGACAACGCTCCGCTGCCAGTTCCGCATTCCCTCGATCTGCGCCAGCTCCGCGAGCTGTCTGGGCTCCAGCCGTGCGATGGCCTCCAGTACGCCGTTGGGGCACAGCACCCCCGGGGCGAGAACCAGCCGTTCGGCTATGGCGTTGCGGGTTGCCTTGAGTCGCTCCAGCCGCCCTTCGTAGGCCGCATCCGGCGCCGGCCGCCGGCCGCGCTCGAACTCGGGGATCCGCTCCGGGGGCGCCGTGGCCCCTTCGCGAACCGCTTCCAGAACCTCGACGCCCCGCCGCCGCAGCTGCTCGCCCGAGAGCGCCTTGAGCTCGCGGAGCGCAGGCTCGTCCGCCGGCATGGTCTTCGCGATGGCCAGCATCGCGTCGTTCATGAGCACCCGGAACGGCGCCCGGTCGAGCGCGCGCGATGTGCGCTCCCGCCATTCGAACAGTGTGCGCAACACGGCAAGCTGCTGCCCCTTGAGCCGTCTCGCCCCCTTGAGGCGGAGGTATGCTTCCTCCGGCGGCCGGACCGGAGTCCAGCGAACCGTTTCCAGCAGCCGGAATTCTTCTTCCGCCCAGCTCCACCGCCCCGCCGCGACCAGTTTCTCCTTGAGGATGTCCCGCAGGGCGGGGAGGTAGCGTGTGTCGTCCGCGGCGTACTGCAGCATGTCCGGCTGAAGCGGACGCTCCGACCAGTCGGCGCGCTGGTACTTCTTGTCGAGACTGATGTCGAGATACTTGGCCAGCAGCGCGGCCAAGCCGATACCCGGCTCGTTGAGCAGTTGAGCCGCGACCCGGGTGTCGAACAGACTGACCGCCGAGAATCCGTAGTCGCGATGGAGGATGCGGAGGTCGTAGTCCGCATCGTGGAACAGCTTCTCCACTCCGGCGTCGCCGAGGACCCTGCCGAGGTGGCCCAGATCCCCGACGGCGAGCGGATCGACCACGGCGGTGACGTCACGGGTTGACAGCTGAAGCAGGTAGACCCGATCCCGGTAGCGGTGAAAACTCGCCGCCTCCGTATCGACCGCCAGCAGGGGGGCTCGCGCGAGCGTGTCCGCGAAACGGTCGAAGTCGGTCTGACTCTGGAGGTGCAGGAACTCCCGCCGCGGCAGGGGCCCGCTACTCACGCGCGCTCACCATCTCCAACCCAGCGGCGATCTCATCGAGGGCCTTGGACAGGGTCTTGTAGAACTCGGCGTCGGGCTCGGGCTTCTCGCCCATCGCCGCGTCCATCTGAAGCTTGCGCGCGAGCTTGGCGGCGTGGCGAATGTAGTCGGTGGCTGGTTTCATGGTCGTCGCCGTTCGATTGGCGGGAATGACGCGTGGCGCCGGCTGATTGACGATTGATGGCGACGTCCCGATGATTGGCCACGTCGCCATGGGTTGAATCAATCACGGTCAATCGTCACTCGTCAAATCAGCGATCTTCCAAGGCTCCCCGTGCCTCCCCTGCTCGACCTGCTCCGCACGCGCCCGGCCCGGGTCGAGCTGTGCGCGCTCCCCTCTCCGCTCGAATCCCACCCGGCGCTCGCCCGGCGCCTGGGGGTGGACGCCGTACTCATCAAGCGCGATGACCTGAACGGCGCCGCCCACGGCGGCAACAAGCTCCGCGGGCTGGAGTGGCTCCTGCCCGGCTGCGGCCCGGCGATCGTCACCATGGGCGGCTACGGCTCCACCTGGTGCGCGGCGCTGGCAACCGCGGCCGCGGTCCGCGGCCAGCGGTGCTACCCTGCCCTCTTCCCCCAGCCTTGGTCGTCGGATGTCGCGGGTATGCTGTCCACCACGCTCCGCCGCGCGGAGGTCAGCATCGCCGGAAGCCGATCCGCCCTCCCCTACGCGGTGGCCCGGGCCTGGCTCCGCGCCCGCCGGACCGGTCCGGTCAGCTGGCTCCCGGCCGGTGGTGCCACGCCACTCGCCGGCCTTGGTGGGGTGAATGCGGCCCTGGAGTTCGCCGATCAGGTGCATGAGCTGGGTATCGAGCGACCCGATGCGATCGTCGTGCCCTTCGGCTCGGGTGCCACCGCCGCGGGGCTCCTGGTCGGCCTGTGGATTTGCGGCTGGGAGGCCGAGGTGTGCGCCGTGCGGGTGACCGATCCCTGGTTCGCCTCGCGGCGCCGGCTGATACGTCTCGCGGGCCGGATCATACGGCTGCTGAAGACCTTCGGCCTCCCGGTGTCACCCGGCCCGGCTCGGGTGCGCGTCCTGGGCCAGCATCTCGGCGACGGCTACGGGCACCCGACGGCGGAGGCCCGTCACGCCCGCAACACGATGGCGGAGATCGGCGTTGCGCTGGACCTGACCTACAGCGCCAAGGCGTGGGCCGCGCTGAGTTCGCTGGCCGGTTCCTTTCGGCGCATCACGTTCTGGCATACCTTTGACCAACGGCTCCTGTCGCCACCGCTGGAGGAGCATCCACTCTTCCGCCAAGCACGCGCGCACTCGGATTCTTCGTGGCCCCACCTGAAATCGACCTGACGGTCTATCCGGACGAATGCGACGCCTACGGCCACCTCAACCAGGCGTCCTTTCTTGCTCTGTTCGAGCGCGCCCGCTGGGAAATGCTGGCCCGTGGCCCCGGCATGGATCTGTTCACCAAACACGGTGCGTGGCCGGCGGTTCGAAAGTCCGTGGTCGAGTACCATACCCCGGCCTTCCCCGGGGATGTGCTCCGGTTCGTCCAGGTCCTCGTGCACCTCGGCCGGACCAGCTTCACGCTGCGCCAGACGGCACGACGGCTCCGGGACGACACCCTCGTCGCCACGGCGGAACTGGTGTTCGTGTGCGTGAACCAGCAGGGCGCACCGGTCCCGGTACCCGACTCCCTCCCGCAACTGATGGCGGACCGTCAACTCGGCGGGAATCTGCGACGCATTGCCGTCAACGGAGTCAACCTCGCTGTCGATGTTCGTGGTCAGGGTTCCCCCGCGATCCTCTTCATTCACGGCTATCCGCTCAACCATTCGGTCTGGGAGCACCAGCTCGCCCACCTCGATGGCATGCGGATCGCACCGGATCTGCGCGGCATGGGACAGTCCGACGCGCCGGACCTTGGCTACAGCATGGCGACCTACGCCGAGGATCTGCTGGCGCTGCTGAACACCCTGGGGGTGGACCGGGCGGTTCTCTGCGGTGTGTCGATGGGCGGATATGTCGCCTTCGAGATGCTGCGGCGCGCCCGGGACCGGGTGCAGGCCCTGGTGCTGATGAACACCCGGGCCGAGGCCGACACGGTTGAAGGCCGCAAGGCCCGGGATGCCTCGGCCGCCCAGGCTCGCGAAGGCGGCGCCGAATCGATTGCCGCGTCCATGTTGCCGAAGGTACTGGCTCGCACGGCGCCGGCCGAGGCTCCCGCGCTGGTCGAGCGCATCCGGGTGATGATGGAAGGCACCCCGGTGTCCGGCATTCTGGGCGCCCTCGCCGCCTTGCGTGATCGCCCGGACAGCGTGCCCTTGCTGCCGACCCTGACGGCGCTTCCCACGCTGGTCGTGGCCGGCGACGACGACCAGATCATCCCCCCCGATCACGCACGCTCGATTTCGAAAGCCATTCCCGACGCCAGGCTCGCCCTGATCAAGGGGGCCGGCCACCTCTCGCCGGTCGAGCGGCCGGAAGAGGTCACGGCGCTCCTGGCGGAGTTTCTTGCCGGCCTGGGGCGCGCGGGGTAGGCCTGCAACTTTTCCTCGCGTTCCGGCGTCTATACCGGTGAGTGACGGACAGCCCACCTCAGGTGGCACCGCCGCTCGAGTACAACCCTTCCTTACACGCCCCGGAACCGCGGCCATGCAGTACGGTTCCGGGGCGCCTCTCTTCCCGGACCCGGCCGTTTCCGGTTGAACTGAAGACCCCCTCGGGTCTTCACCCGAGGGGGTCGTCGACGTACCGGTGGCGGGAATCGGCCGCTATTTCTTGGGCTTTCCCGGCGGGTTGTCGCTGTTGAAGATCTCTTTGTTTTTCTCGATGTAGGCCTGCATGTTCGCCGGGACATCTTCCTCCGGGAAGATGGCCGTGACCGGGCACTCCGGTTCGCATGCCCCGCAGTCGATGCATTCATCCGGGTGGATGTACAGCATGTCCTCGCCCTCGTAGATGCAGTCTACGGGGCATACGTCCACGCAGCCGCGATCCTTGACGCCGATGCAGGCTTCAGTGATCACGTAGGTCATGCCACCACTCCTATGCCGGGTTACACCGACGATGAACTGCGCGGAACGCGGAAGTCGCCGGGATGAACGGCAAAGTATTGCGACGGCATCGGGCGCGGCGCAAGGGGGCGATTATGTTATGCCCCATGCGCCGACCGGGTGCTGTTCTCCTGTGCCTCGCCCTGCTCCTCTACGGCTCGACCAAACCGCTCCGGGGTCAGGCCTGTCAGCAGGAGGGGCCGCTCGCGCTGGTGCTTTCCGGCGGAGGGGCCAAGGGGCTGGCTCACGTTGGCGTGATCCGGGTGCTCGACAGCCTCGGCATCGTCCCCGATCTGGTGGTCGGCACGAGCATGGGATCGGTCGTCGGCGCGATGTATGCGAGCGGTTACTCTGCCGACCAGATCGAAGACCAGGCCCGGGACCTCGGGCTCGACCGGCTCTTCGCCCGCAACGATCCCCGGACACCCCGGTCGCTCGGAGACCGGCGGCCGCTGATCGTCTGGGCCCCGGGCGCGGGAGGCTTCCGGACCGGCGAAGCCAGCGCCCGGGAGTCCGCGGTCAATTCCGCGCTCAACCGGATCCTGCTGCGCGGCAACCTCGCCGCCAGGGGAGACTTCGATTCCCTGCCGATTCCCTTCCGGGCGATCGCCACCGATCTCCGCAACCGCGAGGCGGTGGTCCTGGCGCTGGGGGACTTGCCGCGATCGGTTCGCGCCAGCATGGCCGTCCCGCTGGTGTTTGATCCGATCCGGATAGACGGTCGCGAGCTGGTTGATGGCGGGCTGGCGTCGAACATCCCGGTCGCCGCCGCCCGGCAGGCCGGCGCCACCCGGGTCATCGTGTCCGATGTGGGCTGGCGCCCGCCGGATTCGCTCCAGGCCTCCGATCCCCTGGTCGTGGCCGATCTGCTGGTGGCCTACCTTTTTTCTCAGCCACTCGACTCGCTCGGCATCGACGACCGGCTGATTCGCCCGGAGGTCGACACCTTCGCCACCCTGGACTTCGCGCCGGAGCGGATCCCGACTATCGTCGCCCTGGGGCATGAGGCGGCCGTCGATACCCTGTCCGCGCACCCGCCTTGCACTGCGAGGTCGACACGGTTTGCCCCCCGGAGAATCCGCTCCGCGTATCGGGTCGCCCACATTCGCGTCGCGGAGGGACTGGAGCATGACAAGTCGATCCTCGAGCGCCAGCTCGGGGTGCGGGAACGAGATTCGCTCGACGTAGGAGGGGTGCGGGAGCGATTCGCCAGAATCAGCGAATGGGCCGACTACCAGGAGGTCTGGATGCTGCCGTCCGGGCCTCCCGACTCGCTCACCCTCACCTTCTCGGTCAAGCCGGCACCGGCTCGCCTGGTGCTGGCTGGTGTGGTGTACGACAACGACATCGGCGGGCTGATGTGGCTGGGTGGAGTGGAACGTGGCACCCTGATCCGCGGACTGGAGAACTCGGTTACCCTGGTGCTAGGGGAGCTTCGCCAGGAGTTCGGTGTCGGGTTACGCCCGGTCGCCCTCGGCCGTCAGCCACAACGATGGGTACTCTCCGGGCAGCTGGCGCGAGAAGAAGTGCGCCAGTTCACGCCCAGCGGCGGGGGCGCCCCGGCAGTCCAGACCAGCGAGGCCTCAGCATTCCTCGGGCTCGAGCGGGGATTCGGAGCGAAGGGGCTCGTCACGGCTGGCGGGTTCGGGCACATCTGGGATGCGCCCGGCTCTATCCGTGAGGGCGGCCTGGGAGGCATTGTCCGGTTTGCGAGCGGGCCGCGTTACGCCCCCACCGGTGCGTGGGGAGAAGGCGTGCTGACCAACGCCTACCGCCGGGTGCAGGCCGAAGCACGGCTGGTGATTCCGTTGAGGTGGGGTTTGATGGTTGCGCCGAGTCTCCGATTCGGATGGGGCCGCGACCTTCCCCTGCAGCGGACCTTCTTCCTTGGCGGATTCGATGGATTTCCCGGTCTGAACATCGGGGAGCGCCGTGGGGACCGGGAGCTGCTGGCTCGGGTTCTGATAACTCGCCGGATGTTCGGCCCGCTGAACCTCCGACTGACGGCGGCCAGTGGTCAGACGGCGTTCGGCGGCCGAACTCTCCCGCGTGGGCGCTGGCAGGCCGGGGGACGGATAGGCATCGGAGCGGACACACCGATCGGTCCGATCCGGGTAGAGTACGGTCTGGAGCGAAGCGGGCGCAACGGCGTTCTGGTCCGGGTCGGTGAGTGGTTCTAGGACCGGGCTCACTTTCCCAGCATCGCCTTTCGCTCCAGTGCCTCGAACGCCGCCGACTCGGCATTGTTCCGGGTGAGAACCGAAGTCAGGACGGCGGCGGCCAGCGCGAGCGGCATGCTGATGATCGCCGGGTTCCGCAGCGAGATGACGGCACCTGGACGGTGGAGAATGTCCACCTGCACGGTTGGCGAGAAGTAGATCAGCACCAGGGTGGCCCCCGTCCCCATGACCATCGCCGCGACCACTCCTGCCGTGGTGCACCCGCGCCAGAACATCGAGAGCAGCAGGGCCGGAAAGTTGCCGCTGGCGGCAATCGCGAACGCCAGCCCCACCATGAAGGCGACGTTCTGGCCCTTGAACGTGATACCGAGGACCACCGCCAGGCCGCCCAGCAGCAGCGTGGCCACCCGGGCCACCCGCAATTCTTCCCCGGGTGCGGCCTCGCCTCCCCTGACCACGTGAACCCAGAGGTCATGCGACAGGGCGGCGGCCCCGGACAGCGTGAGGCCGGCCACCACCGCCAGGATCGTGGCGAAGGCCACCGCTCCGATGAAGCCAAGCAGCACCGGCCCGCCCAGAGTCGCGGCCAGGAGCGGTGCGGCCATGTTGCCTCCCGGATCGGCGCCGCGGATCACGGCCGGGCCGACCAGCACCATCGCTCCGAAACCCAGAATGAATGTCAGGAGGAAGAATCCGCCGATCAGGCCGGTGGCATAGAAGACGGAGAGCCGCGCCGCCCGGGCGTCCGGTACGGTGTAGAACCGCATGAGGATGTGAGGCAGCCCGGCGGTGCCGAACATCAGCGCCAGGCCGAGCGACACGGCGTCTATGGGGTCGGAGACCAGTTTGCCGGGAGCGAGTACCGCGGCACCGTTGGCGAGCGCGGCACGGGAGAACAGCGCCAGAGGCGAGAAGCCGACCTGGGCCAGGACCAGTACGGTAAGAATGAGCGCTCCCGAGAGCAGCAGCACCGCTTTGACGATCTGCACCCAGGTCGTCGCCAGCATCCCCCCGAAGAGCACGTAGGCAATGATGGCCGCCCCCACGATTCCGACCGCCAGTTCGTAGGGCAGGTCGAACAGCAGGCGAATCAGCGCACCGGCTCCGACCATCTGGGCGATGAGGTAGAAGCTTATGGTGGCGAGCGTGCCCACGGCCGCCGCGATCCGAACCGTGACCTGTCGGAGCCGGGCCGCCACCACATCGGCGAATGTGTACCGTCCCAGGTTTCGGAGCGGTTCCGCGATGAGAAACAGCACCACCGGCCATCCGACCAGGCCGCCGGCGGCGTAGATGAGGCCGTCGAATCCCGACAGCGCCACCAGGCCCGAGATGCCCAGAAAGGAAGACGCGCTCATGTAGTCGCCCGCCAGCGCGAAGCCGTTCTGGACCGCCGTGATGGACCGGCCGGCGGCGTAGAAGTGTTCCGTGGTCCGGGTTCGACGCGCTGCCCACCAGGTAATCCCGAGGGTGAGGAGAAGAAAGACGAAAAAAAGCAGGTGGGCGGTCATCCGGGCTTCGCGGGTGCGGGCGGGCCGCCTATGATCCCGCGCCCCCCCCGAGGCTGGCTCGGCGCTCGGTCTCGATGAACGCCGCGGCCTCGGTCTTATCCGGCCGGAGCAGAGAAACCACGATACCGGCGCAGAAACCGAGCGGCACGGTGACGAGCGCGGGGTTCTTGAGCGGGAACCAGGCGGTGGTCCGGTGGAGGATGTCCACCTGGACCGTGGGCGAGAAGAAGATCAGGAGCACCGTGGTCACGGTGCCCAGTACCATGGCGGCCACGACCCCGGCGGTTGTTGCCCTGGGCCAGAAGATCGAGAGCGTGAGGGCCGGGAAATTGCCGCTGGCTGCGATGGCAAAGGCAAGCGAGACCATGAAGGCCACGTTCTGCCCGCGGAAGGTGATGCCGAGAAGTACCGCAACCACTCCGATGACCACGGTCGCCGCCCGTGCCACCCGCAGCTCCTCGGTCGCATTGGCATGACCGCGGCGCACGACGTGCACCCAAAGGTCGTGTGACAGCGCCGCAGCCCCCGAAAGTGTCAGGCCGGCCACCACGGCCAGAATCGTGGCAAACGCCACCGCGCCGATGAATCCGAGCAACGGAGTGCCCCCGAGCAACTCCGCCAGCAGCGGAGCGGCCATGTTGCCGCCGGCGTCCGCCGCCTTGATTGCCTCCGGGCCGACCAGCACCATGGCACCGAACCCGAGCACGAACGTCATCAGATAGAAGGCCCCGATGAGGGCCGTGGCGTAGAACACGGAACGCCGTGCCGCGGCCGCGTCCGGGACGGTGTAGAACCGCATCAGAATATGCGGCAGACCAGCCGTCCCGAACATCAGCGCCAGACCGAGTGAAATCGCGTCCAGCGGTCTGGCCACCAGACCCCCTGGCGCCAGTACGGCGTCGCCGTGACGAGCCGCCGCTTCGGCGAACAACCGGGCGGGATTCATGTCGAACCGCGCCAGCACCAGAATCACCAGCAGGGCGGCCCCGGACATCAACAGGACCGCCTTGACGATCTGGACCCAGGTGGTGGCCAGCATTCCGCCGAACAGCACATAGGCTATCATCGCGGCACCCACCACGATGACCGCTGCTTCGTAGGAGAGGCCGAACAGCAACCGGATCAGACCGCCGGCCCCGACCATCTGGGCGATCAGATACAGCGTGACCGTCGCGAGCGTTCCCAGCGCCGCCGCCAGTCGCACCGGGGTCTGCCGCAGCCGAACCGCCAGCACGTCCGCGAAGGTGTACTTGCCCAGGTTCCGAAGCGGCTCGGCGATGAGAAACAGCATCACCGGCCAGCCCACCAGCCAGCCCGTCGAGTAGATCAGCCCATCGAAACCGGTCAGCGACACCAGCCCCGCGATGCCCAGGAACGAGGCGGCGCTCATGTAGTCGCCGGCCAGCGCCAGCCCGTTTTGTCCGGCCGTGATGGATCTCCCGGCCGCGTAAAAATGCTCCGTGGTACGGGTCCGCCGGGCAGCCCACCAGGTGATGGCGAGAGTGGTGGCGAGAAAGAGCAGGAAGAAGGCCTTGGCGACCAGGCTCGGGGCGCCAAGAGAGGAAGGCGGTGTCTGGAGGAACATTGGGTGGGAGGCGGTCGAGGGCGGCTGTCAGCGCTACCGACCGTCCCTGAGACGCTCCAGTTCGGGATCGTATTTCTTGTTGGCCCACCGGACGTAGATCCAGGTGAGCACCCAGCAGGAAACGATAACCACGGCGCCGAGGAGGATGCCGAGCGAAAGACCGGGGGCCAGCAATGTCGCGAGGAGTGGCTTGTTCCAGGCGATGAGACCGATGAATCCGAAGTAGATGACCACCATCAGGGCCGTGAGCGCAAACGCGATCCGGCGCCGGGCCGCGGCCAGTGCCCGGAGCCGGGCTTCACGGTCGGTCATTGATCAGGATGCACCCAGCAGGTCCGGCCTGAAAGCCGTCACCGGGGCCTGGCTTGAGGCCGATCCCGCACTGCCGAATGGCATCGCCGACCCCCCCGGTGTTGGTGCCGGCAGCATGAAAGTCTCCTCGATGCGCCGGCGCTGGTCGTGAGTCTGCCGTCAAGTTGCTGCGAGGCCCGGCAGGGCGCAACTCGACGGTCAAGGGCCGATCAGCAGTACCGCGCCGGGCTGAAGCGTGATCCGCGCCCCTGCGGGGATCTGGACATACAGATCCCGGCCGGTGGCGGTGAGTGCGGGATATTGACGCCCGATGTCGGCCATCAACGGAGCAAACAGGGCCTCGGGAAGCGGCAGGCCGTTGACGGTTGCTCCGGCCAGATGAAAACGCACCGCTTCCCTGCCCGCCGGCAGCAGCTCCACCCGCGCCTCGAGGCGGGTATCGGCCGGCAGCAACATGACCAGCTGTGACAGCGCGGCTCGTGCTTCGCGCGGGAGGTCGCTGATCCGCCCTCCGATCCGGATGGTGCTGGTATCGACGGCGACACGGTAACCGAGATCCGGCGGGATCACGTGCACACCCAGCCGGGCCATGAGATACGCCGTGAAATCCCCGCCATCGACCCGGGCGTTCGGCAAGGAGCGGTCGACGAATACGGAATCCACCCTGGCCGATGCCCGCAATACCCCGGCGGCCGTGATCGGTTGCCAGAGCGAATCAGGCCCGGACTGAGCATCAAGGGCCGGAGCCAGCAGGGCCGATGCGATGAGCACCACGGCAAGCCCGGCGCGCATGTCGGAAAGCGGGAGAAGCCCGCATATTGGACGCCAGCTTGCCTCAGCCATCGCAGCGATCCTGGTGACCGGAGGGCGCATGGAGTGGACCATTATCGGGATGAACTTCCTGTACGCGGCGTTGGGTGTGTGTCTGATGTTCATCTCCTACCGGGTCATTGACCTGTTGACGCCCCAGGTCAATTTCGCCGAGGAGCTGCGGAAAGGGAACGTGGCCGTGGGGATCTTCCTGGCCGCGATCTTCCTGGCCATCGCGATCATCATCGGGGGAGCCCTGAATTGAGTCAGGGACGCCCCGTTGTCAGTCGCTGGACGATCCTCCTCGCGGCCGTGTCGGTCCTGGTCGCCACGCCGCTCGCCGGGCAGCGGGCAACCGAACGATACGACCCCATTTTCCGGAAGTACGCCAAGCGTTTTTTCGGCGTCGGTTTCGACTGGCGCCTGTTCAAGGCCCAGGGAATGACCGAGAGCAACCTTGACCCCGCCGCCTCAAGCTGGGCCGGAGCGCGGGGGATCATGCAGCTCATGCCCTCCACTTTTCACGAGGTCCGGTCCAGGAATCCGGCGTGGGCGTTGATCGACGATCCCGAGTGGAATATCGCGGCGGGCATCCACTACGACCGGCGCCTCTGGCGTCTGTGGCTCGACTCGGTGGACGCCGGGGACCATCGGCACTTCATGTTCGGGAGTTACAACGCCGGCAGGATCCCCATTCTGCGGGCCCAGAGCCTCGCTCGGCGGCGCGCCCTGGATCCCAGATACTGGGCCAGCATCGAGATCGTTGCTCCTCAGGTGAGGAAGTGGCGCCACCGGGAGACGCTCGGTTACATCCGGCGGATCGAGCAGAATCTGGCCGTGATGGACGAACAGGGGCGAGTTCGCCGGGGGCCCGTCGGCAAGTAGCTTTGCCGGCCGACTGCCGCAGCCGGGGCGGTCAAAAGGTTGGAGCGCTCAAGGGGCTAGGGTGGAATTTGTGCAACCCCCACACCCGATATATCGTACGATATAGCGTACAATATAGCGGAGCGTGAAAAATGCATAAGCAGCACGATGACTGGGGTTTAGGCGATCTCTTCGAGGGTATCTTCGACTGGGGCCATCGTCGGCACCGGGGGTGGCGCGGCGGTGCTCGTCGGCAGCAGATGTTCGAGTCGGGCGAGTTGCGACTGGTAATCCTCACCCTGCTCAAGGAGAAACCGCGCCACGGTTATGACGTGATGAAGGCGCTCGAGGAACGCTTGGCTGGCTGCTACACCCCCTCAGCCGGCACGGTGTACCCCACGCTCCAACTGCTCGAGGATCAAGGACTGGTCCGGGCCGTCGAGGAGGAAGGAAAAAAGGTCTACCACATCACTCCGCTGGGCGAAGCGGAACTCAACAGCCGACGGGACGAGTTCGAGGACATCATCGGGCGGGTCCGGGATACCGTGCGGGACCTCGCCGGAGGGGCCATGGGCGACTTGCACCGTGCCTTCGGCCGGGTGGTCTCGAACACATTTCCAGAAGCCTACCGACGGGGACCCGCCGATGCCGGCGTCCGGCGGGTCGCGGAGATCCTGCGGAGGACGGCCGAGGAGATCGATCGGGAATGGCGGGCGCCTGGCGATCCTCCTCGGGAGGCGTGAGCTCAGCGTCTACAACAGTCCCGACAGCGGTGCGGCGTAGCTGGCGCTGCGGACCTCAGGCTCGCCGTAGCGCCCCTCGGTCGCGTGCTGCCGGTTCCATTCCTCCCGCAGGCAGAACGGATCCAGCCCATGCGGCCGGTCCACCGCCAGCACCCCATCGAGATGGTCGATTTCATGCTGTAACAGCTCGGCCCGGTCCCCTTCCAGCTCGACCACGTGCCACTCGCCTTTGAGGTCCTGATAGCGGACCTTGATCCGGCAGGCCCGGGCCACCCGCACCAACAGCGCCGGGAACGAGAAACAGTCGTCCCAGACGGTGAAGTCTTCGTTGCTGACATCCACGATCTCAGGGTTGATCAACGGCCAGGGCTTGTCCATCTCGACGTACACGATTCGTACCGGCGCGCCGATCTGAGGGGCCGCGATGCCCCTCCCATATCCGAACCGCGACTGGAAGTCCCGCAGGGTTTCCCTGAGATCATCGACAACCACCCTCACAGCGGCGGACCCCGGTTTGGCTATGGGCTCGCAGCGTGCCCGGAGGATCGGGTCGCCAAGCATGCGAATACGGTGGATGGTCATGACCCGCCCCTGTCAGCGTTGGGAGGATGTGCCCAATCTTGTTGTCACCGCTATAGATGACAATAGACGTAGTTACAAGTCAGATTTTGCGAGAGTATGAATAGCTACTACTATCATCCGTCAATATCTCAGACCGCTGCTGGCTGGGCCGCAGTATCTGGTTGGACCGCAAGTGGTTATACATTAATACAACGAATTTGGTGATTATTTGACAATAGCCGACTAACTCATTAGGATTGCGGCCCTATGATTGGTACCCGCTCGGCGCCGTCCATCGATTCCGACTCTCCCCCCAGCCTACAAGGGGCCCAGGGGGATGATCCTGGTCGCTCTTAAGCGGAACGGATCTCTGAGTACCCGGGAGCTGAGCGGGCAGGTCGGACTCTCGTCCAACGCCATTCGGCACCACTTGAAGGAGCTGGAGAGCGAGGGTGTCATTGGGTACCGCCGGGAGCAGCGCGGTGTCGGGGCCCCGACCTTCGTCTGGCATCTGAGCCAGCCCGGGGAGGCGCTCTTTCCCCAGCGGTACAAAGAGATGCTCACCGAGGTGCTCGACCTGGTGGCTGAGCAGACCGGCCGGCAGGCGGTGGTTTCGGCGCTCGAGGCCCGGTTTTCAGAGTTGAGTCTGAAGTTGCGTTCCGAACTGATCGGAGCGCCGCCCGAGCAGCGACTGGATGGGTTGATCCGGGCCCTGGTGGAGGGCGGCTACATGGCGGAATGGCGACTTTCCGCTGGCGGGCTCCGATTGACGGAGCACAACTGTGCCGTTCGCGCACTGGCGGAGCGCTTCCCGGAGATTTGCGCCGCCGAGGCCCGGTTTCTCGAGGAGGTCCTCGAGGCGACGGTGAAGCGGGAGGCCTACATGCTGGATGGCTGCAATGCGTGTGAATACAGCGTGCGGTTCGCCGAGCCCGGCGAGCCGGCGCTAACGGTCCTGCAGGGCGCGAATCCGCAGGGCAACGGGGAGTCCTCATGAGCGCGTCGCCGGAATCATCGGTCGAATCACTGGTCAATCGCGAATACCGTTACGGCTTCGTCACCGAGATCGAGGCGGACACCATTCCGCGCGGTCTGAACGAGGACGTGGTCCGTCTGATCGCCTCGAAGAAGCAGGAGCCGGAGTGGCTGGTGGACTGGCGGCTCAAGGCATACCGCCGCTGGCTGGAGATGAAGGAGCCGCACCACTGGGCGAACGTGTCCTATCCGCCGCTCGACTACCAGAACATCATCTACTATTCGGCGCCCAAGACCAACAAGCCCCTGGGCAGCCTGGACGAGGTGGATCCCGAGCTGCTGCGGACCTACGAGAAGCTCGGCATTCCGCTGAGCGAGCAGAAGCTGCTCGCCGGGGTCGCCGTGGACGCGATCTTCGACAGCGTCTCGGTCGCGACGACCTTCAAGGCGACCCTGGCCAAGTCCGGGGTGATCTTCTGCCCGATGAGCGAGGCCGTCCGC
Source organism: uncultured Gemmatimonadales bacterium (assembly GCA_963709905.1). Classification (GTDB taxonomy): domain Bacteria; phylum Gemmatimonadota; class Gemmatimonadetes; order Gemmatimonadales; family GWC2-71-9; genus JADJOM01. The sequence goes on from CAVPYI010000001.1 coordinate 613,538, forward strand.
GAGCATCCCGAGCTGGTGCAGAAGTACCTGGGATCCGTGGTGCCCTACAACGATAATTTCTTCGCCGCGCTCAACTCGGCGGTATTCAGCGACGGCTCCTTCGTGTACGTGCCGAAAGGGGTCAGCTGCCCGATGGAACTGAGCACCTATTTCCGGATCAACGCCGCCGATACGGGACAGTTCGAGCGCACCCTGATCGTGGCCGACGAAGGCGCCACCGTCAGCTACCTCGAGGGCTGCACGGCCCCCAAGCGGGATACCAACCAGCTCCACGCCGCGGTGGTGGAGCTGGTGGCGATGAAGGGTGCCACGATCAAGTACTCGACGGTGCAGAACTGGTACGCGGGGGACGCCGAGGGCAAGGGCGGGATCTACAACTTCGTCACCAAGCGCGGCAAGTGCGCCGGCGATGACAGCAAGATCTCCTGGACTCAGGTCGAGACCGGCTCGGCCATCACCTGGAAGTATCCGAGCGTGATCCTGCAGGGCGACCGCTCGGTGGGTGAGTTCTACTCGGTCGCAGTCGTCAACGGCAGGCAGCAGGCGGACACCGGCACCAAGATGATCCACATCGGGCGCGACACCCGCAGTACCATCGTCTCCAAGGGTATCTCGGCCGGCCAGGGCAATAACAGTTATCGCGGGCTGGTGAAGGTGCTCGGCCGCGCGCAGAATGCACGCAACTACACCCAGTGCGACTCGATGCTGATTGGAAACCGCTGCGGCGCCCATACCTTCCCGTACATTGACGTCCAGAATCCGACGGCCGCGGTGGAGCACGAGGCATCCACCTCGAAGATCGGGGAAGATCAGATCTTCTATCTCAAACAGCGCGGACTCAACACCGAGAACGCGATCAGCATGATCGTCAACGGCTTCTGCAAGGAAGTGTTCAAGGAGCTGCCCATGGAGTTCGCGGTCGAGGCGCAGAAGCTGTTGGGTGTGAGTCTGGAAGGCAGTGTGGGATAAAAGGTGAGAGTGGGGGTGAGCCGTGAACCGGGGATTGCAACTCCCGGCTCCACCGTTCACCGCTCACTGCTCACTGTTCACCGCTTACTCACGACGGAGATCGATAGTGCTCGAGATCAAGAACCTCCACGCCCGCGCAGGTGAAACGCCGATTCTGAACGGCGTGTCGCTAACCGTGCGGCCCGGCGAGGTGCACGCCATCATGGGGCCCAACGGCTCCGGCAAGAGTACCCTGGCCCAGGTGCTCGCCGGCCATCCGGCGTACGAAGTCACCGAAGGCACCGTCCTGTACCTTGGGAAGGACCTTCTGGAGATGGAGCCGGAAGACCGTGCGCAGGCCGGTCTTTTTCTCGCCTTCCAGTATCCGGTCGAGATTCCGGGAGTCTCCAACGCCTATTTCCTTCGCGCGGCGCTCAACGAGATTCGCAAGGCCCGGGGGGAAGAGGAGATCGATCCGATCGATTTCATCGACCTGGTGGAGGAAAAGCTCAAGCTGGTCGACTGGGGGCCCGAGATCATGTCCCGGGCGGTGAACGCCGGGTTCTCCGGAGGGGAGAAGAAGCGCAACGAGATCCTCCAGATGGCGGTCCTGGAGCCGCGCCTCGCGATCCTGGACGAAACCGACTCCGGCCTGGATATCGACGCGCTCAGAATCGTCGCGGCGGGGGTAAACAAGCTCCGCCGGCCCGAGAACGCGACGATCATCGTGACTCACTACCAGCGGTTGCTCAATTACATCGTGCCTGACTTCGTGCACGTCCTGGCCGGCGGCCGGATCGCAAAGTCCGGCGGCAAGGAGCTGGCCCACCAGCTCGAGGCCGAGGGCTACGAGTGGTTGACCGGGGAGGCGATTCCGGCGTGACGACGGCCTACCTTCAGGACTACGAATCACAGACCGGGAACGGCGCCGCCACTGGGCATTGGCTTACCGCGCTCCGGCAGTCGGGGCTCGACCGGTTCCGGGAGGTCGGCTTTCCGACCAGCCGGGATGAGGATTGGCGGTTCCTCAATCTCGTCCCGCTCACCGGGCAGCAATTCCGTCTCGCAAAGCCCGACGCCTCAGGAGTTCGCGGGCAGGACCTGGCCCCGTACCGGTTTGCCATCCCCGGCATCCACACGCTGGTGTTCGTCAACGGCCGATACGTGCCGGCGCTGTCCAGCGTCAACGGGCTCCCGGCCGGAGTGACCGTCCTCAGCCTGGCGAGTGCGGTCTCCGCCCACGGGGACCTCATTCACCGGCATCTGGGGAAGTACGCTCGGCTCGAGGCCGACGGGTTCACGGCGCTCAACACGGCTTTCCTCCGCGACGGTCTGTTCGTGCATGTGCCTGCGGGCGCCGAGATTGCGAGCCCGATTCACGCCCTATTCGTCACCGACGAACGCGCCGGCGGTGCGGCGACCCACCCCCGGAACCTCATCGTGGTGGAGCGGGGCGGCCGGGCGGCAGTCATCGAGAGCCATGTCGGTATTGGCGACGGGGCCTACTTCGTCAATACCGTGACGGAAGCTCTGGTGGGAGACGGGGCGCGATTCGAGCACGTCAAGATCCAGCGGGAAAGCGAGCGGGCCTTTCATGTCGGGACCACGCACCTCGGGCTCGGACGGGACAGTCACGGGATTTCCCACTCGGTGAGCTTCGGCGCCGCGCTCTGCCGCAACAACCTGGACGTCGTGCTGGGTGGTCCGGGGATCGAGGCCCAGATGTTCGGGTTCTACATGGGGCGGGGCAAGCAGGAGGTGGACAACCACACCTCGCTGCTGCATGCCCACCCGAACTGCAGCACCCGCGAGGTCTACAAGGGCATCCTCGACGGCCAGTCCCACGGGGTGTTCAACGGCAAGATCTACGTCACGCCGATCGCCCAGAAGACCGACGCCAAGCAGACCAACCGGGCCCTGCTGCTGTCTGATCGGGCAACCATCGATACCAAGCCCCAGCTCGAGATCTTCGCCGACGATGTGAAGTGCACTCACGGCGCGACCGTCGGCAAGCTCGATGAGCTGGCGGCGTTCTACCTCAAGAGCCGTGGTATCAATCAGCCCCTGGCCCGGCGGATCCTGACCTACGCGTTCGCGGCGGAGGTTCTCGAAGAGATTCCGTACGAGCAGGTGCGTACCGCGCTGGAGGCGGTGGTGATGGCTCGGCTCGAAGAGCGTGGCGACCTGTGAGGACCCGGTGACTACGCCGCAGTCGATCGCGCCGCCGGCGCCGCGATCGGGGTGGGACCTCGATCAGGTACGGCGGGACTTCCCGATCCTCGAGACCCGGGTAGGCGGTCGGCCGCTGGTCTATCTGGACAACGCCGCCACCGCCCAGCGCCCGCAGCCGGTCATCGAGGCCGAGGCGGACTTCTCGCGGCGCGCCAACGCCAATGTGCATCGCGGGGTTCACACCCTCAGCCAGCGCGCGACCGAGGCGTACGACGATGCGCGGGACCGGCTCCGCGCCTTCGTCAACGCGCCGGCTGCCTCCGAGGTGATCATCACCGGGGGCACCACGGCAGCGCTCAACCTGATCGCCCAGAGTTACGGGCGGCAGGTCCTGCGCCCAGGCGACGAGGTGGTGCTCACCGAGATGGAGCACCACTCGAACATCGTCCCGTGGCAGCTGGTGTCGGAAGCGACTGGCGCCCGGATCGTGGTAATCCCCGTGACCGACGCCGGAGAGCTGGATCTGGAAGCCACCGCGGCGCTCGTCGGACCCCGAACGCGGATCGTCTCGATTGCCCACGTGTCGAACGTGCTCGGCACGATCAATCCGGTTCGGCGGATCGCCGACCTGGCCCATGGCGTCGGCGCCGTGCTGGTCGTGGATGGGGCCCAGGCGGTGCCGCATCTCAAGGTGGATGTCCAGGCGCTGGGGGTCGATTTCTACGTCGCCTCCGCCCACAAGATGTATGGGCCCACGGGGGTGGGGTTTCTGTTCGGCCGTCGGGAGCTGCTGGACGCCATGCCCCCCTGGCAGGGCGGGGGTGGGATGATCCGTAACGTGACGTTCGAGCAGACCACCTACGCCCCCGCCCCGGACCGGTTCGAGGCCGGTACCCCGCCGATCACCCAGGCAGTCGGATTCAGCGCCGCGGTCGGCTATCTCGACGGCCTGGACTGGGAGGCCGCCCATCGGCACGAATCGGAGCTGCTGGCCCGGGCGACCGACAAGGTATCCACGGTCTCCGGGGTCCGGCTCATCGGGACGGCGCGCGACAAGGTGAGCGTGCTGTCGTTTGTTCTGGAGGGGATCCATCCCCATGACGTGGGCACGGTGCTCGATCTGAGGGGCATCGCCGTGCGGGCCGGGCATCATTGCGCTCAGCCCCTGATGCGCCGATTCGGGCTGCATGGCACGGTGCGGGCATCCTTCGCCTTCTACAACTCGGCGGACGAGGTCGACCAGTTGGTCGAGGGCCTGCGCGAAGCGCGAAAGGTGTTCGGCTGATGACCAGCGTAAGCGAGCTGTACCAGAGCCTTATCCTCGATCACAACCGCGCTCCCCGGAATTACCGGCCCATGCCGGAGGCGAACCGGGAGGCGGAAGGGTACAACCCGCTCTGCGGCGATCAGCTCAAGGTCTGGCTCAAGCTCGATGGCGATCAGATCTCGGACGTCAGCTTTCAGGGGTCGGGTTGTGCCATCTCGAAGGCTTCGGCCTCGCTCATGACCATGGTCGTCAAGGGGAAGACCATCGGGGAAGCGTCCAGGATGTTCGAAAGCTTCCATCGGATGGTGACGGGGCGGGGCGGGCCGGCCGACGATCTCCCGCCCAAGCTCGCGGTGTTCGCCGGGATCCGCGAGTATCCGGCCAGGGTAAAATGCGCCAGTCTCTCCTGGCACGCCCTCAAGGCCGCGCTGGAGGAGGCTGGGAAACCACAGATATCGACTGAAACGGGAGACTGAAATGCCTTACGATCCACGCCTCGTGCAGCCAATGCGCGACGAAATGACCGGCATGGGAGCCACGGAACTGCGGACCGTCGCGGAAGTCGACACGACGCTGGGCGACGCCCGGGGCAGCACGCTGGTGTTCGTCAATTCCGTCTGCGGCTGCGCGGCAGGTGGAGCCCGGCCTGCCCTGGCGCTCGCCTTGAAACACCCGAATCGGCCTCAGCAGGTGGTGACCGTCTTCGCCGGTCAGGACACCGATGCCGCCGCGCGGGCCCGCCAGTACTTCGCCGACTACGCGCCGAGCAGCCCGTCGATCGCTCTCCTGCGCGACGGCGAGGTGGTGCATTTCGTCCATCGCCACATGATCGAGGGTCACACGCCCCAGGATGTGGCCCGCGACCTCGTGGCGGCGTTCGACCAGTACTGCGCACCCTCACAGGTCTGACGGCCGCGGCATGTCCGGTCACGTCTTCCACCCAGGCCATTCCGAACTCCACGGCATCACCGTGCTGGTCGAAACGACGGGCGATGCCGTGTACGTCGGTCGGTATCATGAGGAGACGCCGGCGGGGGTGCTGCTTCATGGAGTCGCGGAACACCGGCCGTCCACGTCGGGACCGACTCGGCGCGAATTCGTGGAAAAGACGCTCAAGTTCGGGGTGAGGCCCGCCCGCGAACACCTGGTGATACCCCGTCAGGACGTCCGTTCGATCACCCGCCTCGTGGAGTGGGCCGCCCGGGCTGACAGCCCGTAATCGTCCTCGAATCGCGGCTCACCCCTTCCGCATCTCATCCCGACTCAGGGCCACACCTGCTCACCTTCATCGTCGATGAGGGTGATCGCGTCGACCGGGCAGGCCCTGGCGGCCAGCAGAATGCGCCTGCTCTTTGCCCCCTCCGGGTCGAGCACGACGTAAATATCCTGTTCGTCGAGTTCGAACACCTCAGGCGCCAGGGACACACACCGTGCGTTGCTCTCGCAGAGCTCCGGGTTGACGATGATCCGGTAGGGCATCGGGGTTGATTCGCCGGCGACTCCCCACTTACCAGCGGACCCGCGATTGAGCAAGACTTGTTGGGCAGGACAAGTATGCTTGACATCAGGCAGGGCAAGCCGCAACCTACGAGCTTCCGGACCCACCGCCTGCCTGGTGGTCAGCTGACGGTCGGGCGTTGCAAGCAGGGGATTCTCCATGTCGCTGACCGGGCTCCGCCTTCAACTCGATCTGACCGCTGGTCGGGCCGGTCTTGCCGGTCCGGCCCCGACTCGAAACCCGCGTCCATGAAGGGCCGTCTTCGGGAGCTGCGTGCCGAACGGGGCTGGTCTCAGGGAGAGTTGGCGGAACGTCTCGGGGTGTCGCGACAGACGGTCAACTCGATCGAGACCGGCAAGTACGATCCCAGTCTGCCACTGGCCTTCGAAATCGGCAGGCTGTTCGGGCGACGAATCGAGGACATCTTTACCCCCGAGCGCTGACGCGCATCGCAACCTCATCCGCGGGCACCGCGCCTACCCACTCCCGAAGGACGCCATGAGCACCATGGTCATTACTGTCGACCGTGTGACCAAGCGCTACGCCGGGCACACCGCAGTCCAGAGTCTTTCCCTGTCGGTTCCCCAGGGTGGCATCTTCGGCCTCCTGGGTCCCAACGGGGCCGGAAAGACCACCACAATCCGAATGCTGCTGAGCATCATCACGCCGGACGAAGGGTCGATCACTCTGTTCGGGCAGGAGGCCACCGGCCGTCAGCTCTCCGCCCGAATCGGGTACCTGCCCGAGGAGCGCGGGCTGTACCCCAAGATGAAAGTCCTGGATCAGCTGGCCTTCCTGGGCGAGGCCAAGGGGTTGTCCCGCTGGGACGCCCGGAATCGTGCCCGGGCGTGGCTGGAGCGCCTGGGTCTGAACGACTGGGGCCTGCGCAGGGTCTCGGATCTTTCGAAGGGGATGCAGCAGAAGGTCCAGTTCGCGGGGGCCCTGCAGCACGACCCGGAGCTGGTAGTCCTTGACGAGCCGTTTGCCGGGCTCGATCCGGTGAACAGCCAGGTCATGCGTGACGTCGTGGTTGAATTCGCCCGGAGCGGGCGTACAGTGCTGTTCTCGACTCACATCATGGAACAGGCGGAGAAGATGTGCGACCGGATCGCGATCATCGCCCGGGGACAGAAGATCGTCGATGGTACCATGTCCCAGGTCAAGCGCGAGGCCGGCGGGAGCCACGTGGCGCTGAGTTTTTCGCGGAATGCCTCGAACGCGGGACCCGTATTGGCCGATCGATCGCTGGTCGCCAGCGTTGACGATGCGGGGGCGAGCGCCGAAGTCGGGCTGGCGGCCGGTGCCGATGCCGAACGGCTGCTTCGAGCCCTGATTGCCGCCGACGTGGGCCTGGCCCGATTCGAGGTGGTGGAACCCTCGCTGCAGTCGATCTTCATTTCGAAGGTCGGCCTGGATGCCGCCCGGCCCGATGCCCGTCAGGAGGTGGCATGAACAAGGTCTTCGCGGTCATCCGCCGGGAGTTCCTCGAGCGGGTCCGGACCAAGTCATTCCTGATCGGCACCGTCCTCGTTCCGGCCATTTTCGCCGCGCTGGCCGTGCTGCCGGAACTTCTCATCAAGCGGGAAACCCGCACCCGTGGTGTCGTGGTGCTCAACGCCGCCGCCGGCGACATAGCCGCCCGGATCGATACCGCGCTGGGGCAGCAGCGGATCGGGCCCGACTCGATTCCCCGCTACACCGTCACCCTCATTCCGGCGGCCGGGCGGGTGGATGCTCTCCGGGACTCGATCGTCGACCAGATCGGTCGGCGGGAGGGATCGGCGAACGCGCCCGACGGGGTAATCGTCCTGACCGACGAAGGCGTGGAAACCGGTAACGTCACCTACCTGGGCTCCGATGTCACCAGTTTCCGCAATGTCAGCAGGCTGGAGGGCACACTCGAGCCCCTGCTGCGGCAAGAACGGCTGGCCCGACGGAACGCCGACTCGGCCCTCCAGGCAGCCGCGGCCGTCAGGCTCCGGCTGCAGACCCAGAAAGTGACCGAGGGCAAGGTGACCGGCGAAAGCGGCGAGACCTCGTTCCTGCTGGCCTACGCCGTCGACATGTTCATGTACGTCTCGCTCCTCCTGTACGGCGTGCAGGTCTTGAGTTCCGTCATCGAAGAGAAGACCAACCGCATCGTCGAGGTGCTGATTTCGAGCCTGTCTCCGTTCGAACTCCTGCTCGGCAAAGTCCTCGGCGTAGGGGCGGTCGGACTGCTCCAGTTGAGTATCTGGGCCGGGACCGGGTTCTACATCGCCGGAATGCTCAGCTCGCGATCGGCCGGTGACGCCGGAGTCGTGGGGCCGGAGGCTGCCCAGGCGGGACTGCAGATGCCGAACATCACGCCGGATCTGGTCGGCGTCGTCCTGTTGTTCTTCCTGCTGGGCTTCTTCCTGTACGCCGGGTTGTATGCCGCGGTAGGGTCGATGTGCAGCACGCAGCAGGAGGCCCAGCAGACTGCCACCCCGGTGACCATGATCATCGTGATTGGAATGATCTTCATGTTCTCGCTGGTGAACGAACCCTCGGGCAGTCTGGCGACAGTCATGACGTTCATCCCGTTCTTCACTCCCCTGGTCGTACCGGTGCGGTACGCGATCTCCCCCCTGCCGATCGGAGAAGTCCTGCTCGGCGTGGCGGTCATGATCCTGGGGATCCTCGCGGTGGTCTGGGTCGGTGCCCGGATCTATCGAGTCGGCATCCTCTCCTACGGGAAGAAACCGAGCCTGCGGGAGTTGTGGCGATGGCTGCGAACGTCCTGATCCCGGCGGTGTAGGCCCGGCCTGCCAGGGCGGGGGATCGGCCAGCCGCCGGTTCCCCGCCGCTCCCCTTCCGCCATCCTCCCCAGTAGCTTGGCTGGCATGCTTCACTACGACGTCATCGTCATCGGGGGCGGCCACGCCGGCGCCGAGGCCGCCAGCGCTGCGGCTCGCATCGGGGCTCGCACACTCCTGCTCACTCAGAACCTGGAAACGATCGGGCAGATGTCCTGCAATCCCGCCATCGGGGGCGTCGCGAAGGGCACGGTCGTTCGGGAGGTCGATGCACTGGGCGGGATCATGGGGCGGGCGACGGATCGGGCCCGGATTCAGTTCCGGATGCTCAATCGTTCGAAGGGCCCCGCAGTCTGGTCCCCCAGGGCGCAGTGCGACCGGGGCCTCTACCGCCGAGCGGTTCGGACGCTGCTGGAGCGCCAGCCCGGGCTTGAATTCGCACAGGGTACTGTGTCAGGCATCTCAATCTGGGTGGCGCTGTGAGTGGCGTGACCACCCTGGAGGGACGTCAGTTCACCGCCCGTCGCGTGGTTGTGACGGCGGGGACGTTCCTCCGGGGCCGGATTCATATGGGCCTGTCGACCCAGATTCCGGCTGGACGGGCCGGCGATCCACCGTCCGGCGAGCTATCGCAAGTCTTTGAGGCATATGGACTTACAGTCGAACGCTTCAAGACTGGTACGCCGCCGCGGATCGATGGCCGCAGCATCGATCTTCGGCGGTTCGAGCGGCAGGATGGTGATTCGGATCCGTATTGGTTCTCGTATCACGAACGCGCACTCCTCCTGACCCAGCTGCCCTGCTACCTGGGCTGGGCCGGGACCGAGGTACGGGCCGTGATTGAGCAGAACCTCGGGGAGTCGGCACTGTACGGCGGCGCCATCAGCGGTCGGGGGCCGCGATACTGCCCTTCAATCGAAGACAAGATCGTCAAGTTCCGGGACGCCGAGCGGCATCAGATCTTCCTGGAGCCCGAAGGGACTCGACACCGCGGAAATGTACGTAAACGGGCTGTCGACGTCCCTTCCGGTTTCAGGTTCAGGAATCGATGCTCCGCGCGGTTCCGGGCCTGGAGTCGGTGCGGATGACGCGGGCGGGCTATGCCATCGAGTATGACTACTTCCCGCCGACTCAGCTCAGCGCCACTCTGGAGGTCGAAAGGCGTTCAGGGCCTGTACCTCGCTGGTCAGGTGAACGGAACCACCGGCTACGAGGAGGCCGCCGGTCAGGGCCTGATGGCAGGAGCGAACGCGGCGCTGTCGGCGCTGGATCGAGAGCCGCTACTTCTCCGGCGTGACGAAGCAATGATCGGCGTGTTGGTCGATGATCTGGTTACCAAGGGAGTGGACGAGCCCTATCGGCTGTTCACTTCGCGGGCGGAGTACCGGCTCCTGCTGCGGCAGGACAACGCGCTTCGTCGGCTGCTGCCCGTAGCCGAACGCCTGGGGCTCCTGAGCGGGCCGGAGCGCGGGGCGGCGGAGGCCAGGCTCCGAGAGGAAGAGGCCCTGCGTCAGTATTCCGAGGAGACGGCCATCGCCCCGAGCTTGGCGAATCCCTTGCTCGAGGGGGCGGGTGCGCAGGCGATCGGTGAGCCGGTGCGGATCTCCGAGCTGGTCCGTCGCCCCGGAGTTCGCCTGGCTGAGCTGCTGAGAGTGGTCTCGTGGGAGGGCGATGCGGCGCTGGCCGACTGGGCCGACATTGAATTCAAGTACGAGGGGTATCTCCTGCGCGAGCGCGAGGCGGCCGCTCGCCTGAGTTCGATGGAGGATTTCAAACTGACCGGTCGACCTCCCATACATGGGCTTCGCCTCCCTTTCCTTCGAGGCCAGGGAGAAGCTCTCAGCCCTGCGCCCGGAGTCACTCGGCCGGGCCGGTCGGATCCCGGGCGTGTCGCCCAGCGACCTCCAGAACCTGGTTCTCGAGGTGCTGAAGTGGCGCCGAAACCGGGAGGTTTGCCTGGCCTAGGAGGTGTTTCACGTGAAACATCCCGGTTCGATCGCCGGGTTCCAGCCGATTCGCTGTTTCGCTATCGAGTCGATGGCCCTTATATTCCGCCAACCGTCGAGCCCCCCGCGTGCATTATTCCGCATGTTTTCGACGTCAAGTTTTTATATAACAATATCTTAAAAAATGGCAAGAGTCATCGCGATCGCGAACCAGAAGGGCGGCGTCGGGAAGACGACCACGGCCGTCAACCTCGCGGCTTCACTGGCAATCGCGGAGCGAAAGACGCTCCTGGTGGACGCCGACCCGCAGGGGAATGCCACCAGCGGCGATCGGGCTCAGGAAGGACCAGCTGCGTTACGCGCTCTATGATGTGCTGATCGAAGGACGTCCCGCCAAGGATGTGCTGGTCAACGACACGACCCTTCCCTACCTGGACATTCTCCCGGCGACTCAGGACCTGGTCGGGGCGGAACTCGAGCTGGTGGAACGCACCGGCCGCGAAGGCGTGATGCGGCGAGCGCTCGAAGGCGTGCGGGACTCCTATGAGTTCATTCTGATTGACTGCCCACCGTCGCTGGGGCTGATCACGCTGAACGTCCTGGCCGCGGCGGACGGCGTGCTCATTCCCATCCAGTGCGAGTACTACGCGCTCGAGGGCATTTCGCAGCTGTTGAACACCATCAAGCTCGTCCAGCAGAACTTCAACCCGCAGCTCGCGATCGACGGCGTGCTGCTCACGATGTACGACTCGCGGGTCAACCTGTGCCGTCAGGTGGCCGCCGACGCCAAGGAGTACTTCGGCGCCCGGATGTTCCCGACCGTCATCCCGCGGAATGTCCGGCTGGCCGAAGCGCCCAGTTTCGGGAAGCCGATCCTCCTGTATGACGTCCAGTCGGTGGGCGCCAAGAGCTACCTCTCGGTGGCCCAGGAGCTGGTACGCCGGGTGGAGGGCGGGACGCGCGCGGAGGGGCCACGCTCCCCAGGGAACCGCGAGTGCCGGCGACCAGCCTCGAGGGAGAGTAGACCGAGGCATGAGCGAGACCAAACGCCTGGGCCGCGGCCTCGAGGCCCTGCTGGGGCCGATCTCCCGGCAGGAGGCGGAAGCGAGCGGGTCGCTGCAGGAGCTGCCGGTCGCGAACATCCTGCCCAACCCGTACCAGCCGCGATCCAAGCTGGACGAGCCGCAGTTTTCGGAGCTGGTCGCCTCGCTCGAAACGACGGGGCTGCTGCAGCCGATCGTCGTCCGGAAACATCTCGACGGCTACCAGCTGATTGCCGGCGAGCGCCGCTGGCGCGCCGCGCATCAAGCTCGGGTGGCAGAAGATCGCCGCGGTCATCAAGGAAGCGGATGACCGCACCCTCCTGACCCTGGCCCTGGTCGAGAACCTCCAGCGCGACAATCTCTCCGCCATCGAGGAGGCCACCAGCTATCAGCGCCTGCTCGACGAGTTCCAGCTCTCACCAGGCGGATGTGGCCCGACTGGTCGGCCGCAATCGCTCCACGATTGCCAACGCCCTCCGGCTCCTCAAGCTGCCCCTCGAGGTGTCGGAAATGGTGGACGACGGACGGCTCTCGGAGGGCCACGCCCGCGCGCTGCTGGGTCTCACCGACCGGAGCCAGATCTCGCGTCTGGCCGCAGCGGGCCGCGGAGCAGGGCTGGTCTGTGCGCGATCTCGAGTCCAAAGGTGCGCTCCGGCCGGCCAGCCGGCTCTCGCAAGGAACCGGTACGCCAGCTGTCCCCGGCGCACCGCCGGGTCGAGGACAGCCTGCGCAAGCGGCTCGGCACGGACGTGCAAGGTCACCGCACGCCGTCGGGGCACGGGGCCAGGTCGCGGTCAGCTACTACTCGGAGGAGGATCTCGCCCGGATTCTGGAATTGATTCTGGGCGAACCGTTCCGCGGATGACCGGCGCGCCACGTCACGATCGTCGTCCACGCCGACGGGTCGCTGACCAGTCGCACCGTCCGGGTTCCCCGCTGGGCTGTTCCGGAGCCTGATCGCCGGGGCGATCGGTCTCGCGGCCCTGATTCTGCTTGGCCATGGCCCTCTACCTCCCCATCGCGGCCGGAGCCGCGCGGGTTCCAGGGCTGGTCCGGGAGGTGGAACGGCTCGAGGCGGAGAACCGGAAGATCGGGGAACTGGTCGCTGCCCTCGACAGCGCCGAGCGGCGATACGACCGGATTCGTGCGATGCTCGGCGCGGACATCGTCCCTGACCCAGTCCAGCTCGCGGCCACGCTCCCTGTCGCGCCGGCGATTCGGGCGCGACTGGCCGGCTCCGGCAGGCGACCCGGAGCCGGACCATCCGAACCGCGCCACTGGCCGCTGGACGATGCCGGGTATGTGACGCGCGGCCAGGCGGCGGCGGGGCCCGGGGGCAATACTGGCGTAGAGGTACATCCCGGCGTCGACATCGCGGTGCCTCCCGGCAGCCCGGTCCGCGCGGCCGGCGGGGGCACGGTGCTGCAATCCGGCCAGGAAGCCGAGTACGGCCTGTTCGTCCTGATAGAACATCCCGGTGGTTACCAGACCATGTATGGACACCTGAGCCGCGTCACCGTAGCCGCCGGTCAGGCGGTCGACGCACGCCAGGTGGTCGGTTTGTCAGGCAACACCGGGCGGTCGAGTGCGCCTCATCTCCATTTCGAGATCCGCCGCGACGGTCAGGCGATTGATCCCCACACCATGGTCAAGGAGCAGAGCTGATGGCCATCTTCTCGCGTCCCGCGCAGTCCGGGCGCCACGATTCCCAGGCCCGCCGGAGCGAACCCGCCGGGCTCACGATCATCGCCATCGGGACGACCATCGTCGGCGACGTCGTAAGCGAGGGCGTGGTCAAGGTCGAAGGAAACGTCGAGGGCACCATCCGCGCGGGCTCCCAATTGCTGGTCGCCCAGGGCGCGATGATTCGCGGCGACGTCTTCGCCTCCGAAATCGTCGCCGGCGGCGAGATCCACGGGGGTGTAACCGCGGGGGAACGGGTCGAGATCCAGGTCGGGGCCGATGGTCGCCGGCGACATCCGCACCCAGCGGATTCATATCGCGGACGGCGGACGGGTGAATGGCCAGATCACGATGGAACCGGGGGGTGAGCCGGTCCGAACGCGCCGCTGTTGCGGAACGGAGCGAAGCTGTCGAGGATTCCGACGGAGTAAGGAGTCGGACTTCCACAATCGTTGATAAGTCGCCCGAACTTGTGGAAACACTGGGACTTTCCTTCGTTACATTGCCCGCTAGTGTATCGTCGCTGTCGCATAAACTGTCACTATGCTGCGTCTTTGCTTCCTGGCAGCGGGACTGTTGGGACTTCTCAGTAGTTGCGTCGAGAAACCTGCGGTAGCGGGCTTCCGCGTCGGCCTGGTGACGCCCGGCTCGATCGCGGACGCGGCCTGGAACTCGGGGGCCTACCACGGACTCGAAGCCATCCGGGATTCCACCGGGGCGACGGTCAGCCACGTGGAAGCCCGAACTCCGGCGGAACAGGAAGAGGCGCTCCGCACCTACGCGGCGCAGGGATACGACCTGGTGTTCGGCCACGGATTCGAGTTCCAGGGCGCGGCCGAGCGAGTCTCGGAGCAGTACCCCAGCACGGTCTTCATCGTGACCTCCGGCGAGCGGGTTGCCGGGAACGTGTCTCCGCTGATCTTCCGGCTTTCCGAAGCCAGCTACCTGGCCGGAATGGTGGCCGGCGGGATGACGAGGACGAACACCTCGGATTCGTCGGTGGAATCGAACTGCCTCCCATCAAGCTCGCGGAGGATGCCTGGGAGGCCGGGGCCAGGGCCGTGAACCCCGCGGTGAACGCCCGCTCGACCTACCTGAACACGTTCGACGACGTGGCAGCGGGACGGGAAGCGGCCATCGCCCTGATCCGGGTTGGAGCGGACATGCTCCATCACAATGCGGATCAGGCTGCCCTGGGCGCTTTTCAGGCCGTCAAGGAGTCGCCGGGCGTCTATATCTTCGGATCGAACCTGGACCAGAAGGACCTTGCTCCGGACCGGGTGCTCGGCTCGGCGGTGATCGACCTGCCGCGGGCGTTTCTGATGGTCGCCCGGGAGGTGAAGGCCGGAGGATTCCGGCCGAAGGTGGAGTCGTTCGGTCTCAGGAGCGGCGTGATTCGCTACGAGCCGAACCCCTCGCTCGAAGGACGCGTGCCGGAAGCGCTCCGCTCCCGGGTCGTCGGCCGCCCGGGATTCGATCAGCGCGCCGAATCTCGGGGAGCCAGCCTCCCGGTCGCCCTCGTGAGCGACGCGGTGCTACTGGCGGAGGTCGTCAGTTACCTCGACGACTACCTGCGCATCGCGGACGTTCCCGACGATGCCAATGCCCTCAACGGTCTGCAGGTCGAGAACAGCGGCCGGGTCGGCCGTCTCGTCGCGGCGGTGGACGCGTCCCAGGCCACGATCGATGGCCTGCCGGCTGCGAGCAGCTCATCGGGAGCGCGCCCCCGCTGCTGCTCGTGCACCATGGCCTGTTCTGGGACGGGAACAGGCCGGTTACCGAACGCCGGTACCGGCGGCTGCGCACGCTGATCGAGCGCGACACCGCGCTGTACTCGGCCCACATCCCGCTCGACCTCCACCCGGAGGTCGGTAACAACGCCGTGCTGGCCAAGCGGCTGGGGCTCACGTCGCTCCGGCCCGTTCGGCAGCCCACAAGGGGTCGCTGATCGGAGTTGCGGGAACGGCACCGACCGATGGCGCCAGCCCTCGGCGGACTGGTCACCCGGGTGGCGTCCGCGCTTTCGATTCGGTCGGAAGCCATCCGGGTGATCGCGGGCGGCCCGGATCGGATTTCCCGGATAGGCGTGATCACGGGTGGCGCCGGCAGCGCCATCGATCAGGCCCGGGCGGCCGGCTGCGACACGTTCATCACCGGTGAAGGCGCGGCGCATACGTTCTTCGACGCGATGGAGGGCGGCATCAACGTGCTCTACGCCGGCCACTATGCCACCGAAACGGTCGGAGTGCAGGCGCTGGCTGATCACCTGGCCGAGCGCTTCGGGCTTCCCTGGGAGTTCCACGACCATCCCGACGGGGATGTAGGCGGAGCCACGGCCCCGGTCGCGCGACCGGCCCACCTGATGCGCGGTATCTTCCCCGTCATGCCGTCCTCTGCTGCAGCTCTCCGCGATCTCGAAGCGCTTCGGTCCGGTCGAGGCTCTGCGTGGGGTGGACTTCTCGCTGGAGGAAGGCGAGATCCACGCGCTGCTGGGGGAGAATGGCGCCGGGAAATCGACCCTGATGCGGATTGCATACGGTCTGATCCGGCCGGATGCCGGGACCGTCGCCGTCAGCGGGACGCCGATCCGATTGCGTGGCCCGGCCGATGCTCGCCGCCACGGCCTCGGAATGGTCCACCAGCACTTCACCTCGATCCAGCGCCTCACCGTCCTCGAGAACGTCGCCCTGACCGCAGGGTGGCCCACCAGGCCGCGGGAAAACCGGAGCCGGATCCGTGCTCTCCTGGTCCGGACCGGACTCCGGCTCGATCCCGAAGCAATTGCGGAGGACCTCTCGGCCGGCTTGAAGCAGCGCCTCGAAGTCCTCAAGGCGCTGGCCGGCGATGCCCGGATCCTGCTGCTGGACGAACCCTCGTCGGTCCTCTCGCCCGCCGAAGCCAGGGTCCTGCTCGAACTCGTGGCCAGCTTTCGGGCCCGCGGGATCTCGACCGTGCTCATCACCCACAAACTGACCGAGGCCCTGGAAATCGCGGACCGGGTGACGATGCTGCGCCGGGGCACCGTGGTTCATTCGGGCCGGTCCGCCGGGGAGACTGCCGAGTCGCTCGCTCGACAGATGCTGGGGGAGGCCCCTCCGCGACGAAGGCCCCGGGTTCGGGCCGACGTGGGGACGTCCGGGTGAGCGCGCGCGAAATGTCGCTTCCCAGGCTGGGATCGAGCGGGACCGATCTCGCCGCGCGACGTTCTCGGCCTGTGCTGGAGAGGTGGTGGGAATCGCAGCCGTCGAAGGCAACGGGCAGCGTGAACTTCTCAGAGCAATCGCCGGAGTGGCGCGGCCTGCCGCGGGCTCGCTCTCGGTGAGCGGGCCGGTGTCGTTCATTCCCGAGGACCGGACCGGAGAAGCGCTGATCGCCGGGTTTTCAGTGACCGAAACGCTGGTCCTGAGCCAGGGCAGTCGGCGCCATGGGTGCGTGGTCCGTGGGTCGACTGGAAGATGGCCGCTCAACGGGCTGCCGAACTGATCGGCAGCTTCGGGATCCAGGCACCTGGTCCCGAGGCGGCGGTCCACGGCTTGAGTGGAGGGAATCAGCAGCGCTTACTGATCGCAATGGCGCTCGAACGGCGACCAGCGGTGCTGGTTGCCGAGAATCCGACCCGGGGCCTCGACCTGAGAGCTACGGCCGAGGTGCTCGATCGCCTTCGTGGGGCGGCCCGACACGGGGTGTGCGTCATCGTCCATCTGACCGATCTGGACGAGTTGCTCGAGCTGGCCGATCGCGTGCTGGTGGTTGCGAACGGGGTGGCGACGGAGGTTCACCCGAACCGCCACTCGAGACGAAATCGGGCGCCGGATGCTGGGCGACCAGGTGACATGAAGAGAGCGCGCTGGCTGGTGGACATCGTGCCGGCGGTCGCGGCACTGGCCGCTGGTCTCGTGGTGCTGGCGATCGGTCTCGGGGTCAGTGGGTACGACGCCGGAACCGCCCTCGCCGCCCTCTGGGGCGGGGCCTTCGGCTCCACCGACGCGGTGCTTTCGGCCCTCCTCCCCAGGGCCATCCCGCTCATTCTCGTGGGCCTCGCCGTCGGGCTCGGATTCCGCGCTGGGGCTTTCAATATCGGAGCCGAAGGGCAGTTCTACGCCGGTGCGCTGGCCGCAACATGGGTCGGCCTCGCTCTGGCGTCCTGGCCGCGGGTGATCGCTGTTCCTTCGGTGCTGGTTGCTGCAGTCGTGGCCGGCTTCCTGTGGGTCACGGTCCCGGTGATCCTGCGGATTCGTTTCGGCGTGCTGGAGGTGATCAGCACCCTGTTGCTCAACTTCGTCGCCGAAGCGCTGGTGAGCTGGATGGTGCAGGGACCGCTGCAGGAGTCCAAACACATCTACCCGCAGAGCGACCCGCTCCCGATGGCGGCCCGCCTGCCACAACTGCCGGGAACCCGATTGCATCTTGGACTGTCGGTCGCGCTCGTTCTGGCAGCCGGGCTGTGGGTCTTCGGACGCCGCGCACTGGCCGGCTTTCAGCTCCGGGCAACGGGCAGCAATCCGATTGCGGCCCGCCTGCTCGGAGGGGTGGACACCCGCCTGATGTTCGCCGCCGCGCTGCTCGGGTCCGGCGCCATTGCCGGCCTCGCCGGCGGAGTCGAGGTCTCGGGAACCACCTACGCGCTGTTCCAGAATCTTTCCCCCGGGTATGGCTTCACCGGCATTGCGGTCGCCCTGCTCGCCCGCCTCCACCCGCTGGCCACGATCTTCACCGGACTGCTGTTCGCCGCGCTGGAGGCCGGTGCCAGCGCCATGCAGCGTGAGGCCGGGGTGCCAGCAGTGGCGGTATACATGGTCGAGGCGGCGGTAATAATCGTGGTACTGCTGGCCGACGTCTGGCGCCAGCGTCGGGCCCTGCTCCGCGGAGGGCCCTGAGCGATGGAAGCCGCTCTGCTCGCCTCGTTTCTGGCCGCCGCCGTCCGGGTGGCCACTCCGTTGCTGCTGGCGGCCCTGGGAGAAACGATTTCCGAACGGGGCGGTGTGATCAACCTGGGGACGGAAGGCGCGATGCTCGCGGGCGCGCTGGGCGCTGCGGTTGGGGCGACACATGGCGGCGTCTGGTACGGCCTCCTGGTCGCGACCGCGGCAGGACTCGTTGTCGCGGGGGCCTTCGCCGCGGTCGCCGTGGTGGCGCGCGCCGATCAGATCATTACGGGGACCGCCATTACGCTCGGCTGTATCGGGCTCACCGGGGCGGTCTATCGCCAGGCCTATGGCCCAGGTGGCGTCGGACTCAGCCTTCCGACCCTGCCCGAAGTGCCCGTGCCGGGCCTGGAGAGAATCCCGGTACTCGGACCGGCGCTGTTTCAACAGAGCGCGCTGACCTATGCCGGCTACCTGGCGGCTCCACTGCTCTGGTGGTTGCTGTTTCGAACGCCCTTTGGGCTGAGGCTGCGGGCCGCGGGGGAATCTGCCGAACACGCGAGGGCGGCCGGAGTCCATGTTGAAAGGACCCGTACGGCCGGGGTACTGATCGGCGGTGCGCTGGCGGGTCTGGCGGGGGCCAGTCTGGTGCTCGCACAGGTGGGCACATTCGCCGAGGAGATGACCGCCGGGCGCGGATTCATGGCAATCGCCATCGTGGTGCTCGGGGGTTGGCATCCCGTCCGGGTGCTCGGCGCAGCGCTGTTCTTCGGCGCGGCCATGGCGCTTCAATTCCTGTTCCAGTCGTCGCTGACTGGAGTCCCCTACCAGCTGTTCCTCATGCTGCCCTATCTCCTCACCCTGCTGGTTCTGGCGGGAGCGGTGGGCCGAACCCGGGCACCTGAGGATCTGGGGAGGTAAGCGTTCAGGCGGTAGGCGCCTCGATCCGGGCCCGGGCCGCCGCGATCGCCTGCCACACGGTGGTCTTGAGAGACTCGACGTCCGCTGCGGTCAGCCCGGCGGTTTCCACCGGCTCGAGCACACACACTTCCGCCTCCGACCGACCGATCCGCCAGCCGTGCTTGGGCAGCGCGGTCCTGGTTCCGTGCACCGCTAACGGGAGGATCGGCACACCGGAATCGATGGCCAGCCTGAAGGCCCCGTCCTTGAACGGCTGCATGTGGCCGGTCGCCGATCGGGTTCCTTCGGGGAAGATGACCACCGACACCCGCTGGCCCAGGAAGTCGCGGCAGCGCTGCATCGCTTTCACGGCGCTCCGCGTCGTCCCGCGCTCCACCGGGACATCGCCGGCCAGCCACATGTCCCACCCGAGCACGGGGATTCGGAGGATCTCCACCTTGGAGAGCCATTTCATTTCCCAGGGCAGATGGCTGATCAGCAGGATGTCAACGAAGGACTCGTGATTCGAAACGACGACGTACGGGTTCCGTGGATTGGCCGGCATGGTCCCGGTGACCCGGAAGCGCCAGAGCGGATTCAGGGTGGCGGTCACCACCGCGACCTGCCGGAAGAACAGCCCGGCCCAGTACCGCCCGGGGTCAAACGGGGCGGTGACTATCCGGATCACGGCGAGCAGCGGGAGCCAGACCACCAGACAGGTGGCGAGCACTATCCAGGTCCAGAGCGAGACGATGGTGATATACAGTCGGGACATAGGCGCGACGTTCAGGAAGAATGGCCACGGGAACCGGCACGACGGCGCGGGTTGAACGCGGTTACTCCTCGGGTATGCGATCGTCCCACAAGGCGATGATGTTGCCGTCGGGATCCGAGATCATGGCCATGACGCCGAACGACTGCCGGGTCGGTTCGGCCACGAAGCGCACTCCGCGCTGGTGCAGCCGCTCGCAGAGTTGGAGGATGCCCTCCACGTGCAGGGTGATGCCGGTGTGCCGTCCCACGAGGGCCTTAGCCTCGGGATGAACCGCCGGGTGCACGGCCAAGTGCGCCGGTCCCTCCAGGAACTCGGCTCCGAACGAACCTTCGCGGGCTACGGGCAGGCCGAGGTCATCGCGATAGAACGCCCGGGCCCGATCGATATCGGCGACAAACACCGCGATGGAATGCAGGCTGGGCATGACGCATTGTACCTGCGAGCCGCATCACGGCGCTAGCGAAGTGACTCCCAGGCCGCCTTCCAGTTCCGCCGCATGCCTTTCAGCCCCGGGCGCGCCAGGGGCGTGTCTCCAAACCGCCGGGCGAACTCCTCCTCCCCCAACTCCTCGAAGAAGTCGGGGCCGGCGCTGGCGAGATCCTCGCGGGGGCGGAATTCGGGAATCGTCGACCGTTCCGCGAAGCGCTCGTTCCAGGGACAGACCTCGTTGCAGATGTCGCAGCCGAACGCCCAGCCTGAGAGCCGATCGCCGAATTCGGGCGGGATGGCCCCCTTGTACTCGATCGTCAGGTAGGAGATGCACCGGGTGGCGTCGAGCTCCCTCGGACCCGGAAAGGCGCCGGTCGGACAGGCGTCCAAACACCGGGTACACGAGCCGCAATGATCGGTCGTGAGGGGTGCATCGACCTCCAGCGGCAGGTCGGTCAGAATCGCGCCGATGAAGAACCAGGATCCCACGCCGGGACGGAGGAGCATGGTGTTCTTGCCGATCCATCCGAGTCCGGCGCGCTGGGCGAGTTCGCGTTCGGCGAGCGGCCCGGTATCGACATACGCGCGGGCGACGGCGGCGCCGTGCTGTCGGAGAAACGTGGCCAGCTGCTCCAGCCGAGCCAGGGTAACGCCGTGATAGTCCGCCCCGCGGGCGTACCGGGCTATGATCGGCCTGGCGTCCGGGGAATCCCGGGGTGGCGTCGGGTGGAGGTAGTTCTCCAGCACCATCACGGCGCGGCGGGCAGCCGGGTCGACCAGGGCCGGGTTCTTCCGTTTTCTGGCCTGGCGATGCAGGTACCGCATGTTGCCGGCGTAGCCGGAATGGAGCCAGCGGTCGAACGCCTCCGCGTGCGGGAGCGGGTCGAGGGCGGTCACTCCGCAGGCGATGAAGCCGAGTTCAGCGGCCATGACCTTCACCGCCGAGGTGGAAAGGCTCATGGCACGGGGGACACGGCATCCTGCGGAGCGCGATGCTCACCGGTGTTCCCGGTGATGCCGTGTGGACCGCGTTGCGAGGCGGGATGCCAGGGCCAGGTGATCAGCCGTGCGCCACGATGGTACGTGAAATAGGCCCACCCCCACTCCAGCATCACCATGATCCGGTTGCGGAACCCAATCAGGAAGAGAATGTGGACGAAGATCCAGATCAGCCAGGCCGGGAACCCGCCGAAACGCAGCTTCCATATGTCGGCGACGGCGTGCCCCCGGCCAATCACAGCGAGCTGGCCCTTGTCCCAGTACTCGAACGGGCGGCGGGCGCGCCCGACGAGATCCCCGGCAATGGACCGGGCGACGTATTGGCCCATCTGGATCGCGGCTGGGCAGATCCCGGGGACCGTTCCGAAGCGCTTGTCGGGGAACGCGGCTGCGTCGCCCACGACAAAGAGTTCAGGATGCCCCGGTATGGTGCAATCGGGCTCGACAATGGCCCGCCCCGCCCCGTCGAGCGGAGTGCCGAGCGAGCGGTTCAGCGGACTGGCCACATTCCCGGCGGCCCACACCACCGTCCGGGTTGGAATGGTCCAACCGGCAGCGGATACCAGTCCGGGGCGAAGATCGGTGACCTGGGCCTCCTCGCGCACATCCACGCCTAGCCGCCGTAGCTCGCCCTTGGCGCGTTCGGAGAGCTTGGGCGGGTAGCTGGGGAGAATCCGCTTCCCGCCCTCGAGCAACATCACCGTGGCCTCGCGGGGGTCGATGCGGCGGAAATCCTTGCGCAACGCGTAGCGCCGGATCTCCGCCAAGGCCCCGGCGACTTCGACCCCGGTTGGCCCGCCTCCCACGACCACGAAGGTGAGGTGGGCATGGCGCTTCACTGGATCGGTTTCGCGTTCCGCCCGTTCGAAGGAGAGCAGGACCCGGCGCCGAATCTCCTCGGCGTCTTCCAGGCTTTTGAGACCCGGGGCCAGTGACTCCCAGTCGTCCTTGCCGAAATAGGAGTGGCGGGTACCGGTGGCCAGAATCAGATAGTCGTAGTCTATACGACTACCATCGGTTAGTACGATCGCCCGCCCGGCGGGATCGACAGTCGTCACGTCGCCGAGCACCACCTGGGCGTTCCGCTGGGCGCTCAGGATCGAGCGTATCGGGGAGGCGATATCGTTGGGTGCCAGGGCGGCGGTCGCCACCTGGTACAGCATGGGCTGGAACAGGTGGTGATTCTGCCGGTCGACGACCGTGAGCTGTACGGGGGCGTCGGCGAATCCCTTGGCCGCATACAGGCCGGCGAAGCCGGCGCCGACGATCACGACTCGAGTGGGAGCGGGCATAGACGGGTTTCAGAGGGTAGCGGCCAGCGCCCCGGTCCTACCCCTGGAGGATTCTGCGTCGCCAGCGCGCGAACCGCAGGACGTCCCTCACCGGTGGGGTCGTGCGTTCTTCGCCGTAGGCGGTGTGCATGCGCCAAGCGAGATACTCCGGGTCCGGGAGCGGCAGGAATGGGGAGTGCCGCCACCATTCGCGGCGGCGGAACGCCCAGGCGAGCGTCAGGAGATCGAGCGCAATGAGGGGATTCACGAGGGCCCTGCCGATGAGGCGGGCGATCAATCCTCCCATTCCCGCTGCTTCAGCCATGCGGACCAAGATAACGACAGTATATTCTCCCCTCCATGACTGCCGTGCCCGCCCCTGCGCTCGCGCGCTACCGGGACGAGTTTCCCATCTTCCGGACCCGTCGCTACCTCAACAGCTGCTCGCTCGGAGCGCTCTCGGTGCGCACCCGGTCGGCGTTGACCGAATATCTGGATGGGTGGGAGGATCGCGGCGCCGCGGCGTGGTATGATACATGGCTGCCTGCGGTGGAGCGCCTGCGCGCCGGGTACGCCGCGACGATCGGCGCCCACTCGACGGCAATTTCCATCCACCCGTCGATTTCCTCGGCCCTCTCGGTGGTGGCCGAATCGCTCGACTACCGCCGCCGTCCGAGGGTGGTGACCACGAGTCTGGACTTCCCGACGGTGGCCTACCAATGGCTGGCCAAGGAGCACGTCGGGGTCGAGGTGGTGATCGTCGAGAGTCGCGATGGGACGACGGTCCCGCTCGAGCTTCTGGCCGCGGCCATCGACGAGCGCACGGCGCTGGTGGCGACGAGCCACGTCTTCTTCACCAGCGGAGCGATCCAGGACATCGGATCGCTGGCCTCCCTGGCCCATGCCCGCGGGGCGTTGCTGCTGGTGGACGGCTATCAGGCTGCCGGACAGATTCCGGTCGAGGTCGATGAGCTGGGCGCGGACTTCTACTGCTCCGGCGGGCTCAAGTGGCTGATCGGCGGCTCGGGGATTGCCTTTCTCTACGTGCGCCCGTCGCTGCACGCGGGCCTCGCACCCCGGATCGCGGGCTGGTTCGGCCACGCCGCCCAGTTCGATTTCGACAGCCACCGTCTGGTACGGGCCGCAGACGCGCGCCGATTCGACCTGGGGACGCCCTCGGTGGCCTCGGTCTATGCCCAGCTGGCCGGACTCGCGATCATTGAGGAAATCGGAATCCCGGCGATCCGGGCAACGACGGCGGGGCTGACCGAGGACCTCATCAGCGCGCTGGTGGACCGCGGCGTGCGGCCCCGGGTCGCGTCGACGCCGAGAGAGCGGAGCGGGATCGTCATGATTCCCCGCCCGGACCCGCAGGCCGATGTCCGGGCCCTCATGGCCGAGGGGTTCGTGGTGGACGCGCGTCCCGGCCACGTCCGCGTGTCGCCCTATTTCTACAACCTTCCCGACGATCATCGATCCCTCGTGGAGTGCCTCTGCCGTGACTAATCCCCTTCCCCCCCCGCCGTATCATCGCAATCGCCCCAGCGGCCCGACGGCGGACGAGCAGCTGCTCGAAAGCGCTGAGTTGCCGGAGCGCCCGGACGCGCTCCGCAAGACCGATCCCTGGCGGGTGCTCCGGATCATGGGGGAATTCGTCGAGGGCTTCGAGAAACTGGGGGACGTCCAGAACGCCGTCGCCATTTTCGGGTCGGCCCGGGTTGGCGAAGCCGATCCGTTCTACGCCAAGGCGATCGAGACCGCCACCCTGCTGGCGACGGCGGGCTTCCCGGTCATCACCGGCGGCGGGCCGGGGATCATGGAAGCGGCGAACCGGGGCGCGGTCGAAGGCGAAGGCGTCTCGATCGGGTGCAACATCGAGCTGCCGCACGAGCAGGGGACGAATGCCTTTGTACGGCGCAGCATGTACTTCCGGTTCTTCTTCGTCCGCAAGACGATGTTCGCCAAGTACTCGATGGGATTCGTGGTGTTTCCCGGCGGGTTCGGCACCCTCGACGAGTTGTTCGAAGCGCTCACGCTCATCCAGACCGGCAAGGTAAGCCATTTCCCGGTGGTCCTGGTCGGCACGGAATACTGGGCCGGCCTGGTCGACTGGCTCCGCACGACCATGCTGGGCGAGGGCAAGATCGACCCGGCGGACATGAAGCTGTTCCAGGTGACCGACGACCCGGCGGAGGTACTGCGAATCATGCAGGTGGCGAGAGAAGATGGTGACTGGTCCGATGGCCGCGGAGTGGACCGATGACCCGGCCAAGCACCGAGTACCTGCGCGGCCGCCGGATCAACCCCCAGGGGATCACCGGCCAGGAGACGGCGGCCGATCTGCTCGACAACGCCTTTCTGGCCTTCAACGCCGGCCGGCTGCGCGAAGGCTGTCAGCTCTTCACCCAGCGGATGCTGGCCCCGGACTCGACCGTGGCGCTGAGTATCACGGGGGCAATGACCCCGGCGGGCCTGGGCATGAGCTGCCTGATTCCCCTGCTGGAAGCGGGATTCGTGGACTGGGTCATCTCCACCGGCGCCAATCTGTACCACGACGCGCACTTCGGTCTCGGTCTTGCGATGCATCAGGGGAGCCATACCGCCGACGACGTCGCGCTCCGGGAAAAGGGCGTGGTGCGGATCTACGACATCTTCTTCGATTACTCGGTGCTGCTTTCGACCGACGCGTTCATCCGCGACGTTTCGGCGCGACCCGAGTTCCAGCGTCCGATGAGCACCGCGGAGTACCACTACCGGCTCGGGGGATACCTCGGGGAACGGGAGCAGGCGCTGGGTCTGAGCCGGCGCTCGGTCCTGTCGCGGGCCCACGAGCTGGAGGTCCCGATCTACACCAGCTCGCCGGGCGATAGCTCCATCGGGATGAACGTGGCGGAGCAGGCGCTGGCCGGGAGCAAGCTCCGTTTCGATGTGAGCGCGGACGTCAACGAAACCGCGGCGATCGTCCTGGAAGCCAAACGCACCGGTGGGAAGAGCGCGGCGTTCATCGTGGGCGGCGGCAGCCCGAAGAATTTCCTGCTCCAGACCGAACCTCAGATCCAGGAAGTGCTCGGGATCGACGAGCGGGGGCACGACTACTTCCTGCAGATGACCGACGCCCGGCCCGACACCGGCGGGCTCTCCGGCGCCACGCCCAACGAGGCGGTGAGCTGGGGGAAGATCGACCCGGACCAGCTGCCCGGGACGGTGGTGGTCTATCTCGACAACACCATCGGCCTGCCGCTGCTCACCGCGTACGCTCTGGCCCGTCATGCCCCCCGGCCGCTCAAGCGGCTGTACGCCCGGCGCGAGAAGATGATGGACCGGCTGGTTTCCGAGTACCGGGCGACGCTCGAGCGCAGGGATGAGCGGGCGGAGGAGGCCAAGCGGTAGGAGAGCGCGGGCCGGCCTCGCGATGGCACCCGCCGGTCTGGGTGCTGGTCTCTGTCGCCTGGCTCGGACCGGCGCTGCTCGCCGCGCTCCGGGCCTACCTGCAGGGGCGGCTCGGCAATTGGCAGCCGGCGACCTGGCGTACCCTGATCTGGGAGGGCGGGGACTGGCTGATCTACGGCCTGCTGACCCCGGTCGTCTTCTGGTGCGCGCGCCGCTATCCGCTCACGCAGGGCGCCGTCGCGCGGCGCCTGCCAATGCATCTCGTCGCGGCGGTCGTGCTCTGTGCCGCGTGGGCGGCCGGCGGGATTCTGCTGTGGCGGGCGGTGTATCCCGATCCCTCGACCCCGTACGGGGGCGGGGTGGTGGGCTGGTTCCTGACCTCGCTCCCGTTCGGTGTCGCGGTCTACTTTGCGGTTCTGGGCGTGGAACATGCCGTGTTCTACTTCGTCGAAGCGCGGGAGCGCGAGACCCAGGCCGCCCGGCTCTCCGCCCAGCTCGCCGAGGCTCGCCTGAGGGCGCTGCGGATGCAAATGCAGCCGCACTTCCTGTTCAACAGCCTCAACGCCATCACCGTGATCGTCCGCGATCGCGATACCGCCACTGCCACCCGAATGCTGGAACAGCTGGGCGAGATGCTCAGGCGGGTGATGCGGGCCGACCGCCCGCACGAGGTGACCCTGGCGGAGGAGCTGGATTTCGTCCGCCAGTTTCTGGCGATCGAGGAGATCCGGTTCTCCGATCGGCTTCGTCCGGTGATCGCGGCCGACCCCGACTTGCTCACGGCCGCGGTACCCGAGTTCCTGCTCCAACCGCTGGTGGAGAACGCGCTCCGGCACGGGCTCTCCCAGCGGGTGGGGGCGACCCTGCTCAAGGTCGAGGCCAGGCGAGAGGGAGATGAGCTGGTCATTTCGGTGACCGACGACGGCCCCGGGCCTGACGAGGCCGCCGCCGACCTCGTCGAGGGCGTCGGTCTCGGCAACACCCGGGCTCGGCTGGCGACGCTGTACGGCGACCGGGCCCGGCTGGAGCTGGTGGCGACGGCGGGTGGCGGAGCCGTGACGACGGTGCGGCTGCCCTATCGCGAGCTGGAGGCGGGGCGTGGCTGAGATCCGGGCCTTGATCGCGGACGACGAACCGCCGGCGCGCCGGGGTATCCGCCAGCTGCTGGCGGCCTATCCCGACATCGCGGTGATCGGCGAGTGCCGCGACGGCCGTGAGACTCTCCGTGCCCTGGCGACACTCGCGCCGGATCTGGTCTTCCTGGACATCCAGATGCCGGGGCTGGACGGTCTGGAGGTCATTCGACTGCACGGCGCGGAACGGATGCCGGCCGTGGTCTTCATTACCGCCCATGACGAATTCGCGGTGCGGGCATTCGAGGCGCAGGCGCTCGACTATCTGGTGAAACCGCTGAGCGAGGCGCGCTTCCGCGCCGCAATCGAGCGGGTACGGGAGCGGATGCGGGTGCGGGATGCGATGACCCTGGCGGCGCGCCTCAGTGCCTTGCTCGAGAGCGATCGGATGCGTCCGCCCGGACTGGCCCGCGCTCCCGCGCGCGCCGGAGGCGCCGGGCGAATCGCGGTGACCACCGAGCTGGGTCAGTTGCTGCTGGATCCGGAGGAGATCGACTGGATCGGGGCCGAGGACTACTATGCCGGGATTCACGCCCGCGACCAGCACTACCGGGTACGTGAATCGCTGTCCGCGCTCGAAACCCTGCTCGACCCGGCGAGTTTCCTTCGGATCCACCGCTCGGTGATCGTACGGCTGGAACAGGTGCGGGAACTGGTCAGCGACGGCTCGCCGGACCAGGAGGCGGTCGTGGTCCTCAGGGACGGCACCCGACTCCCGGTGAGCCGACGTCGACTCCCCAGGGTCAAGTCGCTCCTCCGGCCGGCGCCGCGGCGGACCTAGCGCCGTTTGCCGCTGGCTGCACCGTGGCCGCCGTCGACCGCGATTCCTGCCCCGCTTGCGGCGCGGCCATTGACGACTCTCCCGAGGAATCCTACGGTCGTGGGGCGTGCCGAGCGGATCCACCCACCCGTGACCTAGAGTCGGATAGCGCCAAGCCTCGAGGCGACCATGACGGATGATCCCCGCGCCGCCTTCATCGAGGCCGCGGTGTGGCACGGCACGCTGGACCGGGCCGAATCGTTGCTGGCCGCGCACCCCCAGATCGCGGCCAGCGACATCCATACCGCCGCGCTCCTCGGCGACGATGAGGCGGTGCGCCGGTTCCTTGCGCGCGATCAGGGGAACGCCACCGCCAGGAGCGGCCCCCTGGGATGGGACGCGTTGACCCACCTCTGCTTTTCCAAGTACCTCCGGTTCGATCGGGCGCGGTCGGAGAGATTCGTGCGGGCTGCGACGGCGCTGCTCGACGCCGGGGCCAGCGCCAGTACCGGATTCCTGGCCGACGACCACCAGCCGCGTCCCGAATTCGAGAGCGTGCTCTACGGCGCCGCGGGCGTCGCGCACCACGCCGAGCTGACCCGGCTGCTGCTGTCGCGGGGCGCCGATCCCAACGACGAAGAAGTTCCCTACCATGCACCGGAGAACTACGACAACGCCGCGATGAAAGTGCTGGTGGAGAGTGGGAGGCTCAGCCCCGACAGCCTCGCCACCATGCTGCTCCGCAAGGCGGACTGGCACGACTTCGAAGGCATCAGGTATCTGCTCGAGCATGGCGCCGATGCGAACCGCATGACCCGGTGGCATCACACCGCGCTGCACCAGGCCCTGCGGCGCGACAATCAGGTCGAGATCATCGCGGTCATGCTCGACCATGGGGCCGATCCGACGCTCCGGACCAGGCTGGATGGCAGGACGGGGGTGGCGATCGCCGCCCGCCGGGGACGAGGCGACGTGCTCGACCTGTTCGAGCGGCGCCGGATTCCGATCGAGCTGGGCGGGGTCGAGCGGCTGATCGCCGCCTGCGCCAGAAACGACGGGCCCGGCATCCGGGCCATGGTCGAGGCCGAGCCCGCGCTGTTGCGGGAGATCCTGGCGATGGGCGGTACCCTGCTGGCGCAGTTTGCCGGGACGGCGAATCGCGATGGCGTCAGGCAGCTGCTCGATCTGGGCGTGGACGTCGGGGCGTTGTACACCGAGGGGGACGGCTATTTCGACATCGCGGAGAACAGCACGGCGCTGCATGTGGCGGCGTGGCGTGCGTGGCACTCGACCGTCAAGCTGCTCATCGAGCGCGGAGCGCCGATCGACGCGCCGGATGGCAAGGGACGCACCGCGCTGGCTCTCGCCGTGAAGGCCTGTGTAGACTCCTATTGGAGTGACCGCCGGTCCCCTGAATCGGTACAGGCGCTGCTCCAGGCCGGGGCCTCGGTGCAGGGTGTCCCCTTCCCGTCAGGGTATGCGGAGGCCGACCAGCTGCTGGGAGGCAGATGAACGCGATCGGTGGCCGGCGTGTTCCAGCCCGATGAGCTGCGCGGTAACCGGCGTCTGGTCTGGTCGACCGGGACCGGGGCCGCGGTGTGGGAGTTGTTCGGTGCGTGCGTAGCGGGCGACCTGGGGACCGTCGAGCGGCTGGTTCAGGATGATCCGTCGATCGTGCGGGCGCATTACGCCTACCGGAAGCCGCTGTACTTCGCCGTGCGCGAGAACCGGATCGAGGTGGCTGCATTCCTGCTCGAACGGGACCCTGAGCCGGTCGGGCTGGCGGTGCACGACACCCTGGTCGACATTGCGCGCGACCGCGGCTATGCCGAGATGGTCAGGCTGCTGGAGACCAGGCTCGCCAGTCGGCACAACGCCTCCGCCAGGGGAGAGCCGGTTGCCGCCGCGATCCGCGAGCGCTCGCTCGAGAGGGTGAGGCGCCTGCTGGACGCGTCGGCGGATCTGCTGCATGCCGGTGACCTGCGATCCAATCAGCCGATTCACTGGGCGGCGATGACGCGGCAGATCGACATCATCGACGAGCTGCTGCAGCGCGGCGCGGACATCAACGCCCGCCGCATGGACGGGGCGCGTCCGATTCAGCTCACCAATGGTGATTACCACTATCGCGGGTGGCGGGACGTGCCGCCGGATGTGGCGACCACGCCGGCCGCGGTGATCGCGCATCTCCGGGCCCGGGGCGCGTATTGCGACATCAGCACCGCGTCCCATCTCGGCGACCTGGACCGGGTGCGCCAGCTGCTCGACGATGATCCCTCGCTGGCCAACCGGGTCGCGGAGTACGTGACGTACTATCCGTGTTCCGGGGCTCCCCTGAGGAACGCCGCGGCCCGGGGGCACATGGAGATCGTCAAACTGCTGCTCGAGCGCGGCGCCGATCCGAATCTTCCCGAGGAGGGCATCGCGCCGCGCGGGCACGCGCTCTACGCCGCCGTCTCCAACGGTCACCACGACATCGCGGTGCTCCTGCTCAAGCACGGCGCCGATCCGAGTCCGCCGGTCGAAAGTTCGGCCGATGCCCTGAGCATCGCCATCAGTAACGCCGACCAGCGGATGATCGACTTGCTCCGTTCCCATGGTTCCACGCGATCGGTGGAACTCCTGGCCTATTACGGCGACGTTCAGGCGGCCGCGGCGGTCTTCGCGACCGATCCGGCGCTGGCCGACGACCCCAGAGCGCTGGAAAACGCCGCGGAGGAGGGCCACGACGGATTCGTCCGGCTCATGCTCCGGTACCAGCCCGGCCTGGCACGGCGCGTCGGGGTAGGCGCCCGGACGCGCGCATTGACCGAGCTGCTCTTCGCCCACGGGATGGATCCGAGCCACCCGGACTGGTTGGGGGTCACCCCCCTCCACCGGTTCGCGCGGCAGGGGAATCT
The DNA here is from genome assembly GCA_963709905.1 of uncultured Gemmatimonadales bacterium. Classification (GTDB taxonomy): domain Bacteria; phylum Gemmatimonadota; class Gemmatimonadetes; order Gemmatimonadales; family GWC2-71-9; genus JADJOM01. The sequence goes on from CAVPYI010000001.1 coordinate 644,294, forward strand.
GGAGCAGGCGGAGATCTTCATCGAACGTGGGGCGGACCTCCACCCGCGGGACGACGACATCCGCTCCACGCCCCTCGGGTGGGCGGCCAAGTTCGGTCAGGCGCCAATGGTCCGGCTGCTGCTGAGCCGCGGTGCCAGGCCGAGTCTGCCAGACGATCCACCATGGGCCACGCCAGTGGCGTGGGCCAGCCGGCGCGGACACCCGGACATTGTCGAACTCCTGCACCAGAACGGAGCCGGCTGATGCGAGTCCCCGCCATCGTGGCTCCGGTGAGCCGTCACCTGAGCGTGGCCGACGTCGAGCGCAGTCTCGGTTTTTACCGCGACGTGCTCGGCTTCGAGGCGCGGGCCCTGCTGGAGGGCGACGGTCTTCCCGCCGTGGCGGAGGTCGTGTCTGGGCCAGCGCGCATCCAGCTCGGCACCCAGCCCGACGCCTACGACAGCACGGGCGAGCGCCGGCCCCGGGGAGCGGCCATCCTGTTCCTCGAGACCGACGACGTCGCCGCCCTGCGCGAGGCGGTCAAGGCGCGGGGCGGCAGACCGAGCGAACTGGAGAAGGCCAACGGGATCAAGATGCGGGTGTTCGAGATTCGCGATCCGGACGGTCACGCGCTGTGGTTCGGGCAGTCGTTTCAGGAGCCGGAACGCGGCAAGGACCCACTGCGCCAGTGCTGGAGGATCCTGCCCGAGCTGCCCCTGTCCAATGTTCCCGCCGGCGTGGCATACTACAGGGACATCCTGGGGTTCAGGATCAATTATGCGGCCGGCGACATCGGCGTGATGGACCGTGACGACATCACGCTCCTGCTGATCGCACGGGGCGAGCGACACAGCGCGACCGGATCGTGTTACGTCTACGTCCGCGATGCCGACGCGCTGCATGCCGAGTTGCTGGCCCGGGGCGCCAACGTCCGGGGGTCGCCGATCAGCCACCCATGGGGCCTGCGCGACTTCGAGGTGCTCGATCCCGAGGTCAATCGACTGACCTTCGGGCAGCCGTTCGAATGAAGGCCCGAACCGGCGCCTGGTCCAGATCAATCGCACATCGAGCCCGAATCACATGAAACACCCGATCCTCGGCCTGCACCACGTCACGGCGACGGTCAACGACGCCCAGGAGGATCTCGATTTCTATCTGGGAGTGCTCGGTCTCCGGCTGGTCAAGCGGACGATCAACTTCGACAATCGTCGAGTCTACCACTTCTACTACGGGACCGAGGCCGGTGCGCCCGGCACCATCTGGACGACGTTTCCCTACAAGGGTCAGGGTGTCCCGATCGGACAGAAGGGGGCAGGGCAGATCACCGTCACCTCGTTCTCCGTCCCCGCCGGCTCGCTTGGGTTCTGGACCGCCCGGTTCAGGGAGCATGGGGTCAGCGTGCGGAGCGTGGCACCGCGGTTTGGCACGGAATCGCTCCTGGTGGAGGATCCCTCCGGCCTGGGAATCGAGCTCCGCGCCGGCGACCGGGATCGTCGCGCGCCGTGGGCCGGGGGGCCGGTGGGGTCGGAAGCGGCGATTCGGGGGCTGGACAGCGTCACGCTGCTCGTCAAATCACCCGACCGCACGGTCGAGCTGATGACCAGCCTGCTTGGCTTCGGCATGGTGCATGAAGCGAACGGCCGGTTTCGATTGGGAGTGCAGGGCGACCAGCCGGGGAGGACCGTTGAAATCGTCGCCGACCCCGAGGCGGAGCCCGCGCGCAACGGGCTGGGCACGGTGCACCACGTCGCCCTCGCGATCCAGACACCGGAACAGCAGCTCCGCCTTCGTCAGGAGCTGGTCGAGCTCGGGTACCAGGTGACGGAGGTGCTGGATCGGCAGTACTTCAGATCGATCTACTTCCGGGAACCGGCGGGGGTGTTGCTCGAGGTCGCGACCATGGCGCCTGGCTTCACCATCGACGAGGAGCCTGCTTCACTGGGCCGGAGCCTGAAACTCCCCCCGTGGGAGGAGGGAAACCGGAAGGCAATCGAGCACGGGCTACCGATTGTCACTCAGCGCGGCTGACGACGGCCCGTGGCTAGCGGGCTCCGCGGAACATCAGCTCCACCAACTCGTCGTACATTGCCTCGGCGGCGTCTGGGTCGTCCGCCCGAATGGCGGCCGTGGCACAGTGTTTCAGGTGGTTCCGCAACAGTTCGCGTCCCACCCCGCGGAGCGCCTCCTGCACCGATGAGACCTGGGTGATCACGTCGGCGCAGTAGCGCTGCTCCTCCACCATCTTCTGGAGGCCTCGGACCTGACCTTCGACCCGCCGGAGCCGAGTGAGAACCCCCGCCTTGATCTCGGGGTCGACGGCGACGGCGTGACGGTCACCCGCGGCGCAGGCGCAGGGGACGTTCACTGGGGAGTCTGACATAAGCGCTCCTGGCGGGTGAAGGGTGAAGGGTGAAAGGGTGAAAGGGTGAAAGGGACTGCCAAGGCTCAACGGTCACTCACCCTTTCACCTTTCACCCTTCACCTTTCACGTTTCTAAGTCTCAGGCTGTTCGCCACTACACTCACCGAACTCATCGCCATGGCAGCGGCGGCGAGGGCCGGGCTCAATCGCCAGCCCAGCAGGGGATAGAGGGCGCCGGCTGCCACCGGGATGGCGATGAGGTTGTAGACGAAGGCCCAGAACAGGTTCTGGCGAATGATGCGGAGCGTCGACTGGCTGAGCGCGATGGACGCGGCGACGCCCTGCAAGTCTCCGCGCACGAGCGTTACCTGCCCGGAATCCATGGCCACGTCGGTCCCGGTGCCCATCGCGATTCCCACATCGGCCTGGGCGAGTGCCGGGGCATCGTTGATGCCGTCGCCCACCATGGCTACCACCCGGCCTTCGCGCTGAAGCCGACGGATTTCGTCCAGCTTCTGCTCCGGCAGGGCCTCGGCGACCACGCGGCTGACGCCGACGTCCGCCCCAATGCGTTCCGCGACACCGCGGCGATCGCCGGTCACCATCACGACCTCGATGCCACGTGCCTGCAGGGCGGCGATGGCCGGTCGGCTCGCCGGTTTCACCGCATCGCCGACCACGATTTCCGCCCGGAGCACGCCATCGACAGCCACCGAGGCCACCGTGTGCCCCGACCGGGATTCGGGAGACGGGGAGATCCCAAGTTGCTGGAGCAGGCGAGGATTGCCCACGGCCACATCGTGGCCCTCGACGCGGCCGATGGCCCCCATCCCGGTTTCGCTCCGGAATGATTCAGGGTCGGAGAGAGTGAGGCCGCGGTCGTGCGCTTCACGCACGATGGCGGTGGCGATCGGGTGCTCGCTGAGCCGTTCGAGCGAAGCGGCGAGGCGGAGGGGCGTGGCCGCCGGACTCCCGCCCTCGCCATCGCCGTTGGGGTAGACGACGATGTCGATCACCGAGGGCTTCCCCTCGGTGATCGTCCCGGTCTTGTCGAGGACGACGGTATCGACCGACGCGGCCCGCTCGAGGGCCTCTCCGCTCTTGATCAGGACCCCGAGTTCGGCTCCCCTGCCGGTGGCGACCATCACCGCGGTCGGAACGGCGAGGCCCATGGCGCAGGGACAGGCGATGATCAGGACCGCCACCGCCGAGACCAGCCCGTTCAGCACCCGAGGCTCGGGACCCACCCACCACCAAAGGATGAAGGTGATGACGGCAAGCACCATGACGACCGGAACGAACACCGCGGCGACCTTGTCGGCGAGGCGCTGGATCGGCGGCTTGTCCCCCTGGGCATCCCGCACGAGGCGGAGGATCCGGGAGAGGATGGTGTCGCGCCCGACCCGCAGGGCCCGCATCCGGATCGCCCCGGGACCGTTCAACGTCCCACCGATGACCTCGTCTTGAGGGCCGCGCGAGACCGGCATCGGCTCGCCGGTCAGCATGGACTCGTCGACGGCGGTGGTACCTTCGGTCACGACCCCGTCCACCGGCACCCGCTGTCCTGGGCGCACCAGCAGCTCGTCGCCGGGCAGGAGTTCGGCCACCGGTATCTCCACCTCCGCACCCCCGCGGATGACCGTCGCCCGGTCGGGACGAAGGCCGGCCAGACGGCGGATGGCCGCGCCGGTGCGATGCTTCGAGCGGACCTCGAAGTAGTTGCCCAGCAGGACCAGCGCGACGATCCAGATGGCGGCTTCGTAGTAGACTTCCGGCTCGAGGCCCCGGGCGGTGAACCAGCCCGGGAAGAGAGTTGTGGCGAGGCTGAACAGGAATGCGGCCCCGGTGCCCAGGGCGATCAGGGTGTTCATGTCCGCCCCGCCGTGGCGGGCTGCCCGCCAGGCACGCTCGTAGAAGTGCCGTCCGGCCCACCCCACCACCGGGAGGGTCAGTCCCAGCAGCAGCCAGCGAAGCGCGTCCGGCGAGACCGCGAACAGCCCCGGGAAAAGCTGTCGCAACGGGGCGGCGGCCCACATCATCGCCAGCATGAAGGGGTCGGCGGCAGGGTGATGCCCCTGGGCCATCAGCGGCATGCTGAGGACCATGGCGAGCGCCGCGGCGGCGAGACCGACCACGACTCTCAACCGGAGCCTACGGATCTCCCGCTCGGTTTCGGCGTCCTCCCGATCGAGTTCGACTTCCACGCTCTCCCCAGCGACCGGCAGTTCGGCTCCGTAGCCAGTCTGACGGACTACCTCCACCAGAGTGTGAGGCGAGGTGTGCACGGGATCGTAGGCAACTTTGGCGGAGTTGGTCATCAGGTTGACGTTGGCCGCCGTGACGCCTTGGGCCTGCTCAAGCGAGCGCTGCACCCGGGCGCTGCACGCGGCGCAGGTCATTCCCGAGACCAGGATCGTCGATTCAGCCACGGCTGACGCCCTCGACCCGGTATCCAGCCTGCTCAATCGCGGCCTTGACTCGCTCAACCGTCGCGTCGTCAGGCGCTTTCAGTGCAGCATGGCCAAGGCGCACTGACTCGAGCTCCACATCAGCCACAGATTGCACAGCCCGATTCACCGCATTGAGGCAGTGGCCACAGCTCATCCCGCTGATGGTTAACACGATGTTTTGCATAGGGTTACCATGTCGTATCGAGTCGATCCGGTCCGCCTGGCTCACCAATGTACCATAGGGTATAGGGGTATGCAAGTAGGGGGAGGGGGTATATATGCGGCAGGGCCTGAAACGGGGCACGGACCCTGCTCGCTGAGACTCGTATGACCTTGGGCGATGCGAACTTCCGCAAACTGATACCACTGCTTCATCCCCGGACGCGCATTCAGGACATGGATGTGCTGAAGGCTTGGTATGAGGCCGTCGAGGATACGCTGCGGCCCGAAATGTCCGCGGACCTGCTGGCCATATGGATCTACGGGCAGGACGGCGAGCCCATCCTGATCGAGCCCGAAGCGCTCGGCGCGGACAACCTGGAGATACCCCGAGCCGAACCGATCGCCAATCAGCACCTGCTCGACGACCTGGAAGACCGGATCCGGCGAGCGGGCTACGGCTCGGTGTTGCTGCGCCCGATTCGACATGGCGGTCACGACGCCGGGCTCATTCTGCTGGCCTCGTTCCAACCACACATCTATGGCCTTCGTGCGGAGAACCTGCTCGAGACCGCCACCGATGTGATGGCGCCGATGCTGGCCCGGGTGGCGCGGGCCGGCACGGTGGCCGAGGAGGCGATCCCGGACCACCCGGTCGTTCCCCTGGTCGAGACCGTGGGGCCGGTCACGGAGCGGGTGCGTGACCAAGCGCGGGAAGGCGAGTTGTTCGAGGTGCTCTCGAATGCGATCGGGGGCGCCGGGACTCCGCGCGACCTGATGCTCGCGGTGTCGTTTGCGCTCCAGGCGGTGCTGCCGCACGATGCCTATGAACTCATGATTCCGGACACCAGCAACGAGTTCTATTACCGACTCGGGCTGCACGGGCACGGGGCGCTGTGGGGAGATCCATCCCTGGTCATGCCGAAGGCCAGCCTGGACGCCGCGCAACTGTTTGGGGACTACACCTCGGTGCTGATCGACGACGCGTCAGCGTCCGAGGAGACCCGGGTCCCGGAGTTCGTCACCGTTCGCGGGCAGGAAGAGGCTCCCAGATCGGTCGTGGGTGTCCTGCTGCGGGTGGTGGAAAGGCCGGTGGGGTACCTCCTGGTGGGAAGCGGCGGTCCCGGTTTCTACCGTGAGGAGGACGCGATCCTGCTGGACCGGGTCGGTTCGCTGCTCGCCCCACGCATCGAGAGCATGATCCTGGCGTGGCAGTACACCGTGATGCGCAGCCAGTTCGATGTGCTCCGGCACGAGCCGATGCACCTCGCCCGTGTGGCGGAGCTGCTGGCGAGCACGCCATTTCTTGGTGAGGGCGCCAAGCTGTTCAGGCAGCAGGCCGTTGCCATGCTGCCATTCACGGATCTGGAGTTCGCGGTGCGGCTGGGCGACGAGCAGCGGGTGGCGGTGGTGAAGCCGGGAGTGACGACCCCTCTGGCCGATCTTCCCCAGGAGCCGATCGAGGGCGCGGGCGTCGCCGCAGTAGTCCGCGGAGAGGTCACGTTTCTGCTGACTTCGCAGGAGGCCGAAGGTGAGCCGGTCTCCGTACTGGTCGTGCCGCTCCGGGTAGGTGGTCGGATCATCGGTGCGATGGCGATGACGGCGCGAGGGCTCTCATCCTTCTCCCGGACCGACATGCCCCTGGCGCAGCAGCTGGCGGATCTCGTGGCACCGCACATCGACCTCGCCCGCCGCGCGGGCGGGCAGGCGCCGCCCTTCCTCCCGGGGTGGAAACGTCCCACGCTTCGGCCGGAGCGTGGAACGATGGGTCAATAGCGCGCCTGCCCGAGGGCGCTGGGGTGGATCGGGGGAGGAGTCTGTTCCGACTCCCGGGCCCAGCGGAAGAAAATCACTCCAAATCCGAACCAGATGGGCAGATCGCCGACGATCTTCATCAGCAGCCCGGCGACCTGCTGGTCCTGTTGCGCGGTGAAGCCCGGAAACGCTCTCGGCGCGAGTTCGTAGGTGGCGTAGATCGGGTAGTCGGCGAACGTCAGGAATGCCGAGGGGATGATCGGCACGAGCGTCGACAGGAAGAGGTACGCCATCTTCAGTGGACGGCGCATCCGTACCACCGCCGTCGGGCCCATGACGGGCCACCAGAGCAGGAACCCTCCGACCAGCCAGCCGAGATCGATCACCAGGGCGCCTACCTGGGTCTTCATCAGTCCGTCGACGACGTCGGGAAGGTGAGTGAGAAGGAGTATCACGTTGAAGCCGGCGAGGCCGACCCACGGCCTGGCGGCGGTGCGGATCAGAGCCCCGAGCGCGGGCCGGTCGAGTGCCGCGCTGACGGTCGCGGGGGGCAGACTCAGGATCAGACATGGTGGTGCGACGAACGAAAGCAGGATGTAGGTGATGGTATGGAAGCTGGCGAGGTACCCGGCGCCGAGGGCTCCCACCGGCCAATCGAGTGCGATCCAGACGGACAACAGCCCCGCGAGGAACCAGAGGTGGGCGGACAGGCGGATGGGCGGACCGGCGGCCGAATCGTCGACCGCCCGACCGCCCGACCGCCTGACCGCCCAGGCATAGCAGAGCGCGAACCCTGCCACGAACAGCCAGACGCCCGGATAGGCCTGCCACTCGCCGGTCCACGGCTGCCCGGTGGCCGAGCACCACCACTGCACCGTCAGCTCCTCTTCGCCATGAGTGCGAGGTCCTTGGCCCAGTCGGCCTGCCGAACGCCGAACGGGTAGACCACGTGGGCGAGGTTGTCCCGAGTGAAGGCCAGCACAATCGCACTGTGACCGATGGTGTAGGTACTATCGGTGGTGCCGGGCTCCCGGATCGGCGCACTCATTCGCATCTGCCGCAGTGCCCCCAGGACCTGCAGGCTGTCCCCGACCAGCCCTATGAACCGGCGATCGAACTTGTCGAGCCAGGCCCGGACGACCTCCGGTGTGTCCCGGGCCGGATCGGTGGTGACGAACACGACCTTTACCGCCTTATTCACATCCGGCCCGAGCTTCCCGAGAGCGGCCGCGATGTTGGCCAGGTGGACGGGGCAGATGTCGGGGCAGTGGGTGTACCCGAAGAACAGCAGCGTGACATACCCCTCGGTTTCCCGGCGGAAATCGAAGGGCCGCCCGTCGGTGGTGGTCAGCTGGAAATCGGGCTTCGGCACCGGCGGGTTGATCTTGGGACCGGCCAGTCCGTCGGGATTGAATGGTTTGGGTTCGGCAGGCCGGCAGCCGCTGACCGGCGCGATGGCGAGCAGGACAGCGGCAAACGCGACCGAGCTTCGGAGAATTGACATGATCACACCTTCGGCGCCGGTAGCGCCACCAGCACGGCGGTAACGAACACAATCAGGAGGCCGATGAGCAACTCCGCGGTCGCCGATCGGGTGAGCGCGCGGGTGGCCCGGGACCCGCCGAGGCCGGGGGAGATCCGGCGCCAGTTCCAGGCGCCGAGGCCCATGGCGATGAGCAGCAGGCTGACCTTCACGAGCAGGGCACGTCCGTATGCTGTGCCGAACAGTCCAGCGACATCTCCGATGTAAGCGTACCCCAGGAGTGTGCCGGCGGCCACGACCAGTCCGGCTCCGGTGAGAGCCACCGGGGAGAACACCGAGACCATCCGGGCCACGGCGGCGTGCTCGTTCCCGGCCCGTCTCAGTCCGGCGAACGTCATCGCCGCCAGCGTGCCCAGCCAGATTCCTCCACCGAGCAGGTGGAGGGAGTGCAGACCGACGCCGAGGCCGGCTCCCCACGGGTGTGCCACGGCGTGCCCGGTGAGTGGCGAAGCACCGGCGACGAGCAGCGCCGCCGTGCCGAGCAGTCCCAGGCCGGGCGCCGGCCAGCGCCGCGCCACGGCGCTGAGCGGAAGGGTAATGGTCGCGGCGGCAAGTTGGGCGAGCCAGCCCCTCCCCCACGTAGTTTGCAGCAGGATGGGGCGAGCCGCCTCCCAGGTGAATGGGTCGGAGGGCTCCAGAAAAGACCGCACCTGGCCGTAGGCCCGGATGAAGTGTGCCGCGAGGAGGAGGACCGCGGCCGCGGTCGCGGCGGTCCAGGCGCTGGCCAGGGCCCGTGCGGGAAGCGATCCCGCATCGTCCTCGGGAAGGCGCCATCTGGGTACCAGCGCCGCGAATGCACTGGCGCCCACGAGGGTCAGGGTCGCGAGGTAGGCAAGGGCGCGCCCGGCCGCGTACAGGTCGATGGGCAGGGCAACCTGCTCGTGGTCCACGGAGCGGCGCTCGGACTGGTGATTCCCCGCCAGGGAATCAGGGTTTCGCCCGGCTGGCCGGGTCGTAGGTGAAGTAGTACGTCCCGCGGACTGGGTGCCCGTCTCTGGAGCCCGTCTTCCACATCACCATGTATCGACCCGGCTCGAGCGAGACCGGCACCGGTCCCGCGACGGACAGCGTGTCGTCAGTCGCGGCCATCTTGATCACGGCGACCGGCGCATGGTTCTCTTTCATCAGGGTGGCACCCGAGAGCGCGACTTCGGGCTTTTCGTTGAACCAGAGGCGGACTTGTGTGGGCTGGTCCGCCACGGTGCTATCCACCCCGGGCTGAGCCTTGACGAGATGGGTGTGAACGCTCGCCCTGGCCCCGAGCAACACCACGGTCGACACACAGAGCGCGAGTATTTTCGGCGACATCAGATCAGTCCTTTTTTGGAGCCGGGCAAAGATAATCGTTCGCCGGGGTTCGGGAGTCCGGCAGCAGCCGTGGCACAAATTATCTACCGAGTGAGAGGACGGAATGCGAATACCAACAGGTTCGATCGGATCTCTGACAGCCGGTCTCGTGCTGATCGGCGGCCTCGTCGTCGCGTGCCACCGGCGGCCCGCCCTGGCGGACTCCGGTGACATCAGGATCGAAGCCGGATACACGTACCCGCCGGCCGGGGACGTTGCGGCGGCCTACGTCCGGATCCGGAACCTGGGCGGGTCCGCTGACACTCTGGCCGGGGTCAGGGGGCCCGACTTTGGCCATGGCATGGTGATGGGAACGGCGGCCGGCCAGATGAGCACGATGCCGGTGCTGGTGATTCCGGCTGGCCAGCGGGTCGGCATGGCACCCGGAGGGATCCATCTCATGCTCGAGGGGGTGACCCGGAGTTCCCGGATCGGCGACAGCCTGGCCCTGGTCCTGCGTTTCGCCCGGGCGGGGGAGATTTCGATCCGGGTTCCGGTGGTGCCGTACGGCGAGATGCCCGAGTGATCCGTCCCGCCCGACGCCGGTCGCCGGACGGCCCGGGCGACCCCTGCTGGACTGTTCGGGCCTGACGGCCAAGGGCGGAGTCCTCTAGAGGCCACGCCGATCCGACGCATGGGCTAGGCCGCCACGAGGTGTCGTCCGAACAGCTGGCGCAGGAAGAATGCGAGCAACAGCAGCACTCCGAAGACGCAGACCACGACCGGTCCGGTCGGCAGATCGTACCGGAAGGACACGCCGATCCCTCCCGCCGATGCCAGCACCCCCGCGAACCAGGCGATGACCGTCAGCAGCTTGCGGTCCCGGGTGAACTGGAAGGCGATCGCCGCCGGGACAACGAGGAAGGAGAAGACCAGCAGCACGCCCACGATCGGTACGGAGAAGGTGATGACGATGCCGAACGAGAGATAGAACCAGAAGTCCCACAACCGTATCCGCCACCCCCTGGCCACGGCCTGATCGGGTTCGAAGGAAATCGTCAGGAAGCGGTGGCGGAGGAGGTAATGAAACACGCCGACGGCGATATAGACGGCGGCCAGCCGGCCGATGGCCGGCCATCCCACCCAGAGCAGGCTTCCCACCAGGATGTCCTTGATGGCCTCGCCGCCGCGCGGGGCCTGGTCGGCGACCAGGATAGCCGCGGCGGAAGCGACCACGAACACGATGCCGATGATGGCTTCCTGCGGCACCCGACCCTTGTCCGGGGCGCGGCTCAGGGCGAAGACCCCGGCGCCCAGAGTGGTCGCCGCCAGGGCATAGAGAAAAGCGCTCGGACTATCGGGCTGGGCGCCGAGGAGCACCGCGACGGTCGAGCCCAGGGCGGCCATCTGGGCGAGTGAGAGGTCCACGAAGATGACCTCGCGCGCGATGACGTGGAGCCCGAGGTAGCTGTGAATCGCCACGATCACCATGCAGGCGACCAGCGGCGCGGCCCAGAGACTATGAACCAGTTGGTCGAACATCAGGATGCCCCTTCCCGGAACGCGGCGCCGAGGCCGTTGACCCAGGTGTTCATCAGGTCGAAATAGGTTTCGACTCCCGGGGCTCCGTGGGTGTTCTCGGGGACGATGACGGCGCGGGCGCCGGTCTTGGCTGCGACCTGCTCGATCTGGTTGCGGTCGAAGTAGTTGGACGCGAACAACACCCGAATCCGGCGCGCTTTCATGAGTGCGATGACTTCCTCGACATGCCGGGGCGTTGGTGGGATTCCCGGCTTGGCTTCGATATACGCGGCGCAGGTCACGTCAAACCGCCGGCTGAAATAGACCCATTCCTTGTGGTAACAGGCCATCTCGCGGCCGCGGAAGATTTCGCCCGCCTTCAACCATCCCCCGAGCCGGTCCAGCAGGGGCTTACCCTGGTACTTGTTAGCGACGAGAAACGGCATGAGCCTGTCCGTCTTGAGGAGATCGAGCGCGGTCGGGGGAGTCAGGAGCGCGACCAGTTCGCTCCCCATGGTCGCGTCCAGCACCCGCTGCTCGAAGTCCTGCTCGCGGGCCGCGAAATAGGCCGCATTCCCGGGCGACACCCTCTGGAGCCCGGTGAGGATGTTCCGGGCAATCACGATCGCGTTGTAGGGGTCGGTATGGATGTGCGGGTTGCCGCCTACGTGGATGTCCCCATGGGCGCGGCTCACGGAGGTGGGCACCTCGAGCAGACTGATTCCGGTGAACGCCGTCACGTAGCCGGGCCCGCCCTCTGCCACCTTGCGGTTGTTGGCGCGGTCGAGCAGCGCCGGCACCCACAACTCCAGATCCAGCCCGGTCGTGACAAACAGATCGGCGTCCCTGAGTACCGCGACGAAACTCGGCTTCGGCTGGACGAAGTGCGGGTCTTCGTCGCCCTGGGCAATCGAAGTGACGGTGCCACGATCGCCGGCGATCTCCCGGGCGATCGCGCCGTAGGTGGTGAGACTGGTGACTATTCGGACCTCGGCGGCTCGACGGCTCGGCGGCTCGACGGGTTGACGGCTCGGCGGCTCAGCCACGGAACCCAGGCCCAGAACCAACTGCAGGATAGGAAACAGCATGTCAGTAGGTCTCGTGTTTGTGAGGCCCCATGGCAAACACCGCCTGGAGCAGGAGCCGGTCGGTATTGCCCGCGACACGGTCGTGGTAATGCTGGCCCTCGAGGCGGAGATAGACGAACTGGCTCTGCCACCAGGTCAGCGTCGGCGAAACCTGCCAGGCGACGGTGTTGGGGCCCCGCGCCGCCTCGACGTGGTCGTACCGCGCCCCCAGGATCCAGCGCCGGCTCAGGCGGGCGGTCAAATCGACAAAGCCGCCGTAGCGCGTGGTCGAGACGCCCGCCTCTCGCGCGCTCAGGCGATAACCCTCGGCGCGAATCGTGACGTCCCGGCGGGTCCCCGCCGCCGGCGGACGCCAGGTGAGCCGGAGGTCCAGACCGAGCACCCGCCCCCGCAGGCTGTCGGCGTTGTTGCCACCCAGCGCCGTGAAGCCGATCTGGCCGTACGTGCTGCGCGAGAGTTGCCAGAAGTTCTGGACTCTCCCGAGCAGGGTAGCATGACGCCCGTCCCCGTACAGCGGGGCGCTCTCCGCGGTCGTGCCCTGGAGCCAGATCTCGTGGGTACCTCCGGCGAGCGAGAGCGGCAGCGCGGTGTACACCGAGAGCCCCGCACCGGTCAGTCCTTCTTCGCCGAGGAATCGGCGATAGACGAGCGGGTATTCCGACTCGGGGAGGGCGTGCAGATGCCAGCGGTTAAGGTCGCCGACCTGTTGACGCAGCAGCCCCACGTCTGCCCGGATCTTCCCGGGAAGGCCGGTCCAGTAGAGGTAGCCCTCCTCGACGCCTACGTGGTCGTTCTCGAAGGTGAGAAAGATCTTGCCGGTCGAGTAGGGATCGAGGGCCGATTGCAGGGCGACCTCGAACTCGCGCGCATCGCCCGTGAAACGGTCGCCGCGTCGGGCCCCGATCAGGCGAATATCCGCGGTGGCACTGATCTCGGGGTTCAAGGCCGCCCCGCTGCCCTGGCGATTGACGAACCGGGCCGGCGGGGACGTGGTGTCCGGGCCGGCGCCGGCTTGAGTGCCCGCGGCGGCGGCGGCGGCGGCTCGAAGAGCGGCCAGATCGTCACCCGCGGAATCGGCCGGCACGATCGTCGCGCATCGTCCGGCAATGACCCGCTCGAGGCGAGCGTTCAGGTCACCTAGTGCCCGGGTCAGGGAATCGCTGCCGGCCGGAACTACGATGGCTGGCCCGGCGGGACAGGCGCCGCGCTCCAGCGAGTCCATCCGGGCCGTGAGATGCCGGAGGGTCCGCGTGAGGCTGTCGGACGACACCGGCTCCTGGGCCCTGATGGGCAGGGCAGGGAGCGATGTCAGGCAGAGGAGCAGTGTCCAGCACCGGTACTTGAACCGCATCGGCGATACCCGCCTCGCCCCGGGGGTCCGGAGCGCCAAGATGACCGAGATAATTGAAAGCGCGAACGACGGTCAGGCGGCTTGGGGCGGAGCGCGGGAGAAGTAGAAGGGCTGGTGTGGAGCGAACGGTACGCCAGGGCGGAGCAGCTCAGTCCGGGCGGTATCGGCGGCGGGCAGGAATTCCGGGGGGAAGCCGACGCTGCCTGCAGCCGGACGGCGCCGAGCATCCGGGCCAGGGCACAATGATCGATGTGCTCCCGGCAGCCGTTCAGGTCTTCGAGGTGCGCCTGAACCGACTGGTGCGGACCTTCGAGGCGATGGTCGAGCAGGATATCCGCGGCGGGGAGCCCGAAGCTGGCGGCGACGAAAGCCGCGGCGAGCAGGGGGCACAAGACCCGGGTGCGAATGAGCCGGAGCGACCTCATGATAGGGTGAACCTAGCCGGTTGCCGGCCGAGCCGGGAGGTCCTTGGGCCGACGGGGGGGGGCCGGCTTTCTCGGCGGTCGGCACCGTCTCATCGAAAGCGGCCTTGACGCGCCGGGAGCCCGGGCGGCTCGGGATCAGGCTCGCTGGCCCTCGATAACGGGCGACTGCCGGAGCCCCTCGCCGCGCGCCTGGTGTTTGCGGACAGGACCCTCCGAGGGCAGGAGGAACCAGAAGGTGGCGCCGGTTCCATGGATCGATTCGCAGCCGATCGATCCGCCGTGCATTTCGACGAACCGGCGCGACAGGGCAAGGCCCAGGCCGGTACCTTGCTGCTCGCGACTGGCGGAGCTGTCCACCTGGCTGAATTCGTGAAACAGCTTGGGCATGTCGTCCTGCCTGATCCCCATCCCGCTGTCCCTGATGGAGACCCAGACCGCGTCGCGGGCCACCAGACGGACGGCGTCTCCGGCGCGTTCGGCCGGCACCGGGAGCGGGGCGCGGGTGGCCACGGCGGACACGGTCACCTGGCCGGCCTCTGGGGTGAACTTGGAGGCGTTCGACAGGAGGTTGTACAGGATCTGCCGGATACGAGTCCCGTCGGCCAGAACGGTGAGCGGCTCGGTCCCGATTTCGAGTCGGCATTCCTGCCGCTTGGCGGTCCGCAGCGGCGCCGTATCGGTGACCGCTCCCAGAATCACCTCGCGGAGGTCGCATGGGGTCAGGGTCAGCGTCATCCGGCCGGCTTCGATTTTCGAGAGATCGAGCACGCTGTTGATGAGGCCGAGCAGGTGCTTGCCGTTCCGCAGAATGGAGTCGAGGAACTCGCGTTGCGAGTCGTTGAGCGAGCCCAGCTCCTCGGTGAGCATGAGATCCGAGAACCCGTTGATGGCATTCAGTGGAGTACGCAGTTCGTGCGACATGTTGGCCAGAAACTGGCTCTTGAGCTGAGTGGCCCGCACCAACTCCCGGTTCTTGGCCGCCAGCACCTCTTCCTTGCGGCGGCTCTCCTCGAGGATGTGGGCCCGGTCCAGTCCCACCACGACCTGGTCGCCCAGGGTCTGGAGCAGGTGGACGTCTTCATCGGTGAACGGCCGGCCGTCGCGGCGATTGAACGCTGCCAGCACGCCGATCACCAGCCCGGACGCGCGCAAGGGGACGCAGGCAATCGTCTGGAGTGGTAAGTCCGGAACCGGAAAATTACGGGGATCGGCCGCCATGTCCGGCGAAGTGAGCGCCTGTTCGTGAGTCACGACCCAGCCGAGCAGAGAGTGATCCACCGGCAACAGCCGCTCGCGGCTCGCGGCGATCGGTCCCGTGCCCGCCATGATCCGGACGAAACGCCCCTCCTCCACCACGAATCCGATCGCCGAGCTCTCGGAGCCCAGCAGCTCGGTCACCGCGTCTGCGACCACTTGCATGACATGATCGAGGGTCTCGCCTGACACCAGGGCCTCCGCGACCCGTTGGAGCCAGGTCAGCGCCTGATCGCGGAGCTGGGCGCGGGCCGCGACCGCCCGCCGCCGGGCCTCGAGGCGACTGCGCTCCACCAGCCGCCAGGACACCCCGACGGTAGCGGTGACCAGACCGGTCCAGAGCAGGCTCGAGCCCACCGGACTGCCCCGTCCCGTCAGCCAGGCGCCCAGAACGGTCGCGATGAGCGCCGCGACCAGGAGCAGCGTGGCGAGGGGAAATCCCCCGCGGTCGGCAGGGATGTCGGGTGTCGGCGTGGGTGAGGTCATGGGGGCTGGCCCACCCAAAACTAAGCGGGCGCGTCCCAGCGAGACACCGGGGAAGACGGGCGCGACTGAGCTAGTCGGTGAGGAGTTCGCCGAACGTGGTTTCGCCGGTCGCGAGCATACGTCGGAGATAGGGCTTGCAGAGCCCGCAACCGTCGCCACAGCCGGTCTCCCTCATGAGGTCAGCGAGGGTCCACCGCTGATCCCGCGCGAGGGGCAGGAGCCGCTCGAACGGGACGCGCAGGCAGACGCACATCGTGACTGAGAGTATCGGCATGGGGGCGGTGGGAGATGAGGCGGCGGGCGACCGGGCCGCAGGGAGTCCCGGCTCCGCCTAGGGGTTGGTGGGACGGACATCGAGCTCGCTCACGGTCGCGCGCTCGGGCAGCGAAAGCGAGGCGAGGATGGTGGCCGCGACATCATCCGGGTGCAGAATCTTCGCCAGGTCGGGCTTGAGCATCTCCTGCCCGCGAATGAGCGCGGTATCGACCGAGCCGGGGCAGATGGTGATCACCCGGACGTGGTCCTTGCGCACCTCCATCATCAGCGCCCGGCCAAAGCCAAGCACCGCATGCTTGGACGCGGCGTAGGCTGTGCCACCGGCGAAACCGTTCCGGCCGGCGAGACTGGCTACGTTGACGACCGCTCCGTGCTTGCGCTGCCGCATCCCCGGGAGCACCTCACGGGTCACGAGATAGAGACTCCGCAGGTTGGTGGCCATGGTGGTGTCCCAGTCCTCGAGCGTGAGCTCGGTGAACGGCTTCAGGATCGCGACACCGGCGTTGTTGACCAGGACATCGATCGGCCCCAGCGTCTGCTGGACCTGGACGACCATCTCTTTCACGTCGGCTTCCAGACCGACATCGGCGGGGTGGCCCGCCGCGGTGACGCCGGCGCCGGCGAGTTCGTCCAGCAGCACCCGGAGCCGGGACGGAGTCCGGGCGCAGACCCCGACGCGGTACCCCGATCGGCCCAGCAGGAACGCGGTGGCGCGGCCGATTCCTTCGGTGGCGCCGGTGATGAGGGCGGTAGGCATCGAGGGAATGTAGGGAGTGAAGGGTGAAAGGTGAAAGGTGAAAGGTGAAGGGTGGAAACCCGTTCACCTTTCACCCTTCACCTTTCACCCTTCACCCCTCAGCAAGGCGGCTAGTTTTGATCCCATGACCACCCCTCCGGCCTCCAGGCGAAGACGGCTCAAGCCCGTGGCACCGCCGCCGCCCTGGCGGGAACGGCTGCGCGCCACGCGGCACCTGCCGCGGCTGCTCCTGCTGGTCTGGGAGACCAACCGGCGCCTTGCCACCCTGATGGTCGGTCTCCGTGCCCTCAGGGCCCTCGTCCCGATCGCGGTGCTGTGGGTCGGAAAGCTGATCATCGATCATGTCGTCGGGCTGGTGACCGGAGACGCGGCGGCTCGACGCCTCGGCGGGCCGGCTCTGCAGGAGCTGTGGGTGCTGCTGGCGATCGAGTTCGGCCTCGCCGTCGTGGGCGAGGTGCTGGCCCGGCTGTCGGCGCTGGTGGAATCGCTGCTGGGTGACCTGGTCGCGAATCGCACCAGCGTCCAGCTCATGGAGCACGCCGCCAGCCTCGATCTCGCCCAATTGGAGAATGCGGAGATCAACGACAAGCTGGATCGGGCCCGGCGACAGACGGTAGGGCGAATCGGGCTCGTGACTGGTCTGCTGTCGATGGTGCAGGACGTGGTGACCCTGGCCTCGCTGGCGGTGGCACTCACGGTGTATGTACCCTGGCTCCTCGTCCTGCTGGCGCTGGCCGTGTTGCCGTCGTTCCTGGGCGAGAGCCGGTTCGCGGCGCTGTCGTATTCCCTGCTCTACTCCTGGACCCAGGAACGGCGGCAACTCGACTACTTGCGCTACGTCGGGGCGAGCGATGTCTCGGCCAAGGAGGTGAAGCTTTTCGGCCTGGCCCGGTTCCTGGTGGGCCGGTACGCAGACCTGTCAGGCGAGTTCTATGAGGCCAATCGTGTGCTGGCACTGCGGCGAGCGGTCATCTCCTCCCTGCTGGCGCTGGTCGGAACCCTCGGGTATTACGGCGCCTATGCGGCGATCATCTACCTGACGGTCACCGGCCATCAGTCTCCCGCCGGGCCGTTCACGATCGGGGTGTTGACGTTTCTGGCCGCGTCGTTCCGCCAGAGCCGCGACATGATCCAGCGCACCCTGCTGGGCGCCTCCCAGCTGGTTGAGCAGAGTCTGTACCTCGACGACCTGTTCTCATTCCTGGCCCTCGAGCCGAAAATCCGGTCCGCCCCCGCGGCCCCACCGGTGCCGGTCCCGGTCCGCGAGGGCTTCGTGTTCGACAACGTCGGTTTCCACTACCCCGGGTCCGAGCGCTGGGCCGTCCGACGGCTGTCCTTCTCACTGCGTCCCGGCGAGCGTCTTGCCCTGGTCGGCGAGAACGGGGCCGGTAAGACCACGCTCGCCAAGCTCCTCGCTCGGCTGTACGACCCGACCGAGGGCCGGATTCTGCTCGACGGCCGCGACCTGCGCGAGTACGATATCGAGAGTCTCCGGCGCAACGTCGGAGTGATCTTCCAGGACTATGTGCGCTATGACTTCGCGCTGGGGGAGAACATCGCGATCGGCGACGTGGCCCGGGTGGACGAACGCCCGGCGATCGAGACGGCCGCCGAGCGGAGTCTGGCCAACACCGTGGCCGCCCGGCTGGCCGGCGGGTACGACCAGATGCTCGGCCGCCGTTTCGAAGGGAGTGTCGACCTCTCGGGCGGTGAGTGGCAGAAGGTGGCACTGGCTCGGGCCTACCTGCGCGACGCCCAGCTGCTCATCCTGGACGAGCCTACGGCGGCCCTCGATGCCCGGGCGGAGTACGAAGTCTTCCAGCGATTCGCCGACCTCACCGTCGGGAGGATGGCGGTGCTGATCAGTCATCGGTTCAGCACGGTGCGGATGGCCGATCGGATTCTGGTTCTGCTGGAGGGGGAGCTGGTCGAACACGGAACGCACGATGAGCTGGTGGCCCGGGGCGGGTTGTATGCCGAGCTCTTCCACCTGCAGGCGGCGGGGTATCGGTAGGCGGGCGGACAGGCGGAGGCGGACAGGGCGGACAGGGCGGACAGGGCGGACAAGGCGGACAAGGGCGGACAAGGCGGACAAGGGCGCTTGTATTGTGACCTGGATCACAATCCTAATAAAGCGATCGTTGTCGCGTCTTTACTTCGTGTTTGGTGAACAACCACAACGAGGATGACCTCATGTACATCATGCTTGCCGCCGTTCTGCTGACCGCCTGTGCCCCCGCCAGGGGCGCTCAGCCCGCCCCTCAGCTGCGCGACGACTGGGAACTGCTGGGCACCCGCCGGGTGAGCTTTGCGGCGGAGAAGGATGTCATTGGAGCCAAGCACCAGGGTCGGTTCCGGGCAATCAAGATCGAAGTCGAAGGCGGGAATCTCGACATGTACAACATCCGGGTCGTGTTCGGGAACGGCGATTCGTTTTCGCCCGAGACCCGGGTGGAGTTCCGCCAGGGAAGCTGGAGCCGGACCATCGACCTTCCCGGCGACGCCCGAATCATCCGCCGGATCGAGTTCTGGTACCGGAGCGAGCTGAAGCGCGGGCGGGCGGTTGTGCGGGTGTATGGCAGGAGGTAGGGCAGGGTGACAAGACGAAAAACGGCGGACGGGACGGCCCTGTTTCGCGTCCTGTCCGCCTCGTCCGCCCTGTCCGTCTTGTCCGTCTTTAGCCCGTCGCTCTGACCCGCGCCGGCTGGGCCCTGAGCGCTACCAGCGGGTTCGCCTCGGTGGACGACTTGAGATAGGCGTTGGGATCGTGCATCAACGCGCCTTCGGGGAGCCACTCGTACAGCGGGCCCAGCTCCTTCTTGATCCGGTTGACGTAGAACGCCGGGATCTCGGTGGTTTCGCCTTCGTGGAAGGCCCGCACGTCGCGGTCGGTGTCGAGCAGGCTGCGCATCATCGTGTGGTACTTGATCCGCCCGAAACCCTCCGACGACACCGCGCGGACCACGTTCATCCACTTCGGGATCATGGTCGGCGTGGCCGGGATCCGGCGGGCGATGGCGCGCCACGAGAACGAGTACCGGGTCACGTCCACCAGGCCGTCGTAGAATTCCGGCCAGGTGTAATTGAGCGGCTTCACGTTCATCGCGTGATTGTTGTTCAGGAAATGGAACGGGAACGGCAGCACCCGTCCGGCGCGCTGGTAGTCGAGATTCATCGGCGCCGCCCGGCCGAAGGCCGAAAGCAGCGAGTACGCCGGGAAGGCTCCGGGCGACAGGTCGAGGAACTTCCGGGTCAGCTCGAACGGCTCGGCTGCCGATGTCCCCATCCAGGCCGAGCACGAAGTTGGTCTGGATGTAGGGGATGTAGCGGAGAATCAGGTTCACGTGCTCCGATACCTGCATGACCTTGTCCAGCCCGGTCCGCCGGGTCTTGGACTTGTTCCCCATGTCGTACCACGACTCGATGCCGGGCAGGATGGCCTGGAAGCCGTTTGCCCGGAGTCGCTTGAGGTGCGGTTCCCCCAGCAGGGAGAGGCTGCTCTCGGCGATATGGCGCATCCTCCCCTGAGGCACCGAGGCCTCGATGGCCTCCATGTAGTCGTCGAAGCGCACCCCGAAATTCGGGTCGTGCCAGCCGATGATCGGGCTCTTGAACTTGGTGAGCACGAACTTCAGATCGTCCCGGAGCGTCTGGAAGCTCAGGGGCTGATAATCGACCGTCGAATCGATGCAGAAGCTGCAGGTGTAGGGGCAGCCGAGGCTGCCGATCATCGGCACGATCTTGATGGTCGGGGCCTTCTTGAGGGTCGCTTCGACGAACGGCCAGCGCTCCGGCAGGGTCGGGAGGTCCGCCGGCTGGGTCGCGGCACTGATGTACCGCCCCTGGGGCCGGTGGGGGCTGCAGTCCGCCAGGACGTCCGCGATGACCTGGCGGTCGGTGAACCCGAGCACGTAGTCGAAGTACTTGGCCGCGTCCTCGGGGTAGCACCGGGCGTGAGGACCGCCCAGCACCGTGACCGCCCCCCGACTGCGGAACAGGTTGCTGAGGGCGTAGGCCAGCTGGGCCGACTGGGTGAACGCTCCGATGAAGAGCAGGTCGAGGTCGCTGGGCAGCTCGGCGAGCAGGTCCTCGAGCCCGGTGTAACACACGAACCGCACGTCGTGACCCTGCTGCTGACACCACACCCCGACCGCCTGGGGCATGATGCTGGCCAGGTTGGGGTTCATCACCCGCCCGTAGAGGGAGGGGTTGGGGCTCTTGGTAACGAGATCGAGGATGCCTACACGAAGACGCTGCACGCTACCTCCTGGGAATCCTCTAGAAGTGCGGGCCGATGTCCGGCACGCGGATTCTCAGAGGGGTATGGCCGGGGGGGCCACTTCGGGCACACCAAAGGTTCCCTCGCGGACCGCGAAGGTCAAGTCGGCCGATCACTACGCGGCTATCTCCTTCCATTTGACAGGCTTCGCTCCGGTCTGCATGATAGCCCAACCCCATCAAGGAGGTCGGCCCCATGCGGGTCTATGGTTCGAGCGCCATTCGCAACACGGCCTTCGTGGGCCACGGGGCCTCTGGCAAGACCACCCTCGTTGACGCCCTCGCCTTCGTTTCAGGCTCCAGCAAACGTCACGGCACCATTCAGGACGGCACGACCCTCACCGATTACTCAGCCGACGAAATCGAACGCAAGCACTCCATCTCCCTTGGTATCGGCTTCGCCGAGTGGATGGACACCAAGGTCAACCTGCTGGATGCCCCCGGCTTTCTCGATTTCCTGGGGGAGGCGACGGCGGCGCTGTACGCGGCGGACGGGGCGGTGGTGGTGCTGAACGCCACCGGGGGAGTGGAGGTCGGGACCGAGAAGGTCTGGGACATCTGCGACCGGCTGCACCTGCCCCGACTGCTGTTCGTCACCCAGATGGACCGGGAGCGGGCCAATTTCGAGCGGGTCTTCGACGACGTGAAGTCGCATCTTTCGCCCAAGGTGGTTCCGGTCGAGATCCCCGTGGGAAACGGGACCGATTTCCAGGGCATCGTGAATCTGCTGACCGGGGAGACCCACCACTACAAGAAAGGCACCAAGACGGGCGAATACGAGACGGTGGCGCTGCCGGAGAGCGTCAAGGACAGCTACACGAAGTACCACGAACAGCTGGTCGAGGCCATCGCCGCCACCGACGACGCGCTGCTCGAGAAGTACCTGGGCGGCGAGGAGCTGACCCGGACGGAAATCGTGGCAGGGCTGAAGAAGGGGGTGGTGGCGGGCGAGATCGTTCCGATGCTGGTGGGGAGCGCCACGCTCACGTACGGGATCCGATCACTGCTGACGGAAATCGTGGATCTCCTGCCATCGCCACTGGAGGCACCCATCCCTGACAAGGAAGGCGACCACGACGGCTCGCCGCTCCTGGGCCACGTCTTCAAGACCATTTCCGAACCGCACGTGGGCGACGTAACGCTCTTTCGCCTCTATCGCGGCGCCATCAAGAACGGCGACGAGGTGTGGAACCACGAGCATAACGTCGCCGAGAAGCTCAATCACCTCTCGCTCCAGCAGGGGAAAGACCGGATCGAGACTCCCGAGCTGCAGGCCGGCGACATCGGCTCGGTGGCCAAGCTCAAGGATACCCATACCAACGACACCTTCTGCCGGAAGGACCGGTCGGTCCACCTGGAGCCGATTCCCTACCCTGAAGCGGTGGCGACCTCGGGCGTGATCGTGAAGAACCGGGGCGAGGAGGACAAACTGGCGGCGGGACTGCACAAGCTGCACGAAGAGGACCCGACCTTTCATTTCGAGTACAACTCCGAGCTGCACCAGACGCTCATCCACGGCATGGGTGAGCGCCACTTCGAGATCATCCTCGGCCGGCTGGAGAAGAAGTTCGGGGTGCATGCCGAGCTGGTCCGTCCCAAGGTGGCGTACCGGGAGACGCTCCGGGGCAAGGCGGAAGGGCAGGGCAAGCACAAGAAGCAGAGCGGCGGGCGGGGACAGTACGGCGATTGCTGGATCAAGCTGGCGCCCCGTCCGCGCGGGGCAGGCTACGAATTCGTGGACAACATCGTGGGCGGGGTGATTCCCAACAAGTACATTCCGGCGGTGGACCGGGGCATTCAGGAGGCGGCGGTGCGAGGAGTGATCGCGGGGTTCCCGCTGGTCGACTTCCAGGCGGAATGCTTCGACGGCTCCTATCACGACGTGGACTCCAACGAAATGTCGTTCAAGATGGCCGGCATTCTCGCGTTCCGGAACGTGGCGCCCAAGGCGCGACCGGTGCTGCTGGAACCGCTGCTCGACGTCAGCGTCTGGGCGCCGGCTGACGTGCTGGGCGACGTGATGGGAGATCTGTCGGCGCGGCGGGGACAGATTCTCGGTACCGAGCCTGATGGCCGCCTGTCGAGAGTCCGGGCCATCGTTCCCGAGGCGGAGATGTACCGGTACGCCACCACGCTCCATTCGATCACCCACGGCCGGGGGACGTTCCACCTCGACCCCCACGGCCACGCCGAGGCGCCGCCGGAGGTCACCGCCAAGGTGGCGGCGGAGCACAAGAAGGATGACAAGGATGAGGAGTAGTCTGCCGCGATCCGGTTCCGCGGTGCTGGTCCACCATACCTTCGGGAAGCCCGCCAGGAGCGACGATGGCCATTGACCACCGCTACACCACCACCGCATTTACGATCGAGGGGTACCGGGTGGTCCAGTCGCTCGGAGTGGTTCGGGGCATCACGGTCCGCAGCCGCTCGGTATTCGGGACGGTCGGCGCCACCGTCCAGACGATGTTCGGCGGCAACATCACGATGTTCACCAGGCTCTGTGAAGTCGCCCGCGAGGAGGCGTTTCACATCCTCCTGGTGCATGCCGAGGAGGTCGGCGCCAACGCGGTCATCGGGGTTCGCTACGACGCGGGGGAGCTGATGCAGGGGGTGACGGAAGTGCTGTGCTACGGGACCGCGGTGGTGCTGGAGCGGGAGTAGTCCGGCCCCTCCCGAACGGGGGCCAGCGTGATCGACATTACAGTTTTTTCGGCGGCGGGCCGGACTGGGAGCTACCTCACAGTCCGGCCTTTGCTTTCCCCCTAGTTTGCTGTGCAGGACCCCTGGAATCGCTCGAACCGGGACCCGGCCGGCACGGTGTCGTGCGTCGGGGCCGGTATGACGTCGGGTACCGAGATCCGCCACCGTCGGAAGGATGCAGGCCAATGTCCCTCGTCCACCAATTGGCCACGGCCCTGGCGCCGTGGGCCGATTTCTACAACGGCAGCAGCGTGGCCCAGACGGCGGTCACATTCGGGCACTTCGGCGGGATGATGACCGCCGGAGGGTTCGCGCTGGCCGCCGACCGCGCCACTCTCCGCGCGGCCCGCGCCCCGCTGACCGAGCGGGCCCGGCATCTGGGCGAGCTGGCGGGTGTACACCCGATCGTCCTGGGAGCGCTGGTCGTCACCTCGCTGAGCGGGCTGCTGATGTTCGCCGCCGATCTCGAGTCGCTGATCGTGGCGCCGGCGTTCTGGGTAAAAATGGGCCTGGTCACCATGCTGCTGCTGAATGGCCGCGCCGTGCTTCAGGCGGGGCGCGCTCTCGAAAAGGGTGATCCGATCGACGCTCGCGGCTGGAGCAGGCTCAGAACCGCCGCGATCGCCAGCCTGGTGCTCTGGTTCGCCGTCGTCCTGGCCGGATCCGTCCTACCCAACTTCACCTGAACGAAGCCGCCGTGTCCGACTGCACCGAGGCCTGCCGGCTACCCGACCGCCGCCAGTTCCTGAAGGATGCCACGACCGCCGTGGCGTCGATCATGGCGGCGCTCTCCGTCACGCCGCGCGAGGCGGTCGCGCTCCCGCTGGCGCTGGGCCGTGCCGTGTCGGCGAGTGGAGCGGACCTGACCTATCCTTTCCCCGCCGCGGACGGCGTCACGATCGACCGTAGTAACGAAGTGATCCTGGTGCGGTGGAAGGGCCAGATCTACGCCTTCAACCTGTCCTGTCCGCACCAGAAGACCTCGCTCAAGTGGCTGCAGAGCGATGCCCGCTTCCAATGCCCCAAGCACAAGTCGAAGTACCAGCCTGACGGGACGTTCATTACCGGCAAAGCCACCCGGAACATGGACCGGTTCAGCGTCCGCCGGGCGGGAAAGAACGTGGTCGTGAACGTCGGCACCCTCTACCGGAGCGACAAGCAGGCATCCCTGTGGACCTCCGCCAGGACCACCGCCTGACGCGTTCGCCGGCAGATCATCGCCATGGCGGGCCGGGCATGGTGGAGGGCGTGCGTTGTCGTGTTGCCATCCGCCCGGACTCGCTTACTCTGTACTGGACCGAGTCACCCTGATCCGGAGCCGCGATGGGCTTCACCGCCGCAGTCCTGGCGCAGGCGCTGGTGAGCCTGGCGCCGACAGTTGCGAACACCAGCATTCTGGCGCCGGTAGTCGCCCCGCCGCCCTGGGTGGGGTTCGAGACGGCTCCGCCGGTGCCGGAACTCGGGCTGATCCTCCCGGACACCCTGCGCCCGCAGGCGGTGAGCCTTTCCGACGGCTACTACACCCGGCTCGACGTTCATCGCTATGCCGGCTACACCATGCTGCCGCTGTTCGCGATCGAGTACTTCGCCGGGCAGAAGCTGCTCGAGCAGGGCAGCGCCGCCCCATTATGGGCCGAAAAGGTGCACAAGCCGGCCGCCTACCTGGTGGCGGGGTTGTTCACGCTCAATACGGTGACCGGGCTCTGGAACCTGGCCGAAGCCTCGAAGGTCGAACAGGGGAAGAAGCGTCGCCTGGTCCACGCCATTCTGATGCTTGCCGCCGACGCGGGATTCATCTACGGAGCAGCGGTCGCGCCGTCCACCGCGCAGATCGACCAGCGGATCGCGGACGGGAAACGTGGCGGGTGGACCAAACACAAGATCGCTACCGTCACGTCCATGGGGGTGGCGACGGTGGGGTATTTGATGATGTACTTATGGAAGAGTGAGGAGTGAGAAGTGAGAAGTGAGAAGTGGAAAGTGAGAAGTGATAAGCAAGAAGTGAGAAGCCGTTCCGTGCGGGGTGGCCTCTGGTCTCCTTCCGACTTTGCCTTCTCACTTCTCACTTCTCACTTCTTACTTCTCAGTTGACGTCCCACACCGCATCAAACTCCTGTAGCCATTTCGTGGCGCCGAGCTGGGTGAACAGCCGACGGGCTACGGTGCGCCGCTCGTCCGCCGCTTCGGCCCGGCCCATGGCCCGGAGCACCCGGGCCTCGGCGGCGGCCGCCTCCGCCTCGAGCAGGGTGCTCTGGTGCCGGCTGGCGACCGCGCCCGCCTCCACGGCCGCCTGCAATGCGGCATCCAGTTCGCCCGCGGCCAGGTGGATCAGGGCGAGAATGCGGTTCGCTTCGGCGCCGACCAGCGCGTCCCCCGACCGGCCAGCCAGGTCGCGGGCGCGCAACGCATCCTGCCGGGCCAGCTCGACTCGCTCGCTGGCAAGTTTGAGTTCGGCCAGCCCGGTCAGTACCGGCCCGATGAGAGCCGGGTCATCCAGCAACTCCGCCAGGCGCAGCGCCTGGCCGGTCGCCTCCTCGGCGTCCTGCAAGCGGTCCGCGTGCCGGAATGCCAGGCTCAGGTTGTGATAGGTCTCGACCATGCCGCGCCGGTCGCCCAGACGCTGATAGCTGACCAGCGCGGAGCGATACAGGCTCATGGCGATCTCGGGGCGGCCACCGAGCTGGGCCAGTGAGGCGAGGTTGTTCGAGGCCCGGGCGGTCATCAGGCTGTCGTTCAGATCGCGCGCCAGGTCGAGGGCTTCGCCGAAGCGCTCCTCGGCGTCGGCGAGCCGGCCCTGCTCCCACGCCAGGGCCCCGAGCAGGTTCGTGGTACGCATCCGGCCGTCCTGGTCGGCGGATGTCCGGAAGCTGTTCTCCGCGGCCTCGGCGAGGGGGGCCGCCAGCCGGAAATCGCCGATGCGAGTTGCACTGGTCGCCGCCAGGAGCTGGGCCTCGGGGCTCTGGCGCCAGCGGGGGTCTGGCGCTGTGCGATAGAGCTCCACCGCCTCCTGGAAACGCCCGGCGGCCACGAGCCCACGGAGCTCGCGGAACGGGTCGTTGGGGGCGATGGGGACGTTCACTGGGTCCTCAATAGGCGATCATGAAGCGGCTGAAGCCGGTGAGCTTGGCCTCGATCTCTTTCGAATCCTCGATCTTGCCAGTTCCCACCCGCACAAACGGCGAATCGGGCGCCTCCTGGCGCCAGATGTCGAGCCGATGCTCGATGTCGTCGTCCTGCTCGTCGACGTTGTCGTCGTGATTCAGGTCATCTCCCGCCTCGTCATACTCGATCTTGAGCTCGGCCCGCTCGGCCGGGTCGAACTGCAGCCCGGATGGCTTGAGCTCGAACAGGATTGAGCTGAGGCCAAGCCACTTGAGCGAAATGAAGACCGAGTCACCGTTGGCGATGAGGTTGCCATCGGGATACCGCAGCAGGCTCGTGGGCTTGATCTTCAAACGAATGAAGTCCTGCGTGCTGCCCTGACAGGTAGCCCCCGACTCGGGGAAGACCAGGGCAATGGTCGAGTCCTGTCCCGCCGGGTCCTTCTTGAACCAGGCGCCGGTGCTGTCGGCGCAGAGCGGCGGGGCCGTCGTCGCCAGCAGGAGCGGCGTTGGACCGGCCGGCGGCCCCCCCCCACCCTCACCGGTAGAACTGGAGCAGCCGGCCGTGGCGATGGCGGCGCCCAGCAGGACGCAACCGATACGGGTTCGCATGATGGTTCCTCTCCTGTCCGCGTGCTCGCTTCTAGTCCTCGTCACCCTGCCCATCCAGGATCCGCTGCAGCCGGGGTCGCGAGATTCCCAGCCGCCGGGCCGCCTCACTCTTGTTTCCACTCACCAACCCCAGCATGGCCTGAGCGGCGGACTGGGTGATCTGTCGTATCGTTGCCGGGAACGGGAGCGGCCCGTTGCCCGGCGATTCCGCGGTCCGGCGGCTCGGCAACTCAGCCAGCTCGATGGTCCCGGGCGGAGACAGCACCAGTGCCCGTTCGATGGCGTTGCGGAGTTCGCGCACATTCCCCGGCCAGGGGTGAGCCCGGATCGCCGCCCGGACCTCGGTCGAGAGTACGGGCACCGGGAGCGCGTACTGCCTCGCCAGCCGGCTGGCGAAGGTCTCCGCCAGGGTCTCGATGTCTTCCTCTCGCTCCCTCAGGGGAGGCAGCACGAGGGACACCACGTTGAGGCGGTAGAACAGATCCTCGCGAAACTCTCCCCGCGCTACGGCCGCCGAGAGGTCCACGTGGGTGGCACCAATCAGGCGCACGTCCACTTTCCGGGTCTGCTGGCCGCCTACCCGCCGCAGCTCGCGGGTCTCGAGCGCCCGCAGCAGCTTGGGCTGCAACTCCAGCGGGAGATGCCCGACTTCGTCCAGGAAGACCGTGCCTCCATGGGCCAGCTCCATGAGGCCGGGCTTGGCGCTGATAGCCCCCGTGAACGCCCCCTTCTCGTGGCCGAACAACTCGCTCTCGAGCAGGTTGGGCGGAATCGCGGCGCAGTTGATCTCGACGAACGGGGCGGCGGCGCGGGGGCTGTCGTAGTGCAGCGCCCGTGCCAGGAGTTCCTTGCCGGTCCCGGTCTCGCCTCCGATCAACACCGTCACATCACGATGCCGGGCGACTCGCCTGGCCTGATCGAGCGTACGGCGGAGCAACGGGCTGTTACCGACGATGGCATCGAATCCGTTGGTGCGCCGCTCATCGTCGGCGAATTTGACTGCCTCCCGCCGGCCGACGGCGTCGTCCCGTTCGCGCTCCAGCGAGCGGCGCAGGAGCCCGAGATCCCCGGGCAAGGCGAAGTAGTCCTTCGCGCCCCGTTGCACCGCTCCGAGCGCCAGCCGGTGGTCCGGTGACGCTCCCACTACGTAGCGGGGAAGCCCGGTGGGCAGGGAACCGAGCACGTCGAGCGCCAGGCTCTCCGCCCCGCCGGCGAGCAGCAGGACAGAGCTGGTGCCCGCGGGCGGGCCGTCACCGTCGCGCGGGTTCCAGTCCGAAAGCGCGGCCCCAAGATCGTCTGCCAGCTCGGAGATCGTCGTCCGAAAGCTGTCCGAGAGTCGCACGGTCGCGATCCTCCAGGTGGTCTCGGTCAGTTGTCGCGCTCCCGGGGTGGATGAGCCAATCAGCTATCAGCTATCGGATATCAGTTATCAGCTATTAGCCTGAGACGCAGCGCTGATGGCTGATAACTGATAGCTGATGGCCCCGTGTCAATCGTCCGGACTGCCGTCGTTGTTCTCGTCGTCGTCGTCGTCGCAATCACGGTCGTCGTCGCGGAAAGCGCGGAACGAACCCTTGATGTTGTGTTCGACTAACTGCTCGTTGGCCCCGCCGTTGTTGGCCGTGGCGGGATCGACGAGCGTACCGCCATCGGCTCTGAACCAGTTCGCGATGTCGACCCGGATGGTGACGTCGACACTGGTTGCCGGGCCTACCACCGAAATGGGAGGATCGAGCCGGATCTTCTGCTGGGCGGTCACGTCCGTGAGGTAGGTGAAAGCCGTGCCGTTGAAGGTGCCGGTCGCCCGGATGCTTACGCCGGCGAAGTCCGGGTTAGCGAGCAGGAAGTCGATGTCCCGCTGATTGGTGCTGTTTTCCTCGGGTTTGTGGATCTTGAAGCGGAGCTTGTCGAAGGTGCCCTCGTCGATGGCGACGCTGAACATCCGTTCCACGCCCGGACCCAGCGGCAGATCCAGCAGGAACGGGCCGGCATTGAACGACTCGCAGCCATCGTCGTGGCCATCGTCGGCGTCGTCGTGATCGCCGTTTTCACCATCGTGCTCGTCGTCGCCGCCCAAAGGGCGCACGGTCGGCGGTGGGTTGCTGGTGTCGTCGTCATCGTCGTCGAGGCAGGCGTCGGTCTCGACCCGTTTGAACCTGATGTCGCGGAGCACCACTTCCACCTTGTCGAGCAACAGCTCGTTCCCGGCATCGTCGGTGATGGGGTCCGAGGCGAGCGCCGCCACCCCGGGAAGCGCAGCCGCGGATCGGGTCCCGATGTTGAACGTGACCTGAGGCCGGGTCGTCGGTCCGGCGCCTTCGCTGCACGCCGCGACTCCGCCCGCGGTAATGAGCAGCGCCAGGAAGCGCGAGGGGTGCATCTTCATCCTGCCCTCCATCGATGAAAGGGGTGTCTCGGTTTACCGCTTCCTGACGGTGCAATCGGGGGGCCGTAGACCGTATTTGATCAAATGGCTGCAGTACAACAACTTAGCGCTTCCCGAGAGAGCTCGCCGCTTCCATAAAACGATTCAGGCTGTAATGGAATGTTACGACTCATACGGTTCCATGTGAATGAGGACGCCGGCGACCTCGGGAACAGCCTGACGGATGGCGGTCTTCACTCGGCCACTCAGCACGTGCCCCTCGTGGAGGGACATCGAGGGTTCGGCCTGGACGTGCAGGTCGACGAAGTAATGGAGCCCGACCTTGCGGACGATGAGCTTTTCGATGTGACGCACGTCCAGTGTGGCGAGCGCTGCCCCGCTGATACGATCGAGCAGGTCCCCGGCAGGACGCCGGTCCATGAGATCGCCGATCGCGGGGCGGAGCAGCAGGGCGGCGTTCACCACGATGACGCCTGCAGCCGCGAGTGCAGCCCAGTCATCGGCAGATTCCCACCCCGGGCCGCCGACCAGCGCCACACTGATGCCCACGAAGGCGGCGGCGGAAGTGATGGCATCGCTTCGATGGTGCCAGGCATCGGCTTTGACCACGGTGCTCGAAACCGCTTCACCGAGGCGGATCACCCGGCGGAACAGGGTCTCCTTCACCAGGATGGCACCCACCAGCACCGCAAGGGTGAATGGTGCCGGAGTGTGGTGGGGTGTGCGGATCTCGCGGATGGCCTCGAAACCGATGCCGACCGCAGCACCGACCAGCATCAAGGAGACCACTGCCGCGGCCAAGGGCTCGGCCTTGCCGTAGCCGAACGGGTATTCCTCGTCGGCCTGCCGGGTGGCGATCCTGAGCCCGCTCCACACGATCAAGGAGGAAAAGATGTCTGCCGCCGACTCGACCGCATCGGCAACCAGCGCGTAGGCATTGCCAAGGATCCCGGCCACGAACTTGATGATCGCCAGCAGGGTGTTGACGAGCAGGCCCAGCTGGGCGGCGCGGATGCCACGGCCAGCGGCGGAGGGCATACTGGAAGATAAGCGGGCCGCGGGGGAGAGCCGGGAGGGAAAGGTGAAGGGTGAAAGGTGAAGGGTGAAAGGGGAAAGGTGAAAGGGGAAAGGGGAAAGGGGAAAGGTGAAGGGTGAAAGGGGAAGCGTAGGGGTCGGTCCCTTTCAGCGTTCGCCCTTCACCTCTCACCTTTCACCCTTCACGCTTTACCCATCACGGCCCGCCGTCATGATCGTCCTCGCCGTCGTGGTTTTCGTCCTCAAAGGCATTGATGGACGTCTCGATGTTGCTCTTGACCTCACCTTCGAACTGGCCGCCCTGGTTCGCGGTGGCCGGGTCGATGAACCCGTCGGCTGTCTGGTTCAGGAACCAGGCGCCGGAGGTCCACGAACATGGTCACGTTGGCGCCGGTGGTCTCGGTTACGACCAGCGGCGGGTCGAGGGTCCGCTCCTGCTCGACGTCGAGATCGGAGGTGTAGATGAACGGCGTGCCGTTGTAGGTGCCGGTCATCCGGATGCTGACTCCGTCGAACAGCGGGTTGGCGGCGACGAAGGCGGCGTCATCGGAACTTGAAGGCTTATGGACCTCGAACTCGAGCTTCTCGTAGGAGCCGGTGTCGATCGCCACCGTGAATTCGCGGGTGGCTCCGGCGCCCAGGGGAAGGTCGAGGAGGACCGGGCCGATCTCCAGTTCCTCACAGTCGTCATCGGCCTGGGCCGTGTCGCAGGCAGCTACGCCAGTGCGCTTGAGTTCGATCTCGCGCACCACCATCTGGACACCGGTCACCACGATGACGTCCGTGCCGGCCGTCAGGACCTCCTCGGCCAGGGCCGCGCCCCGCACCGGCGCCGCGGCACCGGGTCGCGTGGCCAGGTGGAAGGCGACCTGGCGCCCGGCGCTGGAGGGGCCACCGGCGTCACCGCAGGCTACAAGGAGCATGGTGGTCACCAGTACGATCGAGTTGCACTTGATCGACGCCATTGTCATCTCCTGTCGTGGGCCGGACTGGATTCTTGCTGATTCCAGCCAACCGTCGTGGCAACGACAGTGCCGATTACGAAGCGCGCCGCTAGATCCGTGACCTGGTTGAGCTTAGCCGCGGGAGTCCGGCGGCGGTGTGCCGGTGAAAGCCGAACATGGCGTTCCAGCTGTCACGAAACGTGACGAGCGCCCGAGTCAGGTGACGGGAAGTTGTTTTCGCGGGCCGGGGGCTGTATCTCGTTGTGCAGGTGACACTCATCCCCAAATCGCTCGAGTCATCTCTCATGGTCATCGTTCGCCCCGGCACCGACGAATTCCCCCCGTACTTCGGCACCTACATCAATGCAGTCAGCGGCTCGGATGCCCTGCCGGTACTGACGGCCCAGCGGGCGAGTACCGCCGCGTTCCTGGCCGGGATTCCCGAGACCAGGGCCGGGTTCCGGTACGCCGAGGGGAAGTGGAGTCTTCGTGAGGTGATCGGCCACTTGAGTGACACTGAGCGGATCTTCGCCTACCGACTGCTGCGGTTCGCCCGAGCCGACCAGACGCCGCTGGCGGGCTACGATGAGAACAGCTACGTCCCCGCCGGGCAATTCGAACGGCGCACCCTGGCAGACTTGGCCGGTGAGTTCACTGCCGTACGGGACGCGACGCTGGCGCTGGTCGGCGGGCTCGACGACGTCGCGCTGGCCCGACGGGGAGAGGCCAACGGCAAGCCAATGACCGCGCGGGCGCTGGCGTGGATCATCGCCGGACACGAGGCGCACCATCTCCGGGTGATCAGGGAGCGGTATCTTGGGTGAGAAGTGAGAAGTGAGAAGTGAGCGGTGAGCGGTGAGCGGTGGTGAAAGGTGAAGGGTGAAAGGTGAAGGGTTTGTGCTGGATCCATATTCGCGGCTGCGCGGGATGAGCCGCCTCACGCTTCACCGGAGGTAGCGGATGTCAGGTCGGCGTGGACTGTCACGCGGCGTGTGCATCGCCTCGCTGCTCCTGGTGGGAGCCTGCCACTTCGAGCGCCGGCCCCCGGCGGTGCCGGCGGACCTCGTGCTTCTCCGAGGGGTGGTCTGGACGGCGCTCCCGGAGCGGCCATGGGCGGACGCGATGGCGGTGCGGGAAGGGCGGATCGTCTACCTGGGCGACACCGACGCCGCCAATCACTATATCGGTCGTTCCACCCGGGTGGTGGACCTGCAGGGCCGGATGGTACTCCCGGGCTTCCACGACTCGCACGCTCATCCGCTTTCCGGCGGGCTCGAGCTCGGCGAATGCAACCTCTACGATGCCGAAACGCCCGAGCAGGTCGAAGGTGCCATCCGGGCCTACGCCGTTGCCCACCCCACCCTGAGCTGGATCCGGGGTAATGGTTGGTCGCTCCCCGTTTTCCCGGGCGCGAGCCCCAGGAAGGAAATGCTCGATCGCGCCGTTCCCGATCGACCGGCGTTCTTCTACGCCGCGGACGGTCATTCGGCCTGGGTCAACTCGAGGGCGCTGGCCCTGGCGGGCGTGAATCGCGACACCCGGGATCCTCCGAACGGTCGGATCGAGCGGGACCCGGTTACCGGAGCGCCGTCGGGGACGCTGCGAGAATCCGCCATCGAGCTGGTCGCCTCGCGACTGCCGCCATACAGCGAGGGAGAGCGCATCGGGGCGGTGCGTCGCGCCCTGACCGAAGCCAACCGATTCGGGATCACCAGTATTACCGACGCCGACGCCGGCGCCGACTATCTCGAGGCCTACGCGACCCTGGACCGGCAGGGCCAGCTCACGGCGCGGGTCACCGCTGCGCTGCACGCCGAGGATCGGGTTCCGGTTGAAGAGATGGCGGAACGACTGCGCGCACTTCGGTCGAAATACCGCGGCGGCACCCGGCTGGCCGTGAACACCGTGAAGCTGTACGTGGACGGGGTCATCGAGGCCCGAACCGCCGCGCTGCTCGCGCCGTACGTTGGAGGGGGGAGGGACGCCGGGTCACTGCGATACGAGCCCGACGACCTCGCGGCCCGGGTCGTGGCTCTGGATCGGGACGGGTTCCAGATCCATGTCCACGCCATCGGCGACCGGGCCATCCGGGTCTCGCTGGATGCCCTGGCATACGCCCGCACCGTGAACGGCCCCCGGGACGCCCGGCCGGTGATTGCCCACATCGAGCTTTTCGATCCGGCCGACATCCCCCGGTTCCGGGAGCTCGGGGTCATCGCTAGCTTCCAGCCGTACTGGGCCCAGGCCGACGAGTACATCACCGAACTCACTGAGCCGGTCCTCGGCCCGTCCCGGTCCCGCTGGCTCTATCCGATTGGGAGCCTGGTACGGAGTGGCGCGGTGGTGGTGGGAGGCAGTGACTGGAGCGTCAGCAGTCTGAATCCGCTCGACGCCATGCAGGTGGCCATAACCCGGCGCCCGGTCGACGCCACCCACAGGCCGGCCTGGCTGCCTGACGAGCGGGTGGACCTGCCCCAGATACTGGCCGCCTATACCGTCAACGCCGCCTACGCGACCCGTTCGGAGCGGGAGACCGGCTCGCTCGCGGTCGGCAGGCTGGCCGATCTCGTGGTCCTCGACCGGAACCTCTTCGACACTCCGGCCACGAGCCTGCATCGCGCTCGGGTGCTCCTGACCCTGCTCGACGGCAAGCCGGTCTGGCGGGACAGTGTCTACGCTGCCGCGTTCCCCTGAACGCGGGCCAGCGTCAATCGGCTCATTTCAGGAAGCAGGCGACGCGCGCCGCGCCTCACACTCGAAGCGGTTGTCGTGGTAGGCGTCCCCGCCCCGTAGCAGCGCCATCATGCTCGCCGAGAGATAGAGGAACGGGAAGAACATTCCCCACCGCTCGTACTGGCGCACGTGGATCCGCTCGTGCATCCGGGTCGCGTCGAGTTCAGCGACCGACTGCGCCAGGACGACGTGCCCCAGCGTGATGGCGGCGATGGGCATCGGCGGGTACATATGGCGCAGCAGGAACGGCAGGTACCCGCCGGCGGCCTCCAGAACGCCGTCCCGCCAGACCGCGGTACCTCCGGCGGCGCGAGCCAGCAGCGCCATCACGCCGGCGGGTACCGAGACCGGGGCGGCCCAGATATAAGCGAGCGCCTTCATTCTGCCCGCGGTCAGGCGGCGTCTCGTCGCCGTTGGAGCCAGGCATCCACGCTGAACGGACCCGCGCCCTTCACGGCGAACACCAGCCAGACGAACGAGTAGACCATCGCGAGCTCGCCGCGGTTCTGCCACCACCAGAGCTGATGACTGCCCCCGACATGGATCCAGAAATAAGCCACCGCCATCTCGCCCGAGGCGATGACGGCGGCCCAGGGCGTGTGGAGGCCGAGCACGAGGAAGACACCGGCCACCAGCTCGATCACCCCTGCGGCGCCGAAGCGGGTCATGAGTTCGGCGGTGCCATGATCGGGCCCGAATCCGCCGAACCACCCCAGCATCTTCTGGGCGCCATGGGACCAGTACGCCAGCCCGGCCGCGATGCGGAGGGCGGCATGAGCCCACGGGAGCTGACGCTCGCTGATGGGACTGCTCACGGGGATCTCCGCCGGGAGAGAGTTGGGGAGCTGGAACGGAACGGGGCCACGGAATGCGACCGGGTGCTGACGCGCGGTGCGACCTGCCCTAGCCGGGCTGGCCGACTCGGAGAAGTTCGTTCAAGACCACGTCGGAGCTGTCCAGCCAGTTGAGCGACGACTTCGCCACCTCGACCGCCGCCACCACTGCCGGCATCGCGTCGGGCGGCGCCCATGCGACGAGGTAGCTTCGGGCTTCTTCCTCGACGTACGCGACCCAGGTGTCCCAGGGCGGCGCGTCTCGATTGTCGAAATATCCCCGGCTGGCCGAGTGCGCCGCTCCCCGCGAGTACGGCGGCGTGGGGAAGTAGACCAGCAACAGACCCCCGCCGAGCGGGTCGAGCGACCGCCGCCAGCTACGGCCGAGTTGGTGGAGCCTGGCCTCCCCGACCGCCCGGACCGTCTCGATCCAGGATGAGGCTGGCGGAGGGGCCAGCGCCGTGCTGCGAAGGGACTCCTCGAGCCGGTCGGGGACCGCGGCCCGCTGGCACCAGGCTACCGTCTCGGCCAGGCGCTCCCGAAATGAATGGAGCGAATCCGACAGGTCCGGCTCACTGGTGAGGATCGCCTGGGAGCGCACGGATCCGGTGGCTATCGGGCGGCTGGAGGAGGTAGAGCGGGCGACGGGTTTTCGCTGCTCCACATGTCCTGCACCGTGAGGGCTTGGTCGCCGGAAACGCGGCTCGAAGCCCGCGCGATCAAGAGGTTGGTCCTGGCCAGACCTGGACGAAAGGGCATGGATCCTCCAGCCAGTATTTTATCCGGGGTATGCCCCTGTGGCCAAGGTGCAGGTGGCTGCCGAGGCGGACCGCCGGATCCTCCGGCGCGGGGCGTCGGGAACGAGCGCCAGCGGGCAAGGACAGAAAAGCACCGGCGCCGCTTCCGGGGAAGCGGCGCCGTGTGGCTGCATCCAACTGTGGTGCCGCCTCAGCTAGCGTTTGGCGGGCGCCTTTCCGGTCTTCTCCAGAACGGTCAACCAGCGCGTGGCGGCGGCCAGCGCTTTCTTCTTGCCGCCGTGGGTGAAGTCGCCGAAGTAGGCCGTAAACCGGGGACGCCATCCACGAGGAGACGGGCGGTGTCCGACTCGTACCACGTAGCCATACGTCCTGGTGCTGGGTTGCTCGACCCGGCAGATCCCCGGAGGCAGGCTGCGATTCACTCTGCGCTCCCGGGGTGCGGGAAGTTTGACTTTTGGGCGCTTCCGTGCGGGCCGTCTGGGCGCCGCCGATTTGCGCGCCCGAGGGCTCTTTTTTGCCATTGTTTTACCTCCGAAGGTCTCCGCGCGAAGTCAGTGTGCTTCTTGCGCGGCAGGAAGATAGACCCGGCACGCGCCGGAATGGAAGTCCGTCAGGCAAATATTGTTTCGAGCCGGGTCAGTTGGTGTCGGCCTGACGATCCGCTTCCAGCAGCAGGCTCACGTAGAATCGCACACCCCATCCGATGTTGGCTATGGACAGGCGCTCGTCGTTGCCGTGAACCTGATACCGATTCTCCTCGATCGGGATCAGGTAAGGGTCCAGGCCGTAGGCGATCAGGCCGGCGCCGGCGTAGGTCGGGCGATCGGTGGCGCCCGGACTGACCGGCGTGGCGACCGGTACGCCGGGCAGGAGCTCGCCGGCGACGCGTTCGATGGCACGAAAGAGCGGCGTGCCGAGCGGCGCATCGTATGGCGGGGTGATGGGAATGATCTCCTCGAGCCGGACGGCGGAATCTCCGATGACCCGGATCAGCTCGCGCCGGAACCGTTCCGGGTCTTCATCGGGCAACAGCCGGATGTCGAGTTCGGCCGATGCAACCTGCGGAATGGTGTTGGTCTTGTTGGAGCCGACCAGCACCGTGGGCGAGATGGTATTGCGGAGCAGGGCGTTGCGCTCCGGCTCACGGGTCAGCCACGCCCGGCCGGCCGGGCTTCCGAGCGCGGTCCTGGGATCGGCCAGCCAGCGTTTCCCCGGTGAAGGCTCATCGCGAGCCATGGCCTGGAAGAAGCGCTCGACCGCCGGTGTGAGCCGGAGCGGCGTCTGCCAGGCGGACACCCGCATCAGCGCCCGCGCGAGGCGGGGTACCGGGTTGTCCATGCCGATCGGCACCGAACCGTGGCTGGTCTTCCCCTCGACCACCATTCTGGTCCAGAGCGGGCGCTTCTCGCCCACGTCGATCCCGAACCATCGGACTCGGCCTCCCTCGACCCGGGTATCGGCTCCCTCGGTGAGCAGGTACTCCACGTCCCGGAGCAGCCCTCGATGCCGCTCGACGAAGACCAGGGCTCCCTGGCCGTCGGATTCCTCGTCCGCGGTGGCGAGGTAGACGATATCCCGGCTCAAGCTGATCCCGGCCCGCTTGATCGCGAGTCATGGCCATGAGCTGGATGATGCCGTGGCCCTTCATGTCGATGGCGCCCCGGCCGTGGACGTAGCCGTCGCGGATGTCGCCCCCGAAGGGATCGAAAGTCCACTGGTCCCGAGTGACCGGCACGACGTCCATGTGGTGGGCCAGCGCGATCGCCTTGCTCCGCCCGGAACCGGGCAGCCGGGCATAGAAGTTGGCCCGTCCGGGACCCAGTTCGGTGGTGTCGAGGATCTGTCCGGTGATGCCTTCGCGCTCCAGCACTGCCTTGAGCCAGCGCGCCGTGGCCAGCTCGTTGCCGGGTGGGTTGCTGGTATCGATCTGCAGATACTCGGACAGCAGCCGACTGGCCTCGGTCTCGAGGGCAGACCAGTCGAACTCGGCCTGCTGGGCCGCCGGCCGGAGCGGCGAGCAGCGTCAGGGCGACGGCCAATGCCGAGGTGCGCATTCAGCGTTGGAAGGCCGGCGCGAAGACCGCGCCGGCAAAGTCCTCGAGGGTGGTAGGCGTGGTGTTGGCGGCCGAACGCGGCTCACGCGCTTTCACCAGCCCCTGATTGAACGCGGTGAGCATCTCGACGTACAGCGCCGCCACGGCCTGGGAGCACCCCGCCCCCACGAACGCCTGGAGGGTGTCCGGCTCGGAGAATTGGACATACCCAAGGTCCGGTCGACCGATCGCCGTGCCGATGATCCGGGTAGCCTCCGCCATGGTGTAGGGGCGCGGGCCCTGCAGCTCACGGGTCCGTTGCCCGGTGAAGCTCAGGTCGCCGAGCACGTCCGCCCCGGCGGCCGCGACATCCCGACTCGCGATCATCGTCATCGCCAAGTCGGGCCGGATCAGGCCACCATTCACCCCCCTGGCCTTGATCAGCGGAATGCTGGCCAGGAAGTTTTCGTAGAAGAACCCGGCCCGGAGGTGGACCACGGCCAGGCCGGGCACCTGATTGAACCGCTCCTCCATCTCCTCGCAACCCCGCGATCGGTCCGGTCGCGCCCTGCTGGTCGGCGCCGATGCTGCTGAGAGTCACCGCGAATCGCACTCTTGCCACCTGCAGGCCGGCCGCCATGGCATCCGCCACCTGACGCTGGTACGCGCGGGGATCGTGATGGTCGAGGGTCGTCGGTACCATGGCGAACAGGCCATCCACGCCCCGAAAGGCAGCGGCAAGCGCCCTGGGGTCGTGCAGGTTGGCGACGTCGGACTGGGCTCCACTCGCGGCCAGCGCGGCGAGCTTTCCGGAATCCCGGCCCAGGGCCCGGACGGCCACACCCCGCGCGAGCAGGAGTCGGACCAGTTCCCGACCTACGTTGCCGCTCGCGCCAACGATGGCGACCGTGGGCATGGCGCCGTTCCTTCGGAGGGATCGGGGTGAGTCAGCTGACCGGCCGGGCCGCTCGGGCGAGCAGGACCAGCCGGGCTCTCCAGAACGCCTGGGCCCGTCGGGCGGCGGCCTGCGTCGGCAATTGCCGATGGTTGATCGTGACCTGGGTCTTGCCACCGGGCCGGGCGTTGAAGGCGACATCCAGTCGCTCGCGGCCCGCGCCCCAGGAGGCGCGGATGGCCCGCCCCGGTGTCCGCGCCGTGATGCTGAGCGCCTGGTGCGGAAGCCACGCCCGCCGGCGTCTCGCATCTGCCCAGTGTCGGTACACCAGCCGTGGGGGCCCCGCGATGGTGCGGCTGGCGCTGACCTGGAACCCGGTGGCGGCCTGGTGCTTGGCCCGCAGGCCGCGGGCCTGCTCGTATCCGACCGTCACCATCTGCTGCCACCAGCGGCCGGCACGGGACCGCTTGGCAACGAGCGCCACGATGCGCTGATGGTTCAGGGAGCGGGCCCCCGCCCGGTCGAGCGTATGGAGCCACTCTTCCCAGGATTTCCCGGTCTTGGCCTGAACGGCCTCGGACGAGATGCCGCCGATCCGTCGGTTGTGGTCAGCCACGGGTTACGATCCTGCGCACGAGGGCTCCGCGTTGGGGCGTCAGCCGGCCGTCGGATCGAGGTGCATGAGCCCGAAGATGTTCCCCTCGGGGTCCTTGGCGTAGGCCAGCCAGCCGATTCCCGGGACGGCCATCTTGGGCACGGCGAGTCGACCACCCAACGCGGGAATGCGGCTGGCCATGGCGTCGACATCATCGCAGGCGACGGTGCAAACGTACGCGTTCACGGCGCCGCCGTCGACTGGGGCCCCGCCTGCCCGACGCATGAGGCCCCCGTCGATCCCGGGAGCGGACTCCGGGCCGGTGCGGATGAGCCAGTACTCCTGGGGTGCGTCCCATCGGGTGAACTGCCAGCCGAACAGCGCCTGGTAGAAACTCATGGTCCGATCCGGGTCCGCGGCGTGGATCTCGAAGTGGACGACACGGGACATGACAGGCTCCCTACGCCGCCGACGGCAGCGTTCGAAGCAGGGTACCAATCTGAAGCATGAACGGAAGGTCCGCGAGGGCCGTACGACCCGGCACGCGCCGGAGATTCCACCAGCGTAGCGTGATCGCGTTCCTCGGAGCCTCCATCATGAACCTCAGGGCCATTCCGCACCCTCCATGGTTCGTGGCCGCTAACCTGATCGTGGTCGTCCTGTTGCCGCTGGCGGGTTCCAGACTCGGCGCCGGGGGCGCGGGAGCAGCGGAGTCAGATAGCCACGACGTCCAGGGTCAGCCCGCCGGCCTGAATCCTCTGCGGGGCCGGCGGGTCGGACACGCCGGCCATGCTCGCCGCGGCGGCGGTGAGATGAATGGTGCCGAACTCGCCGGTGAACTGGGCGAGCTTGGACGCGATGTTGACCGGCCCTCCCGCGACATCACGGGCGTTGGCCCCCAGCTCGAACAGCAGCACCCGTCCCACGTCCACCCCGACCCGGATCCGCACGTCGCCCGACTGGAGCAGCCCCCGGAGCCGGCGGGCGAATTCGACCGCGTGGGGGGGCTCTTCAAAGAGGTAGATACTCACGCCGCTGGCGCCGCCCGAGGTCTTGACCTCGAGTCCCGAGCTTCCCTCCAGCAGGCCATGTCCGAGGCGTTTGAGCGCGGCGGCAATCGCCAGGTCGTTCAGCGCCGCGACCTCCGGCAGGTCCTGATCTTCCCGCTCCGGCTCGATCACCACCACTGCCACGTCGCGAAAGGCCGGCCGCGGTACCACCGAGATCCGGCGGGTTCGCTGAAATTCGGTAAGGCCACCGAAGAACTCCTCGCTGAAGGGCAGCGGGTACCGGAAGTCGCTCGGTTCGATTCCAGCGAGTCTCGGTCCATCCGTCACCTGCCGGACCGCCCCAAGGGCGGCCGGGAGATCGGGGCGCGGCACCAGGGTAAACGGGGACGGGTCGCCGAGGAGGCCCGCCAGCTCGCCAGTCACCATGAGTTCGCCAGGGGCGGCGAAATCCTCGGCCAGCGTCTCCACCCGGTCCGCGGCCGGACCATACAGGCCGTTCCCGAGCTGGTAGAACACGCCGCGATGCCCGCAGAGTCCGATCCCCACCTCGCACTCGGCCTGGACCTGATCGCGAACGGCGAGGAGCATCCCGATTACCCGGTCCGCCAGCACGTCTTCCGGGTAGAACATCAGCGTGTTGTCCGCGGCCCAGACGCCGCTGGCGATCCCACCGATGGCCTTGCCGTAGCCGTGAATGAGCTCCTTGGGCCGGCTCACCATGGCGAGGATCTCGATCAGCGAGCGTTCTTCGGTGAGCCGCGTGAGGCCGGACGCATCCGACGCGACGACAATACCGGTAATCGTGTGAGGAGCCAGCAGCCGACGGGCGGCCTCCGGGGTCTGATCGCTCCGGGTCCAGGCGGCCACCAGCGGCAGTGGCAGCTCGCGCCCCGCATCCGCGGGGAGATCGAAGAAGCCGGGAGGAAACCGGGCGGGGTCGAACCGGGACATAGAGCGGGGCGGTCGGCGGCTAGAACCTGAGTCGACTCAGGTACCGGTAGCTGTTCCGTGCGAAGCGCAGGGGGTCCTTCGCCCCATCGTGCTCGGCGAAGAAGTGCTGCACCCCGGCCTCCCGCGCCGCCGTCAGCAGGGCTGGCCAGTCGATGACACCCTGCCCCACGTCAGCCATGGCGCCATCGCCCGCCATGTCCTTGACGTGGACCAGGCGAAAGCGATCGGGATGGCTATGGAAGTAGTCCAGGGCGTTCCCGCCACCCTGCCGGATCCAGAACAGGTCCAGCTCCATGACGACCAGCTGCGGCTCGGTGCGGGCGAGCAGAATGTCGTATCCGGTCGAGCCAGCATCCAGCGGGGCGAACTCGAAGGCGTGATTGTGATATCCCAGCCGGAGTCCCGCCGCGAGCAGCCGTTCGCCGGCGCGGTTGAACCGGTCGGCCACGCCGGCGTAGCCGTCGGCGGTTCGCAGGCCTTCGGGGAGCCAGGGCACGACCACAAATGAATGCCCGAGCGTCCGCGCATCGGCGATCGTCTGCTCGAGCCCGTCGGTGACGGCGTCGAGCCCGACGTGTCCTGCGGGAGCCCGGAGTCCCGCCTCATCGAGCAGCTGGCGGACCTCCGCGGCCGACCGGCCGTGAAGGGACCAGACCTCCACTTCGGCATAGCCGATGGCGGCGAGCGCGGCGAGTGTGCCGGGGAAGTCCCGCGCGAGCGGGTCACGGACGGTATACAGCTGGATTCCGAGAGGATGACCCGGCGGCTGGCCGCTGCGTTGGGCGGGGTCGGGACGGCAGTGCCAGGCGGCGGCCGCCCCACCGGCGATGGCGATGAAGTCCCGGCGTGAGATCGAGCCGCCGGGTCGCCGAGCCACCGAATCGCGCAACCCGTCCCCTACAGGCTGCTGGATCCCACGAACCGGCCCGGCACGAGGGGATACGCGGCCACTTCCTTCATCACGCGTTCCGAGGTCAGGTAGCCGTACATCACGAGCGACTTGAGACGCGCCCAGCTCGCCGCCGGGGTTCCAGGCGGGCCCTCTTCCCGGTCTACGTCACCGAGGAGGTCGATGCGGCGCTCCTCGCCCAGGGCGACGAGCGACGCGCCGTGCCGCAGCCTGGCCCGGTCGTCGAGTGCCGCCAGGCCGGCGAGGAAGGTCTGGGCGTCGTCCCATTCATACCACTCACCCAGCAGGTGGCCGATGAAACCGGTCACGTCGACGTCGTTGGCCCCCGGCATGTGGGTACGGGGGAGTATGACATCGGCGAGGGCGGACACCAGACGCGCCTGAGCCCCATCCAGAATGCCGTCCGGGGCGGCGAACCGGCCGCGGTGGTGCAGGCGCTGGCCGATCTCGGTCGCTTCGCCGGCGCTTTCGGGAACGAACGGAAGCGCTCCAGCGGCGGCGGCGAAGAGGCGAAGGAGATCGCGTCGGTGCATTGGGGCTCCGGCGGAGGTTGTGTCCTCCAAAAAAGTACGCCGCGTTCGACGGGGCGTCCAGCACGCGGCCTTCCGCGCTGGTCCCGGCCGCCGTATCGTTGTGACTCACCACTCCCGATGTCGAGCCCCTGGATGCGAGTGCCGTTGATGCTCGTCGGCGCGCTGACCGTTGTTCCTCCGCACGTCTTGCCGGGACAGGCCGGGGACCAGCCACCCAACACGCTGTCCGAATCCGAACGGCAGGCGGGCTGGAAGCTGCTGTTCGACGGCCACACCACCCGCGGGTGGCGGGGCTTCCGCAAGAAGGCCTTTCCGGACGGATGGGCGGTCGAAGACGGAGCGCTCACCCGGATCGCCCGGGGCGGAGATCTGGTCAGCACGAAGCAGTTCCGGGATTTCGAGCTGGCGCTCGATTGGAAGATTTCCGAGGGCGGCAACAGCGGCATCATGTACCGGGTGACGGAAGGAAGCGACGCCACCTACGAAACCGGACCCGAGATGCAGGTCCTGGACGACGAGCGCCACCCCGATGGCCGGGCATGGCTCACCTCCGCGGGCGCCGTCTATGGCCTCTATGCCGCTCCGGCGGGCGTCGTCCGGCCGGTGGGGGAGTGGAACCAGGTTCGCATTGTGGTGCGCGGCCACCACGTCGAGCACTGGCTGAACGGGGTCAAGGTGGTCGAGTACGAGCTCGAGAGCCGGGAATGGGAGTCCCGGGTGGCGGCCTCCAAGTTCCGGCAGTGGCCCGCCTATGGGCGGGCGCCGAAGGGTCACATCGCGCTGCAGGACCACGGGGATCGGGTCTGGTTTCGGAGTATCAGGATGAGAGAACTGCGGTGAGCGGTGAGCGGTGAGCGGGATCGACCCCGCTCAGCGCTCACTGCTCACCGCTCACCATCTACGGAGCCCGGATGATCCGCACCAAGCTCTCCCTCATGATGTTCCTCCAGTACTTCATCTGGGGGGCCTGGTTCGTCACGCTCGGAACCTATCTGGGCACCACCCGGCGATTCGACGGCCCCGAGATCGGCGCCGCGTACGGG
This sequence comes from uncultured Gemmatimonadales bacterium, assembly GCA_963709905.1. Taxonomy (GTDB): domain Bacteria; phylum Gemmatimonadota; class Gemmatimonadetes; order Gemmatimonadales; family GWC2-71-9; genus JADJOM01. The sequence goes on from CAVPYI010000001.1 coordinate 688,337, forward strand.
TCCATGGCCATCGGGGCCATTGTCGCGCCGTTCTTCGTCGGCATGATCGCGGACCGGTTCTTCGCGACCCAGCGGATCCTCGCCCTGCTCCATACCGCCGGCGCCTTCCTGCTCTACTGGGCCTCGCAGGAGGGGAGCTTCTCCACCTTCTACCCCCTGCTGATCGGCTACGCCGTCTGCTACGCACCCACGCTGGCGCTCACCAATTCGCTCGCGTTCGACAACATGCGGGATCCGGCCCGGGAGTTCCCGCTGGTGCGGGTACTGGGCACGGTCGGCTGGATCGTGGCCGGGCAGGTGGTCGGCGGGCTGGGCCTGGAAGCGACGGCGGTACCGATGCAGATCGCCGCCGGCGCATCGCTGCTGCTGGGCGTCTTCTCGCTCGGCCTGCCGAACACGCCGCCGCACGCCGCCGGCAGACCGCTGAACATCCGGGATGTCTTCGGGCTGGACGCGCTGTCGCTGATGCGCAAGCGGTCGTTTGCCGCGTTCGTGATCGGGTCGTTCCTGCTGTGCATTCCGCTGCAGTTCTACTACGCCTTCACCAATCTCTTTCTGAACGAGATCGGGATGACTGCCCCGGCCAGCAAGATGACCCTGGGTCAGATGTCCGAGATCCTGTTCATGGTGCTCCTGCCGGTGTTCCTCGCCCGGTTCGGCATCAAGATCGTCCTGCTCGTGGGCATGGCTGCGTGGGGCGCGCGCTACCTGCTGTTCGCCTACGGTGGTATGCCCGAGGGTGCCTGGATGCTGTACGCCGGGATCCTGCTGCACGGCATCTGCTACGATTTCTTCTTCGTCACCGGTCAGATCTACGTCGACCGGGAGGCCGGACAGAAGATCCGGGCGGCGGCGCAGGGGTTCCTGACGTTCATTACCCAGGGCGTGGGTTACCTGATCGGGAGCCTCGTGTCCGGGCTGGTGGTGCAGCAGTTCGCCGCTCCGTCAGGGGTCGGGCACGACTGGCAGGCGATCTGGCTCCGGCCGGCGGTAGGCGCCGCGGTGATCCTGGTGGTGTTCGCTCTGGTGTTCCGGGATGACATCCGTCGTCCGGCCATGGCCGGCCAGGAGAGCTGACGTGATCGGCCGCGGCCCCACCCGTCGTGAGTTCGTCGGCCGGGTCGCCGGTGCGGCCGCGTTTCATATCGTTCCCCGCCATGTGCTGGGTCGCGGCTACCGGGCCCCGAGCGACACGCTCAACATCGCATGCATCGGCGTGGGCGGCATGGGCCGGAACGACGTCCGCGGGGTTGAGGGTGAGAACCTGGTGGCCCTGTGCGACGTGGACTGGAACGCCGCCGAGGACGCATTCCGGTCCTATCCGCGGGCCCGGCGATATCGGGACTACCGGAAGATGTTCGAAAAGGAAGCGAAGGGCATCGACGCCGTCACGATTTCCACGCCGGACCACAGCCATGCGGCGGCGGCTCTGCTCGCGCTCCGGGCCGGAAAGCACGTGTTCTGCCAGAAGCCGCTGGCCCGGACTCTGGGCGAGGTGCGCGCCATGGTGCTCGAGGCGGCGCGTCGCCCCAGACAGGTCACCCAGATGGGAAACCAGGGACACGCGAACGAGGGGACCCGCCAGATCCGCGAATGGGTCGAGGCCGGGGTCATCGGTGCGGTGCGCGAAGTCCACTACTGGACCAATCGTCCGATCTGGCCTCAGGGGATGGACCGCCCGACCGCGCTCCATTCGCCGCCGCCGTCGCTCGACTGGAACCTGTGGCTCGGTCCGGCGGCCGAGCGACCGTACAATCCTGCCTATGCGCCGTTCAACTGGCGTGGCTGGTGGGATTTCGGCACCGGAGCGCTGGGCGATATGGCGTGCCACGGAATGGACGCGGCCTTCTGGGCGCTCGACCTCCGCTACCCGAGCAGCGTCGTGCCGGAAACGACCCGGCGCTACGATGAGTCGCCGCCCAGGTCGTCCCGGGTGGTCTATTCGTTCCCGGCGCGGGGCAGTCGCGGCCCGATCTCGGTTGTGTGGCGTGACGGCGGGCTCTGGCCACCGCGACCGGCAGGGTTCCCGGACACACTCCAATGGCCGCCGGCGGAAATCGGGGGACAGATGTGGGTCGGGGATGCCGGTGCCATCCTCGCCGGGATCTATGGCGAGGAGCCGCGCCTGCTCGATCCGGCCAGAGACGCCGACCTCAAGGCCAACCCGCCACAACAGAAGTATGAACGATCGCCCGGGGTCTACGCGGAATGGATCGAGACCATCAAGGGCGGGTTCCCCAACCGGTCGACCTTCGGCGGACATGCCGGCCCGCTGACCGAAATGGTGCTGCTCGGCTGCCTGGCGGTCCGGGCCGGCCAGCCGCTGCTCATCGATCCGGAGAAGGGCGCCGTGACGAACGTGAAGCTGCCGGAGGAATGGCTCCGGCCCTCGTACCGGAAGGGCTGGACCCTTTGAGTGCGCGCGCGTCGACTGGCTCCCGCCCTGTTTCGCAAGAGCAGTACTTTGCGATGACGGACTGGGACGCCGAGCTGTTCTGATTCAGGGGCACGGGCGTGCCCGACGGTACTCGCGGCAACCATTTCGGCTTCGGTCCAAGCCAGGAGGATATCGTGGAGCGCAGGAGCGCCAACCGAGCACTGCTTCGAGCGGGCTTTGCCCTGCTGCTGCTGGGTCTGCTGACCGGCCTGGCCGGACCGCTGCTCCGCGATCCAGGCACTCGCCTCGCCGCCCATCTCGCCGGGGTCCTGAGCGGCATGTGCCTGGTCCTGCTCGGACTGGCCTGGCGGCACCTCAACCTGTCGGTCCCACTGGGCCGGTTCCTCGAACGACTCGCCCGGGCCGCCGCGGTTGGAACATGGGGTGCACCGCTGCTGGCGGGGCTCCTGGATGTGGCCACGTGGTCACCGATCGGGTATGCCCGGTCCGGGCCGGTGGCGACGTGGCAGGCGTGGCTGTGCCTCATCCTGGGAGTAGCCGCCGCGATCGCGGCGATTGCTACCCTGGCCGTGGTGGTCTATGCCATGCGACCCCGGCCGAAACCACCGGGAGTCGCCTGACCGCGAGCCATGGACGAGCGCGAGCGGATTCTCTTCGTCTGCACCCACAATATCAGCCGGAGCCATACGGCGGAGTCGCTCTTCAGCGAGCATGCCACGTACGAGGTCCGTTCTGCCGGCACCAACCGGAGCGCCCGGGTGCCGGTCTCGCGGGAACTGATCTCCTGGGCGGCGCGGGTGTTCGTCATGGAGACCGAGCACGTCGACTGGCTGCGCGAGCATTTCGGAGACTTGCTGGACGAGCGTGAACTCATCTGCCTCGACATCCCCGACATCTACTCGCCGCTCGAGCCGGAGCTGATCACCATCCTCCGGGAGAAACTCGCCGACCACCTCGACGGGATCTGACGGCTCGGCGGCTGTTGGGCGGCATCGCCAGGACCTTCCAAGGGAATGCCCGTCACCACCGGATCGCACTCTCCCGACTCCGGCCGAAGCCGCATCTATTCGCGACGGCTGGCGTTGTCGATATCCCCGGCGATCAGCCACCTCGCTCCCGGATCGCGACGCAGGGCGAGGACGAACTTGCCCATATCCCCTTTCGTGTCTCCGTACCCGTATGGCAGAGCGAAACCGTCTTCCGCAAACAGTTCGGCGACTGCCTTGGAATCACGGCTGGACCAGGCACGCTCGTAATCCCGGAGAATCCGATCGAGTTCTGCGGGTAGTTTGACGGACGGGGGATGCTCACCCTGGGCTGAGAGGGCAGGCGGTGAGACGAGGAGGGCAAGGCCAGCGGCGAGCAAGGCAACGAAGCGATACATGAGTCGATTCTCGGTATGAGGCGAGTTGAATCTGCACGAGCCATCGGGCAGCGGACCAGCCAGGTGCTGAGAGTTGCACTCCGGCTCCCGAGTGGGCAGGATTGAGATCGTCGTCGCACCTGCCACCCCGACCAATCGCCGATCGACCACATGGATCCCCTCGCCGGCCAGCCGGCCCCGGCCGACCTGCTGCTCGATCCGGCCGCCCTCGAGCGTGCGTATTACGATCGACGGCCGGAAATGGGGGCGGCCGGCCAACGGGTCAGCTTCGGCACCAGCGGACATCGCGGCACGCCACTCGATGGCAGCTTCACCGAGGCCCACATCCTCGCCATCACCCAGGCGATCTGCGATTATCGCTCGGCCCGGGATATCAGCGGTCCGCTGTTCATGGGCAAGGATACCCACGCGGTATCGCGAGCGGCCGAGCGAACGGCGCTCGAGGTACTGGCGGCCAACGGCGTCGAGGTGGTCATCCAGCGCGACGACGGCTTCACGCCGACCCCCGTCATCAGTCGGGCCATTCTGGTCTACAACGGCGGCCGTGTTGCTGGGCAGGCGGATGGCTGGACCGACGGACAGGCCGACGGCATCGTGGTCACGCCCTCCCATAATCCACCGCAGGACGGCGGGTTCAAGTACAACCCGCCCGATGGCGGCCCGGCCGACACTGAAGTGACCCGCTGGATCCAGGACCGCGCCAACGGGTTGCTGCTCGAGTCCAATCGCGCTGTCAGGCGGGTGTCGTTCGACACGGCGGTGGGTGTCGGCACGACCCGTCGCGAGGATCTGATCACGCCCTACGTCGAGGACCTGGCCCGGGCGATCGACTTCGACGCCATACGGTCTGCCGGGGTACGGATCGGAGTGGACCCGATGGGCGGTGCCTCGCTGCCGTACTGGGCGCCGATCGCCGAACGCTACCGGCTCGACCTCACCGTGGTGAACACCGGGGTCGATCCCCGGTTCGCCTTCATGACGGTGGACCACGACGGCAAGATCCGCATGGACTGCTCCAGTCCGTGGGCGATGGCCGGGCTGGTCGGGCTCAAGGACCGGTTCGACATCGCGTTCGGCACCGATCCGGATGCCGACCGCCACGGCATCGTCACCCGTTCGGCCGGGTTGCTCAATCCCAACCACTACCTCGCCGTGGCGATCCGCTACCTGCTGCAGCACCGTCCGGGCTGGCCCCGATCATCGGTGGTCGGCAAGACCCTGGTGTCGAGCGCGATCATCGACCGGGTCGTCGCGCAGGCAGGACGCCGGCTGCTCGAAGTGCCGGTGGGCTTCAAGTGGTTCACCCGGGGATTGTTCGAAGGGAGCTGCTGCTTCGGCGGCGAGGAAAGCGCTGGTGCCAGTTTCCTGTGCCGGGACGGGACGGTCTGGACCACCGACAAGGACGGGATCCTGCTCAGCCTGCTGGCGGCCGAAATCACGGCGGTCACGGGGAAAGACCCCGCGGAGCACTACGCCGACATCACGGCCGAGCTCGGTTCGCCGGTCTACACCCGCATCGACACCCCCTGCACGCCGGCCGAGAAGGCGGGGTTCAGCAGGCTCACCGACGGGAGCGTGACGGCGAGCGAGCTGGCCGGTGATCCCATCGAAGCGAAGCTGGTCCGCGCTCCCGGCAACCACGCGCCGATCGGCGGTCTCAAGGTTACGACCCGGAACGGCTGGTTCGCGGCCCGGCCATCGGGGACGGAGAACATCTACAAGCTCTACGCCGAGAGCTTCCGGGATGCGGAGCACCTGGGCCGGGTGGTGGCCGAAGCGCAGGCGCTGCTACGGGACGTGCTGGGCTGAGTTGCCGAAAACCGTTCGGCATCTCAGCCTCTTCTTCGCGATCCTGCGCTAGCGCCCGGCCCTCAGCCGATTGAGCTCGATCAGGCCGGGGTGGCTGGGATCGGCGTCGCTCCAGTTCCGACCCAGCTCCGCCAGGGCCCGTTCCGCCGCGGTGGTATCTCCCGCGGCCCGGGCGGCGCGGGCGAGCCCGAGCAGCGCGGGTGAACGCCCCGGGGCGAGTTCCAGGGCGCGGACAAACTCGGTCCGGGCCTGGGCGGGCCGCTTGAGTGCCAGCAGGAACTCCCCGAGCAGCTCGTGCGTCGGCTTCACCACGTCCGGTGGGCCGAACTCGGCGGGGAAGGCATCCTCCTCCTTGGTGAGTCGGCGCAGGAGAGTAACGGCGGCTTCGCGGCGGCCCTTGCCCCACAGCATCAGCGCCTCCAATTCACCCGCCAGCACGAGCGGAACGCGGCGGTTTCCGACATAGCTCGTGTCCGCTGCCAGCGTTCGGCCGATCTCGCGCAGCGTCTCCAGCCCCGCCTCGGCTTTCGAGCGTTGGCCACGGCGCAACGCCGCGTAAGCCACCGCGAAGGCGTCCATTGCCTTGGCCACGGGACTCGCCAACGGCGCGTCCAGCACCCACTCCGCCGCCGGGTCGTTCCACCGTTCGGAAATCACGAGATAGTGGGCCCGCATCGAAAGCAGATAACCCTGGCGGCCGGCGGACGGTGAGGATGCCAGGTTGGTCCGCATCAGGTCGAGGTGACGGCCGGCCGCCTGGATCTTGCCCTGCTGCAGCAGGCCGTAGTCCATCCAGTAGGTGTAATGACCGGGTTTCCAGCCGGCCGAGTCGGTCCCCGCCGCGATAACATTCTGGCGGACGGTTTCCTCCCACATCCCGAGAGCCAGGAAGATGTGAGTGGTCATGTGCTGGGCGTGATCGGCGTCCGCGGCGATCACGGAGTAGGCCCGGGCCGCATGCAGGCCGAGCGGCGCGTGCACGGGATCGTCGAAGGCGTGAATGGTGTAGTGGAGAGCGCCGGGATGCTTCGGATTCCGGCGGCTGATTTCCTCGGCCAGGGCTCCGGCGCGCATGTACGACGGCACGTTGCGGATCCCCTGGCTCAGGCCCATCAGCCACAGGGCGGAGAAGGCCTGCGCCTCGTCGTCGCCTGGATTGGCCTCGATGATCCGCTCCAATGCTTCAAGGAAGAGGGTATCCCGTTTCGGCTTGGAAGCGTCCGCGAAATAGAGCGCCTCCGCGGCTTCGAGGTACAGCCGCTCGCGGGCGTCGCCGGCCCGCGCCAGCCGCTCGGCTGCCGTGCCGCCGAGCCGCAGCAGGGTGGTTCGCGCCGCCTGCAGGTTCTGCTCGTTCCACATCGGGTGGGTATATGTCATGGCCTCGCCCCAAAAGGCGAGGGCGAAATCGGGATCGGATCGCTGGGCCTCGCGGAAGGCGTTGGCGGCATCCTCGTACTCGAAGCTGTGGAGTAGCAGCATGCCCTGGAGAAATGGAGCCTGGGCATCGGGTCTTCCGCTGTTGGGAAAAGCGACGGTACCCAGAGTCTGGGCCATCGCCGGTGAGGCGATTGCGACGGCGAGCATCAGCGTCCTGAAAAGCATCTGGCCATCCCTGTGAGATCTGAACGGGTTGCGGGTCACTTCGGTTCAATCGGTCCGGTGCAGCGAGACCCGGCCGATTCGGGGGACGGCAATACTGCCCTCGATGATCAGCCGGATCTCCGTTGTGGGGGTGGGCATCACCCGATGCAGCCGCTTGCTGCCGATGGTGGTACCCTCCGCCACGGTCCGCCACTGGCCCCGGATCAGCGCCTCGACATGATGCGCGCTGACCACCTGGCCGTGGCGGATGTCCTCCTGGACCTGGATCACGTCGAACTCGACCGGGTTCCTGAGCCGCAGATGGATCCGGCGCCCGTCGTCGGACTGGATGCGGATCGCTCCGACCGTGAGGTCGCGCTGGAATATCCGCCCCCGAAGCTCGCTGAACTCCGCCAGGCTGCGGAGGTCGCGCTCGTGCAGCTGCCCCGCTCTCGTCGGCGGTACGTTGAGCAGCAAGCCGGCGTTTCGCCCGACCGACAGGAAGTACAGATCCAGGATGCCCGAGCCGTCGCGGACGCTGTCGTCCTCTGCGGGATGCCAGAACCACCCCGGCCGGATGGACACGTCGGCCTCGCCCGGGCGCCAGACCGTGCCATCGGGGTCGCCGTGCTGCAGTATGTCCGTGACGTCAGGACCGGTCGCGCCGGGGTAGGGCACGACGGCCGGATCGACCGGGCACCAGTTCGGATCGCCGGCGGTGCCCTGCTCGTTGCCGATCCACCTCAGGTCCGGACCCGCGTCGGAGAAGATCAGGGCACTTGGCTGATACCGGCGGACGACCTGGTAGATCCTGGCCCAATCATAATCCTGTCGTCGTCCGTCCGGTCCTTCGCCATTGGCGCCATCGAACCAGACTTCGGTGATCGGGCCGTAGCGGCCGAGGAGTTCGGTGAGCTGGTCGCAGTAGAAGTCGTTGTAGCGGGTTCCTTCACCATAGGCGGGCGCGTTCCGGTCCCACGGTGACAGGTAGATCCCAAGGCCGAGGCGCTCTGCCCGGCAGGCCTGCGCGACCTCCTGGACCAGATCTCCCTCGCCGTTCCGCCAGGGACTCGATCGCACCGAGTGGGGTGTGGTGGCGGTCGGCCAGAGGCAGAACCCGTCGTGGTGCTTGGCGGTCAGGAGGACGCTGCGAAATCCGGCCGCCCGGGCCGCGCGGGTCCACTGCCGGGCATCGAGGTCGAGCGGGGCGAACAATGCCGGATCCTCGCGGCCGGTTCCCCATTCCCGGTCGGTGAAGGTGTTCATTCCGAAATGGATGAACAGTCCCAGCTCGTTCCGGTGCCAGACCAGCTGCTCGGCCGAGGGGCGCGGACGGGCCGGGGGTGGGCGCAATGGGACGGCCGCGGCCGCAAGGCCGGCCGAAGTGGCCTGGAGAAAGGAGCGACGGTTCACCGGCTAATCCTGGCGCCGACGAGCAGATGGGTCAAATCGAGCGGCGGGTTGCGGGTCCCTGACTTGATCCGTGCCGTCGGCTCAACGTGTGGCGCTCGCGGCGGGCCGGTCGGCGGCGAGGCCCAGGACCGTGACGGCGAACACCGGGCAGTGAGCCGCCTGCACGACCCGCTCAGTGACGCTTCCGACCTCGGTATCGATGTCGTCCGGCGCGCCGCGCCCCCGAGTCGCCATCATGATCAGGTCGCATCCCTCGGACGCGGCCACAGCGGTGATCGTCTGGACCGCACCCGATCCGGTCACCCGGACTTCCGCGGCGAACCCGATGTTCCGCAGCGCGGCGGCGACCGACCCGAGGTACTGTTCGAGCCTCGGCACCTCGCTCTCCGCCTCCGGCACGGTGATCAGCACCATCTGACTCCCGAAGTGCCGGGAGATGATGCGGGCCCACGGCAGGACCTCCTCGGATCCTTCCGATCCGTCCAGGCAGACCAGGAGCTTCTGGAAGGCCGTAGTCCGGCTGGTCCAGGCCTCCGTCGGGCGGACGAGCAGGACCGGCAGGTCGGTCTGGCGGACCACGGCCGTGGCGATGTTCCGACCGAGGAGGCGGTCCACCGGGGAGCGGCCGTGGGTGGCCATGACGATGACGTCGGCCTTGATCTCCATCGCCAGGCGACCGATCTCCTCGGTAATGCGACCGCTCCGAATGCTGGTCTCCACCGCGAGCCCGCCCCGCCGGAGCGACCACGCCATCCGCTCGAGATACGCTTCGAGCCCCGGCGCCGGCTTGGCGTCGTTCCCGTTGCTCTTCACGCCCTTGCGCGGGCGGACCGACACCAGCGTCGAGGCTGCCGGTCGTCGTCCGGGCGAGCAGCTCCGCCACCGGCAGTGCCTGCTCGGCCAGGGCGGAGCCGTCGAGCGGAACCAGGATGCGCTCGATCCCGAACTGGTCCTCGGGGAGTGCGTGCCGCTGAAACGGGAGGAGATACTGACCTCCGAAGAACCGGCCGAGATGCTCATCCAGCGGCTTGGGCGGCCCGAGCCGCTCCCGGAACCGGGCGAAGATCACGTAGAGGAGGGGAATGAACAGCAGGTAGGTCCACGCACCCTCGAAGAAACGCTCCTCGAAGATGATCGCCGTGGCCGCGGTAGTGAGCAGAGCGGCGAGGACGGTACCGACCAGGGTGGCGGCCGCTCCCGCGGAGAACCGCTCCCGAAGGCCCGCGGAGGATGCGCTTGGCCGCGGCCCAGCCGGTCATGCTGAGGAGGATGAAGACTCCCGCGGCGTAGATCGCGAGGTAGGTCTCCTCGTGAGTTCCGAAGAGCAGGAAACAGAGCGCGACGATGCCGATCTCGACCCAGACCGGCTTGTCGGCCACGTCGAACCGGTTGCGCAGGCCGAGCCAGGCCGGGATGTAGTGCCGGTAGCGGAGCCCGAGGGCCAGGTTCTGGAGCCCCTGGGCACTGGCGGCCGCGGCCGACCCCAGCACCAGCACGCCGATCAGCGTGCCGATCCAGGGCAGCGGGGCCGGCAGCAGCCGGTCCATCGTCTGGGTGAAGACCGAGACGTGGCTGTCGGCAGGATCGGACAGGGCCAGGATGGCGGGCCCCACCACCAGCATCGTGAGGCAGGTCGTGCCCATGATGATGACCAGGCTGCCGAAGGCCTTCCGGCTTCGCTCCGCGGAGCTGCCGTCGTAGGCGGCCACCAGATTGGCGAAGATCTCGATCCCGGTCATCAGCGCCAGGATCCGGGCAAACCCGCCCAGCGTGAAATGGAAGTACTCGGGGGCGAAGGCCCGGATGTCGAACGACGGCAGGTGGAGACCGCGTTGCCAGATCGTCGCGCCGATCATGGTCCACAGCAGCAGCAGTACGGCCAGGGTCGCCGGCCCGAAAGCGCGGGCGGCCGTCCTCGGGCCGCGGTTCACCAGCCAGCCGATGCCCAGGCTGATGAGGATGGCGAGGAGCGTCCGGTACTGTACTCCCGCCACGGTAGCGTTGAGCACCGAGAAGCGGTCGGCGATGAAGGTCACCAGGGCTGCGATGCTCACGAGGAACGTGAGGGTGTACTCGACGAAGGTGATCCCCGCGTTGACCTTCACGGCCCAGGGGCCGAACTCCTCCTCGCTCAGCCCGCTCCCGCCGCTCCCGTCCACCACCCAGCGCATCACCAGCCGGTACATCGCGGACACCATGGCCACCGTGAACACCACGAGCCAGATGCTGGCGCCGAACGTCACTTCGGCCACGCCCGCAAGGACGATCAGCTTGAGAAAGGGCCCGAAGACGTAGAGCGGCGAGGTGGCGGGATCGCCGCCACCGGCCAGCGCGCCCTGGAACGAGTTCGACAGTCGATGGGAGACGTGTGCCATGCGTGGGCTCGGGCGCGCCGGTGGTACGATTGGAGGCAGGACGGCCGGCGCGCGATCGTTCGATCGGTGCCCGGCCGGGTGTCCCTAGAATGTCACCTGGAGACCGGAGGTAAGAAAGCGGTCGGTCTTCTCGAAGCCGGGCTCGGGCTGATTGTCGAAGCGCACAACATACCCTGCCTTGAGCGCGATGGTGGAGGAGAGCGGGGCCACCAGGGCGGTTTCCGTATTGATCCGCACGTCCTTGCTATCCTTGAAGTTGGGGAGCACCTCCCCGAGCTGCTGGAAGTACGCCTTCTGGTTGAGCATCTGCTTGAGCAGGATCGCGCCCCGGCCGCTGATGAAGTCGGTGGTGGTGCCCACGAGGTCGCGCTGCTGATTGGCGGCGACGCCGGTCTCGATGCTGAGGGTGGTCCGTTCAGCGGCCAGGGCCTTGAACACCAGGCCCGCGCCTTCCTCGAAGCGCCGTGAGATCCCGGCGAACTCGTTCCGATCCCACCCGCCCAGCACGTATATCCCGACCGGCTTGGAGAAGGCGTAGTCGCCCCGGAGTCCCGCCGTGTAGTTCTCGGCGGACGTCCTCCCCTCCGTCCTGCCGTACACCGCCGAGAAGTACTGGGCGAAGGTCCACGCTCCGATCAGGTAGCTCGCCTTCTCGCCGGCATTCAAGGTGGTGGTGGCGGTGTTCCCCGCCGTGTTCACGAAGCCGAAATCGGTCTGCAGCTGCCACGGACGCGGCGCCTCATCCTGGGCGCGGAGCGCGGGGAGGGCCGTGAGCGCCAGGAAACCGACCAGGGCGGGGATCAGACGATGGGACATGAAACGACTCCTCGATGGGTGTCACTGGGTCATGAATGGCCGGGCGCCGCCGTTCGTCCAGACGAATACCCGGTTAAAGAAATGGTCGCAGACCAGCCGTGTAATTTGATATCAAACCACTGATTTCGCTAGGGGGTGTCCCGGGAGCCAGGTTCGAAGCGCCCCGGCCATCGCCGGCGGGACTCCCGGGGGCGGGCTTCCCTCCTGGCGCCCGCCCGGTTGCCGCCGTGCCGCGGGACTGATACCGTACGCCGCGTGTGAGACCTGGAGGTTGCATCGTGCCGGCGAGTCCAGAGGGGTCATGAGCCAGGCCGCCACCGCGCCTGCCAAGCCGGAAGTCCGGCTCTTCGGCACCATTGCCGGGGTGTTCACGCCGACGCTGCTCACCATCCTCGGCGTGATCATGTATCTCCGCCTCGGATGGACGGTCGGCAACGCCGGCCTCCTGGGCGGCATCGGCATCATCCTGCTGGCCAACGGCATCACCGCGGCGACCGGGCTTTCGCTCTCGTCCATCGCCACCAACACCCGGCTCGGCGCCGGCGGCCCGTACGCCATCATCTCCCGGGCGCTCGGCTTCGAGGTGGGCGGGAGCGTGGGGGTGCCGCTCTACCTGTCGCAGGCGCTGGCGGTCGCGATGTACGTGTTCGGTTTCCGCGAGGGCTGGCTCTGGATCTTCCCGCACCACCCGGCGCTGCTGGTGGACCTGGTCACGTTCGCGGTGGTGTTCGCGATCGGGTACGTGAGCGCCGGCCTGGCGTTCCGGATCCAGTACGTGGTCATGGTGGTGATCGCGGTGTCGCTGGTGCTGGTGTTCGGCAACATGGCGGTGTGGCGAGCCCCGATCGAACCCCAGCTCTGGGGCGGTTATCCGGGCTCGCCCGAGAGCGGGTTCGCCGGCACCAATTTCTGGGCGGTGTTCGCGGTCTTCTTTCCGGCGGCCACCGGCATCATGGCAGGCGCCAACATGTCGGGTGAGCTGCGCGATCCGCGACGCAGCATCCCGGCCGGCACCCTCTGGGCGATCGGGCTGTCGTGCGTGATCTACCTGGCGCTGGCCGTGTGGACCGCCAAGGCGGCTTCCCCCGCCGAGCTGACCTCCAACTACACCGTGATGGTGGAGCGTTCGCTGTGGGCCCCGGGTGTGCTGGCCGGCCTGCTGGGCGCCACCTTCTCCTCCGCACTGAGCTCGCTGGTGGGAGCGCCGCGCATTCTCGCGGCGCTGGCGCATGACCGGATCCTCCCTCGAGGGGAGTGGCTGGGCCAGACTCAGGGCGGCGAGCCCCGGCGGGCCATGCTGGTGACCGGAGGCATCGTGCTGGCGGGACTGCTGATCCGGGACCTGAACGTGATTGCGCCGCTGATCACGATGTTCTTCCTGATCACGTACACCGTAATAAACGGGGTGCTGCTGGCCGAATCGAGTCTGGGCCTCATGAGCTTCCGGCCCACGTTGCGGCTCCCCCGGATCGTCCCCTTGCTGGGGGCGCTGGGGTGCCTGTTCGCGATGTTCATCATCAACGCCGCGTTCAGTCTGGTGGCGCTCGGCATCGTGACGGCCCTGTACCTCTGGGTCGTGTGGCAGGGGAAGACGCCGCGCACCGGTACGGTGCGGAGCGGGATCTTCGTGGCGTTCGCGGAATGGGCAGCCGCGAAAGTGATCGAGCTCGATCTCTCCGCCCGCCGGGCCTGGAAGCCCAACCTCATCATGCCGGTCGAGGAGCCGGCCACCGTACGGGGACGGTTCTCCCTGCTGGTGGACCTCTGCTGGCCGGAGGGGAGTGTCAAGTTCCTGGGCCTGGCGACCCGGGACACGGTGCGCGACCTGGAGCCCCGGTTCCGGCGGCTGTGCACTTCGTTCCAGAAGAGCGGCATCATGGCCACCAGTTCGATCGTGGACTCGGCCGGTTTCCGCGAGGGGACGATCACCGGGCTGCAGGCGCTCGGAAGCGCGTTCTTCCGGCCCAATATCCTGCTGCTCAACCTCCCGCAGGACCCCGCGCGGCACCCGGAAGTCGCTGTGCTGATCGCCGAAGCGAACCGGCTCGAGGTCGGCGTCATCCTGCTGGGCATGCACGACAAGGCGGGTCTTGGCATGGCCAAAGTGGTGAACCTGTGGATTCCGCCGCGAGACGCCGCGCTTTCGATGATGGACTATCTGCGGCGGCACAACCTCAATCTGGCCATCCTCATGGGGCTGCGGCTGGCGCGGGCGTGGCGAGCCGAGCTCAACCTGATGTGCGTGGTCCCGAGCGAGGCGGAGGTGCCGGCGGCCAGGAGCCACCTGACGGAACTCAAGGATCTCTGCCGGATGGAGCGGGTGGCGAATCCCTGTGTCGTCGTGGGGGAGTTCAGGCAGGTCCTGCGGGAGTCACCGACGGCGGACATGGACATCCTCGGGCTCAGGCGGGAACCCGATCTCGACTTCGTGACGGAAGCGGTGCAGGCCACGCGGTCGTCGTGCCTGTTCGCAGCCGATTCGGGCTGGGAGAGCGCGATCGCGTGACGAATCCGGGCCTGCGGTCCCGGGTCATTGCGTCCGTCAGGCGCCGGCGGTCGATCAGCGCCGGTCCAGGAGCGCCGGTACGTCGTGCAGATACACGATTTCCGCCTGCTGTCCCGGCTGTCCCTGCCGCACCATCAGGAAGGAACGGCCATCGGGAAAGACATCGTAGTTGCGGTGCGGCGTGGCGAACTCGTAGCTGGCCACGCTGAACAGCGGGGTGCGGGTGCGAACCCGGAACTGCGGATTGGTCTCTATGGCCGCCGCGACCAGCCGCGGTTCGGCGCCCCCGGCCGACCGGTAGAACAGCTCCCGTCCGTCACGCGACCAGGCCGGCTCGGTCCCGCCGTTCTGGGAGATCTGAACCTTGTCCCCCAGTCTGGGCCAGGTACGCACGTACACCTCCGGCCGCCCCGATTCGTCCGACTGATAGGCCAGCCAGCGGCCGTCCGGCGACAGGGCGGGCCACCCCTCGGTGTAGCGGGAGGACAGCAGGGAATCGAAGCGCGCCGGTCCGTCGAGGGCGACGCTGACCAGGTCGAAGCTGCCCGTGTTGATCAGCACCCCGATCGCCGTGCGTCGGTCGGGGGTGATGGCGTGTACCGAGAGCTGTTCCGGGCCCACGAAGATCGAATCGGCTGCCCCACGGGCGTCGAACCGGCGCTGGAACACGCCGATGGCCTGGTTGCGGACGGCGGCGAACAGCAGGCCGCTGCCATCGGGCAGCCACTCGGCGTCGTGGGCGGAGGAGTCGAAGCCGAAGCGGGTGAGCGTGGAGTCGGCGATATCGAACAGCCAGACGTCGCGTTCCTGCTCGGTGAAGTCCAGGGCGATGCGGCGTCCGTCGGGCGAGAGGCGCGGGTTGTGGTAGGACCGGTCGGTGGCGAGGAGCGGAGTGGAGCGGCCATCGCGGCCGACCCGGACCAGGGCCCGCGATCGGGTCGGCACGTAGGCCAGTCCTCCCGGCCCCAGGCTCACCGGCGGCAGGAAACCGAGGATGGCCAGGGCGGTGGCGCCCAGCGACCTGCCGGCGGCCTTGAGCCGCTTGGCGCCGAGGTCGAACGGTGCGGCGTACAGCGTTCCGTTGGGGAGGGCCCACGCCAGCAGGCCGTCGGAGTAGCCGGACCAGGCGATGTCCGCATCCAGCACCGTGATGCGGCGTCCCGAGCCCGGATCGATGGCCAGGATCGGGCCGTTGGGCGGCGCTCGCCATGAGCGCGCCAGCACCCAGCCGTCCGACAGCACCTGGTCTGGGACGAGAGCCGCGGCCACGCCAATCGAGTCCGGCGCCGCGAACTGGCGCAACGTGCCGTCGGGATCGAGCATCGCGAGTGCGCCCCCGGTGGATACGACGAACCGGTCGGGGCCGGCAAACTCGATGGCGGTGAGCGTGGCGCCGCCCTGGACGGGTATCGCCACCGAGGCGCCGCCGCTGCTCGGCACCTTGCGTGGCCCGGTGGTGTTCAGGAAGGCGATCGTCTGTCCGTCGGGCGAAAAGCTGATCGTGATGGCATCCTCGGTGCCTTCCAGCCGACGCGGCAGCAGCTGGTCGAGTCGCCGGGTGTAGATCGACAGGCGGTCGCCCTGGCCACTGACGTATGCCAGGGTGTTGCCGTCCGGCGACAGCCGGACCACCAGTGGCGGCGACTCCGTGGGGATCGCCACCGAGAGCCGCATCGGGCGCGCCTTCGTTCCGCCCCCGAGGATCCGCGAACCGATCGCCAGCCCGAGCGCCAGGGTCACCACGGCGACGGCCCACGGAGCCAGCGAGCGGAGCCGGCTGCCCATCGGGAGCGCTGCCGCCGGGACGCCGGCAGCGCGGGTGTGGGTCAGTGCACCCCCTGCCGACAGCGCGTCGGCAAACGCGCGCGCCGTGACAAACCGGTCTGCCGGCAGCTTTTCCAGGGCCCGGCGCACCGCCGCTTCCACGTGGGCCGGGACGGTGTGCCGCTGGAGGGTGAGCGAGCGCGGGCTTTCGGTCATGACCCGGGCCACGATCGACTGCGCCGTCGGGCCGTTGAAGGGTGGCTCGCCGCTCAGCATTTCGTACAGCACACAGCCCAGCGCGTACACGTCGCTCTTGGCCGTGATCTCGCGCTCCCCCATGGCCTGCTCGGGGCTCATGTAGTGCGGCGTCCCGAGGCTCATCCCGGTCTCGGTCATCCGGGTGCCGCCGTCCGAGCGGGACACGGCCAGGGCGATGCCGAAGTCCGCCACCTGCGCCCGGCCGTCGTGCAGCAGGATGTTCTCCGGCTTGATGTCGCGGTGAATCACTCCGTGCCGGTGGGCGTAGTCGAGGGCGTCGGCCACCTCCCGCGCAATACGTACGGCCTCGTCCACTGGCAGCTGGTGCTCGCGCTTCAACAGGTCGCGAAGGCTCTCGCCTTCGACGTACGGCATCACGTAGAACACGACTCCGTCGGCCTCCCCGGAATCGAACAGGCTCAGGATGTGCGGGTGCTGGAGATTGGCGGTGGTCTTGATCTCGGTCAGGAACCGCTCGGCGCCGAGGATGGCGCTCAGCTCGGGGCGCAGGACCTTGAGGGCGACCCGTCGGTCGTGGCGGACGTCGTGGGCGAGATACACGGTGGCCATCCCGCCCTGACCCAGCTCGCGCTCGATCATGTAACGGTCGGCCAGGGCGGCCGAAAGCCGAGCCAGCGGTTCAGTCACGGGGCCTGCACTCCTTCGTTGCGGATATGGCGAGTGGTGCGCGCATCCGGGATTGGCCGTCCATGGCCATCATCGGCGCGGAAATTGTCCGCGATTCTCACCGAGCCATAAGGGATCGCGGGATTTCCCGGATGATAAGGGTGTGCTGCGGATCCTGCATCGGGACCGAAGCCTCCGTGGGTCCCGCGGCTGAAGCCGCGGCTCGGCCACTGTCGCTGAAGCGACCGCCGAGGCCATCGGCGAGCGGCGGGATGCGGGACGGAGCGCGAGGGGCTGACTCACCGCTTGACCTTGCCCTCAGTTCCTCGAACCAGTTCTCCGCGTACACCGCCTCGTTCTGCCCCCCGATGGCCCGGATCATCAGGAATCGGCGGTCGTCCGGCGCCACGTCGTACTGCTGGCGATTCCTCGCGTTGACGTATCCTGCCAGGGAGAACAGCGGCCGGGGAAGGCCGGGCGTGAATACCGGCCCGGGAGGTACCGGAACCGCGATGAGCTGCCCGCGGCTCTTGTAGAACAGCTCACGACCGCTGCGCGACCAGCGAGGCTCCAGGCCGCCGTCCCGGGAGACCAGCCGGTTGGTGCTCATGTCCGGGAACGAGGCGACGTAGATCTCCCGGCGTCCCGAGGCATCCGAGGCGTAGGCCAGCCAGCGGCCGTCCGGCGACAGCGCAACCATGGTGGTGATCGCCTTGTCGATCAGGAGTGGGACCAGCGCCGTGTCGCCGGTCAGCCGCCGGGCGCGGACATTGCCATTTCCCCCTACCTCGTCGGCGCGCACGATCAGCCAATGCCCATCCCTGGAGAACTCAGCCTCCCACAGGCCGAAGGTGTAAGTCAGGATCCGCCTGGGTGGTGCGCTGCCGTCGGCCCGCACGAGATAGACGTCCATTTCGTCCTTGCCGCGGTCCCCGGTCGCGTTGGATAGGTAGGCAACCGACTTGCCATCGGGCGTCCAGGCCGGCCGCCAGTTCACCGTCCCCTCCTGCGTGAGGCGCTGTCGGGTCCCATCGGACCGCCGGATCCAGAGGTGAGTCGGCCCGTCCTGCAGGCTCACGGCGATGGCCTTGCCGTCCGGCGAAAGCGCCGGATACTCGAACCGGCCCTTCCACCCGGGGTCCACCGGCTCTGCCGTTCCGTCGCGAGAGACCCACACCAGTTCGGACGAGGCGCCGCCACCGATGCCGACGGAATACAGCACTGCCCCGGAGGCGGACAGCGTGAAGCTGGCCGGTTCGACTCCTGCAATCACCGGGACGGCTCCTGATGTCAGCACCAGCCGCTTGGGGTCAAAACCGGCGGCGTACAGTCCGCCGGAGCGGTCGGTATAGAGCAGATGACCGGTGGGGGAATACCAGGCCCCGGCGGCGCTCTCGATGAGGAGCCGGGAGCTGTCGGCCGAGAAATCGAAGACGTACACCGCGGATTCGATACCGCAATTCCCCGGGCAGGCAGTGTACAGGAAGCCCCGGCTGCCAGGCAGCGGCCAGATGGTAGCGATGTTCATGCGCTGGTTCGGGTCGGCACCCCGGATCACGGCAGGGTCGCCGCCGTCGCCCGGGACCCGCCGCAGGGCGAGTGCGTTGTCCATGAAGACGATGGTCCCGTCGTCCATCCACGCGGCCGACGTATAGACGGAGTGGGCCAGTTCGGAGAGGGTGATCGAGCCACCCCCGGTCGTCGGCAACTTGCGGAGCTTGCCGTCGGTGGTGACGTAGCCGATCCAGCCGCCGTCCGGGGAGAAGAACGGCGAGACCGCTCCCTCGGTCCCCACCAACGGCACCGGGTCGGTCTCCTGGCGGAGCTTCCGCATGAGCAGGGAACCAGCCTGACCGGCAGAGTCGGAGAAAACGATGCTCGACCCATCCGGCGCGATGGCCGCCTGGGTCGCGTGCCGCTCGACGCCCGGCGACAGAAACGCCGGGAGGGGGTACTGCCAGAGGACCACCCGCTGCCGGCTCGTGGCTCGGGCCGCCGGGGAGCGCCACCAGCCGAGGACCGTCGCCACCAGCAGCAGGGCGCCGACAGCGGCGGCGGCCAGGAACCAGGACCTGGGTACGGCAGGGCCGGCGGGGGCAGGGGCCCGGCCGGACCCGGTGCGCGGGGCGCCAGGTGCTATCGTGCGTTGGCCGGCCAGCGCCGCCGCAAAATCCGCCGCGCTGGCGAACCGGTCGGCGGCGGTCTTCTCCAACGAGGTGAGGACCGCTGCCTCCACGTGGGCCGGAATGGTGTGCCGCTTGGGCACGAGCGGCCGCGGCTCTTCCGTCACCACCTTGGCCACGATGGCCTGGGCGGTGGGGCCGGTGAATGGCGGCTCGCCCACCAGCATCTCGTACAGCACGCAGCCGAGGGCGTAGACGTCGCTCCGGGCGGTGATCTCGCGCTCGCCCATGGCCTGCTCGGGGCTCATGTAGTGCGGCGTGCCGAGGCTCATGCCGGTTTCGGTCATCCGGGTGCCCGCCGGCCTTGCTGGCGGCCAGCGCGATCCCGAAATCGGCGATCAAAGCCCGGCCGTCGTGCAGCAGGATGTTTTCCGGCTTGATGTCGCGGTGGATGACGTTGTGGCGGTGGGCGTAATCGAGTGCGCCGGCGACCTCGGAGGCGATCCGCACCGCGTCGGCGATCGGGAGCTGCTTCTCCCGGGTCAGCCGGTCGCGGAGCGACTCGCCCTCGACGTAGGGCATGACATAGAAGAGGAAGCCGTCGGCGACGCCGCTGTCGAACAGCGGCAGAATGTGCGGATGCTGCAGACTGGCGGTGGTCTTGATCTCGACCAGGAACCGCTCGGCGCCGATCACCGCGGCGAGTTCCGGGCGCAGGACCTTGAGCGCGACCTGGCGGTCGTGCTTGAGATCGGAGGCGAGGTAGACGGTGGCCATGCCGCCCTGGCCGAGCTCGCGCTCGATGGTGTAGCGGTCGGACTAGCGCCTCACTCAGGCGGATTGGGGCGTTGCTCAGGAGAGAACTCCGGGAGTGGAAACCCCGTAGAGTACGGAGAATGAGTGAGGAGGGCTAGGGTTGCCCGGTGCAGGGGTTACGGGGTCGCGCCCGAACCGCCCTGCAGCTTCGCCACCAGCCCCGGCAGGTTCTGGATCACCATGATCCGGGATGACGGATTCAGCCGGACCATGACGAAGGTCCTGCCGTCGGGCGAGATGTCGTAGTTGCTGTGCGGCGTGGCCGTGGCAATGTCGGCCACCGGGAAGAGCACCTGGCGATTGGTCACAGAAAGCGTCGGGTTGGTTTGCAGCGTCGCCACCATCAGCTCGGACGTCTCAGCGGTGGGGGCACGATAGAACAGCTCGCGTCCGTTCGGGCCCCAGACCGGCTCCGCCCCTCCCGAGAGCGAGATCTGAACCTGCTCCCCGGTCCCGTCCAGCCGGCGCACGTACACCTGCTCGCGACCCGACTGCACGGAGCTGAACGCCAGCCAGCGATCGTCGGGGGAGACCCCGGGGAACTGCTCCGCGAATCGGGTGGCGACCAGCGGCTCGATCGGCCCACGTCCACCGTTCCGCACGATGCCGATGTCGGTCCGCGAACCCCCCTCGAGCCCGGTCCCGGCCGTCACGACGGCGCTCTGGTCGCGCAGCCAGATTCCGGTATACCCGAGCTTGAGGGATGCGAACAGCGATTCCGCCGGCGCGGTGCTCCCGGGGCGGATGCGGTAGATGCCGAGGACACCGCTGCGGGTCGAGATGAAGGAGATGAAGTTGCCGTCCGGGGTCCAGGAGGGATCGTGGCCATCGCGGAGGAACGTGGTGCGTGTCAGGGTGCCATCCGCCAGCCGGAGGACCCAGACGTCCCGCCCGTCGGCGGAGGTGAAGTCCACGGCCACCCTACGTCCGTCGGGTGAGAACCGGGGTGAGTGGTAGTTGTGCTTTTCGTCTACCGCGGCCCGAACGGCGCCCGAGCGATCGACGAGGACCAGCGAACGGGGATCTTCCGGAACGTAGGCCACCGTCCCGTTGGCGGCCACGTCGAATTGTGCGGCACCGGTGCCGGTGAGGGAGAGGCCGGAGGCGATTGTCACCGTGCTGCCAACGATCCGCTTGGCCGACAGGTCGAACGCCACCGCCTCGAGGTTGCCGTTGGTCAAGGCATAGATCAGGAACCCCGCAGCGTACCGGATGTCCACAATTCCCTGATCGATGAGGAGCGTGGCCTCGCCGGTCTGCAGGTCCAGGAGTGACGCCGGTCCCGCGGCCGTTCCGACGCTTCGCCGGACGGCGAGTGCCGTCCGGTCCCCCGGCAGGATCGTCCGTTGGCACCAGGTCGGCGTTCCTGGATCCGAAGGGGTGGGTGATCCGATCGTCCGGGGTGAGTCGCGCGATTCCCTGATCCATGTCCTGCAGCGCTCCAAACCAGAGCGAGCCGTCACTGGCCCAGACGGCGGTTCCGTTTCCCACCAGTTCGGCAGGGATCGGCCGGCCACTCCCGCCGGTGATAGGAAAGCGGGTCATCGTTCGATCCGCGACGGTGGTCGCGACAAACTCCCGCCCGTCGGGAGAGACCACGTACCCCGACATGAACTGGGGTATCCCCGGGACGACGCCGGCCTCGGTCTGGTCGAGGGCGTGGGACATGGTGCGATTCCCGCCACCGGCCACCGAGGTATACAGGATCGTCGTGCCGTCGGGAGTGATGGCGACTTGCCGCTGCAGGCCGGTGCTCGAGCCTCCGAGTGTCGGGGCCGGAATCGCGAGGCGTGATGGGGGGAGCACCGGCCCCGAAGCCCGCGGCCGGGCCCAGCCCCAGAGAGCCGCCACCGCGGCTACCGCGAACCCCACTGGCCAGAGCAGACGCGCGCGCCGGGCTCCTCGTGTTGCAGCCATGGGCCGGATGCGCCGCATCGGCGTGGTGCCCTGGCCCAGGAGCGCCGAAGCGAACTCGGCCGCGCTGGCAAAGCGGTCGGCGGGGAGTTTGGCGAGGGCGGTGAGGACGGCATCCTCGACCTCCTCGGGCACGGTGTCGCGAATGGCGGAGGGCGGACTCGGCCGTTCGGTCATCACCTTGGCGACGATGGCCTGCGCCGTGGCCCCGGTGAAGGGCGGCTCGCCGGTGAGCATCTCGTAGAGCACGCAGCCCAGCGCATAGACGTCGGTCCGGGCGTCGAGATCGCGCTCGCCCATCGCCTGTTCGGGACTCATGTAGTGCGGCGTGCCGAGGGACATGCCGGTCTCGGTCATCCGGGAGCCGGCACTGGTGGCAGCGAGCGCGATGCCGAAGTCGGCCACCAGTGCGCGACCGTCGTGCAGCAGGATGTTTTCGGGCTTGATGTCGCGGTGAATGACGCCCTGGCGGTGGGCGTAGTCGAGCGCGCTCGCCGTTTCGGCAGCAATGCGCACCGCGTCGGTGATCGGCAGCTGCTTCTCGCGAACCAGCCGCTCGCGGAGCGACTCGCCCTCCACCAACGGCATTACATAGAAGACGGTGCCGTCCACCTCGCCCGAGTCGTGCAACGGCAGGATGTGCGGATGCTGCAGGTTGGCCGTGGTGGTGATCTCGGCCAGGAAGCGCTGGGCGCCGATGACGGCCGCCAGCTCGGGGCGGAGGACCTTGATGGCCACCTTGCGCTTGTGCTTGAGGTCCTCGGCGAGGTAGACGGTGGCCATGCCGCCGGCGCCGAGCTCGCGCTCGATGCGGTAGCGGTCCGAGAGGCTTGCCTTGAGGTGTTCCAGGCTCACGGTGTGCTCTCGACTGGGGGAAGCGCCGAAGAGGCCGCGGTGAGGCGGTCGACGTCGGCGGTCATTGCCCTTCACCGCCCAGAGCCGCCAGCTCCCGCTCGACTGAGTCGCGCTGCGGGATCATCCCGGGCTCGGCATCCCGGTGCAGCACGAGATAGTGACGGTAGGCATGCATCGCGGCTTCACGCTCTCCCGCCAGGCTGGCGAGCCGTCCCAGTTCCCGGATCTGCGGGCTCTGGGGACCTTGGGAGCCACTCCACGCCATCCTGCCGGCGGCGCGGAAGGCCGCGGCAGTCTGGCCCACGTGCTCCAGGAGCCTGGCCGCGAGCAGGTTCGCGGCCTGAAGGCCGGCATCGGCGGGGCGGTCCACGCCCGCCGTTCCGGGAGGCCCGGTCTGGAGCAGGGAGTCGAGCCGCACGACCAGCGCACCGGCATCCGGACGTCGTTCCCGCACTGCCTGCATGGCTTCGAGCAGCGTCAGGCAGGTCGGGTTCGCCTCGGGCGCACCCACGGCATCACGCGCCGATACCCCCCGTCGCAGCACCGTGATGAACGGTGTGGCCGAGCCGCCGGATTCCTGCAAGAGACTCCACTGTCCCGACAGGCAGGCGGCCGTGTACTGGGCCCGGCGGCCCGCGGCCGTCGCGGCGGCCGGCGACAGCGCCAGCCGGGATTGACGTTGCTCGGTGCCGAGCGCGGCGTCCCGTGGTGCCCCCCAGTACATCACCGCGGCCATCGCGGTGGTGTCGTCCCACACGCCGGCGCGACGGGCGTCGGCCACAGCCGCCAGCGGACGTCCCAGATCCAGCCGCGTGGTCAGCAAATCGCGGTCCACCAGTTCCCGCGTGGCCGCGGTGCTCGCCGCACGAATCCCGAGGCTCATGACCGTGTCGATCCACCCGAGCCCACGGCCACTCCGAATAAAGTACGCGGCGGCCCAGTAGACATTCTGGTTGCCCGTCCGCCCGAAGCGATCGAGCGCGACGGACATGTCGGCCGAATCGCCGACACCATCGGCGACATACAACTGGAGGATCGCGCGGCTCTCTGACGTCGAGTCGTGTGCGACGACCCGGGCGAAGAGCCGTTCGGCCTCGGCGGTATCATGTCGCATCGCGGCCATCTCGATGCGGTGGTACAACGGCGCAGTCATCTCCGGATCGAGCGACGACGCCATTTCGAACGCCCGCCGGGCCCGGGCCAGGTGGTCCTCGAACCCGAGCATGCGACCAGAGTGGAAGTACTCCTCACCCAGCCAGTACCACGCTTCCGCCAGGTCGGGGAACCGGCTCACGGCGGTTTCCCACGCCGCGTGCGCATCCGCCTCGCTGTGTGGCGCGGGGCCGTTGCCGCCGGTGTAGCCGGCAAGGACGGCCTGGTCGCGCGGGCTCAGCTTGGCGCGGTTGGTCCACGCCAGTTCCTGGACCCGCGCGAGGCCCGCCACCGGGATGGACAGCCACGCGCTCGCCTCGGTCAAGCCGAGGGCGGCCAGCGTAAACGACGAGTCGAGCGCGATCGCCCGTGCGAAATTCAGCGCCCCGTCATTCCAGTTTCCCCGGCGATTGGCGGCCCGTCCCGCCACGTAGGCCCGCGTTGCCTCGAGCGATGAGGACATTCCCGAGGCCCGCTCCCCGGTGACCCCCGCGTCGCGCACCAGGAGCTGCCCCACCAGCGCCTCCAGCAACCCGGAGAGGCTGTCCACCGGGCCCTCCACTCGCGCCTGCGCCGTCGCGCCATCCGCACCCGGCCGTGCGACCGACGCGCTCAGCACCAGGCGGGATCCCGTCGCTACGATGCTGCCCAGCAGGTACTGGCCGGCCCCCAGGTCGCGCGCCGCCGCCGGACCGGCGGCCTCGGCCCGTTCGCCGCCGCCGTGACGCCGCCACGCCGCCAGCGTGGTCCGTGGGTCGATCGCGCGGGGACCACCTTTCCCGGTGTACATGGACGACAGCAGATCCACCATACCCTCGCCGAGATAGCCCAGCGAGGCATCCGCGCTCGTTACCCGGAACGGAAAGATCGCGATCAGCTCTGGGTTGAGCCGCGGGCCGGCGGGCGATAGCCGTCGCCACCCGAGCGCGACCGCCGCGCCGAGCACCACGGTGGCGAGGACCGCGATGGCCCAGCCCCGAAGCGACCGCCGCATGACTGCGGGGTGGGGCCGGGTCGCGGTCGGCGTCATCCCGCCGCTCGGCGTCGCCAGCGGCTCCAGCGCCGCCACCAGCTCGTCCGCCGTCTGGTAGCGGTCGGCCGGACGCTTAGCGAGGCAGCGCATGATCAGCGTCTCCAGCGCCGGCGAGATTCCCGGCCGTCGTTGGGTCACCGGTAGCGGCGTCTGGGTGACGTGCGCGGCGAGGGTCTGCTGGGGGGTCAGTCCGTGGAAGGGCGGGTGGCCGGTGAGCATCTCGTAGGCGAGGACGCCCAGCGCGTAGATGTCCACCCGGTGATCGAGCTGCGGATCGGCGGTGGCCTGCTCCGGCGCCATGTAGGCCGGAGTGCCGAGGGCCACGCCCGCGGTGGTGAGCTGCTGCCGGCCGCTCGCTTCGGAGACCGCCTTGGCCACGCCGAAGTCCATCACCATGGCGTGGCGGCCGGAGAGCAGGATGTTTTCCGGCTTGATGTCGCGGTGGACCACGCCGGCATTGTGCGCCACCGACAGGGCCTCGGTGACCTCGCCCAGCAGCCGGAGCGCGTCGGCCACCGGCAGCTCGCCGCTCCGGGTGAGGCGTTCCCGCAGCGTCTCCCCCTCGACGTAGGGCATGACATAATAGAAAAAGCCGTCGGCCTCGCCGGAGTCGAGCACGCCCAGGATGTGGGGATGCTGGAGCCGGGCGGCGACCTGGATCTCCCGCTCGAACCGTTCGGCCCCCATGCTCGCGGCCAGCTCCGGCCGCAGCACCTTCACGGCCACGTTGCGGTGGTGCTTGAGATCCTCAGCGAGATAGACCGTGGCCATGCCGCCAGCGCCGAGCTCCCGCTCCAGGCGGTAGCGGTCGGCGAGGCTTGCCCTGAGGCGCTCAAGGCTCATGGTGTGCTCTTGACTGAGGGAAGCGCCGAAGGGGCGGCGGTGAGGCGGTGGAGCACGTCAGACACTCTGCTGCCGCTGCGCGCTCGCGGCTGAAGCCGCGGCTCGGCTGCTGTTACTGAAGTGACTCGGGGCCGGATCACCACGTCGCTTCAGCGACATCCGCCGAGCCGTCGCTTGAGCGACGTGCCGCCACGACGGGATGTCGCTCATGTCCCGGTCTTCCTCAGCCGCGCCCTGAGCTCCCTGCTCCAGTTGAGCACGACGAGGGTCTGGGCGGAGTCGGCGACGGGCTTGAGCAGCACGACCTGCGATCCGTCGGGCGAGATGTCATAATTGGCGTGCCCCGTCGAGCTGGGAAACTCACCACGGAATACGGTCGCGCGGCTGATCACCGACAGCTCGGCACCCGTCGCCAGGGTCGCGGCCACCAGTTCCTCTCCCTTGCGGTAGAACAGTCGTCTACCGTCCCGGGACCAGACCGGCTGGATGCCACCATCGACCGAGATCTGCTGCCGGGCGCCGCCTTCAGCCAGCGGTCGGACATAGACCTGGAACTCGCCGGATTCGTCGGACTCATAGGCCAGCCAGCGGCCGTCCCGAGACGGCCGTCCAGCCCATTCGGTGAAGGGTGTGGTCGCCAGCGGGCGGGGCGTGGTATCGCCCACGAGGCTCCGGGCCCAGATGTCGGCGGTGCCGTAGGTCCCGGTCCGGAAGATCAGCGTCCGTCCATCGGCGGTGGGGACCCCGTCCCAGACTTCGGTGCCGGGCTGCCGCTGCAGCAGTTCCGCGCGGCCCCCACCATCGGCCGGCTGCGTCCAGAGCGCCAGTTCGCCGCTCCGGTTGGAGCGGTAGATCAGCCGGCGCCCGTCGGGGGTCCATTCCGGACGGTCATTGGTGGTTCCCTCCGTGCTGATCCGGCCAAGGGTCTGGGACCGCCGATCGTATATCCAGACATCCGCGGATCCCCTGGTGTTCAGGCTCACGGCAATCCGGCTGCCGTCGGGGGAGAACTGGGCATCGATGTACTCGCGCGTTGCCGGCAGGGCCGTCGCGGCGCCGGTCCGCAGATCCGCGATCACCACCTGGCGGAGCAGCGCGCCGGTCTGGTACACCAGCGACCCGGTCTTCGAGAGCGCCGCCGGCGCGACGCCAAAGATCGTAATTGGCACCCCTTCCAGCACGGGCACTGCCGGGCCGGTGACCTGCTGCCGGCCCGGGTCGAACGGCACGGCCATCAGAGTGCCGGTCGTCCCAGCGTACACCAGGTGCCCGTCGATCATGCCGAGGGCATAACCGCCGGAGAGCCCGAGATTCCGTGGCTCACCCTTGCCGATGGTCGCAATCCACAGGCGGGCGGCCCCGATCGTTCCGCGCCAGCGGGTCACGATCACCGTCTTCCCGTCGGCCAGCACCTTGGGGTGGAAGAGCAGCCGCCCGGCGACGGTATCGGTGGGCGAGAGCGGACTCAGCGTTCCCCCGAGCGCGGGAACGATCTGCAGGCGGTCACCGCGTGCCACGACGATCCGGCCGTCGGGGGCCCAGCACGCGCCATTGAAGACTCCTGGCAGGTCGGCAATCAGGATCGGTGGCCCGCCGGCGAGGGCGACTCGCTTGAGCTGATGGCCGGCGACGAAGCCCAGCCACTGCCCATCGGGTGAGAAGAACGGCTGTTCCCCGCCTTCGGTGCCAGGCAGTGCATGCCCGGCGAGTTGGTCCATCCGCCGCACGAAGATCTGCCGCGGGCCGTCGCCGGCGCGGGCTGAAAAGGCGACGATATCTCCGTCCGGCGAGATCGCCAGCGGGTTGGTGTTGGCGATCGGGACCGGGGTGCCCGGCGCAAGGTCGAGGGGAAACCGGATGACGGTCCCTGGCGCCGGTGCCGGCCGCGTGGCCAGCGCCCAGGCCGCCGTGAGCAGCGACACGGCCGTGACTACCAGGAGCGCGGGGTGGGTGACCCGCGCGCCCCACCCGGGTCGCGCCGCTGCGGCGGCGATGGTCGTCCAGTGGCCCTCGGGTGACACGCCGCTTCCGGCCAGCGCGTCGGCGAAGTCCTTGGCGCTGGCAAACCGATCAGCGCGCAGCTTCTGCAGCGCGGTGAGCACGGCGTGCTCCACCCGAGCCGGGACCGTGTCTCGCATGCGCGACGGCGGGATCGGCTTCTCCGTCATCACCTTGGCCACGATCGCCTGCGCGGTGGGGCCGCTGAACGGCGGCTCGCCGATCAGCATCTCGTACAGCACACAGCCGAGGGCGTAGATGTCGGTCCGGGCGATCGAGGGTCGCGCTCGCCCATCGCCTGCTCGGGACTCATGTAGTGCGGGGTGCCGAGCGACATGCCGGTCTCGGTCATCCGCGCGCCGCCGGTCGTCGCTGCCGCCAGCGCGATCCCGAAGTCCGCGACGAGCGCGTGTCCGCCGTGCAGCAGGATGTTCTCCGGCTTGATGTCGCGATGGATCACGCCGTGGCCGTGGGCGTACTGCAGCGCATCGGCCACTTCCGTGGCGATTCGCACCGCATCGTCGATGGGGAGCTGCTTCTCCCGCGTCAGGCGGTCGCGGAGCGACTCGCCTTCGACGTACGGCATGACGTAGAAGACGCTGCCGTCCACCTTTCCGGAGTCGAAGAGCGCCAGGATGTGCGGGTGCTGCAGATTGGCGGTGGTCTTGATCTCGGCGAGGAACCGCTCGGCCCCGATCACCGCGGCCAGCTCCGGCCGCAGCACCTTGAGCGCGACCTTGCGGTCGTGCTTGAGGTCCTGGGCCAGATAGACGGTGGCCATGCCGCCCGCGCCGAGCTCGCGCTCGATGGGTAGCGGTCGGCGAGACTCACCCTGAGCGCAGCAGATTGGCCGGCGGGCGACCGGTCGGTCGGGTCAGGCATCGGGGAGTCTCCGCCGCATCCTACTTCGCCCTCATCTTCGCCTTGAGTTCGTCGACCCAGTGTTCCACCACCACCAGTTGGCCCGCTCCCGGCGCCTGGTTGACCGCGGCCAGGCGGACCATCAGGAACTGCTGGTCATTGGGAGTGAGATCATAGAATGGGACAACGATGGAGGTGACCAGGCCGCTGTTGAACGGGAACAGCCGCCGCGGGGCCCCGATGGAGAAGCTCGGCCCCGGCATCACCGGCGCAACCATCATGTCGCCGGACGGCGCTTCGTAGAACAGTTCACGGCCGCTGTGCGCCCAGCGGGCCGCGGCACCGCCGGCGGTCGAGATCTGCCAGCGGCCGGCCGCGGTGTTGGGGAACGGACGCACGTAGATCTCATTCCGGCCCGATTCATTCGAGGTGTAGGCCAGCCACTTGCCATCGGGCGAGAGCGCTGCCCCGTCTTCCGAGTACGGCCCCGTCAGCAACGGGATCGGGATGGTGTCGCGCCCGGGCCGGATGGCATAGACGTCCCGCTGGAAGCCCTGCACAGCCACCCGGTAGATCAGCCACTGGCCGTCCTTCGAGAAGAAGGCCTCAGCGATCGGCAGATTGGGCATCCGCCACAGCTGCTCGGGGGAGGCGCTGCCGTCCGCCCGCTGCTTCCAGACCACGGGTGGCCCGCTGTCAGCCGATGCGACGTAGACCACGTATCGCCCGTCCGCGGTCCACCGGGGTCGGACCGCGCCCCCCGTCGAGAAGGTCAGCCGCGACAGTGGGCCCGCGGGGAGCTGCTTCACCCAGATATCGGGCGAAGCGGCGCCGACGACGTCGATCGCCACCCGGCTCCCGTCGGGTGAGAGGCTCAGCGCGGGGTTGGCCGAGGGATTGTAGGTGACCGGCG
Source organism: uncultured Gemmatimonadales bacterium (assembly GCA_963709905.1). Lineage (GTDB taxonomy): Bacteria > Gemmatimonadota > Gemmatimonadetes > Gemmatimonadales > GWC2-71-9 > JADJOM01. The sequence continues at coordinate 717,776 of CAVPYI010000001.1, forward strand.
GATCGAGCGGCGTGACGGCGCCCTCCCGGGTCACCCGGACCAACTCGGCGACCCCTCCCGCATTCGAGGCCAGCCCGGGGACGTACGCCAGCGTGCCGGTCCGCGAGATGGCGATGTCGGCGGAGCCGAACGGTTTGGTCATGACGCCTTCGAACAGCGGCACCGCCGGTCCCCGGAGCTTGAACTGATCCTGGTCGAACGGTGCGGCCAGCACCGCCCCGTCGGCGCGGAGGTACACCAGGTAGCCCGGGGCCACGTACCGCCCCAGCAGACCCTTGGTGAGCACATGTCGCTCGCGGGTGGCAAAGTCGAAAACGACGACGTCGAAGTCCGTCGGATCCAGATTGTGCCGGGAGCGGTAGATGAGTCCCTTGCCATTGGGAAGCGCATCGGGCCAGGCGTGTCCCTGTTCCCCCGCGGCCGAATCCAGGGGGATCAGCTGTTCGGCGTTCCCGCCATCGGCCCGGATGCGGCTGAGCCCGCCGATCGCATCGAAGTAGATCCACCCATCCGGGCCCCAGGCGCCGCCGCCACCAGACCCCGTCCCGGGCGATGCCAAAGTAATGGGCGGTCCGCCCGTCACCGGAACCACCTTGAGCTGCACATTGAGCGTCGAGGAGAACGCGATCCGCTCTCCATCCGGGGAGAAATACGGGCTGTGCGCCCCCGCCGTCCCTGCCAGCGGCGTGGCGTCGAGCCGGTCGCGCTCGCGCACCCAGAGCTGGTCGGCGCCTTCTCCCGGCCCGACGTACACCATCCGCCGGCCGTCGTGGGACAAGGCCAGGTTGACGCCGAGCACGCCCTGCCGCATCGCCTGCCCGGGTGGGAGCCCCATGCTGTAACGGAGCACCGGCTTGGGCGCCGCCGGGCGGAGCCAGCCCCACGCGGCCAGCGCGCCGAGCAGCACCGTTGTAGCCGCCAGCGCCATCGCAATGGTGCGGAGGCGGGTGCCGCTCACTGGTCCGCCCGCCGCTGCGCTCATGGCGGCGGTGCGCGTGGCATAGGCTGGGTTGCCCAGCGCCGCGGCAAATTCCGCGGCCGTGGCGAACCGATCGGCCGGCAGCTTTTCGAGCGCCGTGAGCACCGCGGCTTCGACGTGGCCGGGGATGGTGTGCCGCTGGCTGGTCATCGAGCGGGGATGCTCCGTCACTACCCGGGCCACGATGGCCTGGGCGGTGGAGCCGGTGAACGGCGGGTCGCCGGTGAGCATTTCGTACAGTACGCATCCCAGCGCGTACACATCGCTGGTGGCGGTGATCTCCCGCTCGCCCATGGCCTGCTCGGGGCTCATGTAGTGCGGGGTGCCCAGCGACATTCCGGTCTCGGTCATCCGGGTGCCGCCGGCCTTGCTGGCCGCCAGTGCGATGCCGAAGTCTGCCACCAGGGCCGAGCCGTCGTGCAGCAGGATGTTCTCGGGCTTGATGTCGCGGTGGATCACCCCATGCCGGTGGGCGTAGTCCAGCGCCGCGGCGACCTCGGTGGTGATCCGCACGGCGTCGGCCACCGGCAGCTGCTTCTCGCGACTGATCCGGTCGCGCACCGTCTCCCCCTCCACGTACGGCATTACATAGAAGAGGAAGCTGTCGGCCTCGCCGGAATCGTGCAGCGGCAGGATGTGGGGGTGCTGGAGGTTGGCGGTGGTCTTGATCTCGGAGAGAAAGCGCTCGGCCCCGATGATGGCGGCCAGCTCGGGCCGCAGCACCTTGACCGCCACCCGGCGGTCGTGCTTCACGTCCTCCGCCAGGTAGACGGTGGCCATGCCACCGGCACCCAGCTCGCGCTCGATGCGATAGCGATCGGTGAGGGCCGCGGTGAGCCGGCCAGCGATGTCACTCATAGTTGCCTTCCGTTTCGACCGCGGTCACAGCCTTCGACCGCGAAGGCGCCAGGACGCGAAGAAATCTCGCGGTTGCTTCGCGCTCTTCGCGCCTTGGCGGTGGCAGACGGGGTCACCTCCGCTGCTACTGGTCGTACCGCAGCCCTGGAACATGTTCTGCAGGCCGATCAGGGTGAAGTGCGCCGCTCCGCCACCGATCAGGACGAAATGCCGGTCGTCCCGGGCCATCTCGAACGCATGGATTGCTCGCGGCTGCAGCCGCGAGCTCGAGCCCGCCGGCACCCAGCTCGCGCTCGATGCGGTAGCGGTCGGCGAGGGCGGCGAGGCGATCGGGCGATCCGGTCATGTCAGGAACGTCTCGAGGGCCACCAGGCGGAGCCCCGGAATCCGGTGGAACTCCTGCTGGTTGAGGGTCGCGAGCGTATCACCCCGCGCCAGCGCCGTGGCGCCGATCAGCATGTCATGCGGGCCCACCATCGCACCCTCGCGTGACAGGTCTGCCCACAACTCCGCATGCCGCCGTGCTTCGGTGAGACCGAACGGCAGCACCGGCACGGCGTCCAGGATCGCCTCCACGAACGCCGCGCGCCGGGTTCGGGTGGCGGCATCCCCGGCCCGGTGGCAACCGTGCAGCAGTTCCGAGGCGGTGATGGCCGCGATGCCGATCGGTTCACCGCCCAGCGATTCGAGCAGCGCTTCCAGCCGGATCGCCCCGCGCTCCGCCGCGATCAGGAGCGAGGTGTCGACAATCACTCCCATGCGGCCCGCGCCGGCGGCAGCTCCGAACGCATCCGGCCGAGGTCAGCCGCAAAGGCCGAGGCCTCAGCGGCACTCAGGCGCGGAAGAGCCGGCCACAGCAGGGCCAGTTCGCGGGCCGTGATCTGGCGAGCCGGCCGCGCGACCGGCACCGGCGCCAGGTAGCGGGCGACCGCCTCCCGGGCGACCTCCGACTTGGGGAGCCCGCGGGCCCGCGCCCACCGCGCGAGGGCACGGGCGAGGTCGGCGGGAAGCCGCAGCGTCAGATGAGAGTCTTTCATGTGTTACAAACGTAGCTCATGAGTAACACGCTGGCAAGGGCCGGACTCGGCGAGAGGGAGTTGACGGAGCCGCTCCGGCTGCCGCCGGCCGAGTTCCGGCCGGAGCACCTCGATGGGGACGTCGCGATCGCGCTTGAGATTGTCGGCGAGGTAGCCCAGGCGGTAAGACTGGTGCGGCACTGGTCCGAACCGGCTCCCGCGCAGCGCGGCAGCGCTCGGGCAAGAGGAGCGGTAAGCCTGGTCGGCGATGTCGCTCACGCTTCCATTCCGCGTGCACGACCGTCACAACTTGCGACCGCGAAGCCGCCAGGACGTGACGAAATCTCGCGGTTGCGTCGCCCTCTGCGCCCCTTCGCGGTGGTAGGGGGGGTCACCTCTGCTGATGTTGGTCGTACAGCAGCCGACGACGCGCCACTCATCCGCCGCCCCGCACCCGCGCCTGCAGCTCCGGCCACCACCCCGTGGTGACCACCACATGCCGACGAACATCCGCTTCGGGCCACTTGAGCAGCAGGAACCGCTGACCGTCTGGAGTGACATCGTAACTGCGCGGTGCGGACCATTCGGGCGTCGAATCGTACCGGCCGGCGAACAGATTCGCGGGCGTCCCGACCGATCCGGTGGCCGGCTCAACCGTCACGGCCATGACGCTGTCTCCCCGGCGGAACACCAGCTCACGGCCGCCCCGGGTCCAGAGCGGTTCGGACCCACCGCCGCTGGACACTTGGCGCCGTCCGACGGTCGGATCCGGAAACGACTGCACGTATACCTCGACCCGCCCGGACTCATCCGAGTCATAAGCCATCCAGCGACCATCGGGCGAGAGCGCCGGATGGCCGAGCTGGAACCCGTTGGCCAGGTACTCCCGGGGCGACGGCGTCCCGCGGAGCGACACCGTCCACAGATCGGAGCCGTTGGACACGCTCAGCACAAACGTCAGCGTGCCTCCATCGGCAGAAATCGAGCCGATGATGCGATCGTGGGAGCCACCCAGCAACTGCTCCGCGGCCCGGCTGCCATCCGCGGACCGGCGGTACAGCTCGAAAAAGGGGCGCTCGCTCATGTAGATCAGGTCCCGGCCATCATGAGTCCACAGGGCCCCGAAGTCCGATGCTTCCTCCGAAGTCACCCGGGTGCGGCTGCCCCGACTCGCGTCCATCACCCAGACATCGGTGGCGCCGCGGGCCGGCTTGATGTCCAGGGAGATCCGGCGCGGGTCCGGAGCGTAGCGCGGGTTCTGATACCGGTCCGGCTGGGCGAACAGCACGCGTTCGCCGCCCCTGCGGTCCACCTCAACCACCTGGAAGCGGGACCCCGCGACCGCGGTCGGCATCACCACCAGAGTACCGGAAGGAGAGACGTCGTAGGCGGCAAAGCCATCCGAGTAGTTCATTGCCACGTCGGCGACCACCACCACGGCTCCGCCGGTCACGGTCAGGCTCCCCAAGTCGAAGGGCACCGCCAGGATGGACTCGTCCCTTGCGAAGAGCAGGTGCCCGCTCGGCGCGTAGCGTCCCATGACACCGCCTTGCACCAGCACCTTGCGCACCCCGGTCTCGAGGTCCAGCACCTCGATCGTGGCGCGGGCCGTGGGTGTGCGGTAGGCGGTGAACACCACGTGTCGTCCGTCGGGCAGCAGCTGTGGCCACCAGTGAGCCAGCTCCCCAGACGCCGAGTCAGGCGTGGTCACTACACGAGCGTCACCGCCTGCTGAGCTGACCCGCCAGAGGCCGGTCTGATAGGTCTGCGGATAGATGATGGTCCCGTCCGTCCCCCAGGTGCCGCCGCCCCAGCGCGCCTCGGCCAGCGCCACCGGGGTACCACCCTCGATGGGCAGCTTCATCAGCTTGCCGTTGGCCGCGAAGCCCACCCATCGGCCGTCGGCCGAAAGAAACGCGCGACTGGCGCCTTCGCTGCCGGGAATGACTCTGGCCCCGAGCGAGTCGAGTCGGCGCGACAGCAGCACGCTTTGTCCTGCCGCGATGGTGGAGACGATCACCGTTCGGCCGTCGGGGGTTACCAGCACCGGAGCGGTGTTGGGAAATGACTGGGCCTGCTCGAGGTCCATCCTGAAGCGGATCGATCCCGTGGAATCACTCGAACCACCGCGCCGTGCCAGCCACAGCGACGTCAGGGCCAGGGCACCGGTCAGTGCCCAGGGCAGCCACGACCGCACGCGGTGTGACCCCAGGCCGGCCCGCTCGGCAGGCGGGTGAGCAGCGGCCGCGGCGAGTGTCCTGAATGCCGGGTTCACCAGGGCGTCCCCGAAGGCCCTGGCGCTGTCGAACCGGTCGGCCGGGAGCTTCTCCAGCGACTTGGCCACCGCCGCCACCACGTTGGGCGGCACTGACTTGCGCAGTTTCGTGACCGGGGCCGCCTCCTCGGTCACGATCTTCATGATGATCTGCTGGGCCGAGGCCCCGGTATGCGGCGGGTTGCCCGTCAGCATCTCGTACAGCACGCTGCCCAGGGAGTACACGTCGCTCCGCGCCGTGATCTCCTTCTCGGCCGTGGCCTGCTCGGGACTCATGTAGTGCGGCGTCCCCAGGCTCATCCCGGTTTCGGTCATCCGGCCGCCGGCCGCGGCACTCAGCGCCAGCGCGATCCCGAAGTCGGCCACCATGGGCCGGCCGTCGTGCAGCAGGATGTTCTCCGGCTTGATGTCCCGGTGGATCACCCCGTGGCGATGGGCGTAGTCGAGCGCGTCGGCCACCTCGGTGGTGATCTTCACCGCCTCGTCGATGCCGAGTTGGGTCTCGCGGTCGAGCTTGGTGCGGAGGGTCTCGCCCTCGATGTAGGGCATGACGTAATAGAGGAAGCTGTCGGCGGTGCCGGAGTCGAACAGCGGCAGGATGTGGGGATGCTGCAGGGCCGCGGTGGTCTTGATCTCCACCACGAAGCGCTCGGCGCCGATGACGGCGGCGAGTTCGGGCTTGAGGACTTTGAGGGCGACCTTGCGATCGTGTTTCAGGTCCGCGGCCAGATACACGGTGGCCATACCGCCCGCACCCAGCTCCCCCTCGATACGGTAGCGGTCCGCCAGGGCCGTGCGGAGGCGCTCCAGACTCAACGGACGATCTCGACGGAGAGCGGCGCCGAAGAAAGGGCGGCGAGGGGGCTCGCGCCGGTCACGATAGGGATTCTCAGGCAGGGCACTACCCAAGATGCCCCACAGTGCGGGAAGGCGTAAGTGCTGTCCGGCCCGGCGGCCGATCGTGCCCGATGGTAGCGGCCCCGCCGCGGCCGCGTGCATCTTCCCGCATGTCTCGCCTCGCCCGCCGGATGCCAGCGACGATCCTGCTCCTGGCGGCGGCGCTCGCCGCCGGATGCCGCACCGGCGCTCCCCGGACCGCCGCTGCTCCCCAGCGCGCCGACTCCACCGCTCCTTCGGCGGCGCTCAGGGCGAGCCTCTACGATCCGGCGCACGACCTCGGCTCGCTGTTCCAAGCGGTCCAACTGTCCGGCATCTATGCCGACTCGAAGACGTTCGTCGATGCCCGGCCGCTCGCTCCTCCGTCCCGAATCGCCGCGGACTACATCCGCACCCGCGCCGACGCTGGCTTCGACCTCCGGGCGTTCGTGTCGAGCCACTTCGCCGACCCGGCGCCGACGGGCGACGCCTTCCGCACCGACACCGCCGTGGACATGGATGCCCACATCCGCTCGCTCTGGCCGACCCTCATCCGCGGCCCGCCGCCGGAGGCCAGCCGGCCCTCTTCACTGATTCCGCTCCCGCACCGGTACGTGGTGCCCGGCGGACGGTTCCGCGAGGTGTACTACTGGGATTCGTATTTCACGATGCTGGGGCTCGTCCAGAGCGGCAGGACCGACCTGGTGGGCGACATGCTCGACAACTTTGCCTGGCTTATCGAGCGGTTCGGGCACATCCCCAACGGCAACCGCACCTACTATCTCAGCCGCAGCCAGCCGCCATTCTTCGCTGCCATGGTTGGGCTCTACGCCCGCGCCGCCGACACGGCGCAGGCGCTGCGTTTTCTCGAGGCCCTGGAGGCCGAGCACGCGTTCTGGATGGACGGCGCGGAGCGCCTGGCGCCGGGTGAGGCGTACCGCCGAGTAGCGCGGCTGCCCGGAGGCGCTGTCCTCAACCGCTACTGGGACAACCGGCCCGAGCCGCGGCCGGAATCGTATCGAGAGGATTTCGAGCTGGCCGAGCGCCTGCCCGTGGGCCGGCGCGAGGCGTTCTATCGCAACATCCGGGCGACCGCCGAGAGCGGCTGGGACTTCTCCAGCCGCTGGATGCGTGACCCGGCGGACCTGCGGTCGCTGGAGACCACCGAACTCGTCCCCGTGGATCTCAACAGCCTGCTGTACAACACCGAGCGGCTGATCGCCGCACTGCGGAGCGCCCGTGGACGGGCCGGCGACGCGGGCGTCGCCCGCCGGTTCGCTGCGGCCGCCGAAGACCGCCGCCGGAGCCTGCTCGCGGCCACGTACGATTCCGCCAGCGGCTTCTTCTACGATGTGCGCTGGCAGAGCGGCGAGCGGGTAACCGACCGCCCAACGTTGGCCGCGACAGTACCACTGTACTTCGGGCTGGCAACGGCAGAGCAGGGGCGGGCCGTAGCCGACCGGCTGGCCCGGGACTTTCTCCGGCCCGGCGGCTTCGTCACCACCTTGATCGCCTCAGGCCAGCAGTGGGATGCGCCTAACGGCTGGCCGCCCCTCCAGTGGATGGCGATCGAAGGGGTGCGCCGCTACGGCGCCGCGGACCTGGCCGACACGGCGCGAGATCGGTGGCTCGCCATCAACCGGCGCACCTACGAAGCGACCGGCCGGATGGTGGAGAAGTACGACGTGGTGGACATCACCCGTCGGGCCGGCGGCGGGGAGTACCCCGCGCAGGATGGATTCGGCTGGACCAACGGCGTGGCGCTGGCGCTCGAGGCTGGACCCTGACGCGGCCAGGGCGGGAGACGGTCACGTCTCGGGTCGGGGTTGGAGCAGAGCAGGAGGTAGCCCTGGTACGCTGCGATACCATGCCGGAAGGCGCCAGAGGTTATGGATGTCGCGCGCCTCCATCCTCTTTCGCGACCTGAACCGGATCGTGGGCCACCAGTCAGGGCAGCACGGCCCTCCGCCACTCAGCCGCCAGGCCAAGCCGTTCGATCCAGCCGTCGAGGGCTCCCCGATCGATCAGCTCGCCGCTGATCCGGCACATCGCCCGGATATCGTTGAGGTGGCGATCGGAGCCCGACTCCCTCGAGTACCGGAGCTTGAGCAGAATGACGTACTCGATCGGGGCGACCCACATGGTCTCGTCGCCGATTGGGAGCTCCCGTCGCCGGCTCATTCCCCAAGCCCCCAGCGGATCGTCCCCCAGGCAGTAGATGTCGGCGCGGAGCGAAGTCTCGAGATCGAGGATGTTGAAGTGCCCGTGCGCCGACCGTGCAGCCTCCTCCCGGATGGTCTCCGGGGGTGGGAGGTAGTAGCGCGACGGCGGAAAGACCTTGGCAAGACGTCCGGCGTCACCGACCGAAAGCTGCAGAACGATGTCGACGTCGTTGGTGAGCCGGGGCTCGCCGTAAATGATCGCGGCCAGGCCCCCCGTGACCATGTACGGGATGCCTGTCTGGTTGAGCGGGCTCAGGAGCCGCCGATGGAGGTCAGCCGGCGGCGTCACGGAACCACCGCCGCACCGCCTCCGTTACTTCCGATTGGTCCAGTTCAGGCTGTTGCTGCTGGATCCAGGCGGCCTTGAGTTCCCAGGCGGCGGCCCAGAGAGCCTCGCTCGCCCCGATCTTCTGCTCCGGGGTCATGGCCCGGATCAGTTGCCGTTGCAGCTCCAGGACCGGCGTGGACATGGGCGTAACTTGGCCGCCGGGAGTTCGGGCGGCAACTCCGCGCACTCGGGGCGCTCGGGGCAGAGCCCTGACGCGGCCAGGGCGGGAGACGGTCACTCGCCGGCAGTAGTGCCGTGGCCGGTCGAGGGCAGGCTGGGCTCGGCGAACTTGGCGGGGCGCAGTGCCATCTCTTTCCTGAACAGCGAGCGGAGCGCCGTCACATCGGCGTCCAGCTCTCCGGTGGGCCGCCCCGGCGTGCCCAGCCCGAATACCCGCCGCGAATAGTCGATCCACATCGGGACGATAGGCACTCCGGCGCCGGCGGCGATGCGGTGGAACCCCGTCTTCCATTCCTCTACCCGTTTGCGGGTGCCCTCCGGCGAGATGCCCAGCACCCATTGCTCGCGCTCCCGGAAGCGCGCGATCGCCAGCTCCACGGTACCCTGCCGTGCGGTGCGGTCGATCGGCTCGCCACCGAGCCACCGCAGGGCCGGCTCGAGCGGGAAGTGGAACAGCGAGCGCTTGGCGAGCCAGTTGAGTCGGAGCCCGGTCGCGAACATCGCCAGCACGCAGACGAGGAAGTCCCAGTTCGAGGTGTGCGGCGCCACGATCACGACGAAGCGCGGCTCGTCCGGCAGCCGGCCCTCCACCCGCCAGCCGCCCAGATTGAGCATCCGGTGGGCCAGAGCGCGGGTGAACGGCGTGCCGCGGCGGGGGCAGCCGGGGGCGGTCGTCACTGCTCCTGCGCCGCGCCCAACCAGGCGGCGAAGAAGGGGTCTTCCAGTCGGAACCGGATGCCCTCCGCCGCCTCGTCCTGCCTGACAATGCCGAGTGTGCCGAGGCTCTCGAGCGCCCGCTGCATGGTGGAGGCGGCCAGTCCGAATCGTTGCAGGACGGCCCGGGCCAGCAGACCGGTCCCCTTTTCCTCTATGACGGCCTTGAGGGCGGTCTTCTGGGCCCGGGTGAGGTTGGTCCAGATCTGGGTGTAGGCCGGATTCTCGCTGGTCACCACGGACCGCAGGGCCTCGTCCACGGCAGCGGCGGTCAGCACCCGGTCGTCGCGCACGCGGAGCCGCTCCCAGCATTCGCTGGCCAGCCGCTGGACGTTGTACGGCACGTCTTCGGAGGCGTCGAGGATGCGCTCGATCCCTTCCGGGGTGGTGTTGAAGCCCACCGACTCGAATCCGCGCCGGAGAAACCGGCGAAAGTCATCCCGGGGGACGGGACCGAGAAACCGGCGCTCGCCCAGCTTCCAGAAGGCCCGCCCCGGGTGGCCCGAAAGGTCGGCCAGCAGGCGGCGCTTGGATCCGGCGAAGACGTACCCGACGTTTCGGTGTTTCTGAATGGCAGCCCGGATCTGGCGCTCCGCCGCCTCCCCCCTCCTGCACCACCTGCTGAAACTCGTCGAGGATGACCAGCACCGGCTTCTTCCGACCCTTCGCCAGGCGCTCGATGCCGTCCAGCACCTCGGTGAGGATCGGCAGCTCGGCGACCCGGGCCCCGGCCCCGGTTGCCAGCCGGACGGTGATCTTCTGGTCCGCCAGGTCGAGGCTCACGTCCGGCTTCAGGCGTCCGAAGAACTTCCCGATGACGTTGCCGGCCTTGGCCACCGGGCCGGTGAGCTTCCGGGCGGCGCCGGTGAGCAGCGCCTGGGCCAGCAGTCTCAGGCTTTCGTAGGCCTCGGCGTCGTAGCGGAGCACCACCGCCCCGCGGGCGGTGAGCCGCTGTTCGACGGCATTGAGGATGGAGGTCTTGCCGTATCGGCGGGGGCCGATGAAGAACAGCTTGCCCCGGTTGGCGGCCACCCGCTCGATGGCGGCCAGCTCCGGTTCGCGGTCGACCAGTTCGTCGGGGCCGAGCTCGCGGCCGAACTCGAAGGGATTGCGGGCGCCGAGAGGGAAGGATTTGGTCACCTCTCAACATAGTTCGCAATGTGCGTTACGCAAGCTGCGTAATCGCGGAGCGCTCTCACGAGCCGCTTCCAGTGGCCGCGGGCCCCTTGACCCGCCCGGCCGGAGGTAGCCCCATCCGCTGCCGCAGCGCGGCCCAGCGCGGATCGCTCCAGAGCGGGGTGAACTCGGGGAAATAGGTGACGTAGGGAAGCCGAGTGTCGCGCGCGGCGAACGCCTGCTCCAGATCCGCGAAGGCCGCGTCGAGGTCGCCCAGTTCCGCGTGCCAGCCCGCCCGCTCGGTGGGCAGGCGGCGAGCGATCGGCGCCGCCAGCTGGGCCCGCAGGAGCGCGGTCCGCCCGCCGGCGGCATACGCGCGGCGCAGCTCTGCGGTGGGTGGCGCGATGCGGGGGGATTCGGCTTCCAGCCGAGCGCGAAGTACGAAGGAACGCTCCGCCTCCCCCCGATGCCAGTGGAGGCGCTCGGCCTTCTCGAGGGCGAGCGGCATCCCGGGATCGATGTCAAGCACCTTCTGGTACTGTGTCAGCGCCGAGTCCAGCTGGCCGTCGTGCTCGAACCACTCACCGAGGATGGTGAGCACGTTGGACGACAGCGGGTCGAGCCGCCGGGCCAGTTGCACCTCCCGGAACGCCTCATCCGGCCGGCCCAGCATCATGAGCAGGTCGGTGTACCACTTGTGCGCCGTCGCGTAACCCGGATTGAGTTCGATCGCCCGACGGAACGCGTCTTCGGCGGCCGCCCAGTCCCAGTAATACGTAGTGAGCGCGTATCCGAGGGTTGCATGCGCCTCGGCGAGGTCGGGGTTCAGGGCCAACGCGTGCTCGGCCGCCTCACGCGCCTTCGGCATGAATTCCGCCGACGGCACCAGGCTGTAGAAGGGACGCACGACGTACACATCGGCCAGGCCGGCCCACGCCTGGGAATAGGTCGAGTCCAGTGCGATGGCCTGGTTGAAGAAGCCGATGGCCCGGTCAAGCTCCGCCACCGCTCGCTTGTTCCAGAAGAACCGCCCCTGGAGATAGGCGTCGTACGCCGCCGGATCCCGGGTGCCCGGACCCGGCCCGGGGGTCCGGTCGAGCAGCTGGCCCCGGAGTGCCGTCACGACGGCGAGCGCAACTTCGTCTTGTACGGCGAAGATGTCACCCACGTCGCGGTCGAAGTTCTGCGACCAGAGATGCAGGCCGTCGGAGGTCTTGATGAGCTGGGCGGTGACTCGAAGCCGCTCTCCCGAGCGCTGAATGCTACCCTCGAGCACGGTGGCCACGCCGAGCTGCCGGCCGATCTCGCGGACGTCCTGGGCCCGGTCCCGGAAAGAGAAGGCGGAGGTCCGAGCGGCCACGCTCAGCCCCTTCACATTGGCCAGGGCATTGATGAGGGTCTCGGCCATGCCGTCGCCGAGATAGGCGTTGGCCCGGTCAGCACTCAGGTCGGCGAACGGAAGCACCGCGATGGAGGCCGACTCCGGCGCACCAGCACCGACTCCACCTCGCCAGAAGAACAGGGCGCCAAGTGCGAGCACCACCACGGCCACGAGCGGCAACCAGACGGCCAGCGATCGGCGGGTGGGATGGCCAACCGGCGCGGCCGGGACGGCAGGCGCGCCCGTGCCGGGCCGCAACGCGTCGGCAAACTGGGCGACCGGATTGAACCGGTCGGCCGGGGCCTTGGCGAGCGCACGCTGGAGGGCGGTGGTAACCTCCGGCGGCACGATGGGTCGCAGTTGGGTGATGGGTGGCGGGTTGGCCGTCAGGTGCTGGCGCACGATGCTCTCCGCCGTGGGCCCGCTGAAGGGCGGCTGCCCCGCCAGCATCTCGTACAGCACGCAGCCCAGGGCGTAGAGGTCGCTGCGTCCGTCCAGGTCGCTCTCACCCGCCGCCTGTTCCGGGCTCATGTACTGCACCGTCCCTACCGCCAGCCCGGTTTCGGTGAGCCGCTCGCCGCCGGCGGCGCTCACCGCCCTGGCGATGCCGAAGTCGGCTACCACCGCGTGGCCGCTCTCCAGCAGGATGTTCTCGGGCTTGATGTCGCGGTGCACGACCTGGCGGCCGTGGGCGTAGCTCAGGGCGTCGGCCACCTCGCGGGCGATCCGCAGCGCGTCGTCGACAGGCAGCTGCTTCTCGCGATTCAGCCGGTCGCGCAGCGATTCGCCTTCCACGTAGGGCATGACATAATAAAGGAAGGCTCCGGTGGCATCTGGCGCCTGTCCGGAATCGTACAGGGGGAGGATGTGCGGGTGTCGGAGATTGGCGGTGGTTTCGATCTCCCGGAGGAAGCGCTCGGGGCCCAGCGCCGCGGCCAGCTCGGGGCGCAACACCTTCAGGGCGACCTTCCGATGATGCTTGAGGTCCTCGGCGAGGTAGACGGTTGCCATGCCCCCCTGACCAAGCTCCCGCTCGATGGTGTAGCGGTCGGCGAGGCTTGCCCTGAGGCGCTCCAGGCTCACGGTGCGACCTCGACGGAGGGAGACGCCGTAGGGACGACCGCGCGGCGGCTAGTGATCTCACTCACGGTCGCATTCCGCTTGCACCATGGTCACGGCTTTCGACCGCGAAGGCGCCAAGAACGGGAAGAAAACGTCGCTGTTCCTTCGCGCCCTTCGCGTCTTTGCGGTGCGATGTCACCGGATCTCCGACGGCCGGCTCTCGGCCATCACCCGCTCGAACCGCGGATCACGGCGCAGGGGGTCGAGCTCGGGGTACTGCATGCCCCACCAGAGCAATGCCCCCCGCGGGGTGGCGCGTTCCAGCCAGGAGAGCGCCTGGTCCTGCTGGCCGGCCGCCACCAGACCAAAGATCACGGCCCACGCGGGCACCGCCCCGAATGGTCGCTTGGCAAAAGGCGCGATGGCCTGAGCCATCAAGCCGCGGGCCTTGGCGGTGTCTGCCTCGACGGCGGCGAGGGCGCCGAGCGGCGCGAGCCCCCAGTACTCCTCGCCGGGCGGACTCACCCGCAACGCGGCCTCGGCGTCGGCCCGGGCCCCGGCGCGGTCGCCGCCACGCAGCCGCAGGCGGCTGCGCCCGGCGTAGGCAGGGTAGAAGTTTGGATCCACTGCCACGGCGCTGTCGTACGCGGCCATGGCTTCCGCTTCGCGGTGCAGCAGGACGTACGCGGAGGCCAGTTCATTCCAGGTCACTGCCCGACCGGGCTCGAGCGCCAGGGCGCGCCGGTAGGAGACCGTCGAAGCCTCAAACTGTCCCGTGAACATCATGGCCGCCCCGTACTGCTGCCACGCCTCGGCGTTTCGGGGATCGAGTTCCGTCGCCCGCCGTAGTGCCGGCAGTGCGCCGTCCAGGGTTCGCGGCTGGCGCAGATAGCGCAGCAGCCCGCGCGCCATCCAGCCGTCGGCCGAGCTGGAGTCACGCGTCAAGGCCCGATCCGCTGCCTGGGTGCCGAGGGTGATCAGGCTGTCTGATGATAGCCCGGGGTAGTCCCACCCCCAGGCGGCATACAGGGCATAGGCCAGCGCGACTCGCGCCTCGGCCTGCGTGAAGCTGGAGTCACCGCGCAGCGCCGCGGTGTATTCGGTAATGGCCCCTGCGGTTCCGCCCGGGCTCCGGCTCGCCAACAGGAAGTTCCCGCGGAGGAAGTGGTCGTACGCCTCGGGGTCGCTGGTAACCCGGACCGCCAGCACCGACTGCTCTTGCGGCAGCAGCTTCCCGGCGATGGCCGTGGCTACGGCGCGGGCGATCTCCTCCTGCACCGCGAGCAGGTCGTTGATCGGCCGGGTCCACGAGTCACCCCAGCGCTGGGTGCCACTTGGCACGGCCACCAGCCGGACCGCGATCCGGATTCTGTCACCGCCACGCTGAAACTCTCCCTCCACCACGTTGCGCACATCCAGCCGGCGACCGATCACCCGCGGATCGGCCTCGCCGCCACGTTGCGCGCTGCGGACGGCGCCGGGGCTCCGCACCTCGAGTCGCGGCACCCGTGCCAGGCTGGTGGCGATCTCCGAGGCCAGCCCGTCGGCGAGATAGGCGTAGGCGGTGTCGTGGGTGAGGTTGTCGAACAGCATCACTCCCACGGTGCTGTCCCCCCCCGCCGCATCGGTGGCTGATTTTGTCAGGCGTCTGCCCATGAGTACCGCGACGACGACCAGGATGACCGCACCGATCCCGGCCGCGCGCCACCGCGGTCCTAAGGAGGCCCGGTGCGGCCCGGTGACCTCGACGGCCCGCAGCTGGGCGACGATCTCCTCCGCCGTCGACCAGCGTTCGGCGGGACTCTTGGCCAGGCATTTCATTACGACTGCATTCAAGGCGTCGGGACAGTCGGGGCGTTTGCCCTGGATCGGTGCCGGCGGCTGCGTCACGTGCGCTGCCATCTGCTGCTGGGGCGTGGTGGCGGAATACGGCGATCCGCCGGCGAGCATTTCGTAGGTCACCAGGCCGAGCGCGTAGATATCGGCGCGGTGGTCGACGTGCGGATCGGCGGCGACCTGCTCCGGCGCCATGTACGCCGGCGTGCCGATGGTCACGCCCAGCGTCGTGAGGGGGCGGGGGTCCTTCGCATCCTTCGGCTGCTCAGGACGCTGGCTTGACGCCAGCGCCTTCGCCACGCCGAAATCCATGACCAGCGCATGCCCGTCGGCGAGGAGGATGTTTTCCGGCTTGATGTCGCGATGAACCACACCCGCCTTGTGCGCCTTGGCCAGCGCGTCGGCGATCTCGATCGTGAGCCGCACGGTCTCGGCCAGCGGCAGCGGCCCGCCTCGGGCTAGCCGGTCGCGCAGGGTTTCCCCTTCCACGTAGGGCATCACGTAGTAGGGGCGAAGCTCGGCTCCGCCCCCGGGGTCGGCATAGACCCCCGAGTCCAGCAGGCCGACGATGTGCGGATGCTGCAGCTTCGCGGCGACCCGGATTTCCTGCAGGAAACGCTCCGGGCCGAGCGTGGCGCCGAGTTCCGGCCGCAGCACCTTGATGGCGACCTTGCGATCGTGCTTGAGATCGTGCGCCAAGTAGACGGTTGCCATGCCCCCCTGGCCCAGTTCCCGCTCGATGGTGTAGCGGTCGGCGAGCGCGGCGCCGAGACGGTCGGCCGGATTGCTCACTGGTCCTCCGCTCCCGGCGTTGATGGGCTCGCCGCTGAAGCGGCGGCTCGGCGTCTGTCACTGAAGTGACCTCTGGTTCTGGCGGGTCGCTTGAGCGACAGTGGCCGAGCCGCGACTTCAGTCGCGGGCGCACTCGCGAGGCGGTCGCGCGGCGCCATCACTTCGGCGTCTCCTTGAGCCGCTCCAGCTCGGCCCGCCAGTTGAAGATCACGTTCAGGTCGGTCGCGTCCCCGCCGGCCGAGCTCACCATCAGGAATCGCTTTCCGTCCGGGTGGATGTCGTAGGCACGGTAGTACGCGTTTTGTGACAAGCTGGGATCGGAGAACAGCGATCTGGGCGTGCCGTGGTCGAACCGGCGACCGGTGGTGACGGGGACCGAGAACACCTCGCCGCGGGCGGTGCGGAAGAACAGTTCGGTGCCGTCCCGTCGCCACAACGGTTCCATGCCGCCGCCCACCGAAATGGCGAAACGCGCCGAATCGACGCTCGGGAAGGGTCGCACGTAGACCTCCGGTACTCCCGATTCCTGCGATACGTACGCCAACCAGTGCCCGTCAGGCGAGAGGGTCACGGCGTAGTGATCGAATCGCGACTGTATCAGGATCCGGGGAACGGTGTCTTTGCCGTTCTCGACGACCAGCAGGCGACGGCTACCTACGCCGCCGCCCTCGGTCCGGAACAGCGTGAATCGGTCCAGCGGATCGATGGCGATCTCATCCAGCCGAGTATCGCCGGGACTGGCCGGCTGCACGCTGTCACTGCCGTCTGCCCGTCTGACCCAGGAGGTCCGCCGGCCATCCCGGGCGGCGAGGAACGCCACCTTGCGACCATCCCGCGTCCAGACCGGTCGCGAAGCATTGCTGACATCGAAGGACAGGCGGCTGAATCCTCCCGTGGTCAGCTGCTTGACCCAGATCTGGCTCTCCCCCGCCCCCGCCTGGGTCACGGCGATCTGGGTGCCGTCGGGTGAAAGCGCCAGGTCCGGGAAGGCGCCCTTCATCGAGCTGTCCACCAGGGTCTTCTTGCCGCTCCGATCCACCCAGACCAGACCGTCACGACCGCCGGACTCCTCCTGGTATACCAGGCTGCCGGTGAGGGAGACGGCGAACTGCACTGTGCCGTTGCTGGTTTCACGCTGGACACCCTGGATAATCGCCACCGGAGTACCAGTGAGTCGCGCGATGCGGGGATCGAATCGGGCCGCGAGGAGCTGGCCGTCCGCGGTCCCGATGGCCAGGAACCCGGGGGCGACGTACCGGGCATAGGTCCCTTCGGTCAGGTCGGTGACGGCCCCCGTTTTGAGATCGATGACGCCGATGTGATTGGAGCCGATCGAGCCTCTCCACAGCATCACGACCGCATGCCGACTGCCGGGGAGCACATCCGGGAAGTCATGCTCGGTGTTCCCGCCGGAGGTGTCGGGTCGCGAAATCCTGGTCACCGCCCCGCCCGATGCCGAGACCCGGGCCAGGCCCCGGGTGGCCTGGGTGAAATAGATCTGGCCGTTGTCGCCCCAGTCCCCACCACCGTAATCCGCCACCGAATCCGGCACCAGGATGCGGGCCACTCCGCCCTTCACGGAGATCACCTTGAGCGCAGCCTGCGCCCCGGACCCGGTGAAGAACCCGATCGATTCCCCGTCCGGCGCGAAGAACGGGTCAATCGCTCCCTTGGTGTCCGGCAGTGGACGCGCCGCTGCCTGGTCGAGCTCCCGGACCCAGAGCTGGGTGCCCGCGCCATCGGGGCCGACGAAGGCCACCCGGCGCCCCGACGGGGCGATGGCCAGTCGCACATTGGGTATGGCCCGAATCGCAACACTGTCACCGAAGGTCAGGGTGGCGCGGACCACATCGGTCGGGCGCACACTGCCGGTATCACCGCCGCGTCCACCGATGACCAGGCCGGCGACAAGAGTGAGGACGGCGGCAACGCCCCCGAGGAGCCAGCCCCGCCGTCGCCCGGCGGCCACCGGCGGCAGACTGGGGCGCACCGCCGTGGCACTCGGGTTGGCCAAGGCGGCGGCAAACTCGGCGGCCGTGCCGAACCGGTCGGCCGGCAGCTTTTCCAGCGCCGTGAACACCGTCGCCTCGACATGCGCCGGGACGGTGTGCCGCTGCACGGCGAGCGAACGCGGGGTCTCGGTCACGACCCGGGCGATGATCGCCTGGGCGCTGGGGCCCATGAACGGTGGCTCTCCCACCAGCATCTCGTACAGCACGCAGCCCAGTGCGTACACGTCCGAGCGAGCGGTGATTTCCCGTTCCCCCATCGCCTGCTCGGGGCTCATGTAATGCGGCGTGCCGAGACTCATCCCGGTCTCGGTCATCCGGGAGCCGCCCGCCTTGCTGGCCGCCAGCGCGATGCCGAAGTCGGCCACCAGGGCCGAGCCGTCGTGCAGCAGGATGTTCTCGGGCTTGATGTCCCGGTGGATCACGTTATGGCGGTGGGCGTAGTCGAGGGCGGCGGCCACTTCCGAGGCGATGCGCACGGCATCGGCGATTGGGAGCTGCTTCTCGCGGTTCAGCCGGTCGCGGACGGTCTCGCCCTCGATGAAGGGCATGACATAGAAGAGGAAGCCATCGGCCGCGCCCGAGTCAAACAGCGGCAGAATGTGCGGGTGCTGGAGCGCCGCGGTCGTCTTGATCTCAGTGAGAAACCGATCCGCGCCGATCACCGCCGCGAGCTCCTGGCGCAGGACCTTGACCGCCACTTTACGGTCGTGCTTGAGGTCGTCGGCGAGGTAGACCATGGCCATGCCACCTTGGCCCAGCTCGCGCTCGATGGTGTAGCGGTCAGCTAATGCGGTCGTGAGCCGGGTGAGGGCGTCAGTCATGGCCTGCTCGCCGCGAAAGCTCCGTGAGCATCGTGAACCAGTTGGTGATCACCGTGAGCCGGGTGGTGGTGGCCGGCCCGGCGGCCGGCGCGAGCAGGTAGAGCCGTTCGCCGTCCGACGACACGGCGTACTCGACGCCGGAGACATTGACCCAGGGTCCCCGGGCCAGTAGTTCGGGCTCGCCGGCAGAGAACTGCCCTGCCGTGGTCACCCGCACGGTCCACCACTCCTGGCCGATGCGGTAGACCAGCGCGGTCCCGCCGCGGGTCCACAGCGGCTCCTCACCGCCGTTCCGCGAGATGCGCCACCGCTGGCCGCTCGGGGGATACGGCTGCACGTAGACCTCGTCCGCTCCCGACTCGCTGGAGGAATACGCGATCCAGCGGCCATCCGGAGAGAAGGTGCCTCCCCACTGGAGGGCGGGGGCCGAGGCCACCGGGCGCACGGCGGCTCCGCTGTCCAGCTCGATCACGACGACGTCCGTCCCGGCGGAATCGCGCGGGACGACCAGGGCCACCCGCTTCCCATCAGGGGACCATCCCGGTGCGGACGGTGTGGGATGAACCGTGAGGGTCGCCACAACGGTCGGGCTCTCCCGCCCGGTCGCACTCTGGGCGTACAGCACGGTCTTGTCGCCGGAGGAAGCGATATAGGCGACTCGACCGTCCGGGGTCCAGCTGGGACAGGGTGCCCCGCCGGTGGAGGTCAGGCGCAGACGCGTGCCGCGGGTCAGGTCGTAGATCCACAAGTCCCACTGCCCGGTCGTCGGGTCGGCGACGCGGGTGGTTAGGCGCGTCCCATCGGGCGAGAGCTTGAGGCAGCCGAACAGGGCGGGTTCGAATGGGAGCGTGTCCACCCGACCTGACTGCTGGCGGACGACAAGTCGGCTCAACTCGTTGGTTCCACCGGCGGCGTAGACCAGCAGCCCGCTTCTGGCGAAGGAATACTGCGCGCCGCCGAAGATCGATTCCGTGCGGAGGTGCGGGAGGACGGCCAGCGGCTCACCGGTCACCCGCAGTTTCGGCAGGTCGAACGGCACCGCCCAGAGCTGGCCCCGGTGCGCATACGTGAGAAAGCCGGCCGGTGCGTAATGCGTGTCGGTTCCAGACGCGAGGAGTCCCCGCCGCTGGTGCCGCGCGGGGATGTAGAGGCTGTCGTTGGAGAGGATGCCGCGGGCGCCTGGGAGCACCCTCGGATTGGCCATCGCTATTTGCAGGTCCTCCCGGGCGCCGGTCTCGGCGTTGATACGGACGCTGCGCCTGCCCTGCAGGTCGGTGACGACGATCCAGCCATCGTCGCCCCAGTCCGCGTTCATGAAGCTGTTGGCGGTCGTGATCGGGATTGGGGATCCGGCGAAGCCGATCCGAACCTTGCTGAGCTGGTCGCGCACCAGGAAGGCCAGCCAGGCGCCGTCCGGAGAGTAGAAGAGGCAGCAGGCACCCTCGGTGCCGGCCAGGGGATACACCGTGTCCTGGTCCATCGGCCGGAGGTAGATCTGGGTCGTGGACCCCCGCTGGGCCGCATAGGCCAGCGTGGCGCCGTCGGCGGAGAGCGCCAGCGCCGTCCTCCCAATGCCGTAGGGCGCGGTCCCGATGAAGGCGAGCGGAGCGGAATCGGGGAGCGTGATGCTGGAGACGACTATCTCCTGCATGCCCGCGCCCCGCACCGGGCGGCGCCAAGCCCAGACGGCTGCGAGGGCGGTGAGGACGACCAGCGCCCACGGCAAGGCCGCAACCAGCCGCGCGCGTGGGTTGGTGGCGGCGGGCGCTTCCCGGGTATGCCGAGGGACGAAGTCGCTTCTCCCGAGCGCCTCGGCGAACTGGGCGGCGGAGGCGAACCGGTCCGCCGGCAGCTTCTCGAGCGCGGTCAGGACCGCCTCTTCCACGTTGGCGGGCACCCGGTCCCGCCGGGCCACGATTCGCGCCGGCTTCTCCGTCATCACCTTGGCCACGATCGACTGCGCCGTCGGACCGCTGAAGGGCGGCTCTCCGGTCAGCATCTCGTACAGCACGCAGCCGAGGGCGTAGATGTCGGACCGGGCATCGAGGGTGCGTTCCCCCATCGCCTGCTCGGGGCTCATGTAGTGGGGCGTACCGAGCGACATCCCGGTCTCGGTCATCCGGGCGCCACCGGTGGCAGCCGCCGCCAGCGCGATGCCGAAGTCGGCCACCAGCGCGTGCCCGCCGTGCAGCATGATGTTTTCCGGCTTTATGTCGCGGTGGATCACGCCATGCGCATGAGCATACTGCAATGCGTCTGCCACTTCCTTCGCGATCCGGACAGCGTCATCGATGGAGAGCTGTTTTTCGCGGGTCAGACGATCGCGGAGGCTCTCCCCCTCGACGTAGGGCATGGCATAGAAAACGGTGCTGGATCCTTCGCCCTGCTCGGGATGACCTTCGGTCACCTTGCCGGAGTCGAACAGGGCCAGAATGTGGGGGTGCTGGAGATTGGCCGTGGTCTTGATCTCGGCGAGGAACCGCTCGGCACCGATCACCGCCGCGAGCTCTGGGCGCAGCACCTTGAGGGCGACCTTGCGGTCGTGCTTGAGGTCGTGGGCGAGGTAGACCGTGGCCATGCCGCCCTGGCCCAGTTCCCGCTCGAGGCGGTAGCGGTCGGCGAGGCTAGTCCTGAGGCGCTCCAGGCTCACGGTGCGACCTCGACGGCGGGCGTCCCCGTAGGGGCGACCGCGAGGCGGCCAGCGACGTTACTCACGGTTGCATTCCGCTTCGACCACGGTCACAGCTTTCGACCGCGAAGGCGCCAAGAACGCGAAGGAATGTCGCGGTTCCTTCGCGCTCTTCGCGCTCTTCGCGCCTTTGCGGTGAGATATTGGCTCAGCACGAGTCCGCCCCAGCTCCCGCGTTCGGCGGTCGCGGTTGGCTGGAACAGCGGTGAGGTTCTCCAGGTCAGTAGTCACTGGAACTGAAGATGCAGGCTTGCCGACGCTCCCGCGAGCCCGAATCCCGAGCGAGGCGCTCGCCGTCTCATCACTTATGGACGCCACCTGAACGCGACTTCGCCGCGAAGCCCGACCACCCAGGCGTTGGGCCGCCCCGGGACAGTGCCGGGGTTGACCACGTACTGCACATCCGGCTGCAGCGCGAGCCAGGAAAGGAGTTGGGCGCGGTAGGTCAGCTCCACGGCGGTCTCGGCGGCGTCCGGTCGAGAGCCCTGCAAAGCCATCAGGTCCCGGTACGCGCTGCTATTGAAGGCCACCGCCACCGCGACCCCGCACTCGTCGTGCGGCCGCCCGGGGATGATGCCGGCGTACACGGCGCCCCCCCCGGTGTACGCGGCGAAGCGGTTGACTCGCGCCCGCGCCACCCCGGCACGGCCGAACACCGTCAAACCCTGATCCCCACCAGGCTCCCGGTAGAGCGTGCGTTCCGCCAGCACGTAGATGCCGTAACTGCCCGCAACCGTCGGCGGCGTTCCGGGACCCGGAATGGCCGACAGGTCGTCGAACCGTCCGGTGTAGAGCCAGCCGCCCAGCGCGACCTTGCCGCTGTAGCTCACCGCCGGTTGTCCCCGGCCCGCTCGTCGGCTCCGGTTCCGGGCCTCGACCCGGTGGGTCAACGCCTC
This sequence comes from uncultured Gemmatimonadales bacterium, assembly GCA_963709905.1. Classification (GTDB taxonomy): domain Bacteria; phylum Gemmatimonadota; class Gemmatimonadetes; order Gemmatimonadales; family GWC2-71-9; genus JADJOM01. Next base: position 739,829 of record CAVPYI010000001.1, read on the forward strand.
CGGGCGCTCGGCGGCACCGAGGAGCAGGGCGGCTTCCACCGCCAGCAGCGCTCCATCGCCGCCACCCAGCGATGCCCGGGTAGCCGCGGGCCGGGCGGTATCACCCGGCACGCCATCGGCGAGAATCCCCTCGAGGTAGAATGTGGGGCGAGGCTTGTACTTCACCCGGAGGCCTAACGATGTCACGGGGAAGATCGATGGTCCGTTGCGGCCGCTGTTGCCGTACTCGGCGCCCATGCCGAAGGAGCCGTTGAGAAAAAGGCCGGCAGACTGGATGACGTCGAACTCGGTGTTGAGGTCGTACAGCCCCGCCAGAAGGGAGATGCGCCCCCGCAGCAGGTTCTGCTGCACCCACGCTTCGTACAGCCGCCAGGCCCGTGGCGCGGCGATGTTGCTCACGCCCTGGGCGTCGCCGACGACCGTCTCCGGGCTGTCGCCCCGGTTGGAGAGCACATAGATGAACCCCAGTGCTCCGGGCCAGCCCAACAGTCTGGCCCCTTCGAGATGCAGCTTGAGGTCGAGGTTGTCGAGATAGACGGCGTCACGACGCAGTCCACCTGCCGCCGTGCCGATCACGTCGCCCACATAGGCGGCCTCCAGCGTGACGCCATGCCCCGGGCCAGCCTGGGCGGCGAGCGGCAAGGTGATGAGTGCGTACAGGGCGACGAACGGCCTGAGGGCGGAGGTCATGGAATAGCAATAAATAATAAGGAGAGGGTGGCTCGCCGTGTCATCCCTGGCGCGCCAGCAAGGGGTTCCGGCGCTGCTGAATCTCGGTGCGCTTCGGGACCAGCGCGGGGTCGCAGTCCCGCCACAGCTCGACCAGACGGGAGTAATAGGTGATCGCATCGGCCACCCGACCCTGGGGCTCGGCGATCTCACCGAGCCGCTGGTAGGCGATGGCCCGGTGGTAGATGTCCCAGGGACTCCAGCTCTCGTCGAAGCCCCGGTACAGCCCCCGGGCCACCGTGGTGTCGCCCCGTTCGAGCTCCAGCTCCGCCCTGAGGAACCGCGAGCGCGAGCCGTCCGCTACCGCATCCTTCGCGGGCTTCGCGCCTTTGCGGTGAGATATTCGTGAGCACGGGGCAGAACGCTTCCCATACCGCTGACATTACGCTCACGGGGCCTTCCCGGGCCTGTTCGCCAGCTCCTCGAACCAGTTGAGCACCACGGTCAGCCGGTTGGCCTCGGCGCCGACCGCCCCAGAGCGCTGGAACATGAGGAAAGAGCGGTCGTCGGGGCTGACCTCGTACGAGCGATGGAACGGCAGCAGCCGGAACGGCCCGGTGCCGAACAGCGCCCGCCGGGAGGTGACCTGGAAGTCTGTGGCGCCGCTGACGTTCGCGGCGATGAGACTGTCGACGCGGTCGACGTAGAACAACTCGCGACCCGAATGCGACCACGCCGGCCCCGAGCCGCCGGCGGTCGAGACCTGCCACCGCGCCCGGTCGGTCTCCGGGAAGGGACGGACATACACCTCCTCCCGTCCCGATTCGACCGAGACGTAGGCGATCCAGCGACCATCGGGGGAGAGCGCCGGCATATACTCGTCGAAAGCACCGGCCGCAACCGTCAGGCGGGTGGTATCACCGGAGGCCGGCCGGGCGTAGATGTCACGAAACCCCTCGCTGACTCCGGTGCGATACACCAGCCAGCGCCCGTCCCGCGACCAGACGGCTTCGTCGACCTGCGAGGTGTCGTTGGGCAGGAGGCGATCGGGTTTGCCGCTACCATCGGCCCGGATCTGGAACAGAAACGAAAACCGGTCCCGGTCGGAGGTGAAGCTCAGCGACCGCCCGTCGGCTCGCCAGGCGGGGCGATAGTTGAGGGCTCCGTCGAAGCTCAGCCGGGTGAGCGGACCCGCATCCAGCTGCTTCACCCAGAGCAGGTTGTTGGCACCGTCCAGGGAGCTGACGGCGAGCCGCCGCCCGTCCGGGGAGAGTGCCAAGCTGCTGAAACGCTCCACCCAGGTGGAGTCGAGGACGGTGGGGTTCCCCGTGCGGTCCACCCGGGCCACGACGGCGTCGCTCCCGGCCTGGTTGGCCGCCAGGTAGACCAGGGTCCCGTCATTGGCAACGCTGAATCCCGGCGTGACTCCCAGCTCGAGCTGGACACCCGTGAGCAGGACTGCTGGTGGCTCGGCAAACTTCAGGCGGTCCAGATCGAACCTCCCTCCCCGCACGGTGCCGTCCTGCTGAACGACGATGAGCTGCCCGGTGGGCAGGTACCAGCCGCGCGCCGTGCCGGGGAACACGGTGTCGCGGGCCTGGGTCTTGAGATTGAGCGCTTCGAGCGTCATCTGGGTGCAGTTGTTGTTGCACTCGGTGACCAGCACCACGTCGTTTCGGGGCAGCGCCGTGGGGAACACCAGACCGAAATTGGCCCACGGTGGGGCGATCACCGTGGCAGGCCCGCCGGAGGCGGGGACCGCCATGACCGCATACGACCGGTTGGGGAACAGGATGCGGTCGTCCGGGAGCCACGTGCCCCCGGCGGGGGCCTCCGACGCCACGGCATCGGTGACGAGGACCGGTGCCCCGCCGCTGGCCGGTACCTTGTAGATCTTCCCGGCGGCGGTGTATCCGATCCATCGGCCATCTGGAGAAAAGAACGGACCGTCCGCCCCCTCGGTCCCCTCGATCAGCCGCGGGGTGAGCTCGCCCCGCTCCCGCACCATGAGCCGGGTAGGCGACGCGGGCGGTTGCGCCACATAGACGATCCGGGCGCCGTCCGGGGACAGGGCGAAGGCGGCCCCGGTGTACGTCAGACGGTTCACCCGGAGATCGGGGAGGTCCAGCATGAGCCGGGTCACCGGCGTCCCAGGCCGCTGCGCCAGCCGAATGGCGAAGAACGCCGCGGCCAGCGTGGCGATCACGGCCACGGCGCTGACGATGCGGAACGCCGTCGGCGTTCCGGCCGGCTGGACGGGTGGCCGGACCACTGTCGTCGTGCCACCGGCGCCGCGCAGGGCGGAGGCGAACTCGGCGGCGCTCCCGAACCGGTCCGCCGGCAGCTTGGCCAGCGCGGTGAGCACCGCCCCCTCCACCTCGGGCGGCACCGTCTCCCGCCGGGCGATGAGCGGCGCCGGCTTCTCGGTCATCACCTTGGCGACGATCGCCTGGGCGGTGGGGCCGGTGAACGGCGGCTCGCCCAGCAGCATCTCGTAGGTCATGGCGCCGAGGGCGTAGACATCGCTCCGGGCCGTGATCTCCCGCTCGCCCATCGCCTGCTCGGGACTCATGTAGGTCGGGGTGCCGAGGCTCATGCCGGTTTCGGTCATCCGGGTGCCACCGGCCTTGCTGGCGGCCAGCGCGATGCCGAAATCCGCCACCAGGGCCCGGCCATCATGCAGCAGGACATTTTCCGGCTTGATATCCCGGTGGATCACCGCATGCCGATGGGCGTAATCCAGCGCGCCGGCCACCTCCGTGGCGATCTGCACCGCGTCCGGGATCGGCAGCTGTTTCTCCCGATTCAGCCGGTCGCGGAGCGATTCGCCCTCGACGAAGGGCATGACATAGAACAGGAAGCCGTCGGCCACCCCCGAATCGTGGAGCGGCAGGATATGGGGGTGCTGGAGATTGGCGGTGACCTTGATCTCGGCCACGAAGCGCTCGGCACCGATCACGGCAGCGAGTTCGGGGCGGAGCACTTTGATTGCCACCTGGCGATCGTGCTTCAGGTCCTGGGCCAGGTACACCGTGGCCATGCCACCCTGACCCAGCTCCCGCTCGATGCGGTAGCGGTCGGCCAGCGCGGTCGCCAGGCGGTCGGTTGGGGAGGTCACGGCCCGGCCTGAGCGGCCCCGCGGCCCCGCCGCACCAATCGCGACGCCGGCCAGCTCAGCGCGATGAGCCCGAAGGCGATGAGGGTGTTCCACGGGTCGCCCACCGCGACCACGATGAGGAAGGCCACCGCGATCACCAGAGCCGCTCCCTGGACCCACGGGTAGCCCCAGGCGCGGTACGGGCGCGGCGTGTCAGGCTCGCGTCGCCGCAGGACGAAGAACGAGGTGAACGTGACGATAGAGAGCACCACGATCAGGATCGAGTCCACCGCCAGGATGGCGGCGAACGACCCCGAGAACAAGAAGGCAGCAACCACCACGAGCGTCGCGGCGAGCGCGGCGCTCGGCGTGCCGCCGGCGTTGACCCGGGTGGCATGGTGCGGGAAGATGCCGCGGCGCGCCATGGCGAGCAGGATGCGGGGCGCCACCATGATCTGCGCGTTCACCGTGCCCAGCACCGATACGATCATGATCGCCCGGATCAGAGCGTCACCGCGCGGGCCGAAGATGGCCCGGGCCACCGTGGCGCCGACGAACGAGTCGTTGGCCATCGCACCGATCGGCAGCACGGTGAGGAAGGCCGCATTCACCAGCAGATAGATCCCGATGATGAGCAGCAGGCCCCGGAAGATGGACCTCGGGATCTCGCGGCCCGGATCGCGCACCTCTTCGGCGCAATAGACCACGGCGAAGTAGCTGTCGTAGGTGAAGATCACGCCCTGCATCGCCAGCCCCAGCGCCAGCACCAGCCCGATGCCGTGCGGAACGGCGGCCGCAGTGGCCGGCCCGACGGTCTCGGGATGGGGCAGGACGAATGCCGCGATGATGAGCCCGATCAGGGCCAGCGCCTTGAGCAGGCTGGTGATCTCCTGCACCCGACCGCCCGACCGGACGCCCTGCAGCTGGAAGGCGACCAGGACGGTGAAGACCCCGAAGCCGGCGAGGGTGGCACGGCCGGCCAACGCCGGCACCAGCGCGCCAAGGTACTCGCCCACCAGCAGGATCAGGGCCGAGGACGACACCGACCAGTTGAGCCAGTCGCCGTAGCCGACGAAGAAGCCGACCCCGTTGCCCATCGCGCGCTGGGCGTAGGTATAGATGCCGCCGGCGGTCGGCATCATGGCACCGAGCTCGGCATACACGGTGGCGCCGAGCAGCGCGTTCACCCCGCCGAAGATCCACACCGCCATGAACAGTGTCGCGTTGGGGAGGCGGGCGGCCACCTCGCCCGGGGTGCCGAGGATGCCGCCGCCGATCGTCGCCCCGATCGCGATGGCGAGACCAAAGGCCACGCCGAAAATGCGGAGCAGGCCGCCGGGCGTGGCGGTACGTGACATCGTGGCGCCGGTCATGTTGGGTGACCCATGGTGGCCCCGGAGCCAGGAATACGGTCGATCCGGGAGCGGTAGGCGAGCGCGGTGGTGATACGCTGCAGTGAGCGGGTCACTGCGGGTCTGGGTGGGAAATGGCTACTCTCCCTCTTGGCCGCGTAGTTGATTGAGCCGCCGCTTCACGCTGGCGACCGCGGGCTGGAGGTCGGCGTCGGCGTTTTTCCACTGTTCGACGAAGGCGGCGTAGTGGGTGATGGCCTGCTGCCGCTCGTTCCGACTGTCGTACAATTCGCCGAGTCGCTTCTCGACTCCTGCGAGTGACAAGGCATCGGGACGGCGCGGCGCCGGCACCGCGAGGTAGCGTTCGTACGCGGCGACCGCCGAGTCAGGCTGACCGCTCTGGTCGAACGCCCGGGCGAGGTTGTAGGCGGTGCAGGCTTCACACCCCGTGGGCGCGCCGTCTTCCTCTATGTCGCCGGCCCGGAACTGGCGCAGGGCCTCCGCCGGCTTGCCTTCGGCCAGGGCGATCTCACCGTTTAGGGCGGCGAGCGACCGCTGGTTGGACGCCGCACCAGCGCCGGCCGGATCGTCGGCCTGATACCGGGTGAGCAGCTGACGCGCCCGGTCGGCTCTGCCCGCTCGCGCGTACAGCGTCGCCGCCCAGAAATAAGGACGATCCTTGGGGTCCGCGGCGGCCCACTGTCGCCCCGCCGAGATGGCCTCGAGTTGCTGCGCGCCTTGGGCTTGGCGCCCACGGAAGAGGATGTCGGCCGTGGCTTGCGCCAGGCCGTCGAACCGGATCCCCCCGCGCTCCGCCAGGATGGCGTTCATCTGGCCGACCAGCGTGACGGCCCGGCTCAACTGGCCGGCAACGATTGCCTGGTCACGCAGTCGCTGGAGACCGCTCACCCGCACTGGGATGTCCGGAGACTTGCTCGCCTGGTCGGCCACCCAGACTGCGGAATCATGCTGGCCGCGGGCCACGTACAGGTTGTAACGGGCTCCCAGCACCGGAGCCGTGACCGAGGCCTCAGGCGAAGCGCGGACCACCGAGTCGATCAACTTCGCGGCGTCGTCGGTGTGGCCGATCGCGAGCAATCCGAAGGCGAGACGCATCGCGTTCCCCGGGTTCGGCTGCCCTTCGAACCTGCGGCGTCCGTAGCTCATGGCGCTGTCGAACTGACGGCGGCTCCCGTAGAGAATGGCCAGCTGGTTGATGGCCGTGGTGTTCAGACTGTCGGCGGCGAAGGCGGCCTGGTAGGCCGCCAGGGCCTGGCCGCGATTGGCGTGGATCCGGTGCCGCTCATAGTAGGCGCCCAGCACCAGCGCCTTTTCCAGCGCCGGCAGCCGGTCGGCGTAGCGCGCGGCCCGCTCCATGGCGGAGTCCTGGGCCGCGGCGGAGCCCCGCGCGTTGAACAGGGCGACCGAGAGCTTGCGCCACGCCAGCGCGAACGTGGAGTCGAGGGCTACCGCCTCGCGGGCGGCGCGCACGGCCCGATCGTAGTCCTGGTCGACGTCGTTGGCCTGCACCGACTCGCTGTACTTGCGCAGCGCCTCGAGCGATCCGGTGGTCGCCTGTTCCAGGGGGATGCTGCGCTGCACCCGTTTGAGCGACTCCCCGACCTTGCCACGGAGCTTGCGGGCCAGCTGGTCCACCACTCCCAGGAGATCCTTGACGCCGTTGGCCGTCCCCTGGTACGACGCCAGCGACACCCGGTCCGCGGTGCTGGTGAGCTCGAGGCTCACGGCGTAGCCGGTACCGACCCGCGCCAGCCGTCCGCCCAGCACCGCGGCGGCTCCGCCCCGGGTCGCGACTTCCCGCGCCACGGTGGGGTCGAGCCGGGTCTCGCGACCGCGCCGCATCTGCTGCAGAAGGTCCGCGATCTCCCCCGGCTCGAGCACCCGGATCGACGTCGACTGCGACATCGCCGCCCGCACGGCCTCGGCCACGATCGGCGCCAACGAAGAGTCCTCCGGCGCGGCGACGAAGTCGGCGAGGACGATGCGGGAGTCCGCACGCAACGTTCCCGCCGCCATCAGCGAGCCCCACGGTCCGATGCCCAGCGCGCGCAGCGTCATGAAGCCGGTGACCAGCAGGGCGAAGGTGCCCATCGCATAGACCCCGCCGCGAGCAGTGCGCCGCCAGGAGATATGCGGGTTGGCCTTGAGCGCCATCGTGGCGATCGTCCCCGACGGCGGTCTGGCCACCAGGGAACCGCCGGGCGTCAGGGTGGGCGTGGCCGTCACGGCTCGCCGGGCGACTCGTTTGACGTAGGCGGTGACCAGCAGCGCGGGGAGGCCCATCAGCATGACCAGCACCGCGCCCGGGAAGACCCACTCGGGAAGTCCGATACCGACCACCGCTGCCTTGGCCAGCAACGCCACTGCGCCGGTGGCGAGGGCGTAGAGCCCGAACACCTTCGCCAGCATCCCGGGCGCGCTGAGCGCCGCCGTCGGGGTGGACGCGGTCCCCACCGAGTCGAGCGCCTGCAACACTTCGTTGACCGACTGTACCCGGTCGGCCGGCTCCTTCTGGAGCAGCTGCCCCACGAGCGAGGCGAGGATCACCGGGCAGTCGGGCCGCAGCGAAGTCACCGGGGCCGCCGCCTCACTGAGATGGGCCGCCAGCATCTTCTGCGGAGTCCGGTCGGCGAACGGGGACTTCCCGGTGAGGAGTTCCTGCGCCAGGCAGCCGAGGGCGTAGAGATCGACCCGATGGTCGAGGTTGGGATCACCGGCGACCTGTTCCGGCGCCATGTACGCGGGAGTGCCGATCGCGGTCCCGAGCTGGGTCAGGGTGCCGCCCGAGCCGGCGGTCACCGAGGCGCTCAGCGCCTTGGCGATGCCGAAGTCGGTGACCACCGCCGTGCCACCGGAGAGCAGCACATTGTCAGGCTTGATGTCGCGATGGACGATACCATGGGCATGGGCGTAGGCCAGGGCCTTGGCGACGTCACGCAGGATCGCGAGTACATCGCCGATGGGGAGGCCGCTGCCGCCCAACCGCCCGCGCAGCGACTCCCCCTCCACGAACGGCATGGTGAAGTAGGGCAGGCCGTCGACCTCGCCGGCCGCGAGCACCGGAACGATATTGGCCTGCTGCAACGAAGCCGCCAGCAGAATCTCCCGCTCGAACCGCTGGGCGTTCAGGCCCTGGACCAGCTCGGGATTCAGAACCTTGATGACCACCTTGCGGGAGAGCCGCACCTCGTTGGCAACGAAGACCCGCGACATCCCCCCGCCTCCGAGCTCGCGCTCGATGGTGAAGGCGCTACCGAGACTGGCTTGCAGTTGAGACCTGAGATCCACGGGTGTCCTTGTCCGGATGGGGCCGCGCGGGCGGGGCTGATACAGCAAAACTGGGGATAACCTAGAGCGGGCCGGGAGGCGGCGCCAGTTCGACGCCAATCCCGGCGGTGGAGCCGCCGGTCCGCCTCAGGGCCCCACCAGGTTGATGCCGGCCGTGATGATGATCGCGTTGGTGAAATCGATGAAGAACGCTCCCACCATCGGCAGCACCAGAAATGCCCGCGGGGCGGCCCCGAAGCGCTCGACCAGTGAGCCCATGTTGGCCACGGCGTTGGGGGTGGCGCCGAGACCGAACCCGCAGTGCCCTCCCGCCATCACCGCCGCCTCGTAGTCCCGGCCCATGACCCGGAAGGTGATCCAGTAGGCGAAGGCTGCCATCACGGTCACCTGGGCCGCCAGGATGACCAGCATCGGCAGGGCGAGATCGAGCAGTTCCCAGAGCTTGAGCGACATCAGCGCCATGGCGAGGAAGAGCGAGAGCGAGATGGTACCGAGATCGTCGACCACGCGGGGCGTGATCCGGACGACCTTGGTGACATCGGCCAGGTTGCGGACCACGGCCGCAACCAGCATGGCGCCGATATACCCGGGTAACGTGACGTACCGGCCCAGCCAGCCCGAGAGCAGGCCGCCGGCCCACATGCAGGCCAGCACGATGGTGAGGATCTTGAGCAGCAAGTACGCCGTCGGGGCCTCGCCCGCCGGCTCGGTATCGATCTCGTCGTCGAGCGCGGCGTGCGCGAACGGCCTGGCGCCGGCGGCGGCCGGTGCGGCCGTTGGCTTGAGCGCCAGCCGGGTGATCAGCCGGGTACCCACCGGGCTCCCGATGAGCCCGCCGGACACCAGGCCGAACGTCGCGGCAGCCAGGGCGACGGTGAGGGCCCCGGGGAACTGGTACTGCTCCTCGATCAGCTTCCCGAACGCGGCGCCAGTGCCGTGGCCGCCCGTCATGGTGATGGAGCCGGCCAGGAGCCCGAGCATCGGATGCTCCCCCAACGCGACTGCCAGGCCGACCCCGATGACGTTCTGGATCACCGCCAGCCCGGATGCCAGCAGCCAGAATATCAGCACCTGTGGTCCGCCCACGCGGAGCAGGCCGAGACTGGCGCCCAGGCCGATGCAGGTGAAGAACGCGACCATGAACGGCGCCTGCAGGGTGGTGTCGAACTCGAACCGCAGCACGCCTGTCAGGCGGATTACCAGGGCCAACGCGGCGAAGATGAATCCGCCCACCACCGGCGCCGGGATGTTGAAGCGGTCGAGTACCCCGACGCGCCGCCGGATGCCGTACCCCGCGAACAGCACCACGGCGGCGAGCGCCGTGGTCTGGATCATGTCGAGCTTGAGCACGGCGCCGTCGGGCATCTCGGTCCTCTGGGTCTGGGCGGATCGGCTTTGTTGTGCGGTCTGGCCGGCCGGCGGAGGCATCTCGAGAGTGGCCTTTTCCCCCGGTTCAGTCTGGTACGGAGCATGACACGACAGTCATAGTAAAGGAAAGCGCCGGCGATTCGAGGGCGGCAGACTTCACTCGGGCCCCGCCCCCCGCATCAGCCGCGCCACCCGCGTGTACCGCGGATCCCGCTTGAGCGGATCGAACACGCCATCGAAGAAGTTCTCGGGCAGGAAAACGTCCCGCTCCCGGATCCCGCGGTCGAGCCACTGGTAGGCCCGGTCCAGGTCGCCCACGTTGGCGTATGCAACCACGAAGTAAAACGGGGCCACGTATTCCCGCCTGGAGCGCACCAGCATCTCGTCGATCAGCTGACGGGCCTCGGCCAGGCGGCCTTGGCGGGCTTCCGCCGCGGCCAGCCCGGCATGGGCAAACAGGTTGAATCCCCCGAGGGTGAGCGACTGGCGGAACAGCTCGGCGGCCTCCTTGGGGCGGTCCCGCCCCAATTGCACCAGGCCACGGATGAGGTAGGCGTGGGCGAAGTTCGGGTCGAGGCGGTACACCTCGTCCAGTACCGAGTCGGCTGCCGTCCCTTGCCGGAGCAGGGAGTGCACCCATGCCAGCTCCGCCCCGATGATCCGGGAGAGCGGGTCGAGGTTGTGGGCGTGCTGCATCTGGACCAGCGCCTCGTCAAACCGGCCCCGGCCCGCCAGGAAGTCGCCGTACCAGTGGTGGGCGGTGGGATAGTTGGGATCGGCGGCGATCGCGTCCTTGAAGGCCCGCTCGGCCGCCGGCCAGTCCCACTCGTACAGCATCGTTCCGTATCCGAGGGCGGAATGTGCTTCGGCCAGGCTGGGATCGAGCGCGATCGCCCGTCGCGCGGCGTGGCGGACGATCGGCCAGGCGCTGTCTGGGGGCGTAATGGTGTAGAGCGGCAGGAGCAACGCCGCCTCCGCCAGCCCGGCCCAGGCGCGCGAGAAGGTCGAGTCCCGCGCCACCGCCGCCTCGAAAGACCGCACCGCCTCCGGCAGCGTTGCCTCGGTGCGCTGGTTCAGGGCGAAGCGGCCCTTGAGGAACTGATCGTAGGCCGCGAGGTCGTGCGTGGCACGCCGGGAGACCGAGGAGTCGGCCGGGCCGGCGAGCCGGATGGCGAGGGCGTTGGTCACGGCGTGGGCGATCTCCGACTGCACCGCGAAGACGTCGGCGCTGGTGCGGTCGTAGGTCTCCGACCAGAGTTCGCGTCCCTCACGCGCGTCCACCAGCTGCACGCTGACCCGGAGCCGGGTGTCCTGCTTCCGCACGCTGCCGGTGAGCACCGAGCCCACGCCGAGCCGCCGGCCCACCTCCCGCACATCCACGTCTCCCCGGAACTGGAACGCCGAGCCCCGCGCCGCCACCTGGAGCGCCGGTACCCGGCCCAGCTGGGTGGTCAGTTCCTCGGCGAGCCCGTCGCTGAACCACGCCTGGTCCTGCGCCGGACTCTGGTCGGCGAGCGGGAGCACCGCGATCTGGGCCAGGTGCCCGTCGCCGCCCCCTCGGGTGAGCATCCCCACCGCCACCCCGATTGCGGCGACCACGATCAGCACCGCCGCCACCACCGGCCACCGGCCGATGGAGCTGGCCTGCCCGCGCCGGAGCCCCTCGATCGCCCGCCGGAACTCCTCCATAGACCGATACCGTTCCGCCGGATCGAGGGCGATCGCCCGCCTGACAACCGCCTCGGTCCCGGGGGGCCAGTCGTCCTGCTGCGCGGCCTGCGGCACCCGCCGCTCGGCGCTCAGCGCCAGCACTGCGGGCAGCCCGCTCAGTCCGCCGGGCCGTTCGCCTGAGAGCATCTCGAGGAGCACCACCCCGAGGCTGAATACGTCGCTCCGGGCATCCACCTCGCGGCCGCCGGCCAGCTGCTCCGGGCTCATGTAGGCGGGCGTGCCCGGGGAGAAGCCGGTCTGGGTGAGCGGAGCGTCGCCGGGGGCGGTACCGCTGCCCCCCAGCGCCCGGGCGATCCCGAAGTCGGCAACGAGGGTCGAGCCGTCGGTGGAAAGGAGGAGATTGGCGGGCTTGATGTCGCGGTGGATCACGCCCTGCGCGTGTGCCGCGGCGAGTCCGAGCGCGGCCTCGGCGCCGATGCGGAGCGCCTCGTCCGCTGGCAGCCGTCCCGTCCGGGCCAGCCGGGCCTCGAGCGACTCGCCCTCGACGAAGGGCATGGTGAACCAGAACATGCCCGCGTTTTCGCCCGAGTCGTGCACCGCGCAGATGTGGGGATGCTGGAGCCGGGCCGCGAGCCGGATCTCCCGCTCGAACCGCCCGCTTCCCATTAATGTCGCGATGTCCTCGCGCAACACCTTGAGGGCCACGGGCCGACCGTGCTTGAGGTCCCGGGCCAGGTACACCGTGGCCATGCCGCCCGCGCCTAGCTCTCGCTCGATGTGGTAGCGGTCGGCGAGGCTGGCCCTGAGGCGCTCCAGGCTCACGGTGCGACCTCGACTGAGGGAGGCGCCGAAGGGGCGGTGAGCTGGCTGACGCGGGCCCTCATCGACCGGCCGCGTCTGCTGCGGACTTCATCTGCGCCACCCAGTCAGGCACTACCCGGAGGTACGCCGTGCTGGTCTGGGCCGGGCCTTGCACATAAATGATCCCGCCGTCCCACGACGGCCGGTTGGACCAGCCCGACGTATCGGAGAACCGCGGGTCCCGCGCCCAGAGCGTGGGGGCGCCGAGCGGTTCGCCGGTCTCGGCATTGAGCCGTACCAGGTACCACGACACCCCGGAGCGGTACAGCACCTCGGTGCCCGACAGCCAGAGCGGCTCGACGCCCTCCGAGGCCACCTGCCAGCGGCGGCCGGGGACCGGAAACCCGGTGACCACGATCCGGCTGCCCTCCTGGTTCTGGTACACGATCAGCTTGCCGTTGGGTGAGACCGACGGGAAGCGGACCCCGGTCAGGATGGTATCCAGCACCAACGGTGACCTGCCGGGATCGAATCGCGCCACGAGGGAGCGGCTCCAGTCCTGGAGCAGCGCGGAGTGATCGTCGTGGAAGTCCACCGGGTCCAGGTTGGTGGAGAAGTCGCCGCCGCTCGACTGCTCGTCGAACCACGCCAGCGTGTCGGGCCGCACTCCCGAGCTCGGGGAGCCGCGGAGGATCAGCCAGCGAGTGGAGTCTCGCACCGAGGTGAGGATCTGCTCGCCGTTGGTGTTCCAGAGGGGATGGCGGACCAGCTCGCCAGTGAGCCAGGTGAATCGCTGCCTGTCGCGCAGATCGTAGATGCGGAGTTCATTGCCCTCGGCGGTCTGGGCCACGACGGCCAGCCAGCGCCGGTCCCGGCTCAGGTCATAGCGCTGGAAGTCTCCCGCCTCCACGGGGAGCGGCGTGGGCGTGCCGCCCCCCTGGAGGCGCACCAAGTGGCCGACGGCGGCGTCCACACCGGGGGCGTAGACCAGGAGACCGGTGGCCGAAATATCGTAATGGGCCTCCCCGATGCCTTCCCGCCGAACGCCGCTGACGAGCGCCACCGGTCGCCCCGCCAGGTGGGTGGCGGGATCGTAGCGGGCGGCGAGCAGGCTCCCGTCAATCGCGACGTAGACCAGGTAGCGCCGGTCCACCAGCCGGAACGCCGACCCCGCCACCGCGCTCCCCGGCGACCCGTCGGGCCGGGTCGAGCGAATGGTCCAGCGATTCCCGGTCTCAGGATCGAACAACTGGGCGTAGCGGTTGTACGAGCACAGCATCTGCCCGATCTCGGGCACATACCCCGCCAGGGCGCAACGGGTAATCGTAGCCGTGCGCCGGGTCCCGCCCTCCGCATCGAGCCAGTGGACCCGGTTTCCATCGCTGTCCGTCACGACCAGCTCGGTCGCCGATACCCAGTCGACGGAATTCATGCTCTCGCCCTTGAGGATCTGGCGGGCCTCGCCGCCAGCGATCGGCGCCACCATGACCCGATCCCTGAGGAGGAACGCCACCCGGGCTCCATCGGGAGCGACCCTCGGCGCCGTCCCGCCCGCGGTTCCGGGGATCGGGCGGACCGTGCCGTCACGGAGGCTCCGGTACCAGAGGGCAGTGGAATCGCCTTCCCGGGCGGTGTAGACCGCGAAGTCGCCCGACGGCGACACGGAGATGCTCCGGATCGAGTATCCGTAGGAGACTCGCGCGGTCGTCGCCGCGAACAGCATCGGGGCACTGTCGGGGAGGGCGGCGTCGTAGACCGCGGGCGATCCGGCGGCATCGCCGCTCATCCGGCGTCCGGCGAAGAAGGCCAGCACAGTGAAGCCCGCCGCCAGGATCCCCATCCGCCACAAGAGCGGCCGAGTCGCCGAGTCGCCGAGTCGCCTAGTCGCCGCCGTGTCATGCCGCCGGGTCGTCGTGCCTCCACCGGCCAGCGCGGCCCCAAACGCCGCTGCCGTCGCGAACCGGTCGGCCGGCAGCTTCTCGATAGCCTGGTGCACCGCGTCCGCCACATGCGGCGGCACCGTCTTCCGCAGAGTGGTGACCGGCTCCGGGGTGGCGGTCATCACCTTGGCGACAATCGCCTGGGCTGTGGGGCCGGTGAAGGGCGGCTCGCCGGTGAGGCACTCGTAGGTCATGGCGCCGAGGGCGTACACATCGCTCCGGGCGTCGAGTTCCCGTTCGCCCATCGCCTGCTCGGGGCTCATGTAGTGCGGGGTGCCGAGGCTCATCCCGGTCTCCGTCATCCGGGACCCGCCGGCCTTGTTGGCCGCGAGCGCGATGCCGAAGTCGGCCACCTGGGCCCGGCCATCGTGCAGCAGGATGTTCTCGGGTTTGATGTCGCGGTGGATCACGCCGTGGCGATGAGCGTAGTCCAGCGCGCTCGCCACCTCGGTGGCGATGCGCACAACATCGGGTATGGGGAGCTGCTTTTCGCGGTTGAGACGGTCGCGAAGGGTCTCCCCCTCCACGAACGGCATCACATAGAAGAGGAAATCGTCCGTCGGTCCATCCGCCTTTCCGCCCGTCCGCCCGCTGTCGAACAGTGGCAGGATGTGCGGGTGCTGCAGGTTGGCGGTGGTCTTGATCTCGGCGAGGAATCGCTCCGCGCCGATCACCGCCGCCAGCTCGGGGCGGAGAACCTTGAGGGCGACCTTGCGGTCGTGCCTCAGGTCCTGGGCCAGATACACCGTGGCCATGCCGCCCTGGCCCAGCTCCCGCTCAAGGCGATAGCGACCTTCCAGGGCGGAGGTCAGTCGTTGCACGGCGTCCATCATGGGAACCTTGGGGCAGGGAGAATCACGGTGGGACGCCAGAAACTACAGCGCGGCGGTGGGGCGGGCTAGGCGCTGCAGGATAGACGGGCGCTGTATGGGGTCGCGGACTGCTGGATCGTGGACTCAGAGCGGCAGCAGGTCGAGATCCAGCCGGCCGATCATCTGCCGCGGATCGAGGTGGTGCAGGCAAGGATGCCAACGAGGACGAGCGGGAGCAGCGCGCCTCCGGTCGCGAGGGTACGGTGAAGGCCGGGAGCGCCAGCATCCATCACGTCGGCCGCGCCATCCCAGCCGGCCGGGGCACCGCCACGATCTCGCCCCTGGCGGTGACCACTCCGCCCGCCGACACCGTCGCCGCGATGATCGCCTTGCGATCGCTCTGCTCGACCACCCGTGCCCGGATCTCGAGTTCGGGACCGAGCGGCGTGGGCTTGAGATAGTCCACCTTGAGCGAGGCCGTCACGAAGCGGGGCGATGGCCGCTCGCCGATGGCGCGGCCCGCCGCCCGCTCGGCCGCGGCCGAAGCGGTGCCCATGGCGTGGCAGTCGATCAGCGACGCGATCAGCCCGCCGTAGACGAACCCCGGCATGGCCATGTGCTCGGGGCGCGGCGTGAACCGCGCCACGGTCTCCTCCCCCTCCCAGCGGCTGCGCACATGCAGGCCGTGCGCATTGAGCCGACCACAGCCGTAGCAGTGCGCGAAATCGTCGGGATAGAAATCCTGGACGGCGTGGGTGGCATCGGTCATACCGTTGTGCCTGCTGTGGAGGCGACGCTCTCGAGGGTCCGGCGCCGGAGAGGTGCGTATCCCGGTCGCGCCACTCAGGGTGTCACGGGCGGCCCGCCGAGCGTGTCGCGTACCTGGCGGCGGAGGATCTCTTTGGTATACGGCTTCTCGAGGAAGCGCGCCGTCCGATCGTGAATGGCGTGGCGGAGGATGGCGTTGTCGGAGTAGCCCGACGTGTAGAGCACCTTCAGGTTGGGTCGGAGTGCCACGGCCCGGTCGGCCAGGTCGGGACCGCTCATCCCCGGCATCACTACGTCGGTCATCAGCAGATCGATCGGTCCCGGGTGGCGCTCGAGCACTCCGAGCGCTTCGGCGGCGCTCGAGGCGTGCAGGGTGGTGTATCCGGCCTGCTGCAGGAGGCGGACGGCTACCCGGACGAGGGCCTCCTCGTCATCCACGACGAGGATGGTCTCAGTGCCGGCGTGCGGAGCCGCGACCGCCGGCCCTTCGGACGTGGGTGCGGCGCTGGCGGCCCAGGGGAGGTAGACGCAGAAGGTGGAGCCGCGGCCGGGCTCGCTTTCGACCGAGACCCCGCCGCCGAACGTCGCGACGATGCCGTAGACCGAGGAGAGTCCGAGGCCGGTCCCTCGCCCGAACTCCTTGGTCGTGAAGAAGGGCTCGAAGACCCGCTCGCGGGTCTCGGCATCCATCCCCTCGCCCGTGTCCCGGAAAGAGAGGGCCACGTACCCGCCCGGCGAAAGGGGTGGAGTGATTGTCGCCGGCGGCTGGTCGTAGTGGGCGTTCCGGGTCTCGATAACCAGGCTCCCGGCCTCCGGCATGGCATCCCGGGCGTTCAGGGCCAGGTTCATGATCACGCGCTCGAGCTGGCTTCGGTCCGCGTTCACCGGTTTCAGGTCCTCCGCCGGCTGGATCTCGAGAGCGATGTTCTCCCGGACGACCCGAACCAGCAGCGGTCGCATCTCGGCGAGCACGGCGTTCGCATCGAGCACTTCGGGAGACACGATCTGCGTCCGGCTGAATGCCAACAGCTGACCCGTGAGTTCCGCCGCCCGCTCACCGGCCCGGCGGATCTCGGTCAGGTCCTCGGAAACCGATCCGGTCCCCCCCAGCTGCTCGAGCGCGAGATCGGCTGTGCTGTTGATCACGGTGAGCAGGTTGTTGAAGTCGTGGGCGACGCCCCCCGCCAGCCGCCCCACGGCCTCCATCTTCTCCGCCTGCCGGAGCTGCGCCTCCATGCGCTCGTGGGCGGCCTCGGCCTGCTTCCGGGCGGTTACATCGCGGGTCACTCCCAGCAGCTTCGTTCCCTGACCCTCCTCGACCACCAGCGGGGCGGCGTGGGTCTCGAGCCACCGCCGGGTCCCCTTGAGCCCGATGATCTCGAACTCCAGGACCGCGCGTTCGCCATGGAGCACGCGACGGTGGAGGTCGCGGAAGGCAGAGCGATACTCGGAGAGGATGAACTCCTCCAGTCCTTTCGCACGGACTTCCTCGAACGATTCGGCCTCCAACATGGCGAGGCCGGCCGCGTTCATCTGCTCGAGTCGCCCGTCGGTTCCCACCACCTTCACGCACTCCGGCTCCGTGTCGATGATCGTGCGCAGATGGCGTTCGCTCTCACCGAGGGCCTGCTGAATCCGGTACTGTGCCGAGACGTCGCTGAAGACCAGGACCACGCCCGCGACCCGCCCGCTCGAATCCCGGATCGGTGCGGCGCTGTCGGCGATCTGGAACTCCCGGCCGTCCCGCGCCACCAGCACCGTGTGGTTGGTGACCCCCACTGTCTCTCCGCGCTCGAGCGCCACCTGTCCCGGGTCGACTATCAGGTGGCGAGTGCGGGCGTTGACCACCCGGAACACGGTGCTCAAGGGTTGTCCTGCCGCCTCCCCCAGCGTCCACCCCGTCAGCCGTTCGGCGGTGGGGTTCATGCGGATGATCCGGCTATCGGCGTCGGTCGCGATCACCGCGTCCCCGATGGACTGCAGCGTGATGGCCAGATTCTCCTCACTCCGCCGGAGCGCCTCCTCTGCCTCCCGGCGCTCGGTGACATCGCGCACGATGGCGACGAACCTCGGCGTAATCCCCGGGCCCTGCACCAGCTGGATCACCACTTCGACCGGAATGAGGTGGCTGTCCTTGTGGCGATGCGGCGTCTGCAGGTAGACGTGAGTCCTGGCTCCACTCTCGAGCGGCGCTAGCAACGCGCGGAACTCCGCTTCCATGAACTCGGGCTTGACGTCCAGCGGCGTCATGCCCAGCATCTCGCTTTCGTTGTATCCGACCTGCTGCCTCGCTCCTTCGTTGACATAGATGAATCGCAGATCGTCCGGCCGGAAGATGAACACGCTGTCTCTGGTCTGGTCGAGCGTGCGCTTGAACTGCGCCAGCGCGACCTGGGATTCCTTGAGCGCGGTGATGTCGGTGTGCGTGCCCAGCATCCGGAGCGGACGCCCGTCCGCCGTCCGCTCGACCACACTCCCCACGGACAGGATCCAGAGCCAGCCGCCGGTCCGGGTCTGGAGCCGGAACTCGACCCGATACTCCTGCAGCCGCCCCGCGATGTAGTCGCGGTAGACGGCCGCGGTCCGCTCCCGGTCGTCCGGGTGCAAGCGCTCGAGCCACGTGCTGTTGGATTCCTGGAACTCCGCCGGATCGTATCCCAGCATCTCGGCGTACTCGGGACTGACGTTGACCTCGCCGGTCTGCACGTTCAGGTCATAGAGTCCCTGGTTGGCTGCGCCGAGAGCCAGGCGGAGGCGCTCTTCTCCATCCCGGAGAGCGACCTCCGCCTGCTTCCGGGCGGTGACGTCCCGGAAGTAGATGGTCAGACCGTCCGCTGACGGATAGATCCGGTTCTCGAACCAGCGCTTGAACGGCGGATAGTACTCTTCGAGGAAGATCGGCTCCCCGGTCGCCATCGCCCGCTCGTAGGCCAGATTGAACTTCTGGCCGAGGCCATCGGGGAACTCGGTCCCGATGTGCTTGCCAACGAGCTGCGCGGGAGCCCGGCCGAGCAGCTTCCCTGCCTGACTGTTCACGTAGGTGTAGATCCAGTCACGGTCGAGCGCGACGACGCCGTCCGAGATCCGGTCGAGGACCTGTGACGAGCCGCTCTCCACTCCCACCGTACGCGACGAAGGAGCCGAGTCCGCCGAACCCTCTGCGATGACCTCGGCAGCTACCAGCACGGCCTTCCGGCCACGGTGCATGGTCGGCCGCGTGGTACATCGTACCGACAAGATCCGTCCGTCCTTCCGGCGGTGGGATGTGCTGCACCCGATGGGAGCCACCTTGCCCGGACCGGCGTAGCGGCGTGCCTCCTCCGCCGACATGCCGAGCGACTCGACGGTGAGCTTCAGGAACTCGCGCCGGGAGTACCCGTACTGCCGCACGGTCGCGTCGTTGACCTCGAGGACGGCCAGGCTCTTCGCGTCGTGGATCCAGGTGGGAATGGGGTGTGCGCGGAACAGCCGCGTGAAGAAATCTTCATCGCGGCTGGGTCGAGTGGTTCGTTTCTTTCGGGCCGTTCGCTTCGATTTCATTACATCCCCAACCCTCTGCCGGGGACGGTGCTCCCAGTGCCGGCGGACCCTTAAATCTACCCACTCCGCCGCGAGTCGGGTAGCGGCGTCCGGTCACTGCCTGACGGAGCCGCGGAGCGGGTCGCTTCGTCGCCCGGTGGCGTCCATCCGCGCCGGCCGGAACTCACCCCCAGATCACACCGGCGGCGACGCCGATCGCGTAGGCGTTGAATGCGGCGAGGGCCATCGGCTGCACCGGCTTTGACCGGTAGAAATCCTCCGGTTGCCGCCAGACATGCCAGCACACGAGGGCCGCGAAGGGAAGCGCCAGGAATCCGAGCCAGGCCAGTCGCGGCACGGCGGCCAGCCAGGGCAACCCGGCCATCAGGGCGAAGGCGACCGCGTAGATCCATGGCAGCACCCGGCTCGCCGCTTGTCGCCCCAGACGAGCTACCATGTTCCGTTTGCCGGCGCCGACATCGGCCTCGTAGTCCGGGAACTCGTTCACCCAGAGGAATGCCGCGATGAGCAGGCCCAACGGTATGGACAGCCAGAACACCGGCCAGCTCAGTGCGTGGGTCTGGACCAGGTAGGTGCCGAGCACGATGAGCGGACCGTAGCAGACGGCCACATCCAGTTCACCGAGTCCGCGGTACGCGAGTTTCAGCGGCGGCCCGTGATACGACCAGGCGAGCACCGTACCGATCACGCCGATCAAAAGCGCGAGCGGCTCGCGCCAGACCACGATCACCGCGCCAAGAACAAGACCCGCGCCGCCGAAGAGCGCCGCCACGGCCCAGGTCTGCCGGCGGGTGAGGAGCTTGTCCACGATGACGCGCTTTCCGCCCGAGAAAGTGGTTCGGTTTTCGGGACGTACCGCGAGGTCGGTCCCGGAGTCGTAGTCGATGACGTCGCCCCACGCGTTCTTGGCCACTTCCATGCAGAACAAACTGAGGGCGGTGACGACCAACCAGGCTGGGGAAACCTGGTCGCTGCGAATCGCCGGCGCCACCCCGACCAGCATGGCGGCGACCGACGTGATGCTGATCTTGGGATCCGCGAGCCGCCAGACGCCCTGACGGACTTCGGGGGTCATCGGGGCTCCGGCCGCCCGCGCCGACGCCGGGCGGAGAATTCCGCCCGGGCGCCGAGCCGGCTACCTGGCGTGCGGGACCGCCGACGTGCCGAGTTGTGCCTGGAGGGTGGCGGTGTCGTAGAAGACGATCTCGTCGGTGATCTTGCCGTCACGGGACCGAGCGGGGCGGCTAATCGGCAGAAGCAGTGCCCGCCGCGCGCTGGCTGGCCGTGGCCGCTCCCATCACGGTGGCCACCAGCGTTGTCCGGACAAGCAGCGGATTGAAAGGAATCCTTGTTGGGGAATTCGTCGAATGTGGCAAGGCAAACCTGCGACGCGTCACCTGTCACCTGACAACCAATCGGCGTACGTAGTACGGCTTCATCGTACCGCTGGCCGCCGTGAGGCGGTACTCTCCCGGAACCATGACCAGCTCGGCATCGAAGGTTTCGCCCACCTCGAGCAATTGCGTTGCCGGTACCACCAGCGCCTGGCTCCGCGGGAGATCGGCGCCATCCTTGGCCAGCCGGCGCCAGGTGACCAGCGACGTGTCCCGATAGATCGAGAAGTTGAACCGCTGCGCGGGGCCGATGTTGACGAACCGGAATCGGTGCATCCGGCCCGCGGCCACTTCGAGCGGCGGTGGGAGAGAGTCGCCATTCACGATGATCCGCGGCGGTTCCTCATCGCCGTCCCACCCCGCGACGAAGAGATGATCGGTGGCGGGATCGAAACGCCGGCCGGGCTCGAGCACCACGATCCCGCCGTAGAGGCCGGATGTAAGCTGCTCGATGTCGTTCATGTGGGTGTGATACATGAAAGTCCCAGCGCGCGGCAGGGTCAGGCGTGCGGTGAACGAATCGCCCGGCATGATCGACGGTGCGAGCCGGGTGCCGTCACCGCTCCAACCAGCCACGCCGTCGGAATAGCTCTCCAGTTCGATGCCGTGCCAGTGAATGGCCGTGAGCTCGGGGAGCCGGTTGATCAGCACGATCTCCACCGGCTCATCCCGTCTCAGAACGAGGGGCGAGCCCGGGATCTCGATGGAATCCGGTGCCGGAGCGGCCGCGCCCCGCTGCAGCACGAACCCCATGGCCCGCGGTGCCCGGCCCCGTTGCCTGCCCTCCTGAATGAACAGCCGCATCCGGCCCGGCGTTCCGCGGGCTGGCTCGGCGGTTCCCGTCCGGGGGTGAACCATGATGCCGACGACCAACCCCGCCATGTGCACGCCGGGGTCGTGGGCCATCCGGTCCGGACTGTCGGGCGGAGGCGGGTTCACCCGTGCTTCCGGCACGACGTGAAAACCGATGTGGCAATGGAACAGCCAGTTTCCCGGGCGGTCGGGACTCCACGCCATCGTCATGGTGGAGAACGGCCGCATCCCCTCGGTGACCACCAGACGACGGTCAGCCGGCTGGTACAGCGTGTCGGTCAGGCCGTTACCACGGGCATCGATCCGATAGTAGAACCCGTGCAGGTGCATGGGGTGGTTCCGGGCGCTCGCGTTGATGACCCGCCAGCGGAGGGTGTCGCCGACCGAGGCGTGGATCCGCTCGGTGTGGGGCCAGGACCGTCCATTGATGGTGAGCGCGTTCCCGTAGGTCACCGAGTCGATGGTCCTGCCCCAGATGTTCATCACGAGGACCCGGTCCGGCGGCGAGCCGCCCGGCGGATCCACGATGAACGCCCCGGAAAGCTGTTCCCGCTCGTCGTCTTTGTCGAAATCGTGTCGTCCGGGGACGGCGAGATAGAAATAGGTTCCGGGCACCCCGGCCGCGAAGCGGATCTCCCGGGATTCCCCGGGGCGGAGCACCAGGCTGTCATCGACGATCGCGGGATGGGTCACCAGGCCGTGCAGGGAAACGGTCGAGTCGGTCAGGTTGTTGCGCACGGTGGCCTGGACGATGGTCCCGGCCGGGACCCGGATCATCGGTCCCGGGATCCGAGGTGCCTGCCCGGCTTCGTTGAAGGCGGCGACTTCGACCGCCGGCCCGCTGTCGGCCTCAGGGCGCCAGATGGCCATGCCGATTTCGAGCCGAAGCACGAGCGTATCGCCCCGCCACCGGCCGGCGGGTGAGCGATTGTCGTTGGCCACGACGGCGGGGAGGTGGGGCTCAACCGCATGCGGGACCCCGATTCTGTCGGTGTGCGCTCCGACCGCTGTCACAGTGAGCAGCGCAGCCGGGAGGATCGCCCTCATGGCCGTCCCCTGCGATCCACGGACCTCGTCATCGTTGCTTCAGCTCCATCACCCAGAGGTCGCTTTCGTGCGAACCCATGGTGAAGTAGAAGGTGTGGCCTTCGGTAGCGAATCCGTAGCGCGTATGTTGTCGTTCGGGATCGTCGAACCTGACCAGGAGCCGCGAAGGCCCACCGCTGACCGGGACGGCCCGAATGGACGATCCCTCGACGCCTTGAGCCAGGTAATAGATCGTCCGCCCGTCAGGACTCCAGTCCGCATAGAACGGCTCGGCACCCTCTATCGCTTTGTCGGCCACCAGCCGGGACCCTGGTTCGTGAGCTGAGACGACCCTGAGCCCATCGACGGCATGGTAGACGATGAGGTCCCCCGCAGGCGACCACTTGGCGAAGTCCCCATACCCCTCGATCGTACGGGGCTGGCCCCCGTCCAAGGGCAGGATCAGGAAGGTGGGTGTTCCCAGGACTCCGCCGGTGTCGAGCCGCTCGACCACGAGGGCGTTCCCATCGGGCGACCAGGCCGCATCCAATTCGTGGGCGGTGGAACTGGTGCGCTGGGTCAGGTTGGAGCCATCGGAGGCCATGGTGAAGACGTCACGATTGCCGTGACGCAGCGAGTGAAAGGCGATATACCGTCCGTCTGGCGACCATTCCGGACTGAAGTCACCGGCTGGGTCAGTGGTCAGCTGGGTGGGTTCGTCCTCGCCAACCCGGAGCCGATATATGTCGGAGTTCCCATTGCGGTCCGAGTCGAACACCAGCCACTGGCCGTCCCGGGAGACGTCGACAGTCTCGATCGTCTGGCGCCCCCGTGTCACCGGTCGAGCCTCGCGAATCGATACCGGGCCCGAGCGCGGAATCGGGATGGACCAGATGTTCGAAACGGTCCGGAAACTCGAGTAGGCCAATCGCGTGTCATCGGCGGAGAGGCTGATGGTGTGAGCGTCGGCGCCCGTGGTCAGCCGGTCCGGCGTCCCGGCCGGGGTCCCCGTCCGATTCAGTCGCACCCGGTAGATATCGCGACCTCCACTGCGGGTGGATACCCAGAAAAGTTGCCGCCCGTCCTTCGACCATTGGGGACTCATGTTCAGAGACTGGTCGTCGGTCACCCGGACGGGGTCGCTCCCATCGACCGGGACGATCCAGATGGATGACCCGCCCTCGTTCCCGAAGTAGGCTTGGCCAAAGACGAACTCCGAGTTATCCGACACGCAGGCAAGCCTGGATCCATCCGGCGACCAGGCCAGCGAGTGCAGGTAGCGGACGCCGTCGAGACGCCTGGGCTCGCCCCCGTCCACCGGGACGATGACGATCCCCTCACCGACGACCCCGGTCGCGTACGCGATGTAGCGGCCGTCGGGCGACCAGGCGAATCCGGCCAACAGTCCCTGCCCTGGGACCCATGCCGATTCGTCGCGCAACCTTGCCACCGGCCTAGGCTGGCCGCCCAGGGCCGGGATCACATCGATGCCCCGGTCGGTCTGATACGCGATCCTCGATCCGTCGGGCGACCAGCGCGGCCAGCGATGATTACCGGCGGAATCACCGGTCAGGGAAATGATCCGGCCACCGGTCACCTGTCGAACCAGGATCTGCATTTTGGTCGGAGGCCCGGCGGCATAGGCCACCATGGCTCCATCGGGCGAGAGTGCCGGATCCACCTCCAGTCCCGGATCGCGGGTGACCTGCATGGTGCGCACGACTACGGGTAGAGGCGTAGCGCGCGAAAGACGCGCCATGATGAGACCCGCGGCGGCGACCAGGGTGAGGACCATCAATCCGACCACCAGGGCCCGCGGCCGGAATGTGGACGGTGCGGGCGGAGCCACCCCAGTGCGATCGAGTGCCGCGGTAAACTGCGCCACCGGGTTGAACCGGTCGGCCGGGGTCTTGGCCAGCGCGCGAGCCAGTGCGTCCGCCACTGCCGCCGGTACCGCGGGACGGAACTGGGTCACCGGCGGTGGTGGGGCGGTCACATGCTGGCGGACCACGCTCTCGACCGTGGGCCCGGTGAACGGGGGTTGTCCGGCGAGCATCTCGAACAGCACGCAGGCCAGGCTGTAGAGGTCGCTCCGCCCGTCGATGTCGCGGTCACCGGCCGCCTGCTCCGGGCTCATGTAGGCCGGGGTGCCGACCACCAGGCCGGTCTCGGTCAGTTGCTCTCCCCCGGCGGCGCTGATCGCCCGGGCAATGCCGAAGTCCGCCACCACCGCATGGCCGCTCTCCAGCAGGATGTTCTCGGGCTTCACATCGCGGTGGACCACGCCCCGACCGTGGGCGTAGCTCAGGGCATCGGCCACTTCGCGGGCGATCTGGAGGGCGTCATCGACCGGGAGCTGCCGGTCGCGGTTCAGGCGATCACGCAGCGACTCGCCCTCGACGAGCGGCATGACGTAGTACAGCAGGCCGTCCGCTGTTCCGGAATCGTACAGGGCGAGGATGTGGGGGTGGTGCAGGCTGGCGGAGATTTCGATTTCCCGCAGGAACCGCTCGGCGCCTAGAGCCGCGGCCAGCTCCGGCCGGAGGACCTTGATGGCCACCTTGCGGTGGTGCTTGAGATCCTGCGCAAGGTAGACCGTCGCCATCCCGCCCGCGCCGAGCCGGGACGGCTGTCCCTGCTCATCGCGCTCAACGCGATAGCGGTCGCCGAGACTTGCCCTGAGGCGCTCCAGGCTCACGGTGCGACCTCGACCCAGCGAGGCGCCGAAGGGGCGGCGGTCAGGCGCGCCGGTACCTCGTTCACGAGTTCACCACCCCCGCCGGCCGCCGGGTCCGGCTCGCGAGCCGGACCCGGACCCTCATCAACTCGAGGGGATGGAGAATTCGCGCACCATTCCCTTCATGACATGCGGCACACCGCTGGCCGTATCCGGGACGAAACAGACCAGCAGGTACTTGCCCGGCGTGAACGCTACCGACCAGTAGTTCTCCAGGCCCGGGCTCAGGGCGCCCGTCCCACCGAGCAAGACGCCGGGCGGGGGCGAGGTGGCATCGGGACTGAGCGCCCCGAGGAACTGCTCGGCCGTCACCCCATCGTTCAAGCGGACCAGCTGCGCCTCATGGGTCTGCGGCCCGTCGTTGACGAGCCGGAGCGTCTGGTGGCCGGCGGTCAGGGTCGGGACGGTGATGTTGAAGTCGCTCAGCCGGATGTCGCCCGCGGAATGCGGGGCCTTGGTGGCGAGCGGCTCGCCCGCGACCGTTACCTCTTTGATCATGCCCTTGACCATGTGGGCCTGGTGGTCGGCCGGATCGGTGATGAAGCAGATGAGCACGTAGCGCCCCGCCGGCAGGTCGGCGATCGAACCGGTCGAGTCTCCCGGCGCGACTGCACCGGCGGCCCCATGCCAGGACATGCCGGGCGGCTCGGCGGTCGGGTTCGTCTGCATGAAGGCCATCAGGTCCTGCAGGGTCTTGCCCTCCGCCAGGCGACCAAGGATGAGGTGGTGGTCCTGCGTGCCGTGGTTCACGAACCGAATCGTGTGGACCCCGGGTGCGATACTGTCGGGGCCGCTGAACGCGAAATCGGTCGCCGTGAACACGACATCCTCTGATGTGGCCTTCTGCGTCGGGGCGCAGGCAAGGAGTCCGAGGAGGATGGCGGGAGAGAGTCGCAGCATCATGGAGGTCTCCTGTCGGTGCCAAGGGTCCCGAGAGAATACAGTGCCAGGGGCGGTTGAGCCAGATACCGGCTGGCTCAACCCGGGTCGCGGGAAAGGGCCGCGCCCAGAATCCCGATGGCGTCGGCGAGCTGCCGGTCGGAGAGATACGGCGCCGGTCCGAGTCGCAGCACATCGGCCCGCGAGTCGGCCAGCACGCCCCGGGTGTGCAGCTGCCGGCACAGGCTCCCGGCGTCCGGTGCCGTGAGCGCCAGGAACCCGCCGATCCGGGTCAACGGAGCGTCCCGGTCGCGGCGGATCACCCGGGGATCGGCATCCAGGGCGTCGAACTCCCGGGCCAGCACGGCGATCTGGTGCTGGCTCACCTCGCGGAGGACGGTCGGCGTGAGACTCTGGGCCGCGAAGAAGTCGAACACTGCTGCGGCCCGATAATGGCTGGTCGGATCGTAGGTTGCGCCGGCGAACCGGTCGGGGCCCTGCCCGTAGGCGACCCGCCCCGCATGGTGCGCCCCGGCCAGCGCGGTGAATTCGCTGTACCATCCGGTGATCACCGGCCGAAGCTCGCAATCCCGTGGAAAGCGGAGAAAGCAGTTGCCTTCGCCCAGCTGGCAGTACTTGTACCCGCCGCCGACGACGAAGGCGTCGGCTAGATCGTGGTCCGCAAGAGAGAACGGCACCACGTTGAGGGCATGGTAGGAGTCCACCAGCAGCGGGACACCCCGGCGCCGGCAGGTCTGGCTCAACCCGGCCAGTCCCGGGAGGATCCACCCGGTGTTGAAAAACACCGCCGACACCAGCACCGCCGCGGTGCGCTCGGTGACCGCGGCGCCGAGCCGCTCGCTCAGCGTCGCGATGGGAGCCTGCGGCACCCGCACCACCTCGATCCCTTCCTCCGCCAGCCGGTCGAGCTGGCGCCGAAGGGTATGGAACTCGCCGTCGGTGCTGATGAGTCGAGGCCGGCTCCCGAGGGGGAGGGCCGAGAGAAACCGGACCACCAGCTCGTGGGTGTTGGGCGCGAGCGCGATATGACCGTCGGTATCGTCGAGCAGCCGGGCAAAGCCCTGGCGCACGCGGTCCGCCTGCTCGAAGGCCCGCTCCCACTTGTCGTCCACCAGCCGGGCCGCGTCGAGCCAGGCCTCCTGCTGGGCATCGAAGCCGCAATCGGGCCACGCCTGGTGCGAGTGGCCGGTGAGCAGCAGGCGCTCCGCCACCCGGAAGCGGGAATAGCTCGGGGCCAGTGCGTTGGGCGAACGGTAGAGGGTGTCGGGGTTCATGTCCCAGATGGCGAGTGGCGCTTGGTGATGGACGTTAGTGACCGACGGCCAATCGTCAATCCGCCATTCCGCCATTCCACGATTCCACGATTCCACGATTCCACGATTCCACCATTCCGCAATCCCCCAATCCCCCAATCCCCAATCCCCCAATCCCCCAATCCCCCAATCCCCCAATCGACTGATTGAGTTTCCCCAAACCCCCGCCCATATTCTGCCACAACTTCGATCAGGCCCCGCCTCTGAAGGATCTCTACGTCGCCATCGGAATCGACTGTGACCCCGATCGGGAGCACTACCCGGCGAAGTTGACCTGGCGGGGCATCGAGCAGATTCCACGGCTGCTGGAGATGACCCGGGTGAAGTGGACCTTCAACGTCCGGGCCGACACCCAGGTCCGGGACTACTGCGGATCTGCCACCTACTGCTACGAACAGTATCGCCCGATCTGGGACGCGGCCCTGCGGCAGGGTTCAGCCATCGCCTGGCATCTGCACTACTTCGACCGGCACGGGCGCCAGGATACCTCCGAACGGAACATCCTGGAGAACATCGCCCTCGGCGCCGAGGCACTGGGCCGGCCCGAAGTGATCCACATGGGCTGGACCTTCCAGAACGACTTCTCGATCCGCCAGCTGTACGACGCCGGCGTCCGGGTAGACTACAGCCCGATCCCGCGCATGCGGTTCGAGGGGCGGGGCGGGGTCGATGCCTACGACTGGTCCGGCTTCTCGTACCGGCCGACGATGTGGCACGGGGTCCAGATGATCCCCGCCTACACCTTTGAACACCGGCTGCTGGCGCGCCGCTTCGGGACCGAGCGGGTCATGCTGACCACGACCACCTCGCCGTTGCTATATCGCGGCCTGCTCCGGGAGTTCTTCAGCACCGGCTCGGATTTCTTCGTCTCCTACTTCCACGCCGATGAACTGGTGCCCGCGGTAGGAAACTGGCGGGACCGGCTGTATGGGTTCGACAACCTGGAAGCCAACCTGCGCCGGCTGGAGTCGATGGCGAGCGCGCGGGACTACCGGGTCCGGTTTGTGACCATTCCCGAGCTCGCCACCATTCTATTCGATGGTCATCACCCTCGTCACCCATGACTCGGTCGCGGGCCGGTACGTCGCGGCGACGCTGGCCGCCGCCGGCCGGGTCGACCGGGTCATCGTCGAGACCGCCGGTCCCCGGTGGTCGTTCTACTGGCGCAAGATCCGGCGCGTCGGTCCGGTCAACGCCGTGTTCCAGCTCTGGCTCAACCGCTGGTTCAGGCGGGAGGTGGCGAAACATCTCCCCGATCTCCCGCTGCCGCCGCACGAGCGGGTCCCGAACGTCAACGGCCGGCCGTTCGGCGACGGGGACCTGGTGATCGGGTTCGGCACCAGCTACATCACGGCCGCCACCCTGGGCCGGATGCGGCATGGCTTCCTGAACCTGCATACCGGGCTGCTGCCGTACTACCGCGGCGTCAAATCCGAGTTCTGGACGTTGCACCAGCGCGATGTCCAGCGAGCAGGCTGGACGCTCCACTTCATGACGCCCAGACTGGACGAAGGCGATATCGTTCTGCAGGGCACGGTAAAGGTCGATGGCGAGAACCCGGCGCAACTCCGGGCCAAGCTGCTTCAGGACGCCGTTCCGGCGATCGGCGCGTTCATCGACACCACCCGGACGGCTGGCTTCGGGAGCATCCCGCGCCGACCCCAGCAGAACGGGCAATACTTCACCACGCCGACATGGTCCGACTGGCGGCACTATCGAAAGGCGGCACGGTGAGCCAGCGTCCGTACATCCTGGCCGAGACCACGTGGAAGGCGGTACGGGAGACGGCGTACCAGGTCGCTATCCTCCCCTGGGGCGCCACCGAGGCCCACAACCTCCACCTGCCCTACGCGACGGACAATTTCCTGTGCGATCACATCGCGGCAGGCTCCGCGAGGCTGGCGTGGGAACGGGGAGCCCGGGTGATCGTCCTCCCCACCATCCCATTCGGCGTCCAGACCGGCCAGCTCGACGTCGTGCTCGACATCAACATGAACCCGAGTACCCAGGCGGCGGTGTTGCGGGACACGGTGGACTCCCTGTCGCGCCAGGGCATTCCCAGGCTGGTCGTGCTGAATGGACACGGCGGAAACGACTTCCGCCAGAATCTGCGGGAGCTGCAGCCGCAGTATCGGGGAGTATTCCTGAGTTGCGTAAACTGGTATCAGGTGGTGGATCCGGGGCGGCATTTCGCGCCCGGGGATCATGCGGGGGAGATGGAGACCAGCCTGATGCTGCACTTGTCCCCGGAGCTGGTGCGGCCGCTCTCGGAGGCGGGCCCGGGCACCGCCCGGTCGTTCAAGCTCAAGGCGTTCAAGGAACGGTGGGCCTGGGCCCAGCGCGAGTGGACGAAGGTGACCAACGACACCGGGATCGGCGACCCCCGGGGTGCTACCGCCGCGAAAGGCGCGGAGTACTTCAAGGCTGTCACGACGAAAATCGCGGATTTCCTGGTCGAGCTTGCGGCGACCGATCCGGACGATCTCTACGAATGAGAATCCCGGTCCCTGGAGCTGACCCAACAGCGGGGAACCACAGAGGCACAGAGACACAGAGAAGAACGCGAGCGCCTGTCAGGCACTGTTGAATCGAGAGTTGCCGTCGATTCTCTGTGTCTCTGTGTCTCTGTGTCTCTGTGGTTGTGGTTTTGTTGTTAGGTGCCCCCATTATCTTACAGCTCGGTACGGATCGCCCACAGATCCGGAAACAGCGGCTGGTTGAGCGTGGTTATGAGATACTCCGCACCCGCGGAGCCGCCGGTACCGCGCTTGGTGCCGATGGTGCGCTGGACCATCTTGACGTGGCGATAGCGCCATTCCTGGATCCCTTCGTCGAGGTCCACCAGCCGCTCGCACAGCCCGGCAATGGCCGGATGGGTGCGGTAGATGGTGATGAGCGTCGCCTGGAACTCCGGGGACGGGGCGATCGAGCCGCTCACGTCCCGTCCGAGCAGCTCCTTCGGCACCCGGAATCCGTTGGCGGCGACGAACGTGAGGAACGCGTCCCAGAGCGTGGGCTGCGCCAGCCGAGCCGTCAGGCGGCGATGCTCGGCCGAGCCCGCCGGGTAGCGCGCCAGCGCCTCGGGCCGTTTCCGGCCGAGCACGCCTTCCAGTTCACGGAACTGGACCGACTGAAAGCCGCTCCCGCTCTCCAGCCGGTCCCGGAACGAGAGAAACTCGAGCGGGGTCATGGTCTCCAGGATGTCGATCTGGGCCACCAGCACCTTGAGGATGGTCAGGATCCGTTTGAAGGTGTGCTGGGCCCGGACCCCGTCGTTCCCCATCAGCAGCCGCTGCAGATAGTCCAGCTCGTGGAGCAGCTCCTTGAACCAGAGCTCGTACACCTGGTGAATGACGATGAACAGCATTTCGTCGTGCTCGGGCCCCTCGGACACCGGCTGCTGGAGTCCGAGCAGTTGGTCGAGCTTGAGGTATTCGGAGTAGGTTGGCATGGGTCCGGGATTGACGATTGTCGATTGATGATTGACGGTTGGCGGCACCAACTGATAGCTGATAGCTGATAGCTGATAGCCGTTAGCTCACACCGCTCCCTGACAACCTACACGAACCTCGGCTTGTACCGCTCCAGCGCAGCGTACTGCGGCGGCCAGGGCAGCGGTGCGCCCAACTCATAGGCCGCGTGCCGGGTCCAGTAGGGGTCCCAGAGATGGGCCCGGGCCAGGACCACCAGGTCGGCGCGGCCCGCGGCCAGAATGGTATTGCCGTCGGCGTAGGACGAGATGTTGCCCACCGCCATGGTCGCGATTCCCACCTCGTGCCTGATCCGGTCGCTGAACGGAGTCTGATACAACCGGCCGTACACCGGTTGGGCATCCGGCACCGTCTGACCGGCGGAGACGTCCACCGCGTCGCAGCCGTGGGCCGCGAGCGCCCGGGCGACCGCGACGGCATCCTCCGGTTCCATTCCGCCAGGCGCCCAGTCCACCGCCGAGATCCGGACCGACATCGGCTTGTGGGCTGGCCAGGCCGCCCGCACGGCATCGAAGATCTCGAGCGGGAACCGCAGCCGGTTCTCCAATGAACCGCCGTAGCGATCGGTGCGCCGGTTGGTGAGCGGAGAGATGAAGCTCGCCACCAGGTAGCCGTGGGCGAAGTGCAGCTCCAGCAGGTCGAACCCGGCGGCCTCCGCCATCTCGGCCGCGCGGACGTGCTCGTCGGTGACCCCCGCCATGTCGGCCGGGGTCATCTCCCGCGGCACCTGGCTGTGCGGCAGGTAGGGGATGGGCGACGGAGCGACCAGTGGCCAGTTACCCGCTGGGAGCGGCTCGTCGGGATTCTCCCAGAGTCGCTGAGTCGAGCCCTTCCGCCCGGCGTGCCCCAGTTGCACGCCGATCCGGGCCGCGCTGTGCCGGTGCACGAAGTCGACGATCCGCCGCCACCCGGCCACGTGCTCGGGCCGGTACATGCCGGCGCAGTCGGGTGAGATGCGGGCGTCCCGGCTCACGTCGGTCATCTCGGTCATCACCAGCCCGGCCCCGCCGATGGCCCGGCTGCCGAGATGCACCAGGTGCCAGTCGTTCGGCATGCCGTCATCGGCACTGTACTGGCACATCGGCGAGACCACCACCCGGTTGGCGAGCACCAGGTCCCGCAACCGGAACGGGGTGAGCAGCGGAGGCGGCGGCGGGTCGCGGCGTACCGGTACCTTGCTCTGCCGCTCGGCGCCTTCCGCGAACCAGCGGTCCACCCGCGCAATGAACGCCGGATCGCGGAGCCGCAGGTTCTCGTGGGTGACCCGGAGGCTCCGGCTGAGCAGCGTGAAGCCGAACTGGATCGGCTCCATCGTCAGGTAGCGCTCGGTGTCCTCGAACCACTCCAGGCTCGCCTGGGCCGCCCGCTGCAGGCTCTCCACCGGCGGCCGGCGTTCGGCCTCGTAGGCCGCGAGCGCCTCCGGCACCGCCCGATGCCCACTGATCGCGCTGGACAGTGCGATGGCGTCCTCCATCGCGAGCTTGGTGCCCGATCCCACCGAGTAATGTGCGGTATGGGCCGCGTCGCCCAGGAGAACCACGTTCCGGTGGTGCCAGCGGGCCGTGCGAACGGTGGGGAACCGGCGCCAGATCGAGCGGTTCACCAGCAGCCGGTGGCCGGCGAGCTGCTCGCTGAAGAGCCGCTCGCAGAACGCGGCGGATGCGGCCTCGTCGGCTTCGGCGAGCCCGGCGGACTGCCAGCAGCGCTCGGTGGTTTCGACTATGAAGGTCGAGTGTCCGGGCTCGTATTGATAGGCGTGTACCCGCCACAGCCCGTGAGGCGAGCGCTTGAAGAAGAAGTTGAACGCCGGAAACGGCCGGCTAGTGCCGAACCAGACGAACCGGTTGGGCCGTTCGTCGATCGTCGGCCGAAAGTACTCGGCCATCCGGCTGCGAACCTGGCTGTTGAATCCGTCGGCGCCGACCACCAGGTCCGCCGTCGCCGCCATGGCATCGGCCTCGGTCGAGAACCGCAGTTCCACGCCCAGCTCATCAGCCCGCTCGGCCAGCACCTGGAGCAGCGCGATCCGGGAGATCCCGGCGAAGCCATGGCCGGTGGACCGGATGACCTGGTCGCCGAAATGGATCTCGATGTCGTCCCAGCGGGCGAGCCGCGCGGCCATCGCGGCATGGCTGGGCGGGTCGGCGTCGGCCAGCCCCTGTTCCGTGGCGTCCGAGAACACCACCCCGAATCCGAAGGTGTCGTCCAGCCGGTTGCGCTCGAACACCGTGACGTGATGGGACGGATCGGCCCGCTTGAGCAGGATGGCGAGGTAGAGACCGGCGGGGCCGCCACCGATGCAGACAACCTTCATTCCGCCACCTGCCCGGGGATACTCGGGTCCCACTGAGGAGCGGTGAGGCGCCGCCGCCCGTCGGTCGTCAGCATCACGCCCGAATCGTCCAGCCCCGCACGATCCCACAGTTTGCAGGTCACCGCTTTGTGCACCTGATCCAGTCCTTCGCAGTAGTTGGTGAACACGCACCGGCGGATCTCGGCGCCGCGACCCAGCGGGATCTTGCGAAACCAGTCGGGATCGGCCAACGACTGCCGGGCGGAAGCGACGATGTCCGCATGACCCTCCCGCAGCAATGTCTCGGCCTGATCGAAGGTCGAAATCCCGCCGCAGACCACGATGGGCGTACGGCAGCCGGCGGCCCGGACCGCTCGACGCACTCGACTCACCGCGGCGACGTTGCGGCCGAATGGCCCCCGGGCGTCCGAGCGCACGGTCGGCATGCACTCGTACCCGCTCGGCCCGGTGTAGGGATATCGGGCCCAGCCGATCCTGGGCTGCTTGGCATCCTCGAATTTTCCGCCGCGCGAGAGCGAAAGGTAGTCCATGCCGGCCCGGGCGAACTCGACGGCGAAGAACGCCGCGTCGTCCGCGTCGCTGCCGCCCGCGATGCACTCCTCGGCGAGAAAACGGCAGCCGACTACGAAGCGGGACGACACCGCCGCCCGCGCCGCGCGATACACCTCGAGCGGCAGCCGTACCCGGTGCTCGCGAGGACCACCATAGCCGTCGGCTCTTCGGTTGAGGGCGGACAGGAACGAGGCCAGGGTGTAGGCATGGGCATAGTGCAATTCCACGCCGTCGAAGCCGGCTGTTTCCGCCCGCCGCGCCGCGTCGGCGAATATTGCCGGGAGGACCGCCGGCAGGTCGCGGATATGCGGCAGGTCGGTGTCGGTCACCAGTTCCCGTTCGCCATGACGCAGGGCGTCCAGCTCCCGAGCCGAGAGCACCCGCTCCAGCTCGTTCTCGGGCATGCGGAGCAGCGCCGCGCGGATGTCGGCGTCGGTGCCAGCGACCAGCCGGCGATGGCGCTCGGTGAGCCGGAGAAACTCGCCCAGGAATCTCGCCGGCTCCGGCCGGCGCCGGATGCGCAGGAAGTCGATGATCTGGATGAACAGCCGGGTGTGTCCATCGCTGGCCGACCGGACGGTGTCCACCAGCTGGCGGAGCCCCGAAATGAAGCGATCATCGCCGATCCGCATCAGCGGCCCGCTCGGGATGTCGCGCACGCCGGTCGCCTCGACCACCAGCGCCCCGGGGCGCCCCAGCGCGAACCGCCGGTACCAGGCCAGAATCTCGGGCGTGACGTATCCGTCGTCGGTCGCCCGCCAGGGCACCATGGCCGGGACCCAGGTGCGCTGCTCCAGCTCCACCGGCCCGACCCGCACCGGAGTGAACCACAGGGCCGCCGCCGCTTCGGCCGCTGTCGGCCAGCGGGCCGTCGGGATCGGGTGCTTGATCGGCGGCTCAGGGTGCCACATGACCTGCCTCACACAACGGTTGCGCTAATGCCTCGGTGCCCGTCGGGCGCGAGGGGTGGCGCGTCCCTCCGGCTCGACTCCAGGACCACCCCTCCCCCCGCCCCTGGGAGTCGCCGTCGGGACGCGCCACCCCTCGCGCCGGGACCGGGTTCTCCCCCTTCTCACGAGACTCGACTCGGGCGAGTCTGCGGGTGTCCCGGAGGGCGCGTGCGTAGCTTGCCTTTCAGCGTACCCAGCCCGCACGCAAAGCCGAGCGCCCGGAGGGACCCCGCGGGCGAGCCCGGTTACGGCTCAGGAGAAATAGCACTGCGCCACACCTGTGGGAGTCGCCGTCGGCACGCGCTACCCTGCGCTAGCCCGGTCGGGAGTTCGGCGCCTTCTCTGCCGCATCCTTGAGCAGCTCGCCGGCGATGATCAGCTGCTGAATCTCGGTCGTACCTTCATAGATGCGGAGTGCCCGCACCGCCCGGTACAGCCGGTCCACCGGGTGGTCGGCCAGCACGCCTCGGCCGCCGAGGATCTGGACCGCGTCGTCGACGATGCGCTGAGCCGCTTCCGTCGCGAAGGCCTTGGCCATGGCCGCCTCCAGCGTCGTCCGCTCCTTTCCTTTATCCCGCTCCCAGGCGGCACGGTATACCAGCAGCCGGGCCGCGGTCAGATCGGTGGCCATGCGGGCCAGCTTCTCCTGGATCAGCTCGAAATCGGCCAGCGGCCGGCCGAACTGCCGGCGAGAAGCCGCGTGGGCCAGGGCTTCGTCCAGGGCCCGCTGGGCGAGGCCGCACGCCGCGGCGCCCACCGTCGGCCGAAGCCGGTCCAGGGTTGCCAGTCCCAGCCGAAGGCCCCGCCCCTCCTCGCCGAGACGGAACTCCGCCGGCACGCGGCAGTCGTGAAAGGCGATTTCGCCCAGCGGATGCGGCGTGCTGATTTCGAGCGGCCGGACGAAGGTGAACCCTGGAGTGGTGGCGGGAACGAGGAAACAGGAGATGCCCTTGCTGCCCTGCGCCGGATCGGTGGTGGCGAAGACGGTATAGAAGTCGGCGATGCCCGCGTTCGAGATGAAGGTCTTGGTGCCGTTGAGCAGATACTCGTCCTTGCTCCGCGTGGCCCGGGTGGCTAGCCCGCCCACGTCCGAGCCGGCCTCGGACTCCGTCATCGCGAATGCCGCCATCGCCTGGCCGCTGGCCACGGCGGGGAGCCAGCGGGCCTTGACCGAGGGCGCACCCTCGAGCTGCACCGGCACCGAACCCAGCGCCTGCAGGGCGAACACCGCATCGGCCAGCGGCGATGCCCAGGCCAGGGCCTCGCGCGTCAGGCAACAGGCCCGGTAGTCCTGTTCCAGTATTGGTCTGTACCAGCCGGCCTTGCCCATCAGGGCCAGCAGCTCGCGCGCGTCCCGCCGGCCGGCCGCGTCGTCCGGCGGCTCCGGTCGGGGTGCCAGGTCGCGGCGAACCCAGGGGCCGATCCGTTCCGCCAGCTCGACGTGGGCGGGCTCAAGGAATGCCCGGACCGCCTGCGTGCCTGGAGCGGCGGGGAGCGCGTGCGTCAGATGAACCTCGGCGGCCGCTTGGCGCGAAACGCCTCGTACGCTTCCCGGAAATTGGGACTCAGCATGCAGCCCGCCTGCGCCTGGGCCTCGGCCTCGATCGCCGACCGCAGATCCATCGACGCCTCGCGGTTGAGCGCGTCCTTGGTGATCCCCAGGGCGAACGACGGGCCCTTGGCCAGGCCGGCGGCGAGTGCCTGGGCCTCGGCCCGCAGGCGGTCGTCCGGGACGACCCGGTTGTACAATCCGATCCGCTCGGCCCGCTGGGCATCGATGAACTCGCCGGTCAGCAGCAATTCGGTTGCGACCCCCAGTCCCACGATCCGGGGCAGCAGCCAGGCCGCGCCCATGTCGGCGCCGGTCAGCCCGACCCGGGTGAACAGGAAGGCGATCTTGGCCGTGTCCGCCGCGATGCGAATGTCACTAGCCGCAGCCATCACCGCCCCGGCCCCGGCCACCGTCCCGTTCAGGGCGGCGATCACCGGCCGCCGGCACTCGTGGATCGACAGAATGAGGTCGCCGGTCGCCCGGGTGAATTCGAGCAGCCCCTCGTAGTTCCGGGCGAACAGCGCGCCAATGATGTCCTCCACATCGCCGCCAGTGCAGAACGCCCGTCCGGCACCGGTCAGCACGATCGCGCGGACCCCCGCCTCGGTGTCGAGCGCGCGGAAGGTGTCGCGCAACTCGGCGTAGACCTCGAACGTTAGCGCGTTCAGCCGTTCGGGCCGGTTGAGCGTGATGGTCGCGACACCGGTCTCGGGATCCGCCTGGTACAGGAAGGACCGGGGGGCCAGGGCCATGGGGGCTCCGGGTGGGAAGGGTCGCTCAAAGGTAAGGGAACCGGGCGGAGGGCGAGAGTATGCGTGGTACGGTCGCGGTTCCAGCGTACCGGGTACCGCGGCCGCTGCTTTGCGGTTTGCTGAGGGACGATATAAGCTTAGGCTCTTCTGAGACCCCGGTGCAGGGTTCGCCCCAGTTTCTCCCCCGGGCGCCTCGCGAGTCAATTCATCGATAGGAGGACGACGCATGCTGGCCCAGCCGGAGTGCCGCTCGCAGTCATTTATCCCCCGGGTGGTGGTGCTCGGCGCATGGCTGGGGCTTGCAACGGCCTGCGGCTCCAAGCCCGCGGCCGACAAGGGGGCACCGGCAGACTCGCCGGCAACCATACCGACAATTGCCATCATCCGGGCGGCGGACTGGATCGGCAGCGAATGGAGCGAGGACGCACTCAGGGTCGGATTGGCTGAGTCCGATCTCGAGCGCGGTCGCGACTACGAGTTCAAGGCCAGCAGTGCCCAGGGTGACCTCGCAGCCCTCCCGAGCCTCATCGATGCTGCACTCGACGCCAAGGCCAGCGTGATCGTGACCCTGCAGGACGCCACGCTCCAGGTGGCCATGAAGCGCGTGAAGGGCACGCCCATCGTGTTCCACATCCTTTCGGACCCGTTCGCGGCCGGCGCAGGCACCAGCGATTCCGTCCACCTCCCCAACGTGACTGGCGTGTACTCGCCGGGGTTCGGCGATCCCGAGCAGGAGAAGCGGGTCCAGCTCATCAAGCGGCTGGTGCCCAAGGCAAAGCGGATCGGAGTGCTCTTCAGTCCCGGCGAGGACTTTTCGGTGAGTCTGAAGGACCGCCTGACTGTCGCCGCCGGGAAGGCGGGGATGACGGTGGTCGCCGTGCCGATCAACACCCCCAGCGATGCGGCGGAGGCCACCAACGCCATCGTCGGCCAGAAGGTCGACGCGATCGAGATCTTCGGGAACGCGGCCCACGGGGGCTTCGAGAGCATCATCAAGATCGCCAAGGAGCAGAAGATCCCGGTGTTCTCTCCCTCGCCGTTCGAGATCATGAAGGGTGCCACCGCCGCGCTCTACCCGGATTTCCAGGAAGGGGGCGTCGTCGCCGGCAAGATGATCGCGCGCATTCTCCGGGGTGAGAGCCCCGCCGCGATGCCGTTCTATCGGCTCGAGACCACCAGGACCAAAGTGGCCGGGGAGTAGGCCGGCTCCCGCCGGCGCTGCCCGGCTCCGGCGCGGCCCCTTCCGGGCCGTGCCGCTTCCCAAGGTGACGTCCCCATCATGAATCTGCTCATCGGCGCCGTTTCGATGGGCCTGGTACTGTCCCTGCTCACGCTGGGACTGTTCATCACGTACCGCGTGATGGGCCGCCTGGACCTCACTACCGATGGCTCCTTCGGGCTCGGCGCCGCGGTCGGGGCGGCGCTGCTGGTCAACGGCGTTCACCCCGTCCCCGCCACGGTCGCCGCGGCGGCCGCCGGCTGGGGCGCCGGTGCCGTGACCGGGCTCATGCACACCCTGCTCGGGGTCGACCCGTTGCTGGGCGGCATCCTGGTAACAACCGCGCTCTATACGGTCCAGCTGTACATCATGGGTGGCGGGGATATCTCCCTCGTGACCGCCGATACCCTGCCCGGTCTCGGCGAGCGGGTCTGGGGGTTCTTCCACCTTCCCGACCAAGTGGTCCTCTGGGGCACCCCAGTGAGCGCCGCCAACCTCTCGGCCCTGGTGCTGTTCGTCGCCTTCATCCTGTTCAGCATCATCGTTCTGGAGCGCTTTCTCCGCACCGATCTGGGCATGGCCATGCGGGCGGCCGGCGACAACCCCCAGGCCGTTCGAGCGCTGGGCGTCGACACCGGCCTGATGCTGACCCTCAGTCTGGTGCTTGCCAACGGACTCGTGGCGCTGGCGGGCGCGCTGTTCGCCCAGTACCAGGGCTTCGCCAGCGTCACCATGGGTCTGGGCATGATAGTCGTAGGGCTCGGCTGCCTCATCCTCGGTGAGGGGGTGATGGGGCGACGCAGCCTCAAGGTGCAGATCGTCGGCACACTGGTGGGCACGGTGCTCTTCCGGCTGCTTGTGGCGGGCGCCATCCGGGCGGGGCTTCCGCCGAGCGCGCTCAAGCTGGCGAGCGCGGCCTTTGTGCTGCTGGCCCTGGTGGCACCGGCCCTGCTCCGCCGCGCCTTCGGGCGCGCGAGCCAGATGAGGAGCGCGGCGTGAGCCGCTACGCGCTCGAGGTCGAGGGACTCGACCACACCTTCTCCCGCGGCACGCCGAGCGAGGAGCGGGCGCTCCAGGACGTCACGCTCTCGGTGGAGCCCGGTCAGGTGGTGGTCGTGCTCGGCTTCAATGGATCCGGCAAGTCCACCCTGCTCAACGCCATCACGGGCACGGTAGCGGTGGATCGCGGAGCGGTTCGGATCTCCGGCCAGGACGTCACCCGGTGGCCCGAGCATCGGCGGGCCGCGCTGGTCGGCCGGGTGTTCCAGAACCCGTTCAGCGGCACCGCGCCGCACCTACCGGTTTCGGAAAACCTCGCGATCGCGGCCAGGCGGGGACGGCGTCGTGGGATTCTCCGCGGGGGCCTGGGAAGCGCCCGCCGGGCGGAGCTTGGCCAGCGAGTCCAGGCGCTGGGGATGGGGCTCGAAGACCGGCTCGACTCCCCCATGGGCGTGCTCTCCGGCGGACAGCGGCAGGCGCTCACACTGCTCATGGCGACGCTGGTGCGGCCCGAGGTCCTGCTCCTCGACGAGCATACCGCCGCGCTCGACCCGTCGAGTGCCGAACAGGTGGTGCGTCTCACGGAGGAGATCCTGCGGCGGGAATCGCTCACCACGCTCATGGTCACGCACTCGATGCATCAGGCGGTGCGCATGGGCGACCGGGTGATCATGATGCATCGCGGGCAGATCGTCGAGGACATTGCCGGCCCGCGGAAGCGGCGGCTCAAGGTAGAGGATCTGCTCGAGATCTTCGACCAGTTGCGCAATGCCGAGCTGCTGGACGAGTCTGCCGCCGAGATGCTGCGCCGGGCCTACGTCTGAGACCGGCCGGGTGCTCCCTCGCGCGGCGGAGGGAGCGCGGCGGCGAACTCCCCCATCGTCGTGAATCGCCCTGCTGCCGACTTGGCAAGCGCCCGGCCAATGGCCTGATCCACCGCCGGCGGCACGTCAGGATTGATCCTCGCGGCCGACGGAGCCTCAGCCTTGAGGATCCGGCTCACCACATCCTTGAGCGACGCACCGACGTAGGGGGGTCCGCCCGTCAACATCTCATAGAGGATGCATCCCAGGCTATAGATGTCGGTGCGCTGGTCGAGGTCGCGATCTTCGCGGAGTTGTTCTGGGCTCATGTAGAACAGCGTGCCTACGATGGTCCCCGTCTGGGTGAGCTTCTCGTAGTCTGCGGCACCGATGGCCCGGGCGAGGCCGAAGTCCGCGACCAGCGCGCGTCCTCCAGCGAGCAGGATGTTCTCGGGCTTCACGTCGCGGTGCAGCACTCCGCGCTCGTGGGCGTATCCCAAGGCCCCGGCTACATCGTGCGTAACCTGCAGCGCATCCTCGAGCGACAGGCGCCGCTCCCGCTGCAGCCGCTCGTGGACCGACTCTCCTTCGACGTACGGCATGATGTAATACAACAGCTCACCGGCAACGCCGGAGTCGTGCAGCGGTACGATGAACGGGTGGGCCATGGCGCGGGCGATCGCGATCTCCCGCTGAAACCGCTCGACGCTCAGCGCCGAGGCCAGGACCGGGCGCATGACCTTGATGGCCACCGCCTTCCGATCCTGAACGCTCCGACCGAGGTAGACGGTCGCCATCCCGCCCTGGGCGAGTTCGCGCTCCAACTCGTAGCGGCCGGACAGGGCTTGCCCCAGTTGCTCCCGGACATCGGTCACTGATGCGGGCGCGTCGACAGGACTGGCTGCCTTGTGATCATCAGGGGAAGAGTAATCCCATCGAGTCGTTCGCTCCCGACGGCTGGTGCCCCTGCGCCGCCAGTCCCGCAGAACGAGTGCTCATCGCCCGACGGGTCCCGGTCATGGAGGACGCTGGTCTCTCGGGCGTCAGCCTGAGGCTCCGGCTTCACTCGACCTGCGTGATTGGTCCTACCCAGCCGACGCCGCGAAGGAGCGCGCTCTCCCCCACCCCGGCATCACCGCGATCGTCCCAGACCAGGTGCAGGACATCGTGGAGCTGATGGTGGGCGAAGAGCCCCCGCAGCAGGGTGCTAAGCTCCACCGTGCGCTGAGGCAGCGGATGGTAGGAGAACACCGCGGCGTGCAGGTGCCCGAACAGCGTTCCGGTCCCGTCGATTGGACGGAGGTGCCGGGCGATGGGGCCATGTGGCGATCGGGCGACGACTCCGGCGATGAGGGTCGTCGTCATGGCATAGGTGCGCTCCGGTGCGAACGACAGCCACTCGCGCACCGCGGGTACCTCGAACCGTGCCGGCCCGGACGCCTCCACCGGCGAACGCCGGAGTCGCGCGCCGGCGACCCGGGCCGTTTCCCCGGCGATGACCAGGCCGGCGACGCCGCCGCCGGCGGTTTCCAGAGCGATGTTGGCCAGTTCGGAGAGCGGAACCGATTCCGCCTCCTGCCCGGTCGAGAAACGCACGAGGTGCGAGAACCGGCCTTGGCAGATCAAACCGGTGGCCAGCACAGCACGCGGGGCGACCTTCCCGCCGGCCACCAGGTAGTCCGCCCTCCTGGCGCCGTCGGTGGGGAAGTACGCGACCGACCCCGCCACCGCGATCAGTTCCCCGAACCGTTCTTGACTATCCTCGTAACATCCCCCGATCGCGCCAAGACCGATCGCGAAGGCGTCGTCCCCCAGGGGCACGACCCTGCAGTCGGCCGGTCCGAATGGACCTTGCGCAAGTCGATCGGGAGCGCCGTGCAGTTGGCAGCGCAGCGCGCCGGCTGGAGTACTGGCCGACAGCTCGTACTGGCCGCTGGTGGCGATGTCGAGCCGGGAGTGCCAGGACGAACGCCTGAGGTCAACCGCCCCGGTGCCGGAACCGGGGGTCGCCTGGAATCCCGAGTCCCATCCGGCGACCGCGAACCCCTCCTGGACCGAGGGCGGCACGCCGGTGAGCCGCACCTCGCCCCGAAGGATCGCCAGTTCCTGGTGGCAGCGTGCCAGGACATCGCCGGCTGCCGAGCTGACGTAGGTCACCTCGGAAAAATCAATGCTCAGCGACCGCACACCGTCATGGAGCAGATCCTCCAGCGTGTGCGCCAGGTGTTCCGACCATTCCCGGTCGAGCCGTCCCGACAGCCTCAGGACGACGGAGCCTCCCTCACGCGCGGCATCAATCTTCATTTCTCTCACCGATCCCGGTCAGCCCAGCTTCAGCTTCTCCGCCATCGCGCCGTACCTCGGATCCGACCGCAGGGAATCGAGCCACGGGGCAACCTTCAGGAACATGAGACCGGGCTCTCGAAGTTCGAATGCCCGCTCCAGTTGCTGGAATGCCCTGTCCTTCTCGTCCAGCGCCGTCAAGAGGAACGACGACAGGAAGGCCAACCGGTCGGAGCACCTTGACGGCTAACTCTCGGTCATACTTCAGGTCGTGGGCGAGGAAGACCTTGGCCATCCCGCCCTCGCCCAGCTCCCGCTGTACCCGATACCGGGAAGCGAGCGCCGCGCTGAGCCGTTCACTCAGGTCCGCCACTAAGCCTGGCTCCACCGTGGCATACAGAACCTTTCGGGCTGGCTGAATCGGGACCCGGTACAGACCCGGGACCGCACGATGGTGGAGGGAAGTGCTGCGCTGGCCGCTGTTGAGGCCACATTCTCGGCTGCTACGACCTGGATCATGGGCCGCTGGAGGCGGGCGCTACGTAAAGCAGGCCTGCCATCCCGAGGGTCTCGTGGGGTGTGCATACGAAGAGATACTTGCCTGCCACGAAACGGTCGTCCAGGACCAAGTCGTACGTGGCCCCTGACGCCGTGATCAGCGGGCCTTCGAGCGCGCCGCCCAGGTTGGCCCCCTCGGGCATGCTGCGAAACATGACATTGTGGGGCAGCACGCCGTGCTGGATGAACCTCACGGTGTCGCCCAGTGTGGCCTGAGTGCGCTGGGGCTCGAAGGCGATTCCGTATTGGCCCCGTTCCACCATCAAGACCACGCGGACCTGCGGCCCGGCCTCGGGGGCGGCGGCCGGGACCTGGGCCCACACCAGCGCCGGGCCGGAGACCGAGCCGAGCAGAAGGAAAGCCGCTCGCGGAAAAACCATGGTACCTCCCAGGCGCGCAAACGCTTCGGTGCGCGCCCTCCATTCCTCAACCTGCAGGTCGCTGCCGGTCTCTGCAAGTACGCCGAGGCGGCGCGCCGCCTGCTCGCCCTTACCCGGTCGAATGACCACGGAAACGAACCGCGAGGCACGAACGTCAGTGCCTTGTGGATGCCACGCCCGAAGGCGTTCGCTGAAGCCGTGATCCCATCGCGTGACGCCGCCGCAGGGCGGTCCAACGCTCCTGTCCCCCCGGCTGTCCAACTGGGGAGCGGTTTTCCTTCATCCATCAACAGTCGACCCGCCGTGGAGCGCCAGCCGTGCTCGCCTTCCTGCAGGATCTGCGCTACTCGCTGCGCCAGCTGCGCAACGCCCCGCTGTTCACGCTCGTCGTGGTCTCCACCCTGGCGCTGGGCATCGGGGCCAATGCGGCCATCTTTTCGATCGTCCGCGCGACTTTCCTTCGTCCGCTGCCCTACGGCAGCGCGGATCGCCTGGTTACGGTCTGGAGCGACAACCTGGAGCGGGGCTGGCGCCAGTTCGGCACCTCGGGCGCGG
This sequence comes from uncultured Gemmatimonadales bacterium, assembly GCA_963709905.1. Classification (GTDB taxonomy): domain Bacteria; phylum Gemmatimonadota; class Gemmatimonadetes; order Gemmatimonadales; family GWC2-71-9; genus JADJOM01. The sequence continues at coordinate 783,747 of CAVPYI010000001.1, forward strand.
ACTTCATCGACTGGCGGGAACAGAGCCGCTCGGTGGACCAGCTTTCCGCGGTCTGGACCGGAGAGGGTAACCTCGCCGGCGTGGAACAAGCCGAGCGCATCACCTACGCAACCGTCTCGGCCAATCTTTTCCAGACGCTTGGGAGTCAACCCCGACTCGGGCGGGGATTTCGTCCCGAAGAGGACGGCCCTGGCCGGGGCAACGTGGCGGTGGTGAGCGACGGGTTCTGGCGGCGGGTCCTGGGATCGCGGCCCGATGCGGTGGGCCTCCGCGTCCGCCTGGATGGCGAAGCGCTCGAGATCGTGGGTGTGATGGGGCCGGGTTTCGCCTTTCCGGGTGAAGCCATCCAGCTCTGGCGCCCGCTGGGGCTCGATCCCGCGGAATCGCGTGGGGCGCGCTGGCTCACTGTGGTTGCCAGCCTGGCTCGGGGCAGCACCATCATCGAAGCGCGGGCCGAATTGTCCGGCATCGCCGAGCGGCTGACGCTGGAATACCCGCAGTCGAATCGCGGCTGGACCATCTCTATCGAGCCGTTCCAGACCACCCTCACCGCCAGCCGACGTCCCGCGATCATTGCGGTCTGGATCGCGGTCGGGTTGGTCCTGCTCATCGCCACGGCGAACGTCGCCAATCTGCTCCTGGCCCGCGCCGTGCGGCGTCGGCAGGAGGTCGCGATCCGCGCCGCGTTGGGAGCGGACCGGGCCCGCCTGATCCGTCAGCTGCTCACCGAAAGCCTGGTGCTGTCGAGCACCGGAGCCATCCTGGGACTCGGGCTGGCGGGCGCGATGCTCCCGCTGATGTCGAGACTCAGCCCGAGCGGTATGCCCGGTGCGGCGCCGTTCGTACCGGACCCGTGGGTGCTGGGTTATGTCCTGGCCCTCATGCTCGCGGCGGCAATCGCATTCGGTGTCTTTCCAGCCCTCCGCGCCAGTCGCGTGAGCCTGTCGAGCGCCATGCGTGGCAGGGGGCATGGCAGTGTCGGCAGCCGCTCCAGACGGTTCCGCGATGTCCTCGTCATCGGGGAGCTGGTGCTGGCGACCGTGGTGTTGATTGGTGCCGCACTGACCCTGCGAAGTCTTGTCGGCGTCCTCCGGGAAGACCCGGGATTTCTCACCGACCACCGCCTGTCGGTGACGGTGGCCCCTGCACGGGGCGAAATGCCTGAGCGTGCTGGCGCCGTCACCTACTACGACCAGGTGCTGAGCGATGTGGCCGCCGTGCCGGGTGTGACGCGAGTCGGGGCTGTGAATGTCCTGCCGGTACCCGGCGGGTCGTGGTGGACCAGTTCGGTCTTTCCCCGCGGATCCAGTTTTCCGCCCGGTGAAGAGCCCGCGACGGCCGTCCGGGTGGTGACTGGTGACTATTTCGGTACCCTGGGCATTCCCCTGCTCATGGGACGATCGTTTTCGAGTATGGATCACGCCCAGAGCGAACCGGTCGCGGTCATCGACCGGACGGCCGCCGACCGGCTCTGGCCGGGGCAGGATCCGCTCGATCAACTGCTGACTTTCGACCGTGACGGCAGCGGGAATGGCGCGCCGCACTGGTATCGGGTGATCGGCGTGGTGGGGCCGGTGCGGCACGTGTCCCTCGACGTCGCTCCGACGCCGGTCGTTTACACCACGCTTCCGCAGAGTCTGTTCGGCCACTTCCGGGATTGGCAGATGGCCGTGGTGGTCGAGACCGCGAAGGACCCGGCCGCGATGCTCGACCCGGTTCGACAGGCGGTGGAACGGGTGCGGGCCGGCACGCCGGTGTTCGCTGTCCGCACGCTTGGTGAGGTCATCGGAGCCAACGTGGCGGCCCGGCGCTTCACCATGGGCCTGCTGGTCGCCTTCGGCGGACTCGCCCTGGTGCTGGCGACCCTCGGGGTCTATGGGGTCATGGCGACCCTGGTCTCGGAGCGTACCCGCGAGATCGGAATGCGCATGGCCCTGGGCGCGACTCGGAGTCGCGTGCTCCAGGACATTGTCGGCGGCGGGCTGGTGCGTGCCCTGCTCGGCCTGGCGATCGGACTCGGGGTCGCCGGTCTGGCCTCCCGCCTGCTGGCCTCGCTCACGTATGGAATCACGGCGACCGACCCGCTGACCTACGCCCTCACCGGCGCCGTCCTGCTACTGGCCGCCGCTGGGGCCGCCCTCATCCCCGCCTGGCGCGCCGCGCAGCTCGACCCCATGGCGGCGCTCCGATCGGACGGTCCCTAGGGCCGGAGCCCCGGAATCACCTGCAGGTCGGTGCGTCTCAGGAACGGGCCGATCAGATCCCACGCCCGCGGGCAGTCGTTGTGGCCGCACGGCAGAAGATGCAGCTCCGCCTGCGGCGCGGCCGCGGCCAGGGTCCGGCTGTGGCCTGGCGGGATGATCGCATCGTGGGCGCCGTGCAGAATGAGGATGGGGCCCTGGTACAGGCGTAACCGTGTCAGGTTGTCGAACGGATCGCGGACCAGGAAGCCGGGTGCACCGTAGCGCCAGGCGAAGGCCCGGATGGTGGTGAACGGGGACTCGAGAATGAGTCCCGCCACCGGGCGCTGGCCGAGAAGTGCACAGACGGCTCCGGCCCCGAGCGAGCGGCCATAGCCCACTATGCGGGTCGAGTCGATCTCGGGCTGGCCTGCGGCCCAGTCGAATGCGGCGAACGCGGCGGCGGTGACGGACGCTTCGGAAGGGCTCCCCTGGGACCGGCCATAACCGGGGTACTCCAGCAGCAGCACCCCGTAGCCCCACCGCCTGGGCGGGTCGAAGGAATCGGGCCAGTAGTCGATCAGCTCGCCGTTGCCATGGGTGAACAAGAGCAGTGGAGCCGGCCGGGCGGCGGCTAACGGTGGCAGATACCAGGCCTCGACCTGTCCGAACGGAGTGGGCAGCCAGACCTGGCGGACGTCCGGCGGACGGGGAGGCGCGCCGCGGGGCGAGGGAGCGGGGAACAGCAGCGCCCGCTGGACCAGGAACAGCAGGGCCCAATAGGCGGCGAGCCCCACGCAGACGGTGATGGCGAGGGAAGCCAATCGCGGCATCAGCTCCTGCTTTCTGGTGATGGGCCCTCGGTCCCCCACGGAGCGGCCCGAGTCGAGCCCGTCCGCCTGTCCGCCTTGAATACTCACAGACCAGCCTCCAACCGACGATAATAGGGCATGCACCCTGCCGATGCGCCTGCCGCACTTCCGACACCCCGCCGCCCCCTGGTTGCCGGGATCCTGGTCGGTCTGGCGATCGCACTGACCGCGGCCCTCACTCTCGGGTTCGTATCGGTCGAGATCGAGGACGTGCTGCTCGACGACCTGCGCAACTACCTGCGACGGACGGCCGAAACCGCCGCGGCGACGATCGACGGCGACCGCCACACCCAGTTCACCGATTCGGCCCAGACCGATACTCCCGACTACCTGAGCGCTTCCGCGCCGCTCGCGGGGTTGCTCCGGGCGAACCCCGATATCCGGTATGCCTACACCGGCATCATCCGTCGCGACACCATGTTCTTCATTCTCGATGGTGACCGCACGGCCGACCGGGCCTGGGTGATGCAGCCCGACCAGCCGACCATCGGAGAACTCGAAGCGGCCCGATCGGGAAAGACGGTGGTTGAGCTTCGACCGTCCGCCACCGCCTGGGGCGTCGGAATCCGGGCGTATGCCCCGATCGGCGGGCGGGCGGGGCTCGACGGCGCCTATCTGGGCATCACGATGAGCGCCGAGCGCTACCACTCCTGGATCAAGCGGGTCTATCGCGCCGCGGCGGCGGGGTTCCTGGTGGCGCTGCTGCTGGCGCTGGTCGCCGGATCCGAGGCCACCCGGGTGGAGCGCACCCGGCAGCGGGCGGAGGCGGAGATCCTGGAGGCCAGGGAAATGGCCGCGGCCGCGGCCGAAGAGCGGCGAGCGATGGAGCGTCGCTTCCACAGCCAGCAGAAAATGGAGGCGCTGGGCACGCTCGCCGGCGGGGTTGCCCACGACTTCAACAACCTGCTGGCAGTGATCCTTGGCAACGCCGAGCTGATCGCCGGCGATGCTCCGGCGCATTCGACCTCCGAGGATGCGGCGACGGCGATCAAGACCGCGGCGATGCGGGCGCGTGATGTCGTGCGCCGGATCCTGCTCTTCGCCCGGCCCGAGGCCGAGTCCCGGACCTCCATCGCGCTCGGTCCGCTGATCGACGAGACCGTGCACCTGCTGGCCGCCACCATGCCGAGTTCCATCTCCATCGGCTGGCAGCGACCGCCTGAGCCGGTGACCGCCACCGCGGATGCGTCCCAACTGAGCCAGGTGCTCATGAACCTCGGCGTCAACGCCGGACAGGCTCTGCTTGACGACCGGGGCACGATCGAGTTCCGGCTCGATCAGGTGGACCTCGGGGCGGCGGAGGCCGAGCGGCTCGGCCTGGAGCCGGGACCGCATGCCCGGATCGCGGTGCGCGACACCGGCATCGGCATGAGCGAGGAGGTACGGAGCCGCATCTTCGAGCCGTTCTTCACGACCAAGCCGGTGGGGAAGGGATCGGGACTGGGGTTGTCGGTGGTGGAAGGGGTGGTGCGGGGTCACTTCGGTGCGATCGATGTCCAGTCGGAGACTGGGCGGGGGAGCACCTTTGCGATCTACCTGCCGGCCAGCGCCAGCCTCAGCCCGGGCGCCATTGCGGAGGACTCGCCCCAACGCACTCGATTGGGCAACGGCCAGCGCATCCTCCTGCTGGACGACGAAACCATGGTGCTCGACGTCGAGGCCAGGGTGATGCGCCGGGCAGGATACACGGTGGATTCATATGCTGACGCGGAGGCGGCGCTGGCCGCCCTCGCCTCCCATCCCGAGGGGTATGCGGTGCTGGTGACCGATCGAACGATGCCGAGGCTCTCCGGGCTCGAAGTCGCGCGCCGGGCGCGCGAACTCAGCCCCCGGCTGCCGATCGTGCTGCTTACGGGAAAATCCCAGCCCGGCGACGTCGAGGCTCCAGAGATCTCGGCCGTCGTCGGCAAGCCGGCGGATGCCACAGCGCTGGTCGGCACGATCGAGCGGGTCATTGCGGAGAATGACCAGACGGTGACGGCAAGCGGTTGATCCTGAGGTGCCTCGTTCTCCTGCCCGCCCCCCCTCACCCTACCACCGCCGTCCCCTCGATCTCTACCGCCGCGTTAGGATCCACCAGCCCCGTCACCTGCACCAGCGCCATCGCGGGGTAGTGCTGGCCCATCGTCTTCCGGTACACCTCACCCAGCGGTTTGAGGCTCGAACGGTACGCAGCAAGGTCGGTGACATAGATGGTAAGCCGTCCCACATGCTCCGGTCCGCCGCCCGCCTCCCGAACCACCGCGAGCACGTTCTCCAACGCTCGGCTGAACTGCTCGACAAACCCGAGCGGCGGCACCTTGCCCGTGGCGTCGCGCGCGGTCTGTCCCGCGACGAACAGCACTCGCCCGCCCGCCGGCGCCAGCATGCCGTTGTTCCAGCCGCGGGGCGCGCCGAGTGAGGCAGGGTTGATGATCTGGTAGGGTGGCATGCTAACTCCGTGTAGGGCTGAGGGATTGCTTCGTCGGGCGCGTTCCCTCGCCTCGCTCGGGCGCGCCCTCCTCGCAATGACAGAAAAGCGGTGCGTCGCCTTCGCCCGAGCTTCTGTCATTGCGAGGCCGCGGAGCGGCCGAAGCAATCTGGTGGCAGGGCCGAGGGATTGCTTCGTCGGGCGCGCCCTCCTCGCAATGACAGAAGGCCCAACGCCCAACGCCTAACGCCTCAACGCCTACCTCAACAACGCCCCCCCATCAATCACCACCGCCTCGCCGTTGATCCCCCGCGCCTCCTCGTCGCACAGCGACAGCACGGCGTGAGCGACCTCTTCCGAGGTGATCAGCCGGCGCTGCGGGGTGGTGGCCAGGATCGCGGCCATGGCTTCGTCCCGGCTCTTGCCGGTCTTCTGCATGATCCGGTCGACCGATTCCCGGGTCATCTCGGTATCGACATACCCCGGACACACCGCGTTGGCGGTGACACCGGCCTCGGCCACCTCGGCGGCGACCGAGCGGGCCAGGCCCAGTACGGCGTGCTTGGAGGCGGCGTAGGCGGCGATGTACTTGCCGCCGGTGAGTCCGGCGACGGATGCGACGTAGACAATCCGCCCCCAGCGCCGCTCGACCATTCCCGGCAGGAACGCCTGAGTGCAGAGGAAGGCGCCGGTGGCGTTTATTGCCATCACCCGGCTCCAGTCGTCCAGTGGAGTCCGCGCCACCGGTCCGGAGAATCCCACGCCGGCGTTGTTGACCAGGATGTCTACCGCGCCCAGGCGTTGCTCGACGGCTCGCGCCAGCTCGGCGACGCTCTTCGCGTCGCTCACATCGCAGGTGAAGGTGACTACTTCGGGGCCGGCCGCACCGATCTCCGCGGCAACCTGGGTCAATTGCGCGGGCGTCCGCGAGACCATGGCGACCCGGGCGCCCGCATTGGCCAGGGATCGAGCCACCGCCGCGCCGATGCCGCGGCCGGCGCCGGTGACGACGACGGTTCGCCCGGCCAGCCGGCTCATGGCGCCACCCCGGCGCCCTCGGACAGAGCGGCGAGGATCGCATCTTCCAGGATCTCGCCGAGGATCTCGATGCTCGCCTCGCCCTCCTCCCGGGTGGCTGCGGCCGGATCGCCGAAGTAGGCCCGTGGGCCCCCGGCCTCCTCGAAGCTCCGCTTCCCTTCGCGGATGGCCCGGCTGATGGAGGTCGGGTTGGCCGGGAGCCCGGCGGCGATCTCCTGCCGGACCTGGCCGGGCTCGGCGGCCAGGACGATGGAGGTCTCGAACTGCCCGGCGTGGCACGCCCCGCCCCGGAACTCTTCGGTCAGCCGCGGCGCCCAGGGGCGGACGGCGATGTTGGGGAAGACGTAGTGCAGCAGGGCCTCGTCCCGGATCCGGGCGCCCGCCCGATCGAGGGACTCGAGATGCGCCGGATCGAGGTGGGCGTTGGCCACGGCCAGCAGGGGGAACCCCTGGTGGCTAAGGCTCCGCGCGATATCGACCACCAGCGCGGTGACCGACTCGGGGCTGACCGACAGCGTTCCCGGGAATCCGGCGGCGAAACTGGCAGCGGTGTAGCTCAGCGTCGGCAGGACCACCGACCGGTGTCCCCGGGCCAGCAGCCGTCTGGCGCCGGCGTGCGCCATCGCCCGCGCGATCACCACGTCGGTCCCGAGGGGCAGGTGGGGGCCGTGGGCCTCAACGGCGCCGACCGGCAGGAGGGCCATGCTCTGGGATGGGTCCAGGCGGCGGACTTCCTCCCAAGTCATTGCGGCGAGTTCGGCCACGGTTATCCTGTACCGACAGCGGAGAGCACGCCGATGGCCATCCAGTCTCCTGAGCAGTTGAACATCGCCGACCACTTTCTCGATGCCCGGGTTCGCGAGAACCGGGGCGACCGGGTGGCGGTGGTGACCGACGGGACGCGGCTTACCTATCTCGAAGTGCAGACGCTGGCCAACCGGTTCGCCAACGTCCTGCGGGATGCCGGAGTGCAGCCGGAACAGCGGGTGCTCCTGGCCCTGCCGGACGGGCCGGCCTACGTCGGGGCGCTGTTCGGCATCCTGAAGATTGGCGCCGTGGTAGTCATGGTCAACCCGGAGCTGAAACCGGAGACCATCGAGTACTTCCTCACCTACACCCGGGCGGCCCTCGCCCTGGTGCACCACGAGGCCCTCCCCGCGTTTCAGACGGCGGCCGCGCGCGCCCCGCTGCTCCGCAAAATGTTGGTGGTGGGCGACCCTGCTTGGGACCGGCTCTTGTCCGCCGCCTCACCGGTCGCCGACACCTTTCCGAGTCACCGGGACGACCCCGCCATCTGGCTGTTCTCCGGCGGCACCACGGGCCACCCCAAGGCGGTGGTGCAGAGCCATGCGTCCTTCGCCAACACCACCGCCTGCTATGCCAGGCACGTGATCGGGTACCGCGAGGACGACGTCACCATCTCGGTACCCAAGCTGTTCTTTGGTTACGCTACCGGTTCCAACCTGCTGTTCCCCTTTGCTGCCGGCGGCTCCACGGTGCTGTTCCCGGAACGCTGCACCGCCGACTGCCTGTTCCAGCAGATCGCCAGCCACCGGCCCACGATCCTGATCGCCGTCCCCACGATGATCAACCACCTGGTCACGCACCCCAAGGCCGCCGACCAGGACCTGTCCTCCCTCCGACTCGCCACCTCGGCCGGCGAGGCGCTGCCGGTGGAGCTGCACGCCCGCTGGGATGCGCTGTTCGGCGTGCCCCTGCTGGACGGCCTGGGCACCGCCGAAATGTGGCACATCTTCCTCTCCAACCGGCCGGGGCGTATTCGCCAGGGCACCATTGGCGAGGTGGTCCCCGGGTTCGACGTAAAGGTCCGCGACAGCGAGGGCCGGGACCTCCCGGACGGCGAGCCCGGCTGGCTCTGGGTCCGGGGCGATTCCCGGGCGATCGGCTACTGGCAGCACATGGAGAAGACCAGCAAGACCTTTCAGGGCGAGTGGGTGGTGCCGGGAGACATCGTCCGGCGCGATGCCGAGGGCTACTTCACCTACTGTGGCCGGGGAGACGAGCTGCTCAAGGTGGCGGGGAAATGGCTCGCACCCCAGGAAGTGGAGAGCTGCCTGTTGCAGCACCCGCTGGTGCTGGAGGCGGCGGTGGTAGGAGCCACTGACCCAAGCGGCCTGGTCAAACCCCACGCCTACGTCGTCGCCCGAGAGCGGAAACCGGGACTGGAAGAAGAACTCAAGCTCTTCGTCCGGGACCGGCTGGAGCCGTACAAACACCCGCGCCAGCTGACCCTGGTGGACTCGCTTCCCCGCACCCATCTCGGCAAGGTGGACCGGGGGAAGCTCAGGGTGGGGGGGTAGACGGGAGAACGGGAGAACGGGAGAACGGGAGAACGGGGGAACGGGAGACGGGAGAACGGTGGAACGGTGGAACGGTGGAACGGGAAACGGGGCGACGGGAGGTGCTGGGCGAAGGTGTGGCGTTCCCGAGGACGAGGGTCGATGGGGCGGCGGTGTGAGGTGGTTTGGACACGAGGACGAGGGAACGCCGCGCCAAGCCCCCTTAACTGCCCAACCGCCGTGCAGCGAATCGGGCCTTCGCCTTGGCGGTCTCGGCCTCCCGGTTCTTGGCCGGCGCAGTCGTCACTAGGGAATCGAGCAGTTCTCTGACCGTCGCCGTCACGTCGTGAACCGCCTTGTCGAACGGCTCCCGGTTGGCGGTCGAGGGTTTGGTGAACCCGCTCACCTTACGCACAAACTGCAACGCGGCCGCCTGGATCTCGGGGTCGGTGACCGGCGGATCGAAGTGGTAGAGCGTCCTGATGTTTCTGCACATGGGCTGCGCCCCTCACAGTTTCTTGAGCAATGCCTGGAACCGCGGATCGCCGCGGATCGAGTCGTAATCGGAGTCGGTCTCGAGCCACTCCTTGTGGCCGAAGCCGTTGGTAATGGCCTGGTCCAGTCCCCGGATCGCCTCGTCCGCCTGGCCACCCAGCGCATAGACGCAGGCCACATTGTAGAGTACGGCGGAATCCTCGGGGTCGATGGCCTGGGCCCGCCGGGCCCAGTCGACCGCCCGGTCGCGTTCGTCGAGCTGCATCAGGGCGCCGGCGCCCAGCGCGAGGGCTCGCGCGTCATCCGGGGTCAACTCGAGGTGCCTTTCCACCACCTGGATTCCGCGCTGGAGCGCGGCGGAGGCCTCCTCCTTCCGACCAAGTCGATTGAGCGGTGTCTGCAGCAGCAGCAAGGCCTGGTAGTCGTCGGGCCGGACCCTTGCGGCGTCCTCGTAGTGCAGCACCGCGTCCTCGAATTTTCCTTCCTGAACGCAGGCCCGCGCGTAGAGATAGTGAGCCTCGTACTGCTTGGGGTTGAGCCGGAGGGCGGTCTGGAATTCCCGGTGCGCTTCGGCATACTGCCGGCTCAGCGACAGCGCGAATCCACGCGAAGCGTGCGCTTCGGCCAGGTCCGGATCGAGCGCCAGCGCCTTCCGGCTCGCGGTGTCGGCGCCATCGAGGTTGGCCTTGCTCCCATCCCAGTACATGTAGAGAAAGGCGCAACAGTCGGCGATGCCCGCGTACGCCAGGGCGAAGGCCGGGTCGAGTTCGATCGCCCGGTCGAACATGCGGCGTGCGAACTGGATCCCGGCGCGACGGAACTGGTGGAAGTACTGCCGGCCACGGAGGTAGTACTCGTATGCCTCCACATTCTCGGTCGGTGCCTTGATTGGCCGCTTCTCGTCCTCGCTCAGGACCACCCGGAGCGCCTTGGTGATGTTGCCGGCGATCTCGTCCTGGATGGCGAACACATCCTCCAGCTGCCGGTCGTAGCGCTCCGACCAGAGATGATACCCGTCGCTCACGTTCACGAGCTGGGCGGTGACCCGCAACCGGTTCCCGGCCTTGCGGACGCTGCCCTCGAGCACGGTGGCCACCTTGAGCTTGCGGCCGATGTCTCCGATGTCCTCGCTCTTGCCCTTGAAGGCGAAGGCCGAGGTGCGCGAAGCCACCCGGAGCGCCTGGATCCGGGAGAGGGCATTGATGATTTCATCGGCGATGCCGTCGGTGAAGTACTCGTTCTCCGGGTCGGCACTCATGTTCACGAACGGCAGGACGGCGATCGAGTTGCTGGATGGTTGGGCCGGGCCGGCCGCCGGCAGGGATCCCGGCGGCGTGGTCGCGCTGTGACTCCCGAGCGCGTGGGCGAACTCGGCGCCGGTAGCGAACCGGTCAGCGGGCGCCGTGGCCATCGCCCGGCTCACCGCCAGCTCGACGAACTCCGGCACCGATGGTCGTGCGGCGCGCACTGAGGGTGCTTCCTCGGTGAAGCGGCGCGTCATGATCGCCTGCGCCGTGGGGCCGGCAAATGGTGGTGTGCCGACCAGCATCTCGAACAGCATGCAGCCCAGGCTGTAGATGTCGCTCCTGCCATCAGGATCGCCCTCGCCCGCCGCCTGCTCCGGACTCATGTACGCCGGCGTCCCCACGGCGACCCCGGTCTGAGTGATGCTCTCCCCGCCCGCCACGCTGACCGCCTTGGCGATGCCGAAGTCGGTCACCAGGGCCTCCCCTTCGTGCAGCATCACGTTTTCCGGCTTGATGTCCCGGTGCACCACCTGCTGCCGGTGGGCGTAGTCCAGCGCCGCGGCGACGTCCCGCGCGATTTCCAGCGCCTCGTCCACGGGTAACTGCTTCACTCGGGCGATGTGGCCTCGGAGCGACTCGCCGTTGACGAAGGGCATGACGTAGTAGAGCAGCCCTTCTGCCTGGCCGGAGTCGTGCAGCGGTACGATGTGGGGATGGTTGAGCCGCGCGGCGACCTTGATTTCACGCAGGAAGCGTTCCGGCCCCAACATGGCCGCCAGCTCGGGATGCAGCACCTTGAGCGCGACCGGCCGATCGTGCTTGAGATCCTGGGCCAGAAAGACCGTGGCCATGCCGCCTCGACCGACTTCGCGGTCGAGGCGATAACGGTCGGCCAAGGCGGCTCTTAGCCGGTCGAGCACTGCGGTCATCGTGCGGCGAATCTCGATCGAATGGGGGAGCCCAAGTTACCCCCGGCTGTCGGGAGGAGCCAGTGGCTTTACGGTGAGCGGTGAGCAGGCAGAAGGCGGGATACTGGCGACAGACTATACCAGTTGTTATTGCATCCCGGCTCACGGTTCACGGTACACCCCCGCTCACCGCCTATTGCAGCTTCCCCAGCGCCTCCGCGATCGGGCGCTCCGCCTGGGGGAATCGGGTCTTGAGGTCCTGCAGGGTCGCCCGGGCGGAATCGAGCTGGCCCGCCGCCACCAGCGCCTCGCTCGCCAGGAGTCCTTTCTGGATCTGGAGTCGCGCCTGGTCATCCGGTACCGTCAGCGACGACAGTGCCGCCAGCGCGGCCTGGGGGTCCTGCCGGTCCCGGATCAGCGATTCCACCAGCAACAGCGCGACCGCGGGATCGTCGGGCACCTGTCGCACCAGTTCCTGGGTCAACCGCTCCGCCTCGTCGCGGCGGCCCGCAGCGCGTGCGGCCCGGGCCTGGTGATACAAGCCGGCCACCAGCAACCGCTGAACGTCGTCCTCGTGGCCCGAGCGGGTACCGACCCCGCCGGCATATGAATAGACCACCGCTCCCCCGTGTTCGGCCGCTTCGAAGAGGGCGATACCCGCCCCGATTCCACCGGCCGCGGAGAGGTACAGGATGCCGCGGGCGATCGGTTCCCTCCGCCTCAGTGCCAACGCCGCCAGCTCGAGCGCGGCAACCGCCAGGAACAGATTGCGGGTCAGCTCGCCCAGCTCCTCGTGCTCGTGCACCGCGTCCCGGGCGCCGGGTATCCGCTCCGCCGGGCCATGCGCATCCTTCCCGGATTGGACCGCGACCACCCCGGCTCCCGCCGCGACCAGGAGAAGTACGGTCGCGGCCGGCTTGGTCCAGGGCAGGAAACCTGTGACGGAGACGAGCCTGAGGAGTATACCGACGAAGCCGAGCGCGACGACGAAGTGCACGACCTGGGGATGGAAGACGCCGATGTCAGGCATGTGTTGGAACGGGGATCGGGGAACAGGAAGCAGGGAACAGGGGAACAGCCGATGGTGACCAAGCGAGCATAACACCCGCTGGTGCATTACACCAGACAACAACCGGCATCGCCACGCCGTGCTCAGGTTTCTGCGCGCATGGTGTGTGAACGAAGGATCGAGCGTATCGGCGCGAGCCGGGTTCCCGTTCCATCCGGCCTGAGGGCGGGCGCCGGAGTCGGGATGTCCCGAAGCGCGCGTTGGTGAGCGGATTCGGGTGTGAGTACCGGAAACTCTCACGCGAACCACAGCGCGCGGTGGGGCATCCCGGCTCCGAAGTCCATCAACCTGCTGAACCAAAGACGTAAACGTCTTTTCTGCTGAACTGGTCCACAAACCGATGGGCTGCTTCGGAGCGGAGCGGGCGGTCCTTCCGCGCGCTCGGCGTCCGCGCGAGTGGCAATGCTGGTCAGCGCTTCCGGGCGGACACACGCGCGCTCCAGGACCTCCGCTCCGCTCCTTGCGCAGGCGCCACCAGTTGCCAACACCTCCTGGGCCGGAGCCGCCGACCGCGAGCCGCCGAGCCGCCGAGCCGCCGAGCCGCCGACCGCCGAGCCGCCGAGCCGCCGAGCCGCCGAGCCGCCGAGCCGCCGAGCCGTCTACCGCACCAGCACCGGCCCCAGCAACCCGACCACCGCCGCGACCACTACCACCGCGACGACGTCCAGCAGGATCCCCGCCCGCGCCATCTGGCGTACGCTGATCATGCCCGAGCCGAACACGATGGTGTTAGGCGGTGTGGCGATGGGGAGTGCGAACCCAGTCGAGGCGGCGAACCCCGCGACCAGCATCAGCGTGGGTGCCGGAAGTCCGGTGGACTGGGCCAGCGCCACCGCAATGGGCATCGTCATCGTGGCGACCGCCAGATTCGAGGCCAGTTCGGACAGAATCAGCACCGTCACCGCGAGGCCGAGATAGATCACCGCCGGCGGATAACCGGCGAGATTGGTCAGGCCGCTGGCGAACCAGGTCGTGAGGCCCTGTGATTCGGTGGCCTGCGCCAGGGACAGTCCGCCACCGAAGAACACCAGGACGTCCCATGGGATCACCTTCGCCTCCGCCCAGGTGAGCAGCGGGCGGGTCGGTCCCTCCCTGGTTTGGCCCGAGACCAGGAACAGCAGCACCGCTGCGCCGATCCCGATCGCGGCGTCGGAGAGTTGCGGGAACAGATCCACCAGTCCCGGCAGGGTGAAGCCGCCGAACTCTTTCCGCTCCCGGAGGATCCAGGCCACCGCGGTCGCCGCGAAGACGATCAGCACGCGCGCCTCGCCGCCCCGCACCGGTCCGAGCGCCGAGAGCCGGTCGCGCAGCATCCGGTCGGCGTCGCCGCCCAGGTGCGCCCGGGCCGGAAACGCCACGTACACCAGCAGCACCCAGCAGAGCGGCAGCAGCACCAGGGCGATCGGTGCTCCCAGCATCAGGAACTGGACGAAACTGATGCTCGTCCCCGTCAGCTCCTGCATGGCGCCGGCGACGACCAGATTCGGCGGCGTGCCGATCAGCGTCGTCATGCCGCCGATCGATGCTGCGTACGCCACCCCCAGCATCAGCGCCGTCCGGGCGTTCCTGCCCGCTTCGTCGGACGCGAACAGCCCGCCGATCGCCAGCGCGATGGGATACATCATGGCCGCGGTGGCGGTGTTGGAGATCCACATCGAGATGAAACCGGTCGCGATCATCACGCCGAGGACGACCCGCCGGCCCGAGAGCCCCACCAGCAGCACCAGCCCGTAGGCCACGCGCACGTGGCTCTCCCACCGCTCCAGCGCGGCGGCGAGCAGAAAACCCGCCAGGAACAGGAACACCAGGTCGGTGGCGTACGGAGCCGCGGCATCCCGCGTGCTGGCGATGCCGAGCAGTGGGAAGAGCACCACCGGCAACAGCGAGGTGGCCAGGATCGGCACGCACTCCGTGATCCACCAGGTCACCATCCAGGCGGCCGCCCCGAGGGTGCGCCGGGCGGGAGGGTCGAGGTCGGCCGGCCCGAAGGCGGTGATTAGAAGAAAGAGAGCCGGGCCGGCGACACGCGCGAGGGATCGCAGGGGCATCGCCGGGAGAATGGAGGGCATGACGGACGCAAGTATGCGCCGCCCCCGGGAATCACGCCAGCGGGCCGGCGAGCACCGCGGGTTCGGGAAGAATCTGGTGCGGGTTGTCGAGCCGGCTCAGCACCAGATCGGGCATGAGCGGAGGAGAGAAGTAGTACCCCTGTCCCAGTTCGCAGCCGAGGCTCATCAGGGTGGCGCACTGGTCGATCCGTTCCACGCCTTCCGCGACGGTGCGGAGCTGGAGTGTATCGCCCAGCCCGATGATGGCCCGGGCGAGGGCCGACTGTTCCAGGCCGCCGCCGATGTCGTCCACGAACGGCTTGGCGATCTTGATCATGTCGATCGGGAACCGCTGCAAGTAGCTGAGCGACGAGTAGCCGGTCCCGAAATCGTCGATGGCCAGCGAGACCCCCAGGGCCTTCAGTTCCTGCAGCCGGTCGAGCACCGACCCCTGCTGCTGCATCAGGACGCTTTCGGTGATCTCCAGCACCAGCGCCGACGGCTCCACGCCCGAGTCGGCCAGGGCCTCGCGGGTCTCACGAACGATGTCCAGTTCGTGCAGCTGCCGGCCCGAGATGTTGACGGCGATGGTGAGCGGCACCCCCGGGCGGGCCTCCCGCCAGCGCTTGACCTGCCGGCAGCTCTCGCGCAACACCCAGTGGCCCAGCCGCACGATGAGCCCGGTCTCCTCGGCGAGCGGAATGAACTGCTGCGGCAGCAGCGGGCCGAAACGCGGGTGCTCCCACCGCACCAGGGCCTCGACCCCCTCCAGCTGTCCGGTGCGGAGCGAGTAGATCGGCTGGTACACGAGGTTGAGGCCGTTCTCTTCGATGGCCAGCCGGAGCGCGGCCTCGAGGTCGAGGCGCCGCTTCACGTCGGCGTACATCTGCGACTGGAAGGTCTCCGCCCGGCCCTTCCCCCGCCGCTTGGCGTTGTACATCGCCATGTCGGCGTTGCGGAGCAGCTCTTCGGCGGTATCGTCCGGCGAGGCCGCGGCGAGGCCGATGCTCACACTCATCGACACTTCGTTGCCGCCCAGCAGGAACGGGCGCTTGAGCGCCGTCTGAATCCGCTCCACCGCGATCAGCAGGCTCTCCGCGCCGGCGGCGTCCTCGATCAGGACCGCGAATTCGTCGCCCCCGAGGCGCGCGATGGTGTCCCCGACCCGGGCGCTGGACCGGAGCCGCTCGGCGGTGGAAACGAGCAGGCGGTCACCCGCGGTGTGCCCCAGGCTGTCGTTGGCCCGCTTGAAATCGTCCAGATCGAGATACAGGACGCTCACCGGCCGGGCCTGCCGCCGCGCCAGCGCCAGAGCATGACTCACCCGGTCGAGGAACAGCGCCCGGTTGGCCAGCCCGGTGAGCGGATCGTGGAAGGCCTGATGGGTGAGCTGCTGCTCGAGCCGCTTGCGTTCGCTGACGTCGCGGCCGTTCAACACCAGCCCGCGCACCGTCGGGTCGCTCAGCAGGTTGGTCGCCAGCATTTCGGCGTGCAGGGCCGTGCCGTCGGGCAGCCGGAAACGCCACTCCACGGGGGTGCCGACGCCCCCGTTGGCCGCGGCGTCGGCGAGAAACGCCTGGGCGCGGCTCCGCTCGTCGGGCTCCAGCAGGTCGGTCACCGGGCGGCCCAGCAGCGACGCCGGGTCCCGCCGGAGCACCCGCGCCACCGAGGGACTCGCGAAGCGGACGGCGCCGTTGGCGCGAATCACCAGGATGACGTCCGATGAGTTCTGCACCAGCGACCGGAACCGGGCCTCGGCGGCCGCCTCCGCCAGCAGGCGCACGTTCTGGCGCACGGCGATGACCTGCCGGCTCAACACCAGAATCGTCATCAACACCGCCCCGGCCGCGACGGCCCCGGCCGGGTCATGCCAGGGGCGGGTGGTCGCGGCCAGCAGCAATCCGTACGTGGCGGCGATGGCCAGCGACGGCAGCGGCGACATCGGCAGGGGCCGGGAACGCTTCTCGGCCCGTCGCGCCGCCCCCGCGACCGGACGAGCGTAGTACAGCTCCGCGCTGGCCACGAGCATCACGTAGGCTGCGAGGTACACCATGTCGGTCCAGGCCGCGCTCCGCTCCCCGACCTCCACCAGCACCAGATCGAACGTGAGGTCGGCGACGATGCTGACCATGATGCCCGAGAGCAGCAGGCCGAATGCCCGGCGATTGCCGTCGAGCGTGCCCTTGATGAGGACCGTCGTTGCGCCGAACAGCACCAGCAGGCTGGCCAGCGGGTAGGCGAACACGATGACGGCCGTCGCCAGCCCCTCCTGGGTGAGGGCCTGCGTCGGCCGAACCGTGAAATACCAGATCGTCACCGTGCCGCCGATCAGCACGATGGCCGCGTCGAGGGCGAACTTGAGGCGCTCCAGCCGGGTGCGGCGAGCGATCGGGAACGAGAGCAGGGCGGCGACCATCAGGAAACTGTCGCCGAGATAGAACGCGTCCGCCCAGGATACCGCGGGGTTCTCTCCCAGGGCGAGGAGGTAGTACACCGAGATCGAATTGCCGACAAGCACCATCAGGCAGCCGACCCCGAAGATCCGCAGTCCCCGCCGCACGCCGGCATCCAGGTCGGGGTTCTGGGCCGCGAGGAGGTTGAGGCCTCCCACCAGCAGGTTGATCGGCATGAACGCGACATTGCCCATCAGGTCGCGCAGCGCCGGGCTGCCCCACCCGGCGCGCTCCCAGACCAGGTAGCCCAGCGCGTACAGCAAGGTCACCAGGGTGACCGTTCCCAGCGGGTATGTGCGCGTCTGGCTGGCTCGGTTCACGGACCGCCTTGGGGTCATCGGACGGTCCCCTGGTCGACGCGGCGGAAAGCCCCGCCAGCCGCATTTTGCGGCTGGCTACTGGGGTGGAAGCCGAACGACCAGAGGCAGTTACGAGCCTTTTAGCAAGCGGAATGCCGGACCGGCGGAGGGATCTAGGCGGACGCTGGCTAGGGCACCGAGGCCGGCATATGGTCATCCCGGGTCGCCGGGACCGGCCGGGTCCGGGCGGCGAGCCAACGGTTGGCCAGGATCAGGATCAGGAGGACGACTCCCCACTGGAGCAGGATGGTCCCCACGTTTTCGACGCCGAACGGGTCGAGCCATCCCTCGGGGTCCCACCCGCGGGCCTGCCACAGCCACCACACCAGCAGGACGAGGGCTTCGAGCGGGACGATCACCCCGATCACGACGTCCCACCACCGGCCGATGCGGATGTCGCTCCCCGGATGGTTGAGCTGCTCTTCCCGGAACCGCCGCACCCCCGAGATCACCACGCCGATGGCGAAGAACAGCCCGGAGACCATCAGGGCAACGCCCCAGACCCAGTCCTGGTTGTGCAGCACCTGAAGCGACAGGGCTGAAGGAAAGCCGAGCGCGAATCCCACCACGCTCACCGTCCAGACCGCCCGCTCCCGGGCCATGCCCATGTCGCGGAGGACCCGGCTGCCCAGCTCGATCATGGCGACCAGGCTGGTGAACGCCGCGAAGGACAGGGCGACGAAGAACAGGACCATGAGCAGCTGGCCCAGGGGCAGCCGGGCGAACAGCTGCGGGATCCAGTTGAAGGTGAGCCCCTCGTTGCCCGAGCTGAAGATGGTCTGCCGAATGAGGTCGGGGGTGAGCGCCTGGCCTTGCTTGATGGCCGACTCGAGTGCGGGGTAGTCGGCCAGGGCGGCCGGGTTGGTCGCGAAGCTCTCCACCAGCGCCGGGAGCACCGAGAACACCGTCGACAGCACCATCATCCCGGCGCACAGCGACACCACATTGTTAGCCGTCGGCAGAACGAACGCGTTCAGGGTCGTGTCCTCGTCCTGCCGCATGTAGGCGGCGTACACCAGGATCAGGCCCCATCCCGCCCCGGTGTCCCAGGCATTCTGAGTGAGTGCCTGCACCCAGGTGTTCGCCCTGCCAAGATCAGCCAGGTCCACGTGGAACATGTAGCGGAGGCCGTCGCCCGCGCCCGGCAGGGTGACGGCCCGGAGGGTGAGGATCAGCACCAGCAGGAGCAGGGTCGGCATCAGGATCCGGCTCACCTTTTCGATGGCACCCACGCCGCGCGCCACCACGAACGCACCCAGCGTCATCGCGATGGCATGGGTCAGCACCGGTCCCCAGCCTGAGGTATACGCATGCCAGAATTGCACCGGACTCGACCCGGGGATCTCCCCGGTGATCGACGCGAAGGCGTAACGGAAGGTCCAGCCGGTGACCACCGAGTAGTAGAACATGATGGCCACGGCCGTGAACGCGATCCACGCTCCCATCCATGCCCCACGGGGTCCGATCAGCCTGATGAGGGCCCCGACCGGCCCGGTCCGGGTCAACCGCCCGGTCCCGAACTCGACCATGATGAGCGGAATGGACCAGAGGAAGAGGAACGCCACCCAGCTGATCAGAAACGCACCGCCTCCCTGCTCGGCCACGATGCGCGGGAACCGCCAGATATTGCCGGTGCCGACCGCCATCCCCAGCATCGACAGCATCATGACCCAGCGGGACGAGAACGATTCGTGCGGGTGGCTCACGGGGGCTCCAGAATTGATTGGAGGATTGGAGGATTGGAGGATTGGGGGATTGGGGGATTGAGGATTTAAGGATTGGGGGATTGAAGGACTCTAGTTCTCTGATTCTGGGATCGAGTGATTGACTCAGGACGATCAGTTCGACTGACGTTCAACCCCCACTCGGTGGCGCCCACTCACACTCCACCCATCCCTCAAGGCCCTCAATCCACAATCCCCCAATCCCCAATCCCCAATCCCCAATCCCAGCTCTCACGGCTTCCACGTCCCCTTCGCGACCGCCGGGACGAAGCTGTCGATGCCGGTCGGCGGGAATCGGAGCGTCTTTCCCTGTTCCGCGCTCTGGTACGCGGCCATGAGCAGCCGGACCACGTCGAGCCCGTCCTCCCAGGTCAGCAGCGGGTCTTCCCGTCCGAGGAAAGCCCGCACGAAGTGCCGGTCTTCGGCCTCATAGCCGTAGGCGGCCGGCTCGTTGGCGATCACCGGCATCTGTCCGATCTCCGCGTTCTGCTTCTCGACCAGGTCTTCGCCCGCCTTGCCTTTGACCTCCCGGCTGAAGAACAGCTTGAGCCCGGAGTCCAGGGTGTTCCACGACATCGAGTACTCCGGCCCCAGCAGCTCCGCCGAGAGCCGGAGTCCCGGACCCACGAAGCTCCAGCTGGTCGTGGCCTCTCCCAGTACCGTGGCGCCGTCGCTGGTCTCGAATTCGATGATCAGGCTGGCGAAGTCCTCGGTGGGGCGCCTGGCGAAATCGACCTCTTTGCCCATCGTGGCCTTGAGCCGCTTGGCGTATTCGGGCCGGCTCCACTTGAGGCTCGCGATGTGACCCGTCACCCGCCGGGGCTTGAGGGAACTGAGCGCTTCGCCGGGGCCGGTGAGCAGGTAGCGCACCAGCAGGATCGAGTGGCACATCATGTCGTTGAGCACGCCACCGCCCTGCAGATTCCCCCGCCAGAACCAGGGGCTGTGCGGACCGCTGTGCTCCTCCGCGGCCCGGGCCAGGTACGGCCGACCGGTGGTCGCGGCGCCGCGGGCCCAGAGCAGCCGGCGCCCGGTCTCGATCTGCGGGGCGAAGACCTGGTTCTCGAGGTACCCATGCTTGAGTCCCGCCTGGGTCACGGCGCTGGTGAGCATCTTGCCTTCGGCCACGGTCCGGGCCAGCGGCTTCTCGCACGCCACCCCGATCAACTCGCCGTGGCCGCGCATGATCGGATCCACCAGCTCCTCGATGTTCTCCACCCGCGCCTGGTTGGGGCCGCAGATCCAGATCGCGTCAATGGCGGGATCGACGACCATCTCCGCGATGGACCGGCAGGGCCGGCACGGCCCGAGTTCGAGCGACCGGGCGTACTCGGCGGCCCGTTCCGCATTCTTCCGGGTAGGACTCCACACCCCGCGGATTTCACAGTCCCGCACGCCCCGGAAGGCCTGCATGTGAAACCGGGCGTTGAAGCCCGACCCGATCAAGCCGATGCCGAGGGCCATGCGTAACGGAGGTCCGGGATTGGGATCACGGGGGGCACTGACGGCCCACAATCATTGGGCCGCCGTCGGTGGGCGTCAATGTCCCGGAGGGGCCTGCCTGCGATCGGATCGGGGTCCGCGCCCGCCCGGAGCCGTCAGAGGCCGAACTGCCGCAGGTGATGATCGAGATGCTTCCAGCTCAGTCGACCCCAATCGTCGACGGACAGTCGGCCGAACACCGGGTGGGGGACCGTGACCGAAGTGGTCGCCAGCCGGTCGATCAGCACCCGGCACGCGTGGAGGTCGTCCTCCCACGTCGTTGGCGCGGAAATCAGCATCTCCGGCAGAGTTCGGACCTTTCCCGGCGGCGCTCGCATCGGAGAATGGACTACCATCCATTTCACGACCGTGCGGGTCAGCGGGTTGCCGCGCTGCTTCGCCGGAATGTCCCCCAAGCCAACTCGCATTTGGTCGGCGAGATGACACAAGAGCCGGGGCGCGGTCAAGTTGCCCCACAATGGTTCCGTGACAGGGGTAAGCCCCTCCAGCCGGCGGAGGATCGCCGCGCGATCCTGGGATGAGCGAATCGATGGCACAGTTGGGCTTCCGCCTGCTAGCCCGAGCTCGGCCCCGGGGCAGCCCCGGGCCCGGAATGCCGACGGAGTGAGGAGCGCCCGCACTCGCGGTGGCTCTCACCGAGGTTCAGGCGAAAGTGCTTGACCATTTTGGTTGGGCGGTACGAAGGGTGTAGGCCCAGGCGCCGGGCGACACCGTGACGCCCGGCGATGTGAACGTACGACGCGGTCCCGAGGCCCGGAAGGAGGCAGGCGAGGCCGGTGGTTCATTCGAGCCCGGCCTGAACCTTGGCGATTGCCGCCGCCACCGCGGCCGCCAACTGGCGGTGCTGGCGAGTGATCCAGAGCCGGGCCCGTCCACGGGACTCGCCTGGCACGACGTTGAAGACACCAAGGTCGTTCCCGGACAGCTCCAGTCTCGGCCGCCACCACCCCCCATGCAGCTCGATCGCACGGATCCCCGAGACCGGAACGACCAGGGTCTCATGCGGCAGCGGGAGCCGCTCCGTCCGCGCGGTGAGGGCGCCGAGCTTCTCGACCCGGGCAGTGCCGCTCCACTCCAGGTGAAGCTCCGCACCGGTGAAACGGAGCAACCCATGAAAGCGGAACCGGGTGCTGGTGGCGGACAGGCCGGTGAAATCGTCCGTCCCCGGCACCTTGAGCTTGAACGGGAGAGTGGGGAGCATGCGCGTTTCCTGGAGACTCTGACGGACGGTCCGCGGCCCAGGTTCCAGCCCCGACCCGGGCCCGGGGTCGCTCGAGGCCGCCTTCCGGGATTTGACGATCGGGCCGCAGGACGCTACTTCATCCCCTCCACCCGCCGGCCGTACCGGCCGGCCGAAGCGCCTCTTCAGGGGAGGATCCATGAAGGCAGGCATGATTCTGCTGGGCCTCGTCGCCGTGGCCCTCGGTCTTTCGACGCTGTACTTCTGGGACCGCGACCGGAACGGCCGGTTGCGGGCCGATTCCCTGGCAGCGGTGAGCGACTCTCTCGGTTTCGAGGCGGCCGCGCTCCGGGCCCGGAACATCTCGCTCGCCGCCGCCCTCGATACCCAGATGACCGCGGTCTCCCGCCAGAAGGAAGAGGAAATCAACCGGCTCAAGCAGACCTACGACGAATTGGTGAAGGACATGCAGGCGGAAATCAAGCAGGGCGAGATCCAGATCACCCGGCTGGCGGACCGGCTCAGCGTGAGCATGGTCGACCGGATCCTCTTTCCCTCCGGTGAAGCGGATATCACACCGGCGGGCCTCAAAATCCTCGAACGGGTCGGCAACGTCCTGAAGACCTCCCAGGGCAAGATCATCCGGGTGGACGGACATACCGACAACGTGGCGATCAGCGACCGCCTGAAAGGCAAGTTCCCCACCAACTGGGAACTCTCCACCGCCCGGGCCACCAACGTGGTCAAATTCCTCCAGGAGAAGGTCGGGATCGAGCCCCAACGCCTGCACGCGGCGGGTCTGTCGGAATACCATCCGGTCGCCAGCAACGCCACGGCGCGCGGCCGGAGTCAGAACCGGCGCATCGAGATCGGGTTGCTGCCGGAGGTCGCGGGAGGCGAGCCGTAGTCTGGTTCAGGGGAGGCGCCCCGCAAGACCCGCCTGGCGCCGGTCAGCCGCCTGGCGGAGGGAGCCGGTCCGGCTCCCGTTGCTGCGTGAGCATGCGCTCCGCGAAGTCCAGGCGCTCCTCGACTTCGGCCAGCCGCTTCTCGACGCTTTCGAGAAGTTCGAGTCGCCTTCGCATCTCGTCCAGCATGTACGCATCCTGCTCAAGCAGCCGGTTGCGCCGAGTGGCCAGCACGATGCCGAGCCATACTCCGCCCGTCACCACCCCGGTAAGGAGGGCCCACAGGGCGATGCTAAACATCAGCCCGTTCCACCGACCCGGTCGCGGTCACCCGTCGCTGCGCGGCGCCCACGGACTCAGCGGGCGCATGTACTCGTCGGCCGGCGCGAATTTCGGATTGTGCTCCTCGCTCCACTTGACCTGCTGCAGTCCGGTGGCCCTCCGCTCCGGGGCCGGTCGCTCGAAGGCCGCGGCGGAGTAGTAGAAGCCGCCCAGCCCGATGGCATGGACGAGGACGCGATCCGACGCTGGAGCGACTCCGGACTGGTGACCACCCGGAGCGGGCCGCACTCCGGATCGAGGCTGTTCGTGGTTGATGGTGGGTGGCACGGCGCCCCGACGGATCGCCAGGCAGGCGGCCACCGCCTGCAGCGCCGAGGAGCCAGCGCCGTGCTGTCCGAGCATCGACTTCTGCGAGTGGACCGGCAGCGCCGGCAGCGCCGCGCCGAAGGCTTCGCGCCAGCGCCGTCGCCCTCCAGGCGGTCGTAGACTGGACCGAGGACGAGCCGTTGGCGTTCACCAGGTCGACCTGCTCCGGGGCTCCAGCCGGCCTCCTGCATCGCGCCGCGGCACGGCGCGGACCGACGGCCGGATGTCGAGCTCGGCGTCGTCGTGGCTGTATTGCCGGTTCTGGCCGGCGGACGCGATCCGATAGCCGGCCACGCGGGCGTAGACGCGCGCCTGGCGCCGGCGGGCGTGGGGCTCCGACTCGAGCAGGAGTGCCGCGGCGCCCTCGCCGATGACGTTGCCGTCGCGCCGACGTCGAACGGTCCGGAGGCGCGCTCCCGGGCTGGTCGTTGTAGCGCTTGCTGAGCGAGCCCGAGGCGTTCGAGAGCCGCCAGCACCTCGGGTATCAGCTCGCAGTCGGTGCCCACCACCAGCACCGCGTCCACCGCCCCGGCCTGAATCAGCCGGGTCGCCTGACCGACGGCATCCACACCCGAGTTGCATCCCGACGTCGTGGTGTGGACCGGCCCCCGGATATTGAAGAAGCGATGAGAGCACGCACGCCGCCGAGTGGTTGAAGCAGTGGAACGCGGCATGGGGAGGGAGGTCGGCCAGGGACTTGTGTCGCTCCTTGAGCGACATGAGCGACGTCGAGATTGCCGATCGAGGTGCCGACGAATACCCCCAGCCGGTCGGCATCGCAGCCGTCGAGATCGATCTCGGCGTCGTGCAGCGCCAGCACGCTGGCCGCCAGGGCCAGCTGCACCGCCCGTGGCGTACGCCGGGCCATCACGTCGCCGTGGTGATGTACCGCTCCAGGCCGGAAGTCCTTGACCTCGGCGGCGATCTTCGAGGGCGATTCCGCCGCGTCACAGAGCGTGATCGGACCGAAGCCGTGCCGGCCCTCCATCAGGGAAGTCCAGAACGCGTTCCGCCCCGACCCGATGGCGCTCACCGGCCCCAGGCCCGTGACGACGACGCTGGGATTCACCGGCCCTCCTCAGGAGACTAGCGCCGCGTCGAGCTTCATGGGGACCGCGGCCAGGGCCTTGGAGACGATGCAGCCCACCTTGGTTTCTTCGGCCATCCGCTTGAAATCCGCGGCCGAAACGCCGGGCACGTCGCCGCGCGTGACCAACTCGATGCCCGTGATCCCGAAGCCCCCGCCCACCTTTTCGAGCCGAACCTTGGCCGTGGTGGCGATGTTCTTGGGTGGGTGACCCGCGGTGGCAAGCGCCAGGGCCAGCGCCATCGAGAAACAGGCGGCGTGGGCCGCGCCGAGCAGTTCTTCGGGATTGGTACCCGACGCACTCTCGAATCGAGTGCCGAAAGAGTAGGGTCCTTCGAACACGCCGCTGCCGAGCTTGATGCTTCCGTTCCCGCCCTTGAGATCGCCCGACCACCGGGCCTGTGCTGTTCGCTCCATATCTCCTCCTCCTGGTTTGAACGGCCGCGCACTCCGCGGCCGAGCGGCCCGACGAACTCGCGCCACCGCATCGACCTCCAGGTCAATCTACCTTCCACAACCAAAGTCAGGAACCGATATCAATCATTCAACATTCCGCCATTCCGCCATTCCGCCATTCCGCCATTCTGCCAATCCCCCAATCCCCCAATCCCCCATTCTACTCCACCCGCCCTTGCCTCCCACCATGGCCCGATGCATCCTGTTCGCCACCCTGGCGCTCGACGGGAAGATCCGGGAGTTCCTGCTGTCGCGGGAATAGGGTGGCGGCATCGTTCGACCATGGCCTGACCGTCTCCAGCAGCCGAAAGGCTACGATGGCGCGCCTGCTCGTGCTGTTCGTCACGGCCTTCGTGGACATGGTGGGGCTCGCCATGATCGTGCCCCTCCTGCCGTATTACGCCACCGAGTTCGGGGCCAACGCGACCATGGTGGGGCTGCTGATCTCGGCCTTCTCCCTGGCGCAGCTCGCCGTGGCGCCGGTGTGGGGCCGGTTCTCCGACCGCTACGGGCGCCGGCCGGCGATCCTCGCCGGCCTGCTGATCACCGGTGCGGCCTATGCCATCTTCGCGTTCGCCGGCTCGGTCACCGTCCTGTTGCTCTCACGGGTGGTGCAGGGGCTCGGCGGCGGTACCATCGGAGTCGTCCAGGCGTACGTGGCGGATGCCTCTGCTCCGGCCGAGCGGACCAAGAGCCTCGGCTGGCTTTCCGCGGTGACCAGCCTGGGTGCCGTGGCGGGCCCCGCCTTCGGATCGGTCATGGTCAGCCTGGGCGGTCGAACCGCCCCGGGGCTCGGTGCCGCGGCGCTCTCGGTCCTGGTCGCGGCCTTTGCGTGGCGCTATCTCAGGGAATCCGCCGCCCTCAGGGTCTCCGCCTCCCATGGCGTGCCCTCGCAGACGACCGGCCTGACGGCCATCAGGCGGGTGCTCTCCCACTGGTACGAGCCCGCCCCCCGGCTCATCTGGATCTACACCGTCGGCATCGGGGCGTTCTACGGCACGATTCAGACGGTGCCCCTCCTGCTCCACGAGCGGCTCGGCATCACCGAGCAGACCATCGGCTACTTCGTCATGTATCTGGGGGGCATGGGCGTGTTGGTGCGGACCTTCGCCCTCGGACCGCTGGTCGACCGGTTGGGCGAAGCGCGGCTCGCGAATCTCGGCATCGTCGTGCTCGCCATCGGGCTCGGGCTGACCGGCCTGGGACACGACTGGACCCTCCTGCTCCCCGGCTTCACCCTCATGCCGCTCGGGACCGCGTTCATCTTTCCGTGCGTGACGGGACTGCTTTCCCGGGTGGTGCCGGGCAACGAGCGCGGGCTCTACATGGGGGTCCAGCACACCTTCGGGGGCGCGTCGCGCGTGGTGTTTCCCATCGCGGCCGGTGTGCTGATGGATTCTTTCGGAGTCGGTGTGCCGTTCGTGATTTCCGGACTGCTGGTGGTCGCGACCCTGCCGCTGGCGCGCGGGATCGCCGCCCAGGCCGCCGACGCCGCGGCCGACGCGACCGCCCGCCGGATCTCTTCGGCCGACGTCACGGCGGAGTTCCCGGTCCAGCCGACTGTCCAAAGCGGACGTGGTGAGGTGCGACCTTGATATTCCGTTGCCGAATCCGAACGCTTGTCCGCCCTGTCCGCCCTGTCCGCCCTGTCCGCCCTGTCCGCCCTGTCCGCCCTGTCCGCCCTGTCCGCCCTGCTTGCCCCGAGCGCCAGCGAGGGGTCCGCCCTATCCCCCAGGCCGCACCCGTCCGGCCAGGACGGTAATGTTGTCCGTTCCACCGTCCTCGAGGGCGAGATCGAGGAGGGTGCGGCAGAGTTGCTCCGACGATTCCATGGCCTGGATCTGTTCCTTGATCTGCGCGTCGGACACGTGCTTGGTCAGGCCGTCGCTGCAGAGCAGCAGCACGCAGCCCCGCTGGCGGATGTCGAATCGGGTGATCTCCGGGACCGCCTCCTCCCCGCCGATGGCGCTCACCAGCACGTTGCGGAAGGGCGACGCCTCGAGCCGATCGGGCGGCAGCGCCCCCCGGTCGACCAGGTCCTGGGCCATCGTCTGATCGCGGGTGATCTGCCGCAGGACGCCGTCGTAGTAGAAATAGCAGCGACTGTCTCCCACCTGCACGACGTACGCCCAGGGCCACACCGCGATGGCGAGCGTGAGCGTCGTGGCCATGCGCCGGACTTCGGGTTGGGCGGCGGCTTCAACCTTCACCGCCGCGTGGGACTCGAGCGCCGCGGCCTTGAGCGCCGCGAGAAACTCATCGTCGGCAGCCGACCCGGCAACGTGGTAGGAACGCAGGGCGGTGGACACGTAGGTGGTGACCGTCTCCGCCGCGAGCTGGCTGGCACCGCCTCCCCCGGCGCCGCTCCCCACCCCGTCGGCCACCAGGAGAATTGTCCCCAGTCGCTGGCCAAGCAGCGGCACGCGATCGAGGCTGGGCAGGCTGGTTCCGTGCACGACCACCTTCGGGTGCACGGTGCAGAGCAGGAAATGATCCTGGTTTTCCTTGCGGACCTTGCCGGGATGGGTGAGGCCGAACAGGTCCAGCTCGTCGTCCCGGGGCCGCAGCCCGGGATCGATCGTAATCGTTGCGGCGATGAGCCCGGGGTCCGAGGTTTCGGTGTCCTCGGGAGCCGGGTTGGGACCCGACGGTCGTTTGCGCCACCATGACTCTTTCATCGCTATCCCCTCCCGCGGGCGGTTTCGCTAGACCACGCGTTCGCTCCCGCCATCGATCGGCACCTGCGCCCCGGTGGTTTTCGCGAACGCGGGGCCCGCCATCGCCGTGATCAGCGCGGCGACGTCCTTCACGGTCACCTCTACCTTGAGCAGATTGTTGCGGCGATACTGGTCCACCGTCATGCCGTAAGCCTTGGCCCTCGCCTCCAGCACCTCCGCCGTCCAGGCGCCGGTATCGAACACCGCGTGGGGATGAAGAACGTTCACCCGAATTCCGTCCGCCGCCAGTTCCAGCGCCGCCACCCGGGCCAGCTGGGTCAGCCCGGCCTTGGCCACCGAGTAGGCCCCCGCCCCCGGCCCGGGTGCCGGCACGTTCTTCGACGCGACAATGATGATGGTCGGTTCGAAGCCCAGCCGGAGGTATGGAATGGCCAGCCGGAACAGCGACTGATGGCTGGTGAGATTGAGATCGAGACTCTTCCGCCACAGATCATCGGGCATCTCCTCCAGCCGCCGGGTCGGCGTAAACAGCCCGGCATTGCTTACCACGATGTCCAACCCGCCGAACCGCACGATGGTCGACGCCAGCGCGTAGCTGAGTGCCTGGGTATCCGTCACATCGCAGGTCAGGCCGGTCGCGCCGGCCCCCGAGAACGCCTGTTCCACCTCGGGATTGATGTCGAGGGCCATCACCGCGGCCCCCTGGGCCTGCAGCGCCTCGGCGGCTGCGCGGCCGATGCCGCTAGCCGCGCCGGTGATCAGCGCGACCTTGCCCTGGAGCGGCGGCGGGGCGCCGCCCCGCTTGAGCTTCGCCTGCTCCAGCTCCCAGTACTCGACCTCGAACAGATCCTTCTCCGGCAAGGCTCGCCAGCCGCCCAGGGCTTCGGCCCAGCCGATGGCCCGCATCGTGTGGCGGGCGATATCGGTGACGATTGCCGCCTCTTTCGCGGTCGCCCCCAGCGCCACCGAACCGCGGCCCGGCCACAGCACCCAGCGGGGCGCCGGGTCGAGCCGGGTCTGCCCGTTCTGGTGCCGGGTGAAATACTCCTTGTACCGCTGGCCGTACGCCGCCACGGCCGCCCCGGGCTCGTCGCCCAGGATCGCCGGAACCGGCTTGGTTCGGATGACATGGTCGGGCGTGAGCGGACCACGGGTCGCGATCACGCCGATATCGGACCGCGCCGCAAATGCTCGAGCCGCCGGTGAACTGTCCAGCCGGGTGACCAGCGGCCGGCCCCGGGCCAGCGACGCCTCGCGCCGGAGCCGGGCCAGTTTGCCCAGATCGCCGCTGGCCAGCGGCGCCGTGTCGAGCCCGGGTGGATCGACCCAGGCGCCCTTGGCCTTGAGATAATCCTCCGCCAGGCTCACGAGCGCGATCATCCGCTCGTAGCTGGTCCTGGCCTCGGCGGCCCAGGAAAAAATGCCGTGGTGCAGGAGCACCATCCCGTCGTATCGGCTCCAGTCGAGGTCCCGGGTCTGCTGGTACACGGTCCTGGCCAGGATGAACCCCGGCATGACGTAGGGCACGATCAGCACCCGGTTGCCGTAGATCTCGCGGATCCGGGCCTCGCCGCCATCGGTGTTGCTTACCGCCACGACGGCGTCGGCGTGGGTGTGGTCCACGAAGCGGAACGGGATGATCGCGTGCAGGATGGCTTCGACCGACGGGGTCGGTGCACCCGGGTCGGTCATCGCCGCCCGCTGGGCCCGGACCATCGCGGTGTCGTCGAGCGCGGGCAACTCGGCCATGCGGCGCAGCACGTCGAGCTTCACCGGGGCGAACCCCGCCGCCTCGATCGTCCCGAGATCCCAGCCGCTTCCCTTGATATAGAGAATCTCCTCGCGCTCTCCGAACAGATCCGTCACCTCGGTCTTGACCGAGGTGTTCCCCCCGCCATGCAGCACCAGCGACGGTTCCCGCCCGAGCAATCTGGAAGTGTGTACCCTGAGCTTCAGGGGATCGCCACCCAGCGCCGATGTCTCGGCGTCATTCCAGAGACTCTCCATGAGCGGCCGGTCACCGGGGTGGGAGTGACGAGATCGGTCCGGTTTCCGGGTCGGGTAGAATCATCCCGACTCGATATCGGACCTCCTGCACCGAATAGCTGAAAATGGCGTCCCGAGAAGGAAGTTGCCAGTTGGGATGGATACGGCAGTCCGGTCTAACGGTTGGCGACTACATCGTCGGCGCTATCAGGCCTCCGTGCTCGCCTCCTCCCTTGCCCACCGGCGGTAGAGCCACCCGGCCAGCAGCAGCGCACCCACCACCAGCACGACCTTGAGGACTACGAACACCATCCCGAGCGCCATCGCGGCGAGAGGCAGAAGAAGCACGGCCAGGAGCTTCCAGAGCAGGATCGCGACGATCCCGGAGGCGGCGAGTCCGAACAGTGGCTTGAGCATAAGGCGGTCCAGTGAGGTTCTTCCGGCACTACGGACCGGCGGCGGGAAGGTGTCAGACTGGAACCACCCGAAACACGGTCACTTCGCTTCCCCGGCCAGCGTCGCCAGGCGCTCGCGGGCCTGGCGCACCGCGGGCTGGAGCACCGGGTCGGCTTCCTTCCACAGATCGACGAAACGGCTGTAGTACTCCACCGCCTTGGCTTTGTCGCCTCTGGCGTCGTACAGCTCGCCCAGCCGCTTGAGGCTCGGGGCCAGGCCCCACTGGTTCTCGACCGTCTTCCAGCCCGTGGCTGCCGGTGACGCCGCCCGTTCGTAGGCGGCCACGGCCGAGTCGACCTGATTGGCGCGGTCGAATGCGACGCCCAGCTCCCAGTTGGCGCAATCCGGGCAGACACCGGCCTGATCGGAGGCGCGGAACGCCGCTACCGCCTCTTGTGGGCGTCCCTCGGCCATCGCCAGCCATCCGGTAGCCCGGTACCACTCGGGATCTCCCCGCCGCCGGCCGATGGGGACATCCGATTCGTACTCAGCCAGAAGACGCCGGGCTACGGCCGGTTGACCAACCAGGGAGTACGCCGTGGCCAACCCTGCGTAGGGACGGTCGAGGTCAGGCATCGAGGCGAGCGGATGCTTCGCCAGCGCGGACTGCAGGATCCTGAGCGCCCCCACCGTATCCCCCCGGAAGAGAGCGTACTGTCGGGCAATCCTGGCTTCACCCTCGAGCGCCGCGCTGGGGAGTTCACGCTGTTCGTTGGCGCTGTTGCT
This sequence comes from uncultured Gemmatimonadales bacterium, assembly GCA_963709905.1. Taxonomy (GTDB): domain Bacteria; phylum Gemmatimonadota; class Gemmatimonadetes; order Gemmatimonadales; family GWC2-71-9; genus JADJOM01. The sequence continues at coordinate 814,475 of CAVPYI010000001.1, forward strand.
GAGCCGCTGCTGGCGCTCGGCCTCGGCTAGCCGGCCCTGGGTCTGGGCCACCATGGCCAGGCCGATGTGGGAGATGCTCTGCCAACTCGGATCGCGCTCCTGCAGGCCGAGCTCGAGCCAGGCCCGCTGGGCACTGTCGTAGGAACCGGTCGCGCTCAGCACCCAGGCCTTCGACCTCAGGTAGGTGCTCGACGTCGGCCCAAGCTTCCTCAATTCTTCGAGGGAATGCCGGGCAGCGTCGAAATGTCCCTGTCCCAGCTGAGCGTTGATGAGCTGGTAGTACTGATTGCCGGGACGCCGATCCACCCGGGCAGCGACTGCCGCGAGCGACTCTGCCTCGACCTGATGTCCAAAACTGCTCAGATGGATCGCGAGATTGTTGAGCGCGATGTAGTTGTCGGGATTGATCTCCAGAATCCGGCGGTAGGCGGCCGCTTCCTTGTCGGGTTGAGAGTCCACCAGGCTGAAATAGTAGGCGGTGGCCAGCTGGCGCTCGAGTTCGGGCAGTCGATCGCGATGCTGGTAGGCCTTGGTGGCGGCGGCGGCCGCCTGCTCCGGACTCGCGTCGGCGTTCTGGAGCGCCACCGCCAGCTTGCGCCACGCCATGGCGAAGCCGCTGTCCAGGGCGATGGCCTGTTCCAGCAGCGGGATGGCCTGCGTGGCGTCACCCATGTCACTGAGCCGCGCGGCCTCGGAGTACAGACGGAGGGCCTCCAGCGAACCGGTGGTGACCCGGTCGAGCGGCTCGCCGGCCCGGATGGTCCTGAGCGACTCGCCGATCCGCTCCCGGAACCGGGTGGAGAGCCGGTCGATCGCGGCCACGATGCCGCGGTCGTCTTCCGCTGTTTCGCGAAGGGCGATCAGCTCGCTGCCGTCCTTGGCGTCCACGATCCGCGCCGACAACGCGTAGCCACGCCCCACCGGGCTGATCTCGCCGGTCACCACCGCCTTCACTCCCTCCCGGACCGCCACGTCACGCGCCAGCTTGGCGGTGAGCGGTGCGGCGGGGTCCAGTTGCATGCGGCCCAGGGCATCGCTCAATGAGGCCGTGCTCACGATGCGCACCACTGGAGACTGTCCCAGGTCGATTCGGAATGCTTCGGTGACGGAGGCACCGAGGCCCGTGTCCTCCGTTCGGTTCTCGAACTCAGCGACGATGAGCTGGTCTCGCTCCGACAGCCGCCCGGCCGCCACCAGGGTTCCGACCGGACCGATGCCGAGCAGGCGCATGGCGGTGTAGACCGCGGTACCCACACCCAGCGCGGCGAAGGCGAACAGCCCGCCGGTGATGGCTTTCTTCCAGGTGAAGAAGCCGTGCAGTACTCCGGACGGAGTGGTGACGACCTTGCCGCTTGCCCGTGCCTGTGCCCGGCGCCGCTCGACCAGACCGGTGACCAGCATGATGGGCAGCCCGAGCAGGAGTAGCACGATGGCGCCGAGAAACACCCAGTCGGGCAGGCCGAGCTGCCGCACCAGCAGGTAGACCAGGGCGAGCACCCCAGCCGATGCAGCGCCGAAGAGGGCGGCGACCCGGGCCGGGTGGCCCTGGCGGATGGCGGCCTCGGTGCCGCTCGACACCGACAGTGCCGCACCGGTTGGTGGCATGCCACCGCTCGGTGTCGTCAGCGACTCGAGCTGCGGCACCAGGTCGGCGGCGCTCTGCCAGCGGTCGGCGGCGCGCTTCTCGAGACAGCGCATGATCAGCGCACTCAGCGCCGCCGGGATCGCCGGCCGGTGCTTGGCTACCGGATCGGGGACCTGGGTGATGTGCGCGGCCAGCAGGGCCTGGGCCGTCGGCGCGGTGAACGGGGTCCGGCCGGTGAGCATCTCGTACGCCAGGACGCCGACGGCGTAGATGTCGGCTCGATGGTCGACGTGGGGGTCGGCCGCGGCCTGCTCCGGCGCCATGTAGGCCGGCGTGCCGAGGGCCACGCCGAGCGACGTCAGCGAGGACTCGCCGCTGGAGGCACTCACCGCCTTGGCCACGCCGAAGTCGGTCACTACCGCGTGGCCCTCGGAGAGCAGCACGTTGTCCGGCTTGATGTCGCGGTGGACCACCCCGTTTCGGTGGGCGTACGCCAGCGCGTCGGTCACCTCGCGCAGGATCCGGGTCGCCTCGCCGACCGGCAGCTCGCCTTCCCGGGCGAGCTTGAGCCGGAGCGACTCGCCTGCGATGAACGGCATGACGTAGTACAGCAGATCGCCGGACGCCCCGGCGGTGAGCAGCGGGACGATGTGCGGGTGCTGCAGCCGGGCGGCGAGCTGGATCTCACGCTCGAACCGCTCGACGTTGACCGCCGCGCCCATCTCGGGTGGCAGAACCTTGACGACGACCTGCCTCCCGAGCCGGGTCTCCTCGGCCAGAAAGACCCGGCTCATGCCCCCGCCGCCGAGTTCGCGGATCAGGCGGTAGGAGTCACCTAATGCTGCTTGGAGCCGGGAATCAAGACTGATGTCGGTGTTCCTGTTGTGGGTGGCCGTAAGCTAGAGCCCTGCCGCCGAGTCGTCCAACATTACGAAGAGGAAGGAGAATGCCGCGAAGGTCCTGGTGGGTGACTCGCCTCGGCCGCGTCGCTTGACTTGGTAAAGGCTCCCTTGTTTCGAGCCGCCGAGCCGCCGAGCTATTTCCCTTCCGCCGCCATCGCCTGAAACCGCGGATACTTTCTGAGCGGATCGAAGGCGGGATCGACCCGGAGCCAGCCCGGCGTGACATAATACGAGGTCTTGAGCAACGGCTCCAACGCGTCGAGCGCCTGCTCCGGTTCTCCCACAAGAATGTAGGTTCGCACGAGCTGGTGCTGGTCGTAGGCGCCGGTCTGGAGGTCGCGCGAAATCGGCACCAGCTCGACGCTCCGCCGGTTGGCGCGGATCGCTTCGTCCTTCCGGCCCAGATAGGCGAAGGCGGTGCCGAGCAGCGCCAGCAGCGTGGCGTTGTCGGGCGAGTTCCGCAGTTGGGCCTCGAGCGCCAGCCGGGCTGAATCGGCATAGGCCCGGGCTTTGGCCTGGTTCCCGCGCATGGCGTGGGTGGCCGCCAGGGCCAGACCCCAGGTAGCGGCGTCGTCCTCGAAGTGGCTGGGCGTCAGTCGCAGCAGCAGCGCCTGCTGCTCCTCGCTCAGGGTCCAGTAGAGGTCGCTGTAGGTCGCCACGTGTGCCACCAGTGCCGTTGGCTCGATGTCCTTGCTGCCGCGCTGCACCCAGGACTTGGCGCCTGCCAGGTCTCCCTGGGACAGGAAGATTAGCACCTTGCGCTGGAAGTCCTCCACGCTCCTTGGTGCAAGGTTCAGCGCAACGTCGATCGCCTGGTGAGCTTCGGAGTACCTCCGGGCGTTGTGCAGCCCCTGGGCCAGCACCGACGCAACCACCAGAGAGCGTGGGTCGAGCCGCTGGGCCTCCTGGTAGTGACGGATGGCGGCGTCAATCCGGCCGAGCGCCTCTTCCGCCAGCCCCATCCCGCGGAGCAGCGCGGCGTTGGCAGGGGCAATCATCGCCCCCTTGGTGTATTCGGCGAGGGCGCGTGCCGGGTCGGACGTAACCCGCCGATAGTAGTCGCCCAGCGCGAGATGCCCTTCCGGGCGATCCGGCGCGAGCGTCAGGGCACGCTCCGCGGCCATGAGGGAACGTTCGGCCACCTGCGGCGGGACGGCAACCAGCGCGGCGAGCAGGGATGTCGCCCGGGACAGCTCGGCCCAGGCCGGCGCGAATGTCGTATCCAGCGCCACCGCCTGTTCAAACCGGCCGATCGCCGCTCTTTGCGCGGCGGGCCCTCTGGCCTGACTGATCGCCTCCAGCCCTTTCAGGTATGCGTCGTAAGCCGAGAGGTTCCGGGTCGGCCGCTCGGCGAGCTGCCGCTCGGTGCCGGCCGCCAGCGCCAGGTTCAGGGCCTGGGCCACCCGGGCAGCGACGTCGGCCTGTACCTGGAAGACATCGGTGAGCGACGCCTCGAACGGCTGCTGCCACTTGGTGGTCGGCGCGCTGCCGCTCGACACCTGAATCAGCTCCGGGCTCACCCGCACCCGGCTTTCTCCGCCGGCGCGCTTCTCCCAGCGGATCTTGCCCATGAGCAGGTATTGCACTCCCAGCTCCTGGGCGATCTGAAACGTCGGCTTGTTCGAGCGCTTGTACTCGGCCGCGCTGGTCCCGGCGATCACCTGGAGCCCGGGAAGTGTGGCCAGCTTGCCGCGGATCTCGTCGGTGATTCCGTCGGCAAAATACTCGTCGGTCGAATCGCCCTGATTCTCGAACGGGAGCACCGCGATGACCGTAATCCCGGCTGCGCCAGCGGGGCTTCGCATGTGACGCCAGGCGAACAGCACCCCGAGTCCGAGCAGGAATCCCAGCGCCAGCATCGTGAACAGCGATCGGCCTACCAGCGGCGCCCTCGAGACCGGCCGCGGAATCGAAGGTGCCGGCGCTGCGGCGGACGCGGCGCTCGAGGTCTGGCCTGACGAGAGGGCCCGGGCAAACTCGACCGCAGTGGACCAGCGATCCGCCGGCGCCAGCGCCAGGGCCTTGATCACCGCCTGCTCCAGGGCCTGCGATACCGTCGGGCGCACCTGGCGCAGGGCTGGCACATCGCCCCCGAACCGCCGGGCAATCACCGCCTGGGCCGTCGCCCCCGTGAACGGCGGCTCCCCGGCGAGCATCTCGTAGAGCACCGTGCCGAGGCTGTAGATGTCGGTCCGGGCATCGAGGTTCCGTTCGGCGCTGGCCTGCTCCGGGCTCATGTAGGCCGGGGTGCCGACCGCCAGCCCGGTCTCGGTGATGCGCTCATCTCCGGTCAGTGCCCGGGCGATGCCGAAGTCGGCCACCAGGGTGTTGCCGTCCCGCGTGAGCAGCAGATTCTCCGGCTTGATGTCCCGATGGATGACGCCGTGCTGGTGAGCGTACTCCAGTGCCTCGGCCGCTTCCCGGGCGATCCGTACCGCGTCCTCGACCGGGAGCTGCTTCTCCTGGTTGAGGCGGTCCCTGAGCGACTGCCCTTCGACGAACGGCATGGTGAACCACAGCGAGCCGTGGTCTTCGCCCGAGTCCAGCACCGTCAGGATGTGGGGGTGTTGCAGGCGGGCGGCCAGCCGGATCTCGCGCTGGAAGCGCTCGGGGCCGAGCGACGCGGCGAGGTCGGGGTGGAGCAGCTTGAGCGCCACGGACCGTTCGTAGCGCAGATCCTGGGCGAGATAGACCGTCGCCATGCCGCCCCGCCCCAGTTCGCGCTCGAAGCGGTATCGGTCGGCTAGGGCGGCCGCGAGGCGGGGGTTGGCGCTCATTGGAGTAATCGAAGATGCTCTGACCCGAGCTACGCCGGAAGGGCCGGGTCCCTCAGTCGTCGTAGCTGACCCCGAGCTTGGCCAGGGCTTCGGGAGGACAGCCGCGCCAGTCCGAAATTGCGGTGTTGCCAATGTACCGCAGGTCTTCGACTCCGATCCGGCTGGAGAAGAAGCCGGAGGCGGTGAGGTCGCGGAACCGATTGAAGAAGGCGACGCCCTGGGAGTGCTCTGGCTTGGCCTTCGCGCGCCAGGCGATGTCGTCCAGGATGGCCCGGCGATGGGCGTCGCTTACCTCGACAAACTCTCGTCCGAACCGCTGCCGCGATTCGCCGTCCAGCCAGGCGAGTCCGCCCCGGATGGCGGTCTGCATCCCGGGAATGTCCTTGAGAATGAAGTCCATGAACTCAGGGACTCCGGCGTCCAGCGCCCCGCCGGAGCGACCGTCCCGGGGGATGACCAGCTCGGCGAGGACCCGGACGGTGGCGTACTCGTGGGCGGTGAAGAACTGCGGCACAAAGGCCGAGAGAACCGACATGGCAGACCGCGCGGCCTCGGTGGCCCGAACCACGTGAGACGGCGACAGTCCACTCACCAGCATTGGAATGCCCGCGAAAAGCTGAATGGCTTCTCTGCGACTCATTTCGGTCATACTTCGTCCTCTTTCGCCGTTGCGTTCGCCGGCCGTCGCGTCGCCGCCGCGACGGATACCACCCCCACCCGCGCCGGTTCCGTCGCGGCTCGACGCGGCGCCCGGCTCACGCACCATTGGTCCGCCCTGTCCGCCCTGTCCGCCCTGTCCGCCCTGTCCGCCCTGTCCGCCCGGTCCGCCCGGTCCGCCCGTCTACAACTCCTTACGCTTCATCGCGGTCGCGATATACGCGCTCGTTCGGATGCTCAGCGCCAGGATGGTCCAGGTCGGGTTCTTGTCCGCCTGGGAGACGAACGGCCCGCCATCCACGATGAACAGGTTCTTCACGTCCCACGCCTGACAATTGGCGTTGAGCACGGAGTTGCCGGGGTCACTCCCCATGCGCACCGTACCCAGCTCGTGAATGATCGATCCGCCGGTGGCGATGCCGTATCCCTGCTCCCGAGTCGGCATCGGAGCCCGGACCTCGCCGCCCATGTCGGCGATGAGGGTCCGGAAGGTCTCCTGCATGTGCTTCACCTGGTTGAGCTCGTGATCGGTCCACTGCCAGTGGAACCGCAGCACCGGGATGCCCCACTGGTCCACCACGTCGGGGTCGATCTCGCAGTAGCACTGTTCGGAGGGAATCTGCTCGCCGCGCCCCGAGAACCCGATCGTGGCGCCGTAGTAGCGGCGGTAGTCCTCCTTGAGCTGCCGGCCGTATCCGCCGCCCGGCGGGTAGGCCTGGATGCCGCCCATGAATCCGTACGAGGGAGGATAGAGCCCACCCCAGATCTCGATATGGTAGCCGCGAGGGAAGTCGAGCTTCCGGTTGTCGAGCCACCACGGCATGTAGAGATGGGCGCCGCCCACGCCGTCCTCGTTGTGCGGCACGTGGTCGACCATGCGGGGAATGAACCCGCTCACGTCGGTCCCGGTGGTATCGGTGAGATACCGGCCGACGGTGCCGCTGGTGTTGGCGAGTCCCTGGGGAAACCGGGCGGAGGTCGAGTTGAGCAGGATCCGGGCGCTCTCGCAGGCGCTCGCAGCGAGCACCACGATCCGGGCCTCGACCCGGTGCTCGGCGCGGGTGACCTTGTCGATGTACAGGACCCCGTCGGCCAGCCCCCGGCGGTCGAGGGTCACCTCGCGGGCCATCGCGTTCGGGATGATCGTGAGCCGGCCGGTCTCGAGCGCCGGGAGCACCAGGACGTTGGTCGAGGAGAAGTTCGCGCCGACCGCGCACCCGCGGTTGCACTGGCCGCAGTAGTGGCAGCCGGCCCGGCCGTTGTGGGGTCGGGTGAGGATCGAGAGCCGCGAGGGTATGCAGGTGACCTTCTGGCGGTCGGCGGCCCGCTTGACCAGCAGCTCCCAGCAGCGCGGCCGGGGCGGTGGGAGGAAGATCCCGTCGGGGTGGTTATGCAGGCCCTCGTTGCTGCCGAAAATGCCGACCAATCGGTCTACCTGGTCGTACCACGGCTTGAGATCGTCATAGCTGATCGGCCAGTCGTCGCCCAGGCCGTCGCGGGTCTTGCCCTGGAAATCGTCGGGGCCGAACCGCAGCGAGATCCGGCCCCAGTGGTTGGTCCGGCCGCCCAGCATCCGCGCGCGCCACCAGTCGAATTTCGTGCCGGGTGCGCGGGTGAACGGCTCGCCCGGCAGGTTCCATCCGCCGATGCAGGCGTCGAATTCGCCGAACGGCCGATCCGGGGTCGAGGCCCCGCGGCGCGGCGACTCGTGGGCCCAGGTGAGCATGGCCGAGTCGGTGCGGTTGTCCCACATCCCGCCCGCCTCGAGCAGCACCACCCGGGCGCCGGCCTGGGTGAGGATGTGCGCCGCCATGCCCCCGCCCGCACCCGAGCCGATGATGCAGACGTCGTAGGGCGCTCCGCTCAACCGCGATGCCATCCGCGAGCCCTACCCGCGCACTCGCCGCCGTTTCCCGCGGGCGCGGAGAAACGGCCGGACGCTGGCGGGTACCGGGCGGCAGCCGCAGTACCGCTGGTGGTCACGGTGCCAGGACACCCTCTGGGACAGCGACGCGTTTCTCGGCATAGGATGCCGGCGGTGCCACTCGGCGTTCATCAGGGTTGTCCCTGACGGACCGTCCAGCACGGGATTCAGGCTACTTGCGCCGAAGATCCCAGGTGACCTTCTCGTTTTCAGTCACCCCGTTGGCTTCATCGACCTCCTCGTAGCCGTCCGTGCCCACCAGCTTTGCGTAGTCCGCGGCCGTCTGGTGCATCGCCCGGATCATGGGTGAGTCCCCACGCTTCGGTTTCTTGCCGGCGGCGTCGGGACACCAGACGCTGATTTCGTACTTGCCCGCATCCATATTCGATCCGTGTTCGACTGCGATCATACCAGGCGCCTCGAATTCTGCATCCTCGGTGCTCTTTACGCGGCAGGTCACCTTGCCCGCCGCAACCGTGGCGATGACCGAGAAGGCATCGTTGATGCCGGAGCCCTTGGTCGTATGCGACAGGGTCAGGGTGCCGCTGTAGTAGCCGGCGCAATTGAAATTCGAGAGGGAATCGGTCCGGCACTGGGCCCAGGCCTTGGATCCCTGGGCGCCGAGCGGGGCCTGCCACAACGCAATCGGAAGCACCAGCAGCACGAGTCGGCGGAGCAGGGTTGCCATGAGCTTGAGTCTCCCGGTCGGTGTCGATACGTGGGGCAGGGACGGCGCCGGCCGCCTCACCACCGGCGAAACTACCTTCCGGCGTGCGACGCCGGAAGATGACCGCTACCTCCCGGTAGCGATCGTGCCGAAGATTCACGCCCTCCCGATCCGCCCCACGGAGAACGCAGGTGTCAGGAGCTGCCGCCAGGGTCGGCCGGTCTGAGAACCGCGGCCAGGCCGATCGCGCTCATGATCGCCCAGATCCCCTCGAGCAGCAGGAACCCGTACTGGCGCTCCGGAAGAGCCACCCCGGTCAACGCTCCGGAGCCGATCGACCGGCAGCCGGGCCTCATCTACTGGCCCAGCACGACCGTCCCCGCCGGACACGAGAGCGTGAGCCGCATGGCGGACTTCGGGGCCTGCTCGACGGTGGCGATGACCTGGACCAGAGCAAGGAACCGTCGGAGCGCGTCGGGCTCTATCGCCTGGAGGTGCACTGCGGTCAACCGGCAGCCGGCTGGGGAGGTCCGGGCCGGATGGGCCGCGTTGTGCCCCCCATTGGATAAGGAAAGGGAAGAGACCGGTCGCGTCGCCGACGGCGTGGGCGGTGGCCCACTCCAGAACCGAGCCGTCGGATCGTTTGCGGGAGCCGCGAATCGGGCCCCGGAAGGTGAACCCGGCCGACTCGAGATCGCGGATCGTCGCCACGAGGTCTGACGAAGTGAGCGCCCAGCCGCCCGGAGTCAGGCGGTCGAGGCTGGCGAGGTACGCCGCAGTTCCTGTGGGATCAGCTTCCCCGCTCGGTGCCACCAACTCGAGATATGCATCGGGGCCGAGGCTCACCAGCGCGTTCTGGGTGCCGCGGCCCGGATGCATGCCCCCAAACTGAGCGGTGACACCGGTGAGCCGTCGAAGTTCCTCGATGCCGCGATCGAGGTCGGCGGTGCCGACGATGACGTGGTCGATCACGAGCGGCTCGGGTGGGGATTGCTGGGCCCCCGCGTATCCCGGGAGACCCAGAACGATGGCGAACGGCAGGCGGAGCGGTAGGGAAGATCGCAAGAGCCGGAAATGTTCGAGAGCCCCGCCAGTGTCAGTTGGGTCCCCACCAGGTGCGGCGATGCCGGGTCGGTTTGGGGTCGGGCGCGGGCGGTTGCGTGGAGGCTTGGCCCGTGGGTCCCATGGCGTTCTTCTCGGCCCACCGCGCCAGACTCCGATCGAGTTCCAGCGATTCCAGCTGCGGATCGCAGGCGAAGGCGGGGAAACGGCGGCCACCGACCATGAGATACCACATCGCCGGCTCCGAGTCCTCGCCCCGTCGAGCGTTCGCCGGGCGACCCTCGTACGAAACGAAATGGAAATCCCGACCGTGGATCGTGAGTCGGCGTTGTTGCGGTTTGAAAGCGGACATGGGGGGCTAGTCCGGCGGGCTCGTGTCAGACTCCTCCGTGGGCTCCTCGACCTGCCCCTTGGAGGCCTCCAACTTTCGCAGCTGCTTCTCTTCCTTTTTCTGCTTCTTGTCGAGTTCGCGTCGGCGCTTGTCGAAGCGATAATTGGGTTTCTTGGGCAAGGGTGAAGCCTCCGCGCAGACCGGGTCGTCGTTCTGAATAACGGGGGGCGACGGGCCCGAACCTGGCGCCGGCCACATCGAAGTATAGCCGGGCGGCAGTCCGAGCGCTCAACGACCGGCTGATGGTAAATGCGGCGACGAGTCCCGGCTTTCGGGTGGATCCGACCGGAAGAACGTCCAGGTCTCGAGCTCTGCGGCCACCCGGGCGTGGCCCATCACCCGGTACCCGAAGTACTCGTAGAGCGGAATGTTGGCGGGGTTCTCCGTGCTGAGCGATACACCAGCCGACTGGGGATCGTCCCGGGAGAGATCCTGCACCGCCTCGAGGAGCAGCCGGCCAAGACCCTGGCCCATGTGTGAAGGAAGCACGCCGATCATGTTGAGGTGATAGTGGGGTAGCTCGATCGGAAATCGGCTACATGCCTGGACGAACGCCTCGTACCGACCCCGGGCGTCGGCGCCGAGGGCGCGCCACGTCCGCTCACGGTGATCCAGCAGGGCCGGCGGCGCGGGGCGGTCGCCCGGCGGAGTGAGGAGCGCGACGGCCAGCATCCTGCCGGTTTGGTCGTGCACCGCGAGGGCCGGCTCGTCCCGGGAGAACCGGCCGTTGGCGAACAAATCGATCAGCGTACGGAGCCGCTGGTCGTAATCGGCGGCGGGCCCGACCACGTACCGCATCACGGGGTAGTCGTGGAACGCGGCGCACAGCACCGTCACGGCGTCGGCGGCGTGGGTGCTGGGGACGGGGGCGACGATGAGCGGAGGCAAGGCAGGACCTGGAGCGCTCACGCTCCCCGCTTGAGCAGCACCGTGATGGTGGCCAGGTGATGGTCGTCGTGCTCGGCCACGAAGAAGGCCAGGTCGAGCAGCCGCATCGGGGTCTTGAGCCGCGGATGGAGGGCGGAACGAAGCCAGTCGGCGTCGTCGGCGGCCTCGAGCTGTCCCACCATGTCCATCCGCGCCACCCGGAAATTCCTCAGCAACTCGGCCACAGGGCGGTCATTGTGATGGGCGTTCTCGGTCTTGCGGTTCTCCAGGTCGGCTACTGCCAGGATATGGCGGCCCGCGGCCAGGTCCTCCATCCGCGACATCCAGAGTCCCTCGAGATCCCAGAGATGGCCCACGTTCTCCTGCACCGACCACCGGCCCTCGGGCTTCGCGACCAGTACCGGCACCGGCACGGCCGCCAGCCGCGCCTCCAGGCGTGCCGGCGTCCCCCGGAGACGCTCCACCAGGCCGAATGCCGCGGAGACCGGCAGATCGAAATTGAACTGGCGCTCGAACCAGGGTGTACGAGGGACCATGTGGGGACGGGGTAGGTGAAGATTGGAGGAGGGTTGTGAAATCAACCGTAAAATAGCGGAGATCAGCTCCGGCGAAGGCTCCGGCCATGGTGACTTACATCAGGCGCGTAAGGCCCGTTTCGCGCTCGCTGCTTCGGCGCCCCTGGGGTCCGGTTCAAAGGGGCGTCGCCAGGATAGCCGTATTCTCCAGGATCCGCACGCCCGGCAGATTGGCCTTCGCCGCGTTGACCAGTGCCCGGGCCACGCGGGTGGCCTCGACCGGCCGCCAGCGCCCGGGCGCCAGCCGGGCGAGCGCGATGCCCAGACTCTCGCCAGGCCGGGGATCTGCCCGCTGACCTACCAGGAATGATGGACGGGCGATGGTTACCGAGCGGAAACCGAGCGCGACAATGGCATCCTCGATCTCGCCTTTTACCCGGCTGTAGAACACCCGCGACGTCGCCGAGGCACCGACGGAGCTCACGAGCAGAAAGTGCCGGGCGCCCTGAACGTGGGCGGCGCGGGCCAGGCCCAGCGGGTACTCGAAATCGACCCGCCGAAACGCCTCGCGTGAGCCCGCCTGACGCATGGTCGTGCCCAAGGCACAGAAGACGTGGTCGGCCCGGGCCCAACCCGGCAGCGACGCGAGCTGGTCGTAGTCGACCGGGACCGTGACTACGGTAGAACCGGCCGGCTGCGATGAGGGACGGCGGGTGAGCGCCCGCACCTCGCTCCACGCTGGATCGCGGGCGAGATCCCGGACCAGGGCTTCGCCGACCAGCCCGGTGGCTCCGGCAACGAGTGCGACGGCAGAACTCATGGGCTCAACCTCCGATCCCCGCCCAATCGGTCGGGCATCGCTGCTCCGTATGGAAACACGACCCGGCGGGTCATTCGAGGCGCCATTCGAGTAGCCAGTGCGTCAGGTAGGCCAATGGACCGAGAACCAGCACGAAGCCGGTGATCGTGACCCCCCACAAGACGCCGACGACCGTCTCGGCAATGGCTGCCCCCGGCATCCGACCGGAGCCGGCCATGGCCAGCTCATCAGCCACGCCTATTACGAGACCGAACAGGACCGCCCCGAGATACAGGCTGGCCAGCGCCCACAACCAGCGGGCCCCGCCGGTGCTGCCGGCGAATCGCGGGTGGATTCCCAGCCCCACGACCAGGCCGATCAGCGGGCTCGCCACGACTCCCGGCCAGATCGCGGGCCCGACGGCATCGGCTCCAAGGAGGTAACCCAATCCGCCCCAGGCCGCTCCCGCCGCGAACGAGTACAGCGCCAGCGGGAGTTTCACGCCGGGCTCCGGTCGGTCGCTACTCCAATGCCGGGCTCGTTAGCCGCCACAAGGCTCACCACGCTGATCTCCTCGGCGGAGGTCGGTAATGTGTCCTTCGCGCCCATACAATGGAACGCCGGCGGGCCCCGCTGTCGAGTCCGCTCGCGCCGTTGAGGAACGGTATCGCCGGTCGATCTTCACGCCAGCACGGTCGCCGGCACGGCTCTATACTCCCGTCATGGTCGTGCATCTGGTTGACGGTACGTACGAGCTGTTCCGGCATTTCTACGGCGCCCGCCGCGCCGATCCGGGGCGGGACCGTCCGTTCGCTGCCGTCGCCGGGGTGCTGCACACGGTGCTCGAAATGTTCGAGACCGGGGCCACCCACCTCGGCGTGGCAACCGATCACGTCATCGAATCGTTCCGCAACAATCTCTGGGCCGGCTACAAGACCGGGGCGGGTATCGAGCGCGCGCTCTGGGCGCAGTTCCACCCGCTCGAAGAAGCGCTGACCGCCATGGGCGTGGCCGTCTGGCCCATGATCGAGCTGGAAGCCGACGACGCGCTGGCCACGGCGGCGACTGTGGCGGCCAGGAGCCGACGCGTGGACAAGGTCTGCATCTGGACGCCTGACAAGGACCTGGCCCAGTGCGTGGTCGGCGACCGGGTGGTGCAGGTGGACCGTCGCAGCAAGGCCATCCGCGATGCGGCCGGCGTGCGGGCCAAATTCGGGGTCGAGCCGGCCCTTATCCCGGATTACCTGGCCCTGGTCGGAGACAGCGCGGACGGCTACCCGGGTATTTCCCGGATCGGCCCGGTCACCGCGGCGCGGCTGCTCAACCAGTACGGCGCCATCGAGGCCTTCCCGCCGGAGGTGCTCGGAGCGGATTGGGAGCTGGCGCTGCTGTTCAAGACGCTGGCGACGCTGCGGACCGACGCGGCGCTGTTCCGCAAGGTCGACGATTTGCGCTGGGGTGGACCGACCGCCGACTTCGAAGCCTGGGCCGAGCGGGTCGACCCACGACTCGCTGCCCGGGCGCGGCGGGCGGCGGAGACGGTGCTTCGACCCCGGGGCGGAGCCCGCCAGCCTACCTGACCTCGGCCAGCGGTACTCAGCGTTTCCCTCCTGTCCCCGCCTGAATCCCACTGGTCCCACGAGCCATGGCGGCGTGCTCGAGCCGCGGGCACATTGAGGCTATGCAACCTCGGCGACGCTGGAGCCTCCCCCTCTGGGTGCTCGGAATCTTCACCGTCCTCGGCCTGTCGAAGTTCCTGCACTTGTGGCTGGACGACCTGGCCCGCGGCCACGAGGATCGGTTCACCATCCGGCTCATCGAAGAGATGACAGGTGCCTACGTCGGGGCCGTAGTGTTTCTGGTCCTGGTGTGGGCGGTGACCCGTTGGCCGCTCACCCTGGGAAGCTGGCGGCGCCGACTGGTGCCGTACCTGCTCCTCATCACGGCCCTGAGCGTGCTCGCTACCACGCTGATGTGGGCCTCTCGCGCCGTGCTTTCCCCTCTGGCCGGGCTCGGCCCCTACGACTACGGAATCATGCAGTTCCGGTACCCGATGGAGTTTGCGATCCAGGTGCCGAACCTGGCGCTGATGATCGGGCTGATTCACGGCTGGCTGTGGTACCGGGCGGCGCGTGAACGCGAGCTTGGAGCCAGCCGGCTCGAAGCCGAGCTGACGCGGGTAAGGCTGGAACGCCTCGAGGCACAGCTCCAGCCGCATTTTCTGTTCAACGCGCTCAACGGAATCTCATCCCTGATGTATCACGAGCCGGCCCGGGCCGACCGCCTGCTGGGACGGTTGGCTGACCTGCTCCGGCTGAGCTTTTCGGGGACGGCTGCGCCCGAGGTGGCGCTCGTTGACGAGCTCGAATGGTTGGGGTGGTATCTCGAGATCATGCAGATCCGCTTCGGCGACCGGCTCACGATTCGCCGGGAGATCGCCGCGGACACCCTGAACCTGGTGGTGCCGCGGCTCATCCTCCAGCCGCTGGTGGAGAACGCACTCAAGCACGGCGCGGCCAAACGCGCCGGTCCCGCGACAGTGACAATCAGATCCGCGCGACATGGCGACCGGCTCCGACTCTCGGTCCTCGACGACGGGCCCGGGATCACGAGCCAGGAATCCGGTGGCGGGATAGGAACCAGGAACACGTCCGAACGCCTCCGGGCACTCTACGGAGACCGGGCGGCGCTCCGGCTCTCGAATCGGCCGGAGGGTGGGTTGGAGGCGAGGGTGGAGCTGCCTGCAGCGCTGTCGGCTGAGATTCCCGGGCTTGCTAGCCGACAGCTATCAGTCCCGGCCGATGGTCACGGGCTAATGGCCAACGGCTAATGGCTTCCTGCTAATGGCTTCCTTCCGCACCGTAATAATCGACGACGAGCCGCTGGCGCGCGACAAGCTCCGCGCCTTCCTCCCGCGCCAGCCCGCCCTGGAACTCGTGGGCGAGGCGAGTGACGGGCTGGAGGCGGTCCGCGTGATCGAAGCGCTCCGCCCCGACCTGGTACTGCTCGACGTGCAGATGCCGGAGCTGGACGGATTCGAGGTGCTGGCCGCGCTCGACGAAGCGGTGCAGCCGGACGTGATCTTCGTGACGGCGTTCGATCACTACGCGGTGAAGGCATTCGAGCACGGGGCACTCGACTACCTCCTCAAACCCGTGGCTCCCGACCGGTTTGACCTGGCGATCGAGCGGGCACGGACCCGACTCGAGGCCGGCCCCCCGTCGGAGCTCACGGAGCGGCTGGCCAAGGCGCTTGAGGCGGTTGCGCCGGAGCGGCCCCCGTTGGAGCGCTTTCTCGTCAAGGAAGAGGGGCGGTCACGGTTCGTGCCGGTGGCCGAGATCGAGTGGATCGAGGCCGCGGGAAACTATCTCAAGCTCCACACCCGGGGCACGGTCCACCTGGTGCGCGGCACGATGAAACAGGTGGAGGACCGGCTCGCACCGAACCGGTTTGCCCGGATTCACCGGACCGCAATCGTGAACATGGAGCGGGTTCGGTATCTCGAGCCGTGGTCCCACGGCGACCAGCTGGTGGTGCTGGAAAGCGGGGCGAAGGTAACGATGAGCCGACGATTCAGGGACCGATTGCCGAGGTCGTTTGGGGGTTAGGCGGTTCGACGGCCAGTGACTCGGCCCGCTGGTCACCGGCCCGGTCCCATCCGTCCCGAAGTGCTCGCCTGCATCAGCTGCCCATCATAACGTAGTTCCCATCACCAACCGGACTCCCTCGGATGCTCGGGACTCTCTCTCACCCCTGGCGCTGGCTCGGACTTGCCACCCTGGCCGTTGTTGCCGCCCTGCTCCTCGCCTCGCGCCAATCCCGCCGGGGCCCCGACGGTCCGCTGGGCGACCTGACGGCGTGGAGCGCCTACGGGGGCGACCCCGGGGGATCGCGCTACTCGGGACTGACCCAGATCAATCGCGGCAACGTCAGGCGCCTCACGGTGGCCTGGACCTATCGCACGGGGGACGCGACCCACGACCAGGCCGACGAAGGCCCGAAGGAAGGCTGCGGCCGCTGTCACACCGGCTCGAGCAAGTTCGAGGCGACGCCGATCCTCGCCGAGAGCCGCCTCTACCTGAGCACGCCGCTCAACCGGGTGCTGGCGCTCGACCCGACAACGGGTCGGGAACTCTGGCGCCACGATCCGAAGATCAAGCTGGAGCTGGAGCGCAGCGAGGGGTTCGTGTCGCGAGGAGTGGCCTATTGGGCGTCCGCCGCCGGCCCTCGGCCGTCTGAGTGCGGCGCGCGGATCTTCTTCGGCACAATCGACGCTCGGCTGATCGCGCTCGACGCGGCCACCGGCACGCTCTGTCCCGACTTCGGTGAGGCCGGCACGGTACGGCTCGATGTGGGTGTCGGCCGCGTGCAGGAGGGCCAGTACGGCATGACGTCGCCGCCCGCGGTGCTCGGCGACGTGGTGGTCGTCGGATCGTCCATGGGAGACAATCGTCGAGTAGAGATGGAGCGCGGTACGGTGAGAGGGTACGATGCCCGGAATGGCCGCCTGCTCTGGGGCTTCGATCCGATCGGTGGCTCGGCGGCTCCGGGGCTCGTCGGCTCGAAAGCGGATTCGACCTGCTACTCGGTTGACGGAACATTGGCCGAGTCACCAGCCGTCGAGCCGCCCAGCCGCCGTCCTTGCGATTGGACGTCCGCCGCCGCCCACCGTACCGGTGGCGGAAACGCCTGGGCCCCGCTCTCGGTCGACACGTCGCTCGGGCTGGTGTACGTCCCCACCGGCTCCGCGGCGCCGGATTTCTACGGTGGCGAGCGCCCGGGGGACAATCGATACACCAATTCAATAGTGGCGCTGGAAGCCGGAACCGGTCGGGTCCGATGGCATTTCCAGGTAGTGCACCACGATCTCTGGGATTACGACGTGCCCGCCCAGCCGACACTGGTGACCGTGCCGAGGGACGGACGCGAGATTCCCGCGGTCGCGGTCTCGACCAAGATGGGTCACATCTTCGTGCTCGACCGCGCCACCGGAGCGCCGCTCTTCCCGGTCGAGGAGCGCCCAGTGCCGGGGAGCGACGTTCCCGGCGAACGGCCGTCGCCCACCCAGCCGTTCCCGGTACTTCCCCGGCCCTTGTTCGAGTCTCAGCTCAGCCGGGATGACATCTGGGGACAGACTCCCGATGAACGCAATGCCTGCCTCGCCGAGTTCGACCGGCTGCGAACCGGCCCGATGTTCACGCCACCCAGCCTGCAGGGTACGGTATCGTTGCCGGGATACGGCGGGGGCGGCAACTGGGGTGGGATGAGCTGGTCGCCCGATCGCCACCTGTTGGTGACCACGTTGCTACGAATCCCGTTCTGGGTGCGGCTCGAACCCCGCGCGCCGGGTGACTCCAGCGGCAATCAGGAGGGAACTCCGTACCGGATGAACCGCGCCGTCCTCGCCTCACCCAAGGGGTTTCCATGCAATCGGCCGCCCTGGGGGACACTGGTTGCGGTCGACCTCGCCAGTGGAGAGCGGCGCTGGGAGGTACCACTGGGCCGCAATCCCGAGGTGAAACGGCCCCCTTGGGCGAGCCACGGCTCACCCAGCATGGGTGGCTCGATCACGACCGCCGGCGGACTGGTGTTCATCGGCGCGGCGCGCGACGACTACCTCCGCGCCTACGACATCGACTCCGGCAAGGAGCTCTGGCGCGGTGCGCTCCCCGCCGGTGGGCAGGCCACGCCGATGACCTACGCGGTGGATGGTGTCCAATACGTAGTAATCGCGGCGGGAGGGCATGGGGGGCTGGGGACGACGTTCGGGGATCATGTGGTGGCGTTCAGTCTGGGACGGTAGTGACGGTAGTGACGGTACGACGGTACGACGGTACGACGGTACGACGGTACGACGGTACGACGGTAACGACGGTAACGACGGTAACGACGGTCGCGACGGTCACGCCCGTTACGGCGGTATGACGTAAACGGGGTACCCCCAGGGCTGCCCAACAACCCTTCGCCCGCATTTGACGTGGCCATCGACGGGCTGTAGCCTGTCAGGCTCCTCGCGACCACACCGGCGTGACGCCCTCAGGGAGCCGCGTGCGACTCGAACCGTCCAGATCCCCACCCGACGCGCCTTCCGACCCCAGCCGCCGAGCCGCCGAGCCGCCGAGCCACCGCGCTATGGGCATCGGCGACCTGATTCTCTTCTATCTGGTCACCGGAATCAGCCTGCGGTGGATCGCCACCGCCGCGGCCGGGGGACCGGGCGCGGTCGTGGTCTGGCTCGGGGCGTGGCTGTTCTTCTTCATCCCGCTCGCCATGGCGGTGTTGGAGCTGACCAGTCGGTTTCCCGCCGAAGGGGGCATGTATCGGTGGAGCCAGGAGTGTTTCGGCGACTTCGCCGGGTTCATGACCGGGTGGACCTACTGGTTCACCAACCTGCCGTACTTTCCGGCGGTGCTGTACTTCACGGCCAGCAACGCCCTGTTCATGTTCGGCCCGGACTCCGCTTTCCGGCGACTGGATGGGGACCCGGTCTACTTCATCGCCTTTTCGACCATCGCGCTGTCGCTGGCTACCGGCCTCAACCTGGTCGGCCTCAAGATCGGCAAGTGGCTGCACAACATCGGGGCCATCGGCGCATGGCTCCCCGCGGGCATCCTGATACTCGTGGCGGCGGTGGCCTGGTCGCGATTCGGGTCGGCGACGGACTTTACGGCCCAGACCCTCACGCCGAGCACCGCGCTCCGCGATATGATTTTCTGGGCCGGGCTGATCTACGCCTTCGGCGGGTCGGAGTCCGCCAGCTTCCTCACCGAAGAGATCCGCCAGCCGCGGCGGAATCTTCCCCGGGCCCTGTTCGTGGCGGGCACGCTGGTCTCGATCGGCTACATCCTGGGCACGGTGGCCATCCTGGTGGCGCTGCCGGCCGAGGAAGTGAGCGGGCTTGCCGGCTTCATGCAGGGGATCGACCGGAGCGCCACCCGGATCGGGTGGACTGGTGTCGGGCCGGTGGCGTCATTTCTGGTCACCATCGGCAACCTCGGTGCGGTCGGCGCCTGGCTCACGGCCACGGCACGGTTGCCGTTCGTGGCGGGTCTGGACCAGTATCTGCCGCCGGCCTTCGGCCGGATGCATCCCCGGTGGGGGACCCCCCACGTCGCACTGCTCACCCAGTCGGGGCTGGGGGTGCTGTTCATCTTTCTGGGTCAGGCGGGTACGACGGTGAAGGGTGCCTACGATGTGATGGTCAGCATGGGGATCATCGCCTATGAGATCCCGTACCTGTTCGTCTTCGCCTCCCTGATCAAGGCCCAGTCCCGGCCCGCGGGCCCCGAAGTCTGGCGGGTGCCCGGCGGCCGGCCGGTGGCGCTCCTGCTCGGCGGCATCGGCTTCACGGTGACGGCGACGGCGATCCTGCTGTCGCTCCTGCCGCCACCCCACGAGCCTAACAAACCGCTGGCGGTGGCCAAGGTGCTGGGTCTCACGGCGGTGATGCTGGGAGTCGGGATCGGGCTCTATCTCAGCGGCCGGCGGCGGGCGCTCCGGGCCCGGGCAGAGAGCGCGCGGCTCGAGGGGACCGCCGCGTAGCCGGCCCAGCTCACTGCATGTACGACCGGGCCGGGTTGGCTTCCCGCAGGATCGGCCGGGTGATGGCGAACGCCGAGATCTCGCTCGGGGTCCGGCCGTCGTGGACCAGTTCGCTCAGGATTCGCCCGATCACCGAGGCGAACTTGAAGGCGTGGCCCGCGCCGATGGCGACCACGATGTGCTCGTGTTCCGGCACGGTATCGATGACGAAATCGCGGTCGGGCGTCAAGGTATAGAGGCAGGTGCGGGCCAGTCGCACCGGTCCGAGCGCCTTGGGCAGGTACCGCCTGGCCCACGCTTCCACCCGGGCGGTATTCTCCGGGTCGGGTTCGAAACTCCGGGTCTCGGCCGTGACCGGTTTTCCGCCCGCATCCTGGGCCAGCTTGACGGCCGGCTCGCCGAAGACTGGAAACCCGTAATAGCAGGGATCGTCCATCCAGATCCAGACCGGAAACCGGCCGGGGTCGAATTCCTTGAGGAATGGTGAGGCGTAGTAGGTCACCTGTTCCTGGGTGACCTCGAGGGGGAGCGCCTGCCCCAGCATCCCGAGCACCGCGTTCGACCAGGGACCCGCGGCAACGACCAGCTTCCGGCACCGGAAGGCATGGCTGCCCGCGACGACTTCCACTTCACCACCGACGCTTCGAACCACGCTGACGGGTTTTCCGTCCATCAGCGTTGCCCCGTACTCGCGGGCCAACCGTTGGTGGATGGCGTTGGCGCGTGCCGCCATGGCAATACCGCCATCCGCCTGATACAGCCCGCGACAGTCGTCGGTGAGAGTGAACTGCGGCCAGCGGCGCATGATCTCGCGCGCATCCAGCTCCTCGAACTCGACTCCTTCGGAGCGCATGCTGGCGGCGTATGGATGGAGGGGGATTCGGCTGTTCCCGGGCGCAACATCCAGGCCACCGGTCTTGAGGAGACAGGGCTCCTTGGCGTCGGCTTCGATCGTGGCCCACGATTGGTACGCCCGCTTCGCCAGCTTCACGTAGGTCGGTGAATGGTACGAGAGCCGAATGATGCGGGAATGATCCTGCGACTCTCCCCGAACATGCCCCAACTCGAATTGCTCCAGCCCGAGCACGTCCCGCCCGGCCACGCGGGCCAGCCAGCAGGCCGCGGCGCTGCCGAGGCCGCCGAGGCCGAGAACGATGTACTCGTAGTCGGTGCGCACGGCGGTGAAGGTGGGGCGGGGCGGAGGCCGGCGCCAGCCCCGGGCGGCCTTGACGAATCGCCTTACACGCGGAACTTAGCTCAGACTGAAAACACCATTCCGATTGATCCTTCGCTCACCGGGGACCTGGAGCGCCGGCGTGAGGGCCGGGCTGACGGTAGCCCTGGTTGCGACGCCGGTGCTGGCAGGCTCGGCGCCGGCCCTGGCCCAGACGGGGCGGGGCAGTCTGTTCATCGTGGGCGGCGGGGAGAGTCCGCCGGAGCTGGCCCGGCGGTTCGTGGAGCTGGCGGGTGGAACCGGACGAGCGCGGATCGCAGTCATTCCGATGGCCAGCAGCGTGCCCCGCGAGACCGGTGACGAGAAAGTCCAGGAACTGACGGCGCTCGGTGCGACCGCCTACGTCGTGCTGCTCGATCGTGAACAGGCGCTGGACTCCAGCGCCGCCCGGACCCTCGATTCGGCGACCGGCATCTGGTTCAGCGGCGGCGATCAGGCCCGGCTCACCGCGATCCTGAGCGGCACGCCGGTGCTCGCGGCGATGCATCGCCGCTATCGTAGTGGAGTCGTCCTCGGTGGCACGTCGGCCGGCGCCGCCATCATGAGCGACTCCATGCTGACCGGTAACCAGCACCGTCCCGACAGTCTCGGTTACTACGGCGACGAATTTCCGACGATTGCCCGGGGCACGATCGAAGTCGTGCCCGGGCTGGGGTTCCTGCCGGGGACCATCGTCGATCAGCACTTTCTCCGACGGGAACGCCATAACCGCCTGCTCAGCACGGTGCTCGAACGGCCGGCCCTGATTGGTGTGGGCATCGACGAGGGCACCGCGCTCGAGGTCGCGCCCGACGGCCAGTGGCGGGTGCTAGGGGCGAGTGCGGTGGCGGTCTATGACGCCCGCCGATCGGTGGTCACGCCACCGGACGCGCCTCGGCTTGGGGCTCGGGATGTCTGGTTCCATCTGTTGCCGTCCGGCAGCCGGTTCGACCCCGCCAAGGGCGTCGTTACGCTGCCACACTGAAGTCAGCCGGCCGGGATCGCCCCGCCCCGCCGGATCGGTTCCACGGGGTTCCGCCTCGGAAGGGGGACGTATCGCTATGTCACATGTTCGACGGTTCTTGCCTGGCGCCCTGGTAGCGCTGCTGCTGGCGGCGGCGCCGCCTGTGGCCGCCCAGACCGGGGTCATTCGAGGCACGGTGACCGATTCCAGCACCGGGCAGCCGATCGCCGGAGCCCAAGTGGTGGTGGTCGGCACCAGCCTCACCTCGGCGACCGACGCCGCGGGGACCTACACGATCGGCGCCGTCCCGGTGCGCCCGCTGGGTGTTCGAGTCCGAATGGTGGGTTACTCACCCCAGGAACGGCGGGTCGGCGTTTTGGGAGACGGGGAGACGGTAGTGGATTTCAACCTCGAGTCCCGACCGTTCCAGCTCGAAGAAATCGTGGTGACCGGGTACGGCACCCAGACCCGTGGAGCGCTCTCCAGCGCGGTCTCGTCGGTCGGAGGCTCCGACATCGCGACCCTGCCAGTGGTCAGTCTGGACCAGGCCCTGCTGGGGAAGGCCGCCGGCGTGCAGGTGATTCAGAACGGTGGTAACCCCGGTAACGGCATCAGCATCCGGGTCCGGGGCTCAGCCTCGGTTACCGCCAGCAACCAGCCTTTATACGTGGTCGACGGCGTGCCGGTGAATGCGGAGGACATCAGTCAGCTTGACCTGGGCGGCCAGGATATCAGCGGGGTCACCGGGCTCGGCATCGGGGACATCGAGAGCATCGACATCCTCAAGGACGCCGGCGCCACCGCCATTTACGGCTCTCGGGGATCCAACGGCGTGGTGTTGATCACCACCAAACGGGGTGTCGAGGGCGCGCCCCGGGTCAGTATCAACGCCTACACCGGCACCCAGTCGGTGGCCAAGCGAGTCAAGCTACTCAACTCGAGTCAGTATCTCACCTACATGAACGAGGCCGCCGAGAACGACGGTTACGGGGCCGACTATTTCGGCGTGGTGGGAGTGGACGACACGGTCAATACCAATTGGCAGAACGAGGTGTTCCGCGCCGCCCCGATCACCAATATCGACGCGGCGGTGTCGGGCGGTGGCGAAGGGCTCCGCTATCGGGTCTCGGGCAATTTCCTGGATCAGACCGGCGTGGTCATCGGGTCGGATTACCGGCGCATCGGCGGCCGGTTGAACCTCGATTTCGGCCGGCGGGACCGGGTGCTCTACAGCGCTTCGTTGGCGGTGACCGGCGAGACCAACCGCCGAATCGAGAACGACAACACCCTCACCGGCGTGGTCACCAACGCCATCGCCAACCAGCCGACCATTCCGGTCCGGCGCAGCACCGACGGCCAGTTTACCGGCGTGGACGACGACCTGGCCTATGCCAACTCGGTCGCTCTGGCCCAGCTCAACGACGCCTTCGCCCGGACCACCCGCGTGCTGGGCAGCTTCGAGGCATCGGCCGCCATCACCCGTGGGCTCCGGGCCACCGGGCGAGTGGGTATCGATCTGGAGAACCTGCGCGAGACCCAGTACGAATCCCCCAGGATCGTGGGAACCTACGCCGCCGGAGTGGACGGGGTCAGCAA
The DNA here is from genome assembly GCA_963709905.1 of uncultured Gemmatimonadales bacterium. Taxonomy (GTDB): domain Bacteria; phylum Gemmatimonadota; class Gemmatimonadetes; order Gemmatimonadales; family GWC2-71-9; genus JADJOM01. The sequence goes on from CAVPYI010000001.1 coordinate 837,957, forward strand.
GAGCGCCTACTCGCTCTCCAACCGGTATGTGTTCGAAGGGTATGGCGCCTGGGACGGGAGCTGGACCGGTTCCCACACCCTGAACCTCACCGCCGGCAGCAGCCTCGAGCTGACTCGCGGGGAGCTCAACTTCGTGCGGGGTGAAGGGCTCTCCAGCGAGCAGTTGCACGAAGTCCGCAACGCCTCCCGGATCACCTCCTGGGACGGGCGGCCCACCGAGAACAACCTGGTGAGCTACTTCGCCCGGGCCAACTACTCGTTCGCCGAGCGGTACCTGTTCGGGGCCAGCGCCCGGGTCGACGGGTCGTCCCGGTTCGGCAAGAACGACCGGTACGGGTTCTTCCCCGCCGTGTCAGGCGCCTGGGTCCTGTCGGAGGAATCGTTCCTCCGCAACAACCGGACGATCGACTTCCTGAAACTGCGCACCAGCTACGGCCTCACCGGCAATCAGGCGATCACCGACTTCCCCTGGCAGGGCACGGTCTGCAGCGCCAACTACTCGGGCAACGCCGGCCTCAAGCCCTGCAACCTGCCCAACCCCGATCTCCGCTGGGAGCGGACCTCCCAGTTCAACGTCGGGCTGGATTTCACCCTGTTCAGCGGTCGGTTGAACCTGACGGCCGATTACTATCGGAAGCTGACCATGGACCTGCTGGTGAGCCGCCCGATCACCGGGACGTCCGGCCTGACCACCGTGTTCGACAACATCGGCAACGTGCGCAACACCGGGGTCGAGCTGCTGCTCACCACCGAGGTCCTGCGGCCCTCCGGGCGTCGCGGGCTGGGCTGGACCACGTCCCTGAATGTGTCTCACAACCGGAATCGGGTGACCAAGCTGTTCGACAACCAGCCGATCTCGGGCGGGTTCGAGGAGATCAACCGGGTCGCGGTGGGCCGCGAGCTGGGCGAGTTCTATACCTACAAGTTCCTGGGCGTGGATCCCGCGACCGGGGATGCGATCTTCAAGGACAAGGACGGCGACGGCAGCATCACCAGCGCCGACCGCTTCTACGTGGGGAGCCCGTGGCCGGATCTTACCGGCGGCTTCACCAATTCGCTCACCTTCCGGAACTTCGACCTCAGCTTCTTCTTCCAGTTCAGCAAGGGAGCCAAGGTCTATAACGCCATGCGGAGCTACAGCGACGACGGCGGTTACTACTACGACAACAAGTTCCAAGATGTGCTGCGACGCTGGCAGCAGCCCGGTGACGTGACCGACCAGCCGCGGGCCAGCTTCGATGGCATATCGGAGGCCTGGCGGACCTCCAGCCGGTTCATCGAGGACGGCGACTACCTCCGGCTGCAGGACCTGACGCTCGGCTACCAGATCCCGTCGCTGCTATCCAGCCGGATGGGCTTCAGCAGCGCCCGGGTCTATATCAGCGGGCACAACCTGTTCACGGTGACCGATTACAGCGGCTATTTCCCCGACGTGAACAGCTTCGGCTCTTCGGCCAGCATCTCTCTGGGCATGGATTTCTACGCGTATCCGATCGCCCGGACCTTCACCTTCGGCATCCAGGCGGGGTGGTAACATGCGACCCATCACACATGGCCTGCTGCGCCAGATCCGCGCCCTCGCCGCCCTCATTGCCGTTCTCGGGCTGGGAGCCTGCGGCTCCCTGCTGGACACCAACCCGGTGGACGAGCTGCCGGACGATAAGGCAATCACCAATGCCGCCGGTGCCCGGGCCGCGCTGGCCGGGGCCTATGACGGGCTGCAGGACATCAGCTACTACGGCGGAGAATATCTGTTCTTCAACGACCTCATCGCCGACAATGCCATCCACAACGGTACCTTTTCCGAGTACGCCGATGCCGACCAACACCTGATCCAGGCCGCCAACGTCTCGGTGGCCGACATCTGGAACGCGATCTACAACGCGATCAGCCGGGTCAACCTGATCATTCAGAAGGTGCCGGCCCTGACCGACCTGGACCAGGTGGAAAAGGACCAGATCCTGGGTGAGGCCTATTTCCTCAGGGCGCTCAGCTACCACAACCTGGTTCGGCTGTGGGGCGGGGTTCCCCTCCGGCTGACCCCGCCCGTCACTGTCGACGATGCTTCCGGCATCGCCCGGTCCACTGCCGCCGAGGTCTATACCCAGATCCTGAGCGACCTGGGCGAAGCAGAGACGCGAATCACCAACACGACGCCCACCAGTCGGGCTTCCGTCGGCGCAGTGAAGGCGCTGCTGGCCAGGGTCTACCTGTACCAGCAGAACTGGGCCGGGGCCAATGCCAAGGCCGACGAGGTCATCGCCCTGGGTTACGACCTGGCTCCCGCCATTGGCGACTTGTTCGACGCCGAAGGCCAGGACACGCCGGAGGACATCTTCAAGCTGACCTTCACCGACTCGGACTACGAGAGCATCGGTTATTACTACCTCTCCTATAACAGCGGCGGTCGCAGCGAATTGGCGGTGGATGCCAACCTGATCGCGGTCTCCGATCCGGCCGACGATCGGCTGGCCTGGGGCGTCAACCAGAACGAGGATCCCGCCGAAGGAACCAAGTTCCCCACCCCGATCGGGGCGGAAGACGTGCATGTCACGCGGTTTGCCGAGGTGATCCTGATCAAAGCCGAGGCGATGGCCCAGCTCAACAACCTCGATAGCGCTGTGGCGGAATACAACAAGGTCCGGGTCCGGGCCGGCCTGCTTCCCCATGTCCTGGGCGTCAATGTCACGACCCAGCAGGAGGTACTCGACGCCATCGACCTCGAGCGGCGACTGGAGCTGGCCTTCGAGGGCGACCGCTTTGCGGACATGGTGCGTACCGGCCGGGCCCAACCGGTGCTCGGCATCCCGGCCTACCAGGAGGTGCTGCCGATCCCGCTCCGCGAGATCGACGTAGGACCGAATATCACGCAGAATCCGGGGTACTAGGCCGACTGGCGAATGGCAGAATGGACGAATGGCGGAGTGGAGGAATTCCTCCATTCCGCCATTCGGCCATTCGGCCATTTCTCACTCAGTCATTCAATCCGCTACCAGCCGGCTAGTTTTTGCGTAGCTGCTGGAAATACTTGGCCCGAACCTTGGCCACCTTGGGGGCGACGACCGCGGCACAGTAGGGTTGCGAAGCGTTGCGCTGGAAGTAGCCCTGGTGATAGCCCTCCGCCGGATAGACGGTCCCGAGCGGGAGCAGCTCGGTGACGATCGGCTGGTCCCATATCTTCGCTGCGGTGAGTTCCTTGACGGCCTGACCGGCCGCCTCCCGCTGTTCCGGTGAGTGATGGAAGATGGCGGAACGATACTGGGTCCCGATGTCGTTCCCCTGGCGGTTGAGCGTGGTCGGGTCGTGGATGGTGAAGAACACATCGAGCAACTGGCGATAAGAGATCACCGCCGGGTCAAAGTGAACCTGCACGACCTCCGCGTGGCCGGTCTGCCCGGTGCAGACCTGCTCGTAGCTGGGCTGGGGAACCTTCCCGCCGGTGTAGCCGGAGACGACCCGCTCGACACCCCGGAGCTGTTCGAAGGCGGCCTCGAGGCACCAGAAGCAACCGCCCGCCAGGGTCGCGATCTCGCTGCTCACACAGGCCTCCTTTCGTCGGGGATCACCTCGGGTATCATATCGTGCTCGGCCTGGTTCCGCTGGTAGGGAAGCGGTGTATCCTGGCTCGGCCAGTACTCGCGTCTCAGGAGTACTGCTCCGGCCAGGCCCAGGGCCAGAGCGATGAGTCCCCCTGGCAGGGAGCGCTGGAATCCAGTCAGCAGGTCGGTCCCGGAATCCCACTGCGGCATGAACAGCGGCAATACGGTGAAGGCCAGCAGGTTGTTCAGGCCATGGGCGATGATCGCCAGCCAGAGCGAACCGGTTCGAAGATAAATAGCGGCGATACCAAGGCCGAGCAGAAAAATGCCGAGCGGCGAGAAATGGAGTACGGCGAACGCGGCGGTGCTGGCCAGCACGCCGCGCAACACGCCCCACTTCCGGCTCCAGCGATGCAGCAGCAGCCCCCGAAACACGAACTCCTCGACGACGGGCGCCACGACCACCACCGATACCAGCAGGACAATCCAGCCGCCAACCCCCACGGCATCCGGCATGGCCTTGTCCATGCTCTCGAGCCAGCTCCGCACCAGATCGGGACTCACCAGCGACAGCGGGTAGAACACCAGCCAGGTACTGCCGGCGTTGAGCGCCGTCAGGGCGGGAACCACGGCCAGGACCCGGGCCGCTTCGCCGGGCGAGACTCGCGGTCCCATCAGCCTTCTGATTTCTATTCCGTGACGGCGGGCGAGCCAGACGGCGTAGCCAAGGAAGATGAGATAGACGGCATTCATGATCACCAGCATGTGCTCCCGGGCGTACGCCAGCGGAACGATCGAGAGCAGGGTGAATCCGATCAGGCCCAGGAGGACGGACCGGGCGCGGAACGTCTCGAACGGTTTCACTGTCGAGGCGACGAGGCGAGGGTGCGGCCGGCGACGCTACTCGCCGAGCCGGTCGGCGATGTAGCGCCGGATGTCGAGCGAGAGATTCTCCATCGGAGCGTAGAAGCCGCGGGTGAAGACCCGGCTCGACATGCCCCGCTGGACCGACTCACAGATGACCCAGTCCTGCCGGTTGGTGATGTCCCAGAACTCGACCGCGTCCATGGGGTCGAATCCGGGCTTGGCCATTTCATCGGAGTGGAAGAGGAAATCGCAGATCACCGTGGTCCGGTCGGGACCATGAGGCCAGAGCGTGAACACCGCCGCGTGTTCCGCCGAGAGCGAGCACATGAAGTTCGGGTAGACCAGCTCGCCCTTGTGGCGGACCCGCTCGTCCTCGTTGAGACCGGCGAAGGGCTGCCGGTTGGTGGTGCCGGACATCGTGAAGGTCCAGGCTCCTTCTCTGTGGGGCACCCCCCGCTCCCAGTCCAGGTTCTGGCCTCCCTTCTGCCGGAAGGCCGGCACCACGCGGCAGAGCTCGGGGTGGACCGGCCCGCAGTGGTAGCACTCGTTGTAGTTCTCGAGGATGACCTTCCAGTTGGCGGCCACCCGGTAGGTGATGCGCCGGGCGATCCGCAGCTCGGCGAGCGGGTAGCGCGTAAGGCGCTCGGGGATACCACCGAGCTGGGTAGCAAGCGAAGGCGGCTCGGCGGCTCGGCGGCTCGGCGGCTCGGCTCCTCCACCCCCGGCCGACCCTCCACCCTCGGCTGAGACGCCACCCCCGGCCGAGCCGCCACCCTCTGCCAAGCCGCCGCTACCGTCCGAGCCGCCACTACCAGCCAAGTCGCCGAGCCGCCGAGCCGCCGAGTCGCCACGCCCGGCCGAGCCGCCGAGCCGCCGAGCCACCGAGCCATCGAGATTGAGGAACACGAATCCACCCCAGGTGTCCACGGCCACCGGGTGCAGCGAAAGCTCCTCCTTCCGAAAGCCGTCGGTCTCCTCGAGGAAGGGTGCCGTGCGCAGGCCGCCATCGAGATTGTAGGTCCACGCGTGGTAGGGACACTTGATGCCGGCGCTGAAATTGCCGGAGGGACCGAATCCGGGAGGCCCTTCCCTAAAGGGCTTGGGTTCGACGCCGAGCACGAGCTGCGACCCGCGATGCCGACACACGTTGTAGTGGGCGGCGAGGTTCCCTTCGCGGGTGTGGACCAGGATAATGCTCTCACCGAGGACGTCGAGCAGCAGGTAGTCCCCCGGTGTGGGGACCTCCTCCATCCGGCCGACACACACCCATTCGCGGCAGAAGATCCGCTCCTTCTCCCGCGAAAACATCTCAGGGGAGAGGTAGTGCCCGCGCTCGAGGGTGCGTTCCATGGTCGTGAACCCCGATCTCGGTCGGCCTGTGCCCGCATTGGTCGGAAGTCACCCGATCCGTGGCCGACGACAGCCGTCGAACGGAAGCGGGACAGGCGGCCGAGAACTAGCTGCCTTCGCCGCCTTCGGGTCCGTAGAAAAACACCCAGACCGCCAGATCGTCGGTGAACTGCTCGAAGCGATGAGCCTGGTGCGCGGGGACAAAGAGCACGTCTCCCGGCCCGAAGGCGACTCGCTCGTTGCCGCTCTGGAACCAGCCGCTGCCGCGCATGACCACGTAGACCTCGTCCCGCGTGTGGGGGGTCTGCGGATCGTTGCCGCGGGGAGCGTACAGGCCGACCTCGAGGGTTCCGTGCTCGATCAGGACGGCGAAATGATCGCCGTAGGGACCGGGCATGCGGGAGAGGGCCTGCGCCAGGGTTATGTGGAACGGTGGCATGGGTGGTTCCGGTGTGGGCGTACCGGGAAAGGTCGCGCCGCCAGTCGCCGCGTCAAGTCGCGAGCGCTCGGCTCATTGTTTGACGCCTGACGCCTGACGCCTGACGCCTGATGCCTTGTCGCCCCGTCGCCTCTGTCGCCTCTGTCGCCTCATCGGAACCGCTCGAGATCCTTCCCGATCACGACTGGCCCCGTGAACCCGCCGGCCCGTACCCCGCCCAGGAGTTCCTGGTCGGTGCCGCCCATCCGGATTATATGGTAGAGGACGAGCAGTCGGGGTCGAGCTACCGCGGCCAGGGCTCCCAGCTCCCGATCGGCGGTGTGGAACGCCCGCATGTAGGCGGGCCAGGCTTCGCCTCCGGGCCGCGGCTCTGGCGCGAGGCGGCTCTCGGGATACACCTCATGGAGCAGGATGTCGGCGTCACGCGCCGCATCGGCCAGTGCCGGGCTCGGCCGGGTGTCGCCTGACAGGACGATCTTCTTCCCCGGGGCATCTATCCGGTAGGCGAACGCCTGTTCCCAGTCGCCATGGGCCACGGCGATGGCGGCGATCCGCACCCCGGCGCTGTCGTACACGACCCCGCCGGCGGTTTCCTGTACGTCGACCATCCAGCCATCTGGTGCGCCACGCTCGAGCCCGTGGGTCCGCACGGCGATATCCTCTGCCCATGCAGCCTGAATGTGCACGGACATGGCGTGAGTGCCCTTCGGCCCGACCACCTTGAGCGGTGCCCGACGGCCCATGACCCAGGAAGTCAGAATGACGTCGGGGAGGCCGAGCGTGTGATCGCTGTGGAGATGGGTGAGGAAGACCGCGGTTATCGGCCCGCCGCGAACCGGCAGCCCCGCGGCAACCATCTGCCGCATCACACCCGCTCCGGCATCGAACAGGAAGATCCGGTCGCCTACGGTAACGGCAGTGGCGGGGCCCTGGGTCTGTGGATCGGGAACCGGTGTACCGGTACCGAGCAGGATGACCGTGACCGAGTCGATGCTCGCCGTCTGGGCCGGGAGCGGAGCAGCGACGAGGGCGAGGAGGAGGAGTCTCATTGCTCTGGTTTCACCGTATTGCTCGCCTGTGGTCGCGAGGAAACGCAGGTCGTGGCTTGAGGCGGCGACGTTGAGCGCTCGTGGGGGCCCGCTCCGCCGGCGCGACCTATCCGGCCCCCCACCGCCCCGGTGAGGTCGCGCCTTGGAGCGGCCCCCCACGAGCGCCCGCCGCCACGCCCGCGAATGTGCGAGATCGCCCTGACGCCTCGACGCCTGACGCCTTGACGCCTGACGCCTCGACGCCTGACGCCTGACGCCTCAACGCCTGACGCCTTAACGCCTGACGCCCCAACGCCTACTCCAACTTCCCCAACACCTCGTACGCCGCGTTTCGCCCGTTGATGCCGATCACGCTGCCACCCGGATGGGTGCAGGCACCGCACAGGAAGATGCCCGGCATCGGAGTCCGGTAGGCCAGCCGGTGTTCGCCCATATAGGGGGGCAGGCACTCGCCCTGAAAGATCTGGCCGCCGGTCAGGCCCACGCGCGCTTCGACGTCGGGCGGGCCGAGAACCTCGCGTGCAACGAGGGCGTCGGGGAGGTTGCTGGTGAACCGGGCGATGGAGGCCATGACGATGTCACCCGCCTCCTGCCGGTGGTCATCCCAGGTGCCCTGGACGAAGGCATGCGGCACGTACTGGGAGAACACGCTCATCACGTGAGCGCCCGGTGGGGCCACGCTCGGGTCATAGGCGGTCTGCAGGTAGATCTCGGTCCACACCCGGCCCGAGAGACGGCCGGCGATCGCGTCCGCATGGCTCTGTCGCCATTCCGTGTCGGTGAGGGGTGTGTTGATCGTGGCCAGGTGGTGAGGCATCCGGTTGCCGGGACGGGCGGTGAAGTCCGGCAATTCGCGGAGGGCGGCGTTCAGCTTCACGGTGAGGCTCTTCATCGGAACCGAGTCCACCTGGCGCTTCCAGGCCGGGTCGGCAGCCGTTCCCAGGAGACGGGCGGTGACCACCGGGTCGGCATTGGAGATCACCACCGGTGCCCTGATCCGCTCGCCACCGGTGAGCTCGACGCCCTCGTCGGGAATGATCCGGGCCACCGGCACGCCCGCGGCGACCGTGGCGCCGGCCTCCACGGCGGCATCGTGGATCAGGAACGAGACCATGCCCATCCCGCCGGTCACGTACCCCCATCCGCCCGGTTCTCCGTTGTCGAGGCGGCCGCAATAGTGGTGGTAGTAGATCGAGGCGGTGCCGGGGTCGAACGGGCTGGCCGCGCTGCCTACGACGCCCTGGCCCATGTAGGCCATGCGCATCCGCTCGTCCACCAGAAACCGTTCCAGCAATTCCGCTATCGACCAATCGTAGAGCAGGCTGATGGCGTCGCGGTCGTGGCCGAGCCGGGCCTCGATCCGCTCACGGGGGAGGGGGCGGTGGAGCCACGTATCCCGGTCGTCGAGCGGGCGCAGGGCATCGCAGATCTTCCTGAGCAGGGCGTGCATGTCGTGCCGCCCCTTGAGATCGCGGGGGGAGAAACGCTGCAGCTCCGCGTCGGCCCTGGCCTCATCGTCCCATAGCTGGATGCTCGAGCCATCCTCGAAGGGCACGAAGTACCCGCCGCTCGCCGGGGTCCAGCGGTATCCGCGGCGGGGCAGCTCGAGCTCCTCGATGACTCGGGGATGCAGCAGCCCCACGACATAGGCACAGGGCGAAACCCGGTATCCCGGCCAGCTCTCCTCGAGCGTACACGCGCCGCCGACACGCTCGCGGGCCTCGAGTACGAGCACCTTTCTGCCGGCCCTGGCCAGGTAGAACGCACAGGTCAGGCCGTTGTGTCCGGCCCCGACCACGATGGCATCCCAGGTGCCGCGCGCAAGGTCGGCCACCGGGGCCGGGAGACCTACCCTGCCCATTGCGGGGACAGCGGATCGAATCATTGGAACTCTGTTCGAGGTTGAGAGCTGGTGCCGGGCCTTCCCCCGATTGACAGCGCCGGGTCAGGCCCTAATATGGGAATGCACTCCGCCGGAAAGGGAGGGCTCCGGGCTGAGCCGGCGACAGGGTACCCCGCCGCGACCGGCCCCAACATGGACGACGCACTCGATCTTCAGTTGATAACGGACTGAATCAACGACCGTTCCGCCCGTGAGACGCGGACACCCACAGCGGCCGCTGCCGCTGGCCGATCAAGGCCTTGGGGCCTGGCCATATTCTGGCAGGCCCCGTTCGCGTTCCGGGACGGGCACCCGCCATCCGGGTTCCGCGTCAGTGCGAATCAGATGCCCGATCATGCGTGGGCCCGGGATGCGCCGCAAGCCCGCGGCGGCCCGGCTCCTGGCGAACGATATCTCTTCCTCCGCCGTTCAGCCGAACCTCCACCCTGCCTGCCTCATGCGAATCCCCCGCGGTGCCGCACTCGCTTGCGTGCTGTTGACCGGCCCGATTCCCGTCGCTGCTCAGTCTACCCCGGGCCGGGACTCGATCATGGCCGTGGTCAATCGCCTGTTCGACGGCATGCGGCTTGGGGACAGCGCCATGGTCCGCTCGACCTTTCACCCCAGGGCCCTTCTCTCTACGGCGGTCGTGCGGCAGGGCAAGCGCAGCGTGACGTTCGGGCAGCTGGACGACTTCCTCCGGGCAGTCGGAACCCCCCACGACTCGATCTGGGACGAACGCCTCATGAACGAAGTGGTACACCAGGACGACGGCCTAGCCACCGTCTGGACCGAATATCGCTTCTATGTCGGCGACCGGTACAGCCACAGTGGGGTCGATGCCTTTCAGCTGGTGAAGGACGGGGACGAATGGAAAATCGTGGCCCTGGCGGATACCAGGCGGAGGTGAGTGGTTGGCTGGTCGGCTGGTCGGCTGGTCGGCTGGTCGGCTGGTCGGCTGGTCGGCTGGTCGGATGGTCGGCTGTCGGCTGTCGGCTGTCGGCTATCAGTTATCAGTAACAGGCTTGTCGTGTCGCTCTCCGCCTCCCGAACTGGCGATCCGGATCCGGGTCGGACATCGGCGCCAAAGCCACTATCGGACCCTGATAACTAGTAGCCGATAGCTGACAGCTGACAGCTCGTACTCAGACACCCAACTCCCACTCCCGCCCATGTCCACCATCACCTGGCAGGATTTTCAGAACGTCGACCTCCGGGTCGGCACCATCCTCGCCGTGGAGGACTTCCCCGAAGCCCGAAAGCCGGCCCGGAAGCTCACTGTGGATTTCGGCGAAGCGGGGATCAAGCGTTCCAGCGCGCAGATCACGACCCTGTATCGCAAGGAGGAGCTGTTGGGCCGGCAGGTGATCGGCGTGCTCAACTTCCCGCCAAAGCGCATCGGTCCTTTCCTCTCCGAAGTTCTGGTGACGGGGTTCGCCCGGGAGGATGGTGCGATTGTCCTGGCAGAACCTGAGCGGCCGGTGCCGAACGGGACGAGACTTTCGTAGAGTGCGGGGAAAACGGGAAAACGGGAAAACGGGAAAACGGTGGAACGGTGGAACGGTGGAACGGGAGAACGGGAGGGCGGGGCAAGTCGTCCCGGTTCATCTCCCGCCGACCTCATCATCCCGAGCACAGCGAGGGATCTTCTTTCCACTTCCGTGGGGCGAGAGCCAGGCCACCAGCACGTTGAAGTAGATCCCTCGCCCGCTTCGCGGGCTCGGGATGAGGTGGTGCATGGACGGGTCTCTCGCGACCTTACGCCCGTTCCACCGTTCCACCGTTCTCCCGTTCTCCCGTTCCCCCGTTCCCCCGTTCTCCCGTTCCCCCGTTCGCCCCAATTCCGCCATTCCGCCAATCCCCCATTCCCCATTGGGCCATTCCCCCCTTCAGGATCTTGCCCCAGATTCCCCCCATGCCCGCCCACCAGTACCCAGACTCTCACGTCTTCTACCGGAAGCTCAACCGCCGGTTCCCGCTCATCACCCATGGTGAGGGGTGCTGGCTGGTTGACGAGGAAGGGAAGCGCTACCTCGACGGCTCCGGCGGCGCCTTTGTTGCCAATCTGGGCCACGGCCTGGCCGAGATCGGCCGGGCCATGGCGGACCAGGCGGCGCGGATTGCCTACGTCAACGGGACCGCCTTTACCACCGAACCGGTCGAGGCGCTGGCGGACGAGCTTGCGACGTTGCTGCCGGCACCGCTGGACAAGTTCTACTTCTTGGGGAGTGGCTCCGAGGCGGTCGAGGCCGCGCTCAAGCTGGCGCGACAATACTGGGTTGAGACCGGCCAACCATCCAAGCACAAGATCATCGCCCTGTTTCCGGCATACCACGGGAACACCCTGCTGGCGCTCTCGGCATCGGCCCGGGAACACTACAAGACCTACTTCCGGGAATGGCTGGTGGACGTTCACCGGATACAGGCGCCCTACGGATACCGGTGCGAGTGCGGTGGACCGGCGTACCGGGTACCGGGCACGGAATGCCCGGTATGCTCGGGCTCGGTACTGGAATCCGCCATTGCCGAGTTAGGCGCGGAGAACGTGGCCGCGTTCATCGCCGAGCCGGTCGGTGGGAGTTCGACCGGGCACTCGGTACCGGAGCCGGGGTACTTCAAGCGGGTGCGCGAGATCTGCGACCGTCACAGAGTGCTGTTCATCGCCGACGAAGTGCTGGTCGGGGCGGGACGGACCGGGACGTTCTCGGCGATCGAGCAGTACGGCGTCGTGCCGGACATCATGACGCTGGGCAAGGGCATCACCGGCGGCTACGCGCCGCTTTCGGTGGTGGCCACCTCGCGGCAGATCCTCGATCCGATCGCCCGCGGGTCGGGGTCGCTGCTCCACGCGCAGACCTTCAGCCATCATCCGATGTTGGTCACGGCGGGGCTGGCCGCCATCCGGTACCTCAAGCAGCATGGGCTGGTCGCCCGCGCGGGCAGCATGGGTGCCGTGCTGCACCGGAAGCTCCAGGCCCTGCGCGAGCTTCCGCACATCGGAGACATTCGCGGGCGCGGCCTGCTCGCCGGGGTCGAGTTCGTGGCGGACAAGGCCAGCCGGGCACCGTTTCCGCGCCGGCTCAAGTTCGCCGAGACCTTCGTCGAGGAGGCCCTGGCGGCCGGCCTCATGACCTGGCCCAACATGGGTCAGGCCGATGGTACCAACGGCGATCTGTCGTGCCTGGCGCCGCCGTTCGTGATCACCGAATCCGAGATCGACGAGCTGGTGCGGAGGTTTGCGGGAGGCATTGGAGAAGACCATTCTGAAGGCGTCGGGGCGTCAGGCATCGGGCGTCAGGTAGTCCCCCTGACGCCTGACCTCTGACGCCTGACGCCTGGAGACCACCATGACCACCACGGCATCGCAGCAGAAGATCACCTACACCTCCACCAACGTCGACATGGAGGCGTTCCATCGGGCCTTCGATGCCGCGCTGGCCGAGGTGCGCGCCCAGGCGGGGAAGAGCCATCCGCTGTACATCGACGGGCGGGCGGTCGAGGTCGCGGACCGGGAGCCGATCGTCGATGTCTCGCCGATCGACACCGGCCTGGTGCTGGGCCGGTTCGCGTCGGCCGGACCGGCTCAGGTGGACCAGGCGCTCAAGGGCGCGCACGCGGCCCAGAAGAAATGGGCGGCGCTGCCGTGGCAGGAGCGGATCAGGCATTCTCCGCAAGGCGGCCGAGCTCATCCGCGAGCGGAAGTTCGTGCTGTCGGCCATCATGTGCTACGAGGTGGGGAAGAACCGCTTCGAGGCGATGGGAGACACCGAGGAATCGGCCGACCTGATCGACTACTACTGCCAGCAGGTGGAGGACCATCAGGGCTTCACCCGCGACATGGCCAGGATGACCCCGATCGAACGGAACACCGAGGTACTCCGGCCGTACGGGGTGTTCGTCTGCGTGGCGCCGTTCAACTTCCCCCTGGCCCTCTCGACCGGGATGTCGTCCGCGGCCCTCATGACCGGCAACGCCGTGGTCTACAAGCCCGCCGAAGACACGCCGTGGACCGGACTCAAGCTGTTCGAGGTCTACCGCGACGCCGGGGTCCCCGCGGGGGTGTTCCAGTTCGTGTCAGGCCACGGTCGCGAGATCGGCGATCCGATGTGGCAGCATCCCCTCACGGACGGGGTGGTGTTCACCGGCTCCAAGGCGGTCGGCATGCGGATCTTTCACGGCCTGTCCCAGAAGTGGGTCAAGCCGTGCCTGATGGAGCTGGGGGGCAAGAACGCCGCGATCGTCATGGACAGCGCCGACCTGGAGGCCGCCGCGGAGGGCGTCATGCGGTCGGCGTTCGGGCTGCAGAACCAGAAGTGCAGTGCCACCAGCCGGGTGTATGTGCACAAGAAGGTTGCCAAGCCGTTTGTGGAGAAATTGATCGAGAAGACCAAGGCGATCACCATGGGCGACGTCACGCAGCGGGACGTCTGGTTCGGCCCGGTAATCAACGAGAGGGCGATCCAGCGCTGGGAGAAGGCCGTGGCCCAGGCCGGCCGGGAGGGAAAGGTCCTGCACGGCGGGCAGCGGCTCCGCGGCGGTGTGTTCGACAAGGGCCACTTCGTCGCCCCCACGATCGCCGAGCTGCCGCTCGACAGCAACCTGTTCCTCGAGGAGCTGTTCGCCCCGTTCCTCGCCGTCGCCCCGGTCGAGAGCCTCGATCAGGCGCTGGCCGAGAGCAACAAGGTGGAGTACGGCCTTACCGCCGGCCTGTTCTCGCAGAACCAGGACGAGATCAGCCGGTTCTTCGACGAGGTGGAGGCCGGGGTCTGCTATGTCAACAAACGCAGCGGGGCGACCACGGGCGCCTGGCCGGGTGCCCAGCCGTTCACCGGGTGGAAAGGGAGCGGCGGCAGCGGCAAGGGAGGCTGCGGTCCGTGGTACGTGCAGCAGTTCATGCGGGAGCAGAGTCGGACGGTGGTGGAGGGCGGCTGACGGTGAGCGGTGAGCGGCAGTGGAAGCCGTGAGCGGTGAGCGGGGGAGCAGCGAGCGGGCGGGCGGCGGGGTAGTGAATCCGCCGTCCGCCCGCGTCGTATACTAGGTCATGAATCGCGTCACCCGGCCGGGTTGCTCCTCCGGCCTTGAGCAACCTGGCCATCACGCCTGAACCTGTTCAGACCGTCCTTCGTGAGGTACCAATGCGTCTCCTGGCAGTTGGTTCGCTGCTGGTGGCCCTGGCAGTGCCTGTGTCAGGGTGCGCCCGGGGTTCTCAGGAGGTGGAGCCGTCGCCTGCGGTCCGGGCTGAGTTGGAGGCGGCGCGCGATACCGTCTGGCGAGCCTGGTTTGACAACGATCAGGAGGCGCTCCGCCGCCTGCTCCCGGCGGAGTTCATCGGCATCAACCCCGGTGAGGAGGCGTGGGACGACCGGGACGAGGCCATCGCGGGGGCGGCAGAATTCGTCCAGGCAGGAGGAAAACTCCTGAGACTGGGCTTTCCGGAATCGGCGTTCCAGCTGTACGGTGACGTGGCGTTCGTCTACTCGCGGTTCGAGGTGGAGATGCTGCAGGGAGTCGACACGATCAGGCTGGCGGGCCGGTCCACCGAGGTGTTCCATCGACGGAACAACACCTGGGTGAACCCGGGTTGGCATTTGGACAGCGGCCGGTGACCTCAATGAGCGAGACCGACAGCCGTCAGCGGGTACTCTCGATCGACATCGTGCGGGGCGCCGTCATGGTGCTCATGGCGATCGATCACGTGCGCGTCTACTCGGGACTCCCGCCCGGCGGGCCGACCGCTGGGATCTTCTTCACCAGATGGGTGACGCACTTCTGCGCTCCGGCGTTCGTCTTCCTGTCCGGCACCAGCGCCTTTCTGCACGGCGGGAAGCTGGCCGACAAAGGGGCTCTCTCCCGGTTCCTCGCCATTCGCGGCCTGTGGCTGGTCCTGCTCGAGCTGACCGTCATCCGGCTCGGCTGGACGTTCAACTTCGACTTCGGCAGCTACCTCATGGCCGGGGTCATCTGGGTGCTGGGCTGGTCCATGGTCGTGCTGGCCGCTCTGGTCCGGCTGCCGGTCGGCTGGATTGCCGCCTTCGGCGCGATCGTCGTGTTCGGTCACAATCTGCTCGATCGGGCCGGCGCGGCGGCAGACAGCGCCCCCAGGCTGGCTGGGCACGCTGCTCTATTTCGGCGGCCGCATCGGGTTCGGTGACCACGGGCCGACGCTGGTCGTGCTGTATGTGCTGTTCCCCTGGGCGGCCGTCATGGCGCTCGGATACGCTTTCGGTGTCGTGATCCGGTGGGACCGCGAACGCCGGCGCCGAGCCTGTCTCGCGATCGGGCTCGGCGCAATCGCGCTGTTCCTGGTGCTCCGGGGCTTCAACCTGTACGGCGATCCCAGGCCATGGAGCGGGGAGCGGATGCCGGCGGCGCTGTCGTTCCTCAATACCACCAAGTACCCGGCGTCGCTGCTGTTCCTGCTGATGACGCTGGGGCCGACGATCGCGCTGCTCCCGCCGCTCGACGCCGCGCGCGGGATCGTGGCGAGAGGGCTCGAGGTATTCGGGCGGGTGCCGCTGTTCTACTACCTGCTCCATATCCCCTTCATTCACCTGCTCGCCGTCCTGGTGACGCTCGTGCGGCAGCCCGAAGCGCTGTCGTGGCTGTTCGGCAATCACCCGATGGGGATGCCGCCTCCGCCCGACGGCTACGCTTGGAGCCTGGGGCTGCTCTACGCCGTGACCGTGGCCGCCGTGGCCGGACTGTACTGGCCGTGCCGCTGGTTCGCCGATCTCAAGCGGCGGTCGCGGACGGCCTGGCTGAGCTATCTCTGAGCGGGGGTGTGCGCATGATCGCCAGACTCTGGCATGGCTGGACTTCACCCGGGAATGCCGACGCCTACGAGCGATTGGTCCGGGACACGATCCTTCCGGGGATCCATCGAGTTGCCGGCTACCGGGGCGCCTGGCTGCTCCGCCGTGATGCCGGGGCGGAGGTGGAGTTCGTGACCCTGACGCTGTGGGAATCGCTGGCGGCGGTGGAGGAACTTGCCGGGGCGGGCCACGCGACCGCGGTGGTCCCGGCGGAGGCCGGACGGTTGCTGACCCGGTTCGACCAGACCTCGTTGCACTACGACGGGACCTGGGTCGACTAGTTCTCCCGGTCCACCTCCTTCCGCAGGTCAGCCAGGAGGCCCCGAGGGTCGTACACGACGCGCACTCCACCGGTGACCACCCGGACGGTGTCCGCCTCGACCGGGGGCTCGGCCAGATCTGGGAGCCGCGAAACCGTATTCGACCTCCAGCCCATTGGTATAGAAGGCACGCAGGGAAGTCACCCGACCCCGCTCCTCTACCCGGCACTCTCGGACCTCACCGAACAGCGACAGCCAGGTCCGGTCCTGCAGGTAGCGGGCGACCGTCGGCGTGAGGATCAACAGGTCGACGTCGGACGATGCCGAACCGCCCCCGCGGGCCCGCGAGCCGACGAGGGCGATCCCGTGAATCTCGGGCTGAGTGCCCGCCCACCGTCCTACCCCATCCAGAAATGCGCCGGTGCTCACGCCGGCTGCGGCCGCTCCACCCAGAGCCGCCAGAACAGGATCACATGGCTGGCCAGCAGGATGGGCACCACGAAAGTCGGCAGCAGGCTCAACGGGAGCCGGAGCAGGGCGGTCATCGAGCTCGGGTCTGCCAGCGCCAGTCGACTGGCGGTCGCGACCACGAACACCAGGTCCGCCATGCCGACCACGTTCCAGACGGTCACCACCGCCGTCCGGGCCTCGAGGCGGGGAACCAGCAGGACGAGAACCAGAGCCCAGGCCGCGACGGCGATGTCGCCCCAGCCGCCGAGCACGGCGAAGGCATAGGGGAGTTCTCCCCTGGCGTGCAACACCAGGAAGTAGAAACCGACGAAGCGGGTCAGGTGGAGGGCAATGACCTGGCGGTACCCCAGCGAGAACAGCCACAATCGGAACGGCCTGAGCATCACCCCGAGGGCGATGAGCGAGACGGTCAGAGCGGCCAGGATCAACTGGGGCTGGGGCGGCCGGAGCTGCTGTACGTGCCCGGTAGCGCCGAGCACCACGGCGATCACGAACCAGACCAGGCCTGCGACGATGAAAGACCGGGAGGATGGGCGGGACGGCTTCATGGCGGACTCCGGTAGACGGTCTGTTCCATGCCGCGGCGAAACGTGCAGACGCGGGAGCGCGGTGAGTCCGGCGTTATCCGCGCCCTGCCGGCTCGAGGTCCATCACCGGCGGGCCGGGGTTCTCCGCTCCGAGGCCCAGCGAGCCATCTCGCTCAGGGTCGGCTCCTTGCCGTAGAGCAGCATCCCGACTTCGAATATGCGGCCGGCGAACCGCCGCATGAGCCAGATGGCGGCGACCAGCAGGGCCACCGAAGCGCCGATCTCCCCCGCGCCGGGGTCGGACAGCACGAGCCGCATGGGAAGGGCGGGTGCGCTGGTCAGCGGGCAGAGCGCCAGCACGCGGGAGACCAGCGAGTCAGGATCGCGGAGCACCGCGAGCGACATGACGACCGGGAGTGCCGGGAGCATCAGCAGCGCCGACCGGCTCGAAGTGTTCGGGTCGTCCATCGAGGAAGCCACGGCCGCGAAGAACGAATTCCAGAGCAGCAGCCCCAGCAGGGTAAACGCCAGCAGCGTCAGCACGACGGTGGGCCGCACGGCTGCCGCCGGGAGGGTGAAATCGGTGGTGAGCATCGCGCCCAGGGCCACGATCAGACCACCGACGACGCTGCCGGTCACCGAGGCGAGCGAGAAGGCCGTAATGCCGAGGACCTTGCCGTCGATCCAGGCCTGGGGGGAAATGGCCGCGACGACGGACTCGGTCACGCGGAGCTGTTTCTCGCCGGAGATGCCGGTCATGATGTACGCCATGCTGGTGAACACGGCCATCAGCAGAATGCCGATGAAGACCGCCGCGGCGATCTTCTCCGGTGTGCCCCGGCGGGCGGTGGCCGGTTTGGTGAATCGGACCTCGAGTGGCGGGGGTGCGAGGATCCGTTCGAGTTCATCGGGAGTAATGCCGGCGGCCGACAGCCGCTCCCGCTGGACCGACTCGCCGAGCAGGGCGGCCAGCTCGACCCGGTAGCGAGGATCCTTTTGTACCAGGAGGTCGAATGTGCCGTCGGGATGGCGGGTGAGGACGCCCTGGACGTTACCGTCCTGCAGGGCCGCAGCGCGGGCGCTGTCGTCCGCGGGGGCGGGGACGAAACGAATGCGCCCCTCGGGCGGCGCGGAGATCTCGAGGCCGGCCAGCGCCACGGTGATCGTCCGGCCCTTGGCCCCCGCCACGGCCGCGGCGCCGACCCACACGGCACCGATCAGCAGGAACAGGCCGATGCCGATCAGCTGGTCCTTCCACTTGAAGTACCGGCGGAATTCCCAGCCGGCGACGGTCAGGAGTTCTCGCAGATGCCTCATGCGACGCTCCCGGCGGCCCGGGCGTTGTCCTCGCGCACCGCCCGGACGAACACCTCGTGGAGGCGGGGGGCCTCGGTGGCGACGCTGACAACGGGCGCCAGCGCGACGGCCCGCGCCAGGAACGGCCGCACCTCGACGCCGGTCCGGAGCGTGATCCGGATCTCGCCTCCCACGGCGGCCAGCTCTGCGACATCCGGATCGGCCCGGAGGACCGCCGGATCGGTGCCGGCCTCGACCGTCAGCCGGAGGTGGGGCCGGGCATCGATCCGCCCGTGCAGTTCACCCACGGAGCCCGAAAGGATCTCGCGCCCCCGGTTGAGCAGGAGGACGCGGTCCGCCACCCGCTCGACCAGGTCCATCTGATGGGCCGACAGCAGAATGGTGGTGCCCGCGTCCCGGAGCTCGCGCACGAGATCCAGGAAGAATTCCTGGCTCAACGGGTCCAGCCCCGCGAACGGCTCGTCCAGAATGGCCAGGGCCGGCCGGTGAATCACCGCGGCGATCAGCTGGACCCGCTGCTGGTTTCCCTTCGAAAGCGCGTCGAGCCGGTCGTCCTTCCGGTCGAGGAGCCCCATTCGCTCGAGCCATTCGTGGGCACGCCGGCGCGCCTCCCGCCGGTCGAGCCCGCGCAGCATGCCGAAGTAGACCAGCGTCCGGAGCAGGGGGATCTCGCGGTAGAGCCCGCGGTCTTCCGGCAGGTAGCCGGTCTGGCGGGGCGGAAGGGCGTCGGCGGCAGGTCCGTCCAGCGACACTTCGATCCGGCCCTCGTCGGGCCGGATGATGCCGATGAGCATCCGCACGGTCGTCGTCTTGCCGGCGCCGTTGGGTCCGAGGAGCGCGAAGACCTCGCCCCGCCGGACCTCGAACGACAGGCGCTCGACAACCGCGCGTCCCGCGAAGCTCTTGCAGACCGCGTGCAGACGGATGACCGCTGAGTCCATGAGGTCCAGTATCGCTCGTTGATGCGGCGGGAAGCAATAACGATGGCGGGGTGCGGGAAGGCAAGCCGCCGACCTCAGTCCTCTTCCTTGAGGCAGTCCTCCAGGATCCCCATCCCGGTATCGACGTCGTACTCATCCAGGATGAGTGGCGGAGCGAGGCGGAAGGTGCTCTTGCCGCAGCCGAGGAGCAACAGGCCCTTGTGGAAGGCGCGCTCGGCGATCCGGTCGACGATTTCGGGATACGGTTCCCGGGTGGCCCGATCCTTCACGAATTCGATGCCCATCATCAGGCCCTTGCCCCGGACATCGCCGATCACGGCGTACTTGTCCTTCATCCGACGGGCGTGCCCCAGCATGCGGTCGCCCATCCGGGCGATGTGGGGCAGCGACTGCTCCACGATCTCCAGGGTGGCGAGCGCGGCGGCGCAGCTGACGGGGTTGCCGCCGAAGGTGGAGCCGTGGGTGCCGGACTCCCAGGTCATGACGGCATCCCGGGCGACGAACGCGCCGATGGGCATGCCCGATCCCAGGCCCTTGGCGGTGGTGAAGATGTCCGGCTCCACCCCCTCCCACTCGCAGGCCCACATCTTCCCGGTCCGGCCAATCCCGCTCTGCACTTCGTCCGCGACCAGCAGGATGCCATAGCGGTCGCACAGTTCGCGGAGTGCCTGGAGGAATCCCGCCGGCGGGATGACGTAGCCGCCTTCGCCCTGCACCGGCTCGACGAAGATCGCGGCGACGTCGTCGGGCGAGACCTGGCGGGTGAACAGGTCGGCCAGCGCGGTCAGGGACTGCGCCAGGGCCTCCTGATCGCTCCCGGCACGGTATGGGTCGGCGAACGGCACATGGTAGACCTCGGGGAGGAACGGCCCGAAGTGCCGGTGCTGCCTGACCTTGCTCGAGGTCAGGCTCATCGCGCCATAGGTCCGGCCGTGGAATGAGCCGTGGAAGGCGATGAGCGCCGGTCGGCGGGTGTGATAGCGGGCGAGCTTGATCGCGCCCTCGATCGCTTCGGTGCCCGAGTTGGTGAGGAAGACCCGCTTCCGGCTCGAGCCGGGGGCGAGCGCGGCCAGCCGCTCCGCCAGCCGGGCGAAGCCTTCGAAGTAGAAATCGGTGCCGCAGATATGGAGGAACTTCTCCGCCTGCTCCTTGATGGCGGCCACCACCCGGGGGTGATTGTACCCCGTTGCCGAGACCGCGATCCCCGCCATGTAGTCGATGTAGCGGTTGCCGTCCACGTCCTCGACCATGGCGCCCCGCCCGCCGCCGATGACCAGCGGATACTCCTTGATGTAGGAGGGCGAGGTCCAGGCCGCATCGCGGTCGATGATCGCCCGGGCTTTGGGGCCGGGCGGCGGGGTGAGGATGCGGGGGTAGTCGCGTGCTGGGGTCGTCATAGGTCGTGATTCCGGTGTTCAGGCGTCGGGCGTTGAGGCGTTAGGCGTTGAGGCCTTAGGCGTCAGGTGTCAGGGGTCAGGGCGTCAGCGAACGCGTGCGTTGACCGTGGCGCCCAGGACCGATAACGCCTAACGCCCAACGCCTGACGCCTTAACGCCTGACGCCTTGACGCCTCAGCGCCGGCACTCACGCGTGCACCGCGTGCGTCGCCTCCTGTCGCATCTCCGGCGCATGCTTGCGCCACCACTCCTGCCCCGACGCCGGCAGGGTGTGGATGGGGTCGAAGTACTCGTACTTCTTCTCCAGTTTGGCGGTTTCGCCCCACTCGAGGCTGGTCAGGTAGTTCTTGGTCCAGTACGAGATCCCCTTCTCCCGGTCGTACTCGGCCAGCTGGTGCACCCAGCGCTTGCCGACGAACGGCACATCGCACACGATCCGCGGCGTGGCAAACCCCGGCAGATAGCCCATGATGTCGTGCTGCAGCTGCTGGGCCTCCCAGACGGCCACCCGCCAGTGCTCGCTGTTGGGGATCATGTCGCACATATAGAAGTAGTACGGCAGGATCTTGGCGTGATCGAGCAGCATGAAACACAGATCCAGCAGCTCGGCCGAGGTCGCGTTCACCCCCCGGAGCAGCACGCCCTGGTTCCGCACGTCGCGGAAGCCGATCTCCAGCAGTTTCCTGGTCGCCCGCCCCACCAGCGGGGTCACCTGCTGGGCGCTGTTGGCGTGGGTGTGCAGGGCCAGGTCCACCCCGCGTTCGATCCCCTTCCGGGCCAGCCGCTCCATCCCGGCGATGACGCTGTCCTGGAGAAAGTGCTGCGGCAGGCCGATGAGGCCCTTCGAGGCGAGCCGGATGTCCCGGATGTTGGGGATGTCCATGAGCGCGCTGACGAACGGCTCGAGCTGGCTGATGTGGAGATTGGCGATGTCGCCGCCCGAGACGACCACGTCGCGGACCGACGGGGTCTTCCGCAGGTAGTCGAGGATCTGCTGGTGGCGGTCCTTCGGCGGGGCGTTGAACTTGAGCTTGGCGACCTGCGGAACATCGTTCCCCACCAGATCCATGCGGGTGCAGTGCCCGCAGTACTGGGGGCAGGTCGAGAGCATCTCGGCCAGGACCTTGGTCGGGTAGCGGTGGGTGAGGCCCTCCACCACCCACATGTCCTGCTCGTGGAGACTGTCGCGCGAGGCCTTGGGATGGTTGGCCCACTCGGTGAGCCGGTCGTCGAACGCCGGCGCCATGTAGCGCCGCACCGGGTCCTCCCACAGGTTGGACACGTTCATCGTGTTCAGCATGTGGGGCGGGAGCAGCATGGACATCGTGGCTCGCTCGGCCTGGTCGCGGGCAATGTTGGCCGCAAGCGATTCGGGCAGGTGCTCGCCCAGCGCTTCCTTGAACTCGCGCAGGTTCTTGATGGTGTGCTTCCGCTGCCAGACGGCGCTCTCCCAGTCCTCGCGGCTCACGCCGCGATAGCCCGGAATGCGGTTCCAGTCAGGCTCCACGAACTCGAACTTCGGCGGGTACGGAATCGGCTGACCAGCCTTCTTCGGCTGCCCGGCCTGGATCTTCTCGCTCATGTGGCGCCTCGGTGGTTGGGCGAGGCATGGCGAACCTCAATACCATGCAATACTTGACGTTGCGAAGATAATATATAATATATGATCTCGCAATACTGAGCCGGGAGAAGGCGGCGTTCCGGGGTCCAGGCACCCCGGCGTCGGCCTCCGGGCCCGGAACCCTGACCCCGGATCGCGATGCAACTCGACCAGCTGCTCGACCGCCTTCCCCGCCGGCGCAAACTCGCCACCCACGAGCTGGTTGCCGAGGTGCTGCGTGAGGCGATCACCGGCGGGCATCTCCGGGCCAACCAGCCGCTTCCACAGGATGAGATCGCGGCTCAGCTCAGGGTAAGCCACATCCCCGTGCGTGAGGCGCTCCGGCAGCTCCAGTCCGAAGGACTGGTGACCTACCAGCCCAATCGCGGGGCCCAGGTAAGCGCCTTGACCGCCGAGGAAATCAGCGAGATCTACGACATCCGGGCCATCCTCGAGACGGCCGCCGTGCGCCGGGCGACCCCGCGGCTCTCCCTGGCGACGCTGCAGCAGGCGGAGCGGATCCTCGACGCGGCGGAAGCCGCCACCGATGGGGCGGCGTGGGGCTCCCACGACGTCGATTTTCACCAGCTCATCTACGATCTCGATGGACGCCCCCGGCTGCAGGAACTGATCTCCGGCCTGTTGAGGCGGGTGGACCGGTACTGGCTGACGCACGGGCTGATGCTCACCCATCGCGATGAATTCGAGCGCGAGCATCGGTCGCTGCTCGAGGCGCTCCGCCGGAGGGATGGTGACGCCGCCGCCCAGCTGCTGGAGCAACACCTGACCGGAGCAGCGGAACTGCTGGTCGCCGAGCTGCAACGCGAGGGACTGGCCGGGGCGGCCCGCGACGGGTAGGATACCGCACCCGGGCGGCGTCGGGCTCCTTGTCCCAGCGCTGACTACACCGGTCGTCTCGCAGTGATCCCTGGACCCCGATCCGGCCGACCCGGCATGGCATGAAGACCAAGGTTGTCCCGATGGCCGACGCCATCGCCACCCACGTCCGGGACGGCGACACGGTGGTCATCGAAGGCTTCACCCATCTCATCTGCTTCGCCGCCGGGCACGAGATCATCCGCCAACGGCGGAAGGACCTCACCCTCGCCCGGCTGACCCCGGACCTCATCTACGACCAGCTGATCGCGGCCGGCTGTGCCCGGAAGCTGGTGTTCTCCTGGGCGGGGAACCCGGGCGCGGGCTCGCTCCATGCCTTCCGGCGGGCGGTGGAGAAGGGCACGCCGCCGCTCGAGATCGAGGAGTACAGCCACTTCGGGATGGTGGCCCGCATGGCGGCGGGCGCGGCCAGCCTGCCGTTCTGGGTCATGCGGAACTACATGGGAACCGACCTGCCCCGGGCGAACCCGCTGATCCGCACGGTAACCTGCCCGTATACCGGAGAACAGCTCGCCACGGTCCCGGCGTTGAATCCCGACGTGACGATCATCCACGCCCAGCGAGCCGATCATCAGGGGAACACCCAGGTCTGGGGACTGCTGGGTGTCCAGAAGGAAGCCGCGTTCGCCTCCAAACGAGTCATCGTCGTGGTGGAGGAGCTGGTGGACGAATTGGTGATCCGGGCCGATCCCAACCGCACCCTCATTCCCGGGATGATCGTCCACGCGGTGGTGGTCGAGCCCTGGGGCTGCCATCCGTCATACGCCCAGGGTTATTACGATCGGGATAACGATTTCTACGTGGCGTGGGAGGACATCTCCCGCGACCCAGAGAAGCTGCGGGCGTACCTGGATCAGTACGTTCACGGGGTGAAGGACCGGGCCGGGTACCTGGCCAAGCAGCCGGGCCTCACAGACCGTCTGGCGGCGAAGGGGCAGTTCTGTGAAGGGGTCAACTACGGATTCTAAGAGCCAATGGACGAATGGCGGAATGGGGGAATGGGGGAATGGGCGAATGACCTACAGTCCCGCTGAGATGATGGCCGCGGTAGCGGCCCGCGAGCTCCGCAACGGGGAGGTGGTCTTCGTGGGGATCGGCCTTCCCAACCTGGCCTGCAACCTGGCCCGGGCGCTGCAGGCTCCCGACCTGGTGCTGATCTATGAATCCGGGGCGGTCGGCGCCGTGCCCGACCGCTTGCCGGTCTCGATCGGCGATCCCTCGCTGGTCACCGGCTCCCTGATGGTCTGCTCGATGGCCGACGTGTTCCAGCTCTTCCTCCAGAACGGCCGGATCGAGGTCGGTTTCCTCGGCGGGGCGCAGATCGACCGGTGGGGCAACATCAACACCACCGTGATCGGAGCCTACGACAAGCCCAAGGTCCGTCTGCCCGGCTCCGGTGGCGCGGCGGAGATCGCCGTACACGCGCGGAGAGTGCTCGTCATCAGCAGGCTCAACCCGCGGGCTTTTCCGGCCGAGGTGGATTTCATCACCAGCCCGGGCCAGCGTTGCCACGGCAAGGGCAGGGCCGAGCTGGGGATGCCGGGCGCGGGTCCGACCAAGGTGATCACCGACAAGGGCATCCTCGAGAACGACCCCGAGACTGGCGAGATGATCCTGACCGCCTTGTATCCGGGGGTCACGGCGGATGATGTCAAGTCGAGCGTGGGTTGGCCGCTACGGGCTCTGGATACGCTCGGGGGGGTGACGGCTCCAACCGGCGAGGAACTCAGGCTGCTCAGAGATGTTCTGGACCCGAATAAACTGTATCTGGGGTGAAGGTGAAAGGTGAAAGGTGAAAAGTGAAAGGTGAAGGGTGAAAGGTGAGCAGTGAGCGGTAAGGGCGGTGAGTTCGCGCTTAGAGTGAGGTGGTGAAATCACTGACACCTGATCCCTGATCCCTGATCCCTGACCCGTTCACCGCGACGCCGCGATTCGGTCGGCCACCGCGCGGGCCACCTGTTCCAGCTCGGCGTGCTCGGGATGGCGGGCCATCCGCTGGCCCGACTCCAGGTCCGCCAGGATCAGCAGCAGGCCATCCGCTGCCCGCCTCAACTTGAGCCGCTCCACGCGGGTCGCCGCGGTGACCCCGTGTCCGACGGACAGGATGGCCCACATACTGGTCCGCAGGCCATCGACTGACTGCTTCAGGTCCTCGAGACCGATGGGTGCCACCGGGGCCTGAGCCAGCCGGACATCGACCTCGGCCAGCAGGGAGCCGAGACGGGTGAGCTGCTGGACCAGCGATTCTTCGGGCATGGTCTCAGGTCCGGGGTACACGAGGTGCGCGGAAACCGGCAATCACCGCTCCGACAGACAGCAAAGCCAGCACAGGATACAGCAACAGCAGGTCGACCCGGATGTTGCATTCGCCGGTGCAGAGCCACCGTTGCTGCATCCCGAATTCATATCCCGCATACACCAGCCAGGCGATGGCGGTACCGAGCACCAGTCGGCGCCGTGACCGAAAGTAAAGTGCCAGGAAC
Source organism: uncultured Gemmatimonadales bacterium (assembly GCA_963709905.1). Lineage (GTDB taxonomy): Bacteria > Gemmatimonadota > Gemmatimonadetes > Gemmatimonadales > GWC2-71-9 > JADJOM01. The sequence goes on from CAVPYI010000001.1 coordinate 863,788, forward strand.
CCCGCGGCGACGAGCAGGGCCAGGGCCGGATACGCGATGAAGAGACTCAGGCCAATCTCCGGTGGCGGTGTTAGCGGGACCTGCTGGTCGGTGCGATTGGGTGCCGGGGCTGATACAAGCCGAGCCGGCCGCCGCCCGGCAGCCTGATATATGTGCTGTAGCCCCAGTCGGCCTCGATCACGGACTCGCAGGCGACGTCCTTCAACCGGAGCGATTCGACGGTGCCTCGAAGGTCGTCGCACATCAGGTACAGCTCGTGCCGATCGTTCGTTTCGGCCGGATGCACGGCCACCTCCCCGGGGGGCATCGTGAAGATGAGCCAGCCCTCACCGGCGTCCACCGATGGCCACTGCAGGACATCCCGTAAGAACAGGCGGTCCGCCTCGGCGTCCCGGGAATAAATGATGACGTGGCAACCGGAGATCACACGAGTCTCGTCATCGAGTGGGCAGGCGATCGGGCATATCGGCCGCCACGTAGGCCATCACGGCCATTGCCGCGACACACCGGGCCATCTCCGCCGGATCGAGCTTGTCGAGGGTATCGCCGGGGCTATGATGGTACCAGAAATAGCGCTCCCCGGCCGTCACCAGTCCCATGCCGGGTACGCCCCGTTCCATGAGCGGGGCGATGTCGGCGCCCCCTCCGGGGGTGGTGATGTTGTCGGCGCCGATCGGTTCGAGCAGGGTAGCGACCCGCCGAAGGATCGCGACCGCGCTGTCGCTCCCGGAGAAGCTGAATCCGCGGGGCTCGAACACGCCGCCGTCCGATTCGATCGCGAGCACATGCTTGGCGACATCCTCACCCCGCGCGTCGCGATAACTCCGGGCGCCCCGCATGCCGTTCTCTTCGTTGGTCCATCCCACGACCCGGATGGTTCGTCGGGGGTTGAGCCCCAGCCGATGGATGAGCCGCACGGCCTCCCACGCCGCCACCACGCCACCGGCGTCGTCCATGGCGCCGGTCCCCACGTCCCAGGAGTCGATGTGCCCGCCCAGTACAACGACCTCGTCGGGAAGCACCGAGCCGGTGACTTCGGCCATGACATTACGACTCGGGGCATCGGGGAGGGTCCGGGCACCCATGGTCAGCTTCACCACCACGGGCTCCCCCCGGTCCTGAAACCGGTGGAGCATCATCGCGTCTTCAACGCTGAGCGCGGCGATGGGAATCCTGGGAACGGCGCCGGTAGTGTCGTACCTTGTCGAGCCCGTGTGGGGGGAGCGGATGCTGTTCGAGGCCACTGTCCGGATAAGGGCCGCTACCGCGCCCACCTTGGCGGCTTCCACGGCTCCCCGGACCCGGTACTGCACGGTGGCACCGTAGGTAGTGAAAGGTGTATCGAACAGTACGATCTTCCCTTTGGCCATGGATGCCCGGGCGGTCAGCTCCTCGAAGCTCGACACCACCAGTACGGGGGCCGTGATGCCGGCTTTGGGCGTCCCCTCGCTCATCCCCATGCCGAGCATGACCAATGGTGTGCGTCGGGGCAGGATCAGCTCGGCCGACTCCTGTCCGCGGACCCAGTGCGGCACCATCACCGGCTCGGTCCGGGGATTGTCGAGCCCGTCCCTGCGCATTTCGGCCAGGATCCAGTCGATGGCGCTTTCCAGGCTCCGGGACCCGCTCAACCGATGTCCGAAGGTGTCCACCAAGCGCCCCAACCGGTCGTAGGCGCCGCTGTCGGCCACAGCCGCCTTGATGATCCGGCCGGCCGTCTCCCGGTACCCGTCGAGCAGCGGATCGGCAGCCGATTGAGCGCGGAGAGGCGCGCTGGCGCTGAGCATCGCCAAGGCACAAACTAGTGAGTTGAGGATGCGAGGCATCCCGGAAGGTCCGCCGCACCGGCCTCCGGCGCAAGCGGGTGGCAATCGCCCCCGGAACGAGGACAATGAGAGGACACTTGAGATTCTACGACCCCACAGCCTCGAGGCTGCGTCTCGTCGTCGCGACGATCGCCTGCCTGATTCTCCTGGGTCTGCCGGACCGGCTCCCCGCCCAGCGGGAGCCGGTGCTGAAGCAGATTCGCCTGCCGCACAACTACTACTTCCGCGAAATGTACCTGCCGCAGGTGACCAGCGGGCCATCCTCGGCTACCTGGTCGCCCGACGGGAAGACGCTGATCTATTCCATGCAGGGAGGCCTGTGGCGGCAGCGAGTGGGCGACTCGGTAGCCGAGCAGCTCACGATCGGCCCGGGGTACGATTACCAGCCCGACTGGTCGCCCGACGGGTCGAGGGTGGTGTACGCCTCCTATCGGGACGACGCGGTCGAACTCAGGCTGCTCGACCTGGGGACCCTGGTGTCCGAACCACTGGTCCAGAACGGCGCCGTCAACGTCGATCCGCGCTGGTCGCCCGACGGTGGCCGGATCGCGTTCGTGTCGACCTCATTCGAGGGTCGGTTTCATGTGTTCGTTCTGGGGGTGCCCAGGGCCCAGGGCCCGGGGCCCAGTGGGGCAGGCGCCGCCGCCCCCGTCCGCCTGACCGAAGACCTCGATTCCAAACTGCCCCGCTACTACTACAGCGCGTACGATCATTACCTCTCCCCCGCGTGGTCGCCGGATGGGAAGGAGATCCTGCTGGTCAGCAATCGCGGCAGGATCTGGGGATCGGGCGGGCTCTGGCGGATGGAGGCGAGGGTGGGAGCACCACTGCGCCCGATCCTCGACGAGGAGTCTACCTGGCGGATGCGTCCGGACTGGGCGCTTGATGGGAGACGGGTGGTGTACGCGAGCTACCTGGGTCGGCAGTGGCACCAGCTCTGGCTCACCACCGCCGACGGGGGTGACCCGCTCCAGCTCACCTACGGCGACTTCGATGCCACCAATCCACGGTGGGCGCCGGACGGCCGACGGATCGCCTTCATCAGCAACGAACCCGGGAATACCGCGCTCTACGTCCTGGAAATTCCCGGTGGTGCCCGCCACAAGGTCGAGGCTGTCAGGCGGGTGTATCGTGAGCCGGTCGGACGGCTCCGAATCAGTGTGACGGATGCCGCCACCGGGCGGCCGCTTCCCGCGCGGGTTTCAGTGCGGCTGGCCGACGGCCGAAGCACCGCCCCCGACGATGCCTGGCGCCACGCGGACGACGGATTCGATCGCCGCGAGCGGGAGTTCGAGGTGGGCTACTTCCATACCGAGGGTACCAGCACCCTCACCGTGCCCGCGGGGCCGGTATCGATCGAGGTGAGCCACGGCCTCGAATACCGGGTCCAGCGGGAGGACGTCACGGTCCTGCCCAATCGGCTCACCGTCCGTCCCGTCCGTCTCGCCCGCCTCCTGACCATTCCTGGCTGGACCTCCGGCGACCTGCACGTGCACATGAACTACGGCGGCCACTACCGGGCCACTCCGGCGACCCTCGCGTTCCAGGCTCGCGCCGAGGGTCTCAGCGTGGTGGAGAATCTGATCGTGAACAAGGAGGACCGGGTGCCGGATGTGAGCTACTTCACGGGTCGTCCCGATCCGGTGTCGACCCCGGGCCTCATGATCCTGCACGATCAGGAGTTCCACACCAGTTGGTGGGGGCACGTGGGCGTTCTGGGCCTCACCGAAAACCTCGTCCTGCCGGACTACTCCGGGTATGCGGGGACGGCGGTTCAAAGCCTGTTCCCCGACAACGCCACGGTCAACGACCTGGCCCGCCGGCAGGGTGGGCTGACCGGCTATGTGCACCCATTCGATACCGAGCCCGATCCTGGGGACTCGGCGACGGCGCTCAACTACACGCTGCCCGTAGACGTCGCGCTCGGGAAGAGCGACTACTTCGAGGTGGTGGGTTTCAGCGACCACCTTGCCACGTCCCGGGTGTGGTACCGCCTGCTCAATTGCGGCTTCCGGTTGCCGGCCGGCGCCGGCACCGACGCCATGACCAATTTCGCCTCGCTCCGCGGTCCGCTGGGTACCGATCGGGTCTACGTGCAATCGGGGGTACCGCTCGACCGGGCGCGATGGTACGGCGCGCTCAAGGCTGGCAAGACCTTCGCCACCAACGCTCCGCTGCTCAAGTTCAGCGTCGGCGAGGCGGGGATCGGTGGGGAGGTCGCGTTGCCGGCGGGCAGCCACCTGCTGCCGATGAAGGTGACGCTGCGCTCCATCGTCCCGATCGATCATCTTGAGATTGTGGGCAACGGAACGGTCGTTGCCGGCATTCCGCTCACCGGGGACCGGACCGCCATCGACACCACGATCATGGTACGGGTCAATGCCAGCGGCTGGTACCTCGTCCGGGCCTGGAGCGACCGGGCGATCGAGCCGGTGCTCGATATCTATCCGTTCGGCACCACCAGTCCGGTGTACGTGACGGTGGCCGGGAAGCCGGTGCGAAGTGCCGACGATGCGGCCTATTTTCTCCGCTGGATCGATCGCATCCAGGCGGCGGCCGCCTCGCATCCAGGATGGAACACGTCGCAGGAACGGCGCGAGGTGCTCGAGCGGATCGCGGCGGCGCGGGTGGAGTTCGAGCGGCGACGGTAGATCGGACTGTTTCCGTCCAATGGCCAAATGAGAGCATTACCGACACCAACGATCGCGCGCAGCGGGACTCCCCGCAAAGGCCCGACCCCACCTGGGTGGGGGTGGGTGGTATGGGTCGGGCCGACTGCGGGGGCTCCTGCTGCGCGCGGTGAGAACTGCAGGCACGGGTCGGAATCGCTCAGACAGGGGGAGTGAATGGGTTTCGTGAGAGGCCTCGTGGCGGTCGCGGTGTTCGCGGCGCCGCTCGCGGCCCAGGAAGTCACGGCCATCAAGGCCGGCCGCCTGGTGGATGTCGAGCGCGGGGAAGTGCGTGTCAACCAGGTGATCCTGGTCCGGGGCGAGAAGATCGAGGCCGTCCAGCCTGGTTCCGCCCCGATCCCGCGCGGGGCCATTGTCATCGACCTCTCCGGCTACACCGTGGCGCCCGGGCTGATCGACTGCCACAGCCACCTGGTCGGCGACATCCAGTCGGCCAGCTCCGCCGATCCCCTGACGCAGTCGGCCGCGGAGGACGCCTTCGCCGGAGTCCGAAATGCACGTGCCACGCTGCTTGCCGGCTTCACCAGCGTTCGAGACGTGGGAACCTACCGGGCCTTCGTGGACGTGGCGCTCCGCAACGCCATCAACGCCGGCACGGTACCCGGACCACGGATGCAGGTGGCGGGGGCCTACGTCACGGTGTCGACCGGCGGGGGCGAGGTTACGGGGCTTGCTCCCGATGTCGTCCCACCGGCGGACTTCCGAAGGGGAGTGGCCAATTCGGCTGCCGAAGTGCGCCAGCGGGTGCGCGAACTGCTGAACGGCGGGGCCGATTTCATCAAGATCATCGCAACCGGCGCGGTGCTGACGCCCGGCACCCTCCCCGGGGCCCCCGAGTACACCGAGGAGGAGCTTCGGGCCGCGGTGGACGAGGCGGCCAACTACGGCACTTTCGTCGCGGCCCACGCGCACGGCGCGGAGGGGATCAAGCGGGCGGTCCGGGCCGGCGTGCGATCGATCGAGCACGGCTCCCTGGCCGACGAGGAGGCCCTCAGGCTCATGAAAGAGCGGGGAACCTGGCTCGTCGCGGACATCTGGAACGGGGACTACATTGACTCCGTAGGGACGCGGGACGGCTGGTCCCCGGAGATCCTCCGAAAGAACCGCGAGACGACCGAGACCCAGCGGGCGGCCTTCCGGAGGGCGGTGAGTCTCGGAGTGAACATCACCTACGGCACCGACAGCGGGGTCTACCCGCACGGGCTGAACGCGCTGCAGCTGCCATACATGATCCGATTCGGGATGACCCCGATGCAGGCGATCGGGTCGGCGACGCTCGACGCGGCCCGGATGATGGGCTGGGAGGACCGGGTGGGTTCCATCACTCCCGGGAAGTTCGCCGACCTGATCGCGGTCCGGGGCGACGGACTCACCGACTTGCGCGCGTTCCAGCAGGTCGAGTTCGTGATGCAGGGTGGGGTCGTAGTCAAGAACCAGGTGAAAACGGCGCGACGGTAGGTGGACGGCGGGAGGGAGGTCGGTCCATGCACCCGATCTTCGGGAAGGCGCTCGGAACCATCGGACTCGTGTTGCTGACCGCCGGGTGTGGTCAGAAACAGCGGCCAGGCGGCGACGTCCCCCCCATGACCGGCGACGTGTCGATGGTGATTCAGAACCATCATTGGAATGACGTGATTCTCTACGTCATCCACGACGGCGTGTCCGAACGGGTGGGGACCGTCACGGCCGCGACCACGAAGTCCTTCATCCTGCCGATGCGTCGGTTCGGGTCGGCGGGCGCTTTCCGGCTGGGGGTCACCCAGATCGGCGGGCAGGAACGCCATCTTACCGAAACCCTGGTCATCCGTCAGGGTGACCACATCACGTACACGCTCGAAAGCGACCTCGATCGCTCCAGCGTGATGATTCAATAGCCCGGACGCGGGATCCAGTAGCACCGAGGGCGGGAGATCGGCTCGGCCGATTCCCGCCCTCGTGCTGCCACCGGACTCCGGTTACGGACAGGGACTCGGGTCGTTCGGGTTGCGGAACGGTCCAGCGTCCGGGATGCTGCTGTTGGCATTCCGCTCACTCAGCGGATATACGAGGCGGCCGGGGATGACGAGCGCCCCTCCCGCGGGCGTGAGCCCTGGGATGCAGGTGCGCTTGAAGTCGTTCCAGGTTTCGATGTTCTGGAAAGTGACGACGTATTTCTCCGTCATGATGGCGGCCAGGAGCGCGGCTCCGGCCGGTGGTGGCGCCAGCGGGGTCGCATAGCCGGCCGCGGCCCGCTCCGCTTCGAGCGCGATGAGGGCGGCTCCTGGCGCACCGGTCTGGTACGACGCCTCCGCGACGATCAGCTGGTTCTCGGCCCAGGTGACGAGCGGCTGCGGGAACGCATCCGCCAGGCGGGTCGAGCTGAAGGGGGAGATGACTCCGGAGTTGTCGAAGTCCACCCCGTTGATTGCGCCGATGAAGGTCCCCTGATTCGGTCCGGGGCCGGCGAGATTGAAATAGGCGAAGAGTCGTGGGTCCGCCCTGGGCTCCATCAGCGAGTCGAGGATGAAGTTCCCGGGGGCGATATACCCCTGCCACGCCCCCGCGAACTGCGACCAGATGTTGGCCGAATTGGCGCCCACGTCGTGGTAGGCGTTGTAGTCGCCCGCCGGATCCGCGATGCCCTGCTGGGCCTCCGCCAGCGCCAGCGCATAGGCGCCGGCGTTGGTCTCTGCGGTATGCAGGTGAATTCGCGCCTTGAGCGTGTGCGCCAGCGCGATCCACCGGCCGAGATCCCCTCCATAGACGAGATCGGATGCACCCGGCCCGACGCTGGCGGGACTGGCGCTCGACAGGTAGGTGATCGCCGTGTCCAGCCGGGCCAGGGCCGAGGTGTACACCTGGGCCTGCGGGTCCAGCTGGGGAGTAGCGTTCGACGGATTGGCTGCCTCCGAATAGGGCACGTCTCCCCAGATGTCCGCCGCGGTGGTGATGAACCACGCCTCGTAGACGAGTGCCACACCGGCGAAGGCGCTGTCCCCCTGATCGAGTGCCTGGCGTTCAATGATGCGCAAATCGACCAGGCCGCCGCCGGAGTAGATCTGGCTCCACTGGGTGTAATACTCGTCCTCGGTCGCCTGGTAGACGGCGTTGGCGAGGTACTGCTGGGCCACCCCGGCGCACTGCTGCATCCACATGCAGATGGTGCGGGCCAGGTGGCTTTCCTGAAGCAGAAACATGTTGACCTGGGCGGCAACGAAGAGACTCGGGTTGCTCGCTTCGGTCGGACTGTTCGGGTCGTCGCTCAGCTTCGGTCCCGACAGGTCGGAGCACGCTGCGCCGAGTCCCAGGCCGAGGGTCAGCGTGAACGCGCGAATGAAGAGCCGGATGCGCATGGTCACGTCCTCTGGCGTCAGCGGTTCAGGGTCAGGGTGAACAGGAACGAGCGGGTCTGCGGGCTGTTGAACCAGTCGATGCCCCGGGACGCGCTCTCCGCCCCGGAGAGATTGGTCTCGGGATCGATGCCACGGTACTTGGTCCAGGTGCGGAGGTTCCGGCCGGCCACTCGAAAGTCGATGCTGGACAGGCCGAGCCGCCGGGTGACGCCGTCACCGCTCAAGCTGTAGCCCAGGGAGATCTCTCTGAGCTTCACGTAGCCGCCATCCTCGTAGAACTGGGAGCCGGCCCCCGCGAACGCACCGCCGTCACCGTCGAACCAGCTCTGACCGAGGGTGACCGCCGTGCCCTTGCCCGGGCCCGCCGTGGGTCCCGGCAGGAAATCATTCCCGAAGGTGACCTGGGTATAGCGCAAGTCGCCGGATTCCTTGGAGGTGCCGAGGGTATTAAGCGCGCCCCGGGTGCCGTTGTAGACCAGGCCGCCGTTCTTGATGTCCAGCAGGCCCGAGAACGTGAACTTGCCCACCCGCACGGTGGAACGCAGGCTGCCGGTCCAATCCGGTTCTGGGGAACCGATGATCCGGAACGTCTGGTCCACGATCGGGAAACCGGCGCCGTTGGTGGAGAAGGTGCCGTCATCGATGTACATCGCCTTCCGGCTCTGCTCCCCGGCGCTGCAGTTGGCATCGATGTCGAATCCGCTGGGGCTGCCGTCATCGAGGACGATCCCCCGGCCGCAGCGTACGAAGTCCAGGTCGTAGAACGTCCCTACGGGGTAACCCACGATCGCGGTGGAGATCCCGAATCCGCCGATGCCCCCGTAACTCAGGAAATCGGCTCCCTTGAGGCTCACCACCCGGTTCCGATTGGTGCCGACCTGGAAACCCAGCTCCCACGTCAGGTTCCGGCGCTGGATCGGCCGGATATTGAGCATCCACTCCGTGCCCTTGTTGCGGAACTCCCCGCCGTTCGCGTTCTCGAACTGGTAGCCCGTACTGGCGGCAACCGGCAGCTGCACGATGGCATCCAGGGTCCGCTTGTTGTACCAGGTGAAACTCAGGTCGGCAACGTCGTCGAAGACGGCCACGTCGAAGCCCAGCTCGGTCTCCTTGGTGCGCTCCGGCTTGAGGCCGAAGGCCGGCTTGGTGAACCGGGTATACAGGCCGCCCACGCCGGCCTGCGACGCCGCCAGGCTTACGGCGTAGTCCGTGAAGCTTCCCTGACCGACGAACCCGGGCGCCTGGAGGTAGGGTTGCGGCTCCTTGCCGGTCTCGCCGTAGGCGGCGCGCAGCTTGCCGTAGCTCACCACGTTTCCCAGGCCTGCGAGTGCCTTGTGGAACTGCCATGCCGCCTGGGCGCCCGGGAACCAGTTCCTCCGGTTCCTGGAGCCGAAGGTCGAGACCCCGTCGTAGCGGACCCGACCCGTCAGGGCGAGCTGCTCCCACAAGTTGAGAGTGCTCTGTCCGAAATAACCTTCACTCCGCACTTTGCTTTCGAAGTCGAGCGGCGGAGCGATCGTGGCCACGTTGTTCAGGGTGAACGGCTTCGGCCCAAGCAGGTCGTTCCCGACCAGGCCGATCTCGCGGAAGCTCCGGGTGCTCAGGTTCTGCCCGACCTGCACATTGCCGTCAATGCGCTCGTTCAGCTTGAAGATTGCCGTCGCCACCAGGGTGTGGTCGAACGCGGTGTTGACCAGGTTGAGCTTGGTCACCTGGCCTTCGGCCACGCCGCCGATATTGGCGGAGGTGAGGGGCAGGCCTTGCAGCCGGTCGTCGTTACTGTGGTCCACGCCCAGGACATAGTTGAAAGTCAGCCAGGGGAGCGCGGTGACCTCGGCGCTCACGTTGCCGTACACCCGGTCGGCGAAGGCCTGGCTGATCTGCTCGAATGCCGTAAACAGCGGGTTGTCGTACGGACGGGCCTCTCGCGACGAGGCCGACGTGGGGAACGGGAAGCGGTAGGACCGGTGCTGCCCGGTGATCGCGTCGAGATAGGGCCGGTTGTTGAACTCGGGCGAGGTGCGCCACGATCCCAGCCCGATGCCGCTGAAGTTGGAACCCTTCTGGACGAAGTTGCCCTTGGTGGACGCGTAGGCAACGTTCGCCCCGAACTGAACCCGATCGCTCACCTGCTGGGTTCCCTTGAGCCGGAACGAGATCCGGTTGTAGTTGTTGTTCGGACCGACGATCGTCCCGCTCTGATTCATGAGCGAACCGGAGAGGTAGAACGTGGTTCGGTCACCACCGCCGGAAATCGAGAGCGTGTTGTCGGTGGTGTAGCCGTCCTCGAAGGCCTCGCGGGCATGGTCGTAGGTCCGGGTCCCGGCCGGGATCGCCGGCCCCCAGCTCCGCGAGCTGGCGGTGCAGTCGGTCCCGGAGTTGCCGAGGGCGCAGTCGTCTGGCTGGGGCACGCCACCGGCGTCCTCGTTGCCCTGGCCGTAGCGTCGCTGCAGCCGGGGGAAGCGGTTGATGCTGTTGACCGACAACGACGTCCGCAGCGAGTAGCTCACCCCCTGGCCCCGGCGGCCGCTGCGGGTCTTGATGATGATGACGCCCTGCCCTCCCCGGGCACCATAGATCGCCGCGGCCGCCGCTCCCTTGAGTATCTCGATCGACTCGATGTCCGCCGGATTGACGTCCGAGGCCCGGTTGGGTGAAGCGGTGCCGCCGTCCTCGCCGAACGTAAGATCTGTCTGGAAGGTGGAGTTATCGATGGGTGTGCCATCGATGATGAACAGGGGATCGCTGCCTCCCGAGAGGGTGTTCACCCCTCGGATCCGGATCGAGGCGGAGGCGCCGGGATCCCCGGCGTTGGACACGACCTCCACGTTCGGAGCCTTGCCCGCCAGGGCCGACACGATGTTGGTCTCGCCGCTCCGCTCGATGAGAGAGGAGTCCACGTAGTTGCGGACGTTGCCAGCCTGCTCCACCGTGTTGGTGATGCCGGTCCCCGTGACGACAATCTCGCCCAGCTGCAGGGGATTGGGCGCGAGCTGGAAGTCCACCGTGTAGGCGTCCTGACCAATCAACTGTACGGTCTCGGTCCGGGCCTTGTAGTTGATGGCCCGCGCCAGTAGCGTCACCGACGCCGTCGTGAGCCGCCCCGCCGGAATGGTCAGAGCATACCGGCCGTCCACCCGGGACACGGCGTGGACGTTGAGCGTCTGGACGACCAGTGCCGCCGAGGGAATCGGCGCGCCATCCTCGTTCAGCACCTGCCCCGAAATGGTGATGGCCGCCGGCTGCTGGGCGCTGACCGCACCTGGCGGGCCGAGGGCTGCCAGCAGGGCGACTGGGATCCAACGGGTGACACGAGGCATCGTACCTCCACGGGAGGACCCGCGACTGCCCGGGGCGAGGCCCGGGCGGGCTATGGAGATGTGGTGGAAAGTGAAGTCGTTGCAGGGCCTGATATACGCCCCGTACCTGTCGGCGTCAATGCGGTGGGGTACCCCGGTCCGGCGGGACAGCCGGCCGCCACGGAGTGCTTGGCTTCTGGGCCAGGCCGAGTGGTGCGGTCAATCAGGCGGGAGAAAGCGGACCGTCGAGGGGTCCCGGGTTCCGGTGGTGGACCGGGAAGGCGGTGGTTTGAATGCCGGTTAGTCGAGCCGCTTGGTGAAGATGATCTGGTCGTCGCCGGGCGCGTAGAAGTCGGGCACCGTGGCGACGGCACTGTAACCGCAGGTGGCATAGAACTCCCGGGTCGGGCCGTAGTCCGGGCGTCCCGAGGTGTCGATACACACCAGGCGCGCCTTCCCCGCCAGGCGTCGCTCCATCTCTTTCACCAGCAGGGTCGCCGCTCCCCGGCGGTGTTGCCCGGGATCAACCGCCAGCCAGTACAGGTCCCAGGTGCGTTCGGTGCAGGGTGTCCGCCCCCAGCAGATCCAGCCGATCAGCTCGTCGCCGAGCTCGGCGCCCAGGGCGTAATACGGCGGTTCGGCGGGTGGACGGCTCGGCGGCTGGCCGGCTGGCGGGCTGGATGTCTCGGCGGCGGGTAGAGCCGCCTCCGCGGCAGCGGAGGCTTCGTCCTCTTCGGCCATGCTGGCGATTTCGAGCCGCCGAGCCGCCGAGTCGCCAAGCCGGTGTGCTTCCACCGCGTCATGAAACACCTCGTCCGCGATGGCCAGCTCTTCCTCGCGGAAAACACCGGTGGCGCGGGTGATCTCGAGGACCCGGACCGCGTCGGCGCTCGTCAGATCCCGGAGACGAGGCGCGACCCGGACCGTCATGTGGGTGCGGTGGTAGTGGATCCGACGGCCAACGCGGCCGCCGCCTGGCGGGAAGAGGAGCGGGAGAGTGCTTCGTCAACGATCCGGCAAATCAGGTCCTCGTACTCCCAGCCTTGCGCTTTCGCCATGCGCGAGAGGCCGGCGGAGTCGGAAATATCGGGGTTGGGGTTCACTTCAAGGATGAACGGCTGACCCGCCGCATCGACCCGGAGATCCACCCGCCCATAGCCTTCGGCGCCGCAGAGGCTCTGCCATGCATCCCGGGCCACCGACACGATCCGCTTCTGGGCCTCGGCCGTGAGGTCCGCGGGGCAGACCGGAACCGAGCCGAGGTCTTCCTCACTGCCGACGTCCCACTTGGCGGCGTAGGTGAGGATCGGCCAGCTGCCCTCCGGCATGTTGTCGAAGCAGAGTTCGGCGATCGGCAGCGCCTCGGTCCCGATGAAGCCGACGTTGAACTCCCGGCCGGCCACATACTCCTGGACCAGCACCTCGTCCCACTGTTCCACCATCTCGGCAAGCCGCTTCTTGAGCGCCCGCTTGGTGGTGCAGACCGACCCCGCGTCGATCCCCACGCTGGCATCTTCGGCGGCCGGCTTGACGATCACCGGCAGGGTGAGGTCGGACGGGATCCGATTGCCGTTGGAGAGCACGAACCGCGGGATGGGCGCGCCGGCCCGCGCGAGCAGGGTGTTTGCGACGTGCTTGCGATGGGTCACCGTCACCGCCCAGGGCTTGCAGCCCGTGTACGGCACCCCGGTCAGTTCGAGGGTGGCGACCACGAAGTCTTCGTATTTCGAGTGCCCGCCGATGCCCTCGCACAGATTGAAGATGGCATCGGCTTTGCGGACCCGCGGAAGCCAGCTGAAGTCGTTGGGCGCGCGGACCGGGATGCTACTGGTCTCGTACCCGCGACTGCGGAGCGCCGTCTGCACCTCCTTGACGCTCTCCCAGACCGAGGCCACGTCCTTCGCGTCCCAGGTATCCCACCCGCCGTCGTACAGGACTGCGATCCTCATGCCGCCGCCTCTGCCAGGAGGGATCGTCCGCTGATCCGGCGCCAGGCAATGTCCGCCACCGTGCGAATCAGCTCCTCATAGCTCATTCCAGCGGCCCGGGCGGCCTTGGGGAAGCAGGAGTTGTCCCTGGGATCGGGCAGGATCCCGGGGAGGGGGTTCAGTTCGACGACGTTGGGGATCCCTTCCCCGTCACAGCGGATGTCCACCCGGCACCAGTCGCGGCATTCGAGCGCCTGGTAGGCACCCAGGGCCACGGTGCGGATCTGAGCGGCCAGCCGGCCGGGGATGCGGGCCGGGCACTCGAAGATTTCGAGCGGGTCGTCCGGACGGTCCCAGATCCACTTGGCCTCGTAGCCGTAGATCGGGGGGGCGCCTTCGGGCAGCTCATCGAACCGCATGCCGACAATGGGCAGGCAACGTGCCTCCTTGCCATTGCCCATGATGGCCACGGTAAACTCCGCCCCGGACAGGTAGGTCTCGACCAGCACCGGCTCGCTGTACGTGGCCAGCAGGTAGTCGACCTGCTTGACCAGTTCCTTCCGGTTGGTGCAGAGACTCTTGACGCTCACGCCTTTGCCCGACCCTTCGAACGCCGGCTTGACGAACAGGGGGAAGGGGAGGGTGCAGCCCCGGGCATCGGCCGCCGTCCGGGCCAGCAGGAACGGGGCGGTCGGGACACCACGGAGCTGGAGGATTTCCTTGGCCCGCCCTTTGTGCAGGGCCAGGGAAAGGGTCAGCGGGTCCGAGGCCGAGTAGGGGACGCCAAGGAATTCGCAGATCGCGGGGATGTGGCCCTCGCGATTCATGCCGTAGAGGCCTTCGGCGATGTTGAAGACGAAATCGGGCTTGGCGCGCGCCAGTCGGACCGGGAAGTCTTCGACCGCTTCAAGCCGGATGACCTGGCCGAGCGGACGAAGCGCCCGCTCGACCGCATTGATCGTCTCGGGCTCATCCCACTCGGCGTAGAGGTCCGGCTGGGGGAGATCGTAGCGAAGGTCCCGCGAGGAACTGCCTCTGGCGGGGACGGCACCAACGCCGGCGGGCTTGGCCGGTGCCTCGGGTCGGAGATTGAAGGCGAGTCCTATGCGAACTGCCAAACGGGATCCTCTGTGCGTCTGGTCGCCACGATTCGAAAAAAAGGCCGCCCAATCCGGAGCGAGCCGTCGCGGCGTCGTGCGAATACAGAACTAAGGTAAGAAAGTTGCCGAAAACACACAATAGTTTTTTCGGCACTTTCTTGAGGAAGTTGAGGGGATCAGGCGACGACCCGACGAGGCGATCGAGCCGCCCAGCCGCCGAACATCAGACCTTGTGATACCCTACCCGGCCCGCCTCGGTGCCGTCCGCCGACTCGTAGATCTCGAAATCGGCGAAGAAGGCCGGGGCCTCCTGAGTGAGAATCTTCAGGCAGGCGCCCGCCATGCGGCGGATCTCCAGTTCCGCCCCCTCGCCCAGTCTGAGTTCCAGCATGGTGCGCCAGGCGCGAATGTTGGCGCTGACCACGATCTTCACCTCGGTCGCGTTCGGTAGCACGCTGCGTGCCGCCTCCCGGGCCAGCTTCCTCCGATGCACCTTGTCGGTCACCCGGTCGTACTTCTCCATCAACTGCTCGACTGCCCGGACATAGGAGGCCTGCGCGCTCTCGACCTGCTGGACCCACTCCGCCTCGAGTCCCGGGTCGCCGATGATCGCCGGCGGCATCACGAACGCCGCGTGGGACTCGTCGACATAGCGCTGCGACAGCTGGGAGTAGCCGAATCCGGCGCGGTGGCGGACCAACTCGTGGCTGCAGGACCGGCTGATGCCCTCGATGAGCAGCACGTAGACCGCGTGCTCGAACACCGAGCCGTGGCCCTGCCGGAGGATGTTGCCGAGGTATTCCGGCGTCGTCCGCCCGGCCGGGTTGGCGTGGCTCATGTAACAGATCCGACCGGCGTACTCGGCCAGCCGCTCTCCGTCCGATGCCTCACCCTTCCACTGGACCGGCAGGTGGGCCGGCTCGATGAACGTCGGCCGGGCGATGAGGGTGACGCGGGGGGATTTGAGGATTTCCATGGGTGCACGGGAACGGGGAACGGGGAACGGGGAACAGGGAACCGGGAACGGCAGGCGGGGCTGGGGGAACGCATCGGGTCCGTCACTCCGTGCCCGGTTCCCCGTTCCCGGTTCCCTGACTGCCACCGGCAATCTCCAGCCGACTCCGGGCATACCCCCCCGTCTGCTCGATCTCCCTGAGCGCCAGGGCGATGTCGGCGGGGATCGGCGCCGCATCGGCGCCGACCTTGAGGTCGGTGATCGCCGGGCCCGGCAAGGCCAGTTTGACGCCGGGGTTGAAGATACCATCGGGGTCAAATGCCGTCTTGACCCTCTGGAAGAGATCCACCACCTCGGCGCCGTAGAGGGCTTCGAGCAGCGGGGCCCGGAGCCGGCCGTCGCCGTGCTCGCCGCTCACGGTCCCGCCCAGGCGGATGGCTGCGGCGTTGACCTCCTCGTACAGCCTCCGGATCCGGGCGAGCCAGTCGGCCTGTGCCAGCTCGGGGATGGCATTGACATGGACGTTCCCGTCCCCGGCGTGACCGAAGATGACCACCGCGATCCGGTGGGACTCTGCCGCCTGGCGGATGGCGCGGACGTACGCCCCCAGCCGGGACAGGGGCACACAGCCATCTTCGACCACCTGCATCGACCGCCGTTCCGGTGGGAGCCTTGCGAGGATCGGACTGGCGGCGTGGCGCAGTGACCAGAGCTGTCGCTCCTCGGCGGCGGTCAGGGCGGTCACGACCTCGGCGGCGACGGCCTGCACGGCCCGCGTCGCATCGCCGACCACGGCCCGCGCCTCCCCGGGGTCGTCCCGCTCGAACTCGACCAGCAGAACCGCTTCCGCCCCGGCGGGAAGCCTGAGACCGGACTCCCGCGGGTCCACCAGCTCAAGGAAAGACCGGTCGAGCAGCTCCACGGCCGACGGATCGAGAGCGACCAGGGAGCGCACCGCCTCCTCGAGGTCGTCCAGGGAACGGAGCGCGAGCAGGAGCCCGGTGGTGGCCCGGGGGACGGGGTGGAGTCGCCACCGGACCGCCGTGACGACGGCGAGGGTACCCTCCGAGCCTATCAGGAGGTCGAGGTCGTCGTTGGAGTCGAGCCATTTGTCGAGCGGATACCCGGCGGTGTTCTTCCGAACCCGGGGAAACCGGCTCCGGATCAGGTCGGCGGATGCGGTGATCGCCGGGGCCGCCTTGGCGTGGAACCGGTTGATGGCCGTCAGGAGGCCGGGACTGATCGCCCCCTGGCTTACCAGCGGCGCGGTAGAGTCGCCCCGGCTCAGCCACCCTACTTCGCCATCCCCCGTCACCACCTCCATGCCCATCACCCAGGCCCGCACGGGGCCATACCGGATGGTGCGGGCTCCGGCCGCGTTGGTGGCGACCATGCCGCCCAGCGTGGCCCACGCCCCGCTGGATGGATCAGGCGGCAGGCGGAGACCGTGGGCGTGCCCCGCCCGGTTGAGCTCCGCCAGGGTGACCCTGGCACTGGTGACTGCGCTGGCGCTCACCGGATCGATCTCGAGAAAGCGCGGCATCCGCTCCCGCAGGTCGACGATCACCCCCGGTCCGACCGCGTTGCCGGGAATCCCGCTTCCCGCACCGCGGGGCGTCAGCGGGGTCTCGGTCTCGCGGGCCCAGCGGATCAGCGCCTGCAGGTCGGCAACACTATCGGGTGTCGCCACCCCCGTGGGGACGATGCGATAGATGCCGGCGCTCTCCGCGTAGGCGGCCCGTACCCGCGCGTCGCGATTGACCTGAGAATGAGAGGGTGCCGCGCTCGGCATGCTCGAAACGTAGGCCGCCGTCCCTTGACAAGGAATGGCACCGGAGGGAGCCTTAGCGCCATGGCGGATGTCCCACGAGCACAACTGATCCATCTCGATGTTGATCGCCGGCTCGGCCATGAATGGGACGAGTGGGATGGCCAGCCGCTGCCCAATCGGGGAAACTTCGACAGCCCGCCGGCGCTCTTCCACGGCTGGTCCGCGGCCGCCCTGGCCGTTGGCCCGGCCCTGCTCGCCCTGGGCCTGTACCTCCTCAGCCCGAGACTGGGCCTCCTCGCCGGATCGCTTCCGGCGGTCCTCTGGTTGGTGCTGGCCTGCGCCACCGCTCTGCTCTGGCTCTGGTGGCTGCTCATCATGGCGTCCCCGGCCGTCGGGCGGCCGCTCTTGCCGGAACGCCTGGCCGAACGCGGGCCGCTCCTTCGACTGATGCGGTGGACGTCCTTCGTGGCCGACCGGTTCGGTCGACGGGACCGGGTGGAGAACGCTGCTGTGAAGGTGTACGACTGGTTCGCCGCGGCCCGCGGACGCAAGGTGGGCAAAGGGGAGCTGCTGCTGCTGATTCCCAGGTGCCTCTCCCGGGCCGCGCTGGACGGAGTCCTGGAGATTGCCGGGCGCTACGAAGTGCCGGTGTTCGTCGCGACGCGTGGGCAGCTGGCTCGCCGGGTGATCCGCGAACGGCGGCCCCGGGCGGTGGTCGCCGTCGCCTGCGAGCGCGACATGGTCACCGGGCTGCACGATGTGGCGGGAAAAGTGCCGGTACTCGGGCTGACCATGACCCTTCCCGCCGGCCCATGCAAGGACGCCAGGCTCGACCTGCCGAAGCTGGAGGAGTGGGTGCGGGCGTATGTGGTGTGAGGAGCAAGAGTAAGCAGTGAGCAGTGAGCGGTGAAAGGTGAAAGGTCCACTTTTTCACCCTTCACCGTTCACCTTTCACCCTTCACCTTCGCTCCTCACCGCCCACCCTGGCCCCCGCGTACAGCCTCGCCAGCTCGGTCAGAATCTCCGTCATCCGCATGCCGATGGGGTGATCCGTCGGTACCTGCTGGTCGAGGTCGCGTGGAGCAAGACTCGGATCGGCCAGGGGCCGGTACACGGTCTCGACGATCAGCCGGCTGTATCCCTTTCGGGTGGGGTCGACCCAGGCTCGAACCTGCACCACGTCCGATCCCAGGGGTCGCGCCCGGGTCGCCCGCCGGGTCTGAGCCAGGAACCAGGCCGTCTCCAGGTAGCCGTCACGGATCTCGACCCGGGAAAGCGGCAGCGAATCGGAACGCAGCACATCGGCCAGCGCGGCGATTGCGTTCCGCGGCTCGAGCTCGATCTCGGCCTGGGCGGCTCCGGTCACCGGCGGGAAGAACGGCCGGGTCGTGACGGGCTTGCAGGCCGCAGCGATCGCGACCAGGGCCAGGATGGTCCGCGCGACCCTCGGAGTCTCCCTCATCCAGTCTTCTCCCCCCACAATCCGAGCTCGGCCGGGGCCGGTGGATCCTGGCCGTACTCGTAGAAGCCGCGACCCGACTTCCGGCCGAAACGTCCCGCCGCCACCATCCGCTTGAGCAACGGGGGCGCGGCGTATCGCGGCTCACGATACTCCTCGAACATGATGTCACCGATCCGAACGAGGGTATCGAGTCCCACGAAATCCGCCAGGGTCAGCGGTCCCATCGGGTGTCCGGCGCCGAGACGCATGGCGGTGTCCAGATCCGGGATCGAAGCGACCCCGCTCTCGAGCGCCCGCACCGCGTCCAGGATGTAGGGGACCAGCAACCGGTTGACGATGAACCCCGAGCTGTCCCGCGCGGCGACCGGCTCCTTTCCGAGACTGCGCGCGAATGCGAAAGTCCGTTCGACCGTCGACTGGCTGGTCGCCACGGAGCGCACCACCTCGACCAGCGGCATGAGCGGTACCGGGTTGAAGAAGTGCAACCCGATGAATCGGTCCGCCCTGGTGGTCTCGGCGGCCATACTGATGATACTGAGGCTCGACGTGTTGGATGCGAAGATCGTGGCGGCACCGCACCGCCCGTCGAGCTCTCGCCAGATTCCGTTCTTGAGCGACAGGTCCTCGGTGATCGCCTCGATGACCAGGTCGGCGCCGGCCAACCGATCCAGAGTGGTCGAGAACTCGAGCCGGGTCAGGGCTTCGTCCCGGGCCGCCGCCGGGAGCTTGCCTTTCTCCACCAGCTTCGCCAGCGAAGCGTTGATGGCGGCTTTGCCCTTCTCGAGCTGTTCCGTGACGGTGTCCCGGACGATGGTGCGGTAACCCGAGGCGGCGCACGTCTGGGCGATCCCGCAGCCCATGAGGCCGGAGCCGACCACGCCCACGATCGAGATGGTCGTCATAGCTTGCGGAGCTCGTCGAGGACGGAGCCGAGCAGACCAGCGGACTTGGGCGGCACCGCGTGGGCCGGCTTGACCTCACCGCGTTCGAGGTGGTCCAGGGCTCGCTCGAGTCCCATGAGGGTCCGTTCGGCCGTTGGCCGGAACTGACGGGCTACTGCCCACCCGATCCCGGCGAAGAGCGGGAGCGGTGCCAGGGCCACCCACCAGAAGGGAGTCATCACCGCCAGCACCGCGGCCGAAGTCACCCCTGCCGCGCTCAACCCGGCCACTCCGCCGATGATGGCTCCTCGCGCCTTGCGCAGGTCGGCGGAGAGTGCCACCAGGCAGAACCCGGTCTCGAGTGCGGTGATGGTGGCGGTCACCAGGTGAGCTCGAGTCAGCATGAAGACCCTTCGCCCGGAAAAGGCGGCGGTGGAGCGCCGGATGGCCGCCTGCATCCCGCGAAGCGGCTCCCAGGTGATCCGGCCCGCCTGCTGGCGCTGCACCGTGAGCAGCTCCTCGCGCCCCATCCAGGCCATCAACTCCCGCTCTGCCGTACGAGTCTCGCCGGCGACCACCCGCTGGGTCGTGACGGTTCCGGTCCCGATGATGCGGTCGAGCACACCAAGCGGTAACGGGAGAATCGCCCGTCCCCGCTCCTCCAGCAGGGCCTGCTGCAGGTAGCGTTCGGGGATTCCGACGTCTTTCCCGAGTGCCACGACCTCTTCGGGCGAGAGCCCTTCACCGATCTCCCGCTCGCCGGTCTGCAACTCGGCGGCGCGCTGGATGATCCGTTCGAGGGCGGCGCGGTCGATTCTGGCTGGGAGGTCGGTCATAGGAGGTCTAGTCAAAGGTGAAAGGTGAAGGGTGAAAGGTGAAGATGGGGCCGAGCCTCACTTTTCACCTTTCACCTTTCACCATCCACCCTCACCCACTGAGGCTCTCCACGATCACCGCCTGGCCCTGTCCACCGCCGATGCAGGCACTGGCGACACCGAAGCGCTTGCCGCGGCGCCTGAGGGCATGGAGGAGGTGCAGGGTGAGTCGGGCCCCGCTGGCCGCCAGCGGGTGGCCGATCGCGATGGCCCCGCCTTCGACGTTGGTCCTGGCGCGGTCGAGGCGGAGTTCCCGCTCCACGGCGAGATACTGGGCGGCGAAGGCCTCGTTCACCTCCACCAGATCCATCTGGTCGAGCGTCATCCCGGCCTTGCTGAGCGCCTTCCGCACGGCCGGTACCGGACCGATGCCCATGATGCCCGGGTCGACTCCCGTGACTGCCCAGGCCACCAGCCGGCCGATCGGCGCGAGCCCCCTCTCCTGGACAGCTTCGGCGCCGGCGAGGACCAGCATCGCCGCGCCGTCACAGATTCCCGAGGCATTTCCGGCGGTGACCACGCCATCCTTTCTGAAATACGGCGGCAACCTGGCGAGCCCCTCGGCGCTGGTGTCGGGGCGCATGTGCTCGTCGCCGGCCCAGGGCTCCGCTTGCCTGGTCTTCCGGTTGGTGATCGTGACGGGGATGACCTCCTCGGAAAAGCTCCGAGCGGCCCAGGCATCGCGCGCCCGCTGCTGGCTCGCCAGCGCCACGGCGTCGACCTCGGTTCGGGAAAGCTTGTAGCGCTCGGCGAGCGCTTCAGCGGTCTCGGCCATGGAGAGGCCGCACTGCGAATCACGGAGCGCCTCCCACAGCGCGTCCTCCAGCGGGGGCGTCGGGCCGAGCCGGAGACCCCATCGCGCACCTCGCAGAACGTGGGGCGCCTGGCTCATGGATTCGGCGCCGCCGGCGAGCACGACGCGGGACTCTCCCAGCATGATCTGCTGCGCACCCTGAACGATCGCTTCGAAACCCGACCCGCACAGCCGATTCACGGTGAGGGCGGGCGTCTCGACGCGGACACCCGCTTTGCAGCGCGACATGGCGGGCGAGATAGATGGCGTCGGCACTGGTCTGCAGCGCATTCCCGACCACAACATGATCGATCGAATCCGGCCCGCATCCGCGCGCGTTCGAGCACAGCCTTGCTCGCGGCCACCGCGAGCTGGGTGGCGGAGAAGTCTTTCAAGGCGCCGCCGAATGCCCCAAACCCGGTCCGCACACCGGCGAGGAACAGGACGTCTGGGCCGCGTCCCGGGCTGGTCATTGCTGGCTCCCTATATAAGGAAGGGGTCATCCGGGGTCGAAATATGGACGGCGCCAGATGGCGGAAGTCGAGCGAGAAGCGAAGCGCTTGTACCGGAATGGCTTAGGCCGTGGGGCTCCCGGAGGCCGGTGCGGAGGGCTCCGACGAGGCCTCAATTTTCCGGCGGCCGGGCCACGAAGTAGAGCCGGTCACCTGTCGTTCGCACCAGGGCCAGAAAGGTCCCGTCGATGCTGCTCTGCGCCAGGAAGAGATCGGCGAGGCTGGTGGTCGTGGCCCGGTCGGCGTGGGTCCAGTCGGGCGGCAGCCAGCGCTGCACGATCCGGCGAATTTCCTGGAATCGGCGGCGGGCCGGCTTCTCGCTCTCCGCGGTCATCAGCAGGCAGACGAACGAACCCGGTGGCCTGACCTCGCAGTCGAAGGTACCCGGAAGGTCCATCGTCGCTTCCCGGATGTCGCCCGCCCAGTTCCGACCGAGCCACGATCCGGTGATGGAAGCAAAACTGTCGGCGCTCGCGGCCCGGAGCCGGTCGAGCGCCTCGCTCCAGCGACGGCCGTTGGTAGGGGCGTCGAGGCAATCGTCGAGCGCGAACAGGAGGTCCCCTCCGCCTCGGTGGGTGAGGTCCCCGCTGCTCCGCGACAGCTCGGCAAACAGTCGCCTCATCTCGCGACCGCTCGTCCTCGCGATTCGCTGAGTGTCTGGATCGCGTAGCAGTCCGCCTCGATCTCGTTCCGGCGCCGGTCCTCCACGGTGCCTCCCGGCCGTTCGAGGTGGCGCAGCAGGATGTGCCCGCACTCATGCAACAGGACGAAGCGCCGCCAGATGGCGGACCGTCGACCGGTCGCCTTTGGATTCCAGTAGATGACGGGGAGACCGTCGTCGTCGACGGTGGCGTAGGCGGGGTAGGCGATGCGTTGGTCGGGCTGGATGCGTACCGGACGCGCCTGCCGGTCCCGGCACTCGAACGGGACCTCCTGGCCTTGGAGCTGAACGGTCGTGACCAGGACCAGAACGACCAGGCCGCCCCCGGCGCCGACCGGCCTACCCGTCCCCGACATGATGGCCGCAGGTGATGCAGTGTCGCCAGCCCAGCTCGAGGTCGGACTGGCATTCGGGACAGCGGGTGGACGTCTGGTTCTGCCCGCAGTGGGGACAGAAGTTCACCGTCCGGCCGCTCGGCAGGCGCCCGCCGCAGTAGCTGCAGCGGGCACCGGAATCTCGAACCAGCCGGGGGCGAGCCTCCGGCTCCGCTGTCATTCTGGGGGGTGGGGGAACCATCGGAGCGACGGCCGGCGCCGGTTCGGCGCTGAAGGGCACGCGGCGCAGCGACTCGAGCGGGGGCTCGATCACCGGGCGGGAGACCCGGGAGGCCGGCGGCGGTTCCTCCAGCAATTCCTCCAGCGGCTCGTCATCCGGGGGGGCGTACGCTTCCCCCGGGCCCGGACCGAGGGCGTGGGCGAGGGGTTCGGTGCCGAGCCCGAGTTCGGCGTTCGAGTACTGACGCAGGACATCCAGATCGGGATTCGGGGTGGACAGCTGATCCAGGAAGATCTGGGTCATGTCGCCGGAGACCATCTGCACGTAACCGCCTTCGCCGGAGCAGAGCCGGAGCACGAGCATGTCGTAGTCTTCGGCTGAGTCGATGGACAGGGAGCGGCGGTTGGTACGGTAGGGGATGACCGACCCGAGCAGATCCCCGAGCGTCATGGATCGGTGGAGGCGGCCCGGATCGATGGCGATCAGGTTGTCCACCAGCCGGCGAAAGAGCCGTTCGAGGTCGGTCATGGAACTGGCAGAGTAGGGTCGGCTTTCCATAGTGTCAAGCAAACCGCCGCGGTCGTTTGTCGATGACGTGGGTGGCACGGCGAGCCGGGCAGGCGCGCGGGCTAGCCGACCGCGAGCGGCAGATGCTCTCCTTCCGCCAGGCGTGCTTCGAGTGATTCGAACGCCGCATCCGGGTCGTAGTCGGTGAACTTGCCACGGGCCTGCCTGGCCGCGAGCCAGGCGGGAAACCCCGAGTCGACGGCGCCCTGGGAGGTTACCTGGTTGGCCGCAGCGGCCATGGCGAGATCATTGGCGTACTCGTTCTTCGGCTGGCCATCGTGTCCCCGCACCCAGGCCCACTGCACGTCATGCCTCCGGGACGAATCGACCAGTAAGCGCCAGAGTTCGAGATTCTCGATTTCGCCTCCCTTCCGCTTCCAGCCGCGCGCGGCCCACGCGGAGACCCATTCGCGCATTCCCTTGACGAGATATTCCGAATCGGAGATGACCACCGCCCGGAGTCGTTTGCCTTTCCCGGCGAGCAGCTGCAGGGCGGCAATGGCGCCTGAAAGCGCCATTCGGTTGTTGGTAGTGTCCGCCGAGTGGATAGAGAAGTCACGACGCTGGATGCGGCCGCCGGCACGGACCTCGATCAGCCCGCCGGCACCGCCTGGCGTGGGACGGTCCCGGCCGTTGCCGAGACAGCTTTCGTCAAGATGAAGAACGGCGATGGGCAGTGGCGAGGCGGGCACCGGCGGTGAAGGGTTGCATGTGGACCAGCACCGGGATGTCGGTGACGCGGAGGATCACTTCGGTGTGTGAGGGCACCTGCCAGCCATCCCCCTCCCGGTGGGCGCCGGCGAACAGCGTGTCCGAACCGAGACGGGCCACGGTCCGCGGGATCACCGATTCCAGATCGCCATCGATGAGATGGGTGTCGAAATCGAGCGGGGCGAGCGACAGCGCCCCGGAGGCGCGGGCCAGCGCAGTCCGGCCCTCCACGGCGTCGCTGGCCACGTGCAGCACGTCCAGGTGTGCACCGGTGATCCCGGCAAAGCGCGAGGCGAAGGCGAGGGCCCCTTCGCTTGCCGGGCCGCCGGCATAGGCGACGAGCACCTGGTTCATCGGCGTTGGGCGGGATCCGCAGACCAGCACCGGCCGGGGGCAGCGGCGGATCAGCTCCCGGGTATCCGGCCCGAGCGGATCGCCGCCGCCCTCCCGGGCCCCGCCGCGCACGCCAATCCGTCCCACGATCACGACCCCAACGGCCTCGGCCAGTTCACGGAGTACGTCCGGCACATGGCCTTCGCGCATGATGGTCTCGGCCTCGAGCTCGGCCCGCCGGACCGCCCCGGCGGCATCGTCGAGCATCTGTCGAGCGGAGAGCTCGCGCTCGCGCCGGGTGGTGGGAGCGTTTCCCTCGGTCCATTCCATCCACGGCGCTCCCAGGGCCATCTCGGCGGTGTGGCCCGGAGGCGGGGCGATGTATGCGAGCACGATGCGCGCCCGAAACCGTTGCCCGACCAGAATGGCCTGGGCCAGAGCGACCTGGGCCTGTTTCGAGCCGTCGAGACCGACCAGCAGCGAGGTCCACATATCTTGACGGTGGGGGCGGGGGAGGTGGGTGTCAAGAGACGACCTGGAACGCCTCCAATTCCTCCAGGACGAAGGTCAGTTCCTCTCCGGTCATGGGTAGTCTGCCGACCAACGCATCCCGGTTTCCCCGGGAGGTAAGTCGAAGCGCGGTCACGATGTACTCCGTTCCCCGGCGCATCAGCGAAACCCTGCGGCCATCCCGAATGGCGCGCTCGAGCTGGTCCAGTCGCTCGGGTGACCAACGCATCCTTCAGCTCGCCGCCTCGACGCGGATCACGCCTGACTCCCCGGTCAGCTCCCCGATGACCGCCCGGGCGGGGGTGCCCTCTCGTTCGAGCGCCACCAGCAAAGCGGCGAGGCGGTCGTTGGGAACGGCGAGCAGCAGCCCCCCGGAGGTCTGGGCATCGGCCAGCAGAAGCCGGTCGGCCTGGGTCACGCCGGGCGCCCAGTGCACCTGATCCTGAGCCGCGAGATTGCGTTCGGTCCCGCCGGGAATCACTCCGGCCTGTGCCAGTTCACGGGCGCGCGGGAAGACCGGAATCGCGCGAACCCTGAGGCGGGCGCCCACCCTGCTGTTGGTGATGAAGTTGCCGAGATGTCCCAGGAGGCCGAAGCCGGTCACGTCGGTTGCGGCCCGAACCTGATGGGCCAGCGCCGCCCGCATGGCCCCGGCGTTGAGGGCGATCATCGAGGCGATGACCTCGCCAAGTTCGGATTCGGCCACCAGGCCGCGTTTGAGGGCGGTGGTCAGGATGCCGGTACCGAGCGGCTTGGTCAGCACCAGCGCGTCGCCGGGGCGAGCCTGGGTGTTGGTGAGCAGGTTCTGCGGGTGGGCCTCGCCCAGGACCGCGAGTCCCACGTGCGGCTCCAGGGCGTCGACGGTGTGCCCGCCCAGAATGGGGCAGTGCGCCTGGCGCGCGGTGTCGGCCATGCCCTGGAGCACGTCGCCGAGAATGTCGAGCGGGAGTGTCTCACGCGGCCAGCCCACCAGGCTCAGCGCGAACAGGGGGGTCGCCCCCATGGCGTAGATGTCGCTCAGGGCGTTGGCGGCGGCGATGCGGCCCCAGGTGGCCGGGTCGTCCACCACGGGCGTGAAGAAATCGACCGTCGCCACCAGCGCTCGGTCCGCGCTCAACCGGTAGACCGCTGCGTCATCCCGAGTGGCCGCGTCGACCAGGACATTGGGGTCCCCGCCCGCCGGTATGTGGCGCAGCACCTGCGCCAACTCGGTCATCCCGAGCTTGCAGGCTCAACCGGCGCCGTGGGAAAGCGTCGTGAGTCGGATTCGGGGTTTCTGATCGATTGGATCGCCGGTCATCGTACGGACTCCGGTGAAGAGTGCCAGGTGCCCGGTGCCCTGCGTTCGGCACCCGAGATCAGGCACCCGGTATTCCTATCTCAGGACGAGCTTCAGAACCCACCCTGCGATGACGATCCGGGTCATACCGGCCGCGATCGCCATCCACGGCAGCTCCGAGCCCCGGACGGTCCGCAACCGGACCGGCAGTTCGATCAGGGCGCCAACGCAGAGGAAGAGCAATGCCACACCGCCCGAGCCCAGGCTGCCGAACCAGAGCGCGGCGAACAGCGTGAGCAGCAGGCTTTCCGCCGCGAGCGCGACCAGCGATCCCCGGAATGGCGGTCGGCCGGTCCGTCCGAACCGCTGCTCCAATTCCCGCCAGGCAATGAAGAGGCCGAGGACCGCCAGCGCGGCGAGCCCGACCCGGGCCGCCGGCATGCGCTAGAAACCGGCGCGAAGGGAGTCCGCGCTGTACAACTGGCCCCGGACCATGACCCACATGACTCGGCGGGTGTTGCGGATGTCATTGAGCGGATTGCCGGCCAGCACTACGATGTCAGCCACTTTCCCGGGAGCGATGAGACCCAGCGAATCGGCGCCGAGCAGCTGGGCGGTGTTCGCGGTGGCCGTCTGCAGGGCATCGGTTGGCGTGAGGCCGGCGCCGACCAGCAGCTCGAGCTCGGTGTGGAGGCTCAGGCCGGGGACCAGCATCTGAGTGCTCGCATCCGTCCCGGCGACGATGCGGCCTCCGCTGGAGCGGAACGCGCGGAGGAAGAGGTCCTGCTTGGCACGGGCGGCGCGGAACAGTGGGTAGTCCGTCGACTTCCACCCCGCCCGCTCCACCATGTTCGGTACGTTCCATCGCTTGATGATCGAATCCGGGATGGTCTTGAGGTCGGGATGGGCGTAGGTCGAGGGGTCGTCCAGCCGGCTGAAGATCTGGTGCAGCGTGAGCGTCGGGATCATGACCACGCGCCGTTCGGCCAGTGTGCCGGCCAGCCGGGTCAGAGCGGCACTGTCGAGTGTCGCCCAGGCCTTCTCGAAATAAGTCCATCCGCGGAAAAAGGATGCCCGGTGCTCGGCGTAGAAGCGCTCCGGCGTGGGGCTCAGGGCCTCCGGGATGCCGCTCAAGTGCTCGATCCCGCTCACCCCCAGCCGTTCCGCGGTCAGGGCATCCGTCAGTCCCAGATGGGCGGTCACCTTCAGGTTGAAGGTGGCGGCTTCGTCCAGCAGGGGGCGCAGCAGTTCAGGCGTGATGTGGGTGTAGACCTTGATGAAGTCCACACCCGCCACCGCTCGCGCGTCGACGGCGCGCCGCGCCTGGTCGGCGGTCCGCACCTCGGAGGCATTGTCGTAGGTTGCGGGCGGGCCGTCGATCATCGCGCCCGCGGTGTAGATGCGCGGAGCGACCGCACCTCCCAGGCTGACCTCCTCCCGGAGAGCCAGGATCGAGTCCTGGCTGCCGTGCACGTCCCGAATCGTCGTCACCCCGGCCGCGAGGTAGCGGGTGAGGGCCCAGCGTTCCACATGGCCGTGGCCGTCGATCAGACCGGGAATGATCCACGATCCGGTGACGTCCACCTCCTGCGCCGACTTGGGGATCTTGAACCCCTCGCGCGGCGCTACGCTTTCGATCTTGCCTTTGTGGACCACGATCACCACGTCGCGGAGCACCGGGTCGCCGGTCCCACTCACCATGTTGCCGCCCACCAGCGCGATCCGGTCCTTCACTTTCGGACCGCACGCCAGGGCGAGGGACGCCGCGAAGACTGCTACCAGTGCCCGCCGTACGGCCGGGTGGCCGAGCTGTCGAGCCATCAAGCCGTCCCCTCAGTCATTCGACGTATGGTCGTGGAGGATCTTCCAGCCATCCGGGCGTCGCTCCATGACCAGCGTGAATGGGCCGCTCGCGGTGGTGCGGCGGTCCCGGTGCAGGACGAACCGGGCTGTCACGAGGGCGACAGCCGGGCTGAGCGGGCGAACGCTGAAAGCCTCGAACCGGAGGCTGTCGCGCGAGGCGCTCGGCGCGAACCGCGGGGCGTAGTTCTGGCGAATCCAGTCGTACCCGCGATTCACCCGACCACCGGAGACGAAGCCCGTAAGGCTGTCCCGGGCGTAGTCGCTCATGAATGCATCCAGGTCACCGCGGTTCCAGGCATCCGCCGACCGGTTGAACTGAGCCACCATGCTGTCCGTGAGGGCCTCGGATTCCGGGAGGAGGGCTGGCCGGCCCTCAGGGGCCGTGCACGCGGCGAGCAGCATGAGGGCGAAGCAGGGCGAACGCAGCATCAGTGCCGTGGGTAAGGTCGATGAAACGTGCCCCGCCCCAGCGGGTGGCGCAAGATGAACCACGGTCTTTCGCCTCGCGCTACGCCCAAGGTACCGTTTCAGCATGCGTCTCCTCGCCTGGCCCCGCCGGCTGCCACCCCATCCGCTCGTCCTGCTCAGCAACCGCGAGCCGTTCGTGCACCAACGGACCGCGGACGGAGGGGTTTCGGTCGCCGAGCCAGCGGGTGGGCTCACCTCCGCGCTCCAGCCGCTAATGGCCGCGACCGGTGGGACGTGGGTGGCGTGGGGAAGCGGTTCGGCGGATTTCGATGTCACCGACGCGGGGGACTCGGTGGCTGTGCCGCCCGAGCGGCCGGCCTAC
The DNA here is from genome assembly GCA_963709905.1 of uncultured Gemmatimonadales bacterium. Classification (GTDB taxonomy): domain Bacteria; phylum Gemmatimonadota; class Gemmatimonadetes; order Gemmatimonadales; family GWC2-71-9; genus JADJOM01. The sequence continues at coordinate 892,481 of CAVPYI010000001.1, forward strand.
CGGCTCCGCCGCCTGCGACTAGCGGCGAACGAACTGGCGGGGTACTACCGGGCGACCGCCAATCAGGTCCTGTGGCCGCTGTGCCATTCGCAACTGGCGCGGGTCACGTACGATGCTGCCGATTGGGAGGTGTATCGTCGGGTGAATGAGCGCTTTGCGGCGGCGGGCATCGCCGAGGCCAGGGGTCAGCCGGCGACCTGCTGGGTCCAGGACTACCACCTGGCCCTCGTTCCGGGAATCCTCAGACGGGTGCGCCCCCTGTTCATTCACCAATTCTGGCACATTCCCTGGCCGCCCCCCGACATCCTGCGAGTCCTGCCGCGGGCCCGGAGCCTGTTGCGCGGCCTGCTTGGCAACCACCTGCTTGGTTTTCAAACAGCGGGAGACGCCCGAAACTTCGTTTCCTGTGTCCGGCGCTTCATCCGGGGTGCGGTAATCGACCCGGACGGTGACCTGGTACGGATCCGCGGCCGGCGGACCGTGGTCCGCGACTTCCCGATTTCGATCGACGCCGCGGCTTTCGCGGAACGGGCGGCATCCGCGGCCACGGAGGCCCTGGCCCGCCAGCTGCGCCGGACCACCCTGCCTTTCGGTGGGCAGATGTTGTTGGGTGTCGACCGGATCGACTACACCAAGGGGATCCCCAGGCGCTTTCTCGCCCTGGCCCGGTTGCTGGACCAGCAGCCGGAGCTGCTGGGCCAGGTGACCCTGCTCCAGGTCGGGGTGCCCAGCCGGAGCGAGGTTCCCGAATACGCCGAGTTCGAGCGGGAAGTGACCGAGCTGGCCGGCGACATCAACGCCAGGTTCACCCGCAACGGCTGGTCCCCGATCCACCTGGTCCGGGAACAGCTGGACCAGAATACCCTGGTGGCGTACTATCGCGCCGCGGACATCTGCATCGTGACTCCACTCCTGGATGGCATGAACCTCGTCGCCAAGGAGTTTGTCGCCTGCCAGGACGGTCGGCTCGGCGTGCTGGTTCTCAGCCGGTTCGCCGGCGCCGCCCGGGAAATGCGCGAGGCCCTCCTGGTCAATCCCTACGATCTCGGTGCCCTCGCCGAGACCTTCCGTCAGGCCCTCAGCCTGCCGCCGGACGAACGGGAGCGTCGTCTGGCCTTGCTCCGGCGCCGGGTCGCGCGGCATACGATCCACGACTGGATGGCCGACATCTTCGCCGAAGTTGCCCACCTGCGGAGGCGCCGTTGAGAGGACGGTGGTGTGCAAAAGGAGAGCGCCCCGATACCCCGGGGCGCTCGAACGCTGGCTGCCGCCATCCCGGCGGGCCTAACGTTTCTTCTTCTTCCCGCCCTTCTTCTTGGCACCCTTCCGGCCGGCCTTCTTGGCCCCCTTCCGGGCGGCTTTCTTCTTGGCGGGCTTCTTCTTGGCGGCCTTCCGGGCTGCTTTCTTCTTGGGCTTCTTGGCGGCTTTCTTCTTGGCGGTCTTCTTCTTGGCAGCTTTCTTCTTGGCCGGCTTCCGCGCAGCGGGCTTTGCCGCTGGCCGGGCCGGCATCACCGACTCGCGTGACATCGGCAGCGGAGCTGGGGGCGGAATGGGTTCGCTCGGAGTCGGCGCGGGGTCCATCCAACCCGAATCTGTCCAGCTCATCTCCATATCTTGCAGCTCGGCCATGGGAGCTCCTCCGGAGTCTGCGCGGCGCGGGACCCGCCGCCGGTCGTGCGGGCGGCGACGGCCCGCAACGCGAAACAGCAGGTAAGATGCACTTCTTCTCCACCAGTGCAAGCCACTCGGGCAACGGTCTCTACGACCGTGGAACCGTGGACCGGACCTGCGCCGGCAGCGTTCCCGGTCCCAGCGCCGACGTTCCCAGCGAGTTCGTCGTTGTTGCGTAAGTTGTTGGTAGTCAATGAGTTGGATGGCAAGGCTACGTCGGGTCAGACCTCGCACCCGGGGCCCTTCGTCCGACCTCAGCGAGAGCATGATTGATGAACGCGTTCCCCGTTCCTCGGACGATCGGCGTACTTGCGCTGTTGCTCGCCGTCCCGGCCCTGGCGCTACCCGGCCAGGACGCGTCATACGAGTACGTCACCCGGCGTGATTTCCTCATCATGCCGGATGGTGGCCGCTTGGCGGTGACCTGGTGGAGCCCCACACCAAAGGTTCACGGGGAGCGATTCCCCGCCTTGCTGGAGCTGCTGCCGTATCGCAAGGACGATTCCTTCTACGCCCGCGATTTCCCGCTGTACGACTACTTCGCTCGACGGGGCTTCCTGCTGGCGAAGGTCGACATCCGGGGCACGGGGGGCTCTTCCGGCCGGGTCCCGCCCCGCGAGTACTCCGAGCAGGAGCTGGACGACGCGGTCGACATCATCGCCCAGCTGGCGCGCCACCCGGCCTCCAACGGAAACGTGGGGATGTGGGGGATTTCCTGGGGCGGATTCAACGCCATCCAGGTGGCGATGCGCCGGCCGCCCGGGCTTCGCGCCATCATGGCGCTGCACGCGTCGGACGACCTGTTTCACGACGACGTCCGCTACATCGATGGTGGCCTGCACATCGATCCCTACACCCTTCAGATCGACCACGAGAACGGCCTGCCGCGGACTCCGTCGTACGCGCTCGATTCCGCGTACTTTCGCGACCGGTTCGAGGCTTATCCCTGGGTCCTCACCTACCTGAAGCAGCCGGTCGATGGCGAGTTCTGGCGCCGCAACGGGCTGCGCTACCGTCCCGAGGCCCTCGAGATTCCGGCCTATTTCATCGGCGGGTTGCTCGATGGTTACCGGGACACGCCGATCCGCGCCCTCGAGTACCTCAGTGCGCCGGTGAAGGTCGAAATCGGGCCGTGGGTTCACGCCTGGCCCGACGACGGGACGCCCGGCCCGAACTACGAGTGGCGGAGCCGCGCCGTCCGCTGGTGGAACCACTGGCTCCGCGGGCAGGACAGCGGCCTTCTCGATGAACCCAGGCTGCTGGTGTACCAGCGGTCCGGTCACGGGCCGGACCGGACCCTCGCCGAGACTCCGGGAGCGTGGCGGTTCGAAGACTGGCCGGTTGCTGGTGGGCGGCGGGAGGCGTGGAGATTCGCCGCCGGTGGGCGGCTGGTTCGAGGCGGAGCCAAGCCGACGGGCCTCGATTCGACGGCCACGATCCGGTACTTCCCCGGTTCCGGCGTGATGGCAGGAGACTGGTGGGGGGAGCCCACGGGCGACATGCGGGCGGACGACGCCGGGGGTCTGGTCTTCGATGGACCGGCGCTCGATGAACCGGTGACGGTGTTGGGGATGCCCAGGGTCCGCCTGAGGTTCACGGCCGGTGCCGCGTTGGCCAACTGGACCGCCCGGCTCGAGGACGTGACGCCCGACGGGCAGGTGGCCCTGGTGACCGGAGGCGTGATCAACGCCACCCACCACCGATCGACCGTGACCCCCGAGCGCCTGGTCCCGGGCCAGTCCTACGACCTGGCGTGGGACCTCCACTTCACGACCTGGACCTTCCAGCAGGGCCACCGGATCCGGGTCGCGGTTTCGAACGCCCAGTTCCCGATGATCTGGCCCTCGCCCTATCCGATGGTCTCCCGGGTATGGCTGGGCGACTCGACCTCGTCGCTCGAGCTCCCGATCGCCGCCGGCGTGGGCCGATATCCCGCGCCGGTTCTGCCGGCACCGGAACCACGCGCCGTACGGTCCGACGTCACCGACCTCGACGCCCAGCCCGGCATCGAACGGATCAGCTACGACCCGCTGACCGGACGCACCACGCTGGAATGGTCGAGCCCCGCAGCCTGGACCATCGGAAAGATCCGCTACGACTACACCGAGCGCGAAGTGTACGCCACCTTCGATCGGGATCCCGCCAACTCCACCTTTCGCGGCGTCGCCACTCATCGTATCCGGCCGCCGGGCCGGGACATCCTGCTCGAAACCGAGATCGACATCCGGTCCGACACCAGCCATTTCCACGTCACCGTCACCCGACGGCTTGCTCTCCACGGGAAGCCGGTCCGTCGGAAGCAGTGGCAGGAGGCCATTCCCAGGGATTTTCACTGATCGGTGGCGCTGTCTGGAATCGCGCCACGCGAGACCCCGCAGACCGCCTTCCCTCTGGCGACTTAGGGTGATGGCGGCCTCCCGCCACAGTTTCGCCTACCGCCGTAACTCGTTCATGCCAAACGTCTTGTATGGTCAGGTCGGATGGTCTGCGGATTGCAAACGGTGATGGCTGTCACCCGTCGGGACCAGAGGCCATGAGACAGCACGCGCGACCCATAATCGTTTCTGCACTGCTCCTGGCGACCTTCGCCGGTCGGGCCGGAGCCCAGAACGTCACCGAACTGTACGTGACTCCTGACACGGTCCGGCTGGAGAGCGGGCTGCGTCTCGGCTTGACGGTACAGGCGTTCGATAACGCCGGGAATGTGATCATGGCCGTGCGGTATCGTGCCAAGGACACATCGGTCGCCAGAGTGGCTGCGAACGGTACCGTGACGGCCGGCCGGTCTGGCCGGACCCAGATCGTGGTGGAAGCCGGCCAGAAGACCAAGGCGGTCACGGTGGTCGTGGCCGGTACGGCCCGGGCCGCGGTGGGCGCGGCGCGCGCCGCCCCGGAAGTCGCCCGGCTGCTGGCCGACCCCGCCGAAATGGTCCTGCTGCCGACCGAGCGAGGGCGGGTCACGGTGCGGGCGTTCCTGGCCGACGGTACGCCGGCTTCGACCGCCGGAGTGCAGTGGCGCTCGCTGCGGACCTCGGTGGCGATCGTCGAGGACTCCACCGGAACCATCACTGGCCTGGCGACCGGACAGGCGACCATTCAGGCGATCGTGCCGGGCGGACCCACCCTCGATATTCCGGTGACAGTTTCACTGGCCAGTCTCGGGGTCGACCACCCACGCGTGGTGCTCTCCCCGGACGACACCGACACGCTCGGAGCGCTGGTTCCGGCGCAGGGCGGCCGCCGGCTCCGGGCCGCCGACCTTCGCTGGAGCGCCACCGACGACGCGGTCGTGCAGGTCACGGGTGATGGGATCGTGCGCGCCCTGGCCGCCGGCCGGGCCGAAGTGATCCTGCAGGGGTACCTGCAGGAGGTTCGGGTGCCGGTCATCGTCCATCAGCGAGTCGCCCGCTTTGCCGCGGGTCCCCGCCTCGGCGAGCCGCTTCGCATGCCGGTCAAGACGAGTCGCGAATTCACTCTGATACCGCAGACCGTCGACTCGCTCCCGATCGAAGGGGTGCCGATCAACTGGACTGTCGGCGATACCACCATCGCGGTCTTTGATGCCGGGAGCGGGCGGCTTACGGCGCTCCAGCCCGGGACGACGACGCTGCAGTTCGCGGCCCGCGGCTTCCTCCCCAAGGGGTGGACCATCGAGGTAATCTCCGGCGCCGTAGCCTTCGAGCGCAGCCGGATCGGGCTCAAACCCGGCGACAAGGTCGCCCTGGCGCCGCAGTTCGTGGATGGCAGCGGCAACCTCGTCGGAGCGGCGAGCGGGCTGTCCTGGGTCACGAGCAACGCTTCCGTGGCCCGAGTGACCGCGGCCGGAGCGGTCGAAGCCGTGGCTCCCGGGAGCGCGGTGATCTCGGCTCAGGCGGCCGGTGGGGAAGCCTCCCAGGTGGCCGTGTTCGTCACCGGAGACCTGCTGGTGGCGTCGACCCGGGGCGGACGATTCGGCGTTTACGCCGTCCTCGCGGGCCAGCCCGAGAATTTCCTCCCGATCGTGGCCGATACCGGCGCGAACAACATCGGCGCCAGCTACTCGCCGGACCGGACCAGAGTGGTCTACGCCTCCGACCGCTCCCGGCCAGGCGACTATGACATCTTCGTCGCCGACGCCGACGGCCGGAATCCGGTGCGCCTGACTCGCGACGCCGGCATGGATATACAGCCGGTGTGGACACCCGATGGCGAGCACCTGGTCTTCGTGTCGACGCGGAGTGGCGCCCGTCAGATCTACAGGATGCGCGCCGATGGCAGCGGGCTCCGCCAGCTAACCGACCTCCCCGGCGGCGCCGAGGATCCGGCGCTTTCCCCCGACGGTCGGGCGATCGCGTTCACCGGCTATCCGCTCGGCCGGGTCGGACCCTCGGACATCTTCGTGGTGCCGGCCGACGGTGGCCGGCCGGCCCAGGCGACCAACACCGCCAACCGACGCGAAACCCGGCCGCTTTACCTCGCCAGTGGGGAACTCGCCTGGGTGCAGGTACGGCGCGACAAACGGGAGCCCGACATCCTGCTCCGCCAGCCCACTGCAGGTGGAGTCCCGACGCCCATCGTGACCACCGATCTCACCATGGTGGATGTGGCCTTCGCTCCGGACGGCTCCCGGGTGGCGTGGGTGGCGACCCGGCCCAGCGAGCGCAACCGCAACCAGCTCGAGTTTACATTCCAGTGGCGCTCGCTCTCCAGCGGCACCGAAACCAGCGTGCGGCTCCTGCCAGGGGAACGGATAACGAGTCCCGCCTATTGAGAGCACTGACCCTGACCGCCACCGGCGGTCTGGAACATCTGCAGCTTCAGGACGTTCCGGCCCCAGTGCCGGAGGCCCCCGACGACGTGCTGGTCCGGGTCCAGGCGGCCGCGCTCAACCGGCTCGATCTGTTCGTGGCCGGCGGTCTTCCCGGTCTTCCGAAGAACTTTCCTCACATCATGGGCTCCGACGGCGCCGGACTGGTCGAGACCCTGGGTCCGGACGCCCGCGGCGTGCACCGTGGCGATCGGGTGCTGATCAACCCGGGGGTCTCCTGCGGCCGGTGCGAATGGTGTGGGGCGGACGACGAGCCGCTGTGCTCGGACTTCGGCATCCTCGGGGAGCATCGGCCGGGGACCATCGCCGAGTACGTGGTGGTTCCGGCCAGGAACCTCGCACCCGTTCCCGACGGGATGGGATGGGCCCAGGCGGCCGCCTTCCCCCTCGTCACACTCACCGCATGGCGAATGCTCGTCACCCGGGCCCGGCTCCTGCCCGGCGAAACGGTGCTGATCTGGGGTATCGGCGGCGGGGTGTCCCTGGCCGCGCTCGGAATCGCCAGGGAAACCGGGGCCCGTACCATCGTCACCAGCTCCTCCGACGCCAAGCTCGAGCGGGCCCGGGCGCTTGGCGCCGACCACACACTGAACCATTCCCGAGCCGATGTCGCCAAGGAGGTTCGGGCGCTCACCGGGCGGCGTGGTGTCGAGGTAGTGGTGGACAGCGTGGGGGAAAAGACCTGGGAGCAGTCGCTGCGGTGCCTGGCAAGGAAAGGCCGGCTGGTGACCTGCGGCGGCACCAGTGGCCCGATAGTGACGACCGATGTCCGCAAGCTGTTCTGGTATCAGTGGTCGATTCTGGGCTCCACCATGGGGAGTCAGGCGGAATTCCGCGCCATCACCCGCCTCGCGCACGCCGGGCGGCTGTGGCCCGAGGTGGATGCCGTGTTCCCCTTGGCTGAGGCGACCAGCGCCTTTCGGCGGCTGGCCAGCGGGGCGCAGCTCGGCAAGCTCGTGATCACGATCGCCGACTGACGACTGGGCGGGCCCGCCAGGTCACCCGCCGGCCGGTGCCGGGATCACAGCCTTCAGGGGATCACATACCGTCCCAGCGCCTGCCGGCCGTCCTCGCGACGAAGAATGACGTAGATCCGCCCCTCCGCGCCGAATCCTCCCAGGAGCGCCCCCTTGGGCAGCTGAACCGTGTGGATCCTGGCGCCATCCCGCCCGATGACATCCCACACCGGAATCGAGTCGCCGTAGGCCCGCGCCTGCTCGAGCCAGACCTCGCCGGCCGGATTGGTCTGGCCGGAAGTGAACGGGCCCTTCTCGTCGGCGAACGGATAGGAGAGTTCGATTCCGGCCGGCGCCCCCATCCTGGCCATCTGCCCGCGCAACCGTTCCAGGAAGGCGTCCTTCTCGGTCTGGCCGACCGGGATCCTCACGTAATCACGCGACGGCCCGCGTGACCACTTTCCGGCGGGCGAACGCCAGTCTACCGCGTTGTTGGAGGCGCGGGCGAACCACATCGACCCGTCGGGAAGCACCCCGAAGAGGTCCCGCCCGGCGAAGATCGTCGATACCATCTTGACCTGCTCACCGAACTGGCCCCGGCCCCAGGGCGGGAGTTTGAGCCGGGCCACGGTGTCCGCCAGGGTATCACCACGGGCGATCCGAAGCACACTCATGCTGTCGAACTCGAGCTCCGCTCCCGGCTCGAGCCCGCCGAGGACGGAGCGCACGTCCTCCTTGTAGCCAGTGCCCCTGATGTCGTAGTTGGTCGGCTGATTGTGCCCGCCCACGCCCCGGCTGCCGAGGGTCAGGAGATACCGTCCCTGATCGTCCCACAGCGTGGTCCGTTCCGCGGCGAAATCGATCAGGCCGATCGTGTCGCTGCCGAAACGCAGGACGTAACCGGGAAGCTTGTGCTTGCCGCTGGCGGAATCGGCCAGAGTGATGGTGTCGGCGTGCACGCCGACCGGGGTCACGTTGCCGGTCTGGAAATCAGCGAGCAGGAAGGTCTTGTCGCTCAGCTCGGCGAAGGCGACCCTCCCGTCGGAGAGTTCCACCACGTTGCTGATCTGACCGAAGCTCCGGGCGAACGTCGCCTCGGGTTGATCCAGCACCACCCGGGGCGACTCCGCCTCTCGGCACGCCGCCAGGACCAGCACCGAGACCAGCACGACCGCCGTGCGCCTGTCCATCATTGAGAGTTCTCCAGAGTTGCAGTCGGCATTCAGGCGCTGTCCGCGCCTGCCGGGGTCGGAATGCGGAACAACAGCAGGCGAACCCCGTCCGCGAACGGCTCACCCACCAGCGCGTACCCCCCTCCGATGGCGAGGATCCGCCCCAGGCCGGGGTGGTTTACCAGGCGGCGGAGCTTCCCGCGACGGTCGACGATCTGATACTCCCGCAGCGTATCCCCGACGGCGCGGCTCTTTACCAGCCACACCTGGCCGTCCGGGTCGGCCAGCGCCCCTTCGAAGGGTGGCTTGATCGCCGCGAAGGGAATCTGGGCCGCCGTCGTCCGGAGCTCGGGATCGAACCGGGCGAGAAAAATGTCGCGGTCGTTCTGGGAGATCGGCAGCACGCGGTCCGGGAGCGAGTTGCCGCGGGTGACCCGGCCGGAAGGATCCTGCCGGTCGACCCGGTTCTCGCTGACCCGTGCGATCCACACTGCGCCGTCCGACAGGACGCCCCAGCGATCCTGACCCGAGAGCAGGCGGCGCTCGAGCCGGCGCTTGCCGTTGCTGACTATTTCGGCGAGGTCGAGTGGCGTCAGGCGTCCGACCGTGTCCGCAATCGGGGGATCACCGCTCACCCGGACGATCGCCGCCGAATCCCGGTTGCCCCGGCCATCCTGGCCCGGCGCCGGGGAAAGCTCGAAGTACCAGCGGCCGGCGTCGTCGCGACCCCTCGGAAGGGCGCCCCGCAGCCGATCCGCGGCCGGCAAGGCCCAGCCATACCGGCCATCGAGTGACCAGGCGGTCAGCCGGCGGCGCAGCCAATCCGCGATGTAGATCGAATCGCCCGCCCGGAACAGGTGAAACGGCTGCGTCAGTTCGGCGGCCCGGGTACCGCCGAACCGACCGAGTTTCCGGCGCGGGATATCGGTCAGGCTCACTGCGCGATCCTGGGGCGCAATCACCACCCACCGGCCGTCGTTCAGCCACGCCGCATCGGTGATCTCGCTGTGGGCCGTGACGAGTGTGTCTCCGGTGGCCACCAGGGTCTCGACCGCCACCGGGGACGATGATTCGCCGCACGCCGCCAGGGCGCCGAGCACCACGGCCGCCCGGAGGGCGCGTGGTGAGCGGACGAAACGGATGTCGTGAGCCATGGGGCGGGAAATGTAACGTGGGGTGGCGCCGGGCTGCGATTGGACCCCAAGGCGTCCTGAGACCCGCTCCCGCCCGTGCGACCTCGGTTCTCGACCGGGCATCTTACGGGCATTCCCAGCGGCATGAACCAGCTGTCTCACCCGACCCGGAGGTTCCCCTCGTGCGTCTCGTCGCAGGCCTCTGTCTCCTGGGCGTAGCTTCGCTCCCGGCGCAGCAGATTGCCCCCCGCCCACTCCAGAAGCCGGAGGCGGAATTCGCGCAGTCCTTCGACGCGGTGCAGGCCATCCGGGAACTCCGCAGCGGGAAGGTCCTGGTCACCGATCTCGGCCCCCGGACCGTACTGCTTGCCGACTTCGCGACGGCCGACCGGACCACGGTTGGCCGCAATGGCCAGGGGCCCGGGGAGTACCAGTTTCCGGGCGATCTTCTTGGATTGGGCGGTGATACGACTCTGCTGGTGGATCGGGTGAGCCGGCGGTTCCTGATCATCGCTCCCGACGGCAAGGTCGGAAAGACCGTCCCGTTCCCCGAGTCGATTCGGGGCCTCGGCGATCCGAGGGGCACCGACGGCCAGGGACGGGTCTATTTCCAGGGAAGTCCATTCCCTGTCGGGCCGGACGAAGAGGAGTTTGGCCCGCCCCCGGACTCGGTGCCGGTGCTCCGGTGGGATCGGGCCACCAACCGGCTGGATACTGTCGCGCGAGTCAAGATTCCGGCAATCAACCTGCGGGTCTCGGGCGATCGGAACGCCCGTGAGGTCGTGGTTCGGCCACAGCCCTTTGCGCCGGCAGACGAGTGGGCCGTCGCTCCGGACGGGCGCCTGGCGGTAGTGCGGGTCGGTGACTTCCGGGTCGAGTGGCTCGGGGGTGGCGCTCCGGTACGAGGCGTCCCGCTCGGACACGACCGGCTGAAAGTCACCGAGGGCGACAAACAGCTCTTCCTGACCAGCCTGCGAACCAGCCGTAACCGGATCACGATCAACCGCGGCGGTGGGCCGGGCCCGCGTGGCGATGCCCGGCCCGCTGAGCCCGAGCTGAAGGACTTCGACTGGCCCGAATTCAAGCCGCCGTTTCCGGCCCGCGGCGCTTTCATGTCGCCGGAAGGAGACCTCTGGCTGGTCCGCTCTACCACCGTGCGGGACTCGACGCCAGTCATCGACATCCTGGATCGGGCTGGCAGGCTCGCGGGTCGGGTGACGCTGCCGCTGGGACGACGGGTGGTGGGTCTGGGGCAGGGGACGCTATATGCGGTTCGGACCGACGCGGACGGGCTGCAATGGCTGGAGCGGTATAAGAGGTGAAAGGTGAAAGGTGAAGGGTGAACGGTGAGGGGGCTCTCGCCTCGACCCCTCTCACCGTTCACCTTTCACCTTTCACCTTTCACCCTTCACCTTTCACCTTTCACCCTTCACCCCTCACCCTTCACCCTTCACCCTTCACCCCTCACCCCTCACCACCCCCACTCCGCCGCTCACCCGCCTGATCTCCCGCCGCTCCACGTAGCTCCACTTCCGAAGCGCCGACTCCAGCACCCATTCCCATCCCACCCGTGCGGCGACCTCTGCCCAGGGCAGGTCGGTCGCCAGTCGGAGCCAGCGCCGCAGGGTTCGGGGGTCGATCAGGGCGTCCAGCGCCATGCCCTCGAGCGTCAGCCCCTGGAGGGGGCGGCACATGAGGGACTGCGCCAGTCGGCCAATCCCGCGCCAGTCGCGCACCTCGAGCGGCCCGAGCGCCTGCACCCGTCGGGTCAGGGTGCGCGGCGGCCGGAGCGCGTCACCACCCTCTCCGAAGCACGCCGCCAGCGTGCTCGCCGACCCGGGCATGTGGAGCCGTGCCTCTACCCACTGGGCGATCGTGGTAGTCAGCGGGACCGGCCGGCGGCGGACCACCGCCTGGACCCGTCGTTCCAGGGAGAGGTGCGCATAATCGCTGGGGTAGAGGATCCCCCAGGTGCCGGGAATCGGCTCAAACGCCTCCAGGGTCGCCGCGGCGATCCCGCGGTCCGAGACCACGGCGACCAGCGGGCACCACGGGGCGTCCCGGGTCAGAGTAACCGCTCGAGCGAGCGCTGGGATCCCACCGGCCAGATCGACGATCCCCAGCGCACCGACCGCCGGCCGGAATGCCCCGGCAGGCACCGGTCCGTCATATGGCGGCTCGAGCACATGAAGCGTGGCAGCCGTCACTCCTGCCTCCCGTCCATGCGGAGTCACGTGCCCAGGGGGTGACGATAGAGAGCATGGTGCACCGCGCTGGTCAAGTCGTCGCGCGCGCCCGGTTCCCCCCAGTCAGGGGGCGTGATCCCGCCGCGAATGGCGCGAAGCTGTCTGGTGATGGGGTCGAGCGGTCCCTACCGTGCGATGGTCCTCCCATATGCCTCCATGATACGCCTGCTGACGCCGACTCCCGCCGTCGCGGCCGCGTTGCTGTTCACGCTGGCCGCGGTTCCGGCCGGGGCCCAGGAATGCGCCCCGGGTTCGCTCACCCTCGTGGAGAGTGGCACGCAGCCGCTTCCGCCGACCTTCGGCATCGACGGCCTGAGCACGGGACCGGGGGGCTCGCTCGTGCTATGGTCGGCGGAGGGCGAGCTGCTGCGGATCCACCGCCCGGGGAGCCTCGTCAGGCGCCGACTGCCGGATTCGATCCGGCCGGCCGGTGTGGTCGTCACGGCGGATGGGTACCGGCTGCTCGACCGCGCCACCGGCCGCGAGTCCCTGGTTAGCCCCGACAGCGGCGGGCCGGTCGTCGCCCTGGGGCGGATCCCGCTGACCAGCGATCAGCTGCTCGATCATGCCATCTGGCATTCCGGCGCGTGGGTGGTCGGGGTCCGTGATGGGGCCACCCGCCGCTTCATCGTCGTTCGGGTCATGGACGAGGGGGTCCAGACCCTCTTCGTCTCCACGGCGGGAGACGGACCCAGGACCATTCCCCGATTTCACCTGGGGGCAGACGGAACCGGAATCCTGCTCACTCGACTCACCGCGCCGTTCGAGATCATCCGGCTGACCAACGCCGGAGCCGACACCCTCCGAGTGCCGTTCGGTTCCGGCGGCCTGCCGGTTCTCGCACCGGATAGCATCGACAACTGGCGCGCCCTGCCGGCCGTGGCGATCGACTGCGGCGTGCTCCTCACCTTGAGCGATCTGACCAACGACCGCCGGCTCCTGCTGCGTTACGACCGGGCCGGCGCGCTCCAGCACGTCACCGAGCTCAGGGCCCCGTTCGGGCTGATGACCCGGCTGCCCGGTGAGGAACGGCTGCTCGCGGCGCGGCGGGTCGGTGGACTGGAACTGGTTTGGTACGACTGGCGCTGGGTTCGGGAGACCCCGGGATCACACTAACAGGCTAACACAGAGAAGGAGCGAACACATGAGATCCAAAGCAGTCGGCGCGGCCCTGATGGTGGCTGCGCTTGCCATGGTGTCCAGCCAACCGGCGGCCGGTCAGGCACTGGCTTCCCTTGCCGCCGCCGGGAGCAGTGCCTCGGCGACCGTTCTCAAGCCCGCCGCCGGTTGCTGGGGCTGCGTGCAGGCCGAGGTCGTGTCCTGGTGCGAGGGCGGCTTCCGTCCCGGGTACTGGAATTGCAACTCGTCCGGGGGGTACTGCAGTGTCAGCAGCCCTGGCTGTGGCGGAGGAGGCTTACTGCCCCTTGACCCGGACGGTGCCACACAATACGTCTCACGCGGAGCACTAATCGGAGTGGAAGTGGATCTGGTCGAGCGGGGCTTGGCTGTCAGGCGCAATTGCGACGGAGTGATCGTGGCCCGGCACCAGTCCCCTGAGAGTATCGCCGACGTACGGACCCGTACGGGGTCACTCACCCTCTGAGCCCAGCTCCCGGACTCTTCGCCATGTTGCTCATGCCTCCCCGTCTGTTCGTCGCACTGCTGCTGACGCTCTCGGCCTGGGACTCCCCGGTCCCGCCTGGACGGACGATCGCCGAGCGCGATCCCACGTTCGCCGTTCACGACAGCGTCGTCGCCCAGCTCAGCTCGGTGGGTGACATGGCGCTCGATGAGGACGGGAGTCTGTACCTGGCCGACTATCGGTTCCCCGCGGTGCTGCACCTGGAGCCAACCGGCGCGCTCCGGCGCGCCATCGGCCGGGCCGGCTCCGGGCCGGGTGAGTTCCGCAATGTCCTGTTCCTGGGCCTCCACGCCGACTCGCTCTGGGTGCTCGATCCCGGTCAGGCGCGAGTGACGCTGTTCCCGCCCTCCGGCAGGGGCCCGATCACCATTCCCTATGGCGGATTGGCCACGCCGGTGCGCGGGGCCACCCGGCCCCAGTCGCGCCGGGGGACACCGATGGCGATTCTCCCGGATGGGGACTTCCTGGTTCGCGAGAACATCCCGCTGACGGCGAACCCTGCGGACGGGACGAGCCAGGCCGTGCTGCTCAGCACCGACCGCAACATGCTCGTCACCGACACCCTGGCGGTGCTTCCGGCGCGGCATTCCTCGCTGGTGTTCGTCTACGAAGACGGCGAATCCCATTTCCGGCAGCCGTTCAGCGATGACCCGATGTCCGCCACCAATACCGACGGTAGCACCCTCGTGGTCGTGACCCGCGCCGCCGCCAGGAGCCGGGCGGAGCAGCGGTTCAAGGTCACCGCATGGCGCGGCGGACGCGAACCGGCCTTCTCGCGCGAGCTGGAGTATCGTCCCGAGCCGCTCCGCGCCGCGACGGTCGACAGTGTCGTTCGATTCATGGCGTCCCCGCCCGGATACGACGGGCCGCCGACTCCGATCACCGCCGACTCGATCCGGCGCCGGCTGTTCCGGCCGGATTTCCACCCGCCGGTCGAGCAGCTCACGGCGGGCCGCGATGGAACCATCTGGCTCAAGGTGCGGTTCGCCGACAGCCCAGCCGGCCAGGGCGACTGGCTGGTGCTCTCGCCCCGGGGGCTCCCCCTCGACCGGGTCACGGCGCCCGCCGACTTCCGTCTGCTCGAGGCCACCCGCACTGCGATGTATGGAGTCGAAGGAGATCCCACCGATGTCCCGCGGGTCGTTCGGTATCGGCTCGGGAAGTAGTGCCCTGAGCCCCGGGACTCCCCGTCCCGGTCCTGAGCGCGTGGCCATGGCCGCCCGGCGCTGACAGGCTTTACAAACCTGTCTGCCGGAGGGTAATTGACGCAGGATCAGCGACGCTGGCGGGTCTCCACGCATCCTCTCATGCACCTTCACAACCGCGCGCGCCGGGCATGGATCGCTCCGACCTGACCTCCAGATTTGATCGTCGAGAGCGGGCCTTCTTTCCGGGAGGCGCGCTGCTCGCGCTGGCGCTGCTTCCCGGCTGCGACGGCAAGTCCGCCCGGGCCGACAGTGCCGGCGCCCTGCCGGATACGGGCACCGAGAGCCTGGCCCTGCCGGTGAGCGGGGAGCCGGTGCGCCGGGGCGATCTGGTCATCTCCGTGGCGACGACCGGTCAGATCCGCGCCGAGGCAGTCGCCGACCTCAAGGCGGAAACCAATGGCACCGTAGAAGCGGTCCTCGTCCGCCCCGGCAGCCGCGTGGCCAGTGGCCAGGCGCTGGTGCGGCTCGACCCACGACCCTTCGATCTTGCGATCCGCGAGGCGCAAGCCGCGCTCGCCGAAGCACGCATCCGCCTGCAAGGCAACCTGGCCTCGGATTCGATTCTCCTCACACCGGGCGAGGATCGGGAGCGGCTGAAGAACGCGGTGGCGCTCTCCGGCGTACCGGCCGCCGAGGTGCGCCTGGAACGGGCGAGGCTCGATCTGGAGCGGGCCGTGATCACGGCTCCGTTCAGTGGTGTGGTCGACCGGGTCGACGTCGCCGAAGGATCGCGGCTGAGCCCGGGGCAGGCGGTGGCAACCGTCGTGGACATGACCCGGCTGAGGGTCGAGGCCCAGGTGCTGGAACACGATCTGCCCTACATCAAGGTTGGCGGTGAAGCCGTGGTCACCACGCCCGGGATGTCAGGCGCGCCGGTGCGCGGCCGGATTCAGGCGCTTCTTCCCCTGGTGGATACCCTGACCCGGTCGGGCCGCGTGGTGGTGACGATCGCTGGCCGGCCCGGGTCCCTGGGCGCGGCCCGGAGGGCTGGCGCCGACCCGCCGCTGCTGCAGCCTGGTATGTACGCCGATCTCCGCCTCGAAGCCGCCCGGCTGCCGGCGCGGATCCTCGTGCCCACTCGCGCCGTGATCGAACGGGACGGCCGGCCCCTGGTATTCGTGGTGAAGGGTGGCCGGGCCCAGTGGGTGTATGTCGTGCCGGGACGGAACAACGGGAGCGTCATGGAGGTGCTGCCCGATTCGGCGACCGGAGAGATTCCGGTACTGGTCGGCGACACCGTCCTGGTCGAGGGCCATCTGACGCTCACCCACGATGCTCCGGTGCGGGTAACGGTGCCGACCGGTCCGGCGCGCCCGCGGCCGTAGGGGCGACCCGTGGGTCGCCCCTACCGCGCCGCGGCGCGCCCCGCCACACCAACCCCATGACCATCGCCGCCGCCGCCTTGCGTCGGCCGGTGACCACCGTCGCCGCGACCCTCGCCCTGGTGCTGCTCGGCGCGGTGTCGCTCGGTCGCCTGCCGGTGTCGCTCCTCCCCGAGGTTTCGCTCCCGGTCCTGACCGTGCGCACGATCTACCCCGGCGCCGCGGCGGCCGAGGCGTCCCGCTTCGTGGCCGAACCGATCGAGGAGGCGCTGGCCGCGACCCCCGGTCTGGTCGAGCTTCGGTCGGTGAGCCGGAACGGCGAGGTCACCACCACCGCTCGGTTCACCTGGGGCACCGACATGGCCACCACGGTCCTGACGGTACGGGAGCGGCTCGACAACGCCCGGGCCCGCCTGCCGGCGACCGCCGAGCGGCCGTCCCTGCTGACGAGCGATCCCGGTCAGCGCCCGATCGCCGTGCTAGGCGTCACTGGACGGGGCGAGCTCCGCTCCACCGCCCGCCTCGCCGAGCAGGTGCTGGCCCGCCGGCTGGAGCAGCTCGACGGTGTGGCCAGCGTCGCGGTCACCGGGGTCCCCGAGGACGAGGTCCGGGTCGAACTGGACCCCGGCCGCCTGCGCGGGCTCGGCCTGACCACCGAGGATGTCGTGCGGGGCATCCAGAATGCCAACGCCGGCGCACCGGGCGGGACCGTCCGAAGGGGGCAGTTCCGGTTCTCCGTGCGGGCGCTCACCGAGCTCCGGTCACTGGACGATTTCGCCGACATCCCGGTGGGCGGACCTGCCGGGGCCGGCGGGCCGGCGCGCCTGCGCGATGTGGGGCGGGCGACCCTGGCAGTGGCCCCCGCGCGGACGCTTACCCGCCTCGACGGCGCCCCCGGCATCGGCCTGGTGGTCTACAAGGATGCCGGCGCAAATACCGTCGCCGTGACCGGCGATCTCGACCGGACCGTGCGAGAGCTGGGGCGGGAGTTTCCCGATCTGTCCATCCGGGTGGTGGCGGCCCAGGCCCGATTCGTCAACGACGCCCTCGCCAACCTGGGCCAGGAGATCGTGCTCGGCGGCGCGCTGTCTCTGCTGGTCATCCTGCTGTTTCTGGGCGACTGGCGCGCCGCCCTGGCCATCGGGCTGATCGTCCCGCTCTCCGTGCTGGTGTCGCTCACGGCGTTGCAACTGCTCGGAGTCACCATCAACGTCTTCAGCCTCGGCGGTCTGGCGCTGGGAGTCGGGCTGCTGGTCGACAACGCCATCGTGGTGTCCGAGGCCACCAGCCGCCACGTCGAGGAAGGGAAGACCCGGCTCGAAGCGGCCCGGCAGGCGGCCGCCGAGGTCACCGGTCCGCTGGTCGCCGGCACGCTGACGACGGTGCTGGTCTTCGGGCCGATCGTGTTCGTCCGTGGGCTCGCGGCGGCGCTGTTCCGCGACCTCTCGATCTCGGTGGTGCTGTCGCTCACGGCGTCGCTGGTGCTGGCGTTGACGCTGATGCCGGTGATGCTGGTCGGCTCGGCGGCTGGTCGGCTCGGCGGCCGGCAACGTCCGACGCCGGACGCCTCACGCCTCCGGCATCTGGGTAACCGACTGGCCGACCTCTACGAGCGCGGCATGCTGTGGTCGCTTGACCGACCGCGCGCCGTGTTCGCCCTCGCGGTGGTCAGCACTCTGCTGGCCGGCTGGATCGCTCTCCGACTGCCCCGGGAGATCCTCCCCCAGGTCGACGAAGGCGTGGCCATCGCCAGCCTGCGCCTGCCGGAAGGCACGGCGATCGAGGAGACGGCCCGCCAGGCGGGTCGGGTCGAGCAGGTCGGCCGGGCGGAGGGCTCCCAGGGTACCTACACCCGGGTGGGTGCCGCCACCGACGAGGAGCTGCTCTCGGGCGCGGAGCCCGGCGGTTCGAGCTTCGCTCAACTCCTGCTGCCGGTCCCCGCCGGGGTCAGCGCGCGGAACTTTGCGGACCGGATCCGCGCCGGCGTGCCGGATCTGGCCGCCGGGGCCCTGGCCATCGACCTGGCCGGCCAGTCGGAGTTCGGCAGCCTCATCGGCCGGGAAGGGCGCTTGCTGCGGATCGAGGTCAGTTCGGCCGATCGCCGGCAGGCTGAATCGTGGGCGGACAGCGCCCGCACCGTGCTCCGTACGATTCCTGGATTGTCGGACATCCGCGACGCTTATGCCGGCAGCCAGCCGGTGATCGAGATCGGCCTGGAGCGCGAGCGGATCGCCCAGCGCGGCCTCAGCATCGACCAGGTTGCGGGAGCCCTCGCCGGTGGCCTGGGCGGGGTCGAGGCGAGCGAACTCAGAGAGACCGACCGGCGAACCCCCATTCGAGTACGCTACGCCGGTGGGGCCGGCGAAGACCTGGCGGCCGCGCTGGCCGCGACGGTCCGCGGGATCCCGGTCCAGCAGCTGGTGGCGGTGCGCGAGGTCCGGGACCCGGTCGAGGTCGCGCGGGTGGATCAGCGCCCGGTGCAGGTCATCGAAGCGGCGGTCGAGCGCGGCGGTACGGCCCGCGCCGTGGCGGCCATCGAGGGCGCGTTCTCGCGGCTCCCCGTACCGGCGGGCCTCGGCTGGCGGATTTCGGGGGCCGACATCGAGCAGCGCCGAACCGTGTCCGAGCTCGGTGTGGTTGCAGTGCTCTCGGTGGCCCTGGTGTTCCTGGTACTGGCGGGAGAGTTCGCCTCCTTCACCACCCCGCTGCTGGTGATGCTCACGGTGCCGCTGGCCGCGGTCGGCGGCATCGTCGTGCTCTGGCTCACCGGCCAGAGTCTCAACGCGGTCTCGCTGATCGGGATGGTGGTGATGATCGGCCTGGCCGACAACGACGCCGTGGTGAAGCTCGACGCCATCCGCCGGTTCCGCGCGGCCGGACACTCGGTTCGGGAGGCGGTGCTGCTGGGCGGTCGCCAGCGGCTCCGGGCGATCGCCATGACGTCGCTCACCACCATCGCCGGCGTGCTGCCGCTGGTGTTCGGGCTGGGGAGCGGCGGCGAGCTGTACCAGCCGCTCGCGGCCGGGGTGATCGGCGGTTCGGTCACGGCTACGCTGGTCACCTTCTTTCTTCTTCCTACAGCGTATGCCGTCGTCGAGGGCAGGACGGCTCGGCGGCTCGGCGACTCGGCGGCTGGAGTTTGGGATGAAACCGTGAGCGGTGTCCTGACCCCCGGTCCCGGTTCAGCCACCGACCAGGCCAGTCCCGCGACCGACCCGCCTAGCCGCCCAGCCGCCGAGCCGCCCGAATGATCTCCTGGGCCGCCCGCCGCCCCGCCGTCGTCCTGGCCACCTGCGGGGCGTTGTTGCTCGCGGGCGGCGTGGCCCTCGCGCGACTGCCCATCGCAACTCGACCCTACGTCGAGGTTCCGCGCCTCGAGGTGTCCATGAGCTGGCCCGGGGCGTCGGCCGAACTGGTGGAGACTTATCTGGGCAGCCCGATCGAAGCGGCGATCCAGTCCGTGCGCGGCGTACGGCGCATCGGGAGCGAGTCCGGCGAAGGGCACGTCCAACTCGATATCGAGCTCGACCCGGGCGCCAACGTGCAACTCACCCGGCTCGGCATACTCGAGCGCCTCGAGCTGCTGCGGGCCGACTTTCCCGCCGGAGCCTCGGGGCTCGAGGTGAGCAACTACGTGCCCGAAGGACTGGAGGAGGAGCCGCTGCAGCGCTACACGGTGTACGGACCCTATACCGCGGGCGCCCTGCAGGAACTGGTCGACCGGCAGATCAAGCCCCGGGTGAGCGCCGTCGCCGGGGTGGCCGGCGTAACCGCCCTTGGCGGCGCCCTGGTCGGCATCGCGGTGACCTATCAGCCCGAACGGCTGCGGCAGCTCGGTGTCGCTCCGGGCGCGCTGCGTGAGGCGCTGAACGGGGCCCGGGCGGTTCAGGCTCTGGGCACCGAGCGCCGAGGGGCGAGCGAGCGCCGGGTGGTCCTGCGCGACGTCCCCCACGCGCTCGAAGCGCTGGGGGAGCTTCCGGTAACGGGGCCGGGAACCCGGACCTACCGCCTGAACGAACTGGCGACCATCCGGCGGGAAGAAGACAACCAGGATCGGTTCTTCCGGGTGAATGGCGAGCCAGCGGTCCTGATGCGCATCGCCCGACTGCCCGGGGCCGACGCCATTCAGACTGCGGCGCGGGTCCGGGCGACCCTCGCCGACCTCACCAGGACCCTCCCCCCCGGGGTCCGCCTGCAGCAACTCGGTGACGAGAGCATCCGGCTCGGCGAACAGCTCAGCGACCTGGGACGACGGGGCGGAATTGCTCTCGCCGGGGTGGTGCTGGTGCTGGCCCTTTCCTTCCGCGCTGCCCGGGCGGTGGCCCTGGTCGTGGGGAGCGCCGCCGTTGCGATCGCGGCGGCCACCCTGGCGCTCTACCTCCTCGATATTCCGGCGAACCTGCTCACGCTCGCGGGACTCGGCATGGGCATCGGGATCCTGGTGCAGGACGGCGTCGTGGTGATGGATCGATTCCGAACGGTCCCCGATACGCCGGAAGGCCGGGCCGAGGCCAGCCGCCGCATCACGCCGGCGGTGCTGGGTGCGACCCTCACCACCACGGTCGTCCTGATCCCCTTTCTATACCTTCAGGGTGATGCCCGTGCCGCCTTCACCCCGTTCGCGGTCGCATTTGCGCTGGCGCTCGGCTGCTCCATCCTGACGTCGCTGGTGATGCTCCCGGCGCTGAGCCACGGGCACGGCATGCATCAGGTTCGCTGGCCCGGACTGCGCCGATGGTATCTCCACGCCGTGGTCGCGCTGCTGCGCTGGCCGCGCGGCATGGCAGCGGCGACCCTCGTGCTGCTGGTCGGACTGGGATGGGTGTTCGTCACCAGGGTGCCGCGGTCGAGCTTCGGCGGCTGGTGGGGTCAGCGCACGGCGCTCAACGCCCGGGTCGATTTCCCGAGTGGCTCCGACCCGGCGACGATCGATCAGAGCGTGGGCGAGCTCGAGCGGATCGTGGTTGGTCGGCCCGGTGTGGAGATGGTCCAGGCTCAGGGCGGCCCCAACGGCGGATTCGTACAGGTCATTTTCGAGGATCGCGCCGCCCATACGGTGCTCCCGTACCAGTTGCAGGAGGAGGTGACCCAGCGGGCGGCGTTCATCGGCGGAGCCGCGGTGTTTGTCCACGGGTTCGGTCCGGGCTTCGCCAGCGGCGGGGCGAGTGGCGCGCCGGTGAGCTTCCGGATCAAGATTCTCGGGTACTCGTTCGGCGGTGTCGAGCGACTGGCGCTGGACTTCAAGGAGCGGCTGGAACGGATTCCGCGAGTGCGCTCGGTGGACATCAACGCGGCGGGCTTCTGGTCCGGCGGCGAACGCTCGCGCGATATCACCCTGCTCCCCGACCGCGGCGCGCTGGCGAGGTACGGCGTCTCGAGCCGGGAGTTCGCCACGGCCGTCACCCACGAGGTGGGCGGTGCGGCCGGACGAGAGCGATTGACGGTCGGGGATGAGGAGCTCTGGCTCTCGCTCAAAAGCGTCGGCGCCCGAACCCGGAGCCTCGACCAGTTGCAGGAAGCGCTGGTCCCGAACCAACGGGGCTCGCCGGTCAGAGTCGCGGACCTCGCTTCCCTGGACGAGCGCGACGCGCTTAACCGGATCAGCCGGGAGGACCAGCAGTACGTGCGGATCGTGAACTACGAGTTCCGGGGACCGGTCAAGCTCGCCAACCGCACTCACGAGGCGTTCATGCGCTCGATCGCGGTGCCCGCAGGCTATGGCGTAAGCGACGAGTTTTTCGGCTGGGAGGACGACCGGAGCCAGCGGGGCCTCTGGCTGGTGTCTGCCGTGGGGCTGGTACTGGTAATACTGACCGTGGCTGTGGTGTTCAACTCGGTGTGGGGTGCGGCGATGGTCTTCCTCAGCTTGCCGCTGGCCCTCAGCGGGGTGGTGGTGGCGTTCTGGGCGACGGGCGCGGCGTTCACCCGGGAAGCCGCGGTCGGCGTGATCCTGGTGCTTGGCCTGGCCGTGCACCAGGCGATCCTCCTGGTGGACGGGGTCCTGTCCAGGCGGCTTGGCGGCTCGGCGGCTCGGCGGCTCGACAGCCGGCCGGGGGATCAGCCGAATGGCGGGGTCCCGCTTCCAGCCGCCGAGCCGCCGAGTCGCCGAGCCGTCGAAATCGTGGCCGCCGCCCGCGACCGGGCCGGCATGATCACCATCGTCACGCTCACGACCCTGGCCAGCCTGGTGCCGCTGGCGATCGGTACCGGAGCCGATGACCTGTTCGGTGCGATCGCCCTGGCCACCGCGGGCGGGACGGTCGCGGGAACGATCGGCGCGATGTTCCTGCTCCCGCCGATCCTGGTGCTGACGGGACGCCGAAACCGAGGCTGATCGGACGCCTGAGGACCCGTGGAGGGCTCGGCGGGGTGAACCTCGTTCCGAGTCGGGACAATAGTGGTCGTCGATCCCGGGCCGGCTCGGTTCAACGTATGATGAGCGGCGCACGTATTATCCGATCATGGCGCGGCCCCCCCTTCTCAGCTGGTCGCTCGTCATGGGAGCACCCCCGCTGCTCCTCACCCTTGCCTGTGCCCCGTCACTCCCCGGAGCGCGAGGGACGCATCCGGTCGCGTCCCGGCCGGATACCCTCTGGTCTCCGCCGGTAGGGCCCTCGCCCGCCCGCGATCCCGGTCCGATCCCGACTCTGCCTCCGGCTCTGCTCGCCCGCCGGACCGCCCTCACCCTCGAAGACATCGTGGCCCTGTCGCTCATCGGGAGCCCGGATGCCCGCGCGAGTTGGGCGGGATCCCGCGGGGCTGCCGCGGCCTACGGCGCCGCCCGGGGCGCATGGTTTCCCGAGGTAACGGGCGAAGCCTCCGTGACCCGGGTGCAGGACTGCCGCGACCCAGGGTCGCTCCGCGGTGCAGCAGACGATCTACGAGCCCAGCGTTTCCCTGACGTGGCTGTTGTTCGACATCGGTGGGCGAAGCGGTGATGTGGCGGCGGCCCGGGACGCGCTGATCTCGGCGAACTGGACCCACAACGCCACCCTGCAGAATGTGGTGGCGCGCGCGGCCGGCGCCTTCTTCGACTACTCCGCGTCGAAGGCGCTCCTGACCGCGCAGGCGCTCACTCTGCGCGAAGCCGAGCTCAATCTCTCCGCCGCCGAGGAGCGCCGACGGGTGGGTGTGGCGACGATCGCCGATGTCCTGCAGGCCCGTACCGCGGCCGCCCAGGCCCGGCTCGACCTGCAGACGGTGGAAGGAAACCTGCTGACCACCCGTGGGGCCCTTGCCGCCTCGACCGGCTTCCCCGCCACGCTCGAATACGACATCGACACCACGGCTGTGACCCGGCCGATTGCGGAGCTCGCCGAACAGGTGGACACGCTGGTGGCCATGGCCCTGGCCGGGCGTCCGGATCTTGCGGCCGCGTGGGCCGACTACGGCCAGGCACGCGCCCAGGTGCGGGTCGCGCGGGCCGAGCGGTTACCGTCACTCGTTGCCGGCGGCAGCGCGGGGGTCTCATTCCAGTCCGGCGCAGGACGCCGGTCGGGGCGCGTACAACCTGTCGCTCGGGCTCCGGATTCCGCTGTTCAACGGTTTCGCCTGGGAATACAACCAGCAGCGGGCCGAGGCCGATGCGGACGCCGCGCTGGCCCGGGCCCGGGGTCTCGCCCAGCAGGTCGTATTCCAGGTCTTCAGCGCCTATCACGCGCTGCGGACCGCTACCGTGCGAGCCGCGACGGCGGAGGAGCTGCTGGCCAGCGCCACCGAATCCGCCGCCGCGGCCCGGGGGCGCTACCAGGGCGGGGTGGGCTCGCTGCTGGAACTGCTCACCGCGGAGAACGCTCTTGCCGCCGCGCGAGCGCAGCGGATCCAGGCCCGTCTCGGCTGGCAGGCTGCCCTGGTCCGGCTCGCTCGCGACGCCGGTCTGCTCGACCTCCGGGGGGGAGTTCACTCCGGCTCGCTGCTCCCTCTTCCGACTCCCTGCCATGAAGCCACGCGGCCTGGCCGCAGTTCTGTCTTCTCGCGGGGACCGGGACCCTGGGACGCGCCTGCGGTCAAGCCGCGCCGCCCGCGCCGCCGCCGGCTGGGGTTTTGGTGGCCCGGGTGGAGGTGCGCGATGTGCCGGTGGTGCTCCGTGCCACCGGCACGGTCGAACCGATCCAGACCGCCGCGGTCGCGGCCCAGGTCGATGGGCTGCTCGATCGGGTCCTGTTCCGTGAGGGTGACGACGTGGTTTCGGGCCAGCGGTTGTTCGAGATCGACCCCCGCCCATACGCGGCCGCCCTGGCCCAGGCGCAGGCCGCGTTGTCGCGCGACCTGGCCCAGGCGGCCAACGCGGACCGTGACCGCCAGCGATTCGAGGATCTGGCCAGTCGGGAGTTCGTCACCGCCCAGCAGCTCGACCAGGCCCGCGCCACCGCCCTCGCGCTCGACGCCACCGTGCAGGCCGACTCCGCCGCCGTGGCGCGAGCCCGCCTGGATCTCGAGCGCGCTACCGTGCGGGCCCCGATTACCGGCCGGGCGGGCAGCATCCGGGTGCGAGCCGGCAACCTGGTCCGGGCCAGCAGCGGTGAGCCGCTGGTCTACATCAATCAGATTTCGCCGATCCTGGTGCGCTTCGCTGTGCCGGCCACGGAGTTACCCGCTCTCGGTCGCGCCGGCCCCCGTCTGCCGGTTCGGGTCGTTCCGGTCGGGGACTCGACGGCCTTCCAGTCGGGAACCCTTACCTTCATCGACAACGCGGTCGATTCGCTGACCGGCACAATCCTGCTCAAGGCCAGCTTTGCCAATCGCGACCGGGTACTGTGGCCCGGTGGGCTGGTGCGAGTGTCGGTGACGGTATCGGTGGACAAGAACGCCCTGGTCGTGCCGGTGAGCGCCGTGCTCACCGGCCAACAGGGCACGTCGGTCTTCGTACTGGCCGACAGCAGCCGGGTGCAACTGCGCCGGGTGACCGTGGCTCGAATGACGGACGAAGTTGCGGTGCTCGCCGAGGGGGTGTCGCCGGGCGAGCAGGTGGTGACCGACGGCCAGGTCCGGCTCACCGACGGAGCCCGAGTGCAGGTGCTCGCCCCGACCGGCCAGGAGGCCTCCCGATGAACATCGCCGAACCGTTCATCCGCCGCCCGGTCATGACCACGCTGGTCATGATCGGCGATCCTGGTCTTCGGGCTGGCGGCCTATCGGAAGCTCCCGGTCAGCGACCTGCCCAGCATCGACTACCCCACGATCTCCGTGAACGCGAGCCTCCCGGGGGCGAGTCCGGAGACGATGGCCTCGTCGGTCGCCACCCCGATCGAGAAGCAGTTCTCGACCATCGCCGGGCTCGACGCGATGACCTCCGTCAGCGGGCAGGGCAGCACGTCCATCACGCTGCAGTTCACGCTCGACCGGGACATCGACGCGGCCGCCGCAGGACGTTCAGGCGGCGCTGGCCCAGGCCCAGCGGCGGCTGCCCCAGGACATGGTGCCGCCGTCGTACTCGAAGGTCGATCCGTCCGCGTCGCCCATCCTCTACTACGCGCTCACGTCCGGCAGCCTGCCGCTGTCGACCCTCGACGAATACGGCCAGACGCTGATCGCCCAGCGGCTTTCGACGGTCGAGGGCGTGGCCCAGGTGCAGGTCTACGGCTCCCAGAAATACGCCGTCCGGGTGCAGCTCGATCCGCAGGCGCTGGCGGCGCGCCGGATCGGCATCGACGAAGTGACCCAGGCGATCGACCGCGGCAACGTGAACCTGCCCTCCGGCGTCCTCTGGGGTACCGACCGGGCCTACTCGGTGAAGGCCGAGGGGCAGCTCACCGACGCCGCGGCGTTCCGGCCGCTGGTGGTGGCCTGCCGCGATGGCGCTCCGGTCCGGCTGGCCGACCTGGGCCGGGTGATCGACAGCGTGGAGGAGACCAAGACGGCCAGCTGGTTCAACGGCACCCGGGCCATCGTGCTCGCCGTCCAGCGGCAACCCGGCACCAACACCGTGGAAGTGGCCGGTCGGGTCCGGGCTGTCATGGGGCAGATTCAGCTCCAGCTCCCCGCCGCGGTCACCGTACAGACGCTGTACGACCGGTCGGAGACGATCGCCGAGTCGTTCCACGAGGTGCAGTTCACGCTCTACCTGACGCTCTGCCTCGTGGTGCTGACGATCTTCCTCTTCCTCCGCAATCTGTCGGCCACGGTGATCCCGAGTCTGGCGCTGCCGATGTCCCTGGTGGGGACCTTCGCGGTGATGTACCTGCTCGGCTACAGCCTGAACAATCTCTCCCTGATGGCGCTGGTGCTCTCGGTGGGCTTCGTGGTCGACGACGCCATCGTGATGCTCGAGAACGTGGTCCGGCACCTGGAGATGGGGAAGCCGCCCCGGCAGGCGGCCCTCGACGGCGCGCGCGAGATCGGATTCACGATCGTCTCGATGACCCTCTCGCTGGTGGCGGTGTTCATTCCGCTGCTGTTCATGGGGGGGCTGATCGGCCGGCTGTTCCGGGAGTTCGCGGTGACCATCGGCGTGGCGATCCTGGTGTCCGGCTTCGTGTCGCTCACCCTCACGCCGATGCTGGCCAGCCGGTTCCTGCACCGGGGTGCACACGCCGGCCGCGGCCGGCTGTACCAGGCCACCGAGCGGGTGTACGACGGCGTGCTCGCGGCCTACCTGCGGTCGCTCGATTGGGTGATGGCCCGCCGGGGCGCGGCGCTGGCCTGGTCCGCCGGAATCCTGGCGGCCACCATCTGGCTGGCCGTGATCGTGCCCAAGGGCTTCATCCCGAGCGAGGACAACGCCCAGCTCCGGGGAACCACCGAAGCGGCCGAAGGCACCAGTTTCGACGCGATGGTTCGCCACCAGCGCGGGGCGGCGGCGATCGTGCAGGCGGACAGCAACGTGGCAGGGTTCATGTCCGCGGTCGGCGGCGGCCGCTCGGCCAGCGTGAACCAGGGCCGGTTCTTCATCCACCTCAAGCCCCGGCGCGAACGGGAGCAGAGCGCGGACCAGGTCGCCAGATCACTCTCCGCCCGCATGGCCTCGGTACCCGGGCTCCGGGTGTTCTTCCAGAATCCGCCGCCGATCTCGATCGGCGGCCGGAACACCAAGAGCCTCTACCAGTACACCCTGCAGGGGCCGGACATCGCGGAACTGTACCAGACCGCCGCCCGGCTGGAGTCGACGCTTGCACGAACTCCCCGAGCTCCGCGACGTGACCAGCGACCTGCAGATCAAGAACCCACAGGTGCGGGTCCGGATCGATCGGGAGCGCGCGTCCGCCTACGGCATCAGTGTGCAGGCCGCGCAGCAGGCCCTGTACGACGCGTATGGCGCCCGGCAGGTCTCCACCATCTACACGGCGACCAACCAGTACTGGGTGGTGCTCGAGCTGCTGCCAGCGTACCAGAAGGATCTCGAGCGCGCTCAGCCTGCTGGGTCTGCGGTCGCCTGCGGGCGGGCTGGTTCCGCTCACGGCCCTGGCCGAGGTCAGTCAGGACGTGGGGCCGCTGACCGTGAACCATTCCGGCCAGCTGCCGTCGGTGACGCTGTCCTTCAACCTCGCGCCGGGGGTGTCGATCGGGGATGCGGTCGCGGCCGTCCAGGTGGCCAGCCGCGCCGCTGCTGCCCGCGACCCTGACCGCGGGATTCTCCGGCACGGCCCAGGCCTTCCAGGAGTCCCAGCGCGGGCTGCTGCTGCTGCTGGTGCTCGCCGTGGTGGTGATCTACATCGTGCTCGGCATCCTGTACGAGAGTTTCATCCATCCGCTGACGATCCTGTCCGGGCTCCCGTTCGCGGGGTTCGGGGCGCTGGTGACGCTGCTGATCGCGGGACTCGACCTGAGCGTCTACGCGTTCGTGGGGATCATCATGCTGACGGGGCTGGTGAAGAAGAACGCGATCATGATGCTCGACTTCGCCATTGACGCGGAGCGACGGGAAGGCAAGGCCCCGAGGGCCGCCATTCTCGAGGCCAGCGCGGTGCGGTTCCGGCCCATCATGATGACCACCTTCGCAGCACTGCTCGGGACGCTGCCGATCGCCCTGGCCTCCGGCACGGGCGCGGAAGCCCGTCGACCGCTCGGCCTGGTGGTGGTCGGCGGGCCTGCTGTTCTCGCAGCTGGTCACGCTGTACATCACGCCGGTGATCTATACCGGGTTCGCCGATCTGCGGGACCGGCTGCGTCACGGCGTGGCCCCGGCCGCGGCGCCCGCCGGCGCGCCGCTCGCGCCCGACGCCTGAAGCCGGGCCGGGCTACCAGCCGGTGCCAAGGTCGCGGTCGGCTCCGCCGGGGCCGCCATCCCGCCAGTGATGGGACTGGATGGTCTCGCGGGCAGCGGCGCGGTTCGCCCGACGCCGGTCTCCCTTGTCGCGATACATCGCCAGATCCGCCGCGCGGAGCAGCTTGTCCGGGTCGAGGCCGTCTTCGGGGAAGACCGCGACCCCGGCGCTGAAGTCGACCGCGCAGGGGTGGCCCCGGATCGGAATGGCCTCTCGAAAGGCGGCCCGGGCATGGACGATCACGTCCGCCGCCGTTCGCCGATTGCGGACGTCCTCCAGCAGGATCCCGAATTCGTCGCCTCCCAGCCGGGCGATCGTATCGCATCGCCGCAGGGTGTCGCTCAGATGGGCGGCGACCTGCACCAGCAGCTCGTCCCCGGCCGCGTGACCCAGGGTGTCGTTGACCGGCTTGAAGCCGTCGAGGTCCAGATACACCACCGCCAGCCGGCGGCGTTCCCGCATGGCGCGCTCGATGCCATGGGCCAGGCGATCGCGGAAGAGCACCCGGTTCGGCAGGCCCGTCAGCTCGTCGTGAGTCGCCCGGAACTGTTGCAGCAGCAGCGCGGCGCCGATGTCCTGCAGCCGGCGGTGACGCTCCACCGAATGCCGCATCACCCGGGAGAGCGAGGCCGAATCGAGCCGGCCCTTGACCAGGAAGTCCTGGGCACCGGCCCGTACCGCCGCGACCGCCAGCTCTTCGTCGCCCTCGCCGGTGACGACCACTACGGGGACGTTCGGGGCGGCCCGGAGCAGTTGGGTGAGTCCCTCGAGGCCCTGGGTGTCCGGGAGGCCGAGGTCCAGCAGCACCAGGCGCGGCTGCTCGATCGCGATCAATTCGAGCGCCGCCGAGAGCCGGTCCGCCCGGCGCATCGCGATGGACTCGCCCGGCATGCTCTCGAGGAGATAACTGATCAGGACGGCGTCGTCCGGATTGTCTTCGATCAGCAGGATCATGAGCTCAGCCCGGGGGCACGACGGTCCGCTCGACATCCGGTGCGCCGAGGCCCGACACTGCACGGTCGGGCACCGGGGGCTTCTCGGGCAGGCAGACGACCTCGCTCCAGTATGCCGCGAGCCGACGCATCGCGGTGCACAGGTCGTCGAACGACTTCGACTTGCGGAGATAGCTCGCGGCCCCGCCCCGATAGGCCCGGACCACGTCCTCCTCCCGGTCGCTCCCGGAGAAGATCACCACCGGAAAGCCCCGGAGTTCGGGGTCCCGACGGATCGCATCCAGGGTGTCGAACCCGTCCATGAGCGGCAGGTTCACGTCCAGCAGAATGAGATCCGGCCGGACCCGGACCGGGCCCCGCCCGCGCAGGTAGGCCAGCGCCTCCAGTCCGGTCCGGGCGACATGGACCACGTCCAGCGTGCCGGCGACGTCGATCGCCTCGCGGGTCAGCAGCAGGTCGTCCTCGCTGTCGTCGATCAACTGCACCGCCAGCCGCTCCCGGTTCCGGTCGTCCGCGCTCATGCCGCCTCCGCGCCGGACCGCTCGGCGAAGGTGAGATAGAACTCCGACCCGCCTCCCGCCCGGGCCTCCACCCAGGTCCGCCCGCGGTGCCGCTCGGCCACCCGCCGCACGATGGCGAGGCCCGCTCCGGTGCCCTCCACTTCCCGACCGACGGCGCGCTGGAACAGCTGGAAGATCCGGTCTTCGGAGGATCGCGGAATCCCCGGACCGCGATCGGCGATGACCAGCCCGGTCTCGCCGGGCGCGGTGAACCCCGAAATCCGGATCTGCGGGGGCTCACCGTTGCGGGTGAACTTGAGCGCATTCGCCACGAGGTTGTACACCGCCTGAATCGTCCAGCGGCGGTCGGCCAGCAGCACCGGAAGGTCCCTGGCGATCTCGATCTTCGCCCGCGAGGCGCGAACCTGTCCTTCCAGGCTGGCCAGCGCCGCGTCGACCACGGCCCGGCCTTCCACCCGCTCCAGCTCGGCATCGCCATGCCGGGCTCGCGAAAGCGTTACGACGTCCTCGATCAGCTGGCGCATCCGGTCCGCCGCGCGCACCACCCGCGTCAGAAAATCGGCCCCCTTGGCGTCCAGACGGTCGGAGTAGCGATCGCGCAGGATCTGGGAAAAGCTGGCGATGGACCGGAGCGGCTCCCGCAGATCGTGCGACGCCACGTGGAGCAGGGTCTCCAGGTCCTGCCGCTGTCGGGCCAACTGCTCGATCAGCCGCTGATCGCTCACGTCCCGCAGAATGCCGGTGAACTTGCGCGCATCCCTGACCCGGTGTTCGCTGACGGTGATCTGCAGGGGGAGTATCGTGCCGTCCGCCCGCAAGGCCCGAACCTCCCGGCCCCGCCCGATGAGGCCGGCGCGGCCGGTCGCGAGGTAATCCATCAGGGCGCCGTTGTCGTACTGTGGCCGGTCCGGCGCCATCAGGGTGGTAATACTGCGGCCCAGGGCCTCGGCCGCCGGGCAGCCGAACATTTCTTCGGCGGCATGGTTGAACGACTCGATCCGGCCGGTCGCGTCGATCACCACGATCCCGTCCGGCGCGGTATCGAGGATGTTCCGCAACTGATCGGCGTTCTCGCGGACCTGTTCCTCCAGCTCACGCCGGCGAGTCACATCCTGGATGATCCCGATCATGCGGAGCGGGCGGCGGTTCTCATCCCACGAAACCAGTCGGCCGCGACTGTTGATCCACAGCCAGCGCCCCAATCCGTCTCGCACTCGATACTCGACATCGTAGCGCACCGTCGGGTCGCTGAGGTGCGCCTGTAGCGCGGCGGTCACTCGCGGCCGATCCTCCGAGTGCAGGGTCCCCAGCCACTCGTCCAGGCTGTTCGACCGTGGTGTGTCGGCCGGGAGACCGCGGACCCGGTTCCAGTTTTCATCGAGCAGAACCCCGCCGGTCTCCGGGTTCCATTCCCACAACGACACTTCCACGGCCTCGATGATCGCCCGGAGCCGTGCGTCACTCTCCTCCTGCGCGCGCCGGGCCTTGACCTCTGCCTCGGCCAGGTGCACCTGATACCGGCGGAACAGCAGATAGCCCGCCGCCATTCCCACGGCGATTGAAAGCGCGATCCTGCCGATTTCGGTCGCGCCAGGGTGAATCACCAGCTCGTTCACGGGTACCCCCCGGCAGGATTTCTGAGACGACTCGTCCGCCAGGGGTGGGCGGAGGCGTTGACGGTGTCGGCCCGCCAACCGGGGCAGGCCGGACGCCCTCATGGTCAGCATCGGCCCGGGGCTGGGGGGACTTGAGACGGGACCCGCGAGCCGGGTGCTGCGTGCGCATTAGCCGATACCGTGTTGCGCTTCCGATCCGGGGATGGCGGAATGGTCCCTCGGGGCCCGGTTTCGGCGGCGTCGGGAGAGGGCTTTGCGATACCCGCGGCCTGCGCCATAAGTATCTGTTTTTGAAGGACTTGCGACCGGTCTCGCCGGTTGCAAAGCGACCCCCGCCCCGGCTATATTCCGCCGTTCTCGGACCGGCCCCTGGCCGCCACTCAACTCCATCCTACGGACCCGCATGACCGGCCCCACCCAGCGCGAGCGCATCCTGCCTCGGCTCATCGAAGAGGAGATGCAGCAGTCGTTCATCAACTACTCGATGAGCGTAATCGTCTCGCGGGCGCTGCCCGACGTGCGTGACGGGCTCAAGCCGGTGCACCGCCGGATCCTGTATTCGATGAACGAGTTGGGGCTGGTGCCGGGGCGGCCCTACAAGAAGTCGGCGACGGTCGTAGGTGATGTGCTGGGCAAATACCACCCGCACGGCGACAGCTCGGTGTACGATGCGCTGGTCCGCATGGTGCAGGACTTTGCCCTGCGCTATCCGCTCATCGACGGGCAGGGCAACTTCGGTACGATCGACGACAACGCGGCCGCCTACCGGTACACCGAGGCGCGACTGACCGAGGTGGCGGTCACCGCGCTGGAGGATATCGACAAGAACACGGTCGCCTTTCAGCCCAACTTCGACGACCGCCTGCGGGAGCCGACGGTCCTGCCGGCGAAGATCCCCAATCTCCTGATCAACGGTTCCAGCGGGATCGCCGTCGGGATGGCGACCAACATCCCGCCGCACAACCTGCGCGAGGTCGCCAAGGCCGTGCAGGTGCTGATCGACAATCCCGAGGCCACGATCGCCGAGCTGACCCGGCACATCAAGGGTCCCGACTTCCCGACCGGCGCTTTCATCTACGGCCGGCAGGGGATCAAGGAGGCCTACGAGACGGGTCGGGGCCGGGTCCAGATGCGGGCCCGGGCCCGGATCGAGGAGAAGGCCGGCGGCAAGAGCCAGATCGTGGTCACCGAGCTGCCGTACCAGGTCAGCATCGAGCGGCTCCACGCGTCCGTCGTGGACCTGGTGACCTCGAAGCGGCTCGAGGGCATCTCCGACGCCCGGAACGAGAGCAACAAGGAAGGGGTCCGGCTGGTGGTCGAGCTCAAGCGGGACGCCATCCCGAACGTGGTGCTCAACCAGTTGTACAAGCACACCGCGATGCAGTCCACCTTCGGCGTGATCATGCTGGCGCTCGACCGGGGCGCGCCCAGGGTGATGAACCTGAAGGACGTGCTGGAACGCTTCGTCGAGCACCGGCACGAGGTTGTCGTCCGCCGCACGCAGTTCGATCTCGACGCGGCGCAGGCGCGCGAGCACATCCTCGACGGGCTCAAGATCGCGGTCGACAACATCGATGCGGTCGTCGAGATCATCCGCAAGTCCAAGGACGTGCCTGATGCGGACGCCCGGCTCCGCAAGCGGTTCGGGCTGTCCGAAAAGCAGAGCGACGCCATCCTCAACATGCGGCTGGCCAAGCTGACGGGGCTCGAGATCGAGAAGCTCGACAGCGAGCTCAAGGAGGTCCACACGACGATCAAGGAGCTCAAGGCCATCCTGGCCTCCAAGCCGAGGCGCATGGCGATCCTGAAGGGGGAGATGGACGAGGTCGTCAAGAAGTTCGGCGACGATCGGCGGACGGAGATCGTCGCCGACCAGGACGACTTCTCGGTGGAAGACCTCATCGCCGAGGAGGACATGGTCATCACGATCTCGCACAGCGGCTACATCAAGCGGATCGCGGTGACCACCTATCGCCGCCAGCGGCGCGGCGGCCGCGGGCTGATGGGTGCTACGACCAAGGAAGAAGACTGGATCGAGCACCTGTTCATCGCGAGCACCCACGATTACCTGATGTTCTTCACCAACACCGGGCAGGTGTACTGGCTGAAGGTCCACGAGATCCCGCAGGGGGGCCGGGCCAGCCGGGGCAAGCCGGTGGTGAACTGCATCGCCATCAAGCCCGACGAGCGGGTCGCCGCGACGGTGGGCGTGCGCGAGTTCAGCCCCGACCGCCACCTGATCTTCGCCACCCGCAACGGGACCGTGAAGAAGACCAGCCTGGCGGAATACGGCAATGTCCGCTCCAATGGCATCCGCGCCATCAACATCGACGACGACGACGAGCTCATCGACGTGCAGGTCTGCGACGAATCCAGCGACATCGTCCTGGCCACGGCGGACGGCATGAGCATCCGGTTCCACCAGGGCGATGTCCGCGAGATGGGTCGGGTGGCCACGGGGGTGAAGGGGATCGCGCTGGACAAGGACGATCGGGTCATCGGCATGGTCGTGATCCGTCGCGACGCGACCCTGCTGGTGGTGAGCGCCAAGGGCTACGGCAAGCGGTCCGAGCTGTCCGACTACCGGGTGCAGAAGCGCGGGGGCAAGGGCATCATCACCCTCAAGCGCACCGAGAAGACCGGCGTCCTCGTGGCCCTGAAGGAGGTCCAGCCGGACGACGAGCTGATGCTCATCACCCGGCACGGGGTCCTGATCCGCCAGCCGGTTGAGGGCATCCGGGTCATCAGCCGGAATACCCAGGGCGTCCGGGTCATGAACCTCGACGCCGGCGACGAAGTGGTCGACGTCGCGCGGATCGTGAGCGAAGAAGTGGAAGGCGCCGAGGCGGCCGCGGCCACTGAGGTGGACGAATGAGGGCATTCGCAGCCGCTTGCTTGCCCCGGCGCCGTTCCGCCCGTAGGTTCGCCCGGTGACCACCTCGGCGCCGGCGGCCGGCCCACCGGTCTCGCTCGAGACCATCCGGGAGGCGGCGGGCCTGCTCCGGGGCGTCGCGGTACGCACGCCGATGGTCGAAGTCGCCGGTCGGCCCGTGTGGCTCAAGTGCGAACATCTCCAGCCCATCGGGGCCTTCAAGGTCCGCGGTGCTCACACCGCGCTCGCCCGGCTGCACCCGACGATGCGGGCCCGCGGCGTGGTGACCTCGTCCAGCGGGAATCACGGCCAGGCCGTCGCCTGGGCCGCCAGGCGCTTCGGCATTCGCAGCGTGGTCGTCATGCCCGAATCGGCGCCCGCCGTGAAGGTGGCGGGGGTACGCGCCCATGGCGGCGAAGTGATCTTCGCGGGCAAGACCCGGTCCGCCGAGCAGCAGCAGCGAGCCGAGCGTTTCGCCCGCGAGGATGGCTTGGCCATGATCCCGCCGTTCGAGCACCCCGACGTGATCTCGGGGCAGGGCACCTGCGGGCTCGAAATCCTGGAACAGGTGCCCGCCGTGACCACGGTCCTCGTGCCGGTGGGCGGTGGCGGACTGCTCGCCGGCATCACGGTCGCCCTCAAGGCGCTGCGGCCCGAGATCGACATCGTCGGTGTCGAACCGGTCGGGGCCCCCAAGCTGTCGGCCGCGCTCGCGGCCGGGCGGCCGGTGACCACCGACGGCCCCCACAGCCTGGCCGATGGGTTGCTGCCTCCCGCGATCGGCACGCTGCCCTGGGAGCTGCTGCAATCCCGGGTGCACCGGGCGATTCAGGTCACCGATGAAGAGATCGCCGGCGCCGTACGCTGGCTGTTCAACCGGCAGGGACTCCGGGTCGAGCCCTCCGGCGCGGTGACCGCCGCGGCCCTGCTCGGCAACCGGGTCGGCGGCATGGGCCCCGTGGTCGCGGTATTGAGCGGGGGCAATGTGGATCAGGACCTCTTCGAGCGGCTGGTCAGGGGATGAGCGTGGCGCCGAAAATCCTCGTCGCGGATGATGACCAGGCCCTCACCCGCACGCTCTCCTGGATCCTCAAGGAGAACGGGTACGAGGTGGTAACGGTCACCAGTGGCGAGCACCTGCTCGACCGGCTGGGGGGCGACCAGTACGACCTGCTGCTGCTCGACATCATGATGCCGGGCGCCGATGGCCTGCAGCTGCTCGAACGGGTGAAAGGCGACCCGCGGGTCCAGGACGTGCCGGTGCTCATGATCTCGTCGATGCCGCCGGAGGAAGCGACCGTGCGCGCGCTCGGCCTGGGGGCCGCGGACTTCATCTCCAAGCCGTTCCGGGTCCGCGAGCTGCTGGCGCGGGTGAAAGCCCATCTCCGGGTCGGGCGCGAGCTCAACCTGGCGCGGGCCGAAGCGCGGACCCGCTCCGAGATGGTGGATATCCTCCAGGAAGTGACGGCTTCCCTCAAGCCGGAGGAGATCTACCACATTCTGGTCCGCCGGGTCGCGCGCGGGCTCAAGATCTCGAAGTGCTCGCTGATCTTCGCGACGCCCGCCGAAGAAGAGGCCACGGTGGTCGCGTCGTACGAGAATCCGATGCTCCGGGATCTCCGTATCGACCTCCGTCGCTACCCGGAGATCCGCCGGGCCCTGGATACCCGGCAAACCGTCCTGGTGACCGATGTCGCGACCGACCCGCTGTACGCCGTGGCCCGGTCGGAGTGGGAGAACGAGGGATTCAAGGTGCCGACCCGGTCGGCGATCGCGATTCCCTTCGTGATGAAGGACCAGCGGGCGGGGGTCTTCTTCCTGCGCACGACGATCGAGGACACGCCGCTCAACCATTCCGACGTCGCGTTCGCCGAGCAGGTCATCCGGGCCGCGACCCAGGCGCTGGAGAAGGCGTACGACCTGGAGAGCGCGGTCATCGGCCGCGAGCAGATGAAGACGCTCGCGGAAACCGATCCGCTCACCGAGACCTACAACCGCCGCGCGCTGGCGGACAAACTGGTGCAGGAGATCGAACGGGCCAACCGGTACAATACCGCGCTGGCCTGCCTGATGGTGGACGTCGACAACTTCAAGATGATCAACGACGCCCACGGACACCTGGCGGGAGACGGCGTGCTGCGCCAGCTCGGCGCCATCCTCCGCCGCGAGCAGCGTACCGTGGACATCGTGGCCCGCTACGGCGGAGAGGAGTTCGTCGTGCTGCTGCCGGAGACCCAGCCCAGCGGCGCCCGGATCTTCGCGGACCGTATTCTCAAGAAGGTCGCCTCCACCGACTTCGGCGAGGGCCAGCGGTCGATCCGGGTCACGATCAGCGTCGGCATCGCCTGCTTCCCCGATGAGCGGGTGCAGGACGGCGAGGCCCTCCTCAAGCTCGCCGATCAGAACCTCTACAAGGCCAAGGTCGACGGCCGTAACCGGTACCGCGATTGAGCAGCCGCCGTTGTCCCCGCTGCAACCGGGTCTACTCCGATCCGGCCCGCTTCTGTCCCCAGGACGGCAGCCCGCTGGTCGAGGTCTCCGGCGCCACGCCGGCGCAGGCCACCAGCGCCGGACTGCGGACCCTGGTACGCCAGGCTGCGGTCAAGCGCGGACCGGGGATGGACCGCGCGAGCAATCTGTCCAACTCCCTCCTCGACCAGCGTTACGAGGTCGGCAAACGGCTGGGCGAAGGGGGCATGTCCTACGTGTATCTGGCCAAGGACGTGACCACGAGCGAGACCGTGGCCATCAAGGTCCTCACGCCGAAGCTGATGGAGGACAAGAGCTCGGTCGAGCGGCTGCGCCGGGAGGCCGGCCTGGCGATGCGACTCGAGCACACCAACGTCTGCCGGATCCTCCGCCTCGGAGAGACCGAAGACGGGCTCATTTACCTGGTGATGCCCTACCTGGCCGGTGAACTGCTCTCGGATCGAGAGGTTCGCCAGGGCGCCCTGCCGCTCGATCTCGGCATGCCGCTGCTGGTCCAGATGTGTCGGGGCCTCCAGCACGCCCACGACCTCCAGATCATCCATCGCGACCTCAAGCCGGAAAACGTCATGCTGGTTCCCGACGACAAGGGACCGGCCGGCGTCCGCGCGGTTATCATGGATTTCGGGCTCGCCAAGGAACGCCGCCAGGAGCCCGAGGTCGCCAAACTGACTGCCACGGGGATCGTGCTCGGTACGCCCGAGTTCATGAGCCCCGAGCAGATTCGGGGCAAGCCGCTCGATCCGCGAAGCGACGTCTACGCCCTGGCCATCCTGGGCTTCGAGATGTTCACCGGTCAGCTCCCATTCCAGGGCCGGAATGCCCAGGAAATGATGATCGCCCGGCTGCGCGGCAAGCCCAAGCTGGTGCGGGAAATCAAGCAGGATCTGCCGCAGCGGCTGGAAGCGGTGCTTGGAAAGGCCATGGCTCTCGAACCGGGCGAACGATTCACCGGGATGAACGCTTTCGCCGACGCGCTGGAAGGCGCCGAGGAGAGCGGGGTGTTTGCGAAGTTGTTCAAGAAGTAGAGGGTGAAGGGCCACAGGTGATGCAAATGGGGGGAGCCTTACATGTCGAGACGTGGTGCAGGGTCCCTGGTGGCGATGAGTCTGGTGGGCTTTCTGGCCGGCGTGGCGCTGATGTGGACGGTGGGGGTGGTCCGCTCACCGCTCACCGCTCACCGCTTACCGGCCACGACCCATGGCGAGTGGATCTTCATCAAGACGGCTGCCGGCGATTCCATCCGCGCCTACGTCGCCTACCCCGAGCGCAAGGACCGCGCGCCGGCCGTGATCGTGATCCATGAGGTCTTCGGCCTCACCGCCTGGGAGCCAACGGTCGCGGACCGCCTGGCGGGGGCCGGCTACGTGGCGATCGTGCCGGATCTGCTCTCCACCCGTTTCGGAATCACGCCGGCAGATCCCGACTCCGGCCGAAAGCTCACCGCCCTGCTGGTGCCCGAAGCGGTCACCGCCGATCTCGACGCGACCTATTCCTATCTGAACGGCTTGCCCGCGGTGACCCCGGGTCACATCGGAACGATCGGCTTCTGCTGGGGCGGCGCCCGCAGCTTCCGCTACGCCACCACGAACCCGAAGCTCAAGGCCGCAGTCGTATGCTACGGATCCGCACCGGACTCGGCCGACATGAGTGGCATCAGGGCCGGGATACTCGGCGTCTATGGCGAGGAGGACGCGCGGATCAACTCCGCCCTCCCCGCTGTCGACCGTCAGATGAAGGCCGCTGGCGCCAGCTTCCGCTACGAGTTCTACCCGGCCACCGGACACGGCTTCCTGAAGCCGGGGCGGAAAGGATCCGATGGTCCCGAAGTGGAGCGGGCGTGGACGAACATTCTCGAGTTCTACAAGGCCACCTTGCAGTGAGCAGTGAGGTGTGAGGAATGTGACGATCGTGGTTCCTTCTCACTTCTCACTGATCACCTCCGACTACTTTCCGACCGCCACCGCACTGACAACTCCCCGGCTCCGTGCTGCTCTCCATCCTTCTCGCCTTGCAGGCTCCCCTCGCGGTTCGGGCCGACACGCCCCGACCCCGTCACGATGCACTGCACCATGACGTGACGATCGTGATCGGAGACACCGGAACGCACTTCGTCGGGGTCATGCAGACCACCTGGCTGCTGCGAAGCAGCGAACCGGTCGAAGTGCAGTTCGACTCCACCTTCCGGGTCGTGCGGGTGCTCACCGACGGGACCGGAGAGCGCCGGCTTGCCCGGATCACGTTCGCCCGGAACCTGGATGGGGGTGTCTACATCCCGCATACCAAGGGCGCGGGCGACACCCTGCAGACCTCGATCCGGTACCACGGCACGGCCTCCGACGGGCTGATCATCCGTACCGATTCCAGTGGGCGGCGCACCGTCTTCGCGGACAACTGGCCGGACCGGGCCCACCGCTGGCTGCCGCTCGAGGACCACCCCAGCGACAAGGCGACGGTGGCCTTTCACGTCGAGGCCCCTCCCGCCATGACGGTGATTGCCAACGGGACGCTCGAGAAGCTGGATACCCTGGTACGCGGGCGCCGGCTGTGGCATTTCCGGATGCGCCAGCCGATCCCATCGTACGGCATGGTCATCGGCGCCGGTCCATTGAAGACCACCGCGCTCGGTGAAGGCGGGTGCGCGGTCCGGTGCGTTCCGGTCGCGGCGGTGACCTTCCACGAGGATTCGGCCAAGGCGGTCGACGGTCCGTTCCGCCGGGCCGTGGGCATGGTCGACTACTTCAGCGCGCTGATCGGCCCGTTCCCCTACGACCGACTGTCGCACGTGCAGTCCACCACGATTTTCGGCGGCGCCGAAAACCCGACCGCCGTCTTCTACGACACCAGGGCGATCGCCGCCGGCCGCCTGAGTGAACTCACCGTCGCGCATGAGACGGCTCACCAGTGGTTCGGCGACGCGGTCACGGAGGACGACTGGCACCACCTCTGGCTGAGCGAGGGATTCGCTACCTACTTCGCCGCCCTCTGGCTGCGCCAGACGGATGGCGACACCGCTTTCCGGGGGAGGATGCGCCAGACCGCCGAGACCGTGGTTCGATCCAAGGCGACCGAACGACCGATTCTGGACGTCGAAGCACGCGACCTGATGGGTCTGCTCAACAGCAACAACTACCAGAAAGGCGGCTGGGTGCTTCACACCCTGCGCGGCCTGATGGGTGACACGGCATTCCAGGCCGGCATCCGCGGCTTCTACGCCCGATTTCGCGATTCGACCGCCTTGTCCGCCGACTTCGCCCGGGAGATGAGCGCCGCCGCCGGCAGGGACCTCGACTGGTACTTCCGGCAGGCGCTGACTCAGCCGGGATATCCGAAACTCGAGGTCGTCTGGCGCCACCAGGGGAGCCGGCTCACGCTGGCCATCCGTCAGGTGCAACCGGAGGGGTGGGGACTCTACCGGATGCCCGGGCTGGCGCTCAGAGTCGATGGAACCACCCGAGTCGTCGACGTCGAAGGGCGGGAAACGAAGATCCAGATCGAGGGAGTTCGCACGCCACCACGGGAGCTTCAGCTGGATCCCGAGGGATGGTGGCTGATGGAGGCAACGGTGAGGGAAGCGGTGAAGGGTGAAAGGTGAAAGGTGAAGGGTGAAAGGTGAATGGCGAAGGAGAGTTTCCGAGACTCCCCCTCCGTTGGGCCCGGCCCACGGACTACACCCGGTTCACCTTTCACCCTTCACCTTTCACCTTTCACCCTTCACCTGTTTCCTTGGAGTCGTTTTCCTGCTGGGATCCTGCCGCGGCAGTCTCTCGCCGCTCTCCAACAAGCTCGACATCGGCGAAGAGGCCTATGTGGTCTTCGCCGCCGATGGCGAAGCCGGATCAGGGGACCTGTTCGCCTCCAGCAGCGCCGGTGGAGTTCGCTATCAGATCACCTTCACCCGGCTAGA
Organism: uncultured Gemmatimonadales bacterium; assembly: GCA_963709905.1. Taxonomy (GTDB): domain Bacteria; phylum Gemmatimonadota; class Gemmatimonadetes; order Gemmatimonadales; family GWC2-71-9; genus JADJOM01. Next base: position 933,197 of record CAVPYI010000001.1, read on the forward strand.
CGAGCGACTGCCCGCGCTCTCGCCGGACGGCACCATGCTGGCCTTCGTCCGCTCGAGCGCGCCGGGCCATTCCCGCGAACGCTGGCTGGTCGTCATGAATCTTCTGAATGGGGCGGAGCGGCGGACCGAGATCGAAGGCGCCGTCCCCGACGCCCTGGCCTGGGCGCCCGATGGCACCCGGATCTACCTGCGGGTCGGCGGGACGGTTCGGGCCAGTCCGGCTCCCCCCGGCGACCTGGCGATCGCCGGGGTCGGGGATGTCGAGCGGGCCGCCGCCGATTCCGCCCTGACCGTTCTGCTGGGGGATCCACCATTTGGCACGGCCGTCAACTGTGACGGCGGCGGAATTTGCGTGCGACTCGGCGGGGACTCCCTGGCGACCGTCGCGGCGGCCGGGTCCGTGCCGACCCGATGGTCGGGTGACTCGATCGCCTATTTCGAGAGTGGCGCGTGGGTGATCCGGCCGCTGGCCGGCGGTCGAACCCGGGTGCTTCGATGGTCGGTCGATGCGCCCACGCCGCCGCGGGAGCTCACCCTGTTCCCGGGGCGCGCGCGGCGATAGCGCTCCAGGCGGCTTCGAGGGCAAGCCCGGTTTGGGCGCCCTCCGAGAGCCATTCGCCGCCAGCCACGCGCTCAGCGGCACAGGCGACGATCGCCAGCCAGATGTCCGCCCACACCTCCGCCGGACCCGACCCGACCTGGCCGTCGGACTTGCACATCGCGATCAACTGGGTCAACCCCTCGCGAACCCCGCGCCGGGCTGCGCGGCTGGGCTCGTCAAGAAACGGGTCGTTTGCGGTCGAGAGCAGCATGCGAACGAGCGGCGGGTCCTGGGCGGCCTTGTCCACGATCTGGCGCCCGAATAGCGCCAGCCGTTCCGGTCCCCGGCGCACCCGGTCCGCTTCGAGCGCGGCCAGCGCCTCGAGCCCCCAGTCGATGGCCTTCCGGTGGGCGGCGTTGAGCAGCTGTTCCTTGCTGGCGAAGTGGCGATAGATGGTGCCTTCGGCGACCCCGGCGCGGGCGGCGAGTGCGGGTGTGGTGGTCCCGGTGAAGCCGGCAGTGGTGTAGAGGTCGAGCGCCGCCCGGAGCAGTCGCTCGCGCGTGGCCTCGCCGTCCCGGCGGCCGGAGGCAGGGTCCATCGCCGTGTCGCCTCGTCGACTTGTCGCCCTCGCCCCTAGAACGACCACCCCGATCCGGCGCTGAACTCGAAGCCATCCGGCCCGCCGCCGAAGTTGAAGGTCCAGATGGTGAAACGCAGCAGGCGGATCGCCAGCCCGCCGCCCCCGCCCAGCTTCATGTCCTTGGTGGTGAGCTTGAATGCCTTCGGTTCGAACACCCGGCCCGCATCGAAGAACCCGAACAGGGTGAAGGCGCCCAGGTCACCGAGATTGAGGAGGTCGTGCCGCAGCTCCCCGCCCGCGAACAGCACTCCGCGTCCGGCCAGGCGCTGGAACCGGAGACCGCGATGTGAATAGGCGCCGCCCAGCACGCTGACCTCGCCTTCCCACATCGGCACTTCGAAACGCGCGTTGAGTGGGGCCTTGGAGGAAAGCCCTGATCCCGCCACCCGCACCGCGAGCACGGTGCCTTCGCGGATCGGCAGGTATCCGCGCAGGTCGGCCGTGACCCTGGAATACCCGTCCCCGCCGGTACCGCCGCCGACTGAGGCCTGGGCGAACACTCCTTTGGTGGTGTTGAACTCGTTATCCCTCGCATCCAGGATCAGGCTGACCCGGCCGCGCACATCGGTGTCCGACAGGTCGTTGGAGCCGACCTGGGTTCGAAAGAGCGACGGCCGGCTGAGATCGCTCAGATTGCTGCGCTCGATATCGCCCGCGCCCGCCAGGTACAGCGGCCCGGCGATGCGCCGGCTGATTTCCAGGTTGCCGAAGTAGCGGGCCCGGCGGGCCTCGTAGTAGTGCGGCTGATTCTTGGTGACCAGCCCTTTGTCGAAGACCGCATCGTTGCCCAGGCCGTAGTACCCCAGCCGGGTTTCGCGGGTGGTGCCGATTCTGGCGGCCAGACGCCACCCGTCCTTGAGGAGCGGCGCGTGGAATCGGGCCATCGCCATGCGGGCACCCGTGAAACCATGGCCAACGTCGAGCGAGAACAGTCCGGCGTACGGGGAACGGGCGAAGTAGTCCGCCGCCTGCCGCTGCTCGAAGTGCATGGCGATCAGCGGGAAGTTGTTCCCCAGCGAGGGAAAGAACGGATAGAAGCTGTCCCGCCACGGGGCGCTGCTGCCGCTCTGGGCGGCCAGGGGAACGGCCGACAGACCCATCGCCACCATCATCCCGAGGGCGCGGAGCGCCCGGGGGATGCCCTGGCCGGCTTGGCGGACGCACGCTCCGTTGGGGGCGGGGTGTCGGTTGGTTCGCATTACCGGGCCTTGTCGAAGAGGTAGGCGGTGTCTCGGGTGACGGCGTTCTCCCCGTCGTACGTGGCGAAACTGCTCGGGTAGAGCGAAGCGGCCCCGACCTCGCCTTTCTTGTTGAGCGCGTAGAAATTGAGGCTGAACCTGGGCCGGCCGTTGGGATGCAACAGCCGGGGAGGCGTGAGGGCCAACACCCGTTTGAGGGTTTCCAGGGCGGCGTCGGTCGGCTTCATTCCGCGCCGCATGTGCTCGACGGTCAGGAAGCCGCCGCACACCATGATGTTGCTCTCGCCCCGGCCCGTCGATCCCGCCGCGCCAACGTCGTTGTCGGTGTACTGGCCTGCTCCGACGATCGGCGAGTCGCCGACCCGGCCGGGCAGCTTCCAGGCCAGGCCGCTGGTGGTCGTGACCGAAGAAATCTCCCCCTGCGCGTTCACGACATTCAGGTTCACCGTCCCGGTGGGCCGCGGCAGGATGGCTTCCGCGTCCGGGACGTCGAGCCAGTCGTCGGCCGGGCCCCGGTTGGCGCGCCAGCGGAGCCAGAGCTCGCGGCTTTCGGGGGTGAGGAGTTCCTCCTCCTTGAAGCCGTAGGACAGCGCGAACCGCTTGGCGCCCTCGCCGACCAGCAGGATATGGTTGGTGTACTTGAGGACCAGTCTGGCCACCTCGCTGGGGGTCTTGATGTTCTCGAGCGCGCCCACGGCGCCGGCCCGCCTGGTGGGGCCGTGCATGCAGGAGGCGTCGAGTTGAACGACCCCCTCCTCGTTGGGCAGCCCGCCGTAACCCACGGAGTTGTCCGCGGGGTCGAGTTCCTGGAGTTTCACCCCCTCGACGGCGGCATCGAGGGTGTCTGCGCCGGTCTTGACCATCTGCATCGCGAGGGCGATGCCGCGCAGCCCATTGGCCGAGCCGACGGCCGTCGGTCGACTCGCGCCGCGCAGCACGATCGCCGGGGCCTCGAATGGCGAGCCCGACGGGCGCGCCAGGGTGCCGGCCGCGAGCGCGGCGCCGGTGGCACCGAGGAACTGGCGACGGGTGAGCTCGTCAGACACGGAAAGGCTCCCATTAGAGATGACCTCGCGCGGACCGGAGGGATTTAGGCCGGACCCCGTCCGCTGTCAACTTGCCGGTGCCCCGGGCCGATCCTAAGTTCGGGCACCTTCCTCCTTTTCCTCGCACCGCACCGTATGGGCCGGCACACTTCCTCTGATCCGTTCGATCTCATCCGCTACGCCGCGGCCTTCCTGCTCGGCGCCGGTACCGTCGTGGCCGTGGTCCTCTGGCTCACGGGCATCACTCCCCGGGCGCTCCTGCTGGTCGCGGCGCTGTGGTCGGTGTACGGGCTGATCCACGCGGTACTCGATGGTGTCCTCGACCCGGTGGTCGATCTGGTCACCGAAATGCTTCACAATATCGGTCTCACGCCCCATCGGCGAAGCTACTCCTACATCGAGGCGATGCTGGCGCGCGGCGAAACCGACGCGGCGGCCGCGGAATACTCGGTGCTTGCGGCAAAGGGAGAGGCCCAGGCCCAGACGCGCCGCGCCGCGCTGCTGGCGGGTCCGCTGCGGCTTCCGCAAGCGGCCAGGATCGAGCTGGAGGAGTTTCGCGAGGGTCGGACCCTGGGGGCCCAGGATGACATTCGCATCGGGCTGGCCCTGGCCGATGTCTACGAGAAGGCCCTGGACGACCCCGGCCGTGCCATGCGAGAGATCCGCCGACTGCTCGACCGCTACCCCAACGCCCGGGGGCTGCGCCACTTCCGGCGTACGCTGGCCGCTCTCAAGGCCGAGCGGTTCGGCGTCCCGCGGGACGGTGCCGGCCCAGCTAGACCTTGAATTTCCCTACCTGGTTGAACAATCCCTGTGCCGTTTCCGACAGGGCGAGCGCCGAGGCGGCGACCTGCTGGGTGGATGCCGACAGCTCCTGGGCGCTCGCGGCAATCTCCTGGGCGGCAGCCGCTACGTCCTCGGTGCCGCTCGAGACCTCCTGCATTCGACTGGCGATTCCCCCGACCAGAGCCCTGACCTCTCCGGACGATTGCGAGATCTGTCTGCTCCATTCGTCGGTCTGGTGGGCTTCCGTAGCTACCCGGGCCAGTCCCTCGGCGGCCTTGCGCGCCGTCTCCCGCGCGGCCAAGCCCCCGCTCGCGAGCCGCATGAGCCGCTCCCGGGCCTGAGCCACCCGCTGCTGCACCAGCAACACGGTCTCGCTGGTCTGAGTCGCCGCCTGCGCGGCCTGGCCCGCCAGCTTGCGCACCTCCTCGGCCACCACGGCGAACCCCCGCCCCTCATCCCCGGCCCGGGCGGCCTCGATGCCGGCATTGAGCGACAGCATGTGGGTCTGCCGGGCAATCGCCTTGGTCTGGGCGACAAACTTCTCGATCTCTTCCGAGGCCGCCGCCAGCGCCGCCGCCTCCTCGGCACCCAGCTCGATCTCCTTGGCCAGGTGCTCCAGCCCGGCCGAACTCTCGTTCAGCTCATCGCGGTGGTCCCGCGCCAGCTTGGCCAGGCTGGCGCTTCGCTCCGCGGCCTCACCGGCGCTGGTGGCCAGGGTATCGGCGATCGCCAGGATCTTCCCCGCATCGTCGGCACCGCCGCGCACCAGGGCCGCTTGCTTGGTCGCCCGCTCGGTCAGGTCGTTGCAGGTCCCCGAAACCTCCTGGGTCGACGCGCTCATCTGTTCGGTCGATGAGGAGATCTGCTGGGACATGGCGGCCGCGTCGTGGGCGCTGGCTCGAATGGCCCCCACGAGCTGACGGAGCTCCGTGAGCATGGTGCCGACAGCCTGGGTGAGGGCGTCCGCCCCGCGCGACCCCGCCCCCGCGACGGCCACGGTGAGGTCGCCCTGCGCGACCCGGCTCGCCACCACGACGGTGTTGCCCAGTGGCCGGAGAATATTGCGCACCGTCCAGCTGACGCCGAAAACCATTACCAGACTGCCGATCACCAGGTAGACCCCGAATGCGCCAAGCATCGCCCCCCAGAAACCCGCCTCCCCGTGTTCCCGGCCATAGAACAGCCACATGATTACAATCACGACGACGCCCAGTCCCAGGAGCAGCGCCGCGCTGGTCAAATACATGCCGCGGACAAACTTGCGGCGTTGGTTCACCATGGACATGGAGGGCAGAGTTGAGGGTGAGGGAAGGTAGGGTCGCCGGCTGGGGGCGGGCAATGGGGCATTGCCAGAATGGCGGAATGGGGGAATGGCGGAATGGGACTTCATTCCACCACTCCGCCATTCACCCATTCCGCCATTGCCGAACCCCATCCCCGGGCCATTCCCCCACTCCCCCAACCCCCTAAATTCCCGGCCCTATGACGGATTCAACAACCGATGCCTATCGGCCGGACGTGGTCGAGGCCAAGTGGCAGGCCCGCTGGGTGGAGCGCGGGACCAACCAGCCTGACCTCGATCGGCCGACCCGACCGTTCTACAACCTCATGATGTTCCCCTACCCCTCGGCCGAGGGCCTGCACGTGGGGAACATGTTCGCGTTCACTGGGAGCGACGTCTACGGCCGCTTCAAGCGGCTCATGGGCCACGAGGTCTTCGAACCGATCGGCTTCGACGCCTTCGGGATTCACAGCGAGAACTACGCGCTCAAGGTCGGCAAGCACCCTGGGGAACTGATTCCGCAGAACATCGCGAACTTCCGCCGGCAGCTCGAGCGCATCGGTGGGATGTTCGACTGGCGGCACGCGCTCAGCACCACCGACCCCGCCTACTACAAGTGGACCCAATGGATCTTCCTGCAGCTGTTCAAGGCCGGGAAGGCGTACCGCAAGAAGGCGGCGGTCAACTGGTGCCCCAACTGCAAGACGGTGCTCGCCAACGAACAGGTCGAAGGCGGACTGTGCGAGCGCTGCGGAACCCCGGTCGAGCAGCGCCTGCTCGAGCAGTGGTTCTTCCGGATCACCGAATACGCCGAGCGCCTGCTCCGCAATCTGGATACGATCGACTGGTCCGATAGCACCCGGACCGCCCAGCGGAACTGGCTCGGCCGGAGTGAAGGGGCGGAAATCGTCTTCCCCGTCGGCTCGTCGCCCGATGCCGACCGCATCGTCGTGTTCACCACCCGTCCCGATACCATCTTCGGGGCCACCTTCATGGTGCTGGCCCCGGAGCACCCGCTGGTACCGAAGCTCATCTCGGCGCAACAGCGCTCGGCGGTCGAGGCGTACCTGAAGGCATCTTCGGCCCGGGACCTGGTCACCCGGAAGGTGGGCGAACGGGACAAGACCGGGGTGTTCACCGGAGCCAGTGCCGTGAACCCCGCGACCGGGAAGCCGATCCCCGTCTGGGTCGCCGACTACGTCCTGATGGAATACGGGACCGGGGCCATCATGGCCGTGCCGGGGCATGACCAGCGCGATTTCGACTTCGCCCGGAAATACGGACTCGATATCGTCCGGGTTCTGGCCGCCGAAGGGCAGTCGATTTCCGCGCCGGTGGAGCGGCCGGAGGCCGAAACCGATGGGTTCCGGCTGGTCAACTCCGGCCGGTTCGACGGTACGGAAGCCGTCGCCGGTGGCAGGGCGATCACCGAGTGGCTGGCGGGCCAGGGGAAGGGAACGCCCGTGGCGCAGTACCGGCTTCACGACTGGTGCATTTCACGCCAGCGGTATTGGGGCCCGCCGATCCCGATCATCTACTGCGACGCCTGCGGACCGGTTCCGGTGCCGGAGCAGGACCTGCCGGTGCTGCTGCCCGACATACCCGATTTCCGACCGGACGATTCAGGGATCTCCCCGCTCGCCCGGCACGAGGAGTGGTATTACGTCCCCTGCCCGGCATGCGGGAAGCGGGGACGGCGGGAGACCGATGTCTCAGACACCTTCCTCGATTCGGGATGGTACTTCCTCCGTTATCCCAGCAGCGACTTCGACGACCGGCCATTCGACGCCGCCCGGACCCGGACGTGGTGCCCCGTGACCACCTATATCGGGGGGAACGAGCACGCCGTCCTGCACCTCCTGTATTCGCGCTTCCTCACGATGGTCCTGAAGGACCTCGGACACATCGGATTCGAGGAACCGTTCTCGAAGTTCCGTGCCCACGGGATGATCGTGAAGGATGGGGCCAAGATGTCGAAGTCCCGCGGGAATGTGGTCATTCCCGATGACTACATCGCCGAATGGGGCGCCGATGCGTTCCGGATGTATCTGATGTTCCTCGGACCCCTGCAGGACGGCGGCGACTTCCGCGACGCCGGCATCAGCGGTCCGCGACGCTTCCTCGACCGGGTCTGGACGCTGGTCGGGGAGGCCGAGCCATCCGAAGAGGTACCGGAGGATCTCGTCACCCGCTGGCATGCGACCCGGAAAAAGTGTGCCGAGGACCTGGAGAACCTGCACTACAACACCGCGATCGCCGCTCTGATGGAGCTGGTGAATCATCTGCGGGAGGCGGGCTGCCGGGACCGGGCGATCATCCAGGACCTTGTCGTCATGGTCGCGCCGCTGGCCCCGCACTTCGCCGAGGAGTGCTGGGAGCGGCTGGGACACAGCACCACGGTCTTCGACGCCGGGTGGCCCGCCTGGGATGAGCGGCTGGTCGTGGCCAAGGAGATCGAGCTGCCGGTCCAGGTGAACGGGAAGACCCGGGCGAAGGTCATCGTGCCGAATGGTGCGAACCAGGAGACCGCGCTGGAGCGGGCGCTGGCGAATCCGACCGTGAGCAAATTCCTCGATGGCAAGGAGATCAAGAAGGTGATCTACGTGCCCAACCGGCTGATCAATATCGTGGTCGGGTAGAAGACGGTGATGGCAGCTGTCAGGCTGGGCTGGCGCACTCGCCAGGGCAGGAGCACGACACCCTAGGGGAGGTCGACGAAGGTGACGGTGGTGGTCGCCTCCGGCACCGGGTCTCGGCCGATCCGCAGTTCCTCGATGTGCAATTCGATCGCCTGCCGAACCAACCGGAGAGCTTCACCCTCCGACTCCCCGATGGCGACACAGCCGGGCAGGTCAGGCACCCAGGCTCCGACGCTGCTCCCGCCCCGTTCGAGGACAACGACGTATCTCACCGGCCGCTGCCCATCTGGGGGAACCCCGCAGCCTGCAACACCCGGCGCAGAATTCCCCGCGGGGTCTCCACACTATCGGTCCCGGACAGCGTGATCGCCCCGCGCCGGTGACCGTGGCGAAACTGCCTGAGCCTGCCGGCGCTGGCGATCACGGTCCAGTCACTCGCCGCAAGGAGCGCGGCGACTTCGCGGACGAACAGGAGTCGAGCCATGGTCGAAGCTAGGAAGCTCCGCGGAGGAGGCAGGAGGCGAACCAACGCGGTCCGGTACTCATTGCCGCGCTGACTAGCCGTCGCTTGGTCGTCCTGTCGCCTTTGCGCCTTTTCGCACCGTCGTCTTGTCGCCCCGTCGCCCCGTCGCCCGACTACAGCAACTTCACCACCCAATCCCCAACCAGGTACCCCACCGCCGCTACTCCGAGACCCACCACGAACATGTCGAACCCGCTGCGGAACGCTCCCCGTCCGGTGAAGAAACTCCGGGTGGCTCCGACACCGAAGTGCGCCAGCATCGCGATCCCGAAACTGGTCCAGATGGCGAGGGGGCCGGTGGTCAGGAGAAACGGGGCGACCGGAATGAACGCGCCGACCGCCGTGGCCGTGCCCGTGATCCAGGCCTCGCGCAACGGCGTGGAGCTGGCCTCGCCGATCTTGAGTTCCTCCCGGACCTTCTCCTCCAGGGCGCGCTCGGGGTCTTCCATGACGCGTGCGGCCATCTCACCGGCCTGGGTCTCCGGTATGCCCCTGGCCTGGTAGAGGAGCGAGAGCTCCTCACGCTCGAGTTCGGGCATCAGCCGGATCTCTTCGCGCTCCATCGCGATCTCGTGCTCGTGCACCTCACGCTCGCTCTTGGCCGCCAGGTACCCCGACGCCCCCATCGACAGCGCGTCGGCCACCATGCCGGCGATCCCCGCGACCGCGACCGAATGGGCGGCGAGGTTCAGTTCCCCCTGGGCGCCGAGCATGCCGGCGATCAGACCGAAGTTGGCCGTGAGGCCATCGTTGAACCCGTACACCAGGTTGCGCAGCATCCCGCCCGCACCGGTCTTGTGCCACGGCTCTCCCGTGGCGCCGACCAGGCCCGCGAGCGACTCCGCATGGGCGGCCGATTCCTTCGCCAGCGTGAGGGCCGCCTCCCCGGCTGCCCCACCGGGCGCTGACCGGTACAGGTTCAGGTACCCCTTTACTTCGCGGCCCTCTTCCTCGTAGAGCAGCGGGGCCAGGAAGCCGGGGCCGAATCGACCCGCCATCCACGCCATGCCGCGAGCGCGAAGGCTGGGACTGAGGCGTGGCACCGCGTGGCCGTGGTCCCCGAGCAGTTTCTCCCAGATGGCGACGTGGCGATCCTCGACCGCTGCCAGTTTGCGATAGAGTGCGGATCGTTTCGGGTCGCGCTCGAGACCGGCGAGCGCCCGATACAGGAACGCCGCGTCGGCCTCGTCCTCGAGGTGATGGAGCCAGTGCTTGGGGGCGGATGGCGGGGCGGAAGCGGTCGACGTCATGGTCGGAAATGTAGCGGCGTCTGCGGTCCCGGTCCCTGCCTGGAGCAGCGCAACCGAATCCCATCCACTCCCCCTTCCGTCGTGGCGGGATGGGGCCAGACAGCGGCGTCGTTCCGCGCACTAAGCAGTTGCCGTCAAATGGTTTATCGACACCGAGCGGGGCCCTCCGGTCGGCCGGTCAGCTCCGGTCTCCGGTAAACGCCCCTGCAACCTTCACCGCCGGCTGGGCATCTTTCCCGATGCCATGGCTGAACTTCTCGTGTTGACCGAAGCCGATGCCGTACTGGCCCGGGCTCGCGCCGGGGATCTGGACGCGCTCGAGCGGGTCTACCGGACCTACGAGGTCCCCGTCTACAACCTGGCCCGGCGGATCTGTCGGACGGTCGAGGACGCGGAAGATGTGCTCCAGGAGACCTTCTTCGAGGTCTGTCGCAACATCCAGCAGTACCGCGGAGATGGCAGTCTCTGGGGCTGGGTCCGTACGATCGCGGCGAGCAAGGCGCTGATGCGCCTGCGCCGGAACAAGTACCGCGACGCCGACGAGCTGAACGAGGAATTCCACCGGCCCACCGGTGCGCGGCAGGATAGCGGGCTGCGGATGGACCTCGAGGCGGCGCTCGAACGTCTGCCCGAGACCAGCCGGGCGGTGGTCTGGCTCCACGACGTGGAGGGCTACACCCACGAGGAGATCGCGGGTCTGATGGGGAAGACGGTCAGCTTCTCGAAGTCCCAGCTCGCGCGGGCCCATACCCGACTCCGGCGCTGGCTTGGGGAGGAGCGGGGGCTCGCATGACCCACCTTTCACTCGAACAGCTGGTGGCGCTCCGTGAGCGCGGGCTCGAGCCCGGACTGGCCACGGCTCGTGACCACCTGTCCGCCTGCCCGGAGTGCCAATCCGAAGCGGCCCGGCTGGATCAGCGGGCGGCCCGGCTCAGGGCGCTCCCCGCGCTCCGTCCTGCCCGCGACCAGTGGCCGCTCCTCCGTTCTCGGCTGAATGCCGATCGGCGGCACCGCCGCCGGCGCTGGGTGGCCGGCATCGGGGTCGCGCTGGCCGCGGGCCTGACGCTCGTGGTGCTGGCGCGGCAGGCGGACCGGGGGCGGGATCGGTCGGAGCTGGCCATCGACTCCGTCATGACCCGCTCCGACCAGCTCGAACAGCTGATCCAGTCGTATAACCCCGATGAGCGGATCACCGACGGGACGACTGCCCGCCTGGCGGGTCAGCTCGAGGACCGCATCGCCCAGGTGGATCAGCAGCTCGAGCTGGCACGCCAGGCGGCTGGTCGCCGGAACGGCTCCGAGGTTCTCCAGCTCTGGCGCCAGCGGGTGGGCCTGCTCGACGCGCTGGTGGACGTCCACGTGACCCGCGCCAGCCAGGTCGGATTCTGAGGCCCGTGGCGACCAGCGGGTGGCGCCAGCCGGACCGCGATGGCGGAGTGATTTCCTCGATGCAGCGGCAACTTCTCCCCGTACTCGTTCTGCTCGCGGCAACCGTGCCGCTCGCTGCCCAGGAGCCCTATCCGTCGATCGACACGATGATCGAACGGGTGGCGCCCCCGGGGGAGTGGCGGGTGAAGGTACTCACCACCCGTCGCTCCCGACTCGGCGTGACCGTGAACATGCGGGCCCGCGAGACCGACTCGATCGGGGCGCTCCTGCAGAGCGTCACTCCCAACGGGCCGGCGGCGCGGGCCGGCCTCAGGCGGGGCGATATTATCACCAGCTTCAACCGCACCGCACTCCTGGGTGGCGGCGTCCGCACCGAAGCGGGCCGGTCGGGACCGGGTCTGGCCCTGATCGAACTCGCCGCCGGCGTGAGCCCCGGGGACACGGTGGCGATCGAGTACCGCCGCGGCAAGCTCCGGCGGAACGCCAGTCTCATCGCCGGCGACGAGCCCTTCCTGACCTGGATCGGCCCCGACGGCGGCTTCGGCTATTCCCTCGGGGACGGCGAGGATCCGCGACGGTGGGCGCCCCTGCCGGGGGAAATGCTGCCCCGCAGCGATAGCGACGAGGCTCGCATCGAGTCCCGGCGCGAGCGCATCAAGATCCCCCAGGGCGGCTTCTTCAGGATGGGAACGCCGCTCGAGGATCTGGAGCTGGCGCCGCTCAATCCTGACCTGGGCCGGTACTTCGGGACCAGCGAAGGTGTCCTGGTGATTCGCGTGCCGGAAGACTCGAAACTCGGACTGAAGGCGGGCGACGTCGTCCAGGCGGTCGACGGTCGGGTGCCGACCAGCCCGGCCCACCTGCTCAGGATTCTGCGGAGCTATGAGACGGGCGAGCAGTTCAGTCTCGATATCGTGCGGATGAAGAAGCGGGAGACGGTGAAAGGCGTGCTGGGAGAGCGATCGCGGCGGGAGTGAGGAGCAGCAATGGCCGAATGAGTGAATGGCCGAATGGCGGAATGAAAGCGTGCCCCGCCTCATTCCGCCATTCGGCCATTCTGCCATTCCGCCATTCTCCAATCGGTGCCACTTCACCGTTCGGCTAACAGACTCTCCGCCGTCACCCGGTGCAGAAACCGGATGAACTCGTACAGGTAGTCGATTCCCGCCTGCCGGGCCTCGCTATGCCAGGGGTTCATCACGGTCGATCGCAGGACGAACAGCCCTTCCCGCCGGTACTCATCCCCGGTGACGCCGAGCCGTTCGAGCAAGTGGCCCAGGGTAGCGCCCTGATACTGCTGTTCCTCGAAGCGGGTCCGTGATACGAAAAACGGCTGGGAGGCTGACAGCGGATGAGACCGCGAGCCGGGGATACTCGCTGCGCTGTACACCCGCTGGTTGAGCCGGTTGATCTCGGTCAGAGGGCCGGGCGCCAGCACCATCGTCTCCTGCCGCCACATCATTGGTCGGGCGACAAAACAGACCAGATTGGTCTCGGGTTCGGTGACCGGGAAGAACGTGAATGGTACCGGCGACGGCGGGTCGGGCGCACGCTCTCGCTCGAGCCTGCGGAACAGCTCGTGATGGTGCCGCAACAGCTGCGCCAGCCGACGGGCGTTCAATAGCGTGACCCGCACGATCTTGCCGTGACCTTCGGCGGTGAGCGGAATGGTCCGGTGCGCCAGCCAGCACGAGAGGGCGGCCGCACCGGGCTTCGAGCCCTCGAGGATGTGAGGGCCGAACGCCTCCCACTGGCCTGGATCGGTAAATGAGCCGATGCCGGAGGGCTCCTCGGACATATACTGGGCGCGCTGGGTGACGAATTCCGTCACACTCCCGTCGCGGAAAGCCACCACCCCGGCGGGGTACGGCACGTATCCCATCTTGTGGGGGTCCACCGTGGTCGAGTCGCTGTCCGCCATCGCGGCCAGGGCGGCATAGGTCTCCCGATCGGCCCAGCGCACGTCGATCGATCGGAGGTCGGGCTGATCGACCCCGACGTCCAGATCGAGTCGCTCGTGGACGTCGAGGGCCTGGATATACTCGTCGCACGCGGCTTCGAGCCCGGCGGCATTCTCGAGTCGGGGGATCTGGAGCCCACTGAACAACGCGCGGATATAGCCGCCCCAGGCCGCGTCGACGTGGATCCAGAACGACCGGTTCAGGTCCCGCTCGCATTCATCCCGCAGGAATCGGATCCGGTGGATCGGGTCGACGGCGCCCTCCTCGGTCGTTCCCACGATGCCGATCACCGCCGCGACGTACTCGGTCGGCTCGAGCCGCTGCAACACCGAGCGCAGCGCCTCGATATCCATCTGGAAGCGGTCGTTGACGGAGACCAGCCGCACCGCCTCCTCCCCGTAGCCCAGCACGTTGCAGGCCTTCGCGATGGAATAGTGGGCCGCCGCCGAGGCGAGCACGATCGGTTTCAGGCCCGTGGCGGAGAGGATCGACCCCAGTCCCCGGCGGGCAACGGAATACCGGCTGGCCGCCACGGCGCGGTTGAGCTCCTCACGGGCCTCAGCGGTGGTGAGCTGGCGCTCGGTTTCGAGATGGTAGGCCAGGGCCCGAAGGACCCCGCTCGCATCATCCGGTCGCAGGCTCAGCAGGGTGCGATCATCGACCTCCGTGAGCACGGCCAGGGCGCCGTTGGGGAGTCGCACCCGGAAGGTGATGCGTTGGTCCCGGCAGTACTCCCGGGCGATTATGGGCGCGAACTGCACGGCCCGCGCCACCCAAAGCGCCTCGAGGTTTGCCAGGGTGCCCCCCGAGCAGATGTGGGCCCACGCCTTGGTCGGACTGTAGCCGAGCATGGTGGACACCATCCGCCCGACCTCGAGTTCGAGCGCCATCGTGATCGGCGCTGCTTCGCCGCTGACGTTGTTCGGGTTGTACAGGAGTCCGGCGAAATACCCCAGGACCGCGGGCAGGCTCTGCTCCGAGATCATGTGGGCGTTGTACCTGGGCGAATGAAACGGGAAGTGGTACTTGAGCTCGCTCAGGATGGAGTCGAGATGGCCGGTAAAGAGGTCGAGCCACGACTCGTGCTCCGGGCTCCGTCGCCGCAGCCGACCCAGGATCCACGGGTCGGCGGGGAAGTAGTTGCGGCGCCAGTGAACGTAGTCCTGGAAAATGTGGTCCAGCAGCTCGGTCCAGATCCCCGCGTTCTCGGCCTTGGGCCCAAGGAACCAGGCGCCAAGCGGGTATTCGCCGGCGCTTCGCAAGTGCGGGACGACGTCGCCCGGATGATGGGTACTCATGGGGAGAGCATCGTGACCGGTTGACCCTTTCGCAAGGGGCCGGGGTCACTGTGAAGGATGATTTACTCCCTACCGCCCTTCCTTGAACATCCGGTACCACTCGTCCCGCTCTTCCGCCGAGAATACCCCCAGCTCCGCGAAGATCTCCCGGGCGAATTCGAGGGCACCCAACCCGCTGGCGGTGATGAGACCGCGGTCGCGTACCGCCAGCGCATCGACGTAGTCCGACTCACCGAGATAGTCGGTGACCTCCTGCTTGAGGTAGTCGAGCCCGTTACTGGTGTGTTTTCTTCCCCGATGAAGTCCCGCGCGGACCACCGCGGTGGTGGCGGCACAGATCGCGGCCACGGGAGTGTGCACCGCGCTGAGCCGCTGCAGCAGGGTCCGCAGCCCCTCGTCCAGCGGCTCGCGTTCCCAGCGATCTCCTCCCGGCAGAATCAGGATCCTTACCGTCTCGGGGTCGAGCTCGGCCAGCTCGAAGTCCGGCACCACGCAGAGCCCGCCCATCGAGATCACCGGCTCCCCGGAGTAGCCAACCGACACGATCTGGTGTTTGCCGGACCGGCGAAGCTCGGCGATGGCGTAGGCCGGCTCCCAGTCCGCGAATCCGTCGAAGATCAGGAGATGCGGGGAGGTTCTGGACATTGGTCTCAGGCGTTCGGTGTCGGCTCGGGCACAGGGCGTCGGGGCGCCTGACGCCCGACGCCCCGGATCCGGGCCACCAGCGCGCTGAACGAAGCCACGTCCAGACTCTGGGCTCCGTCGCTCATGGCCCGATCGGGGTCGGGATGCACCTCGATGATAACCCCATTGGCCCCTGCGGCGAGTCCCGCCAGGGTGAGGGCCGGAACGATGCTGCGCACGCCGGCGGCGTGACTCGGGTCGGCGAGCACCGGCAAGTGGGTGCGCTCCCGCACGAGCGCCACGGCATTGAGGTCGAGTGTGTGCCGGGTGGCACGCTCGAAGGTCCGGATCCCCCGCTCGCACAGGACCACGTGGGGATTGCCGCTCGAGAGCACGTATTCGGCCGCGTGCAGCCACTCCTCGATCGTGGAACCACCACCTCGCTTGAGGAGAATCGGGAGGCCGCTCCGGCCGGCCGCGCGGAGCAGCGCGAAGTTCTGCATGTTCCTCGCGCCGATCTGCAGCATGTCGGCATACCGCGCCACCACAGGCACCTCCTCCCAGCTCATGACCTCGGTCACTACCGGGAGGCCGGTGCGCTCGCGCGCCTGGGCCAGGAACTTGAGGCCTTTGACTCCCAGACCCTGAAAGTCGTAAGGCGATGTCCGCGGCTTGAAGGCTCCGCCTCGCAACATGTCGGCCCCGGCGGCCGCGACCGCCTCGGCCGTGCGCAGGATCATCTCTTCGCTTTCGACCGAGCAGGGACCGGCGATGATCACGGGCCGCGGGCCCCCGATCTCCACGTCGCCAACCCGGACGATGCTCCCGTCCTGGTGCTGGCGCCGGTCGAACATCGGCAGGTCCGGCTTGGCCCGCAGATGCGGCGGCCGGGGCGCGACCGGGCCCACCACCGCCCCATCTCCCTGCCACGCGATGTAGCTCCCGAGCACCACGATCCGTGAGGCCAGCGCCTCGATGGCCTCGAGCGCCTCGGCCAGGCGGGGTTCGTTCCGCCCGCCCTCGACATCGAAGTAGAACCGGTACGTCCATGGAGCGGAGCGTTCCGGCCGCGACTGCAGGCTGGTGAGATTGACGCCCCGCCCGGCGAAGGCCTGCAGCACCGCCGCGAGCATGCCCGGCCGATGGTCGGTCCAGACGATCAGCGAGGTCTTGCGAGGGATCCCCTCGGCGTCCTCAGAGTCTCCGGCACCGATGCTGGTGAACGTGAGAAACCGGGTCTGGTTCGTGGGATCGTCCTCGATGCGCTCCTCGAACACCTGCAGCCCATAGGCCTCGGCGGCGTGACGGGCGCAGATCGCCGCGTGCGTGGGATCGCCCTCGCGCGCGATCATCTCGGCACTCCCGGCCGTGTCCCAACCATTGACCAGGGTGGCGTTCGGCAGGTGCCGACCCAGCCAGATCCGGCATTGGCCCAGGGCCACCGGATGGGACATGACGTGGGTGACCCGGTCGAGCGCCGCTCCCTTCACTCCCATGATGGAGTGGTGGACGGGGAGCAGAATCTCGCGGCTGAGATGCAGGTCGCCTTCGCCAAAGGCCTGCTGGAGCAGGTCGTAGGTCGGTGTGACCGAGCCGACCAGGGAGTTTTCAATCGCCAGGCAGCCACTCTCCGCCCGGCCATCGCGGACCGCCGCGACCACGTCGGTCACCTCACGGCACGCCACCGGCTCGAGATCCGGCCACTGCAGCCGGGCCGCCGCTTCGCTGTACGAACCCCGGGTACCCTGAATCGCCACTCGCATTGACTGCTCCAAGGGATGAAAACAGAAACCCCGCCGGGGATCCGGCGGGGTGTCGGACGTCCTGACGTCGGGTGAGCGTTAGCCGTTCTCCCGACCGGACGGCGACCCGCCGCCGGGCGTGGGAAAGAAGAAGAAGCCGAAGCGCTCTGCCCGTCGCATGATTATACGGTACGCCGCGTGAGGTGGGACTGTCAAGTATCCCGCGCCAGAGTGCCGGACCGCTGTAGATTCCCCGGTCCTCGACCCGGCCCATGCCCGACACATCGATCGCCGCACCGCTGCTTGCCTGTCCCATCATGGCCGACTTGGTGGCCAGGCACCGGCCGCCCAGGTTCGAGCCGGAACCGGCCTTCCCCTCGCTGGTGGACGCGATCGTCTCGCAGCAGATCTCCGGCAAGGCCGCCAAGAGCATCCTGCGTCGCCTGGCCGAGACGGTCGCCATCCGTCCCGGCACCCTCGGCGCGGCCGACCTGCGGCGATTGCGGCGCGCCGGGCTGTCCCGCGCCAAGGCTGTGTACGTCCGTGAACTGGCCCGGTTCGCCCTGACGGGAGGCTTGCGCGGCCTGTCTCGACTCCCGGATGAGGCCGTGGTAGAGCGCCTGACGGCGGTGAAAGGAATCGGGGTATGGACCGCGGAAATGTTCCTCATCTTCTCGCTCAACCGACCCGATGTCTGGCCGCTCGGTGACGGTGGTATCCAGCGAGCCGCAGCCCGCCTGTACCGCGCCCGCACCCCGCGGCGGCTCCAGGCACTGGGCGAGCGATTCCGGCCCTTTCGCAGCCATGCGGCCTGGTATCTGTGGAGATCGCTGTCGAATGACTGAGCGGACTGGGGGGACCGGTGGACGGGCGGACAGGGCGGACGAGGCGGACAGGGCGGACAGGGCGGACAGGGCGGACAGGACGGACAGGACGGACAGGACGGACAAGGCGAATAGAAGGATGAGCGGTCGGGACCGAACCCACCGAATTGGTGGACAGCCAGCGGTACGCCTCGGTTGGCGCCTACCGGGGCCTTGGCACACGACTGTCCGGTCCGCCCTGTCCGCCCTGTCCGCCCTGTCCGCCTTGTCGCCCCTGTCCGCCCAATCCCTGCCTCTACTCCGATCCATCAACCCTGCCGCGGAGGCCCGGAGCGGGCTGTACTTCCAACCCGCGGTTCCGCGGAGTTCGGGGTGGAAGGTGGATCTGGGCCTGGACTACGGCAGCATGGTCGAAATGAGCCTGCGTTCTTCCTTGGCCGACACCTCCTACCTGCTCGATGCGGAGGTGCTCCGGCTGTCTCTGCACGCCACCCGCGACCTCGGTGCGCGGAGCTTCATCGTGGCCGATGCGCATCTCGGCGGCACCTATGACGGCCGTCTGGACGGATTCCTGAACTGGTACCATGGAGTCTTCGGCATCCGCTATCCCGAGCGGGAGCAGCGGCCGCGGAACACCTACGCTTACAAGTACCGGTTCGCCAACGGCCGCGAGGTTCGTTTTGCCCGGAAGAGCGCCTACCTGGGCGACCTGCGCTTCGGTCTCGGCTGGCGGCACGGGGACCGGGCCCAGACGGTGGTGTCTGTCACGTTACCCACCAACACCGCGGGGGACGGGTACGCCCGCGGGGCGCCTTCGGTGAGCCTGCTGCATACTTTCAGGGCGCCCGTCACCAATCGACTGGTCTACGAGGGATCGCTCAACGCAGGATGGACACCGGAGCATGGAGCTCTGGCGAGTGTCCAACGGACCCTGTTCGTTCTCGGAACATCCGGAATCCGGTGGCGGACGCTCGGCGGGCTGTGGAGCTTCGGCAACCTCTACCTGCACAGCCCGTATTACGAGGGTGGGGCGGGGGCGAGGCAGCTCGAGGGCTGGGACCTGACGGTGGATTTCGGCTGGATCATCCGTTCGGCCAACGGCCGCGAGTTCCGATTCGGGATGACCGAAGATCTCTGGCCGAGCGGGCCGGCGGTGGACCTGACGTTCCGGCTGGGGTATACGTGGTGAAGCGGCGGTGAGAAGTGAGAAGTGAGCGGTGACCGCTGACTGCTCACCGCTCACCGCTCACTTCTCACTCTTCCCCTCCGCCTGGCCGGCGAACAGGAACTGCTCCATCTGCTTGAACAGGAACTCCTTCGCGTCGGGGGCCCGGACGTTGAGACCGTAGTGGTTGATCAGCTGCTGCTGGTTCTTGAGCCAGTCGGCCCAGCACACGCCGCAGATCTGCTGGAAGACCTTGAGGCCGAGGTCGTTCTGAAATGGGCGGAACGCCATCTGGTCGCGGCTCTGGCCGCAACGGCTGCAGGTGACTGTCGACATAGCCACCAAAATAGTCAGGCCTGGCTCACCCCACACCCCTCTTGAGGGCCTTCGCCCCGCTGGCGGTGCCGAGTCCCGCGCCGAGTCCGAACAGCGTCGTGGTCACCGTAGTGATCAGCGGCAGCGCCGCGGCCGGCCAGGCCACCAGCGCCGCGCCCAGCCCGGCGATCCAGGGTGCGGCGGGTGAGTAGATCCCGTCGACGAATCGCAGGCGGCGGCGGACGAAATTCTTGGCGATCACAAAGCCGCCGATCACGGCAGCCACGGTAATGAGCATCGAGAGCCAGCCAGACATCGGTACCTCGGGGTTAGGGCGGTCTTGTTTCACTACGGAACGGGCCGCGGGAAGATTCAGTGGGTCGCACCGCCGAGCCCTGTTGGCCTGGATTACCACCTGATGGCGGCACTTCCCCATGAGAACCCGGCCCCGAAGGCGGTCACGACGATCAGATCGCCCCGCTTGACCCGTCCGGCGCGGACGCATTCATCCAGCAGAATCGGTATCGTGGCGGCTGTAGTGTTGCCGTAGTGCTGGATGTTGTTGTACACCTGATCGTCGCGGAGCTTGAGTTGCTTCTGCACCATTTCCGAGATCCGCAGGTTGGCCTGGTGGGCCAGGAGCAGAGCGACATCGTCAGGCCCGGCACCGATCTTGGCGAGGACGGACAGCACCGACTCCGGCATGCGGGTCACGGCGTGGCGAAAGACCTCCTTGCCGTCCATTTGCAGGAAATGGCGACCCTGATCAATGTGCTCCTTTGTGATCCGGGGGTGATACATGCATCCGGGCACGTCGACCCACAGCATTTCGGCCATGTCCCCCTGGCTGTGCAGGTCGAAGGCCAGCAGTCCGCGATTGGGCTCGTCGGTGGGCTCGAGTACCACGGCGCCGGCGCCGTCGGCGAAGATGACCGCGGTGTTCCGACCCGCGGTGCTGACATCCATCGCGGTGGATTGCACCTCCGCTCCGACGACCAGGATCCGGTGGAACTGGCCGACCCGGATCCAGGCATCGGCCACCGAGAGGCTATACACGAACCCGCTGCAGGCCTGGTGGAGATCCAAAGCCGGAATGGTGGCGACGCCGAGGAGCCGCTGCAGGAAGACCCCGTTGCCGGGGGCATAATGGTCGGGTGTGGAGGTGGCGTAGACGATCGCATCGAGGTCCTTCGGGCTCACGCCGGCCATGTCCAGGGCGCGCTCTGCGGCGGCCAGGGCGAGGTCGGCGCCGGTCTCCCCCTCGCGCACCCAGTGGCGCTCCTGAATGCCGGTACGGGCCCGGATCCACTCGTCCGAGGTGTCCATCACCGTGGCGAGGTCGTCGTTGGTCACTACCCGTTCAGGCACGGCAAAGCCGGTGCCGGTGATGCGACTCTGCGGCATTCGGAATTCCCCGGGGTCGGACTGGCGAGCTTAAGGTCGCCGTCGGACCGGGCCCAGGCAAGCGGTGCCGCTCGCCTGGGGAACGGAGCTGCCGCGACGGGGGTTACACTGGCATGGGGCTGCCATGGACGGTACTCGCCGTGAGATCCGCATGATTGGTCCGCCCGATCCCCTGGACGAGGAGTTCCCGCTGGGCGATGGCGTGGCCGATCTCGAGGCGGACGTCAGCTGCCCGTATTGCGGGGAGACCTGCTCGATCGGACTCGATCCCGGCGGGGGCGAGCAGCAGGAGTATGTCGAGGATTGCCAGGTTTGCTGCCGGCCGTGGCGGGTGCGGGTTCAGTATGGGCCGGATGGGCGAGCCACCGTGTGGGTGGAGGGGAGTGAGGAGTGAGCGGTGAGCGGTGGCCGTAAGCGGGCCACGGGTTGCATCGAGCCCGGTCGAACTCCGCTGCCCAACCTCAGCCCCCGTTCACCGCTCACCGCTCACCGCTCACCTTCTAAACAGATACGCCAGCTTCACGAAGAACCCGTCGCTCCGCCGCTCCATCCGCTGGAAGCCGAAAGCCCTGGTGTCGTCCAGCGAGGCGCCATAGCCGAAGAAGGCCACGGTCCCTGGCGTCGGCTCGAAGGAAGCGAGCCAGTCTACCCGGACGCCGTTCACTTCCCCCGCTGTCGAGGTCACTCCGCCGACCACCAACGGGGAGCCCGTGCGAGGATCCTCCAGCGCCGCTCTCCGCTGCGCGATGTACTCGGCGACCACCCGGAAGAACAGACTCCGCAGCGGCTGGTATTCGACCTTGAGACGGGTGATGATCGTTCGGGCGAACTCGGACCCGTCGCGATCCCGGGTGATGCGGGCGTGAGTGTTGGAGCCGACGATTCGGATCGAGCCGGTGGGACGGAGCGCGAGACTTCCGGTCAGCCTGGTCTCGTACCCGCGGGATGCTTCCGGGAATATGGGCCCCCGGGCTCGTGCGGCCGAGATGCTGGCGTCGAAGCTCCGGTAGGTTGGGGTGGAGACGCTGGTGTTGACGTTGAAACCGTCGGACACGCCGGCCGGCGGCGCGAACGGACTCAGCGCCCCACCCTGGTCGACCTGATACGCGGTGTAGTCCGCCGGCTCGAAGTCCGCGAAGGCATGCTCGACATGAGCACTGACGCGCCAGCCGCCCCGCACCGCAACGTTGGCCTCGACCGACTCATCCCCTTCGAGCTCGTCCCTGAGAAAGCCCGAATAGTGCCAGAGCCGGTGCAGCCCTCCGAAGATCGAGATCGCTTCGACCAGCGCTCCGCGCCGGCCGTAGAACGACACCCGATTGAAGGCGCGGCCGGATACGTTGTCGTTGCGGGGCACGAAGCCCGCCTGCGCCGCGAAATCCTGGCCGATGCCGGTGAGCTTGTAATTGAACCCCCAGCTGCGCCCCGTCCGGTCAAACTCGGCCTCCCAGATGGGGCTGACATTGCTGGCGCCGGTCCGGGTCTCCCGGGTCCACGATCCCCCCAGCTGGCCGGCGACGAAATAGAGTTTGCCAAACACGATCCGCAGGTCGCCGGCCGCCACCCGGTTGAACGCGCCGTCAGAGTCCCGGGTGGTCAGGGTGGCACCGCCGGTCGAGTTCGCCCCGATATCCCGGCGGACCCTGGTGATGCTGAACAGTGTGTTGGCTCCCGGCCGTTCGTCCACGGCGACCAGGTTGGCCAGGTTGTAGCGGCCGAACTTGGCCGTGACCTTTCCGCCGACGATCGGATCGATGATCTGCCGGGTGTAGACCAGCTGGTTGGGGGTGGAGAACAACTCGATCCCCTCGAGAAAGAACGGCCGCTTCTCGGGGAAGAACAGCGCGAACCGCTCGTTGACCGTGACCAGACTGGCATCGGACTCGACCTGGCTGAAATCGGGATTGTACGTGGCATCCACGGACAGATTGCTCGCCAGGCCGAGCCGCAGGTTGACGCCCACCGCGGGGTCGAGTTCCTGGCGGCGGAACCTCCCGGTCGCCAGTCGCTCACCGTTGGCCTGGGCGGTGACGAACGGCTGCACCTCCGTGACGATGCCGCGTTCCAGATCGTGTAGCCCGGTAATCACCCCGGCCTGGGCCAGGAAACTGGCGCTGGCTCTCCGGGTGTCGGTCCAGGTGTCGTCGTAACCGGTACGCTGGGTTCGCCGCTGAATGTTCAGTCCCCACGCCTGGTCGCCGTTCCCGGGATACCGGAGACTCTTGAAGGGGATCCGGATTTCCACCACGTAGCCGGAATCGGTGATCTGGCCCCGGGAGTGCCACAGAAAATCGGGGTTCTTGTCGGTGGTCCCGCCCACGAGGGACCCGGCGCTGAATCCGCCTTCGCTGCGGACTCCGTCCTCCTGCGACCCCAGGGGATTGACCGTGAAGAAGAACGCCCGGCGACGGTCGTTGAACGTATCGAGGAACAGCGTGACCCGGTCGTCCGCGCCGAGGTTGTCGCGATCGGCGACCGTCGCCCGGATGGCCCCCGGCTCCCGGTCGTGCGCGATGATGCCGAAATAGATCGCATCTGGCGCGTACCAGACCAGGACCGCGGTCTGCTCCTCCGCCTTCCGGCCGTCGACCGGTTGGTACTGGTGGAACCCGTCGAGGCGGGCGGCCTCCAGCCACGGCGGCTCGTCGAGGCGACCATCGAGGGTGATGTCCGCCTGAAGTCGGGGGATGGCGACAGCGGGAGGGGGTCCGATCGGGTCCGGCGACGCAGCCTGCACCGCCAGCAGGATGGGCAGCAGCATGGCGGGAATCTACGAGGTACGGGAATGGGGAGAAGGGGGCGTGCGGGGAGTCGCTGTCGGCTGTCAGCTATCAGCTATCAGCTATCAGTAGGTGGATTGGATAACTGAATAGCCGATAACTGATAGCTGATAGCTGATAACTGTTCTCGCCCTACTCGTACCTCAACGCCACGATCGGATCCAGTTTCGCCGCCCGGCGCGCGGGCCAGAGCCCGAAGACGAGGCCGATGAGCGCGCTGGTGCCGAACGCCACGGCGATGCTCTCGGTCGAGACCAGGGTGTTCCAGCCATTGGCCTTGGCCAGGATACTGGTCACCCAGACGCCGAGGCTGATCCCGATGATCCCTCCCGCAAGGCACAGCGTGAGGGCCTCGATCAGGAACTGGAACATGATGTTTCCGCGGGTGGCGCCCAGCGCCTTGCGGACTCCGATCTCGCGGGTCCGCTCGGTGACGGAAACCAGCATGATGTTCATGATCCCGATCCCGCCGACGACCAGGCTCACCGCCGCGATGCTGGCAAGCAGGGTGGTGAAGATCTGGGTGGTGGCCTGCTGGGTGGTGAGCACTTCCTGGGAATTTCGGACCCGGAAGTCGTTCTCACCGCCCGGCCGGATCTTGTGCTGTCGGCGCATCACTCCCTCGATGTCCACCATCCCCTGCTCGAGCGGCACACCCTCACGGACCTCGACTGTGATCTGACGCAGGCGGTCGCTTCCCATCACTCGATAGCGAGCGGTGTTGAGCGGGATGACGATCTGCTCGTCCGGATTCCGCCACGAACCGGCCGCTCCCTTGGCCGAGAGAATGCCGATGATCTCGAACGAGAGGCCGCGGATCTGGAGGGTCTGGTGGATCAACGCCGCCGGATTGGCGTTGAGCATGTTGGGGATTTCGGAGCCCAGCACCGCATATCGTTCCCGGGCTTCGTCATCGCCCGGGGTAAAGAACCGCCCGTGGTCAAGGGTGAATCGTTTGACGTCGGGGAAGTTGGCGGTGGCGCCAGTGATCGTGGTGTTGATGTTGGTGTTGAGGTACTTCACCTGGAGCTGGCTCTGCATCTCGGGCACGACGCCCGACAGGAGCCGCGCCGACTGGCCCAGGGCATCGGCGTCGTCGGTGGTGAGACTCGCCCGGGTATCGGTGGCCACCCCCCGGTTGAACTGCATGCCCGGATACACGGTGAGCACGTTGGACCCCATGGCCTGGATCTGCTCCTCGACGGCCCGCTGGGCTCCGGTCCCGAGCGCCACCATGGTAATCACCGCCGCGACGCCGATGATGATGCCCAGTGCCGTCAGCACCGAGCGCAGGGCGTTGGCCCGGATCGACTGCATCGCGACCAGGATCGTTTCGCCGAAGAGCATGGTCAGGGCCTCGTTGCGGGAGTGGACGTCTTGCTTCCGGACTGGTTCTGGGACGACATCCCCGGGATACCGCCGCCGGTCATGCGCTGTATCCGCTCGGTGAACTCCTTCTGTTCCTGGACCAGGCTGGCGCTCGGCAGGATCAAGACCGAATCGCGCTCGGACAGTCCGGCGGTAACCTCGCTGTAGTCGAAGTCGGTCAGGCCGGTGGTGACATTGCGCGCGACGGGCTTGCCGTCCTGCTGCACGAACACGATATAGCGGCCACCGAAGCGGGTATCGTCTCCGCCGCTGGCGCCGCCCGGGCGGCTTGCCCCTTCGCGGCCTCGTGCACCGCCTCCCATGCCCTGGAACACCCGCCGGAGCGTGGCCTGTTCGGTGGGGGTCAGCGTCTCACCCGCAGACCGCTTGGCGAAGAGCGCCCGGATCCGGTCTTCGGTGACTCCGGCGGGGAGGGTTATGGTACGCCCGTTGGGCAGCGTCATCGTCGCGCCGTCGGCGGGCTGCCCGGCGGGCCCCGCGGCGACGGCGGCCGATCGCCGGGTGGTGGTGTCACCGCTGGCGGCGGCCAGTTGTGCCTGCACCGCGTCCGCCGTGAGGCCCAGCACCTGGGCGGCGCTGCTGACGTCGCGGGCGGTGCGCAGCGCGGCATTGGGAATGGCCAGAACGCTGTCCCGCCGACCGACATGGATCTCGACCTCGGCGTTCATGCCGGGCTTGAGGAGCCCGCCCCGATTCTGAATCCGCACCAGCACCGGGAACATGGTGACGTTCTGCTGGATGGTCGCCAGCGGCTCGATCTTGATGACGCCACCGTCGAACGGCTGGTTGGGGTAGGCGTCGACCGTCACGGTCGCCCGCAGGCCGGGCCGGATCTTGCCGATGTCGGTCTCGTCCACCAGGGTCGAGACCTGGACGTTGTTCAGGTCCGCCATCCGCAGCAGGACCGTGCCTTCGCCGACGGTGGTCATGGGCGACGAGATGACCTGGCCGCGCTCCACGTCCAGCGCGATGATCGTCCCCGTGATCGGCGCCCGCACGTCGGTCTGGTCGAGGGTGATCTCGGCGTTCTGCAGGTTGACCCGCGCGTTCACCACCCCGGCCTTGGCCGTGGCATGATCGAGGAACGCCTGGTCATACTCGGTCTGGGTGATCGACTGCGACTTGAGCAGAGCCTCGGAACGCTCCAGCTGGGTCTTGGCGTTCACCAGCCGGGCCTGGGCCACGTCGAGATTGGACTGAGCCTGGTCGACGTTGTTCTTGGGGATCCGGGGATCGATCTGGACCATCAGATCGCTCGCCTTGACCACCTGACCGGTCTCGACCCGTACCCGGAGCACCTCGCCGGACGCCTGGGACTTCACCTCGACCGTGGTATCGGGCTGGATGGTCCCGCTGGCCCGGGCCGACACGACGATGTCACGCCGCTCGACCGAGACCGCCTGATACACGGACCCGGGTGGCGTGACGTTCTTGCTGCAGGCGCTGGCCGCCAGGAGCAGCAGGGGCAGAGAAGTGCGCACTCAGGACCTCGGCGTCTGAAAGTCGCGCTCGACCTTGCCGTCGAGCAGGTGGATCTGTCGCTTGGCGTGCACGGCGATATCGTGTTCGTGCGTCACCAGCACGATCGTCTGGTTCTGGCTATACAGTTCCTCGAACAGCGCCATGATCTCGGCGCCGGTGGCCGAATCGAGATTGCCGGTCGGCTCGTCGGCGAGCAGGATGCTGGGCCGGTTGACCAGCGCCCGGGCGATCGCCACCCGTTGCCGCTGCCCCCCCGACAGCTCGTTGGGCCGGTGGTGCATCCGGTCGCTGAGCCCGACCCGGGACAGCGCCTCCTCGGCCCGGGCCCGGCGCTCGCGGGAGGGGGTGCCGGCATAGACCAGAGGCAGCTCGACATTGTGGAGCGCGTCGGCCCGCGGCAGGAGATTGAACGTCTGGAAGACGAAGCCGATCTCCCGGTTGCGGATCCGCGCCAGCTCGTCGTCGTTGAGTTCCGACACCCGGTGGCCGTTGAGCCAGTATTCTCCGCCGGTCGGGGTATCGAGGCAGCCGATCAGGTTCATCAGGGTGGACTTGCCCGAGCCCGACGGGCCCATGACGGCGACGAACTCATTCCGCTGCATGGTCACGTCCACGCCCCGGAGCGCGCGCACGATCTCGCCGCCCATGTCGTATTCACGCTGGAGGTTCCGGGTGACGATCACGGCGTCCCGCGGCACGTCTCCGGGGAGCTGGGCCATCCGTTCGGCGGTGGTGGACATCGTGCTCATAGGGGGCGTCCGATCAGAGCCTCGATCCGGGCCCTGGCGTTGAGGTGATCGAAGCGGGCGGTGATGGCGTCGACCTCGGCCTGGGCGAGCGCCTCCTGCGAGTTCAGAATATCGAGGATGGTCGCCGCGCCCACCCGGTAGCGCTCGTTCACCACCCGCAGGTCCTCGGTCGCGGCCAGGACGCTGGTGCGACTGATGTCGATCCGCACCCGCGCGGCGTCGAGCGCCGCGAACTGGGTGGTCAGCGCGGCCTGGACTCCGCGGCGGGCGTCGCGGGCGTTGGCTTCGGCCACGTCCATGGCGCTGAGCCGGGTCGTGACGGTCTGTTCCCGCTGAAAGCGATTGAAGATCGGCCATGAGAGCGCGAGCTGCACCTGGCGGTTGGCGGATAGCTCGTAGTCGTTGGTGTTGGTCCCACTCCAGTTTGCCGACCCGGACAGGCCGAGGGTGGGCCAGTACTGGGCCCGCGCCGACTTGACCGACGCGTCCGCGGCTTCGGCGCTCGCCAGGGCGGCCCGGATGCGGGGAGATCCGCCCGCTGCCTCCTGGGACAGGCTGGCGGTGTCGAGCGGCGTGAGCGCCTGATAGAACGTCGAGTCGTCCTCGGCGGCTACCCGGCCCTCCAGCCCGAGGGTCCGGGCCAGCTCCGCCTGGGTCCGCGCCACCTCGCTCTGGGCCGATACCAGCGCCAGGCGCGCGTTGCCGAGGTTGACCAGGGAGCGCAGCGAGTCGGACCGCGTCGCCGAGCCGACTCGGAGCTTGGCGGTGGACAGGTTGAGCTGCTCCTCGGCCCGCTGCACGCCGGCATCACGCACCCGCACCAGCTGCTGAGCCGCCAGGGCGTCGAAAAACTGCTGGGTCGTGGTGAGCGCCGCCTGGAATTCCGTGTCGGTCAATCCGGCGTCGGCCGCGTCCTGGCTGGCGCGAGCGGCCCGCCGGTCGGCTCCGCGGCGGAATCCGGTGAACAGATCCACGCTGGCGGTGACCCCGAAGTTGACACTGTTAGTCGTGGCGTTTTCGAGCTCTCCGGTCGGGCCGACGCGCTGGGTCCCGGTGTAGCTCCGGGTCCCGCTTGAAGACGCCGTCAGGCTTGGCAGATAGGCCCCCATGGCGGCACGGGCCTGGGCGTCCGCGTTCCGCGCGGTGCCCCGGGCCTGGATCACGCTGGGCTGCGCCTGCCGGGCCAGCCGGATGGCGTCATTGAGGGAAACGGTCGGAACCTGGGCCGCGAGCGTACCGGCCACCCCGGCCGCGAGGGCAATCGCGCTCAGCGGCGCGCATGTGGCGAGTCGCATCATCGTTTGGTCGGATCCCGGTCTTTCATTTGCCGCCGCCGGGCATCGAGCCGGGCCGTCAGCTCGGCGTAGGCTGCCTGCTGCGACGGGGTGAGAAGTGCCCGCACGTCGGCCCGGATCGAGTCCCGGATCTCATCCATGCGCGGGCGGATGAGCGCGTGCAGCGAGTCCATCCCCTGGCGGCGCCGGCCAAGCAGAGCCCGGACGCTGTCTTGCTGGGAGGTAGTGAGGTCGAGTTCCCTGGCGAGCAGATCGACGTACCACTCGCTGCCGTGACTCCGCCGGTCATGATCCTGCCGGTCGCGGTCGAGCGTCCGGGCAGTCACCACGCTCCCGACCGCTCCCCCGAGCAGGGCCGAGAGCAACAGGAGCGACGCCGCCTTCCAGGTCCTGGTTTCCATTATGTCTGTGTCCTCAACGAGTCGAGCCTAGCAGGACGCCCATCAGTTCATCGCCGTCCAGAGGCGGATCGGTCGCGGCAAGTTCGGCGGTAGTCTCCGGCGCGCCGCCGCCGTCCCGCCGAAGGCCAAGCCAGTAGCCGCCCAACGCCGCGATCAGAATCGCCGCCGCGACGCCCGGCCGGGCCCAGCGCGCCAGCTGGTCCATGAGGCTCGCCTGATCCGGGAGCCGGGCCATCACCCGGGCCGCGAAGGCCTCATCGTCGCCCTGGCTGAGCAGGCGGCGAAGGAGATCGCCCAGTTCAGTGTCGCGTCCCGGATCGAAGGGTTCACTCATCGGGCCTCCTGTCGATCCGCGAGGGCGGCCCGGAGGCGTCGCCGGGCGTGGAAGACATCCGAACGAACGGTACCGTCCGGGATTCCCAGCAGCGCTCCGATCTCCGCATGGGCATAACCCTCCACATCGAAGAGCACCAGCGCCGTCCGCTGACGCTCGGGAAGTTCCGCCAGCGCCTGGTCGAGCCGTGCCCTGAGGAGCGCATCGTGGGTGACCGCATCGGGCGCCGGCTGACTGCCGGCCATCGTGGGATCGATCGGTTCCGTTCGGCGCACCTTTCGTCGCCGGGCCAGGTCCCGGGCCGCGTTCAGCGCGATTCGCACCAGCCAGGGCTGGAATGGCTGATCCGGCTTGAAGCGATCGAGCGCCATCCAGGCGTGCAGAAACGCATCCTGAGCCGCATCCTCGGCGTCGTCCCCGTCATGCAGGACCGCCCGGGCCAGCCGTCGGACCATTGCCGCATGCCGGGCCACCAAGGCTCCGAAAGCCTCACGGTCTCCGGACTGGGCCCGTCGCAACAGCTCGGCGTCAGTGTCTGCAGGAATACGCGCCACCATGGGTAGTTGTTGAACCGGCCGGTCCAACCCCGGCGCCGGCCTGACGCGCGGCCCCCGGACCGGCCTTCTCTGGTGGAAGTTGTTGCCAGTACGCGTGATGCGCGAGTACTCCCCAGATGCCGCAGGGGTGAGACGCGGTCGTGGTTCTCCATCGCAGACGGGTGAGCTCGAGCAGGAGTTACCGGCGGCCCGCCAGCCGGCGCGGCCAGGCGCCTTTTCAGGGCTCAAGCAGCTGGAAGGAGGGTAGGCGGCTGGCCGCTACAGCGATCGGCGCCGCCACGCCTGCAGGCCCATGGGGACTGCGAACCAGAGACAAACGGCGCCGAACACGTAGCCCATGATCGTTGGCAGCCCGATCGAGAGCAGGCCCAGCAGGACCAGGAGGATGGCGATTGGCCCGAACAGAGAGCGGAACGCACCGCTCACGACTTGCCGGGCTGCCATGACTGTGCGGGCGCGCATCTCCCGCCGACCGCGGCGGCGCGGGGCCGGGTCGCCGCGGCGTTTCTGTGCAAGTCGGGAGGGCATCACGCGGGCCAGGGCCTCCGGCCCTCCCCTGGGCTGACGGACGACCTCGACGCTTGCGGTAATGTCCCGGAGGAACTGCTGCTCCATGAGCCGGGCCAGCTCCGGTGCCTCGATCACCAGGTCGAGCTCGTAGTTACCGATCAGGCTGGCGGCGTTGATGTTGCTGGTCCCGACCCTCACCCATCGCCCGTCCGCCACCATGGTCTTGGCGTGGATCATCGGTCCGGTCCACTCGAAGATCCGCAAGCCGGCTCGCAGCATGTCGCGGTACCCGAGCCGGGTGATGTTGCGTACGACCGGCACGTCGCTCACTCCGGGGACCAGGAGGCGAATGTCGACCCCATCCTTTTCCGCCAGCGCCAGGACGTCGAACAGCCGGGGCGGTGGAACCAGGTACGCATCCACGATCCAGAGTCTCCGCCGGCAGCCGGCGGCGAGGTACTCCAGCACCCGGTAGGCCCGCGCCTTTCCCGGGACGCCTTCGACCACCCGTACCGAAGCATCGCCCGCAGCAGGCACGTCGTGCGCGTTCTCATCCGCCGGGAGGGGCGGTCCGGCCAGCGCCCAGATCTTCTCGAAGGACAGGTCGATGGCCTGGCTGGCGGGGCCTTCGATGAGGACCGCGGTATCGCGCCACGGGGGGACCCCGTTCGCCGGATCGCCCGCCCACTCGTCACCGATACAGAGGCCGCCGACGATCGCGGTGCCGCCGTCGGCGACCACGATCTTGCGGTGATCCCGCGAGATGGCCTGGAGCGGGCGGAGCGGAGCCGGAGGGTTGAAACAGCGCACGTCGCAGCCGGCCGCCCGGAGGTAACGCCAGTACTTCCTCCGGGTGCCGATCGAGCCGAGCCAGTCGTACAACACCCGCACGGCCACGCCGGCACGGGCGCGCTCGGCCAGGGCCTCCGCGAAGCGCCAGCCGGTGACATCGGCGCGAATGATGTAGTTCTCGAAATGGAGGAAACGCCGCGCGCCGGCGATCAGCTCGAGCATCGCCGGGTACGCCTGTGTTCCATCCTGCAGGAGGGCCACCCGATTGCCCGGCACCGGCCGCGCGGCCGCGGCGCGATCGATGGCCCGCTGGACCACTGGCCGCCCCTGGGCTGGGAGCCGGGGCGTCCGTTCCGCCGGTGAGGTCACGCCCCGCCGAGCCCCAGGGTCCGTTCGACCGGCCGGAGCGCCTGGAGCACGAACGCGATGTGCTCGTCGAGCGGGACGCCCAGCTCCTGGGCTCCCCGCTCGACATCCTCCCGGCTGACGCCGCGGGCAAAGGCCTTGTCCCGGAACTTCTTCTTCACGCTCGCCACCTCGAGGTCGGCCAGGCTCCGGGAGGGCCGGACCAGCGCGCAGGCGACCAGGAAGCCGCACAGTTCATCCACCGCGAACAGGGCTGTGGCCATCGGGGTGTCGCGGGGGACGCCGCTGTAGGTGGCGTGGCCCAGGATGGCCCGGCAGAGGTGATCCGGGAACCCCTGCGCGGCAAGGACCCGGACGCCCGCGGCGGGATGGCCGTCGTCCGGAGCGTGTTCGTGGTTGGGGAACCGCTCGTAGTCGAAGTCGTGCATCAGTCCCACGAGGCCCCATTCGTCGGCGTCGCCGCCGGACTTGGCCGCCATGGCGCGCATCGTCGCCTCGACGGCGTACATGTGTTTGCGGAGGGCGTCAGAAGGGGTGTACTCGTGCATGAGCGCCAGGGCGCGGTCACGAGTCCAGGCGGGAGAGTTGGTCATGTGAGAAAGATAGGCGAGGCTGGGCGGGGTATCACCTGCCGGTTGTCAGCTATCAGCCATCAGCCATCAGCCATCAGATCGTAGGGCGACCGGCTGGATCAGGAGCCGGCGGTTCGTCGTATGCTCTGATAACTGATAACTGATAGCTGCTGGCTGATGGCTCTCAGCCTGCCCGACATTCCCGCCCGCTCACGGCACCGGGCAGCTCACTGTGCCGCAGACCGGAACGGGGAGGGTGGTCCCGTAGGTCGCATTGATCGCCGACGCCGTGCTGTCGGCGATCAGGCGATGGGCCAGCGACGACGGGTGGAAGCCGTCGAGGGAGAACATGGTGCCAAAGCCCACCGAGCCGCCCCCGAGTGCTGGGATCACGTCGGGGAACTGCGGGATCGTCCCACTGCCGACCAGCGCCAGCAGCGGGGGGTTGATATCGAAATAGGCGTAGCCTCGGGCGTTCGCTGCGCTGGCGATGTGGGCGTTGTACTGCGCCACCGCCGTCGCGATGCCCTGGGTCTCTGCCGCCGTGACCACCTCGTTGTCCACCGAGCAATCGATTGCGGCCGGGGTTCCGCCGATGGCGGTGCTCAGCTTGGTGAGCCCGACCGGCCAGGGTACCAGGACGGGAAGGCCGCCATTGAGCGCCGAACAATTGGCGTTCACGGTGAA
Organism: uncultured Gemmatimonadales bacterium; assembly: GCA_963709905.1. GTDB lineage: Bacteria > Gemmatimonadota > Gemmatimonadetes > Gemmatimonadales > GWC2-71-9 > JADJOM01. The sequence continues at coordinate 965,739 of CAVPYI010000001.1, forward strand.
GGTGGGAATCCCGGCCAGGGTGGGATCCTGCTGCGGTAGTCCTCCCGGATTCCCGGTGCACTCCGGTCCGCCGTGCCTCAGGCATCGCCAGATCGCGGCGGAAGACGCGAACGGGATCACGGTCACGTCCGGCACCGAGACCAACACGGCGCGGGCGCCGGTGGCGGCGACCGCATCGAGCACGGAATCGTACTGGACGGTGAAGGTGTTGAGCGGCGTGACCATCGCCGGGTTGCCGGGATTGGGATCGAGGATGGCGCCCAGCACGTCGTTGGGTCCGATGAAGACGGACACGAAGGTCGGGTCCAGCCGCCGCATCAGCTCGAGCTGGGTGCGCCCGCCGAGGATGAACTGCTTGTACACATCGGTGACCGAAGGCGGTGAGCCGAAATTGCTGAGCAGCTCACCCACGGTGGCGCCGGGGAAGGCCACGTTGTTGATCGGCTGCGAGGTCGGAACCCGCAGGCTGCATCCGCTGGCCGATCCGTTGCCGACGCGGTGCTGGGTCACATTGTTGTCCAACGGCGCCGGGCAGCCGTTGCCCACCGCGGGGTGGTCGATGAACAGCGGCATGTTGAAGCTGGTGCCCATCGCCAGCGCGAGCAGGTTGGCGTAGGAGCGCACCTGGGTGCTGTCGTTGATGCCTCCCGACTGGAATCCGGCCGTGATGCTGTTGCCCAGCGAGACATATCGGCGGAACATCGGGGCGATGACGTCCGGCGCCCTCAGGCTCTCGTCGCTACGGCAGCTCCCGAGCAGCGGCAACGCCGCGAGGAGTGCGGTCGCGAGTCGCTTAAGAGTCATGGTCGTCGCTCCCGGCGCTCAGAAGTTCCAGGTGAGGGTGGCGCCGAACAGGTGGGCCGAGAACTCGTACAGTCCGTTGTTCGGCGTGCCCGGGCCGCCGGACCGGCCACGGCGATCGGCCTGATCGATGTACTGGTAGGCGAGATCCACATGGCCTCTGCTTCCGAGACGGGTGCCGAAACCGGCCGTGAATTCGCTCCGGTTTCCTTCCGGCAGCGTGGGGGTCACCGTCTGCGCAGGGGCGGCGCCGCCGTGGATGAGATAGCCGGCTCGGACCACGCTGCCACGCCCGACCGCGTACTCTCCACCGAAGCGGAAGGTATTGGTCTGCTTGAAGTCCTGCGGCAGGACGCTGGGGCCCAGCAGTTCGAAATCGAGCACGATCGTTTCCCAGACCTCCCAGTTCTGCAAGCCGTAGTCGAACAGCAGGTGCAGCTTGTCAGTGGCCCGGAAGGAGACACCGAGCGAGAGCTGTTCCGGCAGGCGCAGGCCGGTGTTGCCGCCCTGGTTTACGAGCGGGCCACCGGGGGCGAACAGGACGCCCAGCACCTGATCCAGGGGCGTGCCCTCGGGCACGCCCAGGGCGGCGATCAGAGGGCTGCCGGGCGGAATCAGGATGCCGGTGGTGATCTGCCGGATCCGCGCCTTGCCCTGGATATCGTCGATCTTCTGTCGCGACAGGTAACGGACGCCCAGGCTGAATCGCTCGGTGGGCTCGATGGTGAGGCCGACGTGGTACCCCACCCCGGTCTTGCTGCCCGTCAGCCGGGCGTCGGCGAAATCGGTGCCGGCGGGAATACCGAGGTGGGCGAAGGTCACGCCCGGTATCGTGGTGTTCTGTTGGGAGAGGTCGAGCCGTTGCCGCAGTTCGAGACGCAGGAAATTGAGATCGAACCCCGCCCCGAGCTTGAGGTACCGGCCGAGCTTCACGGCGAGCGTCGGCTGGACATAGATGTTGCGGATGACGCTCCTGTAGGCGTCGAATCGCCCGATGGCGTTGTCCGGCCAGTCGGTGGTGAGCCCGTAGGGCGCCATCACCGCGATGCCGGCGGCCACGCGGTCGCTCAGGCCATGGGTGAGGTAGAGCGCGGGGACGGGAAACACCCGGTCCTTCAGATCCGACCTCAGGCCGGTGGCGTCCTCGGTGAAGCCGCCTGACGGGGCGATGAACGTGCCGTTCAGCGAGATCTGGGTGCGACCGCTGGGGATACCGGCCAGTCCCGAGGGGTTGAAGAACATGGCGGACCCGTCGTCGCACGGCCGGGCGACGGCGGTCCCCGCGCGCCCGATCGCGCAGGCGCTATGCTCGCTGACGCTGAACCCCTGGGCGCCGAGCGGACCGGCTCCGCCCGCAAGGGCGGCCAGCGCCAAGCCTGACAGGACATGGAACCGCCGCATAGACAGCTCCGTGGGGAGAACGCGGGTGGATCGGTGTGGCGGGCCCTCCGGCTTCCCGGCTAGTCTACGCCCCGGCTACAGCCTTGTCAAAACGGACGGAGCTGGCGCTGAGGCAGCGTGGTGATCCCCTCACGGTCGCCGATGCCGACGGGCGTCGGTGGGATCCGGGTCGAATATTCGGGGAGGGAAGACGCCAACCGGACGCGGCTCCCGGCCGGGGCTAATGCAGGGTGGGGTGCTCCGGCGCCGGCCCGGGCATCTGGGCCGCGGTCAGCGGCACCCGATACTCCTCGCCGCCGTCCAGGCTGATCTCGAACGCGAACTGGCCCGGTTGGGGCAGCGGGAGGTCGAACACCAGCACGGCGCCCGCCTCGACTTCGGTGACCCCGGCGCCGGGCTCACCGAAGTGGACCGAGCCCTCGCCCTCCACGAGCTTGGTGCCGCGATCATCGACGAACCGGATGCGCATGGAGTGCTCGCCGATCTCGGTGCGCCGCCCCCGGACCCGGAGGACGAGATGGGCGCGGGGATGCACTGCCGGGAAGGCCGGGACATACACGTGCTGGAACATGCCCAGCACCGACAGCTTGCCCTGTTGGTCGATCAGCGCGTAATCGGCGAGCACCGCGAAATCGAGGAACAGCTCAGCCCACCCGGATCGAGGTGATGAGGTCGCCCTTGCGGATGCTGTTGACCACGTCCATGCCGCTGGTCACCTGTCCGAATACGGTGTGCACCTTGTCCAGGTGGGCCTGGGGTGAGTGGCAGATGAAGAACTGGCTGCCGCCGGTATCCTTGCCGGCGTGCGCCATCGACAGACTGCCGCTGGCATGCTTGACGTTGCGCTGGGTCTCGCATTTGATCTTGTACCCGGGGCCGCCGGTACCCACCCGCGGGTCGTTGGGGTCGCGGGAGTAGGGGTCGCCCGCCTGCACCATGAAGTTGCTGATCACCCGGTGAAACCGCGTCCCGTCGTAGAACTCCGAGTTGGCCAGCTTCTCGAAGTTGGCGACGGTGTTGGGGACCTCGTCCTCGAACAGCTCGGCGACGATGGTGCCGCGGTCGGTGACAAAGGTGGCAGTCTTCATGGTTCTTCCGCGATGAAAGTGCCGGAAAGATAGTCTACCAGGGAATCTCCTTCACCTCCGCCAGCACTCCCTCGAGATCGTTGAACTTGAGTCCCTTCGGTCTGGCCGATATCGGGGGCAACTCGATCTCCGTCCTGGCGCCGGTCACCTTGACCCGGAGACGGACCGATTCCTTGCCGCCCAGGTCGAGGGTGACCGGCACATACATGAGGAACTGCGGAGGCACCCGCTCCTGGTCCACCCGGAGCCTCACCCGCCAGCGGTCTCCCGACTGTTCCGCTTGCCACGCCACCTTGTAGGTCGGGATCCCGGTCCCGTAGACCCACTGGTCGAAGAACCAGTCCATCGGCTGGCCGGTCTGCTCCTCCACCACCCGCTGCAGATCGGAGGTGGCGGCCCGCTTGCCGGCGTAGGTCGCGTAGAAGGTACGCATGACGTCCGTAAACCGATCCTCGTTCATGGTCTTGACGTCGAGCAACAGGATGCGGAGCATGTGCATCACCCACGCGCCTTTCTTGTAGACGATCGCGCTGTAGTCGTCCCGCGTGTCGGATGTCATGACGCGATGGCCCAGCCAGATGGGGAGCGGGTCGTCGCGACGCAGCATGACATCGGCCCGCCACCGGTCCAGCGTGGCGAAGTACTTCTTGTTCTCCTTGCGCCTGGTCTGCAGGAACCAGAGTCCGGAGAAATCGGCCAGCCCCTCGCTCAACCAGCGATCGTGGTAGGTGGCGTAGTCCACCGAGATGCCCCACCACTGGTGGCCGACCTCGTGCGCCCGGAACACCTCGTCGGAGCCGTCCCCGCTGGTATTGAAGAACGTCACCCAGGAGAGCCCGATGATCCCCGGCCAGGCCTCGCCGTGGAACCAGGGAATCTCGGTGGCGTAGAATCGAGCGACCGGAACCTTGCCGTAGACCTGCTCGAAGAAACGCAGGGCGTTGACGACATCGTCGCCCACCTGCGCCTTCATGTTCTTCCCGGCACCGCTGACGACATTCCTGGAGTAGGCCTGGCCGATGGTCCGGTGCAGGTTCTCGGACCAGAGCACGGTGGTGGGCGGCACGTCGGCACCCGGGACCTCGTAGCGTTCGAAGATCCCGATGTTGAACGACGCGTTGCGGATCGGCCGCGAAGTCACCCAGCGGGTCCGTATCATGTGCCTGGGCGCAGCAGCGGAATCGGTACGATCCCCTACGGCCGCGAGCAGGAACCCCTCGGGGCTGGTGAACGTGAGGTCGAACAAGGCGGGAAAGCGCGACTCCATCGCCACCGGATACCACGCGATGGACGACTTGATGAAGAACCAGTTGCCAAACCGGTCGATCAAGTCACCACGATAGGCGAGACGCAGGGTGCGGGTCTCTCCCCGCTCCAGTCGCCGATCCAGCCGCACCCACAGGTAGGGGCTGTCCTTGCCGAGGTACACCTCGGCCGGCGATCCATCGCTCCACCGGGCGCTGTCCAGCTCCATCTTCGGATAGATATGGAAGGGCACCCAGGGGCCGGTGGCGCTGTCCGCGACCAGGTCGAGCGTGGCATCGGCCGAAAAGGCCAGCTCCCCGGACCCGGTCTGCGGCAACCGGATATCCATCACGTACTTCCCGATCCGGATATCGGGTCGGCGTTCGGCGTACTCACCCCCGGCGGGGGTCCGGTCGCCCCGCATCCGATCCCGGGTGACCGGCTCCAGGCGTCGACTGTAGGCGCTCCGCTTGGCGTCGGTGAGCAGCTGGACGCCCTCGATCTCGTGCGGATTGACCATGAACATCCAGGGCTTGCCGTTGCCTGCCGCCATGGCGACGAAGAGCCCGGTGGCCTCGGTGTTCAGGAACGGGCGGAGCAGATCGGGATCGAGGTAGTGATCCCCCTTGTCGCCGAAGTAGTCGAGCAACTCCTGGAAGCGGTTGCCGAGGTTATCCGGAGCCTTGCCCGGTCCGAAGCTGAGCAGGCTGCGAAGCTCTTCCAGGGTGCTGTCGGCGAAGATCAGCACGAGATCCTCGAACGGCTGATCCAGCTCGACCGCCTTGTGGAACAGGGTCAGGCGGTCCCGCTCGATCCTGCTGGCGGGCGCGTACCGCATGCGGCCCTTGCCGCGAAACAGGGCGCCCATGGTGCGGCCGGCGACCGGCTGGAGCAGGTAGAGTCGGCCGTCCTCGAGCATGATCTCGGCCAGGTCGCGCTTGAGCACGAGTTGGCGGACTACGGCCACCTGATTCTCGGCCGGTCGGAGCTTCCACACCTCCTCGAGGCGCTCGAGATAGGTTGCAGCGGGACTGCCGCCGGAGACCGGCGCCTGGGCGGAGAGCAACCCGCCGACCAACGGCATGGCCAATACCGCACCGGATACCAGGCGGTTGCGCATGGGCGACCTCCGCGAATCCTGTGGCAGGGGTACCTCGAATCTTCAAGCCGGGACGGCGATGGTCAAATCCCTCCGGGTCCGCCGATACGGGCCAGGGTGTCCCGCCAGGCCTGCAGGGTCGACACCGGCGCCTGACACGCGGCTCCCACGCAGGCGTAGGCCCGGGTGCCGGCCGAGGCGTTGACCATCGCGGTCACGGCCGGAGGCAGGAAGCGCCTCGCCAGGTCGGCCTCACCAACCCGATGGATCACGCGCCGCGGGAGAAAGGCGCTGAGCGCGGCCCGGTGCATGGCGTCCGCGTCGCCTGGTTCCCGGCCTTCGACGATGACCAGGTGGGTGGCCGGGTTCACCATCCAGTCGACGGCCATCAGAAACGTCGCCCCGTAAATGCCGAGGTCCGGGACGGCGCTGGCAAACGCCCGGACCAGTTCGGTACCACGCAGGGCCCAACGGGCGTCGCCGTGGAGTTCGGCCAGCCGCGCCAGGCAGAGCGCCGCGACTCCGTTGGGCGATGGGGTCGGAGCGTCCTGCACCGGCTTCAGCCGCGTCGGCAGCAGTCCTTCGCCGTCCCGGCCTACGGTGTCGTACAGCCCGCCGGCGTCGGGGTCGCGGTAGTCGGTCCAGACCCGATCCATGATCGCCACGCTCCAGTCCAGCCAGGCGGCATCGCCGCTGGCCTCGAAGGCATCGAGGGCGGCCAGCGCGACCTGCACCTGGTCGTCGAGCAGGCCGTCGATGCCGCCGGGACTGTGCCGGAGCGCGGCCGGATCGGCCTGCTCCGCGCGGATCCGCGCCAGGGTGCGCAGTCCGTGCTCCAGGGCCCGGGGATCCCCGAGCACCGTGCCGGCGCGGATCATCGCGCCGGCAAGCATCCCGTTCCAGCAGGTGTATCGGGTCCGGTCGACCTGGGGCGCCACCCGTCGCGCGCGCGCGGCCCGCAGCCTGTCCTGCGCCGTTGCCAGCCGCCGAGCCGCCGTGGCGGGATCCATCCCGAGGCGCGTGGCGACGGCCTCGAGCGGAGCGGCGACGAACAACACGTTCTTGCCGGGATTGTGGTGCATCTCGCCCGCGGTGCCGATGTCGTAGTAGGCGGCGGCCAGTGCGGCCGTGTCGGCATCTCCGATGGCCGCTTCCGCCTCGGGGAGGGTCCAGGTGAAGTAGTCGCCGTCGTCGTCGAGCCCGACGTCGGCATCCTGGCTGGCCGCGTAGCCCCCTTCGGGGTCGGCCAGCACCTCGCGCACCCAGCGTACGATTCCCCGGGCCGTATCGGCGAACTCTTCTTCTCCGAGGGCGGCGTAGCCATCGAGGTACGCCTTGAGCAGCTCGGCGTTGTCGTACGACATCTTCTCGAAGTGGGGAACCACCCAGCGCGCGTCGACGCTGTAGCGGTGAAAGCCGCCGCCGAGGTGATCGTGGATGCCCCCGCGTGCCATCGCCGTCAGCGTGCGCGACGCCATGGTGCGGGGTTCCGCCTCACCGCCGTCTTTCCAGCGACCGAGCAGAAACGACAGCGCGGCGGGGTGGGGGAACTTCGGCTGAGTGCCGAAGCCGCCGTTGCGAGTGTCGAACAACCGGGCCATGCTGGCCACGGCTGCCTGGAGGTCTCGGGCGGAGGGCTCGCCGGGGGCAGCCTCCTCCTGATGGTCGGACAGTACGCGACGGAGCGTCACCGCCTGGTCTTCCACCCGCGCGCGCTGGGTGCGGTAGACCTGAAGGACCTGCTCGAGCACCGTGCGGAATCCGGGTCGGCCATACTTGCCGTCGGGCGGAAAGTAGGTCCCGCCGTAGAACACGGCCCCGTCGGGAGTGAGAAACGCGGTCAGGGGCCACCCGCCCTGGCCGGTGATCGCCTGCACCGCCCGCTGGTAGCGGGCGTCGACATCGGGTCGTTCGTCCCGATCGACCTTGATGCAGACGAAATTGGCGTTCAGGAACTCGGCCAGCGCGGGGTCTTCGTACGACTCGCCATCCATGACGTGGCACCAGTGGCACCAGACGGCGCCGATATCGAGGAGCAGCGGGCGGTCATCCGCCCTGGCGGCGGCGAAGGCCTCCTTCCCCCAGGGATGCCAGTGGATTGGCTGGTGGGCGGCCGAGGCCAGGTAGGCCGAGCTGGCGGCGCCGAGTTGATTGCTCATGGCACCCAAGGTAGGCGGGTCGCGGGAACCTGCCTACCTTACGGGGCCCATGACCCATCCGCACGCACCTCCCGAGGCAACCCCGCGGGACGCGGGGTTTCTCCGGTTCTTCTTCATGGCCTTGGCCGCGCTGCTGCTCTCCGTGGCGGCCTTCACCCTCCTCATCGATCCGCTGGGCCGATTCGGGACCGGCCTGCTACCGCCGGTGGTAACCGGCGATCGGGATGCCAAGGCCCGGCTGTACCAGGCCCGGCACCCCCGTCCGCAACTGGTGGTGCTGGGGTCCTCCCGCTCCAAGACCATCGCCCCATCCTGCCTGACTCGGCTGACGGGACAGACGGCGTTCAATTTCGCCGTCAACGGCGCGAGATCGGAGGACCTGGTGGCGATCCTCCGATTCATCCAGGCCGTGGACGATCGGTCCATACGCACCATCGTCGTGGGCCTGGAGCCGGAGATGCTCCAGTCCACCGGGGGCGCCAACCCTGGTCTGCTCGGCAGCCGGGCCCTCGGACCGTTCGCACCCGGCGCCGGTGCGGGGCCGCCGCCGGTGGCCGACCTGCTCGGCTGGCAGGCGGTATCCGCCGCGGTGCGCTCGGCGGTGGCGGGGGGGGAGGCGGGTGGGGCGCCGGAGACCGTGCTCGACCCGGACGGGCTGCAGCGATACCCGCGCGCCGAAGCGGAAGTGCGGGCCGGGACTTTCGAGCCTGGGGCGCGCATTTCCGGCTCGATCGCCGGCATCCTGGGCCGGTACGAGTCGTTCCCGGCGCTGGATTCGACGCTGGTCCGGCACCTGCGGGACTTCCTGGTGGCGGCCCGCCGGTCGACGATCGTGGTGACGGCGTTCATCCCGCCGGTCCACCCGGCATTGGCGCGCCGCGCGGAACAGACCGCATGGCGGCCGCGGACCGAGGAGACCGTGGCTCTGCTCCGGGGATTCGAACGCGAGCGTCTGCTGCGATATGTGGAGACCCGGACCCTGCCGGTCGACACCACGCGATTCGTCGACGCGATCCACTTCCTGGCCCCCGTCGCCGCATCCGTGACCGCCGCGGTCACCGGCCGATCCGATCCCCCCTGTGCTCTTCAATAGCTACGTCTTCCTGCTCGGCTTCCTGCCGGCGGTCCTGGCGGCGTGGTGGCTTCTGCCATCACCGCGGGCGCGGCTCGGGCTGCTGACGGCGGCGAGCTACTTCTTCTACGGCTGGTGGGACTGGCGGTTCGTGCCGCTGATGATCGCATCCACCTCGGCCGACTACGTCGCCGGACGCTATCTCGGACGGACAACGGATGCGGGCCGACGGCGGACCTGCCTGGTGCTGCTGCTGGTGTTCAACCTCGGCATTCTGGCGGTGTTCAAGTACCACGATTTCTTTGTCCAGTCACTCACCGGGCTGGGCCGGGCGCTAGGCGCGGACGTCAATCTCCCGCTCCTCCGGCTGGTGCTTCCCGTCGGGATCTCGTTCTACACGTTCAACTCCATCAGCTACACGATCGATATCTACCGCGGGGTGCTCCGGCCGGCCCGGAGCCTGCTCGAATTCTCGGCGTTCGTGGCCATGTTTCCGCACCTGGTGGCCGGCCCCATCGTCCGCTACGCCGACATGGCGCCGCAGTTCGAGCGGCTCGAGCCCCGGCCCACGGCCGCGGCGTGGGCCACCGGCTGCTGGTTTCTGGTGGCCGGGATGGTGAAGAAGGTGCTCATCGCCGATGTGCTGGCCGAGCAGTTCGTGACTCCCCTTTGGCACCAGGTCAGCCGGCTGGACGCCATGGAGGCGTGGGTGGCCGTGCTGGCGTACACCCTGCAGATCTACTTCGACTTCTCCGGTTACAGCGACATGGCGATCGGGCTGGCCTTCCTGCTCGGTTTCCGGTTCCCGCAGAACTTCAATGCGCCGTATCAGTCGTCCAACATCGGCGAGTTCTGGCGGCGATGGCACATGTCGCTTTCATTCTGGCTCCGGGACTATCTGTACTTGCCGCTGGGTGGTAACCGGGGATCGCGCCTCCGCACGATTCGCAACCTGGTCGTGGTCATGTTTCTGGGGGGGCTGTGGCACGGCGCCGCGTGGACGTTTGTGGTATGGGGACTGTACCACGGAGCGTTGCTCGCGGGGCACGCGGTCCTGCGCGCCCGGGGCTGGGTGCCGCGGTCACGCCCTCTGGCCGTGCTGGCGACCTTCCTGGCGGTGATGGTGGGCTGGGTGTTCTTCCGCTCCGAGTCTCTCCCGCAGGCGATGCAGCTTCTGGCCGTGATGGCCGGGGTGCGCGCCGGGGAAGGCGGCAACCTGGCGCTGAGCGAGACCCCGCTGGCGGGGTTGGTTCTGGTCGGCGGACTCGCCGTCGCCTGGCTGCTCCCTGACACCTGGCACTGGCGCTTGCCGCGAACCCGGCTGGCGGCCCTGATCCTCGCTTTGCTGCTGACGCTCTGCGTTTTCCGGTTCGCGTCGCCGAGTCCATTCCTGTATTTCCAGTTCTGAGGGAATACTGCGTGCGGATCGCCCGGCGTCGGCCCTGGCGGCCGCTGTCCTGATCTGCATCGTCTCGAAACCCTGCTTCGCCGCGGGCGTAGGAATGTGCACTCCCAACACTTCGTCCCGTCGCGATTGAGGTTCTCATGAAGCGGTTGACTGTTCTTTGTTCCGTCGTGCTGCTCGGTCCTGGCCTCTCCGGCGCCGGGCTCCAGGCTCAGGCCGCGCCGACTTTCGGTTGTCCAGCTCCCGAGTATCGGCAGTTCGAGTTCTGGGTGGGCGACTGGAATGTGACGGCTCAGGGCGGACAGGCGGGGACCAACAACGTGACCCTCGAGGAAGATGGCTGCCTCATCCATGAGCACTGGGTCGGGTCGCGGGGCGGAACGGGGCAGAGCTTCAATTTCTACGATCGCACCATCGGCAAGTGGCAGCAGATCTGGGTGGATAACCAGGGCAACTACCTCCACTTCACCGGCAGCTATGCCGATAACCGGCTCACTTTGCTCGGCACCGCCCCGGGCCCCGGAGGAAAGATCCAGCACAATCGGCTGATCTTCTTCAAGAATGACGACGGCTCGGTGCGCCAGCTCTGGGAATCCTCGGGCGATGCCGGAAAGACCTGGCAGGTGACGTTTGACGGGCTGTACCGGCGGAGGTGAGCGGAGGAGGCGACAGGGCGACAGGGCGACGGAGGTACCCAGAAAAGCGCCGGGCCCCTCGCGGCGTGCGAGAGGCCCGGCGGTTCTTGTCAGCCAGCTTGCTTACATGCCGAAAGAGATGCCAGCGGTGATCGGAATGAATCCGGTGCTGCTGCCGCTGGTCTGCACGCTGATGTAGCGACCTTCGACGAAGAAGTTCGAGTCCGAGCCGGCCTTGAACTTGAGCCCGGCGCCGCCGCCGAAGGCGAACTTGGACTCGGAACCCGAGAAGCTCACGCCGCCCCCGGTCCCCCCAAACTTCACGTTGAAGAAGCCGATCCCCCCGATCACGTACGGCTTGATTCCGGGGGCGGACCCAAAGGCGTAGGTGATATTGCCGAGGCCACCCGCCAGCTTCGCCTTCCCCGAAATGCCGTCGAATTTGTTCTCGCCGTAGAAGAAATCGCCGCGGAAGCCGACGCCGGCTGGCGTGCTGAAGCCGATGTGGCCCAGCCCGTGCCAGCCCATTTTTGCGGCAGTGTTGAAGTCGCCGCTGGGCATCGTCAAGCCGCCTCCGACGCCGAACGTAATGCCCTGGGCTTCTGCCCTCGCGGCGCCGAACGCGAAAAGGATAGCAACGACCGGTACGACTAAAGCCATACGCTTCATGATCTAAGCTCCTTTGGAGTACTGGACCGACCGGCCCTCATGGCCGGATTCGGGCAAGCGGAATGTAACACGGGAGCGGGTCACAATCCCCCGAATGTGATACCGGCGGTCAGGGGCAGGTACTGGGGCTTGGTCGACCCGCCGTTGTAGACGTTGATATACCGGGCCTCGACGAAGAACCCCAGCGCCTTCGCCCCAAAGGAAAATCCGGCGCCCGCCCCGAGCGCAGGATTGGTTTCAGAGACCTGGCCGAATCCCGGGCCGGTCGACTGGGTGCGAACGTACCCACCGCCGCCAAAGACATAGAACCGGTTTGGCGAGCGTCGGTCGCCAAACTGAAACACCAGGTTGGCAGTCCCCCCCAATTGGGTCTGGTTGCCGTCGGCAATATTCAGGTTGTTGCGAGCGTACAGGCCGTCGATGCGAAGCCCCAGGCCGGCGGACGCGGCGGGAAAGAAGGTGAGGCTGGCGGTCCCGACCAGACCCTTGTCCACCAGATCGGCGTAACCACGGAGCGGCATGGTGATGCCGGCTCCCAGGCCGAGCCGGATTTCGCCCTGGGCTGACGCCGACGCCGGGATGGAGCAGAGCAGCGCGGCGAATGCCGGCACCGCGAGCACCCGCATGGTGACCTCAGTGAAGGAGAGTGCACCACATTCGGGCCGGGGCTCTTCCAACGCGGTAATGGAGGTCACCCACGCGGGGTAATGCAGGGTACCAACGTCTCTGGAACGGGCCTTACCGTACCCGCTTGACCAGTTTCTTGAGCGAGTCGAGGGGGACGATGGCGATCAGGGAGATCCGGTAGCCTTCGTCGTCGAACCACCTCGCCAGGCTGGCGCCGTTGGTGGCGGTGTCGTAGACGATCTCACCCGATTCGAGCCGCGGGTCGTCGATCGGCCGGAAGCCGGAGCTGTCGGGCGGGATTACCTGCTGGTCGAGGAGCATCGGTCCGTCGGCGGTCCGGTACACAACCCGCACCACCTCCGCCCCCGAGTGCGCTCCCACCGCCGCGAATGCCGGACCGACTTCCACGTGGTCAGCGTTGAGCCCGCGCAACAGGCGCACCTTTCCGCCCAGCCTGCGCTGGGCCTCGTTCATCCTGATGCTGCGGAAGTTGGGCGACACCGGGATCGACCCGACCACGGTGTCGGGCCGACTGGCCGTGCTGGCCGGCGCCGGTTCTGGTCTGGGCGGGGCGGTCGGGGGTGCCGGCGGCTGTCCGCCGGTGGTCCCCGACTGCCGTGAGGTGGTGTCGCCGGTGAAGGTGGTGTCGGGGAGGGCTGGGTCGACCGGCGCCGGATCGGTGGAATCCGGCAGCGGCAGCATGTAGACGCCGAAATCGGGGGCGGGCTCACGGGAACGGAAGGCGCCGTAGGCCGCCAGGATCGCCATCAGTCCGACCCCGATCCATAGCGTGGTGGTCAGGTCCAGCTCGAACCGCCGGCGCTGTTCTCCGGCCGGAAGCAGGATCAGGCCGTCTGAGGTGACCGTCGCGGACGGGCCGGAGTCGAAGGACAGCTCCGGAAAGCGTTCCTCCACCTGGGAGAAGTTGTCGCGCCACTCCTCCAGCCGCCGGGCGCAGGCGCGGCACTCCTCTACATGGCGGCGTATACGCTGGACGTCGGTCGGTGTGGCCGAGCCCTGGATGAGCTTTTCGAGCAGGCCTTCGGTGAGGTGGAACATCAGGAGATCGGATCTTTCCCTATGGCCGCCAGGAGCAGCGGGCGTCTGCTCCAATCTACCTCCACTGCAAGTCCCCCGCCTCTAGTGAACCCGCGCCATGAGCGCTCGCAGGGAATCGCCCGGCAGGAACCCGGTAAGTGCAAGTCTGAAACCATGTTGGTCAATCCAGCGGACGCCATGCAATCCACCCGGAACGGAGGTCACGACGGTATCACCCAGTATCAGGTTGCCCGCCCTGGCCCGAAAGGCCTGCTCGTCCTCGGTGGCCGGGCGCTGCTGGTCCAGCCAGAGTTCGCGCCCCGGGGGATCCTCGTAGACCACCCGAACCATGGACTGGGCGGGGTCACCGCCGGGCAGGATGGTGCCGGACCCGGTAAGGATACGCCGGGGCTCCAGCCCATCCACCAGACGAATGGAACCGGCCAGGGTTCTCACCGCCTCTTCCATTGTCACGGACCGGAGGTCCTGGGCGAGTGCCTTTTTGGCCGCTGCCAGCCCGGCGACCGGAGCTTCCCGAGGCGCGGCATCGGCCCGCGAGGCGGCGGCCGGTGCATTGAGCCTGGCCGCCTCATCCCGCTCGCCCCGGACAGCGATTCGTCCGCTGACCCGAGGGGCTGAGTCCTGGTCCTTGAGCGCGTCCTCGGCCGCGACCCCGGGAGCGACATTCCGCGGAGTCGGCGGACGGTCGAATCGTTCCTGGCTCTGCCGCGCCTCGGTCTTCGAGGCCAGGCCCTTTCCCTCCGACGGCGCGGGAGCCGCTGCCGGCTGGGGCGGGGTTTCGGTCGGCTTGGTTTCTCCGACCGCCGACTGTCTTCCCAGCGCCTCGTTCCCAACGTCGGCGGGGGTCGCGGCATATCGCAGATCACTCGCGAACCAGCCGAGGCCCGCCGCGACAACCACGGTGGCGGCCCAGGCGAGCGCCGACCATCGCGCCCGGCGCCATACGGGGGACCCTTCGGGCCGGGTCTCGGGACTGGAAACCGGCCTCCGGCCCGGTGGAACCTCGACCAGGGCGACGAGCCGGTCGGCCTCGCCGGCGAACCCCCGGGCTTCCTCGAACTGGCGGCGGCATTCGGGACACGCCGCCATATGGCTTTCCGCGGCGCGCCGTTCGGCGTCGTCGAGCTCGTTGTCGAGGAGCGCGTTCAGCAGCCCGTCATCAAGATGCGACATGGCGGTCCTTCTCCTGCTCACGGTAGGCTTCCACGAGGCGTTTCCGGGCGCGGGAGAGTGTGGTGCCGATCGCGCCCCTGGCGAGCCCCGTGGCTGCCGAGATTTCGTCGTAGTCGAATCCTTCGGCCTTGAGCAGCAACACCTCGCGATCGACATCGCGCAGCTGCTCCAATGCCGCCCGCACCGTGCGGGTATTCTCATTGCGATCGTAGTCGTCGTCCGGCGCCGGCGCGGCGCCGGCGGTCTCGCCCTTGAGCAGTTGCAGGCGCCGGCCCTGCCTTACCGCCCGCCGGCCATCGTCCCGCACCAGGTTGAGCGCGACCGCGAACAACCACGGCCGGGGATTCTCGGGCGGCGCGACCAGGGCGCGGGCAAACACCTCCTGCGCCAGGTCCTCCGCACGATCACGGTCGCCCGTGCGCCGGTACAGCATGCGCACGAGCGACTCGTGATACTGGGCGAACAGCTCCTCGATCCGCGCTTGCGGCATCACGCTCCCCGGAACGCCCGTACGAACTCCCGGATCTCGGTCTCGCTGATGGTCTCACGGCCACCGGCGGCGACCTTGAGGCTGGCCTTCTTGCCCGCGACCAGCAGCGCGTCGCCGGCGGTGAGGCTCTGCTTGAGCTCCGGCAACGCCCGCGCCATGGCGAAGTACGCCTTGCTGAAGGGTGCCACCGTGACGACCCGGAGGCTATCGCCGTGGTTGACGTCGGTCCAGACACCGGCGATCTCGGTGAACATCCGGCCGCCGACCCGGCGGATATCCTTGCTCTGCCCGATCAACGCATCGGCCTTTCCCTCGGCCGCCGCATCGGCCTCGGCAAGGTTCGCAGCCTTTGACATCTGGCCACTCTCCTGCGCCCGGCGGAACGCCGCCTCGCCAGTCTGCGCCGCGGGGGCCGCCGCGGCCGCGACGCCCATGCTGTTCAACCGACCCCGCAGGTCGGGGCGATCGTCTCGGGCCGCAACCGCTCCCGGCTCCAGGACAAGATAAGAGGTGTACTCGGTCAGGATGCCATGCCGGAGGCCCAGGTCGCGCACTTCGCGCATCAGCGCAGCGCTGGCTCCCTCGATCCGGATCTGCCGGGTCAGGTCCCCGATCCGGCGGGAGGCCCACAGGCGCGAGATGTACTCATTGCCGCCGGCGGTACCCGGGAAGTCGGCCTGGGCGGTGAACCGCTCGCGGCGGCCGTTGCGCTCGCCCTCGATGACCACGGTGCCACGTCCGGTGCCGTGATACCGGCCGAACACCACCAGCTCCTCGCCGAAGAACAGGTCGGGCAGCTGCGCGGGTGAAAGGTCGACGAACCGCACCGGACTCTCCACGATCCGCAGGTTGACCAGCGCCGGCCGCCGGAGCTTGCCCAGCATGTTGCCGACCGCGACCTCGACGTTGCCATCGGGCGCGACATACTCGGCCGCTCCGCGGCCTTCACGGGCCAGCCGGTCGAGCAGGTAGGTGTTGACGTCATGCCCCACGCCAACCGTGAACACCCGGGCCCGCCCGATCCGTCCGGCCGCCTGGGTGGCAATCCGGTCGGGCTGCTGTTCGCCGACGGACGGAATGCCATCCGTCAGAAACAGGATGATCGGCAGCCGGCTCTCCGCCACGGAGGTGCCGAGCACCGCGTCCAGCGCCCCCGAGATGTTGGTGCCGCCGTCGGCCTGCAGGTTGTCCACGAAGGCACGCGCCTCACGGAGAGCGTCGGCGGTGGCGGGGGCCCAGCCGTCGCGGAAATGGCGCACCCCCGAGCTGAACGCCACCAGCCGGAACCGGTCTTCGGGCCTGAGCGTGGCCAGGGCCTGGCGGAGTGCGCCCTTGGCCTGGTCGAGCTTCTGGCCCGACATCGAGCCCGAGACGTCCACCACGAACGACAGGTCGCGCGGGACCACCGGGCCCTCTTCGTTGGCGGGAGGCGCCACGAGCAGCATCGCGTAGCCGTCCTCCCCGCCAGGAGCGTGAGTCAGAATCGTCGTGCCGACCAGGCCCCGACGGAGCGGGAGGAGGAGATCGATGTCCCCGCCGTCCCTGGTCTCGACGGAAACTTCGAGTCGGCCGCCGTCGCGCCTGGTTGTAAGCGAATGGGTGGGGGAATAGGGCACGCCGTAGTCGCCCTCGTCCGGGACCGTGAGCCGCCAGGTGCCGGTCTTTTCGCCCCGGACCCCGAGGGCGTAGCGCACCCGCAGGGCATCGCCGGCGCGGTCGAGCAGCTGGGTGTAACGCAGCACCACCTTGCGGGTCTCGCCCGGCTGAATGGGGAACACCTGGGCGCGTACCAGCCCGTGGCCCGCGAGGGTGAGCAGGGCGGGGTCCTTCTGGCGCCGGACGATTTCCTCATAGACACCACGAGCCTGCTCGGCGTTCATCATCTCGCCGCGCAGCTCCTGCTCGCCCATCCACAACGAGAAATTCTGGAACACCGCTTCGCCCGGCAGGGGGTAGAGGTAGCTGCCTTCGGCGATGCCTCCGCCGGTGTTGCGGAAGCGCTCCTCGACTTCGACCCGCGCCACCCGACCGTCGATGGTGGTCCGCACGTCGGACCCCACGCGGATGACGTTGGGATTGACGGGGAGCGGGATTCGGGGCCGCTCGATTTCGATCCACCCCTGCGCTGCCAGTGGGGTGGCCGACAGGACGAGCGCAAGCGCGCCCAGGAACGTGCGGTGCATGGTAAGCCTCTTGGCCAGTTTGGGTCGGCGGGGGGATGCGTCTGGGGGCCGGGCTTGCACATGGGGGGGCGGAGGGCCGAGGGCCGGGGGCCCAGTGGTTCACGCTACCCTCGGGTTTCGACGCCTCGACGCCTCGACGCCTCGACGCCTCGACGCCTCAACGCCTCAACGCCTCGACGCCTCAACGCCTCAACGCCCTGACGCCTGACGCCTGACGCCTGACCCCTGACGCCTTCTCTTATATTCCCCCCATGCCCATGATCGACGTGACCCGGACCTACCTGGAGATGATCTCTCCGTCCGAACGGGAGCCGGAGCCGGAGCCGGATCCAGGTCCCGGCGTCCGGCTGGAGCCGATGCGCGACTGCCCGTGGCACTTCTACCGCTACCTCTATGTGGAGGTCGGACGCGCCTACCATTGGGTAGACCGTTTGGTCTGGACCGAAGCGCAATTCCGGGCCTGGCTCGCGGGACCGAGCACGGTGTGGCTCCTGACGGTGGCCGGGACGCCGGCGGGGTACTTCGAGCTGCGGCGGCACCCGGACGGATCCACCGAGATCGCCTACTTCGGGCTGCTGCCGGAATTCGTGGGGCGGGGCCTGGGGAAGTACCTGCTGGGGCGGGCGGTGGACGCGGCGTGGGCGGAGAAACCATCGCGGGTCTGGCTGCACACCTGTACGCTCGACCATCCGAGCGCGCTGCCGAACTACCTCAAGGGTGGGTTCCGCAAGGTGGGGGACGAGACCTATCAGGCCTTCGTGCCGTGAGCGAACCGATTCCGCCGGTCCTGCTGGTGCATGGGCTCGGACGCACGCCGGCGTCGTTGCTGTCTCTGGGCCGGCGGCTCCGGCGGGAAGGGTATCGACCGGAGCTGTTCGGGTACTACGCCATCGTGGAGTCGCACCCGCGGATCGTTGACCGGTTGGCACAGCGACTTCGGCGACTGGCGCTGGAGGGTCTTCCGGTCGGGCTGGTGGGCCATTCGCTGGGGGGGCTGCTGCTCCGCCAGGCGGTGGCCCTGGTGCCCGAACTCGAAGTCCAGAGTCTGATCATGCTGGGCACCCCGAATCAGCCGCCCCGGCTGGCGCGACGGGTCCGGCACTGGCGCACTTTTCAGCTCTTTGCCCGGAGCTGCGGCGAGTTCCTGGCTACCCCGACCGCCATCGCGGGTCTCCCGGCACCCGCCTACCCTTACACGCTTATAGCCGGGACCAGCGGCTGGCTCGGGGGCTGGAGTCCCTTCGGCGACGAACCCAACGACGGATTCGTCGCGGTTGGCGAGACCCGGATCACTCCCACCGATACGCCGGTCATCCTGCCGGTCTCCCACACGTTCATGATGAACCACCGCGCGGTCCAGGACGCGGTGCTCGCGGCGTTACGCGGCTGAGTCAGGTCCCGGTGGCCGGTGGCGCCAACTCGGAAGCCCGCCGGGCACCCGGTTCCCGAAACACGATCTCCCAGGGCGACCGCTCCGCGATCGAACCGAACCAGCCGGCGGCTTCCTGCCGCCGACCCAGCCGCGCCAGCAATTCGGCGCGGCGCCAGCGCTCGAGCCCGCCCGAATAGAACGGTGATGCCACCGCCAGCTGGAACCACACCTCGTCCCGGGTCCCGGCCAGCCCCGCCAGCGCCTGCTCGAAATCACCCTTGAGTTCGTGCAGCGCCGCCTCCAGCGACCGCTCCAGTCGAACGATCAGTCCCTCGGAGCCGTCCGGTTCAGGTAGCTCCGCCAGCTGCTCGAGCGCGTCCGCCACTCCCGCGACATCTCTCTGCCGGGCCGCCAACACACCGATGAGGTATGCGCGGAGCTGGCGGTGGAGTCCGTTGTGGAAGGCCAGCGGGAGGCTGACGTTGGGCGCAGCTTCATCGGCGTTCCACGCGCCCAGCATCGCCCGGGTCTGCTCGATCTGCTCGGCAGGCCATGGCAGGAACGGCAGTGCGAGCAGGAGGCCGCGCACCTCCAGTCCCCACGCCCGGTCGAGCGACTCCGCGATTACCAGCTGCTGAAGCGCCGCGTCGAGACTGCCGCGCGCCGCCGACACGTGGGCCAGTATCAGGTGACACAGCGCCCGGAGTTCCGGCGAGCAGACCACGCCGATCAACTCGCGTCCCAGCTCTTCGACGGCGGGCAGATCCTCTCCATAGAGCGTCAAGTCGGTGAACGCAGTCCCGATCGTGAGTCCCCGCGCGCCGGCGAGCTCCACGGTCACCTGCCGCCGCTCCTCGGGCTGGTGCAGCGCGAAGGCCCGTAGCGCGCGCATGCCGAGCGCCTGATCGCTGGCGGGCGAGAGCGCCAGGATGCGCGACACCAACGCGTGCAGGTCGTCGTGCCGGCGCTCGAGCGCGGCCAGCCGGGCCAGCTTGACCAGGGCGCTGACGTGCCGGGGGTCGAGCGCGGCGGCCCGCTCCAGCGGGACCCGGGCTTCGCCGCTGGATCGACCGCGGTAGGGATTGCTGTGCAGCAGCAGATCGCCCAGTCCGAACCAGGCCTCGAGGTCGTCCGGGTGGGCGGCGACCACGGCAGCGTAGCGGCGCTCGGCATCGTCGGCCCGACCGTGGAGCCAGGAATGCTGGGCCTCGACCAGCAGCCGGTCGCGCTCCGACAGCCGCTCGCAATGCCGGATCGCGGCCTCCGATGCCTGGCGGGCCGCCACGATCATGGCGTTGGCGGCGGCGGCCGCGGCGACCCGGTAATGGGCCAGCGCGAAGGTCTCGTCGAGTCTCACAGCGCGCTGATACGCCTCGAGGGCGGGCAGGTAGCGTCCCAGGCGGAATTCCTGCTCACCCTCGAGCCAGGCCCGGAGAGCGGGCAGCGGCACGGTGGTCAGGCCGGCCAGGCGGCTGAGCCGCTCACCCGGCCCCACATCGCGCCGGACCGTCAACTGGCGGACCATTCCGTCCACCAGCCTGAACAGGGCACTCTCTTCTCCCTCGACGTCCACCCGGGTCAGGACGCCGCCGGCGAGATCCCGCATGGTCGCGGTGATCCTGAGCTTCCCGGCCGCGAGCACGACCCCGCCCTGCAGGACATGACTGGCGCCGAGGTGCTCGGCGAGGGCGAATCCCGCGGCATCGTCGGGGGCACCCTGCTGGGCATGTACTGCGGCGAGCAGCGCCCGCGGATCCACGGTGCGAAGGTCGCCGAGTCCATCCAGTGCGGTGCTCAACAGATCCACCAGCCCTTCGCTGAGGTAGCCGAGCGCGGCGTCGCCCCGGACGGTAAACGGAAGCACGGCGAGCAGGCCGGCCGGGGCTCCGGGCGCCGTCCTGGGCTGCATCACTGCCCGGGTGCGGATGGCGTGGGTGAGCTTGGTGAGGGTCGGTGACGGCTCGGCCTCGAGGTCGAGTCTCAGACGGCGGGCGTATTCGTCGTAGGCGCGAAGGGCTCCGGTGCGGTCGCCGATCCGATCCAGCAGGACCAGCTGGCGGCGGACCGCGTCCTCGTCGTCTGGCGTCAGCGCCAACGCCCGCCGGCCCCACTCTGCCGCGGTGGCCGCCGGCGCTCCCGGTGCCTCCGCCAAGGCCCAGGCGGTCGTGGCGGCGCGCCCGGTGAGCCGCGCCCGGGTGAGATCGAGCCAGCGCTCGGCCTCGGCGGCGCCAGCGATGTAGAACCCCTCCAATAGCGGTCCCTGGAAGAGCGTCATCGCCGATTCGGGCTTGCCCAGGTCGAGCGCTTCCTCGAACGCGACCGCATCACACCACAGGGCGCTCGGTCGCACGCCCACTTCTTCGTCTCCCCGACCCGCCAGCACGTCCTCGCCCAGCGCCTTGCGCAGGAAGTACAGCGCCCGGCGGAGCGCGGCGCGGGCGTGCTCCTGGTCGAGCTCGGGCCAGAACAGTCCCAGCAGCACATCCCGGCGGACAAACCGATTCCCCGCTTGGAGCGCGAGATAGGCCAGCAGTCCCAGGCGCTTGGGCTGTTGCAGCACGGCGCGGATCTCCCGCTCCGATGCATCGCGAAGATCGAGGGTGCCGAGGATACGAAGCCGGAGCATGGGCCTGGCGGGGGATGCGAGGGCGTGACCCAGAGGGCTGGCGGAGGTCACGGACAGGCCACGGGCCATCGCGACCGTTCGAACGTACCGGCCGGAGCGAGACGCGGCAATGTGCGCACTCCGGTCGCACGCGAACCCTCGGACCGGAGAATCCCATGTGGCCCGTCGCCAGCCTTCACGCTACCGCCCTCGTCCTGCTGGGCGGATCCATCGTTCCCGGTCTGGCCGCGCAAGTCCGGCCGGGAAGCCTGCCTGACGGATCGGCCTTCGCGGTTACCGCGAACCGCCTGATGTTCGACGGGACGGGGACCGACTGGGGCCTGTCGGCGCTGATGCTCCGCTACACCGCACTCCGCCGCAATACGGTGGCCTACGATTTCGGGGGAGGCATCCTTGTCGCCGACGGAGTGGGGGCGCTCCAGGTGGAGGCCGGGCCGGCGTTCAACCTCTCGCTCCCCGGTGCGACGGTCCTGTTGCGGGCGGGTGTAACGAGCGTGGTTGCCTCGGGCGGAGGTGTCGTCGGTGGCTATGCCGGCGCGGGTCTGCTGTTCCGGGTCGGGGACGGCGTCGGGCTCCGCCTGGATCTCGCTCGGCATCAGTACGCAGCGGGGGAAGGCTCGATCGGAGCGTGGCAGCTGGGCGGCGGTATCGCCCTGCTCCCGCGGATCCGGTAATGCGGTCGGCCTGGGACGCAGTGGTGATCGGGAGCGGCTTCGGAGGCGTCATGGCCGCCATGCCGCTGGTCGAGGCGGGCATGTCGGTCCTGATGCTGGAGCGGGGCGACTGGGTCCGCCGGGGCGCCGAGAACTGGGCGCCGAACGGGGCCGGGCTGCTGACCCCGCACTACTCGACCGGACCTGGCTATCGGGTCAACGGCTCCGGTACGGAACAGCCGACCGGTCTGTTCTTCAACGTCGGCGGGCCGTCGGTGTTCTACGGCGGCGCGTCGCTCCGGTTTCGCGAGCACGACTTCACGCCGGCGCCGGAGATCGTCGGTGATTCCGGCGCCGCGTGGCCCCTGCGCTACGCCGATCTGGAACCATGGTATGCCGCCGCGGAGCGCCTGCTCGGGGTCGCGGGAGAGGCCGGCGCCGATCCCACCGAGCCACCTCGAAGCTCGGCGTTTCCCACCGGCCCGCTCGGGCTGCACACCCGTTTCGGGGAGCGGCTCGCGCGGGCCGCGAGGGAACTCGGCCTCCGGCCGTTTCCGCTCCCCCTGGCGATCAACCGCGACCACCGCTCCGGCCGTCCCGCGTGCATCGCCTGCGCCACGTGCGACGGTTTTGCCTGCGCTATCGGGGCGAAGAACGACCTCTCCGTGTCGCTCCTGCCTGGTCTCATCGAGCGGGGAATGACGATCTGGACCGGCGCAGTCGTCCGCCGGATCGTCGAGGTCCGGGGCCGAGCCGTCGGCGTCGAGTGCATCGATCGGATTTCCCATCGGCGGTATCGGGTGCGTGCCGACCGGGTGATCGTGGCGGCCGGGGCCATCGTGACGCCGCAGCTCCTGCTGGCTTCGGGACTCGCCCGTCTCAACCGGGCGGGCGATGCCGTGGGCCGGTTCCTGACCCGGCATCTCAATACGGTGGTCGTGGGTCTGTTTCCTTCGGCGACCAATCCGCGACAGGAATTCCAGAAGCAGATCGCCCTGCACGATTACTACGTCGCGGGCTCGCCCGGGGACGCCGGGCTCGGCGCGATTCAGCAGGTCGGGATGCCTCCCGCGGATGTGGTGGCGGGTCAGGTGCCGACCTGGCTCGGGCCACTCGCCCAGATCGTGCTGCCGCACCTGGGCGGGCTGCTCACCATCGTCGAGGACGAGCCGCAGTACCGCAATCAGATCGAGCTTCGGCCGGAGCAGGCCGCTCCATACGGGCTAGCGCCGGTGGTCATCCACCACTGCTACAGTCCCGGCGACCTGCGGCGGGGTCGGCTGCTCGCCCGGCGGGCCCGTGCCGTGCTGCGAGCGGCGGGAGCGCGGTTCTTCTACCACCATCGGATCTCGACCTTCTCCCACGCGCTGGGCACGGTGCGCATGGGTGACGATCCTGCCCAGTCCCCGCTGGACGCGGCAGGCCACTTCCGCGGGGTGGCGCAGCTATGGGTGGCCGATGGCAGCACCCTGCCGACCGCGGCCGCCGTCAATCCCAGCCTCACCATCGCCGCCAACGCGCTTCGGATCGGTGCCGCCATCGCGGGCGCCGGAGTCCTCGCCATTCCATCGCGAAAGGCCACACTTCATGCCGCCCACTCTGGTTAGGCCCGTGCCGCCGGTTTACCCGGCCCCCGTGCAGCTCACCGATGAAGCCCCGGGGCTCGCGTTCCTCGGTTGTGGCGGGATCACCGCGCTCCACAGCCGTACGCTCAGGCAACTGGATGCACGGGTACGCCTGTTCTACGCCAGCCGCGACCGTGCCAGGGCGCAGGCCTTTGCCCGGCGGCATGGCGGAGCGGGGAGCTTCGGTTGCTACCGGGCGGCGCTCGAGGACCGCCGGGTGCAGGTCGCCCTCGTGGCCACGCCACCCGCACTGCACCTCGACCTCACGCTTGAGGCACTAGCGCACGGCAAGCACGTGATCGTCGAAAAACCGGCGTTCCTCCATGCGGCGGACGTCGCACAGGTCCAACGCCTGGCGGAACAGGCGGGCCGTCAGGTTCTGGTTGCGGAAAACTACGCATACAAACCGCTCGCCCTTCTGCTCCGACGGGCGATCACCTCGGGCGAGCTGGGAGAGATCCTCTTCGTTCACGTCAATGCCACCAAGCTCCAGCCGACCCCGGACTGGCGCGCCGACCAGGATCTCGCCGGCGGCGGGGCGCTGTTCGAGGGCGGCGTGCACTGGATGGACCTGATGGCTCATCTCGGTCTCCGGGTGGAGTCGGTACAGGGACATCGGCCCGGCCGGCCGACGGGGCCGGAGCGGAGCATGCTGGTGGTGTTCCAGTACGAGGAAGGCGGCGTGGGCACGCTACTGCACTCGTGGGAGACGCCGGCGCTTTTCCGCGGGCTCCGGCTTTCGAAGATCAACGGCACCCGGGGCTCGGTGACGTTCGAGTCGAACGGGCTGTTTGCATTCATCCGTGGTCGCCATCCGCGCCTCGTGATACCCGGCCTGACCGATCTGCGCGGTTATCGGGCGATGTTCCGCGACTTCCTCACGGCGCTCCGCACCGGCGTCCCGCCCCACATGACACTCGCCCGTGCCCACCTCGATCTGCAGCTGGTCGAGGCCGCCTACGGCTCGCTCCCCTGAGACGGCCACCCGGAGGATCACAATGACGGCTCTCGTTTCCGCGCTGGTTGGACTGCTCGCCGGCCTCCATGCCGCCGTCTGGGGCATGTACAAGGACAGCCTGCACGAGGGATTCTCGTCCCGGCGCTTCGTCCGAAGCCCGCTGCTCGGCCTGGCGATCGGGTTCCTGCTCGGCGTGGTGACGGGCTGGGATCCGCGGCAGCCGGCGGTGCTGGTGGTGGCGTTCGGCACAAGCTACGCGCTCGAGCGGGCCCTGGCCGAGGTGTACAAGACGTTCGTGCGGGAGGAAGACCAGTCGAAATACGCCATTCCGATGCAACTCAGCGTGCTTGGCCGGCCGGTGCACAATCGGCCCGCGCGGCTCCTGGCCGGGTTCCTATACCTGATCGTGACCGGCGCGGTGATCGCGCTGGTGCATGCGCTCGGCCGGACCCACGCCGCCCCGGCGCTGGGGCTGGTGCTCGTCACCGGCGGGCTGGGCGGATGGATCAGTGCGTTCGGCGGGGCCTGGAAGGACGCGCCGATCGAGGGGTTCCAGCCGTTCAAGTTCCTGCGGAGCCCCGCCATGGCGACCGGGTACGCCTTGGTGCTCATGCACCTGACGGCGGAAGCCGCGCTCATCACCCTGGCGGCGACCGGTCTCACGATCGCCACGACCGAAACGTGGAAGACCTTCGCGTTTCCGTCATCGCCGCGCGGCAAGTTCGCCGGGAAGCCGGTGCGCTTCCCCGAGATGCGCCGCCGTCGTCGGCGGGTCGTACCGCTCTACGCCGCCATCTGGCTGCTGGTGCTCGCCAGCCTGGGGGCGGCCCTCGCCCAGCCGGCCGCCCCCACGGAGGCGGCGACGGCCGAAGCGCCCCATGTCTGAGGTCTTCCGCCGGCGCTTCGGTTCGCCCACCGCCGACCGGGTGCTCCGGGGCACCGGTGTCGTGGCCACGCTGGCCATCCCGCTGACGGTGT
Source organism: uncultured Gemmatimonadales bacterium (assembly GCA_963709905.1). Classification (GTDB taxonomy): domain Bacteria; phylum Gemmatimonadota; class Gemmatimonadetes; order Gemmatimonadales; family GWC2-71-9; genus JADJOM01. The sequence continues at coordinate 991,057 of CAVPYI010000001.1, forward strand.
TCGAGCCGACGGTCGCACCGCTGACCGCGTTTCTGCTCATCACCGTGTGGGTGCATGGGCCGGCCTCTCCGTTCCTCCCCGCCGCCTACGAGCCGGTGTTGATCGCGTTCGGGCAGATGTACCCGCCGCTGTTGATCGCGTCGCTGGGGACGGTGGGCGATCTGTACGTCGAATACCTCGACTATCACCTGTTCCGCCGTCTGGGCGGATTCGGTCCCTACGCGGCGCTGCAGCGGCAGCCGCTGTTTGCCCGGGCGATGAACCTGTTCCGGCGGCGCCCGTTCCTCACGGTCTGGTTCTTCGCCTGCTCGCCGCTCCCCGATTGGATGATCCGGCTGATCGCACCGGCGGCCGGGTATCCGATCCCCCGGTATCTCCTGGCCATGGCGCTGGGACGGCTGCCGCGGTTCTGGCTGCTGGCCGCCATCGGCGGATGGTGGCAGCCGGATCCGCGGCTGGTGTTCGGCACCGCCGTTGCCGTGATGGGGTCTTTGCTCGTGGTGGTCCTGTGGCGGCGACAGCGCGCCCGGGCCCGTGAAACCGCTCCCACTCTACCCTCAGGAGGATTCCATGTGGCTGCTGCTCATGGCGCTCGTCGCTGACAGCGCGGCGCTCACTCGCATTCGTGTCGCCCCGGCCGAAACCCTCACGGTCACATCCACCGGCGCGGGGCCGACGGTCGTGCTGGTGCCCGGGCTGTTCGGCTCGCACTACGGCTTCCGCCACGTCGTCCTGCAGCTGGCGGCCCACGGCTACCGCGCGGTGGTGATCGAACCGCTGGCGGTGGGGAGCTCCTCGCGGCCCCAGCGGGCCGACTACTCGTTGACCGCGCAGGCGGAGCGTCTGGCGCGGGTGCTGGATACCCTCGGGCTCAGAAACACGATTGTCGTGGCCCATTCCCTCGGGGCGGGCATGGCGCTACGCCTGGCGTGGCGCCGGCCGGAGTTGGTGGCCGGGCTGGTGCTGCTCGAGGGCGGTCCCGCGGAAACCGCCGCCAGCCCGGGCTTCCGGCGGGCGATGGAATACGCGCCGTGGGTCAAGTGGGCGGGCGGGCTCAAGACGGTGCGCCGGATGATACACAAGGGCCTGGTGGAGTCGTCGGGGAACCCCGCGTGGGTGGATCGCGAGGTGGTCGCCCAGTACACGGCCGGCGCGGCCCGGGACCTGGATGCGACGCTGCTGGCGTATCTCGCCATGGCCGACTCGCGCGAGCGGATTCGCCTGGCTCCGCATCTCCGCGAGATCGGCTGTCCCGTGCGGCTGCTGTTAGGTGGTGCCCGGCATCAGGGTGGGCCGGAGCGGGAGCAGGTTCGGCTGCTCCGGTCGCGGGTGCCGCGGGTGTCGATAGACACGGTACCCGGAGCGGGACACTACCTGCAGGAAGAACAGCCCGAGGCCGTGGTTTACGCGGTGAATGCCGTCAGGCGTGAACTCGTGCCCGCGGAGGGGCCATGACCCGCCCCGGCCTCCGCGTGGCAATCGCCCTGCTCGGGCTTCCCGGCGTTATGGCCTGCGGAGCCGCCACGGGCGGGGCTGGTGTGCTCCCTGGCCCACGGTTGCCACCCGTGCTGGACACGGTCAGTCGTGGCACGCCGGTGCTGATCGTCTCCCAGGGTCAGCGGTTCAGCGGCACCCTGTCGCTGGTTTCAGCCGATTCGCTCATGATCGATCGCGACGGGTATCCGGCGAGGTTCGCGCGCGCCGCGGTGGACACGGTGTGGGTCCGCGGGCGGCGCTCCCATCACGGCACCGCGCTCGGGCTCGGCCTCGGCCTCGGCGTGTCCGCGGCGATCGTGACCCAAGGGCATAGGTCCGATGACGGCGGCGCCACCTTTCAAGCTGCGCTCCTGGTTGGCCTGATGCTCCTCGGGTTCGGGGCGCTCGCCGATGTCGCTTCGCCGTACTCATGGACCGCGATACTCCCCGTGTCGACCTTCGGTCCGGGAGCTATCGTGGTCCCGACACCTGTCCCGCGGGCCGAGCCGACGGACACCGTGCCCTGATCACGCACGCGTCGCAGCGCGGACGCCGGGCGATGCACACCTGCCGGCCGTGCAGAATCAGGAGATGGGACACCAGGGTCCAGTCGTCCCGGGGAATGAGCTCCATCAGGTCCCGCTCGATCTTCACCGGGTCGGTGTGGCGGGTGAGCTTGAGCAGGCCGGCCAGCCGGGTGACGTGGGTGTCGACGGTCACCCCCTCGTTGATGCCGAAGGCATTCCCGAGCACGACGTTGGCCGTCTTCCGGCCGACGCCGGGCAGCGCGTGCAGCTGGGCCATGGTGCGGGGGATCTCGCCCCCATGGTCGGCCACCACCGCCTGCGCCATGGCGATGAGATTGCGGGCCTTGTTGCGGAAGAACCCGGTGGACTGGATGATGGGTTCGAGGTCCGTCTGCCGGGCCCGGGCGAGGCGGGCGGCGTCGGGATAGCGGGCGAACAGGCCGGGCGTCACCATGTTGACCCGGACATCGGTGCACTGGGCCGAGAGAATCGTGGCGACGAGCAGCTCGTAGGCACTGCCGTGGTCGAGCGCGCAGCGGGCGTCGGGATAGGCGCGCTTGAGGCGGGTAAGAATCTCGGCGGCTCGGCGGCTCGGGGCCGGCGGCCCGGCGGCTCGGCGGCTTGACGGCTCGGCGGCTGGACGCCTTCCGAGGTTTAGCTCGACCACTCTTACCCTTCATCGGCATCAAGTTCCCCCCAGGGTACGATACGATCCAACCGCCGAGCCGCCGAGCCGCCGAGCCGCCTACCCGCCCGCCCTCCGCCGCCCTACGTGCTCCAGGAAGGCCTCGACCGGTCGGGCGTTGAGGATGTCGTCGCGAGCGAGCCCGCCCTTCCGCGCCATGCCGATGCCGTACTCGACGTTGTCCAGGCCGGCGACATTGTGCGCGTCCGCCCCGATCGAGATCGGCACGCCGAGGGACTTCGCCTGGCCGAGCAGCCGCCAGTCGAGGTCGAGCCGGTGGGGGTCGGCATTGATCTCGATGGCCACGCCGGTGCGGGCGGCCTTCTCGAACACCCGGTCCATGTCGAGCGGATACGGGTCGCGCGACAGCAGCAGGCGCCCGGTTGGATGCCCGATGATCGCGAGATGGGGGCTGTCCATCGCGGTCAGCAGCCGGGCGGTCATTTCCTCCCGACCCAGCCCGAATCGGCTGTGGATGGAGCCGATGACGAAATCCAGCCGGCCCAGTACTTCGTCGCCGTAGTCGAGCTCGCCGCTGGTGAGGATGTCGACCTCGATGCCCTTGAGCACCCGGATCCCGAGTCCCCGCGAGTTGATGGCATCGATCTCGTCGGCCTGCCGGCGCAGATCGTCGGCGGTAAGACCGCCGGCGTAGGCCGCGGCCTCACTGTGGTCGGTCACGCCCAGCCATGCATACCCGGCTTCGCGGGCGGCGAGCGCCAGCTGCTCCACCGTGTTCGAGCCGTCCGAGGCCGTGGTGTGACAGTGGAGCAGGCCGGCGAGGTCCCCGCGCTCGACCAGGCGCGGCAGGGCGCCGTGGGCGGCGGTTTCGATCTCGCCCCGGCCTTCGCGCAATTCCGGGGGGATCTCGGCCAGGCCCAGCGCGGCGTAGAACGCCCGCTCGTCGGCGGTGGCGATGAACGTGCTTCCCTGCCAGAGCGCCGCGCCATCGAGGGCGAAGCCGTGGGCGGCGGCGTGGCTGGTGAGGCCCGTGAGGTGCTCCTGGCTGCCGGTAGCCTGCACCAGCACGGCGCCGACATTCCGGGGCGTGGTGACCACGACCTGGGCCTGGGCTCCGCCGCTGACCCTGAGGGTCACCCGCCGCTCGTCCTGACCCGAGAACTCGTGCACGCCGGGCATGGCGCCGATCCGCTTGAAGATCTCGGCCGGCGCGACCTCGGCCACGAGCACCACGACGATCTCGCGCACGATCTCCATCCGACGGCGCAGGTCGCCGGCGACGATGGCGTTCAGCACGCCTGGCAGCGCCGCCAGCGCGCTCCGCAGCCCCTCGGCCTCCTCGGCGGCGTGATGCGCCAGCTTGAACGTGCTGGCCTGGCGGAGATAGGCGATGCCCTTGAGGATGTTCTCCGCGGTCCTGGCCCCGAACCGCGGCAACCGGGCCAGCCGCCCGTCGCGGGCCGCTGCTTCCAGCTCATGCAGGGAATCGATGCCGAGCGATTGGTGGATCTGGCGGATCTTGGTGACGCCGAGCCCCGCGATCTGCAGCATCTCGACCAGCCCCTGCGGCACCTGCTCGCGGAGTTCCTCGAGCGCGGTGGACCGTCCCGTGGTCAGCAGGTCCTGAACGATCTGCAGGGTCGCCGGCCCGACCCCCTTGGTGGCGGCCAGGGTTCCGTCGGCGACCGCCTCGGCCAGCTCCCCGGGCACGGCGCCCACCGCCTTGGCCGCGGTACGGAAGGCCCGGACGCGGAAGGTGTTCTCGCCCTTGAGTTCCAGAAAAGAGGCGATCTGTTCCAGCCCCTGGGCCACGGCTTTCTTGTCCACGGTCATCCCACCTCGACCGGATCGTGCGCCCGGTGCGCGGCGCCAGCGCAGGCGATTGCCTCGGCGGCCAGCGGCAGCGCTCGCACGGCCAGTTCGATCAGCTCCTCTTCGCCGACCACCGAGAACAGCCCCGCCGCCGCGCCGCCCGCAAGGACGGGAGCGAACGGAGTCGATTCATCTTCACGGATGAGATCCTCCTGCGGGTAGCCGTCCACGTCGACGACCGAGAAACCCGCCCGCCCCTGGTGCAGGCCGAAGACCGCCAGCACAAAGCAGCCACCGCCAGGCCACGACCGCACGAACAGCCCGTCCAACGGCTCGTGGGGGTCGCCCGGAGCCAGCTCCGCCCACACCTGCCGCTCGGGCATTTGAAAGTAGCAGGCGAGCGCTGGGACGGGCTCGGCCGACGAGCGGTCCGGCCTGGCCCCGGCCAGCAGCGCCTTAATGCGCTCCCGGGTCGGCCGGACGATCCAGCCCCCCGCGGCCCAATACAGGTAGGCGTGGTGAAGCAGCGCCAGGTGCTGCGCCACCGCATGGCCGACCCCATGCTCGGGCACCAGGTCGCGGAGGAACGAGACGACTTCGCGATCGAGCACGAAGGCATCCCGGTCGTCCGGGTCGAGCCGGGCGGCGGCGAGCGATTCCTTGATGCGGGCGAAGCGCTCCTCAGCCTCGGCACCGAACGCGATCTCAAATGGTGTCGGACGCATGGGACTGTAAAGCTACGGGCTGCACCCGGCGGGCTCTAGGGCACTGGAAACTCACGTCATTGTGGCGCCCGGATGCCCTCCAGGGGGCGCCGTGCCGCCGAATCCTCCACGCCGGAGGCAACGCCGAGTCGGTTATCGCGCGGGCAGGAAGTCGTCCAGCAAGCGCCGGAATTCGTCGAGGGCTTCGACATAGGGCACGTGGCCGCAATCGGGGATCAGGTGGAACGGAGCCCGGAGACAATCCGCGGTCTCCCGGGCGCTGGCCACGGGGATCGGATCGTCGTCGCCGTGAACTACCACCGCGGGCAGCTGAAGCCGCCGAAGAGTCGGGCGGAGATCGTAGTCGCCGAGGCTCTCCCAGACTGCGCTTCGGGTCCGGTCGGTGATCCGGAACGGTGTGAGATCCCGGGCGCGGGCGGGATCGTGGAAATAACCCGCGACCGCCAGCTCGAAGAGCCGGGCCGCGTGCGCCTCCGGGTCGCGTTCCCTGAGGCCGCTGGCGCGAAGGGCCTGGCGGGCTTCGAGCAGCGCCGGCGCGGTGGTGCGCTCCAGGAACCGCCGCTCGAACTCGTCGCGCGCCGCCCGCCACGCCGGTGCCGCCGAAACCAGCGCCAGTCGATCGACCCGGTCGGGGTGCGACGTGGCGTAGAGCATGGCCAGGAGGCCGCCCCACGAGTAGCCCACCAGGGTCAGCCGATCCATCTCCCAGCAGATCCTCAGCGCTTCGAGGTCGGCCACATGGTCCTGCCAACCGACCGGGACCTCTCGCCCCACCGGGGAGCGCCCGCCCCCGCGCTGGTCGTAATAGACCAGGAGCCGCCGCTCAGCGAGGGTGTCGAAACCGGGGAGGAGGTAGTCGTGGTGCGCGCCTGGGCCACCGTGGAGGACGACGGCCGGAGGACCTGACCCGACCCGGCGTTCGTAGATCGAGATCCCGTTGATGGTGCGGGTGGTTTCCATGTGAGGAGGCGTTGAGGCGTTGAGGCGTTGAGGCATTGAGGCGTCAGGCGTAGGCGTGCAGGCGTTGAGGCCAGGCGGCTTTTTCCCTGACACCCTGACGCCTCGACGCCCCGACGCCTACAGCAACACCGCCAACGCATCGGCCACTGCCCGCACGGCCGATTCTTCCTCAAGGGAGAAGGGGTCCGGCACATCGCTGTCTACGTCGATCTGGCCGAGTACGGTCTTGCCCCGGCGAATCAGCACCACCAGTTCCGAGCGGGTGAAGGTATTGCAGGCGAGGTAGTTCCCGACGGCGCGGACGTCGGGCACGTTCTGGTCCAGGCCGGTGGCTACGGCGGTCCCGCAGACCCCGACACCCACCGGGATCCGGGTATGCTCGGTGTCTCGGCCGCTCTGGGCCTCGAGCACGAGATCGTCACCGTGGAGCATGTAGAGATATACGGAGGTGTACGGTGGCCCCGCGGCGCGGATCCGGTCGGCGGCGTACTGGAGCAGGGCTTGCCGCCCCGCGTCCCGGGCAAAGAGTCCGCGCAGGCCGGCCATGATCGGCTGCGGGTCCAGCACCGGCATCAGCCCCCCCGGGTGCCGAGGGTGACGCTGACCCGCTGTTCGGTTCCTTCGCGCAGGAATCGCACCTCCACCACGTCCCCGGGCCGATGCTGGCGCAGCGCGTTGGTCATCGCCTGGAGGTCGGTCACCGGGGTCTCGCCGATCTGCACGATGATGTCGTTCCCCTTGAGTCCGGCCCTCTCGGCCGGGCTGCCCGCCCGCACGCCGGTCAGCCGGACCCCGCCCGGGTTCTCCGACATGTCGGGGACCGTGCCGAGGTAGGCTCCGTATCCAGACGTCGCGCCGGCCACCGGCGCGGGCGGGGGGACGTTCACGAAGGTGAGCCGCCCCCGGCGATCGGCCAGGGTGCGGACGATGGCGGCGGTGAAGTCGGCGACCCGTTCCAGCCCGTCGACGTTGATCTTCTCCCAGTCGTCCGTGGTCCGGTGATAGTCCTCGTGCAGGTCGGTGAAGATGTGGAGGACCGGCTTGCCGGCGCCGTAGAACGACGACTGATCGCTCCGGCCCCAGCCGTCCCCCGAGGACTTGAGATCGAATCGGGCCACGGCGTTGAGGGAGTCGAGCAGGCCGGCGAACTCCGCCGCCGTCGCGGTACCGAAGGCGAGCAGCCGGTTGTCACGGAGCCGGCCCACCATGTCCAGGTTGACCATCGCATAGGTCCGGGCCAGCGGAAACACCGGATGCTTGACGTAATAGTCCGAGCCGAGGAGTCCGGCTTCCTCGCCGCTGAACGCGATGAACACGACGGTGCGTGCGGGTGGTGTGGGTGACAGTGCCGCCGCGATATGGATCAAGGCGCTGGCGCCCGAGGCGTTGTCGTCCGCGCCGTTGTGCACCCGGCCGGTGCTGTCCGGATCGAGCGAGCCGAATCGCCCCGGACCCAGGTGATCATAATGGGCGCCGACGATCACGATCTCATTGCGGAGGTCCGGGTCCCGGCCGGCCAGGACCCCGATGACATTGCTGCCCACCACCCCGCCGATACCCGCATGCTGGGCCGCCGGCGCGTCGGGCTGAACCGTGAACGGCTGGAACCAGCCCCCGGGCGCGGGACGGAGACCGCTGGCCCGAAAGCGCCGGGCCAGGTAGCGGGCGGCGCTGTCGGCACCGGGGGTGCCGATCAGCCGGCCGGCGAGCGCGTCGTCGGCCAGATAGCGCAGGTCGTTGAGCAGCGCGACCCCGTGGGCCGTGGACTGGGCGTGGACGGTCGGGGCGAGCCCCAGCAACCCGAGGGCGAGAGTCAGGGCATAACGGTATGTGCCATGCATGGGACCAAACCTAGCCGACCGCCCGGCGGCGATGAAGCGCCGCCATCCCGGCCAAGCCAAGAACCATCTAAACCATTGCAGGGCTTCATGGTAGGCCTTATAATGGCCAAACGGAGCCGGGCCACTGATGAGCCAAGCCGACGGGATTCTCGCTGATTTTGCCGCTGTTCTCCTCCTGCTTCGGGACTCTCCCGACATGAAGGAGGAGGCCCGCGCGGCGTTCAAGCGCTTCGTGGCAGATCTGCCCCAAGCCGACCACGTCCTCCGGGTGACCCGGTCCGGGTTCACCTGGAACCAGGGGGAAGTGCCCGTCGGAACGGGCGAACTGGCCGCGCTGCACGACCACCTCCGCGCCCATGGGATTGGAGAGATCAGACTGCAGGTCGGGCTCATGACGTCGACCCTGCTGTCGCTGGTCCGCGTCCTGGCCGCGCCGGCCGGCACCTATGGATCGTTCGACCACCTGGCCGCCCGCCTCGACGCGGCCGGCGCCGGGGTGATCCCGGTCCTGCCTCTGAGCGAGAGTGGGCCGAGTCCGTCCTCAGGGGCCGCCGAACAAGCCACGAAGCCCGCCAATCCAGACCCCAAACTGAAGTCGGTTGACGACGAAGGGCATCTGAGCGCCCTCGGGCCGGATGCGCTCAGCGAGGCCAAGGTCGGGATGATGCACTTCGTGACCCTGCAGACCCAGATCATCGGTCCGACCGACGAGCTGGTCCACAGTCTGGCCGACGCGACCTCCGAAGCCGATGTGAGCGAGAGTCTCAGTCAGCTGATCGCTGCCGGCGAACTGGCCATCCAGCAGAACGAGTGGAGGGAAGTGCTCAAGGCGTCGCACGGGCTGGTGCAGCTGGAGGACAAGCTTGGGGAGCATCGCGGCTTCATCATCGCCCTCCGCCGACTCCTTCCCAGGTCGGCGCTCGAGCAGGTCGCCAAATTCGCGGCCCACGGGACGATGAAAGCAGAGGCCAGTGTCGTTCTCCGGCGCATGGGGGCCGACGGCACCGAGGTCCTGCTGCACGCGATGGTAAACTCCGAGGACATGGTGGAGCGGCGGGCCTACTTCAATGCTCTCAAGGAGATGACCGAGGGCACCGAGCTGCTGATCCACATGCTGAGCCACGATCAATGGTTCGTGGTGCGCAACGTGGCGGACCTGGTCGCTGAAATCCGGCTGGAAGCCGCGGTGCCGGCGCTGGGGAAACAGATCGGGCATGCCGACGAGCGGGCCCGCCGTGCGGTGGCAGGGGCCCTGGCCCGGATCGGCGGACCGACCGCGGCGGAGCCGTTGCGGCGGGCCCTGCGGGACCCTTCTCCCGGTGTGCGGCTCACGGCGGCGAAGGAGCTGGATGGGAGGAAGAGCCGCAACCTGGCGATGAGCCTGGCGGTGGCCGCCGAGGAGGAGACCAAGCCGGACGTGCAGAAGGAGATGTACCAGGCGCTGGGACGGATCGGGTCGGGCGAGGCGCTGCAGGCGCTCCGCAAGGCGGCCGAGCCCGGGGGCAAGGTGTTCCACCGGAAGCCACTGGCCGTGCGGCTGGCGGCGATCGCCGGCCTGCATGCGGCCGGTCCCTCGGCAGCCAACGCGCTCAAGGAACTGCTGGGAGACGACGAACGCGAAGTGCGCGACGCGGTGGAGCGCTCGCTCGCGACGCTGTGGGAATAGGCCGCGTCAGCGCGGGATGAAGTCGGTCGTCGCGCTGACCGCCCGGACGAACCCTGCCAGCAGTCGGGCCGACCGCTCGCAGTCCTCGAGAGCGGCCATCTCGTTGGGGCTGTGCATGTAGCGGAGCGGCACCGAGACCAGCGCGGTGGCCACCCCCCGGAACGCGCTGAAAATGTTGTCCGCGTCGGTGCTGGTGTCCCGGGGCGCGGCCTCGTAGCTGATGGCGATGCCCTCCTCGCCCGCGACCCGGACCAGGAGATCGAAGACCGCCGGGTTGATAGCCGAGCCCCGGGCGATCACCGGTCCCCCGCCCAGCTTGTAGTCTCCGTGCTTCCGCTTCTCGACCCCGGGATAGTCCGTGGCGTGGGTGACGTCCACCACCACCGCGACGTCAACTTCGAGCCGTACCGCGCCGGGCCGGGCCCCGCCGCCGGACGTGCCGATTTCCTCCCGCGTGGTCGCCGCGGCGGTGACCCGGGCCGCCAGCCGCTGGCGGGCGACCAGCCGCAGTGCCTCCAGCACCACGAAGGCTCCAATCCGGTTGTCGAGCGATCGGCTGACGATCCGCCCGTTGGGGTACTCGGCCACCGACGACGCCAGTACGCCGGGGTCCCCCACCCGCACCCGCTCCTCGGCCTCGCGCCGGGAACCGGCGCCGATGTCGATCCAGAGGTCTTCCGCCTTGGAGATCTTCTCGCGGTCCTCCTTGTTCATCAGATGAATCGCCTTCTTGCCGATCACTCCGCTCACCCGGCCGTCCCGGGCCAGCAAGGTGACCCGTTGCCCGACGAAGACCTGGTGATCCCAGCCACCGATCGCGTCGAAGCTCAGGAAGCCGTCGTCGTCGATGTAGGTGACCATGACGCCGATTTCGTCGATATGGCCGGCGAGCATGATGTGCGGGGCGCCACCGGAATTCATCATGGCGTACGAGTTGCCGCTCACGTCCACGTCGACCCGTTCGGCGAAGGTCGCCGCCTCCTCGCGCCAGACCCGGGCCGGAACGCTCTCGAAGGACGAGGGGCCGGGGGCATCCAGCAGAGACTTCAGGAAAGCGAGGGAGGTGGCGTTCATTGGTGCCGGGCCCGGGTCGAGTTGAGTGAGGCGGGGAATCTGCCCTGCGGACCCGGAAAGTCCAGACTGGCACGGGTGATGCGGATCACCTCCCTGCTGGGAGCCGCGTCCTTGGAGCTAACCGTGGCCAACCCCAATACTTGGGCTTCCTCGAAGGAGATCGCCTCAGTGCCTCGCTGCGCTGCACGTACCACCGCGTTTGTCGTCCTGATCGCTGCCTGCACCGCTACCGACCGAAGCGGGGGCCCCAATCCGGGCCCGACCCTGTCCAGCATACAGATCTCGCCGGCCTCCGTCCTGATCCAGGTGGGGGACTCGGCGGTGTTCAGCACCGTGGGTCACATGAGCGACGGGACCACCGCCGCCGTGGCGGTGGATTGGCAGGCCACGGGCGGGACCATCACTTCGAGCGGCGCCTACCACGCCGGCGCCACCGCCGGGGCGTTCCGGGTCGTGGCCAGCACCACCGACGACGTGCACGCGGATACCGCCGCGGTGAACCTCTCGGACACGCCGGTGCCGTTGACGCTTATCGGGGTCGTCGTCACCCCCGCGCGCGACACGCTCGACCCGGGCACGAGCGCGACGTTCACCGCCACCGGGCAATACAGCAACGGCACGTCGGGCGCCGTGAACGTGACCTGGAGCGCCACCGGCGGGACCATTTCGACGACCGGCGACTACCAGGCCGGCGCGGTGGCGGGCGATTACCGGGTGATCGCGCTGGCCAACTCGGCGCCGCTGGCGGACACCAGCCTGGTTAATATCCGGGACACTACCGGCGGGCCGCCGGCCGGGACCGTGCTCCTGACGGAAGGGTTCGACGACGCCAGCGTGGCGGCCCGCGGCTGGTACGACAACACCAACCCGGCGATCTCCACGGTGGAGAAACACGGCGGGGCGGGGGCGCTGCAGATGGCCTGGCTGGTCAACGGGGACGTGCCGGTGCAGGGCGGTGCGATCCGCCACAAGTTCACCGGCACCGACCGGCTGTACGTGCGCTACTGGGTGAAGTACAGCGCCAACTTCGTGGGGTCCGGCCTGAGCTACGACCCGCACGAGTTCTACATCGTGACCAGCGAGGATGGCGACTACGTCGGCCCCTCGACTACCCACCTGACCGCCTACATCGAGCAGAACTACCAGAACGGCGGCCGGCCTACGCTGGCCACCACCGACGTGTCCAATATCGACCAGGCCCGTGCCGGTCAGGATCTTACCAACGTAGACGAGCAGCGGGCGGTGTCGGGCTGCAACGGCAACTCCGACGGGTATGCGACCGACTGTTATGGCGGGAGCGGCAACTGGCGGAACGAGAAGCACTGGCGGGCACCACCGATGTTCCTGCCGAATCCCGGCCCCGGCTACAAGGGCGACTGGCACATGGTCGAGGTGTACTTCCAGCTGAACACCATCGTGAACGGCAAGGGGCAGAACAACGGTATCGCGCAGTACTGGTTCGACGGCCAGCTGGTGATCGACAAGCAGGGCGTGCTGTTCCGTACCGGCGCGCATCCGAACATGAAGCTCACCCAGTTCATGATCGCGCCGTATATCGGCGACGGCTCGCCGGTCGCCCAGATGATGTGGGTGGATGATCTGGTGCTGGCGACGGGGAAGGTGCCCTGAGCCGGAGGCCAGTCGGACTGTTGAGGGGTGAAGGGTGAAAGGTGAAGGGTGAAGGGTGAAGGCTCCCTCTTACCCTTCACCTTTCACCTTTCACCTTTCACCTTTCACCTGTCACCCTCACCCTTCCAAGGCCCCATGCCGCCGTCCTTCCCTCCCGCCCGCCGCACCCGCTCGTTCCGCGAATCGGTGATCCGGGGGATGTCGCGGCTGGCGGCGGAGCATGGGGCGATCAACCTGGCGCAGGGGTTCCCCAACTTCCCGGCGCCGGAGCTGCTCAAGGAGGCCGCGGCCCGGGCGATCCGCGACAACATCAACCAGTACGCCATCACCTGGGGAGCGCGTCGGCTCAGGGAAGCGGTGGCCCGCAAGTACGCCGCCTGGTACGGTATGGCCGTGAACCCCGAAACCGAGGTGACCATCACCTGCGGGGCGACCGAGGCGATGATCGCGACCCTGCTGGCGCTGGTAAACCCGGGCGAGGAAGTCATCGTGTTCGAGCCGTTCTACGAGAACTACGGCCCGGACACCATCCTGTGCGAGGCCACGCCGGTGTACGTGCCGCTGATGCCGGGCGCGCCGGTGGATCTCGACCGGCTCAAGGCCGCGTTCGGGCCCCGCACCCGGGCCATCATCTTGAATACGCCCGCCAATCCGAGCGGCCGGGTGTTCACCCGGGCGGAGCTGGAAGGGATCGCCGGCCTGTGCCAGCGCCACGGCGCGTGGGCCGTGACCGACGAGATCTACGAGCACATCCGCTACGGCGTGGACCACATCCCCATCGCCACGGTGCCCGGCATGCGGGACCTCACCGTGACGATCAGCGGTGCGTCCAAGACCTTCAGCATCACGGGCTGGCGGATCGGAACCGTCGTCGCCTCGCCGGCGGCGACCGACGCCATCCGCAAGGTGCACGACTTCCTTACGGTCGGCGCCCCGGCCCCGCTGCAGGAGGCGCTGGCCACGGCGATGGATGGGCTGGAACGGGAGTACTACGACCGGATCGCGGCGGACTATCTCCATCGGCGCGACCTGTTGCACCGGGCGGTGCTGGCCGCCGGCTTCCGCGCCCGGGCGCCCGAAGGAGCCTACTATATCCTGGCCGATTTCTCGGGACTGTCCCAGCTCGACGATACCGCCTTCGCCGAGTGGCTGGCGCGGGAACGCGGGGTGGCGCCGGTGCCGGGATCGAGCTTCTTCAGTCGCCCCGAACTGGGCCGGAAGTACGTCCGGTTCGTGTTCTGCAAGACCGACGACCTGCTGGAGGAGGCTGCCGCCAGGCTGGTAGGCATGGGCACGCGCGAGGCGCGCGAGGTGCAGCGGTGAAACGTCTCAGCGCCCGGGCCATTTGCGCGCCAATCGGACCGGGGATATCCTCGTAGCCATGATCGGGACCCGGACCCTCATCGGACGCGCTGCCGCGCTGGCCCAGGTGGTGCTCCTGGCCCTCGCGCCGCTGGTGGACGGCAGCGGGTTGCACCGCTGCCCGGCGCACGGGGCCATGGTCCCGGACGTGGTCGAGTCGAATGGGCATGCGTCCACCCATCATCACGGCGCCCCTACCGAAGGCGAGCACCACGGAACCTGCAACTGTCTCGGGTCCAGTTGCGGCAGCGCAGCGCAGTACGAGCCGTTCCCCGAGTACCGGCAGTTGCTCGAGGTCGCACGTTGGTCGATCCCGACTGTAGCTGACGGGCGTCCCGCGCCCGCCCGGCCCCCCCACCTCCTGCCCTTCGCGCTCGGACCACCCCTCCCCGCCTGACGGCTGATCGATACGCCCGCCGGGCGCGCCAGATCGGCGCGCGACTCCGGCGTGAGCATCCGGCAACCAGGCATCAAGATGTCACCAGGCATTCGTCCGATTCCGGCCACCATGGCCGGGGCGGCGGTCATGATACTCACCAGCGTCGCCGCGCTGGCGGCCCAGGAGGTCGCCCGCGACACCACTCCGGTCGTGCTGCAGACGATCGAAGTGACGGCGGAGCGCGCCCGCGCGGCGCCCCCGCCGGAGCTGGTGGTGGACGTGCCGGCGGTCGTGGTGCAGCGGCAGCAGAGTGCCAATGCCTACGACCTGGTGCGCCGGGCCGCCGGGCTCGAGGTCCACGAACAGGGCCAGGGGCCGGGCTGGGCGTCGGACGTGGTGATCCGCGGCTTCACCTCCGACCACTCCTCCGACGTCCTGCTGGTGATCGACGGCGTCCCGATCAACCTGCCGGTGCACGGGCACGTCGAGGGCTACGCCGACTGGACCCTGCTCTCGCAGGCGGCGGTCAGCTCGCTCCGGGTCATTCACGGTCCGGCCAGCCCGCTGTACGGCAACTTCGCCTTCGCCGGCGTGGTGGAGGTCACCACCGCCGCCGATGCCAGCGGCACGGCCGGCTCGCTGGGGGGCTCGAGCTACGGCGATGCCGGCGGCTGGGTCCGCACCGGACGGCGCGGCGATACCGGCGGATCGGTGTTCGCGCTGGAGGGACGCCGGGACCAGGGCTGGCGGGACAACAGCGAGAGCTGGCTCGGCAACGTGCTGCTCCGCGGCTGGCGCCGACTCGGCGGGCGCACCCGGCTGGAGGGGGGCCTCGCCGCATACGGAGCCGGGTGGAACTCTCCCGGTTTCCTGTCGGTGGCGGACTACAACGCGGGCCGGCTGACCCGGGCCGAGGACCCCACCGACGGCGGGTGGGGCGGTCGGGCGGTGCTGCAGGGCGCCATCGTCCATCCCCGGGCCAACGGCACCCAGTTCGATGTCCTGGGCTGGGTGCAGGGAGTACGGTCGACCGTGTTCCTGTCGTTGGTCGACGACGGCGTCGTGGGACAGCAGGAGGAGCTGGACCGCCGGATCGCCACTGGCTTCTCGGCCAGCTTTCGTTCACCGGCCGGCCCCGGCGACCTCGCCATCGGGATCGATGGCCGCGTCCGACTGGGATGACTACGAACTGTACGGCACCACGCAGCCGGAGCCGCAACACCACCCGGCAGCTGAGCGATGCCCGGTTCGAGCAGGGCGGCGCCTACGCCCGCTGGCGAGGGTTTCTGTTCGGCCGGCTGCAATACGATCTCGGGCCTCCGGGGCGATCTGCTCCGCATGTCGGTTCCGGGATGGCGCCATTGCCGGGCGATCCGTACCGTACAGAAACCCACGGCGTGGTGAGCCCCAAGATCGGTGCCCGGGTGCTGCTCGGCGGGCCATGGAGCGCGGTCGGCAATGTCAGTCGCGGTTTCCGCAGCGCCATCGGCAGCATCACCAACCCCAACCAGCCGCTGGTCAGCGCGTGGTCCGGAGAGCTCGGCCTGCAGGCCATCGGCTCGCGGGTCCGAGGCCAGCTGTCGCTGTTCCAGACCGACACCCGGAACGAACGGATTCTCGACCCGGTGACGCTTGCAGGTGAGCGACGCCGGGAGGAGCCGCCGCCGCGGGCGTGTCGGGGTCGTTCGCCGCGGCTATCGGCTCCCGGGTCCGGCTGTCCGCCGAAGCGACCTGGAATGACGCCAGGATCACCGGCTCAAACGGCGCGGGAGCGATCATGCTTCCGGCGCTGGACGACAGCGCGCGGTTCGACTCGATCCCGTTCCGACGCCCACGACGAGTCCGCTCACGCCCGGCTCCGCGGTGCCCGGCGTGGCCGAACACCTCGGCCGTGCGGAAGTGACGGTGGCCGCGACCTCGGCGCGTCGAGACCGGCTCCGCTCCGCTGGAGCGGCCCGTTCACCCCGATCGGCGAGCCCGCGGTGCACACCCGTCCCTACTCCTCACCGATGTCGGAGCCTCCCTCCGCATTCCCCGGTGGGGCACGCTTGATCTTGAATTGCAGAACCTGCTCAACGCGCGGTATCCGGAGATCCGCGCCTCCGGCTTTCTCAATCCCTGGCGCACCACGGACGCTCCGGGCCGCGCTGCGCCTTCCCTCGCCACATCCTGAACCAGAGGCAACTCTCATGCGTCACCGTTCCCGCATTGCCCCCTCGGTGCTGCTGCTGGCACCGGCGCCCTGCTCGCCGCCTGCAGCGACAGCAACGAGCCGCCGGCGCGAGGATCACACGCCCGGTCCGCCTGGAGCTGGCCGTCAACGGCACCGCGATGGCGGACGACACCGTGCGCCTGACGGCGGGCGGAAGCGACACCGTCCGCGTCACGTTCTTCAACGCCGGGGACGAGAACCTCGATGCCCTGAGGACGATCACTACTCCTCCCTGACCTTTCTTCCCGCGACCGGGGTCACGTCCACCCTCGACTCGACGCATCACTTCCGCCATGAGGTGGTGAACACCGCGGCGCCCGGAACCACCGGTGACATTGACATCGGCTACGGCCACGACGCCGCGGCCGACGAGCACACCTTCACGGTGGCCTACAAGGTCGAGTAGCCTCCGGGAGAACCGGACGGGCGCACGCCTCGTTGCACAGGGCAGGGCCGGAGACCCCCGGTCCCCGCCCTGGGTGACGGGGCGTTTCCCCTGCCCGCTCTGGCGGCACCAGCCATCGAGGTGCGATCCTTGGCCGTGCCCGAACCCCTCCCCGGTCGCCTCCACCCGGACGCCGTCCCCGCCCCTCGCCTGCTGAGCGACGCGCGGGAGGCCAGCCTGACCGCGGGGCTCCTCGCCCGGGACGAGCGCGCCCTGGTGCAGCTGGTGGAGCTGGCCACCCCCTGGCTCCTGGCGGTGGCGCAGGCGATGCTCGCCGATCGGGACGAGGCGGAGGAGGTCGTGCAGGAGACCTTCACCATCGCCTGGCGGCGAGTGGACCTGTTCGACCAGCAGAGCGGCCGGCTGATGCCGTGGCTGCTGCGAATCACCCGCAATCGGGCCATTGACCGGTTGCGCGGCCGGCGCCGACGGGTGGACAAGGCCCGCCGGCTGGTTTCCCTCGGCGGGCTGGGCGACAGCAGCACGGCGCCGGTGGAACCCGACGAAGCCGGCACCCCTGGCTGGCAGGTGCATCGCGCCGTCCATGCCGCGCTCGCCACCGCCCCCCGGAACAACGCGAAGTGGTGCAGCTTGCCTACTTCGAGGGCCTCACCCATTCAGAAATCGCGGGACGACTCTCCCTCCCGCTCGGTACCGTGAAGACGCGCCTCCGGCTTGCCTTCGACAAGCTGCGCCGCGCCCTCTCCTCGCTCAAGGACTGGGTCGTATGACCGCACACCAATGGTTCGTCGAGCACCGCACCGATTTCGTGGCCCGCACCCTCGAACCCGACGAGGAACGGAGCTTCCCCGAGCATCTGGCTGGCTGCGCCGAGTGCCGCGCCACGATTGCGCGGCTGGAACAGGAGCTCGCCTGGCTGCCGATGGGGCTGTCCCCGGTGCCCCCTCGCCCGGGACTCACCCGGTCGCTGGTTGGCGGTGCGCTGGACCGGCGGCGGGCCGCCCCGCTGGCTGGTGCCGCTGGCGCTGGCGGCCTCGCTGGCGCTCAGTCTGGCCGGTTCTGGGCGCTGGGCACCACCCGTGCCTTCGAGCGGCAGCTCAGCGCCGAGCGGGGAGCGGCTGCTGAAGGAGCTAGCCATGACCCGGGACACGCTTGGCATCATGCAGGAGGCGGGGATGGTGCGTCACGCGAGCATCAGCATGGGGGACAAGCAGGGCGGGCTGCTGATCTTCGCGGACGAGCGCACCCACCGGTGGAACGTGGTGGTCTACGGGCTGCCCGCGTCCGCGCCGGGTGAGGTGTGCCAGTTCTGGTTCATCACGGAGTCGGGGATGGTGCAGGGGGTGGAGGTGAAGACCGGCAGCTCCCGCCCGCGTTGCTCACCCTGCCAATGCCGCCCACGGGCGGTGCGGTGATGGGCGCGGCCCTTACCGTGGAGCAGGCAGGCTCAACCGACCCGGCACCGAAAGGGCCGGAGCTGGCGCATTTGATGATGTAGGGCGGTAGGACGGTAGCGACGGTAGTGACGGTAACGACGGTAAAGGCGGTCAGGTCTAACGGCTGACGGCTAAGGCTGACGGCTGACGGCTGCCGGCTGACGGCTGACGCTACTCCCCGAGCTGATCCCCACCCAGTTGCCCAGCATCATCGACCGCATCTTCCTCTTCGTCCGACGGGATCGAGGTGCCGTCGGCGCCGAGCAGGCGGAAGGCCGACCACTGGTGCCGCTTGGCCGTCTTGGAACGGGGACCGTTGTACAGCAGCGAGACCAGGAACATGCCATCCCGGCGTCCGAGATAGCCCACCAGCGTTGAAACCCCGCTCAGTGTGCCGGTCTTGGCCCGCACCACTCCGTGCCCCGGTAGTCCGCCGGCGAGCCGGGCGAGGGTGCCCTGACCGTTGGCCGGGAGCAGGGCAGGGAAGTTCCGGCCGGCCGGCGTGTTCTGGAAGTTGGCCATGTAGTAGACGAAGGTCGCTGCGGTGACCCGATCGTCGTGCGACATGCCGCTGCCGTCGACCAGGTTCACGCCACCCGATACGCCGGCCATCTGCTGGACGTGCTCGGTCAGCAGGTCGGGGCCGATGCCCCCGCCGGCGGCCCACCGGAGCAGCAGCTCGGCTCCGATGTTGAGGCTGCGCCGGTTGACGTCGAGGGCCACCGAATCGAAAGGCGGAGAGGTGACCTCGGCCAGGACCTGGCTCGGGTCGTTCTCGACCTCGATCGGTTGCGGGGTGCGATCCCACTCGATGCCCGCCTGCTGGAGCGCCTGGGCCCACGTCGCCGCGAGCACGGCCTTGGGATCGCCGGTCACGGTGACCAGCCGCCGCACACCGGCGTTGACGCCGACCGCACCCGTCACCAGATACCCGCCATCGGCCATGCGACTGATCCGGAGCCGCGACCGGTTTCCACCGACCGTGGTCGCGTGGATGTTCACCAGCGCATTGATCCCCTCGGGAGCCGTCTCGACCAGCGTCGGGCGGACACCCGGCTTCCGGCCCGGACGCACCTGCAGCCAGATGACGTTCTCGTGCAGGGTCAGCGATCCGACCAGCGGGGCGTACACGCTGCCCCGGTTCCCCGCGCGCCAGGCGCGGGGATAGCTCGCTTCGGCCGGGCCACCGTCGCCGCTCACCGCCACCAGCGGGCCGCGGAACCGGCGGATACCCGATAGCGCCAGTTGATTGGCCAGGTCCTGCAGCCTGGGGCCGCGGCCCTCCGTGCTTTCCAGAGTAGGATCCCCGTTCAACTCCAGGGCCCACTTGCCGGTCCACTCGCCGGTGGCTTCGTCGATCCTGCCGTAGCCGACCACCCGGGTGGCGCGGCGGGCTTCGGCGCCGAGCATCGTACGGGCGTATCCGGTGGTCAGCAGCTTCACCGTCGAGGCCGGAACCAGCAGCCGATCCTCGTTCACGCTCCACAGGATCGCGCCCTGCTGGTCCGCGACCGCGATGCCCCACGTGCCGGGCGCCGCACGCCGCGCCGCCCGATACCAGGCGTTCAGTTTCGCCTTGAGCGTTTCCGGCAGCTCCTGGGACGAGGCCCGTGACGGAACCCCCGCCAGAGCGACCGCGGCCAGCGCAACCGAAAGACCAGCACGTGTGATAAGACTCACAGGATCGTGTCCTTTGGTCCTCTCAGAATCCTTGTCTCACGGGTGGCTCGGCTGGATTGCCCGGAATGAACCGGAGAATCTATCGACCCAAGCCAATTCCGCAACTCGCACCATTACAACGACTTGGTATGCAAACCCGCACCAAGCGTGTCAGCGCTCATACCCGGGTAGTGCAAGACGGGGGCCGGGGGAGGGAGTGTGATGAATGACCGCGAGGAACGGGGCGGGAGAGGATGCGGGCTGTCGGCTGCCGACAGCCGACAGCCGACAGCCGTCAGCTACTTCAGCAGCAGCTTCGCGATCGTCTGCAGCTGCATGTTGCTCGTGCCCTCGTAGATCGTGCCGATCTTGGCGTCGCGGTAGAACTTCTCGGCCGGATACTCCTTGGAGTAGCCGTACCCGCCGAACAGCTCGAGGCACTGGGAGGTGATCCGGTCGGCCACCTGGGAGCTGAACAGCTTGGCCATGGCGGCCTCGCTGCTGGAACGGCTGCCCGCGTCCTTGAGGCGGGCGGCGTTGTAGACCATGAGCCGCGCCGCCTCGAGCTCGGTGGCCATCTGCGCCAGCTGGAACTGCACCCCCTGGAACTCGGCGATCGCCTTGCCGAACTGCTTCCGCTCCTTTCACGTAGGCCGTCGCGGCCTCGAGCGCGCCCTGGGCGACGCCGATCATCTGGGCGCCGATGCCGATGCGGCCCTCGTTCAGGGTCTCGATCGCGATCTTGTACCCCTTGCCGACCGCGCCGAGCACGTTCTCCTTGGGCACCCGGCAGTTCTCGAGAATCAGCTCGGTGGTGCTGGAGGCCCGGATGCCGAGCTTGTTCTCCTTCTTGCCAACCGAGAACCCGGGAGCCGTCCCGCTCCACCATGAACGCGGTGATCCCCTTGTAGCCCTTGCTCGGGGTCGACGTTGGCAAAGACCATGAAGATCCCGGCCTCGGCCGCCGTTGGTGATCCAGAACTTCCGGCCGTTGAGCACCCAGTGATCGCCCTTGTCGTCGGCCCGGGTCGCCAGCGCGAAGGCATCGCAGCCGCTGCCCGGTTCCGACAGGGCGAAGGCGCCGAGCAGGTCGGTGGTGAGCCGGGGGAAGTAGCGGGCCTTCTGCTCGTCGTTGCCCCACCGCAGCAGGGCGTTGTTCACCAGGGTGTTGTGGACGTCGACGTAGATCGCCGCGGAGGCGTCCACCCGGGCCAGCTCTTCGATGGCCAGGACCGCCATGAAGATCGATCCGGCCGCTCCCCCGTATTCCTCGGGGATCTCGATTCCCATGAGGCCGAGCTCGAAGAACTTGGTGATGAGCTCGGGCCGGAACTTCGCCGCCTCGTCCATGTCGTGGACGTGGGGCCGGATCTCGGTCTCGGCGAACTCGCGCACGGTGCTAAGCTCGGAAATCCTTGCCGGACAACTTCATCACTACGGCGGACGTCACAGCAACAAGATCTTCGCGGACCAAGTGCTTCTGAAAGAGCGATTCGGCGCCAAAACAGTCGCCCGGCAAATACTTGCTGACTCGCCCGGCGACATGCCCCGCTAACACTACGTAAAACCCCTCACACAGATCTCCCGTTGCGGAGAATGGCATCACCTTGGGCCAATTCGATTCGCGACGAAATATTCGAAATGCGCATCAATCTTCCGAGTGAAAGTCCGCGGAAAAGGAATGCGGATTTCCAAAGGCTGATGGAATCCTTGAATCCTTCGTTTAGTGACTCGGAGATACTCGGTATCGAAATGACCACCGCCGTCACATTGTCGGCACCGCCCCGGTCATTGGCAATTTGAATTAGTTGATTCGAAGCTGTCGCAAACGAGTCTTCGTCTAGGTAGGCGGCAATTTCGCCTGTATGCTTAAAGTACCTCGTCAGCCCATCGGTACAAAGAAGAAGCACATCTCCGGGAACCAAGTCGAAAATGAGCGTTTCGACATCTACCGACTTGTAGGGACCAAGCGAACGCGTGAGCACGTTTTTAAGACGCGAGGCATGTCCTTCTTCCGCGCTCAGCCTTCCACTAAATACAAGTTCGTTAGCCAGCGTGTGATCTGTGCTCAAGAGATGGAGTTGCGACTCTCGGGATAGATACAGTTGCGAATCGCCCACATGAGCCATAATCGCCTTATTATTCGCAACCACCACGAGTGTGAGCGTGGTTCCCATGCCCGCATACTCGGGCGTCTCGCTGGCCATTCGATACAGCTCCGCACACGCGAGTTCAACCGCTTTTTCGGCTAACTGAAGCAATCGAAAATGGCCATCTGGCGATCGATCGGCGTGGACGATGATGTGCTGTTGCTCTCGGAGGTAGCTCGCAACCAATTCAGCCGCATTCTCCGCAGCGACCTCACCGGCAGCGTGCCCGCCCATTCCGTCGCAAACGATAAAGAAGTTGAGTTGCTCATCAACGACATAATAATCCTCGTTCACCTCGCGAACTTTACCAATACTTGACGCTGCTGATACACCTAGCCCCATCACCTTGATCCTGAATTAGTTGCAGTTTGTCGAGTCAGTTTCAAGTCGCCGAAGAATAGCGGGTAATCCGCTCGAGCCATCGATCGATGTCAGCATTTTCACTATGGATTGGGTTCAGCAATTTGATAGCAGGCACGCTTCACATCTGGAGAGCATTATGCGTCGATTGTACACGATAAAGAAAGCTCGAGGTTTCGAAAGATTCGGTCACGCAGCAAGGCGAGAACGGCTCTCGACGTAGAAGGCGGCTACCTAACGTGCTTCCACACAGGTAGTTCCATTTGTGCAATTCCTATACAATTGACAGGACTTTGCCCTTCCCAAGCCCTTGATGTGCATGTTGTAGAGAATGCAAACCGAAGTCAACCAGCCCCCAGTGAAAGTCGGAAGCATTCCAGGGAGTCTTGTCAGGCACGAGTTTGCGGTGGATTCGAAAGCGAGGCTGATCGCTTACGATCGAATGCAGTACCAGGACAACTTGCTTGAGGATTCTGAAGCAATTTGTTCTCAGCTCGGCTTACCGGGCTATGTAACACGTCAAAGGTCAGCGACTGAGTCCATCGTTGCGGCGCCGCTGCCCGCGAAAGTCGCCACAGTTCCAGCCGACGACGATTCTGCTCTAGCCGCACCATCCCCTGAAAAAAGCAAGCTCGTCACGTGGATCAATATCGACGGACTCGGTGATATCGATCTCTTAAAGGCACTCGGGAAGAAACATCAGTTACATGCGCTCGCGCTTGAAGATGTAGTCAATGTAAATCAACGTGCCAAGACAGACACGTACGACACAAATGTCTTCATCGTGCTGCGGATGGCGCAGGGTATCCAGCCCTTCCAAACTGAGCAGGTCAGCATGTTTCTCTTGGAGGGGACGCTGGTCACACTTCAGGAACATCCTGGCGATTGTCTCGATCCGGTGCGTGCTCGAATCCGTGGAAGCAAAGGACGCATTCGGCAGCGGGGCGCAGACTACCTGGCCTATGCCGTGATCGACGCAATTATCGATGGTTACTTCCCAGTTCTGGAAAAGTATGACGAGGTCCTGCGATCTATTGCCGATGAAATCGACGAAAGCCCGCCACATAACATACCCAAACGTCTGCACCATGTTCGCGCAGATTTATTGAACCTGAGGAAAATCGCGCAGCAGCACGAAGATGCCGTTTCAGCGCTCATTCGTGAGGAAAGCGCTCTCATTGGAGAACGAACCCTTCCCTACCTGAGAGATTGCCTTGACCACATCCGGCGTTTAGTGGAGACCGCCGATACCTATCGCGAAACCTGCGGGGAACTGCGAGAGCTCTATTTCGCATTGCTTGGGCAACGCACAAACGACGTGATGAAAGTGCTGACCATCATCGCCACTATTTTTATCCCGATGAGTTTCGTCGCCGGTGTCTATGGTATGAACTTTGACTCGAACGTTTCCACTCTCAACATGCCCGAGCTCCAATGGGCATTCGGCTATCCATTCGCAATCGCGGTGATGCTCAGCACAGGCGGCGGAATCCTAATCTACCTCAGACGCAAGGGATGGCTGTAGAAGTTCTGCCAACGTCGTTCGAGAAGCAAGACTATGCGTTCGCGGTGCCCCCCAACAGCGTATTGCGCGAGCCGATGAATCGGGCGATACTCGAGCGCACAGGCACTTCGGCTTGGATAGAGACAATCTCGCGATATCTCGGCCGCAACGGCTTTTGAAACCTGTCAGCGCGTTTGCGATTTCAAGACCGACGTTTCAGACTGGCTGGGTGGATTGTGAGGATTTCGAGACGAAAAAAGACGACCTAATCGCCTGCAACCCGCCCTCGCGGGGCTAGCGATGGCCTAGGCTTCAGCACATCTCGCTGGACCAATCTATTTGGCTGCCAAATGAATCTTCGACTCACCAATCGTCGTCAACTCGTTTTTTCAATCGGCCTGGGGTTTGTTTCGCTGAAACTCGCTGCCGGCGAAAATGAAGATCTCTCCGCACCGGAAGCAACTTCTGTCAGCTGGCAAGAACTCGCCAAACAGGGGCAAATCTTCGAACACTGGACGCCCGAGCAGGACAGCCAATGGGAATGGTACCGACTGGAACGCTACGTCGACGGAACATGGGAATCGGTCGGAATATCCTTGCCAATCGATCGAGAAACAGGCGAGGCTTATGAGCCCTCGGACGGATACCTTGGCCGCGATGAGATTCCAGCTCGCGTACTAAAGGATGAGCTGCCAATCGTTCCGCACGACATCCAACAACAGCTGGCACCATCACAATTCGACCCGCTACAAGCCCATTCGCGGCAACCGGATCCTGAGATACAAGCACGTGACGGCAAGCCACCCAGCGACTGGCTCAGAAGCTTGACTGCCCGCGACTTGCGTACTTGGCTTAAGACCATCGATGCACCTCCGGCGAGTGTCCGAGGCATGACATTTTGGGTGCATCTAGTTCGCGACCATAGTTTTGATCCGCGTCGAATCGAAGGTCTCACCGAGCAGGAATTCCTGCGACTTCACTCCACCGCGCACTTTGGTTACTAAGGACCGAGTAAATTCGCAGCCACGGGTTTGTCGCCGGCTAATCAATCACCACAGGTCGCGGAGGAAAGGACGGTGAGTGAATCTCATAGACTTTGCCGTCCGAGCTTTCGACCACGAAGACACCTCCTATTCGGGCCTTGATCGTGACACTACCCTGCGGTGCAATCCGCTGCACGCGCCCTCGTCTTCCAGCAGGTGTAATTGGATAAACCATCAACTCGGCGGCTGTCGCATTAGTGAATGCCAAGTCGGTTTTCCAGCGACCGGAGTTCGGGTTGGAATGTATGGCAGGCGTCATGACCAAGCCCTTGCGAGGGTGATTGGCGATCAACTGGGCAGTCAATTCGTCGACGATCTTTGGATCCACGGAGTCAACAACGTTGACATCCTCTTGCTCGCCATCACGATGGTCATATAGTTCGCGAGCGGTCACGGATCCCGTTTCGAAATCGCGCCATTCGATGAAGCGAAACTTGTCCGTCCGCATCGAATACCCCATGTACTCGCGGCCTTCAAATTTTCGGTAGTATTGGCTCATGGCTTGGCTATGAACCGGCGTGTTGACGTCCTGCAAGATCGGAACGAGGCTTTTACCGTCGACGAAGGGCGGGATGTCGATTCCTGCGAGCTCACACAGCGTAGGGTACAAATCCAATAGTTCTGCGAGCTGTTGCGTTTCTTGGCCCGCCGTTTTCATTCCTGGAGATGAAATAATCAACGGCACGCGAGCGTCAAGCTCATAATTGGTCATCTTCCCCCACGCACGATGTTCGCCAAGTTTCCAGCCGTGATCGCTCCAGAGGACGACGATGGTATTTTCTCTGAGCCCTTCTTCGTCGAGCGTCTGCAGCAAGCGTCCAATCTGCGCATCCACGTAGCTGACACAAGCGTAATAGCCATGAACCAAGTGCCGCATCTTTTCGGGCGAAAGCGTGGCTTGATCCCAGGGTTTGGGCATGTCAATCAGATCAACGTAGTGCGAAAGCTCGCTATTGTTAGTCGGCGCATACGCGGGCGTGTTGGGAATGACTTGCTGGTCTACCAAGACGGGCAGTTTTGCCGGGTCGTGCATATCCCAATACTTCTTCGGAGCAACCCAAGCCAAGTGCGGACGGATATACCCCATGGCCAAAAAGAATGGTTGGTCTTGCTTTCCAAGTCGCCGCAAGTCTTCGATGGCGAGGTCGGTTTGCGCCCATCCAGAAGCTGATTGTCTGGAAGATCTGGCTGAGCAGTGCTGGGACGGCGAAGGTTGTTTTTTCGCCAATCGTCATCCGGTAAGGCAGCCATGGCTGATTGCACGACCGCACCAGTTCCCTTTGGATACGGGTCTGGTAGCTTGGGCAGACCGCGGATGGCTTCGCTCCACGACTGCGGATCCGGCGTAGGATTGTGATAGATCTTCCCGTGGCTGACAGCCGTGTAGCCGAACTTGCGAAACCACTGTGGAAGTGTCACCGCATCAGGCATCGCCTCACGAAAATGGATTGGCAACGTCCACACGCCGAGCCGGTCGGGGCGCAACCCGGTCATCAAACTGGCTCTCGATGGATTGCATACCGCCACTTGGCAGTACGCCCGATCGAACTGTACGCCACGTTTCGCGAGCCCGTCCATGTTGGGCGTGATCGCCCGGTCATCACCATAACATCCCATCGACGGCCGAAGATCATCAACGGCGATGAACAGAACATTGGGCCTCTTTTCCTGCACTGAACTCGATGCGACTTCGGTCTCGTCTGCCTTCTGTATAGCGAACAACATACCTGTGGTTCGCACGTACAAAACGCCTTCCGAGAGGGCGGGTGTTGCAAAGCAAGGTTGGCCCATCTTGTTCTTCGCCAGAATCTGGAATTCTGGCCCGGCACTCAGCACGTAGAGGGTCCCGTCCTCGGATGGGCAGTAGATCTTGTCATCGGCTGCGACGAGCGAGGCCGTGATGGAAGCGTTGTTGCCGAGTCGTTCTTCGTAGACCTTTTCGCCGGTAACTGCATGGAAACAACGCACAATGCCATTCGTGTTTCCCAACACCAGATAGTCGCCCCAAACGACGGGCGTGGACATGTAGCTTCCGTCCCTGTCAACCTTCCACAGCAAGCCTTTTGCAGACGTCGATTCCGCATCGCTCAGATCTCCAGCCGCATCCGAAGCGATGGCGTAGATCGGTGCCTGCCCTCCGTGCGCGTTGGTGATATAGATGCGTTCGTCGATTGCGAACGGCGTGGGCGTAGGATTATCACCGCCACCCGCGATCCGCCAACGTTCCTCGCCTGTCTTTAGATCATACGAAACAATCCAAGGCCAACCATTGACGACCACCTGCGTGGAATCTTCGTTCTCGTGAATCAGCGGCGTACCCCAACTCCGCTCGCAATCGCCTTGACGCGACTTGCGCCATAATTCTTCGCCATCGGACAGTCGCAGAGAGACCAAAAACGGATTTTTTGGGTCGTCGCATACCAACACGATGCGGTCGCCGTGAATGGCGGGAGAACTGGCGTAGCCCCAACCGATGCCATACTTGCTGATGTCAATGACCCCGAGGTCGCGCTCCCACAGCAAGTTCCCGCTGTGATCGAAACAATAGCAGCCCTCGGCGCCGAAGAAGGCGACGACATGCGCGTCGTCTACCGCAACCGTTGCATTTGCATGAGTCGCTTTGGCATGCCGAGTTGTGCGAGGCTCACCTTTCCGAGCCACGCTCCGCCACAATTCGTTTCCGGTCTTCTTGTCGTAGCACAGAACCAACCATGTTTGCTCGGCGTTGTCATCCGCGGCATCGATGTTACCGCCGCGACCAACCTGCAACGGCACATCACCGTTAGCGGAAACCGCAGTCGCCACAAATAGCTTGTCTCCCCAGATGGTTGGGCTCGAATGCCCAAGCCCCGGCACGTCAGCTCGCCAAAGTATCGATTGGTCAGACTCATCGGTCGCATCCCAAGATTCAGCGGTTTCGTATCCGACTGCGAAACCGCGACCGCCCGGCCCGCGAAATCCCGGCCAGTCGACACCGTCGCCGTTGGCAGCTGCGGCCATCGTACAAAATGCTGCGAGAGCAAGTGCAAGAAACTTCTTCATCGGTTCTTTCGTCAATCTATCATTTGATTTAGGAAGACTCGGTTGATCCCGTCCGAGTTGGCAACGGCAACATCCATGAAACCGTCTTCGTTAAAATCGCCAGTGCAGAGTCCATAGGTGGCAGCCTCAGCATCGCCAAATTGCAATTCCTCAAATTGTAGGCCGCCGTCGCGATTGAAGTACACAGCGTTCGGCTGAAGTACATTGCCCACAACAATATCCAGGCGTTGATCGTTGTCCATGTCAGCCACAGCGATGGCATATGTGTTTCCATCGGTCCGGCCGAACGTCTTCTGGTCTAGGACTCCACCGCGACCGTCACCCAAGTAGAGCACGTTCGCTGTGCCAATGTTGCCCATGACCCAATCCTGGTTCCCGTCACCATTGAAATCACCGGTTGCGACGGCGCGGCTGGATGTGGCAGAGTCTCCAAATTCAATAGGTGAACCATAGCGACCACGCCCTTCGCCGATGAGAATACAATTCGGTTGCGAGTCCCGGTTGGCCAAAATTAAGTCCACAATTCCATCGTGATTCACGTCAGTCACAGCAACATCGATGGTCGAGTCACGCTGATTCCCAAAGGTTAGCGACTCCGGAAACCTTGCGCTTCCATCATTCAGGTAAATCTGATTGGCCCGCCCGCGACAAGTCACCAGCAGATCCATGTCCCCATCGCTGTCGACATCGCTGGCCGCAAGACTTCGAACGCTGGACGGTTTGCCGAACTCAGCATGGAGCGTGAAATTTCCCTTGCCGTCATTCAACACAATAAAGCAAGGAGCATTGTCATTCCCGACGGCTAGATCCAGATCTCCATCACCGTCAAAATCCGCCGGCTCGCACGCGTAGGTCGTCGACAGATCTGTACCCACTCGCCGCGCCACGGTGAATCGTGCACGGCCCTGGTTGAAAAACAGGTAGTTCTGCTGTGGCCAATGGCGACCGTTGGCCACCACGATATCCACATGACCATCACCATCGAAGTCCCCGCTGCGCACCGAAGCGGAGCGAAACACTTCCGTACCCAAGGTTAGACGACTGTTCGAAACAAGCTGCCTTTCGTCCGCCCAACCGCAGGCCCCCCACAGGACAGTCACGGCCAACGGCGAAATCGAGTGTCGTCTGAGCATGCTAAGGAATTACCGATAAGTACATGTGGAATTGATTGAGTTGAGCACTGATAGCACTCGGATGATCATCTAGTAGAAGCTCGCAACCAATTGTACCAAGTAGATTCTCTCGGGATCCTCACCTGCGTTTCATAGCTTCAGTTGGTGGACGCAGTAGTTTCGTCACGTTGCGAACCCCTTTTCACGGTGATGGGAACGAAACCAAGCCGCCGAAATCTTTGTTACGATGGATAGAGTAGTCGGTGCTCCGGATGGATGTTGGCACCGTGCCATCTTGGACAGCACAACGTTTACCATTCGTGGGGAGTCGTTCCGAAATGCAACGCGCACTGATGACTGGCATAGTTGCGATTCTTGCAGCCCAAACGGCACTCGCCCAAGGCGTTTCTGTCGGCCCTGACGGTGTCAAACTAAGCGGCTTTGGAGTCGTTGATGAACAGAAATCCATTGACGCTTGGGCGGCCAACGAGAAGAAAAACATGATGGATCCGCTCGTCCTGCAGATCGAGCTGATACAAGAGGTGTGTGACCTGAACGAGGAGGCGACTGCAAAACTTCATCTGGCCGCCCAGGGAGTCGTATCGCGCCGCCTGTTGTCCGGACGAAATCAACTGCTGAAATTTATTGTCGACAGCGATCTAATCGAGAAGGCCCCGCAAGGCTTCGAGGATTTATCGCACTTCCAAAGACTGCTTCGCGCGTCGCAATGCGAGCGGCTATCGGCTCTCGAAAGTCGAGCGACAGCCAGGCTACGTTGGGGTAACCCCAACCGCTAGCTGCCAAGGCTTGCTCATAGGTGACCATCCACCGTCTGGCGACGGTGGCTACGCTCGCCAGAGCGTGGAAAAATGCCTCGGAAAGAATTTCTTGACTCTAGTACCAGACGAAGATGACAGAGCATCGCGAACATCTTCCGCGTCTTGCACCGGAATTCTATCAGGGCCAAGCCTACGTCCACTGGACAATGACTATCGACGGCAGAAAAACGGGGTGGCTTAGACCGGTATCGCTTTACAAACTGCGTGAGATCCTGGCCCATACCTTGTTTCGTTACGCGTTGGGCTGCCCGATCTTTTGCCTAATGCCCGATCACATGCATTTGGTTTGGATTGGAATTGACGATCGTTCGGACCAGTTGAAGGCCGCAAAATTCTTCCGCAGACACCTGAATGATGCCTTGGCTCGTTTGGGCTTTCGCTTGCAACATCAGGCATTTGACCGGGTACTACGGGATAACGAACGTTTGGAGGATCATGTTAGGGATTTAATCGAGTACATCGCTCGCAACCCTGAACGAGCAGGCTTGATCGAGAGGGATGGTTTTGCCAGCTACAAGTACAGCGGTTGTATGCTCCCGGGGTATCCTGAGCTGCGTTTATGGGAGGATCGATTTTGGGAAAGATTCTGGAGGGCATATGCGTTCTTGCGTCAGAACGGATTGCTCCGCCCCGCTGACGAGAATCTCTCTTAGGCTAAACCACCGTCTGGCGACGGTAGCTACGCCAGAGAATCGATCCGCCATCGGAGCCGTAGCTACGCTCGCCAGAGCGTGGAGAAGCGCATCCACCGTCTGGCGACGGTGGCTACGGCCAGCGAACTGCTGACTACGGAAAGTTGTAATCTGGATTTTCGGGGTCAAAATCAGCAGCACTCAAGCCCGCATTCAGGCGGACATCGAGGTAGGTGTATTCCTCTTCCAAGGGAGGATCTTGACCTGGCTCCGGCCACATGAAGGCGGCATAGCGGAGTGGAATATTGCGATCGGTGTCCACAAAGATCTGCGCGATGTGAAAATCGAATTCCTCCGACTTCTCGGGGTGTTTGATCTGGTACATGCGGCACTCGCGATCGCCCACCATCTGGCCATCGAGGGTGACGACTTCGCAGCTTCCCACGAGACGGTCGCGCTCGCCTTTTTCGACCAGCTTTTCTACCAGTCGGAGCAGCCCGATTTCTGTGATGGGGTATTTATTGCCCATCATGGCCAGCATACTATCGGGTGCGAGTTCAAAGCGTTTGATATTCAGAAAGCCGGACTCATGAGAGATCAGCCGGTTCTCGTTCTGGCCCTCGACCCAGATGACCTCGCGGCCGCGAGTTGATTTTGGCTCGATGAATCTGAGGTAGGCGGCTAACGGTAGTTCCTGCTCCCCGACCTGCTGCGGATTGCGAACCTTGAGGAACATCCGTGTTTCTGGACCGAGCCGACCTTGGACGCGCTCTCGCTTGACCAGGATGGCGGTGTAATCCTGGATATCGGCCTCCATGTGAGCTTGAAGATCGCGAGCGACCTGCAGCAAGGGATCCAAGGGATGCGACGAGTCTGCCATCTCGTCCGGAGCATTCTGGGTGGAATCGCGCTGCGTGGAATCGAGATGGGCATTGGACGACTCGGGCACTGGCACGAGGCGGTCGCTCGAAATACGCTTCGATTCAGGCTCGAACCGGGCCGCCAATGGGCCCAGCAATGAGAGCAAGACGACGAATATAATGAGCAGGATGGGCGTTCTTCGATCGCGAGGCATTAGTCATGTAATCCAAATTCAGTGGCTTGGTCGAGTTGCGATTGGATCTCCTCCTGTGGGATTTGGCGAGCCAACTCCATGCCGCGAGCCGATAACGAAAAATCTCGGTGGATGTGATGCACAATCAAACCTCGGTTGCACAGTTCCCTAAAGCCCTCCAAGAAACGGATCGTGATCTCTGGGCGTTCTTTGTCGCGAAATGCCACCGTGCGTTCATCGCTGAGCTCGACATAGACAGCCAGCAGTCGGGCCGCCGCGTCAAAGGCTGAATTGACCGCACGAATCTCGATGATGCCACGCTGACGCGAAGCGAACAGGATAGCCCGCGCTTCGGGCGATAAATTCTCGGCGTCGAGGCCCTCGGAGTGAACCCAGCGATCGCTGCAAAGCTGGCGCAGGGCGACCAGCATCGGAGCTCCATTGCCGAGTGCCTCCCAGCTACCGTGCAGGTAATTGTCGACTGGATTTAAATCGTGCATGGTATCTTCCAATCGAAGGTGTGATCCCTAACTGCCAAAGCAGTGCGCGGCGATGTCATGCGGTTGGACGATGTAACACGTAAAGAACTCGCCGAACTCGCCGTACTTTGCGCTGGCTTCATCGAATCGCATTTTATAGACAATATCCTTCAAGTAGTTCGGCGACCGGGCCCAAAGCGTGACGCCCCACTCCCAGTCATCGAGCCCCACGGATACGGTAACGACTTGCGTCACGCGTCCGGCAAAGGCCATTCCGCTTTGCGCGTGCTCGGCCATCATTGCGTTGCGAGCCGAAAAGGGAGTCGTGTACCAGTTCGCCCCGACTACGCGACTTTTGTTCATTGGATAAAAGCACATCGCCGGCCAGCCCGGGAGCTCAGGCGTCAGCCGCTGGGTATTCATCATTGGCAGTCGCTTCTCGTAAGCGGCAACTTTGGCAGCAAAGGCGTCTGAATTGGGATCTTCGCCGCCAGCCTTCAAGTCGCTGCGCGTACTGTTCGGGCGACGGGACGTACTCCGAGATCTCGGTTAACGAAACAAAGGAATAAACCGCCTCCAGGGCCGGTCCGATCCGCGATGCCATTAGCCGTTGGTGGACCCGATCTATTTTGAGTGGATTGGGGTCAAAGGCTACGAAACCAAAATCGGCTTTGTGACCGCTAACGAGAAAGCACTGCATACGAGTCGGGGATTCGGCGGCGGTGGGATCCAGGACCTGCGACAACACTTCCCCTGCAATCGATTCCATTTCAGCACCCAACTGAAGTCGCTGGGCAACGTCTCGATTGATGCGGTAGAACATGTGGGTGCAATGCCAGCCTTCGCTCGGCTCGATGGAGGGGTCGGGCAATTCGCTGGGCCGGGCATGGGTAGACATGGAGTTCTTTCGTGGGGTTGGGGAGCGAGGTCTTCTGAGGGCGATTTTTGCAGCTTGTTCTCGAAGGGGGCAATTCTACAGCGGAGTTTCGCGGTCGACTACGGCCTGCACGAAATCCAGTCCAACGTGGATCCGCGGTACCGCAAAACGCTTCCGCGACGAAGCGATCTGCATTGCGCCCACCCAATTTTCACCCGCCTCGTCGATCTCCGCAACTGCCGCTAAAATTCAGCAGCAACGAGAGGTTCGGCGACACTTGCAGGTTGTAGGCACTGCTGCAGCTGACCGTTGGGTTTGCATTCTGTCGAGTTCCTTCGATTCGATTTACCCTTTCCCACCCAAGTTTCTTCATGTCAGAACTCTGCACGCAGCGCGACTCGCGAAACTCAGCAAAATCGAGTCGATGGGCATCGATCCGTGGGGGCATCATTTTCCCGATCGCACCTGGAACGCGGATGTCAGCGGCTCCGGGCCGGCGAGGTCAAGTATCGGCTCGAGGATGGCCGTTTGCTCGAGCTCCCCGATTTTGACGCCGCCGGCACAGAAACGCCGCTACCGAAGGTGATGCGCCGAGAGACCAGAGTGCCGGCATCGACTACCGAGCCTGGAAGCAGCAAGCGGGCACCGGCGAGGAAATTGGACCGGAGGTCCGTGTGGCCGGACGGATCATGCTGTTTCGCGGTCAGGGCAAGCTGAAGTTCATTACGCTGCGAGATTGGACGGGTGATATTCAGAGCTTGATCGGCAAGGCCCAAGTTGGTGAAGCGGATTTCGAGTGGAGCGGTGCGTTCGACTTGGGCGACTGGATGGCGTCCAAGGGCGATTCGGACGGACGGACACCGGCGAGTTTACCGTATTTGGGTCAAAGTTGTTCTGTATCGACAAGACCCTTGAGCCGCCGCCTGCGAAAACGCGGGGCTTGCAAGTACGCGGACTGAAGCAACGCCAACGCTACTTCGATTTGACGTACAACGATCGCGTCATGCAGACGTTTTGGCGCGGAGCAAGATCGTCCAGTCGATTCGCTCTACGTTGGCTGGT
>CAVPYI010000002.1:0-653820 GCA_963709905.1 uncultured Gemmatimonadales bacterium
CCACCATCGGCTCGATGCGTCCGCTCGGGGTCCAGAAGGCCATCTCTCCTCCGCTTATCGTAGCGGCCTAACGTCCTCGCCATGAGCTGCAAAGCGCGGCTCGTGATCCCACCCTAAGATACCGTTCGGCCGCGCTTTGGCAGCTCCATGGCGCGGTTAGGCGGCCGACGACGCTTCATCTAGCGTGCAACTCCTTGCGTGCGAGAAACTTTACCGGCTCGGAGTTACGGTGATGGTGTCGATATGGCCACCGACTGTGGGAAACCTAGGTTCAAACCGCATTTGGTCAATCGTCGTGCGGATGAGATGCCGCGAGAGGTCAACAGCGTCCTGCAGGTTCATGACGTTGAAAGGTGGATTGCTGGCTGGCGTGCTCATGAGACGTCCGATGATGTCCCATTCGCCACCATAGAAGACTCCATAGCTCGGCAAGGCCAGTCGCGGATCGACATTCCATCGCTTCTTGAAGTTCTTCGCCACGCCAAGCTCAAAGAGAAATGGAGTAGTGGCATCATAGCCGGCTACGACGACTCCAGTGTTGAGCGCCGCATCGAGCGACCGCACGTGGCTTAGCAGTGCATCCGCCGTTTGCTCGACGGTCACCGACGGCCCAGGAGGATTAGCGGCAGCGAACTCCGAAATATGGTGGGCGATGGGCATGTCCTTGAGGAAGGCATCGCCCCAGGTCGCGACTGCGATCCGCTCGTGAACGATGAAGACCTTTCGTGCACTATCTGAGAGGATCCACGGGGTTTGCACGGTCGTCACTGCCTTAGGCTCGGCAGGTGTAGGCTGGGGGACCTGCATCATGCGAGTGCCAGTCGTGCGACTATCGCCTGAGAGGGCGATGCCATTGGGCACGTAGGCGCAAACGATAAGGGTCATGGTTCGTGGGTGATTGAGGCCGCCTAACGTCCTGCGTTTGAGCTGCAAAGCGCGGCTCGTGATGCTGGCCCTAAGCTACCCGCCGGGCCGCGCTTTGCCAGCTCCAAACGCCGGTTAGGTGGCTCAAGGAAGCGCACCCCGACGACACTTCGCGAGCGAGCCGACATAGGCCCGGCGGCAGCCCTCGTGATCCAGCCCGGCGCAGTCCGCGGTGGCGGGCTGCCGATCGGGCCGGACCTTCAGCGGGCGAGCGAGCTGGCGCGGTCGAGGGCGTCGCTTGGGAGACTGGGGCAGGGCGAGCGGGCCTGGCTGACCTGACCGATCCACGTCCGCGGGCGAGGCCCCATCAGCGTTCGGGGAGATCGCATCCGCGACCACCACAGAGAACAGGGACGTTGCGGAGAGCCACCTAACGTTCTGCATTTGAGCTGCAAAGCGCGGCTCGTGATGTCCGCTCTAAGCTACCGGATGGGCCGCGCTTTGCCAGCTCCAAATGCCGGTTAGGTGGCGATCGGGGCGGAGCACCGCGCGGACGGCTGCGGGCGCAGGGAGCCGGCGCGCTCGGCCCGGCCGGCGGCCTGGCACCCGGCTCGCCCCAGCACGATCTGATGGGCCGCCGGCCGGGCCGGACCTTCCGCGGGCGAGCGCGGCAGCGGGCGCATCACGACGGCGGGCGCAACCGTAACGCCCTGTGAGCGGTGCGGTGCGGGCGCACTGGCCGAAGGGCACGGCGCTGCAGGCGCGCGAGGTCGGGAAACCCATCAGTTGTTCTCGGAAAGGCCCTACCTCGGACTAGCCACCTAACGTCCTGCGTTTGAGCTGCAAAGCGCGGCTCGTGATCTCTGCCCTAAGCTACCGGCCGGGCCGCGCTTTGGCAGCTCCAAACGCCGGTTAGGCGGCTCATGCGGGTACGATCCGGGGACATCCCTGACAGAGAATTCTAAGGACATGGTTGACACTTGCCGGGCATACTCGAGGCACCAGGGAGGTGCCCGATGCCGTGGAGGTCGACCAGTCCTATGGATGACAAAGTGCTCTTCGTCGCGGATTGCCACCGCCAGTGGCACCCCATGAGTGCCCTCTGCGGGCGCTATGGGATCAGTCGCGAGGCCGGCTATGAGCTGCTGAGGCGGTACCAGGCGGAGGGGCCGGCCGGACTGCTACCGCGGTCCCGGCGGCCGCATCACTCGCCGACCCGGACACCCGCCCGTGTGGTCCAAGCCCTCTTGGCGCTGCGCCGACGCTGGGGCTACGGCCCGAAGAAGCTGCTGGAGATCGGTCGGCAGCAGCATCCGCGCTGGCCGTGGCCGGCGCCGAGCACCGTGGCAGCGATTCTCGCTCGGGCTCAGCTCACTCAGCGGCGGCGGCGCCGTCGACCGTTAGGGCATCCGGGGCGCCCGTCCACGACGGCCGTGGCCCCCAATGCGATCTGGACCGCCGATTTCAAAGGGCAGTTCAAGACGCGGGATGGGGTGTACTGCTATCCGTTGACCGTGCTGGATACCTACAGCCGCTACCTGCTCGGCTGCCAGGCCCTGCTCGACGTCACCCAGGATGCCGCTCGGCCCGTCTTCGAGCGGCTGTTCCGCGAGTTTGGCCTGCCGGACATCATCCGCACCGATAACGGGGTCCCCTTTGCGACCTGTGCCGCGGCCCGCCTGTCGAAGCTGTCCGTCTGGTGGGTGCACCTGGGCATCTATCCCGAGCTGATCCAGCCCGCGCACCCCGAGCAAAACGGCCGCCATGAGCGCTTCCATCGCACCCTCAAGGCCGCCACCGCGCTGCCCCCGGCCCGCGATCGCGCGGCGCAGCAGCGGCGCTTCACGGCCTGGCGCCGCGAGTACAACGAGCAGCGGCCGCACGAAGCCCTCCACCAGCGCACGCCGGGCTCGTGCTACGCGGCCTCACCCCGCCCACTGCCGAGCGCACTGCCCGCGATTGCGTACCCCAAGCACTTCGAGCTACGCTATGTCAGCCGCAACGGCGGCATCCGCTGGCAGCGACACTGGGTCAATATCAGCCACGTGCTCGACCAGGAGATCGTGGGCTTCGAGCCCGTGGCCGAGACCCTGTGGGATGTCTGGTTCGGCCCGGTCTGGCTGGGCCGGTTCAACGAGCGCACCGGCCAGCTCGATCTGCTCCATAAGAAGGAAGGACGCGTGAAACCCTGACTCACCCTGTCAACCATGTCCGTAGAACAAAGTGTCAACTATGTCCCTGATCGTTCAGCCTCGCGGGTGCCCAAGGGGCTGATCGCGTGTCGCCGAGGTCCGGCGACCTTCCTCCGGCAATCCTCTCTCGGGTGGTCACCGCGTCGGGCACGCGAATCAGGCCCGGGCACCCGCGAGCGAACGATCAGGGACATAGTTGACACTTTGTTCTACGGACATGGTTGACAGGGTGAGTCAGGGTTTCACGCGTCCTTCCTTCTTATGGAGCAGATCGAGCTGGCCGGTGCGCTCGTTGAACCGGCCCAGCCAGACCGGGCCGAACCAGACATCCCACAGGGTCTCGGCCACGGGCTCGAAGCCCACGATCTCCTGGTCGAGCACGTGGCTGATATTGACCCAGTGTCGCTGCCAGCGGATGCCGCCGTTGCGGCTGACATAGCGTAGCTCGAAGTGCTTGGGGTACGCAATCGCGGGCAGTGCGCTCGGCAGTGGGCGGGGTGAGGCCGCGTAGCACGAGCCCGGCGTGCGCTGGTGGAGGGCTTCGTGCGGCCGCTGCTCGTTGTACTCGCGGCGCCAGGCCGTGAAGCGCCGCTGCTGCGCCGCGCGATCGCGGGCCGGGGGCAGCGCGGTGGCGGCCTTGAGGGTGCGATGGAAGCGCTCATGGCGGCCGTTTTGCTCGGGGTGCGCGGGCTGGATCAGCTCGGGATAGATGCCCAGGTGCACCCACCAGACGGACAGCTTCGACAGGCGGGCCGCGGCACAGGTCGCAAAGGGGACCCCGTTATCGGTGCGGATGATGTCCGGCAGGCCAAACTCGCGGAACAGCCGCTCGAAGACGGGCCGAGCGGCATCCTGGGTGACGTCGAGCAGGGCCTGGCAGCCGAGCAGGTAGCGGCTGTAGGTATCCAGCACGGTCAACGGATAGCAGTACACCCCATCCCGCGTCTTGAACTGCCCTTTGAAATCGGCGGTCCAGATCGCATTGGGGGCCACGGCCGTCGTGGACGGGCGCCCCGGATGCCCTAACGGTCGACGGCGCCGCCGCCGCTGAGTGAGCTGAGCCCGAGCGAGAATCGCTGCCACGGTGCTCGGCGCCGGCCACGGCCAGCGCGGATGCTGCTGCCGACCGATCTCCAGCAGCTTCTTCGGGCCGTAGCCCCAGCGTCGGCGCAGCGCCAAGAGGGCTTGGACCACACGGGCGGGTGTCCGGGTCGGCGAGTGATGCGGCCGCCGGGACCGCGGTAGCAGTCCGGCCGGCCCCTCCGCCTGGTACCGCCTCAGCAGCTCATAGCCGGCCTCGCGACTGATCCCATAGCGCCCGCAGAGGGCACTCATGGGGTGCCACTGGCGGTGGCAATCCGCGACGAAGAGCACTTTGTCATCCATAGGACTGGTCGACCTCCACGGCATCGGGCACCTCCCTGGTGCCTCGAGTATGCCCGGCAAGTGTCAACCATGTCCTTAGAATTCTCTGTCAGGGATGTCCCCGGATCGTACCCGGATGAGGCCTAACCGGCGTTTGGAGCTGCCAAAGCGCGGCCCGGCCGGTAGCTTAGGGCGAGATCACGAGCCGCGCTTTGCAGCTCAAACGCAGGACGTTAGGTGGCTATTCCGAGGTAGGGCCGCTTCCAGAACAATTGATGGGTTTCCCGGCCTCGCAGCGCCTGCAGCCACCGTCACCACTTCGGCCAGTGCGCCCGCGACCACACCGCCCACGATGGGCGTTACGGTTGTGCCCGCCGTCGTGGATGCGCCCGCCGCCGCGCTCGCCCGCGGAAGGTCCGGCCCGGCCGGCGGCCCGTCAGATCCTGCTGAGGGCGAGCCGGGCGCCAGGCCGCCAACCGGGCCGAGCGCGCCGGCTTCCTGCGCCCGCAGCCGTCCGCGCGGCGCCCCCCCCCGATCGCCACCTAACCGGCATTTGGAGCTGGCAAAGCGCGGCCCATCCGGTAGCTTAGAGCTGAAATCACGAGCCGCGCTTTGCAGCTCAAATGCAGAACGTTAGGCGGCATTCCCACACGGTCCCTGTCCTCTCCGTTTAAGCGAGGTCACATGCAGACGCCCGCTCAGGAAGCGGCCGCTACCCGCAGACGTCGCGCCGCCGCCAAGAAGGCCACTGCCACCCGAAGGCGGCGCGCAGCCGCCAAAGGGAGCTGCCACCCGCAACACCGTGCAGCTGGCAGGCAGGCTGCGGCGACACGCAAGCGTCGCGCCGCGGCGCGGCAGGCGGCAGCGAGGAAAACGTCAAGGATAGAGGTAGCTACGCGGGCAGATGATCGGAGCTGCTCGCAGAATGTGTGAATTCAAGTGCGAAGTGCAACAGCTAGCCTTCATAGCATTCCTCCGGGGTGCGAAAGCCGAGCCGTTTGCGGGGCCGGCGATTGAGCTGCCGAGCGATGCGATTGCAGTCCTGCTGGGTGAGGGAGGCCATCGAGCTTCGCTTGGGGAGATACTGCCGCACCAGGCCATTGGTGTTCTCGTTGGTGCCCCGTTCCCAGGCGTGATAGGGGGCCGCAAAGTAGAACCGGGTCTCGAGGCGCTCTTCGATCACGGGCCAGGCCGTGAGCTCACTGCCGTTGTCGGCGGTCACCGTGCGCACGGGATGGGGCTGGCGGCGGAGCACCTGAATGGCCCGCGAGGCAAACGCGGCGCCGGTCGGCCGCTCGAGCTTCCCCAGGACCAGGAAGCCGCTCTTCCGCTCGACCGCGCTCAGCACGCACGGGGCCCCGCTGCCGGCTCCGAGCACGGTGTCGATCTCCCAATGCCCCAGCTGCCGGCGGGTGGCGACATGCGCTGGCCGCTGACTGAGCGGGCGCCCGAGCCGCCGCTGCCCCCGGGGACGACGCCGCCGCTGCCGCGGCCAGGCGAACTGGCGCAGATGTTCGTGCAGCGCCCCACCCGCCCGCCGATCGTCTGCGATCCGCCGGTAGATGGTTTGATAGCTGGTCGTGAGCTCGCCGGTCCACTGGAACCGCCCCGCGATCTGCTCCGGGCTCCAGTCCTCCTGGAGCCGGCGGCAGACCCGCTGCCACTCGCGGGGACCGAGGCGCGGGTGCCGTCGGGCCTCGCGGCGCCGGGTCCGGGCCTGGCACTCGGCGGGGTAGCTCTCGTACCGGCCCCGGGCCGTCCGGTTACGCTGCAGCTCCCGGGTAATGGTACTCCGGGCCCGGCCCAGCTCCCGGGCGATCGCCGCGGGGTGCCAGCCCAGCACCAGCAGTTCCTTTATACGGTATCTTTCCCCGAGGGTGATCTGGTGGTACGGCATAGGCCTCGTTCTCTTGGTAGGAGATCGGAAGTCTACACCGGGCTGTCGGGTCACCCTTCTTGTTGCACTTAATTTGGCAATGTGCACGCGCCGTCTAACCGCGCGCATGGAGCTGCCAAAGCGCGGCCCGACGGGTAGCTTAAGGCGAGCATCACGAGCCGCGCTTTGCAGCTCAAGGCGCAGGACGTTAGGTGGCTACTCCGAGGTAGGGCTTCTTCCAGAGTAACTACTGGGTTTCCCGACCTCAGCGTGCCCGCGAGCGGCGGTGTCCCTTCGGCCAGTGCGCCCGCCACCACACCGCCCACGACGGGCGTTACGGTTGCGCCCGCCGTCTCTGATGCGCCCGCGGACACGCTCGCCCGCTGCGGGTCCGGCCCGGCCGGCGGCCCATCAGATCGCGCTCGGGTGGGCCGCGTGCCCAGGCCGCCGCCCGGGCCGAGCGCGCCGGCTTCCTGCGCCCGCAGCCGTCCGCGCGGCGCGCCCCCCCGATTCGCCACCTAACCGGCATTTGGAGCTGGCAAAGCGCGGCCCGTCCGGTAGCTTAGAACGGACATCACGAGCCGCGCTTTGCAGCTCAAATGCAGAACGTTAGCCGGCGACTCGGTGTAGAGGGTGCTTCCGCTAGGAGTGCTGTGACGGACCTCCTAAACGACCTGTCCAGCATGTCTCCAGAGACCAGGCGATGCTTCTTGCTCAGCAGTGTCTGCCTCCAAGTTGGGTAGCACGTCAAGAGCAGCAGGACACGGATTACGGGATTGACCTCGAAGTCGAGCTTGCATCGGCACAGGTAACCGGGCGGCTCTTCAAGGCACAGGTGAAGGGCCACGCATCTATCCGCTGGACTGCTGCGGGCTCCTTTTCTCAGGCAGTCCGCCCTGAGACAATCGCATACTGGCGCGCCCTTCCGCTGCCTGTCGTACTTCTGATAGTGGACCTTCAGCTCAAGACGACACATTGGGCCCCAGGCGTTGCCCCCAGTGATGTGACCTCGATTGCAGTTTCGCGGTCATCGATGCTCCCCAAGGATGCACCAAGCCTAGCCGCCTATGTCACCGATTGGCTTGATGATCGCAGCAATCGGTCCGTCATATACTCGCTACCTCTTCTAGAGGCGATGTGGCAAAAGCTCGAGCCCGACACTCTGTATGATGAAGATATGGAGATCGATGAGGAGCATGCTGCCATGCTGCCCTACGTATACAGACAGGTGGGCATGGCCCGTCGCGCCCTCGGCCTTTCCGCCAGCATGCTCCCTTGGGCCATGTGGCCCGCTCGCGCACGGCTTGTCTTTCCGAATGCGCGGGGGATCACTTGGGGAATACACGATGAGATGCTGGACTATATGCGTCCTCTCGTTCAGGAGCTCCTAACTCAGGGTAGGGCCTATCTCGATGCTGAGGCCCCATCTGCCGAGAACGCTCCCGCTCTGAGTTGGGCCAATGACAACACCATCAGGTTTGAGTCTGAGACGGAATTCGACACCGCCAGTCTGTCCGTCTGGCAGTCCATTGACAGGAGGCTAGCCGCGTCTGGAGCGAAACGATGGGACATGGCCCACATCCTCTCTCAAGCCCGCCGCCCAAGTCCGTGATCCGATCGCGGGCTAACCGGCATTTGGAGCTGGCAAAGCGCGGCCCGTCCGGTAGCTTAGAGCTGGGATCACGAGCCGCGCTTTGCAGCTCAAAGGCAGGACGTTAGGCTGCGGCGGCCATGTGTGGCGAACCTAGCGGCCGGCGTCTGACGGTGCCCCCCTTGAAGGCGTGCCTCAGGAGGTACTTATGGGTCTCATTGATCGTCTCTTCGGTAAGAGTCGAGGCAGTGACCACTTGGCCAGACGGGCAGAAGACCTCACTCGAATAATCGCGCAGATCGACAACGATCTGGCATCCGAGCGCGACCGGATCACAGTGCGTGCACATCAGTCCAACGATGACGCAGCAATGGGCAACATCTTGATCGCGACGGTATACGAGAAGATGGGCCAGTCACCTCCAGCGGGAAGCACGGGGCTCAAACGCGTCGAGGAGCTACAGGCTCAGCGCGCCAAACTGGAGGCCGAGTTGACCCAAGTCCGGGATGCTCTGGCTGAAACGGTGCCTATCCCACCAACAGTGCGCCCAAAGAGGGGTTGCTGTCCCCATTGCGGCGCTCTC
This sequence comes from uncultured Gemmatimonadales bacterium, assembly GCA_963709905.1. Taxonomy (GTDB): domain Bacteria; phylum Gemmatimonadota; class Gemmatimonadetes; order Gemmatimonadales; family GWC2-71-9; genus JADJOM01. Next base: position 8,472 of record CAVPYI010000002.1, read on the forward strand.
CTAATGGATGAGAAGGGACAGCTCACCTTCCGGCTCGCTATGAGTACGGAGACCCCTGGAACGCAGGGAGTCTATGTTCCCGGAGTGCGGCAAGGAGTTCGATTCCGCGCAATTCGCCGCGCTGAAACGGGCAACCTGACCCACGGCTGGCAGTTCCCGAGCGCGACACGTCCCACCCTTTCCCGCAGGTGTCGCGCCGCTGGAAACACCAGCCGTTTGCTGCTGCGGTTCCTCAACACGCCGTGTGAATTCAACCCCGAAGTGCAACACTGATGGTTAGGGTGCATAGCAGTCCTCCGGTGTGAATCGCCCCGGGATTGCCGGAGACTCCACTTCTTGAGAGGTTGGAGTCATGAACCCGACCAAGCGATACTCCCCGGAGGTGCGGGAGCGGGCCGTTCGGCTGGTGCAGGAGCATCAGGGTGAGCACCCCTCCCAATGGGCGGCGATCACGTCGATTGCCAGTAAGATCGGCTGCACCTCGGAAACGCTCCGCCACTGGGTGCGCCAGGCCGAACGGGATGCGGGCCAGCGTCCCGGGCTGACGACCGAGGAGCAGCAACGCCTGAAGGTGCTGGAGCGCGAGAATCGGGAGCTCCGGCGGGCCAACGAGATCCTGCGGAAAGCGTCGGCCTATTTTGCCCAGGCGGAGCTCGACCGCCGCGGGACGTGATGGTGGCGTTTCTCGACGCCCACCGGGGGGCGTACGGAGTCGAGCCGATCTGCGCAGTGCTGCCGATCGCTCCGTCGACCTACTACGAACAGAAGGCTCGGCAGGTCGATCCGGCCCAGCAGCCGGCCCGCACGCAGCAGGACGCCGCCCTGCGGCCGGAGATCGCCCGGGTGTGGCGAGCGAACCGGCGGGTCTACGGCGCCAAGAAGGTCTGGAAGCAGCTCCAGCGCGAGGGGCACGGCGTGGCCCGCTGTACCGTCGCACGTCTCATGCACGATCTGGGGCTGCGGGGCGTGGTGCGGGGCCGGCGCGTCCGGACCACGATCCCGGAGCCGGCGGCCGAGCGCCCGCGGGATCTCGTCCAGCGGGACTTCCGGGCCGCCCGCCCCAATCAGCTGTGGGTCTCGGATCTGACCTACGTCGCGACGTGGCGCGGCTTCGTCTACGTCGCCTTCGTGATCGATGTCTTCGCCCGGCGCATCGTCGGGTGGCGCGCCACCAGCTCGCTCCGGAGTGATCTCGCGCTCGACGCCCTGGAGCAGGCCCTCTACGACCGAGAGCTGGACGGCCCGCTCGTGCACCACAGCGATCGCGGGGGGCAGTATCTCGCCATCCGCTACACCGAGCGGCTGGCGGAGGCCGGGATCGAGCCCTCCGTCGGCAGCCGGGGCGACTCCTACGACAATGCCCTGGCCGAGTCGGTGATCGGGCTCTACAAGACCGAGGTGATCCGGCAGGCCGGGCCCTGGCGCGGCCTCGAGGACGTCGAGTACGCCACCCTGGAGTGGGTGGCCTGGTATAACACCGAGCGCCTGCTGGAACCGCTGGGCTACGTCCCGCCGGCGGAGTACGAAGCGCAGTACGCCGGGACCCCGTCGGCCCCAGCCGGGGTCGGCGGACTCAACTAACCGAGCCTCCGGGAAAGCCGGGGCGATTCACAACACCATCAGGTTTGAGTCTGAGACGGAATTCGACACCGCCAGTCTGTCCGTCTGCGGGCAGTCCATTGACAGGAGGCTAGCCGCGTCTGGAGCGAAACGATGGGACATGGCCCACATCCTCTCTCAAGCCCGCCGCCCAGGTCCGTGATCCGATGCCGGCTAACCGCGCATGGAGCTGGCAAAGCGCGGCCCATCGGGTAGCTTAGGGCTGAGATCACGAGCCGCGCTTTGCAGCTCAAGCGCAGGACGTTAGGTGGCTATTCCGAGGTAGGGCTTTTCCAGAGTAACTGATGGGTTTCCCAACCTCAGCGTGCCCGCGAGCGGCGGGGTCCACTTCGGCCAGTGCGCCCGCCACCACACCGCCCACGACGGGCGTTACGGTTGTGCCCGCAGGGTCTGATGCGCCCACGGACACGCTCGCCCGCTGAGGGTCCGGCCCGGCCGGCGGCCCATCAGATCGCGCTCGGGTGGGCGGGGTGCCCAGGCCGCCGCCCGGGCCGAGCGCGCCGGCTTCCTGCACCCGCAACCGTCTGCGCGGCACGCCCCCCCGATCGCCACCTAACCGGCATTTGGAGCTGCCAAAGCGCGGCCCGACCGGTAGCTTAGAACGGACATCACGAGCCGCGCTTTGCAGCTCAAATGCAGAACGTTAGGCCTCAGCACCGGCGGAGAGTAGGGTATAGTTCCAGTCCCCTCTGCGCCGCCTGGTCCTGATGAATAGCGCTCACTACAAGGGCTTCACGATCACTGCCCGCACGTACCAAGTCCGGGGTACGAAGCGGTGGACCCTTGATCTCCTGATTGGACACCGCGACGGGCTTCGCCCATTTAGTGGGGCACCCACCTACACAACCGAGGCAGCCGCCGTGGCGGGGTGCCATAGGTTTGGCCGGCAGGTTATCGACAGCAGTCGGCTCGGGTGCTCCCTTATGGACCTTACCAGGGACTCGCCCCCCGAAAGCACGCGCAGACCCGGGCTTCCGCGGATTCACTGACCTTCTCACGAAGCACCCAATGCCGACCGAGTCGTACAAGGGCTTTACAATCACTGGCCGTACCTATCAGCTGTATGCGACCAGGCAATGGACTATTGACCTCGAGATCAGTCGGCGCGGGCGCCACCGCACGTTCGGCGTCCCGGACCACGCGGCGACTGAGGCGGAGGCGCTGGCGGCGTGCCATGAGCTCGGCCAACGAATCATTGATGGCCAGGTCGCTGGCTGTTCTGTCGCGGCGCTGCATCGAGGCTGAGGCCTAACCGCGCCATGGAGCTGCCAAAGCGCGGCCCATCGGGTAGCTTAGGGCCAGCATCACGAGCCGCGCTTTGCAGCTCATGGCGAGGACGTTAGGCGGGGGCCGGACCAACCCATGAAGCCTACCATGGCCCTCACGGGCCGGATCACGTGCCCATCTGCGGCGCCGAGACTGTCGAGCCCATGCCGGCGAACGCCTGCCTCTTCTTCTTCGAGTGCCCCTCGTGCGAACAGCTTCTCCGGCCGCGGGCGGGCGACTGCTGCGTCTTCTGTTCGTACGGGGACCGGCCATGCCCGAGTCGGAGGCAGGCCGGCGGCTGATCCTGTGACTGACTTGCCCTTTCGGGTGTGGCGGCGCATCCACCTGGCATCGAGCGGGGTTCCGTCGGCGTCTTGGCTGTGCTCCACTCGGGCCTGACTCTGGTCCTGTACCGGCAGTGGGAGGCGGACGCCGTGTGGTTTCTGGGCACGGGCCTCGGTCTCCTGCTGCTCAGTGCCCTGAATGTGACCCATCTCGGTCTTGAACCGTGCCGGGACCCCACAGCGCCGGTGGTGCGGTGGGCCAACTGGGTCTTCCTCGCCTTCGGGATCGGGGCACTCGCAGCGTGCCGGAGATCCAGGCGCTGGTGATCGTGGCGGTGCTGGTGGGTCAGGCGGTCGCCGCCATGAAGACCCTGCCCGGCGCCACCTAACCGGCGTTTGGAGCTGGCAAAGCGCGGCCCGGCGGGTAGCTTGAGGGCGAAGATCACGAGCCGCGCTTTGCAGCTCAAACGCAGGACGTTAGGTGGCTACTCCGAGGTAGGGCTTCTTCCAGCGTAACTGATGGGTTTCCCGACCTCAGCGTGCCCGCGAGCGGCGGTGTCACTTCGGCCAGTGCGCCCGCCACCACACCGCCCACGACGGGCGTTACGGTTGCGCCCGCCGTCTCTGATGCGCCCGCGGACACGCTCGCCCGCTGAGGGTCCGGCCCGGCCGGCGGCCCATCAGATCGCGCCGGGTGGGCGGGGTGCCCAGGCCGCCGCCCGGGCCGAGCGCGCCGGCTCCCTGCGGCTGCGGCCGCTCCGCGCGGTGGATCGCCCCGATCCGCCACCTAACCAGCGCCATGGAGCTGCCAAAGCGCGGCCCAACGGGTAGCTTAGGGCTGAAATCACGAGCCGCGCTTTGCAGCTCAGGCGCAGGACGTTAGGCAGCTAGCCTGAGGATGGCGTATCGCATGGAGTCTCGCGTCCCAACCCCGAGTGAGATTCGCGCGGCAGCCGGGCGCCGGCTACCGGACGTGCTCGAGCCCAGGCTTCGGGTACTGTTCTGCGGAATCAACCCTGGGCTGTACTCGGCCGCAGTCGGATACCCGTTCGCGCGGCCCGGCAACCGGTTCTGGCGCACCCTCCACGCTGCGGGCTTCACGAGGAGGCTCCTGGCCCCCTGGGAGGGACGCGCCCTGCTCAAGGCACGGCTGGGGATCACTGACTTGGTCGCAAGGGCCACGGCCACGGCTGATCACCTTACGAGAGAAGAGCTTATCCGCGGTCAGCGCCGCCTTGCCCGGAAGGCGCGCCGGTATGCTCCGCGATGGGTCGCTATCCTTGGGCTGGGCGCCTATCGGACCGCGTTCGAGCAGCCGCGGGCCGTCATCGGCCCCCAAGAACAAGGGTTGGGGGAGGTCGGCCTGTGGGTGCTCCCCAATCCAAGCGGCTTGAACGCCGGTTTCCCGGCTCGCGAGCTGGTTCGCGCCTTTCGTGCGCTGCGGCGAGCAGCCTGGTCCCGCGCCCGCTAGCTGCCTAACCGCGCCATGGAGCTGCCAAAGCGCGGCCCAACAAGTAGCTTGGGGCCAGCCTCCCGAGCCGCGCTTTGCAGCTCATGGCGAGGACGTTAGACGGCACCATGTTATGGCACTTGAGGCCCCATGCCCTTTCGCTACCAAGGGAAGCACCTGCCACCTCAATACCGCTTCGCTCACGAATATGCGTTCTCCCTACACGATGACATTGCCGCCGCAGTCCGGCATATGGAAAGGGACGGCCTCCTGTGGATAACCCTGCCTCCACCGCCGGCACCGGGCGCCTACGACTCCCTCAGCGGCCTTAAGGGTGAGGCAGTCTGGACTTGGTTAGAGGATAATGGGCACTCTGAACTAATTCCCGACCTTCTCTTTCGGACTTGTGCCCACGCGCTGTTGGCTGACTCCTGTCACTTTCTCTATGAAGCAATGCGCTGTTCCGAAAAGGCGAAGCTCACGGTCGCTTTCGCCCTTCTTCGAAAGCCCTTTCGCGAAAATCTCCTCTACCTCGAACACCTCCTTGGCGAGCCTGAGAGCTTTCTGAACTCTCTTTGGAAGGGTCAGCCTGGAGAGCTATCTGTCGAGACTTTAAGCGCCAAGAGACGTCTACAGGGCATCATCGCCTCTGCAGTGCAGCGCACTTCCCGGGCCATCCTTCACGACCCGGAATTCTTGTATCAGCTTCGATACGATCCGTTCAAACCCTACGCTTACGATCCACTCTGGACCAAGGCAATCCATTTGGTAAGCGTTAGAGCAAGGGGCGAGAACACAATCGTCAGAACCTGAACTTCATATTCTCCGATGGTGACTCCCGTCAAGACCAATGGGATCACTTGTACTCGACGTTGCCCCTCTTACTCTTCTACATGGCTGATCTGACAGACCTCACTAGCAGTTGTACTTGGGGATGAGATCAAGGACCATCGCCTTGGCATCCTGCGGCGCGATCTGGGCTTTGCCCTTTGGCAGTCTGATCCCAGCCGCTCCGGCGGCCATGAGGCTGGGATGCGGTACGCAACCACGCTGCTGAAGTGCCCCAAGTGCTCCCGCCCAATACCCTTTTGGCTGGGAGAAGTACCTTCATGTCTATACAGGGGGGCGCCTCAAGTGCCGCTATTGTAGGCGGCTGTGGTCTCTTGGTGATTTTTCTCGTGCCGCATAACCACCGCATGAAGCTGCAAGGGCGCGGCCGTCCGTTTGCGTCGGGCTGGCACCACGGGCCCTCGCCGGATAGGTTCACTTCTCTAGCCGCGGCCCTGCAGCCTATGCGGAGTCGTTGGGCGTCATGCCCGTTAGGTCCGAGGTTGAGAGTACAGAGATGATTGACAGCGCCATCCGCTGGTTGCGCACGCATTGGTGGGGGCTGCTCGTCGCATACGCCATCGCGTTGGTCGCCGCGTACTTGACGATCTGGGCGGTGATCGAGCCCCTTGGCGTCCCAGATACAATTGGATCTGTTCCGCCGTTTCTCCTGAACCGCTCAACGTACCATGTGTTTGCAGCCCTTCTCATCGCCCCCAATCTAGTACTTGCCCTAGAACTCCTTGTCCGACGGGCGCACTGGAAGCATGTCGGCTCATCTACTTCGGCCCCTCCGTATGACAAGGGATACGAGGTCCAGGATGCGAAGGTCTTCTATGACGCCATTGCTTCTCAGTATGACCAGAGAAACTCCCCTGCGCTGTTGCGAACACACGAGAAAGTGATCGGCTCCGACAAAGAGCGCAATACGCGGCCGCTCCAACGTAAGGGTGCTCGATCTTGGTGGCGGCACAGGTAAGCTGATCGCCCATCACTTCTTTGATAACGCTGATCTCCACTGGTATTACGTGGATGAATCCGCCATGATGGCTGAGCAGTTCATCAAGAATCTTGAACGTACTACACTGAAGAGAAATGTTCAGGTGGAGGAGATTACGCAGTATCTCGCTCATCCGGTGGATCACGAGTATGATGTCATTATCGCTTCACTCGTCCTTACCTCAATGAAAGCCAGTCCGAATTGGACGCATCTGGCCGCGCGTTTGGCAAGACGCGGACGGTTAATCGTGGCTGAAATTGACGCCGCGTACACTGCCGATCAATCCTTTTTACATAGTGAAGAGCAACAATCTACTCCATGCCCTCCGACCTCGGGCAGTCCCATTCACGGTCCTCGTTCATGAGATGAAGGCCGCCGGGCTCGAGTTGGTACAGTCGCATCCAATATCTGAAGGACATGCACACTATGCCTTCGTCGCTGAGTTTGCGCGGACCTAGAGTGATCCCGCAATGATGAGTCTAGCACAGCCAGTGACCCTGGCCAGAGGAGTGCTCTCAGGACGCATTGGGCAGAAGACGAACTGGGTCGTCCTCACCGGACCGCCGAGTTCTGGCAAGACTGCCGTGCTAAACGCATTGGCGGCCTTAGGGTATAGGACAAGTGCAGATGTCTCTCGCGCCTATTTGGAATCTCGGGTGAAGGACGGGCAAGGTAAGTACGAGGCACGCAAAGACGCCCAAGCATTACAGGAGGCTCTCCTATGGAACATGCTCATTGCAGAGGGAGCTTTACCGACCGGCGAGACGGTGTTCCTTGAGTATGCACTCCCCGATAACCTCGCCTTTTGGGAACTTGAAAGGGTGGAACTTACGACTGACGTATGGCGTGCCGCGGTGCGCTTCCGGTATCGCCATGTGTTCCTTTTTGATGCGCTACCCCTCGAAGAGGATCACATTCGTATCGAGGATGCGGCCTATCAGCAAGGACTCACCACGAAACTAGGAAGTGTCTACGAGGCTCTCGGATATCACTTCACAGTTGTGCCAGCCGCAGAACTAGAGGAGCGCATCTCACTCATCTTGAGTAGGCTAGCCGCGCTTCCGATGACTTCGTAGAGCCCTAGTGACCCCCGACCATGTGTTGGAGCAGACCGTCCAGCACCGGGGCTTTGCTTGCTGCGTCCGGCTGCTCAACTCTGGCGTTGGGCGGCACCAGTATTGACCTTGGAGGACCCTTGCTTGAACGCATACTGAAGCCAATGATTCTAGCGCTCGGCGCCGGAACCGCGATCAAGCTCAGTGCGTTTCTTACCTCGAAGGGCATTGCCGACCCCTTCGCCCTCCTACTGGCAGTCGCTGGCGCGGTGGTCTTAACCACACTTCTCGACTTCTGCCTGCTCGAGTTGCCGATGCGCTTTCGGAAGCTGCGGAAATACTTCGACCCTCTGTACAGCATCGAGGGTTATTGGTACGAAAGTGTGACCTCACCGGACCATCCTCACTCCTACGTATGCATTGAATACGATTATCGTGCTAAGCGCTTTCAGTATCAGGGCCAAAACTTCACCCCAGTATTCGAGTTGAACGCCTCCTTTTCGAGCGAAACGTTAGAAGTCCGACGTGATGCCAAAGAGATTTGGTTCCAGTTCACGGCCCACGTGCACCGCCCAACCCGGAGTGCCGTTAGAGGGTACGCGACCATCAGATTCTACACTGACGGAAAGCGCCATTTCACCCGTGGGGATGGTTCTTTCGTTGAGTCGGAGGGCCCACCCGCAGTCTCGGACGGCCCTGCTAGTTCAAAGACCGGCGCACTACCCATGAAAGAACTGGGGCTGGTGTTGGACCGGATACCGGACTCATTCGTCACACGCGCACTTGATCGGGCAAGCATAGCGACCAACGCCGAGATACCCCGCCTTATCATGGCTTATGTCAAGAGTCGCAAGGGTGCCGCCTAACCAGCGCATGGACGCTGTCGGGGCGCGGCCGTCGGTTGTCGCAGGGCTGGCACGACCAGACGGCGGACGGTAGAGTTCCCTGACCGCGCCGCGGCCCCGCAGGTCATGCGCGGGCGTTAGGTGGCTACTCCGAGGTAGGGCTTTTTCCAGAGTAACTGATGGGTTCCCCCATCTCAGCGTGTCCGCGAGCGGCGGGGTCCCTTCGGCCAGTGCGCCCGCCACCACACCGCCCACGACGGGCGTTACGGTTGTGCCCGCCGGGTCTGCTGCGCCCACGGACACGCTCGCCCGCTAGCGGGTCCGGCCCGGCCGGCGGCCCGTCAGATCGCGCCCGGGTGGGCGGGGTGCCCAGGCCGCCGCCCGGGCCGAGCGCGCCGGCTTCCTGCGCCCGCAGCCGTCCGCGCGGCGCGCCCCCCCGATCGCCACCTAACCGGCATTTGGAGCTGGCAAAGCGCGGCCCGGCCGGTAGCTTAGAACGGACATCACGAGCCGCGCTTTGCAGCTCAAATGCAGAACGTTAGGCAGCAGGGCGTCCAGAAACCTCTATGGGTGAGCCCCAAAGACCAGACGCCGGGAACCCCGCCATGCTTCGACCTTTTCGGCCGCACCCATGATATCTGGTGGGCCAAGGGCCACGCTTGGACCGTCAGTAACTGGGCGGTCGCGGGGATCGCCGGAATTGCGGGGTTGGCGCACCTGCCCAGGCGGCCTGACGGCGCACCGGCACTCAGCCCCTGGCTCGTCATTGTCACCGCGAATCTCCTGACGTTCGTAGCGAATGCCTATATCGCCCAGATGCAAGCGGATATGGTCATCGCCCGTCATAGAGCAGATATGATCCGGGACAGGCATCCTGAGCTCAAGGCGATACTCGACGAGGTCAACAGGGGGATGTCCACAAGACTCACCCGTGGAACCTGGTTCATGCGGGTACTCACACTTGTGATATCCACGGCCGGAGCACTGGCCACTTATCTCACGGTGTGGGACACCCCCCTTTCCCTTGTCCTTGGTAGTACCCAGATGGCTATCGCGTGGGTTCTGATTGAGTACCTACCGTGTCGTCGTCTTTGGTCGACCAACACTGGTGGGCCGCCTGCTGCCTAACCGCGCCATGGAGCTGTCAAAGCGCGGCCGGACTGGTAGCTTAGGGCTGAGATCACGAGCCGCGCTTTGCAGCTCATGGCGAGGACGTTAGGCCGCACCCAGGCAGCAACAGAAGGGCCATCAGATGGTTCCGAACTGCACCTGCTGAGTACCCTCTTCCTCGTCGCCGTAGGCTGCGCCATCCTCGGCAACGCCTTCGGAATCATGGCTTGGCGCAAGCGCCGTCCCGACCTACCGTCGAGGTCTTGGTTATCGGACCCGATGTACCTTCTCCGCAACCAGAACTTCTTAGATCCGCGTGCCCCGGCACGGATTCTTGCCTTAGGGCTCCTCGGGGTCGGCGTGGTATCGCTCTCAGTGCTGGCGTTCACGCTCATGTCGCTGCAGAGAGCGGGCGTGCAAACGATATGCGGCTTCAACTTCTGAGCACGCATGTGGCGCTTAGCTCAGCGCCTTGGAAAGTGCGGCCTAACCGGCGTTTGGAGCTGGCAAAGCGCGGCCCGGCGGGTAGCTTAGGGCAGAGATCACGAGCCGCGCTTTGCAGCTCAAACGCAGGACGTTAGGCGGCCGCGACTCGTGGCGCAGACGACCGCGGTCGCATCTTGGATCCAGCCTCCAGCGCTGCGTCACTCGGAGTGAGTGCCCGCCAGCGTCACTCGGCAACCCTTTCCGTACTGCTCCTGACTCGGGTGTACTAGACCCGGTGCACCTTCCGAGCCGCTCGACGGCCTGTGGCTCCTGGTGAACGCGCATTCTCCGATTGAGCTCCGATCACGACTTTGGTCCAACACGGTGCCGAGGTAGCCGGTTCCGGTGCCGCAATGGGTCGTCGATGCTCCCATGCCGCTGAGGATCGATGGCTCGGCACATGGGACCACCGTCACGCGACGTTCACGCTCACAAACGCGTAGCGGGCTCACTGGGAGGTACACAGCGACCTACACTCCCGACCAGCTTGTAGGTACCGCAACGCTTCACCGACGGCATCGGCGTTCCCATAGTCTGACGTACAGACGCCACTAGCCGCTCCGCTTCGCCGTCCTTCCACGCGGCCACACGGACCGTACCTCTTTCGGCCGCCTAACCGCGCCATGGAGCTGGCAAAGCGCGGCCCAACGGGTAGCTTAGGGCGAGATCACGAGCCGCGCTTTGCAGCTCATGGCGAGGACGTTAGGCGGCACTGGTCAGCGCAGGTAGGGCACCTATGCGTAACTGATGCAGGTCAGCCGACCTGGGCCGAGCCTCGCGGTCCGCGGCCACAGTCCGACCCGTCGGGCTGCTCCGCACTGCAGCGCGCGCACGTCGCGATCGCTGATCAGCCAGGAGCATGCTGGCTCGCCAGCCGAGCACGCGTACCGGTCATGCGTCACGGGACGCGCTCGTGGCGTCGACGGTCACGCTCGTCGGCCGTACTCGCATGCGTGGCCAGTTCGGCATCCCGCTCGGCGATGCTCCGAGCTCTTGAGCGACGCCATGGTAGTATGCGGCCGCGCTCAGGGGCGCAGCCGTGAGCGCCGACTCGGCAGCCGTCGCGCGGACTGCCGCGCGGTGCTGCGGTCGAGAGCATCGCCATCATCGCGGCACCGACTCGCGCTGGCCGCAGTTCTGCAGCTCCAATCGAGGCGCATCGCTGACGGCACGCCTGGACGCGTGGCGGCCCGATGAGCCGCCTCCGATCGCGCAGTTGCGCTAACCGGCGTTTGGAGCTGCCAAAGCGCGGCCCGTCCGGTAGCTTAGGGCGAGCATCACGAGCCGCGCTTTGCAGCTCAAACGCAGGACGTTAGGTGGCTATCCGCGAGCGTAGGGCTGGTCCAGCGACTACCGAACTGATGGGTCTCACCGGCCTCGGCGTCGCCCGCGGCGCACCCGCCCAGCTCCAGGCGTTCCGGTTGCGCCCGCCGTCACGCTCGCCCGCTGAAGGTCCGGCCCGTTCGGCAGCCCGCCAGCTGGACTGCGCCGGGCCGGATCACGAGGGCCGCCGCCGGGCCTGGGTCGGCTCGCTCGCGCCGCGGTCGTCGGCGGTGGATCCCTAGCCCGCCACCTAACCGGCGTTTGGAGCTGGCAAAGCGCGGCCCGTCGGGTAGCTTGAGGGCAGAGATCACGAGCCGCGCTTTGCAGCTCAAACGCAGGACGTTAGGCAGCCGCCACCATCCCTCCTCACGTGACCCTATGGACCGCGCTGTCGAGGAGCCTGAAGCCCCTGTGGAGCTGGTGCCGTCGATCCGACGTGGCCGGCGCGGTTCGAGACCGAGCGTGCCCACCTGGCCGAGGTCCTGGCCGGGTGGCTTGCTGGCAGCTCAGCATCTCGGCAGCACAGCCATACCTGGGATGTCGGCCAAGCAGTGATCGACATCATGGCCCCGGTGACCACGCTCGATCACTCGCGGCCGGCGCGCGAAGTCCTCCCTCCTGGGGGGACTCTTTCCCCGAGGTCGAGGTGATGCACTGGTTTTGCAAGCCGTCCCCCCAGCATCGGACCCATCATCTGCACTTGGTGCCGAGCGGCAGCGGCTCTGGCTGGACCGGCTGACCTTTCGAGACTGCTTCGCCAGAATCCAGCCCCGGCCGCTGCCTACGGCAGTCTGAAGGCGGACCTCGCCCGCCGCTACCGACATGATCGCGAAGCATACACCGAGGCGAACCGTGGCTCAGGTCCTCCGGGCTGTCTTGGGGTGAGTAGTGACTAGGAGTTGTCGCGCCGCGGCTGCCTAACCGCGCCATGGAGCTGTCAAAGCGCGGCCGAACGTTATCTTAGGGTGAGATCACGAGCCGCGCTTTGCAGCTCATGGCGAGGACGTTAGGTGGCGTCGGCAACTACTCGACTCTATGCATTCCCTCTTCCTCCAGCCGGCTGCTTGCTGCCGCAGTCTAGCCTTCCTTGCGACTTGCCCACAGCGAACAGCGGAGTGGATTGAGCCGGGCTCGGATCCTAGTCGCCTTACTTTCGGAATAGCAAGCCGCCCCACGCGGACGGCGGCATCGCCTTCTCCGATCTGGGAGTGGACCTCTGTGCAGATCTCCTCGACTACCGATCCCGTGGCGCCTGGTCATCTCGGGGCAGCACGGGACCAGCGACTCGACGCATCAAGTAGTGTATGGACAGGTCCCTCCGGGCTTCGAGCAGATGCATCCTGCAGACTCGTCACTCCCGGGTGTTATCGCGTAGATATTAATGGCACCGGGCGAGCGTGGTTCGAGGTCACGTCTGAAGGCCGGGTCATGACCCATCCGTCAGCACCCCGGCCACCGGCTGCAGCCGCCGCCACCTAACCGGCATGGAGCTGGCAAAGCGCGGCCCATCCGGTAGCTTAGAACGGAGATCACGAGCCGCGCTTTGCAGCTCAAATGGCAGGACGTTAGGCAGCATTCACTGAACCCCTGAGCGGGCTACCGGTGGACATCGACGACCAGCTCACATCCCTACGCGACTACTGGGGCTCCTACCACCACCACAAGGAGCAGATGGCGTATGCCGCGGCAACTCTGTACCTCGCGGCCGCGACCGCAGTAGTACCCGAGCCACAGACGCTGTGGACCAGTCGGGCACCTCAGTGGCTAGTAGTGAAGCTTGCAATCGCCTCCATCGCACTCGGCTTCGCCTTCGTTTGGTGGCAGCTCCGGAATCGCGACACCGCAGCCGGGGTAGTCCGGGCCTGCGACGTTCTCCTTAGTAGGAATCGTGCGAGGAATGCTGAAGAGTACCGCCTCGATGCGGGGACGTGGCGCGACGTGCCACTTCCAGGAATTGTCGCGGCTGAGCTCCACGAACTCAGTCGCACGGGTGAGTTTCTGCGCGGTCCTCGGACCTCGGCGATCATAACATATCTCGTCACGGCTGTGTGGACCCTGGGTGCCATTGTTGCCGCGACGAATGCTGCCTAACCGCCGCATGGAGCTGCCAAAGCGCGGCCCGACCGGTAGCTTAGGGTGAGATCACGAGCCGCGCTTTGCAGCTCATGGCGAGGACGTTAGGCGGCGCTGCCGTCCCTTGACCCAGCCTATGAAAGCAATACTGGCGACCCTTTTCGTGTTGAGCCTGAGTTCGGTCCTCACCGCTCAGTCCCCACCGTTGTTTCTCGGCTTCCGACCTGGGGCGCTCTTCACCGACCCGGTGTTCCGCGCCGCATCCTGCGCCCCCGAACAGCATGGCCGCCGCTTCTGCTACCCCGCCGATACGGTACGCTTGCTTCTCTTTCGTGACACGCTCTTCGAGATTCATCTGGACGTCTTTCGTCCCGACACAAGTCCGGCGGACCTGTGGGACCGAGAATGGCGCCACGCCGCCACTGCCTTGCTGGGGGCGCCGGACTCGCTCCAGGCTGACTCCGACGCCACCTACTATTCGCCGCCGCGCCGCTTTCTCGTCGCGAAATGGACTGGCGGAGAGCGGCGTCGGTGGCTCTCCGATCTTTGGATCTGGGCCGGCAGTCCGGACGAGCCCCGGGCGCGTGTGCAGTGGTCCGTCAGCTGTGTCGCCCTGGAGACCTGCCGGCATCCTGCAGACCGGTAGTGCGCTCGCGGCTAGTAGCGGGACGGCCGACGCTGCCCCGCGCCGCCTAACCGGCGCTTGGAGCTGCCAAAGCGCGGCCCAACGGATAGCTTTGGGCTGAGATCACGAGCCGCGCTTTGCAGCTCAAGCGCAGGACGTTAGACGGCAGCAGCGACGGAGAGAGTCCAGTGCCGAGCTCCACCAGACCACCGCTGATTCAACTCCTTCTACCTCTCTCGGTAGCCTGCTCGTCGCTAGCGGGACCGGACACCTCAGGCCCTGAGTTCTTCAAGGCCTCCATTGACGGCCGCGCCTGGCCAACCACGGATTCAATCGTCCAAGGCGCCGTCCTCCACCCTCCCGGCGGGCGCTTCTACCTTCACGCGGCTGACGTCCGCGATACCAGCCGTAGTGACCGGTTGGCAATCTCAGGCGATTTTCACGGCCTCGGCCACTATCAGTTGGCGGGCATCTACTCCGCCGGGGCGGCGGCCTACGCCAGACCAGACGGCAGCTTCTTCGAAACCACCGACCAGCACCGCGGCCACCTCGCTATTACTGGTCTCGACACGCTCAATCGCGTTGTCGCGGGGACTTTTAGTTTCGTGGCCAAGCGGGTTGCTGACACCCTGACTGTGCGTGTCGGCAATGGTGCCTTCCGGGTACACTACTCATACCGGGCGGTAATCCCGTAGTGAACGATCAGGGACATAGTTGACACTTTGTTCTACGGACATGGTTGACAGGGTGAGTCAGGGTTTCACGCGTCCTTCCTTCTTATGGAGCAGATCGAGCTGGCCGGTGCGCTCGTTGAACCGGCCCAGCCAGACCGGGCCGAACCAGACATCCCACAGGGTCTCGGCCACGGGCTCGAAGCCCACGATCTCCTGGTCGAGCACGTGGCTGATATTGACCCAGTGTCGCTGCCAGCGGATGCCGCCGTTGCGGCTGACATAGCGTAGCTCGAAGTGCTTGGGGTACGCAATCGCGGGCAGTGCGCTCGGCAGTGGGCGGGGTGAGGCCGCGTAGCACGAGCCCGGCGTGCGCTGGTGGAGGGCTTCGTGCGGCCGCTGCTCGTTGTACTCGCGGCGCCAGGCCGTGAAGCGCCGCTGCTGCGCCGCGCGATCGCGGGCCGGGGGCAGCGCGGTGGCGGCCTTGAGGGTGCGATGGAAGCGCTCATGGCGGCCGTTTTGCTCGGGGTGCGCGGGCTGGATCAGCTCGGGATAGATGCCCAGGTGCACCCACCAGACGGACAGCTTCGACAGGCGGGCCGCGGCACAGGTCGCAAAGGGGACCCCGTTATCGGTGCGGATGATGTCCGGCAGGCCAAACTCGCGGAACAGCCGCTCGAAGACGGGCCGAGCGGCATCCTGGGTGACGTCGAGCAGGGCCTGGCAGCCGAGCAGGTAGCGGCTGTAGGTATCCAGCACGGTCAACGGATAGCAGTACACCCCATCCCGCGTCTTGAACTGCCCTTTGAAATCGGCGGTCCAGATCGCATTGGGGGCCACGGCCGTCGTGGACGGGCGCCCCGGATGCCCTAACGGTCGACGGCGCCGCCGCCGCTGAGTGAGCTGAGCCCGAGCGAGAATCGCTGCCACGGTGCTCGGCGCCGGCCACGGCCAGCGCGGATGCTGCTGCCGACCGATCTCCAGCAGCTTCTTCGGGCCGTAGCCCCAGCGTCGGCGCAGCGCCAAGAGGGCTTGGACCACACGGGCGGGTGTCCGGGTCGGCGAGTGATGCGGCCGCCGGGACCGCGGTAGCAGTCCGGCCGGCCCCTCCGCCTGGTACCGCCTCAGCAGCTCATAGCCGGCCTCGCGACTGATCCCATAGCGCCCGCAGAGGGCACTCATGGGGTGCCACTGGCGGTGGCAATCCGCGACGAAGAGCACTTTGTCATCCATAGGACTGGTCGACCTCCACGGCATCGGGCACCTCCCTGGTGCCTCGAGTATGCCCGGCAAGTGTCAACCATGTCCTTAGAATTCTCTGTCAGGGATGTCCCCGGATCGTACCTAGCTGCCGTCTAACCGGCGTTTGGAGCTGGCAAAGCGCGGCCCATCGGGTAGCTTGAGAACCAGCATCACGAGCCGCGCTTTGCAGCTCAAACGCAGGACGTTAGCCAGCTGGGCCGATTGCCTTGGAGCACTAGGTCTCGGTACTTTTGAGTCATGAAGCTCTCCGTCGATCTCACCGACCCCCAAAGCCAAGCCCTGACCGAAACGGCTCGGCGGCTTCAGATTGCCCCTGAGGAGTTGGCGGCGGCGGCGGTCCGGGACCTCGTGGCCCACCCCGACCCCGAGTTTGACGCTGTAGCGCGGCGGATCCTAGCCAAGAACACCGAGTTGTATCGCCGCTTGGCGTAATGCGTTACCTCACCTTGGGTGAGGTGCTCGCGCTGCACGCCCGCGTCATAGCCAGTGCCGGTGGAGCTCCCGGTCTGGCGCGGATGGCCGCCCTCGAAGCCGCCCTCGCCCTGCCCCGCCAGACCTTTGGCGGGGCAGATTTGTATCCGACCATGGTCGACAAAGCCAGCATCCTCGCCTTTGCCCTGATCAACAATCATCCCTTCGTGGACGGCAACAAGCGAGCAGGGCACGCAGCGCTCGAGGTGTTTGCTGCGCTGAATGGTCACGAGCTTACGGCCACCATCGAGGAGAGCGAAACAGCCATCCTCGGAGTCGCGGCCGGCCGCTGGTCCCAAGCGGACTTCGTGGCCTGGGTGCGGCTCCACCTCCGCCCCACCGACCCGCGGCGCCCGCCAGCTGGCTAACCGCCGCATGGAGCTTCCATGAGAAGGCCACCTTGTCAATCGGCCGACGTGGCGGCCCCCCCCCCAGCTCACCGACCTGCTTCCATTCGCACTCGAGGTGCATGTTGCGGTCCACCGGTGTGGGGCTGCCATCTGCCAGGCGATCTCGAGGGATCGGCAGCTCCGTTCGCAGTCCCCGGACCGGGTGGTTGAGCTCGTGGGGCGCCGGACGCGCCGGCAGGGAGTCCCTGCGGCGCACGCCGCCTGCCGGAGCGGCTGATACACCACGTCGGTCATCCAGAAATGATGCAGCAGGGTCGCGAGTTTGCGGGCCACCGCGACCACCGCGCGCTTCTTGGCATGGGCCCCGCCGCGGGCGGCGAGGGCGAGGCCCCAGCGGCGGAGATCCGTGTCCGGTCCGAACGGCCCGAGGATGTAGTGCGCCGCGGTGACGAGCAGGCGCCGGAGCATGGGGTCGCCCGCTTTGGTGATGCGCAGCTGCGGAGCCCGCTCGCCCGACTGCCGCTCCCGGGGACAGAGCCCGAGATACGCGCCCACGCTGCGGCTGGTGGTGAAGCGCGTGGGATCCTCGAGCGTCAGGACGAAGCACAGCGCGGTGATGGGGCCCACGCCGGCGATCTGGCGCAGGCGCGCGGCTTCGGGATAGCGCGCGCGCGCCAGCAGCGCGATTGACCGATCGGCCGCGGCGATCTGGTCGGTCAGGTGCGCAATCGTGTCGAGCACGCCCGCGAGCGCTGGGGCCAGGGCGGGCGGCAGGGCGGTCCGCGCCTGCCGCGCGAAGGTGCGGGCCGTCGCCGACGGCACCCGGTACCCCAGCGCCTTGACGCTCCCCTGGACATGATTGATCAGGAGGGTCCGGGTGCGCACCAGGGCGTCCCGGGCGCGGATCTGCCCGAGGTCGGCTTGGGCCGTCTCGCCGCGATGGTGAATCGGGGACAGGAGCGCCGGGTCGATCCGTCCCAGCCGGGCCAGGGTCACCGCATCGATCCGATCGCTCTTGCGCACGGCCGCGCTGATGAGGCGCACCCGCCGCGGGTTCGCCACGATCACCTCGTGGCCACCGGCCGCGAGGAGCCGACTGACCCAGGGCGAGTGGGTGCCGACTTCGAGGACCACCCGCGCCGGGGCCAGGGCGGCAAAGAAGTCCTGCATCACCTCGCGGGTGGTGGCGAGGCGCCCCTCCCCCACGAGGTGGGCGTCCGCGTCGAGGACCGCGTAGCGCGCGGTGCGGTCGCCAAGATCGAGACCAAGTGTGAGCGTAGGCATGGGTCAACTCCTGGGATCTGGGCGTGGTGCCCGTGAAGGATCTGGGGATCCGGAAGGATACCCCGCGTTCCAGGGGTTGGCCTTCTCATCACAATCTGCCAATGCGCGGCCCAAACGGTAGCTTGAAGGACGGATCACGAGCCGCGCTTTGCAGCTCATGCGGAGGACGTTAGGCCTCAGGGAATGGGTTCCGCCGTCGCCTACCCTGCGATGTCCCCAGAGAGGTGCGTAACCCAGCCTCCTACAGTACATTAGGACCATCCCGGAGGCCTCATGCAGATCGAGTTCCACGCCATCTTCCAGCAGGTACCCGAAGGCTACATCGGCTTCGTTGAGGAGCTCCCGGGAGCGAATACTCAGGGCACCACGCTCGAGGAAGCGCGGTCGAACCTTTCCGAAGCGGTGCAGCTGGTCCTCGAGGCCAATCGGGCCTTGGCAGAAGAGACCATTCGCGGGCAGCAGGTCATCCGAGAGCCTCTGCGCATCTCCGCCGCGTGAAGCGGTTAGATCTCATTCGGCACCTGGAGGTACATGGCTGTCACCTGCTTCGCGAGGGTGGCAGCCATTCTGTTTATGTCAACCGGGCAGCCGGGAAGACGTCCACGGTGCCTCGCCACCGCGAGATCAATGACTTTCTGGCCCGCAAGATCTGTCGCGACCTGGAGGTTCCGCCTCCCTGAGGCCTAACCGGCGTTTGGAGCTGGCAAAGCGCGGCTCATCCGGTAGCTTAGGGCCAGGATCACGAGCCGCGCTTTGCAGCTCAAACGCAGGATGTTAGGCCGCAACTCACATCTCTCAGGTGTGGCATGCACAGGCCGGCAACTGAACCAAATGACCTCGAGCGATTCTTCGTAGAGCGCGCCAAGGCTGGTGATATCGAGGGACTCGTAGCGCTCTATGAGCACGATGCGACCATAGCTACTGGTGAGGAAGTAGTAGCAATCGGTCTAAGCCAGATTCGACAGTTCCTTGTCAAGTTCTTGGCTAGCTCCCCACAGCTTGGTCAGAGCACCCAGGCCTCTGCGGTCCGCTGCGGAGATCTGGCACTCACTTCGTCACGAGCTAATAGCGGAGATGCCACCGCTGAGATCGCTCGACGTCAGTCGGACGGCAATTGGTTGTGGGTTATTGACCAGTTTACCCTCACTGAGCGCGCGTCGAGTGTCGGCCTGCCGGGGTCCACTCGATGATTCACCTCAGGAGCCGCGGTGCGGCCTAACCGGCGTTTGGAGCTGCCAAAGCGCGACCCGTCAGGTAGCTTCGGGTGAGCATCACGAGCCGCGCTTTGCAGCTCAAACGCAGGACGTTAGACAGCGGCTAATTGCAGATTGGACCGCGTTCGGCTGTGCGGCCCCGACCTTCTCGTCTTTGCGCACATCATTGACGGGGGCTAGTGCCCCGCCCTGCTGCCACCGAGGATCGACCATGGTCTCTTCTCGTGCTCGCACCATTCTCAGCTGGGTTGCCCGACTCGCGGCTGCGGCGATTCTTGCCACGGCCGGCGTCGCCAAGGTCAGCGCAGCACCAGAGCCGATGGTCCTCTTTACCATCCTTGGGGCCGAGCCTTGGGGCCGTCTTCTCGTAGGTGCACTCGAACTCCTGACCACAATCCTCTTGCTCTGGTCACGGACCACTACCGTGGGAGCGGCTCTCGGGGTAGTTCTGATGCTCGGTGCCCTTGGCACTCACATCCTCAAGATCGGCATCAACTACGGTGGGAACCCGAGCCTCTTCATTATGGCGTGTGTGGTCCTCGCTGCTTGTGTCACAACCCTCGCTCTCCGTAAGCCGATATAGCGTCGCGGAGGAATCTTCGCTTGGAAGACTCGCGGCCGCTGTCTAACCGGCGTTTGGAGCTGGCAAAGCGCGGCCCGACGGGTAGCTTGGGGCCAGCATCACGAGCCGCGCTTTGCAGCTCATGCGGAGGACGTTAGGCGTCATTCCCGAGATCCGATGCCACCTAGGCGTAGGCCAAGAAGTGTTGCGGGCAGGCCTCGGCGAACCCGAAGCGCTGCTGTTGCTCGTCGGTGCGGACTCTGTGGTAAGAGCGCCCAGCTAGTGAAGTCTGACTGCTGTGGGCAGTGGATCTGCGACGACGAGGTGTCCTACCGCGTGTTCTCCTATGCCAGGAATAGTTGTGCCCGCAATCACCGTCGCTTCACCCTGTGCGGTTATCACTACGCCGAGGAGCATCTGGGCAGGTGGCAGGACTGCCGCAAGTGCCGACAGGGCTTCGAGACGGAGCTGTACGTCTACTATGGGACAAACAAGTACAACTTTGAGGCCCTTCCCGACCCACCGACGTTCAAGCCCACACTGTGCCATAAGTGCGGCACCCACATTAGGCTGGGGCGGGACGCCTACTCCCGCCTTGGGGAGAAGTATCTCTGCGCGAACTGCGGTCCGACCATTCGACTGCGCCGCGGCTGAGTGTCAAAGGGGCATAGACGTCGCTGGAATGTGTGAATTCAAGTGCGAAGTGCAACAGCTAGCCTTCATAGCATTGCTCCGGGGTGCGAAAGCCGAGCCGTTTGCGGGGCCGGCGATTGAGCTGCGAGCGATGCGATTGCAGTCGTGCTGGGTGAGGGAGGCCATCGAGCTTCGCTTGGGGAGATACTGCCGCACCAGGCCATTGGTGTTCTCGTTGGTGCCCCGTTCCCAGGCGTGATAGGGGGCCGCAAAGAAGAACCGGGTCTCGAGGCGCTCTTCGATCACGGGCCAGGCCGTGAGCTCACTGCCGTTGTCGGCGGTGACCGTGCGCACGGGATGGGGCTGGCGGCGGAGCACCTGAATGGCCCGCGAGGCGAACGCGGCGCCGGTCGGCCGCTCGAGCTTCCCAGGACCAGGAAGCCGCTCTTCCGCTCGACCGCGCTCAGCACGCACGGGGCCCCGCTGCCGGCTCCGAGCACGGTGTCGATCTCCCAATGCCCCAGCTGCCGGCGGGTGGCGACATGCGCTGGCCGCTGACTGAGCGGGCGCCCGAGCCGCCGCTGCCCCCGGGGACGACGCCGCCGCTGCCGCGGCCAGGCGAACTGGCGCAGATGTTCGTGCAGCGCCCCACCCGCCCGCCGATCGTCTGCGATCCGCCGGTAGATGGTTTGATAGCTGGTCGTGAGCTCGCCGGTCCACTGGAACCGCCCCGCGATCTGCTCCGGGCTCCAGTCCTCCTGGAGCCGGCGGCAGACCCGCTGCCACTCGCGGGGACCGAGGCGCGGGTGCCGTCGGGCCTCGCGGCGCCGGGTCCGGGCCTGGCACTCGGCGGGGTAGCTCTCGTACCGGCCCCGGGCCGTCCGGTTACGCTGCAGCTCCCGGGTAATGGTACTCCGGGCCCGGCCCAGCTCCCGGGCGATCGCCGCGGGGTGCCAGCCCAGCACCAGCAGTTCCTTTATACGGTATCTTTCCCCGAGGGTGATCTGGGGGTACGGCATAGGCCTCGTTCTCTTGGTAGGAGATCGGAAGTCTACACCGGGCTGTCGGGTCACCCTTCTTGTTGCACTTACTTTGAGCCAACGTGCAAATGACGCCTAACCGCGCCATGGAGCTGCCAAAGCGCGGCCCGACCGGTACGCTTAGGCTCGACGTCACGCGCCGCGCTTTGCAGCTCACGGCGAGGACGTTAGACAGCGCACATGCCATCGCGATCTATAGAGCGTCGCAAGTTCGTGGACGAAATGTTCTTGGGCGAGATCGAGGTCGAGGCTCGCTACTGCATTGCAGCGGCCGCGTCCCTCAATGCCGCCCTTGGCCACGCGAGGGTAGACGACGCGTTCCGTGCTCTCCACAGCCTCCTAGCCCACGCGGCCATGGTGTCGAAGTTTCTTTGGCCAGGAGCAGTACGGGGATCGAAAGACAAGGTTGGTCGTATGAGGCGGCGGGCTACACGAATCCGCCGCTCTTTACAGCTATCCCGGCTCCAATTGGCTCCCCTTCGTAGGAGGACCCTTCGTGACCACCTTGAGCACTTCGACGAACGTCTCGATGATTGGGGCCAGTCAAACGCAAATGGTCTAGTTGATCGTGTAATAGGTCCGCGTGGCATCCTCGGCAAGAGGTTCTCACGGTTCACAATTCGCCAGTACGATACAGGATCCAGAATCTACGTGTTCAAGAATGAGCGGTTCGACATCAGTGCCATCATAGAGTCTGTTCGCCTAATCGCGCAGAAGGTGCCGGAAGCACGGCGGGCGTTCAGCCGCACCCCCACGTAGAGCTGAACGATCAGGGACATAGTTGTGAATCGCCCCGGCTTTCCCGGAGGCTCGGTTAGTTGAGTCCGCCGACCCCGGCTGGGGCCGACGGGGTCCCGGCGTACTGCGCTTCGTACTCCGCCGGCGGGACGTAGCCCAGCGGTTCCAGCAGGCGCTCGGTGTTATACCAGGCCACCCACTCCAGGGTGGCGTACTCGACGTCCTCGAGGCCGCGCCAGGGCCCGGCCTGCCGGATCACCTCGGTCTTGTAGAGCCCGATCACCGACTCGGCCAGGGCATTGTCGTAGGAGTCGCCCCGGCTGCCGACGGAGGGCTCGATCCCGGCCTCCGCCAGCCGCTCGGTGTAGCGGATGGCGAGATACTGCCCCCCGCGATCGCTGTGGTGCACGAGCGGGCCGTCCAGCTCTCGGTCGTAGAGGGCCTGCTCCAGGGCGTCGAGCGCGAGATCACTCCGGAGCGAGCTGGTGGCGCGCCACCCGACGATGCGCCGGGCGAAGACATCGATCACGAAGGCGACGTAGACGAAGCCGCGCCACGTCGCGACGTAGGTCAGATCCGAGACCCACAGCTGATTGGGGCGGGCGGCCCGGAAGTCCCGCTGGACGAGATCCCGCGGGCGCTCGGCCGCCGGCTCCGGGATCGTGGTCCGGACGCGCCGGCCCCGCACCACGCCCCGCAGCCCCAGATCGTGCATGAGACGTGCGACGGTACAGCGGGCCACGCCGTGCCCCTCGCGCTGGAGCTGCTTCCAGACCTTCTTGGCGCCGTAGACCCGCCGGTTCGCTCGCCACACCCGGGCGATCTCCGGCCGCAGGGCGGCGTCCTGCTGCGTGCGGGCCGGCTGCTGGGCCGGATCGACCTGCCGAGCCTTCTGTTCGTAGTAGGTCGACGGAGCGATCGGCAGCACTGCGCAGATCGGCTCGACTCCGTACGCCCCCCGGTGGGCGTCGAGAAACGCCACCATCACGTCCCGCGGCGGTCGAGCTCCGCCTGGGCAAAATAGGCCGACGCTTTCCGCAGGATCTCGTTGGCCCGCCGGAGCTCCCGATTCTCGCGCTCCAGCACCTTCAGGCGTTGCTGCTCCTCGGTCGTCAGCCCGGGACGCTGGCCCGCATCCCGTTCGGCCTGGCGCACCCAGTGGCGGAGCGTTTCCGAGGTGCAGCCGATCTTACTGGCAATCGACGTGATCGCCGCCCATTGGGAGG
This sequence comes from uncultured Gemmatimonadales bacterium, assembly GCA_963709905.1. Classification (GTDB taxonomy): domain Bacteria; phylum Gemmatimonadota; class Gemmatimonadetes; order Gemmatimonadales; family GWC2-71-9; genus JADJOM01. The sequence continues at coordinate 31,889 of CAVPYI010000002.1, forward strand.
GGTGCTCACCCTGATGCTCCTGCACCAGCCGAACGGCCCGCTCCCGCACCTCCGGGGAGTATCGCTTGGTCGGGTTCATGACTCCAACCTCTCAAGAAGTGGAGTCTCCGGCAATCCCGGGGCGATTCAGTTGACCATCGGTGTTCACAACGGCCTCCAATCCGGCACATGGCGCTTTTGGACGAACAAAGCGGATGTGTATGTCTCGATGAGGGCAGTCACTAGGATCCTCAAGGTCAGCCTACATAGCGGCGGTCAGTGTAACCTCGCGTTCACCAAAGAGCTCTCTGACTCACTCGGCGGAGATCACGCATTGCCCGACCGGAGCAGGCGCGTCGACACCTGGCGCCGTACTCCCATGGTCCGCGAAGGGCTTGAAATCCCGCTCCAGTTGCACTTCCCGACTTCCGAGCTCAGACTGGAATGCGCCTCGTCAACTGACGACTCGCACGAGTGGATCCCAGCGGCCGCCGCAGGATTCTCACGGGTACTCCTGCTTGCATTTGGCCCAGACCTTTCGCAGGTGCCTCACATGGCCCCCCAACTCCTAGACTGCAGCACAATAGCCGCTGCCCGCTTACCCAATGGCGAGGACATCCACTTGCTTTCTGGCGGCATCCAGACTGAGGGTGCGGTCTACCGCGCAATCGTCACGAAGCGTGCACTTGTCCAGTCCGACCAACCGCGACTCAGGGTTGGTGAGCCAGTGAGATATACTGACCCGGGTTCGCGCCTACTTGTTACTGGAACAGCCCCCACGGGTCAACGCATCTTCGTCGATGCAGCATTGGCACCTTGATTGAGGCCTAACCGGCGTTTGGAGCTGCCAAAGCGCGGCTCGTCAGGTAGCTTGAGGGAGAGCTCACGAGCCGCGCTTTGCAGCTCAAACGCAGGACGTTAGGCCTCAACCTTAACGCGCTTCTTACTCCGAACCGTAGCAGCTCCTTTGCCAACAGACTTGCTGCGAACAACGTACAACTTTCCGGCCTTCAGCGTCTTCCCAAGAGCCGGAGCGAAGACAACCTTAGGTTTGTCCCCACCGATCCGCAGCAGCTTCAGCGCTGCACCTTCCGGCTTGCGGCGCCCGGCCTCCCAAGCTTGAACTAGCTTGGTACTCACGTTCAGGCATCTGGCAAATACAGCTTGCGATACGTTCACACGCTCACGGATGGCCTTGATTTCCGCGGCCGTCATCGGCTTTGGGGCGGCCGGAAGTTCCGTCGTTCGAAGTGCGCGCTTCCCCTGGGCATGCTCAAGCGCCTCTCCTACCGAGGTCATCAGTTCCCGAAATAGCTCTTTTTCCATCGTCGCCTCCTTAGGCTCCCACAGCGTCCAGCGCACCTCGAGCCCTCTTACTTCCACTCCGCCTTGATCTTCTCCACTACACGCTTCAACTGCTTCTTTTGACTGAGGTCGAGAGATCCCTGATCGCCCTTACCATAGACGAACAGCAAGTAGATTACTTGGTGCGTTGGAAGCCAGAGGTAGTGAACCCGTGCTCCGCCACGCTTCCCTTTCCCTTTGGCGCTGGCCGTCATCCTGATCTTTCTCAAGCCACCAGTGCCAGCATCCGTGTCGCCGGCTTCAGGATTTGCCAGCAGCTCCTCCTGTAAGGCCCGCAGATCCGGATCGAGACCAAGTCGCTCGATGCGCTTGGTAAATGTCTGGGTTTCCACGAACCAGAGCCGCATGCGACCCTCCTCACCCACAATGTAGTATACTACAGTGTAGTATGCAAGCGGTTGAGGTGTGAATTCAACCCCGAAGTGCAACACTGATGGTTAGGGTGCATAGCAGTCCTCCGGTGTGCGGTACTTCAGTCGTTTGCGGGGGCGCCGATTGAGCTGGCGAGCGATGGCGGTACAGGCGGCTTGGGTGAGGCCAGCCAGGCTCCTTCCTTTGGGCAGGTACTGGCGCAGGAGGCCATTGGTGTTCTCCCCCGTGCCGCGCGCCCAGGCCTGGTACGGCGGCGCGAAGTAGAACCGGGCGCCGGTGGCCCGCTCGATGGCCGGATACTGGTGGAACTCTGTTCCATTGTCCGCGGTGACCGTCCGGACCTGGTGGCGCTGCGCGCGCAGCAGCTGGATGGCCCGTCGCCGAATAGTGGCGGCTGTGCGGTTGGCCAGCTTGCCGAGCAGGAGATACCCCGTCTTCCGCTCGACCACGCTCAGCACGCAGTCCCGCTCGCCGGCCCCGACCACGGTATCGATCTCCCAATCCCCGATCCGCTGTCGGCGGTTGACGACGGTGGGACGGGCCGCGAGGGGCCGCTTGCCAGCCAGCCGGCCGCGCCGCTCGTCGCTGCCATGCCGCTTGCGCTGCCGTTTGCGGGCGCACCGGAGGAAGCGGTAGAGGTCGCCCCCTTGCTTCTTGTTGCGATAGATGAAGCGATAGATCGTCTCGTGGCTGATGCAGAGCTGCCCCTGCTGCCGCAAGACCCCGGCGATCTGCTCCGGGCTCCAGCACGCGGCGAGCCAGCCGAGGACCAGCGTCCAGTCGGCCACCGAGAAGCGCCAGCGGCGATGGCCCAGGTGGCGGCGGTTCTGGGCTTGGCGCTGGGCAATCACCGGGCGATAGGCTCCATCGCGCGATCGATTGCGGCCCAACTCCCGCGTGATGGTGCTGCGGTGGCGTCCCAGCTCCCGGGCGATCGCGGCCGGGGACCGCCCGGCTCGCCGCCCCACGGCAAGAGCATATCTTTCCTGCGGGGTGATCTGGCGGTAGTACATGGGTAGCTTCGTTCTCTTCGAGGAGATCCGAAGTGTACCCGGCCGCCAGGTCGCCTCTTCTGGCCGCTGCCGTGTTGCACTAACAATGTGAATCCGCGAGGCCTAACCGCCGCATGGAGCTGACAATGCGCGGCCCGTCGGGTAGCTTGAGGGTGAGATCACGAGCCGCGCATTGCAGCTCATGCGGAGGACGTTAGGCAGCGCGACCTAGAAGGTTCCAGTCTTCCGACTCCCCGCGGTCCCATGGCTCACTACACCCCCGACGTTACTGCTTGGACAGCCCCACCCGGACAAGGTAGATTCGAGCAACCTTCGGAGGCCGGATGACGTTTAGCATCGAAGTCGAACAGGAGGCCGATGGTCGGTGGCTGGCAGAGGTCCCATCTCTGCCTGGGGTCATGACTTACGGCGTGACCCAAACGGATGCCATGGCGCGGGTCCAAGCCCTCGCGCTCCGCGTCCTGGCTGAGCGCCTCGAGCACGGCGAGGCGGTCCCCGAGTTGCTGACCGTCACCTTCCAGGCAGCCTAGCCGCGCGTGGCCGCGTGGGGTAGCGCGAAGGCCCGCCGGGTTCTCGCAGCTCTGCTGCGTCTCGGCTGGGCCCTGAAACGGCAATCGGGTTCTCACCGCACCTTGGCGCGCGAGGGATGGCCGGACTTTGCGTTCGGCTTCCACGAGGATGAGGAGATCGGGCCTCGGATGCTGGCCCGGATCGCGAAGCACACCGGCCTCACGCCAGACGACCTCTAACCTCGCCGCACGCGCTGTGTGAATTCAACCCCGAAGTGCAACACTGATGGTTAGGGTGCATAGCAGTCCTCCGGTGTGCGGTACTTCAGTCGTTTGCGGGGGCGCCGATTGAGCTGGCGAGCGATGGCGGTACAGGCGGCTTGGGTGAGGCCAGCCAGGCTCCTTCCTTTGGGCAGGTACTGGCGCAGGAGGCCATTGGTGTTCTCCCCCGTGCCGCGCGCCCAGGCCTGGTACGGCGGCGCGAAGTAGAACCGGGCACCGGTGGCCCGCTCGATGGCCGGATACTGGTGGAACTCTGTTCCATTGTCCGCGGTGACCGTCCGGACCTGGTGGCGCTGCGCGCGCAGCAGCTGGATGGCCCGTCGCCGAATAGTGGCGGCTGTGCGGTTGGCCAGCTTGCCGAGCAGGAGATACCCCGTCTTCCGCTCGACCACGCTCAGCACGCAGTCCCGCTCGCCGGCCCCGACCACGGTATCGATCTCCCAATCCCCGATCCGCTGTCGGCGGTTGACGACGGTGGGACGGGCCGCGAGGGGCCGCTTGCCAGCCAGCCGGCCGCGCCGCTCGTCGCTGCCATGCCGCTTGCGCTGCCGTTTGCGGGCGCACCGGAGGAAGCGGTAGAGGTCGCCCCCTTGCTTCTTGTTGCGATAGATGAAGCGATAGATCGTCTCGTGGCTGATGCAGAGCTGCCCCTGCTGCCGCAAGACCCCGGCGATCTGCTCCGGGCTCCAGCACGCGGCGAGCCAGCCGAGGACCAGCGTCCAGTCGGCCACCGAGAAGCGCCAGCGGCGATGGCCCAGGTGGCGGCGGTTCTGGGCTTGGCGCTGGGCAATCACCGGGCGATAGGCTCCATCGCGCGATCGATTGCGGCCCAACTCCCGCGTGATGGTGCTGCGGTGGCGTCCCAGCTCCCGGGCGATCGCGGCCGGGGACCGCCCGGCTCGCCGCCCCACGGCAAGAGCATATCTTTCCTGCGGGGTGATCTGGCGGTAGTACATGGGTAGCTTCGTTCTCTTCGAGGAGATCCGAAGTGTACCCGGCCGCCAGGTCGCCTCTTCTGGCCGCTGCGGTGTTGCACTAACAATGTGAATCCGCGCCGTTTAACCGCGCCATGGAGCTGCCACAGCGCCGCCGAACGTTATTCTAGGATGAGATCACGAGCCGCGCTTTGGAGCTCATGGCGAGGACGTTAGGCCGCGGGATAAGTCCTCATGAAAACCAGATTGCCACTACTCCTAGCTCTTGTCGTGATGGCCTCAGGAGAACTCCGCGCTCAAGGCGTGGAGGCGCATGCATATCTGCCGCCGGGGGGCGTTGTCCCAGATTCCTTAACGGCCACTCGCATCGCAGAGGCTGTCTGGGTGCCAATCTACGGGGAGGCTCAACTCTCATCGCAGCGGCCCTTTCACGCGACATTGAAAGACGGCGTCTGGACAGTCGTCGGCACAATCGCCGCCAATACACCCGGTGGGGTTGTTCTCGTCGAGATTGCCCAACATGATGGCCGGATCATCCGCATCACTCATGGGCGGTAACCGAAGTTCTGCGTTGTCGCGGTGAGCAACCGGGGACATAGGTAACACTTCAGACCGGGTACATGGGTAACAGTGCCGCGGTCAGTCATGCAGGATGTACTCCCGTTCATCGAAGCGGGCGAGCAGCACCCGGTTGAAGTACACCGACCAGATGCCGTCCCCCACTTCCTCGAGCCCAACGGGGAGCTGGCGGAGGGGATTGGCCAGGAACAGCAGCTTCCGCTTGAAGCGAATGGTGCCGGCGTTGGTGACGCGCTTGACCAGATAGTGGCCGGGGTACTCGATGGGCGGCAGCCGCGCGGGGAACGGCCGGGGCGAGGGGCGATAGCGCGACGCCGGGGTCCGGCCCCGCAGGGTCTCGTGGGGCCGCTCGTCATTGTATTCCCGCCGGAAGCCGATTGAACGCCCGCTGCTGGGCGGCGAGACTGCCGCGCGGCGGGCGGATGGCGCCGGCCTTGAGGGTCTTGTGCATCCGCTCGTGGGCGCCGTTCTCCTGGGGGCGGGCGGGCCGGATGCGCTGGTGCTGGATGCCCAGGTGCATCCACCAGACGTTGAGCCGGGAGAGCCCGTGGATGCCGGTGGTGGCGAAGGGGACGCCGTTATCGGTCCGGATCGCGCGCCGGGAGTCCGTAGGCGCGGAAGGCGGTGGTAGAAGACCGGGCGGGCGCCCGGTCCCTTTGATGGAGAGGCAGGCCCTGGCAGGCGAGCAGGAAGCGGGTGTGCTGATCGGCGATCGTCAGCGGGTAGCAGTAGATCCCATCGCCGGTCCGGAAGTGCCCCTTGAAGTCGGCGGTCCAGAGGTCATTGGGAGCGCTGGTGTGCGGCGGGACGACGCCGGGATGGAACGGGGGCCGCCGCCGCCGGCGCCGCTTCACCAGACCGCGGCGCGAGGAGATCGCCCGCGGTACTCGGTGCGGGCCACCCGAGCTCCGGGTGCCGCGGGCGCAGCCAGTCGAGCAGTTTGCGGGGCCCCCAGCTGGGATGGGCGCGGCGGGCAGCCACCAGCAGCTGGGCCACGACCGTGGGCATCTGGTGCGGGCAGCTGTGCGGGGCCCGGCTCCGATCGGCGAGGCCCCGACGTCCGTCGTCGCCGAAGCGGCTGAGCCACTTGTAGCCGCTCTTGCGGCTGATGCCGTAGCGGGCACACAGGTCGGTCATGGTGTACAGGCCGCGCTCGTAGTCGAACACAAAGCGCCAGACGCTGCTCCATGGGCGACGTCTCCAGCCAGGGCATAGCTCACCTCGAAGAAGGTGAGCGAGTCTAGCAGTGTTACCCATGTACCCGGTCTACTCTGTTACCTATCTACCCGGTCTGTACCACCCAGTGTGACTTCAAGTGTGAAGTGCAACACGTCAGCCTTCATAGCATTCCTCTGGGGTCTGGAAGCCGAGGCGCTTCCGGGGCCGTTGGTTGAGCTGCCGGGCGATCCGATTGCAGTCCGGTTGGGTGAGGTGCGCCATCGAGGCCCGCTTGGGGAGAAACTGGCGGAGGAGGCCATTGGTGTTTTCGTTGGTTCCCCGCTCCCAGGCGCAGTAGGCCCGCGCGAAGTAGAACCGACTCCCGGTGTGCTCCTCGATGACCGGCCACGCGGTCAGCTCGGTCCCGTTATCCGCCGTCACAGTGCGCACCGGATGCGGCTGCCGCTGAAACAGCTGGATGGTCCGTGCCGCAAAGGCCGTCGCCGTCGGTCGTTCGAGCTTGCCCAAGGCCACATACCCGGTGGCCCGCTCCACCGCGCTCACCAGGCAGGGCGCCCCACTCCCCGCTCCGAGCAGCGTGTCAATCTCCCAGTGGCCGAGCTGCCGCCGTGCCGCGATATACGTGGGGCGCTCCGCCAGGGGACGGCCAAGCGGGCGCCGCGTCCGGGGACTGCGCCGTCGCTGCCGCGGCCACGCGTAGTGCCGCAGGCACTGCTGCAGCGTGCCGCCGGCCCAGTCATCCTCGCTGATCCGGCGGTAGATCGTTTGGTAGCTGATCCAGCCCTCACCCGTCCGACGAAACCGCCCCGCAATCTGCTCCGGGCTCCACCACGCCTGGAGCCGGCGACACACCTGCCGCCACAGCCACGGCGAGACCCGGTGCTGGCGCCGCGCCATTCGGCGTCGGGTCCGCGCATAGCAGTCGGCCGGGTACGGCTCGTACCGCCCGCGCTTGGTCCGATTCCGGGCGAGCTCCCGCGTGATCGTGCTCCGGGCCCGGCCCAGTTCCTGGGCGATCTGGGCCGGGCGCCAGCCCAGTCCCAGGAGCTCGTACATCCGGTATCTTTCCGGCCGGGTGATCTGGTAGTACGGCATAGGCCTCAGTTCTCTTGGAAGGAGATCGGAAGTCTACACCGGGCTGCCAGGTCGCCCTTTCTGTTGCACTTAAGTTGGCAATGCGCCTGCGCCGTCTAACCGCCGCATGGAGCTGGCAATGGGCGGCCCGTCGGATAGCTTAGGGGAAGGATCACGAGCCGCGCATTGCAGCTCATGCGGAGGACGTTAGGTGGCTCCCCCTTCCGTACTACCGCTGGTCGGAGTTTCCGCAACGAGCCTTAGCTCGTCCCCAAGCCATCGGGCGTGGCTTCTGCATCATTACTACCGAGGTTGGATATCCCGCATGGAGTGGTTCATAAAGGCGTTCATTCGGGCGTCGTTGCTATGGTTTGCGACCGGCATTGCGCTCGGGGTTGGCATTGCGGTTCACCCTCAATGGATCATCTACCGTCCTGCCCACGCGCACATGACCGTAGTCGGCTTTCTGACGATGCTGGTGTTCGGGGTTGGATATCAGTTACTCCCAAGACTCTTCGGGCATCCGTTGTATAGCCAGCGCCTGGCCGTAGCGCATCTGTTCCTGGCCAACCTGGGTTTGGGAGGGCTTGTCGTTGGCTTTCTGCTGCAACCGCATGCCGGATTTGGCGGGCGGTGGATCACGGGCGCTGGGGGAGGCCTGTTTGCACTCGGCGCCGTGTTCTGGGTCTGGAACCTGTGGCACACATTCGACGCTGCGGAAGACCGACAGCGTGTGCGAGACCAGTCTGGCCAACGCCAACTGCCCACGCTGGAGGAGTAGGATGCACCCTCGTCACCGCCCGAGACATCGGCAGGCACGAGCCACCTAACGGCGCATGCAGCCGACAAGCGCGTCCGAGCTGAGGTCCAGTGACGGCCACCTGCCGGTGACGAGCGGCGGAACGCAGGATAGTGCAGCGCAGGCGAGTCGCTTGCGGCTGATGCGCAAGGCATTAGGCGGCGCGACAATCCCTAGTATCCAACCCGCCTTGGGCCTTATGCGAGCCAGCCCTGATCCTCGGACAGCTGTCTACGCCCTGAGTCTGTGTCTCCTTGCATCCCCGAAGCCTGGTGCTGGACGACAAGCCACGCAAGGCTTCGAGCGTGGTCAGCCCATCGTTGCCGCACTGGAGCAGTTCAAGGCCGACAGGGGCATGTATCCAAAGGCCCTCGAAAGCCTGGTGCCGGAGTTGCTGGATGCGGGAGCCCTCGCCTCGTCCAAATCACCTCAGGAGTCGTACCCTTGGGAGTACGAATCCGATGGTCTGACCTACACCCTACGCTTTCGGTACAGCGGGCCCGGCATGAATGTCTCCACCTACAAGCCTCGGGCATCACACTGGGTCTGTGGGGGGTACCTCTAGGGGCGATATGGCTTCTGAGAGGAATCACCACTAAAGGGAAACTGAACGATCAGGGACATAGTTGACACTTTGTTCTACGGACATGGTTGACAGGGTGAGTCAGGGTTTCACGCGTCCTTCCTTCTTATGGAGCAGATCGAGCTGGCCGGTGCGCTCGTTGAACCGGCCCAGCCAGACCGGGCCGAACCAGACATCCCACAGGGTCTCGGCCACGGGCTCGAAGCCCACGATCTCCTGGTCGAGCACGTGGCTGATATTGACCCAGTGTCGCTGCCAGCGGATGCCGCCGTTGCGGCTGACATAGCGTAGCTCGAAGTGCTTGGGGTACGCAATCGCGGGCAGTGCGCTCGGCAGTGGGCGGGGTGAGGCCGCGTAGCACGAGCCCGGCGTGCGCTGGTGGAGGGCTTCGTGCGGCCGCTGCTCGTTGTACTCGCGGCGCCAGGCCGTGAAGCGCCGCTGCTGCGCCGCGCGATCGCGGGCCGGGGGCAGCGCGGTGGCGGCCTTGAGGGTGCGATGGAAGCGCTCATGGCGGCCGTTTTGCTCGGGGTGCGCGGGCTGGATCAGCTCGGGATAGATGCCCAGGTGCACCCACCAGACGGACAGCTTCGACAGGCGGGCCGCGGCACAGGTCGCAAAGGGGACCCCGTTATCGGTGCGGATGATGTCCGGCAGGCCAAACTCGCGGAACAGCCGCTCGAAGACGGGCCGAGCGGCATCCTGGGTGACGTCGAGCAGGGCCTGGCAGCCGAGCAGGTAGCGGCTGTAGGTATCCAGCACGGTCAACGGATAGCAGTACACCCCATCCCGCGTCTTGAACTGCCCTTTGAAATCGGCGGTCCAGATCGCATTGGGGGCCACGGCCGTCGTGGACGGGCGCCCCGGATGCCCTAACGGTCGACGGCGCCGCCGCCGCTGAGTGAGCTGAGCCCGAGCGAGAATCGCTGCCACGGTGCTCGGCGCCGGCCACGGCCAGCGCGGATGCTGCTGCCGACCGATCTCCAGCAGCTTCTTCGGGCCGTAGCCCCAGCGTCGGCGCAGCGCCAAGAGGGCTTGGACCACACGGGCGGGTGTCCGGGTCGGCGAGTGATGCGGCCGCCGGGACCGCGGTAGCAGTCCGGCCGGCCCCTCCGCCTGGTACCGCCTCAGCAGCTCATAGCCGGCCTCGCGACTGATCCCATAGCGCCCGCAGAGGGCACTCATGGGGTGCCACTGGCGGTGGCAATCCGCGACGAAGAGCACTTTGTCATCCATAGGACTGGTCGACCTCCACGGCATCGGGCACCTCCCTGGTGCCTCGAGTATGCCCGGCAAGTGTCAACCATGTCCTTAGAATTCTCTGTCAGGGATGTCCCCGGATCGTACCAACGCGCTGTCTAACCGCCGCGTGGAGCTGGCACAGCGCTGCCCATCCGATAGCCTGAGGGAGAGATCAGGAGCCGCGCATTGCAGCTCATGGCCAGGACGTCAGGCCGCAGAAGAAACGCCACCCCTCAACCGCCGTACATCGGAGGTTCACATGAGAGGAGGCACACGATGAACATCCTGTTGTGGGTCCTGCAGGTCCTCGCCGCGCTCCTGTACGGGGCGTCGGGCGTCATGAAGGTCTTCATGTTCGACAAGGTAAGCGAGGAGGTCCCGTCCTTTGGTGCGTTGCCGCGGGAAGCCTGGATGGCCCTCGGCATCCTCGAACTCGTCTGCACGGTCGGGCTGATCGTCCCCGCCGCCTTCCACTGGAAGCCGGCGCTCACAGTGGTGGCCGCCACGGTCCTGGCGATCGAGAGCCTCGTGTTCATCGGGGTGCACGTCAAGTACCACGAGATCACGCCCATTATCTTGAGCGGCGTGCTGGGCCTCCTCATGGCGTTCATCGCGTACGGCCGGATGGTCCTGAAGCCGATCGCTTGACCGGCGGGCCGCCCAGCGGCTCGCGGTCACGCAGGGCTCACCGGCGCGGTATGTTCGGGACGGACGCGCTGGTACCATCGCGGCGGCACGGCAAAGGATGCACCTGCGCTGCAGGCTTGGTACAAGCGTCATCTCGCCATCGATGTCCAGGAGTAGGGCGGTACCGCGTTCACCTGGGCCGACTCGGATGGCAAGCCTACAGACGGAACGACCGTCTGGTCCGTCGGTCCGGAGGAAGGCGACCAGTGTGCTCCAAGCAAAGCCTCGTTCATCGATCCTGAATGAAACGCGCCCACGCTCCCTGCGGCAGTCTTGCGGCCTAGCAAACGCATGGACCAGTCGGGGCGCGGCCATCGGTTTGTGGTGAGGCTGGCACCACCCGCCGTCACCACGTACAGTTCCATGAGTCGCGGTGCGGCCCCGCAGGTCATGCGCAGGGCGTTAGCCGGCGCATCAACCCGGGGTACCTGCGACATCCCAGTGGCTTGATTCACACGAGGAGGGGTGGTGACGCGATCGATGCTGGGACGTATGACGGTGGGCCTCATCGCCCTGACTGGCCTGGCCGCGCCCGCCAACGCACAGAGGCCGGACAGCACACTGCTGCGACCTACTGTGGTCATAGTGACGATCTCGAACGATCCCGCCTCTGACTACAACGGGACCTACCGTGCCTCGGGTACGTCCACGAAGTGCGGTCTGGCCGATTACGGATATCCGCATCGCCTCGATTCGTTCGCGGTCATGTTTCCGGATGACACCGCCACTATCGTGGTTACCTCAGTAAACTTTGACGCCGATACCCTCAAGAGCGGCACAACTGTCAACAGCTTCTACCTGTCGGTCGGAATCCGGATCGGGCAGCGTGGGACACCACCGGCCTACGTCGTTCGGGCCAACCAGCCACGGTTCAATGAGCCCGGAACGGCGACGCGAACCCGAACATCGAATGGCTCGGACTCCCTGAGGGTCAAGGGGACTGCGACCAAGGGCACCAAGGTCGACGTAGAAATGACGCTCGTTTGTCAACCATAGGTGGTACGCAGCAATCCAACGTGACTGTCCGTCCTTGACGCCGCCTACCCGACGCATAGAACCCGCAATGCGTGGCCCGACGGGTAGCTTAAGGCGAGGATCACGAGCCGCGCTCATCGTACCCATGCGGAGGACGTTAAGCCGCGGGATGCCAGCCCCATGAGGCAAGTTACCAAGAGCGAGTTCAAGCAGCTCTACTTCACGCTGGGACGGGGCCGCGATGGCTGGGACGAAGCGCACTGGAAGGGCACCTTCGAGGACAATCCGCGCCCAGACATGAGGTTCATGGTCGAGGAGCCAGCGACAGCGCTCCATGTCAAGATGTGGATTGTCAGCGACTACGCCGTCAACGAGTATCGCCTGTTCTTCATGACTGAAGACGACTCGGAGGGTGTGCTCGAGTGGCCATCGACAGACTCGTAGTGCGCGCCTTCGAAGGTGTGAATTCAACCCCGAAGTGCAACACTGATGGTTAGGGTGCATAGCAGTCCTCCGGTGTACGGTACTTCAGTCGTTTGCGGGGGCGCCGATTGAGCTGGCGGGCGATGGCGGTACAGCCGGCTTGGGTGAGGCCAGCCAGGCTCCTTCCTTTGGGCAGGTACTGGCGCAGGAGGCCATTGGTGTTCTCCCCCGTGCCGCGCGCCCAGGCCTGGTACGGCGGCGCGAAGTAGAACCGGGCACCGGTGGCCCGCTCGATGGCCGGATACTGGTGGAACTCTGTTCCATTGTCCGCGGTGACCGTCCGGACCCGGTGGCGCTGCGCGCGCAGCAGCTGGATGGCCCGTCGCCGAATAGCGGCGGCTGTGCGGTTGGCCAGCTTGCCGAGCAGGAGATACCCCGTCTTCCGCTCGACCACGCTCAGCACGCAGTCCCGCTCGCCGGCCCCGACCACGGTATCGATCTCCCAATCCCCGATCCGCTGTCGGCGGTTGACGACGGTGGGACGGGCCGCGAGGGGCCGCTTGCCAGCCAGCCGGCCGCGCCGCTCGTCGCTGCCATACCGCTTGCGCTGCCGTTTGCGGGCGCACCGGAGGAAGCGGTAGAGATCGCCCCCTTGCTTCTTGTTGCGATAGATGAAGCGATAGATCGTCTCGTGGCTGATGCAGAGCTGCCCCTGCTGCCGTAAGACCCCGGCGATCTGCTCCGGGCTCCAGCACGCGGCGAGCCAGCCGAGGACCAGCGTCCAGTCGGCCACCGAGAAGCGCCAGCGGCGATGGCCCAGGTGGCGGCGGTTCTGGGCTTGGCGCTGGGCAATCACCGGGCGATAGGCTCCATCGCGCGATCGATTGCGGCCCAACTCCCGCGTGATGGTGCTGCGGTGGCGTCCCAGCTCCCGGGCGATCGCGGCCGGGGACCGCCCGGCTCGCCGCCCCACGGCAAGAGCATATCTTTCCTGCGGGGTGATCTGGCGGTAGTACATGGGTAGCTTCGTTCTCTTCGAGGAGATCCGAAGTGTACCCGGCCGCCAGGTCGCCTCTTCTGGCCGCTGCCGTGTTGCACTAACAATGTGAATCCGCGCGGGATAACTAGCCGTGGAAGCTGGCAGCCCGGCTCCGGTGCGGGCCAAGGAGCGGAGCTTTGTGAATATCGATTCCTTATCGACCGCAGCTGCCACGCAGGCGGTTGGACATCAACGGTTCTCAGAGGTCCTCCATGCCGGCTTCCCCTGACCTGCAGGGCTCCCTCCTGGCAGCCTGGGCGACCAGCAGTGGCACTACGGCGTATCTCATCGCCCACCTCCCGGAGCGCGTGTGGCCGCTCACCCCGCCCGGCGTCTCTCGGCGCTCCATTCGCGCCATAGCCGCCCATCTCCACAACGCCCGCTGTAGCTGGATCAAGACGCTCGGCCAGGAGCATGGCATCCGCGCTCCGGCCCATGTCAATCATCGAACCGTCTCGCGGGCCCAGCTCCTGCGGGCGCTCCCGAGCAGCAGTCGGGGGATCGGGTCCCTGCTGCGCCTCGGGTGGGCGGAGGGCGGCCGGCTGCCCACGTCCAAACGCTACGTCTGGCGTAATTTGCCCTTGGACGTCGGGCACGTGCTGGCCTACTTCGTGGCCCACGAGGCCCATCATCGGGGCCAACTTGTGTTGGGGATGCGCCTGTTGGGCGTTCGGCTCCCGCGAGATGTCGAGGCGGGGCTGTGGCAGTGGCGTACGCGTGAACGTGAAGGCCGGCCGCGAGTGGCCGGTGGGCCTAGATCGCCTCGTCGCACTGCGAACGCGCGGCCTTTCGGGTAGCTTAGGCTGAGTTCACGAGCGGGTGTCGCCGAGCAAGCGGAGGACGCTAGCCCGCTCGTGGAGTACCGTGAGACTTCCACAAGGAAGGAGTAGGAGCGATGCCGATGTATCTCACCCGGTTCAGCTACACAGCCGAGACCTGGGCAAGGTTGGTCAAGAATCCCGAGGATCGTCGTGCCGCAGCCAAGCAGTACATCGAGTCGGTCGGGGGCAAACTGCACGGCTTCTGGTACGCCTTCGGCGACTGCGATGGCTACAACTTGTGGGAGGCACCAGACAACGTCTCCATGGCGGCTACGGCGCTCGCCATCGGAGGCGGTGGAGCGCTGAGCTCCATCCAGACGACAGTTCTACTGACGGTCGAAGAGACACTGGCCGCGCTGAAGAAGGCTTCGTCGATCACGTATCGCTCGCCGGGCAGTTGAGCGTAATCGCACGGCAGCAGGATCGGCACACCTTCAGTCAGTTGCTTGGCTCTCTTCGACTTGCTAGCATCACGAGCCGCGCTTTCCGGCTCGTGGCGAGGCCGTTGGACGTCACGCAACAGGCAGGGGCGGGTCCGTGTTGGAGTTTGTGATTCTGGCCTATAGCGAGGAGTGCAATAATGGCAGTCGTCCTGATTACAGGAACCAGCTCGGGCATAGGGTTGGCCACCGCAGTGGCCTTCGCGAGGGCCAACCACAAGGTTTATGCGACGATGCGCAATCCAAAGGGCGCGCCGGAGCTCGGGCAGCGGGCCGCTTCGGAAGGACTCCCAATCACGATCGCCGCAATGGATGTCGATTCCGACACGTCGGTCAAGGCAGGCATTGACCGTGTTGTGCACGAGGCCGGGGCAATCGACGTGCTCGTCAACAATGCCGGGATTGAGCGCAGTGGCTCGGTGGAGGAACTTCCCTTGGCCGAGTTTCGGGCTGTGATGGAGACGAATTACTTCGGGGCGCTGCGCTGCATCCAGGGTGTGCTGCCGGCCATGCGCAAACGGCGAGGCGGCTGCATCATCAATATCACGTCGATCGCAGGTCGCATCGCGAGCTCACCGCTGGCCCCGTACACCGCCTCCAAGTTCGCTCTGGAAGCGCTGAGTGAGTCTCTGGCCCAGGAGATGAAACCGTTCAACGTACGGGTCGCGATCGTGGAGCCGGGCATCATCGACACGCCAATGGCCAGACGCATTGAAACGGCACGGAGCCCATCGCCATATCCTCAGCAACGCCGCTTTGCGGGGATGTTCAGCGCTTCGCTGAAGAACCCATCCCCGCCCTCAGTCGTAGGAGAGAAGGTGGTTGACATCGCCGAAAGCGGGACCTGGCAGCTGCGGCATCCGGTGGGGGCTGACGCCGAGGGGTTTCTCGGATGGCGCAAGGCGATGAGTGACGAGGAGTGGGTTACCTGGGGGGCTCTGAACGATGATGAGTGGTATGAGCGGGTAAAGGCTGATTTCGGTCTGGACGCCCGGCTCGAGAAATGAACGCAGTCGGTGATGGCCCATCACGACACCTTGTCCTCGACCCTTACATGACGCCAGGCGGTGAGCCAAGTGCCGTCTCAACGCGCCACCCTTCAACGAGGATCCTCCTCATGCGGCACGCTCTCGCACCTCTCGCAACCCTGATCCTGCTCGCGGGCGGCGGGTGCCAACCTCGAGTCGACGTAAAGGCCGCAGCCGAAGCGCTACTGGAACGAGACCGGGCATGGGCCCAAGCCGCACAGTCGGGTGCCAGCGTGGACTCGATTGTCGAGTACTGGACCTCCGATGCCCGGGTTATTCTGCCGGGCCAGCCAATCCTCGTCGGGAAAGACGCCATTCGGCAAATGGTCAGCGCCAGCGTCGCTGTTCCGGGCTTTCATATCTCCTGGGTTCCAGATAGTGCGGTGGTCTCCGCCAGTGGCGATTTCGGCTACACCTACGGGGCCAACACGGTGACCGTGCCGGATTCGGCCGGGAACCCTGCCACCGAGGCGGGGCGCTACATCACGGTCTGGCGGAAGGACGCCGATGGCCAGTGGCGATGCGTCTTCGACCTCTACAATGTGGGCCCGGGCCGGGGGAGCAGCTAGACCCGGCAGGGCTATCGCATGAAGCCGACAGGGCGCGGCCGCGTCCAAAACAGCGGCCACGACGGAGGCCGTTGAACCGGGTCTACACGCGCGACTCGACACCTCCGTTCATCGCCGATCTTCCGCCCGGGGGATCGCCAGCGCGATGATCCCGGCACCCCGGCATGCCTGGCCGGTCACATCGGCGAACATCACGCACAACCCCACTGGTGTAGAGAGGCGCGGGTTGGACTCGTGGCGCCCACCGGCACTGAGGTCGGCCCGCCAGCGGAGTGTCGGTGGGGCGGCCTGCTCCAGAACGCCGACGGCATGCTGAAAGGCCTTCATCATCTTCTCGTTCTCGTCCCCACCCAGGCTCAGATACAGCAACCCGGCTGAGACGGTTCCTGTCCGCAGGGCCTGCTCGAGCCTCGTCACGATGCGGTCATCCTCGCGCCATAGCGCGGGGCTATGAGCGAACCGACCGTCAAACAGCGAGGGAGTCTCAACTGACGAGTACAGGACCAGGAGCCCGCCGCGCGACCACCCCGCCAGCATGCGAGGACGGGTCGTACGGTAGGCACGGTCAATTGCCGGGATCAGCTCCGTCTGGAGGAATGCGAGGAAACGGTCCGCCGCCCCCATGGGACTCGAGACCGCATCGGTGTCGAGCCGCATCTCGGGAGGGGTGTAGTCACGATTTCTCGTATCACCGTTGATACTGGGTACGCCCACCACGATCATGGGAGGGGCCAGCCCGAGACGCGCGACCAGCGCCGCGGACTCGGCGGTGTGTCCGGACTGGGAGGTCCCGTCAAGGACGTACAGCACGGGGTAGCGCGAGGTGGTGTCAACGCCGTAGCCGTCGGGCAGGTACACGAAGTACTCCCGATTCTCGCCGAGTACCGTCGAGCGCATCTGTCCGGGAAGCGCCCCCTCCACCGGCAGCTCGTCTCCGAGGATCTCGCGCGCCAGCACCGTGCCGCCCACCGAGAGAATGGCAGTGACCCCAATCAGGACAAGGACGTGGTTCGTTTTCATTGGAGAACTCGGTGGAGGCATTGCTGGCTCGGCGCTGTGACGCGATACTCTACGAGATCGCGTGCCGCAGGTTTCACTTTGCCACACGCCCCAAGCACCTGGATTGACCAACAGGCGGCATCGGCCTAACTACCGAATCAGGCCGACCCGCCAGGCCCGGCGGTTTGCTGGTGGGACAGACCAGTCGGCGCAACACGGCTGGCGCGACCGCGCCCGGGCTGTAGCCTGTGCGCAGTTCTCGATGAGGCACTCAGGATACTCGATGCTTTCATGCGACTGATCATTCTCGCGGCTTCTACCGCACTGTTGTTCGGTTCGCGCCCCTTGCTCCCGCCGGAGGGGCCTCACCGTTCTCTACCCTGCCCTGACCCACCGCTGCCTCCCCAGCCTTACGGACCGGTGGTGGCCGCAGGTGATTCCGGCCTGCTGTTTTCATCTGCCGTCACTCCCGACGGCAGCGAGTTCTATTACTTCAAGCACGTCGGCCCCGGCGAGGAGGACTACCGGATCTTCCGGGCGACGCGGGGTGAGAATAGCTGGGGGCCGGCCGAGCCGCTCGACCTCGGTGCGAGCTTCTCCGATCTCTATCCATCGATCAGTCCGGACGGCCAGCGGCTGGTCTTCGCGTCCTACCGCCCAGCGCCGGGCAATACCAGCCGGAACCGGAACGCCCACCTCTGGATGGCAAGGCGCATCGGTCCTCGGTGGGGACCGCCGACTTTCCTCAGGGTTTCGCGGCTGGGGTTCTACCACTCCGGCCTGTGGCAGGACAGCACCGGGGCTGTGTTCTTCAGCCGGACCACACCCGACTGGAGGTCCACTTCGCATTTCCAGCTTGAATGGGACGGTTCCTCTTTCAGCGAAGAGGCACACCCCGCTCCGCAGCCCGCGGCTGAGTACCTGGCGCCAACAACTTGGCGATGACACGACCCATGCGTGGGGGAGTGTGGCTGGCCCGGATGGCTGGGCCTTCGTTCAAGTCTCCCGGGTCAGCGGCCCGAATCGCCGCCGCTCACCGGCAGTCTACTACAGTACTCAGGAGCGCCCGGGCGGCTGGAGCATGCTGGAGCCCGCAGGTGGAGATCTCGCTACCGGCGCCCCCAACTTTCTCTGGGTCTCCCACGACAAGTGCTTCGTTCATTATACCCGCAACTACGCGGCCTTCATGCGAGTTCTCCTCCGCGTAGCGGTGGGGCGCGGCGGCTGATCACGTGACGCCGGTGCAGGCCGACCCCGGCGTAGGAGGACCATGGCCTCTGGCGCAATCGTGATCACTCGTACCACCCTCACAGCCGAGGTCAGTCGCAGCCTCATAGCTGCCCTGAATACCGAGCTGAGCGGTACATACGCCGAGCCGGGAGCGACTCACTTCCACTTGGACCCTGAGGAGGTGGCGGAGGGACGGGGGGCGTTTCTCGTCGTGTATCACAACGGTGAGGCGGTCGGCTGTGGTGCCGTCCGCCGGCTCGACACCGACACTGCCGAGCTGAAACGCATGTACGTCGTTCCGGCCGTCAGGGGCGTGGGCTTGGGTCGCCGCCTCGTGGGCGCTCTCGAGGCGGAGGCCAGACGCCTCGGCGTCCGACGCCTGGTCCTCGAGACCGGCATCCGGCAAGCCGCCGCGCTGGCGCTCTATCAGGCAACCGGCTTCCGTCCGATCCCCCTCTATGGCGAGTACTGTCTCTCGCCGGACACCAATGTCTGCCTCGGCAAGGAGGTGTCACCGGCGTGAGGCTGTCGCGTACGCCGGCGTCATGGCTCCTCAGCCGGCCGGCTCGGGATCAGGACGATGAGAGTGAGGGCACTGTGGGCGCGGCGCCCGTTCGACCCGGCAATGAGCACCCGGCCCGCCTGGCGGGTATTGCGGTAACGGTCGGGATGGGGTGGGTGCGAACGAGCAGCACACCACCCCGGGGCGCCTGCGGTATCACTAACCCTCCCGCTGTCTGCGCGGTAAATTGGGCCTGTTCGGTATTGGTGCCAGCGGTTTGTCGGTTCCGGCGCGGAGCAGAGGGAAGGTCGAATCAACGACTTCGGCCAGTGCCACAGTCTATCAGCGATCGTCGATGAACATGGGCCGTGTAGGCTGCAGGGCTTCGGGCACGGCGCTCCTGCTGGCAGTGGCGGCGGTCGGCCTCGCTGCCTGCGGCTCCAGGACGACGCCAATGAACGCCAGCAAACTGAGAGAGTTCGCGACCCGCTACACCGCGGCCTGGTGCAGCCAGGATCCGGCCAGGGTGGCGTCGTTCTTCGCAGACCACGGATCGCTGAGGATCAACGACGGAACGCCGTCCGTTGGCCGGCCGGCGATCACCGCTGCGGCCCGGGGATTCATGACCACCTTCCCTGACATGGTCGTGAGCATGGACGACGTCAGCCAGGAAGGAGACCACTGGATCTATCGCTGGACGCTGACCGGAACGAACACCGGCCCTGGGGGCTCCGGCAAGGCCGTCCGTATCAGCGGGTATGAGGAATGGAACATCGGCGCCGGCGGCCTGATCGCGGAGTCCAGGGGGCATTTTGACGAAACAGAGTACCAGCGCCAGCTGACGGAGGGGGTGACGGCGTCTCCCTGACGCATCAGGTTACCTTTAAGGAGAGGCGACCATTGGTTGCCGCGGGTGGCCAGCCAGCCCACCGCGGTCAAGGCCGTCTTCGCATCCCCCGCACTGGAGCGTTGAGTGTCCGCGACGAGTCTTACTCAGCACCGAATCAGCCTGCACGGCCGCGACTTGCATTTCGTGGCCTACGAAGCCACGGAGGCCGACTCGCGACGGGGAGAGCTCCGTCAGCCTGCGATGTGGTACCTGATGAGCGAGGGGAAGCGCCATCCCGTCATGGAATGCATCCCCGGTCAACCGCTGGCCGCCCTCGACCTCAACCTGCGCGAGTGGGCCGAGGCGAATGCCTTTGGGCCTGTGGCCGCCCGGGCCATGCGAGCGCAATTCCACCGCCAGACGGCGGATTTGCGGAAGGCCGATCAGTGGGGTGCCTGAACCAGCGCAGGGAGGCGCGAGCGTCCCGTGCGGTATCCCAGCGATGGGGGCACCCTGACCCGGCTGCCGCATTCTGCTCCGCTCTCCTTGGGTAGCATCATGCCGGGGCCGTCGGCCGCTCCGGCAGGCCCCGCAGCGCCCCATCCTGTTATCTTTCACGTGAGCGCCAGTCGGGCCCGGCGCCACTTTTTCAGCAGGCAACCCGCGTACGGAGCAGGAATGACCACCTCCATCCAAGACCGGAAGCGCCAGCGAGCCTCCAGCTTCCCGGCAGCCGCCGGAGTCAACCCGTCCAGCGGGCGCCTCGACGTCCAGTGGGACAGCCCCTTCGATCGTCTATGCTTCCTGATTTCCAGCCCCGATCTCGCGGTCAAGAACCGGGCCCGCTATGACAAGCTGCTGACCGAGATCACCGCGGGATCGGGCTGCACCGAGGAGGAAGTGCTCGCGCACGGCAACAAGGTGCGTGCGGTATTGTTTTTTGCCGAGGACCAATTGGCCCGACAGGGGCAGCTCGAGCGGCTGACGGGCCGTGAGAAGTTTGCCTATCGGCTCGCGCCGGTGACCCCGGCGTTCTAGCAGCCCTCCCGGCTGACATCGGGTTCGCCGCCCGCGCCGCGCATGGAGTTGATCCGCTGGCGTCAGGCGGTAACACCCCACACCGAGGCCGAGGAGCGCGATATCGCTTTGACCAACACCTGTCCCTTCTGCCGACTGGCCATGCAGGCGGGCGTCGTCATCGACCGTGGGTCGGGGTCGAACACCAGGCCCATCTGGATTCCCGAGCCGGCGCTGGAGTCATGGTTCGGTGGATTGCGGGAGCCCGAGGGCCCCGAGCTGTATGTCAGTACCGAGCGCTGCCCCTCATGCGGCTATCTCGTCTCGTACGCCAATCCGCGCCCATCCGCGTAAGCCAGGGTACAAGTCACGAGCGCGACCCGACGCGCGGCCCACCCGACGCCTCCAAATGATCCGCAACGAGCCACGGTTGATCCTCTTTCGCCGGAGCGCCATCTGATCCGCGGCTTTCTCGAGTCCCTGCTCGAACGATCCAGACAGGCGTCCGCTCACGAGGCCCCTACCCGGTCCGAGGTGCTGTTCGGGCATCTGGTGTATGTCTCGGGCCTCCTCGTTCTCGGGAGCCTGGTGGTGGGCGTCACCGGCTCAGGGTCCCGGATTCGCTTCAGTTCCGCGCTGGAAGTCCTGGGAGTTGTTGCTGTTCTCGGGTTCCTGTTTCTGATCTGGGTAATTCGCTACCGGCGCGCGCCCCTGGAGCCCTGGTTCGTGTCGCACCTGGTGCGGGTCAGCCTCACGTATGTCCTGCTCCTGACCGCGGCAGCCGTCGGGGCCTTGCTGTTTGCCGTGGGCCTTCTGCTGGTGCTGGCGGTGCCACCGCTCGCTGCCGTAGTCATCTATGGTCCGATGGTGGGCGGTGGGCTGGTGATGGTGTAGTTCGCCTGGCGCATGGTGACGGGCTATGCGGCGTACTGGCGTGGTCAGGCGGTGGGAGATCGGTTCCCGGAGGCCGCCTCGACTCCCACGCGTTCGACCTCCGGGCCCGGCTGACCCGGCCAGCCTTCCGGACGCCGGGACCACAAGTATCCACGAGCGGGGCGTCCCAGCCGAGCGTCTGTGCTCCGCGCCCGACCCTGGACGGAGGACAACCATGAAACCAGCTTCCCTGCTGGCCGCTCTCCTGCTGCTGCTAGTCGCGGCAGCCCACCTGCTGCGCGTCGATTCTGGATATCCCCGTGACCATCGGCACGATGTCCCTGCCCACATGGCCCAGCGTCATCGCCGTGATCGTACCCACCGTTCTCGCCGTGGGGCTCTGGCGCGAACGCCGCCAATAGCGGTCGCTGCCGACGGACTGGCGCGTGAACGCTGGCAGGGCGAATGGGGCAGGAGTAACTTGAGGGAGAGATCGCCAGCCTGCAGGGCCGGCGCGGAGACGTCGGATTAATGACAGGACCGGTTGTGGTTTCCATGAAGGCTGGTGGCCGCTTCTGATTCTGTGTACGGTGGCCGCGCCCGCGGCCCTGGCCCAGGACCCGGACAGTGTCCGGGTTTCCCTGGTGGTTGACGGCCAGGCCGTGGTCCTCACCGCCGAGGAGGAGTCCACGTTCACGGCGCTCGCGATGGAAGGCCTGCGATCGAGCACCTACGAAGCCGACACCAGCATCGCCACGATGGCGACGTGGAGCGCGGCCGCGCGCGGCTCCCGGCTCCAGGTGACGTTCGTGGTCCCGCAACCTGTGGCTTTTCGATTCGGCACGGCCGGGCCGCCTCGCTGCAGACTCTCCCCGTGCAGGAACTCGTTCTGCCGGTTTCCCGGGGAGCGCGGCCACCCGACTACATACTCATTCGATCGCAAGGGCGGATTCGCGCCTTCGCCAAGTTCGGGCCGCTGGTCGCGCGACTGGAGCAGGCACTGACCCGGCTGGCGCCATGATGGGTGAAGTCAGGCGGGACGGGACGTCGGACGGGTGCCCCCCCTTATCTTCCAGCGTGCCCCACCGCCGACCGCAGTCCCGCCGCGAAGAGCTCGCTAATAGCCTGACCCATGGTTCCGGTCTGGCCGCCAGTCTTGTCGGGGTGCCACCGCTGGTGTGGATTGCCAGCCAGCATGGTGACGCCCGGCAGATCGTCGCCTGCAGCGTCTTTGCACTCACGCTCGTGGTCCTGTACGCCGCATCGACCGTGTACCACGCAGTGCGGAGCCCACGGGCCAAGCATGTCCTGCGGATCGTCGACCACATCGCGATCTATCTGCTGATTGCCGGGAGCTACACGCCCTTCACCCTGGGCGTACTGCGCGGCGCCTGGGGATGGACCCTGTTCGGGCTGGTGTGGGGCCTGGCCGCGGTGGGAGTGTTGCACAAGACCGTCCTCGGGCTTCCGGTTCCCGCGGCTCTCCACGGTCATGTACCTGGGGATGGGGTGGCTGGCGATTGTGGCCATCGGGCCCCTCACCCGGGCCATCCCGCCCGGCGGACTCGCGTGGCTGCTCGCGAGCGGACTCTGTTACACCGCCGGGGTGGCGCTGTATGCCCGGGACCATCTCCCCTACCGGCATGCCCTGTGGCATCTCTGCGTCCTGGCCGGGAGCGGCTGCCATTACGTGGCAGTCCTGCAGTACGCCACCGGCCCGCTCCGGTGAACTGCCCAGACTTCACGCGGCCGAACCTCCACCCGGCCGTGCGCGGGCCTTCACCGGGCTGACTGGCCCGCGGCCAGCCGGGTCCTCCTTCTTGTGGTGCGGCAGTACCTTGGGTGAGTGGAGCTGAAGGCATGCCCCGCTGCACCATTTCCACTCGACCTGGAGTACATCATGTCCGTCGCAAAGATCACGGAGATCCAGTCTTCCTCCTCGAAGAGCTTCGAGGATGCCATCCAGTCCGGCATCGCCCGAGCCGACAAGACCCTGCGAAATCTCACCGGGGCATGGATCAAGAGTCAGAAGGTCGTTATCACGAAAGGGAAGATCACGGAGTATCGGGTGCTGTTGAAGGTCACCTTCCTGCTGCAGGAGTAGGACGTTACGTGATCGGGTCCGCCGGCCCACCGGCGGGCCGGTCATCTCCCGCTCCAGGGTAGCTCGCGCGGGTGCTGTTGCGCCTTCGCGCGCCGCGGGCGGACGTGGCCAGTCCCACACTACTCGCCCCCAACTCGTATGGTTCACCGGGAGATTCATCGCACCGAGCACATCGGTTGGCTTCGAGCCGCCGTCCTCGGCGCCAATGACGGTCTCATTTCGACCAGCAGCCTCGTGGTCGGGGTGGCATCCGCCCAGCCGACCCGCGACGCCGTCGTCCTGGCCGCCGTAGCGGGCCTGGTCGCCGGCGCGCTCTCGATGGCGGCAGGCGAGTACGTGTCGGTCAGCTCCCAGGCGGATACCGAGAAGGCGGATCTCGATCGCGAGCGTGGCGAACTGGCCGCCAGCTCCCGAGACCGAACGAACGGAATTGGCGGGCATCTACGTCGCCCGGGGACTGACGCCTGACCTGGCTGCACAGGTCGCCGAGCAACTGATGGCCCACGATGCGCTGGGGGCCCACGCGCGGGACGAGCTGGGGATGTCCGAGGGTATGCGAGCCAGACCGCTCCAGGCCGCCTGGGCCTCCGCGGTCTCCTTTGCGGTCGGAGCGGCTCCCCCCTGCTCCTGGCTGCCTTGTTCCCCACGGCCTCCCTCAGACCCGCAGTGTTCGCCAGCTCGCTGATTCTCCTTACAGTGCTCGGCGGCGCCGGGGCCTGGCTCGGGGGCGCCCCGCTCGCCCCGGCGGCGACTCGGGTGGCGTTCTGGGGGGCGGTCGCAATGGGGTGCACTGCCCTGGTCGGTCGGCTGGTCGGAGCGGTGGTATAGCTGCGGTACACCCTCCAGACTCGTGCGACGCATGGCGGGTCCTGAAGCAATCTTCACCATCCGGACGGACAGCCCTACCATCCGGACGGACAGCCCTGCTGTTGACCCGCACCCCACGTCCCCATGCCGACTCCACCGCCCTCCGACGCAGTCCGCTACTACGCCAGGGACTCCCTGCCGCTCCGCCCAGACGTGCCGGGAGCGCGCTACCGGGCCGTCGCGCTGCAGCGTACCATGCTCACCTACTTCGAGGTCCAACCCGGTGTGCGTTTCGAGACCCACCGGCATGAGAGCGAGCAGATCACCTGGGTGCTCGAGGGCGAACTGTGCTTCGAGGTCGAAGGGCGCCTGATCCCATTGCAGGCGGGCGAGGTCATTGCCATCCCGGCCCTGGAGCCGCACGCCGTCTTCACACGTGGGGGCGCCGCCCGCGCGCTCGACGCCTGGTCGCCGGTCCCGGAGAAGTACCGCGGGAACGCCGCACCCTGAGTCTCCCGGTCTTGCTCACCCGGGTCGTCGGCTGGCCAGCCGCTGTCGAAGCAGCTCCAGCCGGCACTGGCGTCTCTCATCGAGGCGCCTAGTTTACCTAGGGCAGGCAGCAACTCTTACCATTGCACGGAGGTCTCAATGGCCAAGGGTCGACGCACGACTCACCGGAGCAGTTCCGGCAAGAAGCTCTATGCCGTCCGCGATGCCAAGGGCCGCTTCAAGGACATCCAGACCCACAAGCGGGCCCATCGGGCCGACATGAAGCGCAAGTCCAAAAAGGAAAAGTAGACTCAGCATTTGTCGGGTCAGGATCCGACAACCGAAGTCGGAGCCCCCGGCGGGACGGACCAGCATCATTCTCCTTGCCCGCGGCGTACGGCCTCCAGGAGGAGTGAGGGATCGAGCCTACTCACCTCGCGAGGGAGGCCGCGCATCGACCACAGGTCGTGCCGGTGAGCCCCACGCGTCATCCGCGAGAGAAGTAATCCCCAGCCCTGCCGGTGCAGCGCGAGGGAACCTGTCCCGACGCAGCTGCGGAGTGGTCACACGGCCCATGATATGGAGCTTTGATGATTCCGGCGCGCGAAGCACTCACCCGGCTGCGAGAGGGCAACAGCAGGTTCGCCGCCGATCTCGGCGGCGCGGACGCTGCCCTGGGCAGTTCGCGTCGGACCGCGTTGATGACCGGCCAGGAGCCTTTCGCGATCATTCTTGGATGTTCCGACTCACGGGTGCCCGCGGAGCTGGTGTTCGATCAGGGCCTGGGTGATCTGTTCGTCATCCGGGTCGCCGGCAACATCGTTGCTCCTTCGCAAGTCGGCAGTGTCGAGTTCGCGGCGGCCCGTTTCGGCACCCGGCTGGTCGTGGTACTGGGGCATTCGCAGTGCGGGGCCATCACCGCCACGCTCGAGGCCCTGCAGCAGCCGGGCGACATCAAGTCCCGCAACATCCGCGCGATTGTGGACCGGGTGCGGCCATCGGTGGAGGGCCTGCTTACGACCGACCTCCGGCACGACGTGGATGCGCTCCTCAAGCATGCGGTGCGGGCCAACATCCGGGCCTCCGCGGACCACCTGCGCCACGGGTCCGAGTTGCTGGAGCAGCTGATCGCCGACAGTGGCCTGCTCGTCGTCGGCGCCGAATATTCGCTGGAAACCGGCATCGTGGAGTTCTTCGATGGGGTGCCAACGGCCGCGTGAGCCTCGCGGACTCAGTTGTTTCGAGGCCGCGCCGGTTGGACGATGACCCGTGCTTCCCGGTTCCCCACTCCGCCTGGCCTCTGCGTGGCAGCCGGCGGCACACCGTACCAGAGGAGAATCACGACCCGATGCAAATCCAGGTCAATACGGACAAGAACATCGCTGGCAGCGTGGAGTTGACCAGCCAGGTCGAGGATATCGTAGGCAGCGCCTTGGGGCGTTTCGGTGAGCGGATCACGCGGGTGGAGGTGCATCTCACCGACGAGAGCAGCAGCGCCAAGGCCCGCGGTAACGACAAGCGCTGTGTCATGGAAGCACGGGTGGCCGGCCTCCAGCCAGTGACCGTGAGTCACCAGGGATCGTCGGTGACCCAGGCTCTCGAGGGGGCGGCCAGCAAACTGGAGAGAACTCTCGACCGGACCTTCGGACGACTGGCCACCTGAGAGCCAGACCGCTTTCGGGCGGCCAACTTCCGGGCCGCTGGCTCGGCCGCTCCCCTCGCCGGGCCGGTGCGGTCAGCAACTGGCGCTTCTCGCCGGTCGGGAGGGTCAGGCGGATGACGTCGAGATCGTCGAGGAGCTGAGCCATGGTCGTCCCCGTCCTGCTCCTGCTCGGCATCGCCGGATTTCAGGCCGCTGCATCCGACAGCGCGGTGCTGGTCATCAGCAATCGGCCCGTGATGGTGTTCAAGGCGCCCCTCGGCGCCCTCAGCCCCCACGAGCGCGCCGATGCGGCCAAGGCCCGCGTCCTGCTGGCCCTGGAGGAGGCACCGGACTCGCTCGGGCTGCGCGTCCTGCCGGAGGGGCTCCTCCTCACGCTCGGGGGGCACCCGCTGTTCACGATTACCCCGGTGGACGTGGACACCGGCCGCGGCATCACCCTCGAAGCATTCGGCGGTGCCGTCCTCAAGCAGCTCCGCGTGGGCATACGGGAGGAACGCGAGGCCCGCAATCCGGTGCGCCTGCTCGTCGCGCTGGCGCTGTCGGTGGCCGCGACCGCGCTCGCGGCTCTGGTTCTGCGGCTGCTGGCCGCGTTGCGCGCCCGCCTCCACACCCGGATAGCGAGTCGAGCGGCGCAGAGCGCCGGCAACATCACCGTGCGCGGCTTTACCCTGATCCGCCGGGACCAGGCTGCTGGGCGCCGCGCGCACGACGGTAACCGCGGCAGTTGCAACGCTGGGCCTGCTGGCCGCCTATACCTACCTGGCGTTCGTCCTCACCCGATTCCCGCAGACGCGGCAGTGGGGGGAGGTGCTTGGCTCGTACCTGCTCAATACCCTCGGGTCCACCGCTGGCGCCATCGGCGCCGCGGTGCCCAATGTTCTCGGAATCGCCGTCATCCTGGTGATCGCCCGGGTGGCCGCGCGGATCGTCGGAGCCTTCTTCCGGGCCGTCGAGACCGAGTCGATACGCATCCCGGGTCTGCACGCCGACACGGCCGGGCCCACCCGGCGTATCGCGGTCGCGCTGGTGTGGGTGTTCACTCTGGCGGCCATTTACCCGCTGATTCCCGGGAGCGGCACGGCGTCCTTCCGGGCGATCTCGGTCTTCGCTGGCCTGCTGGTCACGGTGGGCTCGAGCGGGGTCGTGGGTCAGGCGATGAGCGGGCTGGTCGCGATGTACACCCGGGCCCTCCGGCCGGGCGACTACGTGATCCTGGGCGAGGTGGAAGGGACGGTCACTCAGGTCGGACTACTGGCCACCAAGATCCGCACGCCGGCCCTGGTCGAGGTCACCGTACCCAGCAGCGTGCTGCTGTCCGGCAGTATCCGCAACTATTCTCGCCTGCGGGGCACCCAGGGGACAATCCTGCAGACCACGCTGACCATCGGCTACGACGCACCGTGGCGTCAGGTGCACTAGCTGCTACTCCAGGCCGCGGGCCGGACGGCGGGTCTCAGCGCCGATCCCACTCCGTTCGTGCGCCAACGCGCATTGTCCGACTTCTACGTGGAGTACCAGCTGAGCGCATACGCGCTGGAGCCCGAACGGCACATCGAGCTGCTATCGGCGCTGCACGCGAGCATTCAGGACCTGTTCAACGAGTACGGCGTCCAGATCATGTCGCCGCATTACGAGGTCGACAAGGAGCGCCCCGTGGTCATCCCGAAGAATCGCTGGTTCGCCCCGCCGGCGCGCGGTGGAGGGACACAGGAGTAAGGGCCCGACGATGGTGTGCATCCGCATGATCGCCCACTCCTCGTGCGTCAGGGTCCCGGCCCTGAAGAGGATTGCGTCGGGCACCGCCACGTTCCCGATGTCGTGAATGATGCCGCCGAGCCGCAGGGCCTGATTCCTCGAGCAGGAACTCAAGAAGTTGGATGCGCTGGCGGTTACCCGGGAGACCGCCACCCGCGGGGGGCCGCGGGCGCCGGCCAGCCGGTCACTCGGGCCTGAGACTCAGCGCGGGCAGGCCGCTCAGCCACGAGTAGGGGTTCACTTCGAAGCCTTCAACTCGCCGCGACACTGCGGCGACGTTCACCGGCGCATAGAGGAACAGCGCCGGCGCATCGGCGTTCAGGGTGTCGAAGGCGGCTCGCCAGATCGGTCGGGCGGCGCTTGGCTCCGCGGTGGCGCTGGCCTGGGCGACCAGCCGGTCGAAGGTGGGACTGGCGTAGCGGCCGTAGTTGACCTGCCCGACCCCGGCCCCGGTCCACTGCTCGGCCAGGCCCCGCGGGCTGGGCTCGTTGAGCCAGGCGCCGATGTAGCTCTCAAAGCTCCCCTTGCCCAGCCGCTCCATGAACACCGGGAAGTCCACGGCCGTGATGGTCGCGGCGACCCCGATCCGGCGCCACTGCTCCTGCAGCGCCTCCGCCAGGCGCCGGCGGCCGGTGCTGGTCGATGGGACGAGGATGTCGAGCGCGAGGGCCCGGCCGTCCTTCCGCAGGGCACCGTCGGGTCCGGGCAGCCATCCGGCGTCGGTCAGGGCGCGGCCGGCGCGGGCGACGTCGTGGGGCAGGACCGCGATGCTGTCATCCCAGATCCAGAGCAGCTGCGACATCGGCCCCGGCGGGGCCTTGGAGCCCGGACCGTAGATCGCGGTCGCCAGCGCGTTCCGGTCGATGGCCATATTGAGTGCCTGACGGACCCGCCGATCGGTCACCGGAGAGTTGCGGGAGGCAGGACCCGCCAGTTGATAGCCGAGATACCCGTAAACGGCGGCGGGGTAACGAACCGCCCGGAGGCCGGAATCGGCCTCCACCCGCGCGGCCCGTTCCGGCGAGCCGACGGTCTCGAGGAGATCGGCCTCCCGCGCGAGCACCAGGTTGAGCGCCGCCTCGGGATCCGCGGCGAACCGCCAGATCGCCGTGGCGACCTTGGTCCGCCGGCCGCCGACGGTGTCCGCCACGAGAGTGAGCGACTGCCCCCGGACCCACCGTGCGACTCGATACGGGCCGCTCCCGACCAGTCGGCCGATGGCGGTGTCGGCTCCCCAGGCATCGCGGGCGATCCAGCGCCAGATGTGCGCCGGGAACACCCGGACGTGGAAAGTGGCGTCGTAGAGTTGCTCGGGATACGGCTGGGTGAAGCGCACCACTACGGTAGTCGAGTCCTGGGCGGAGACACCGGCCACCCGGGAGAGGGCCGTCCGCGCCGGAGTATCGAGCAGGGTGTCGCTGAACGCCTCGAACGAAAAGGCGACGTCCCCGGCGGTGAGAGGTTCACCGTCCTGCCACCGGGCATTGGGCCGGAGGTAGAAGCGGAGGGTGACCGGATCCACCCGCTCCCAGCGCGCGGCCAGACGGGGGCGATACGCGGCGGCATCGATCGGAGCGCCGCCGGGGTTGAGATCAGCCAGTCGCTCGAACACCTGATCGCTGATGTCCCGACCGACGGTCTCGACCACCAGCGGCGGCAGAATCGAGTTGGGCTCGCCGGTCGCCGCAATGACGATCGTGTCGCACCGCACGCATGGCGCGTCGGGCCGGCAGCCGGCGGTCGCGAGGACGGCCAGGATGGTCAGGTGGATTCGGTTGGTCATGCAGTGATCCCCGGATTGACGGTCGGCCGACTTCCCTTCCCTTCGACCCTCCAGCTCGCGCTGCGCTCGCCGCGTTCCGCCTCGGCAGAGGCGCCTGATACAGCGCCGCTGCCGCTTCGAGGGCGCAAGATAAGGACCTTGCAGCATGTGTAAAGACAATACGAACAGCACGGCGTTGAGGAAGTCGTCCACCAGTTCCCAGAAGGCATCCAGCCGCTCTAGTGCTCGGTGTCGTCCTCGTCGTCGTCGGATGGCTCGCCCAGCCAGCCGCGACGGCGGAAATAGTAGAGCATGCCCAGCGCCGTCAGGGTCATCACGCCCAGCAGCGCGGGGTAGCCCCAGGGCGTGTGCAGTTCCGGCATGGCCTCGAAATTCATCCCGTAAATCCCGGCCAGGAAGGTGAGCGGGATGAAGATGCTGGCCATGATGGTGAGCAGCTTCATCACGTCGTTGGTGCGGTTGCTCACGGCCGAGAGGTAGGTATTGAGGAGCCCGGCCACCAGCTCGCGGTGACTGTCCACCACGTCCACCACTTGCGCCGCATGATCGTAGGTGTCCCGCAGGTACATCCGCACTTCAGCGCTGATGAAGGGGCTGCCGTCCCGGAGCAGTCGGTTGAGTGCCTCACGCTGGGGCCAGATGCCGCGCCGCAGGGTGACCAGCAGCCCCTTCAGCCGATTCAGCCGATTGAGGCTCCGCGGCCCCGGGTGGGTCAGGATCCGCTCCTCCAGCCGGGCCAGCACGTCACTCACCTGTTCCAGCACGGGATAGTATCCATCCACGATGGTGTCGAGCAGCGCGTACGCGAGGTAGTCGGCGCCGGACGCCCGCATGGGGCCCAGGCCTTCGCGGATGCGGACCCGCACCGGATCGAGCACGTCGCCGTAACGCTCCTGAAAGGAGAGCACATAGCCTCTGCCGAGCACCAGTCCGACCTGCTCGGCGTCCAGCTCCGCGCGGCCCGTCGGTCCGGGCCATGCGGGTGATGATCAGCACCTGGTTCTGGTAATCCTCGATCTTCGGGCGCTGCGGGGCGTTGACCACGTCCTCGAGCGCCAGGGGATGGAGCCCGAACCGCTCGCCCAGCTGGCGCAGAGTCGGCTCGTCCCCGAGCCCCTGGATGTCGATCCAGGTGACCCCGCTCTGCTCCGGTGGCGGCGGGCCCAGCAGCCCCGGATCCGACACCGGGCCCTCCTCGACGCCGCCCGGCCAGTAGCGGATCAGGTGAATGCGGGGCGGCAGTGCACCGGTCGGCACGGCGAGCGTGCCGGGCCGGGCGCCGACCGGCGGATGGCGCTTGTGAAAGGGCAACCGCGTCATGCCGTCATCAGGCCGCCCGGCCTGCCAGGGTCGTGATCGATGAGGTCACCGCCGGATCGAGGTGGAGGTCGAGCTGCGGGAAGGCGATCACGATTCCCTGCCGGTGGAAGGCCCACCAGACCGCCTCGTACAGATCGGACGCCGCCACCCGTTGCTCCCACGGCTTGTCGATCCAGATGCCCACCTCCCAGTTGACGCTGTGGGCCCCGAACTCCGTCATCAGGACCATCGGGTCGCGCTCGGGAGACCATTTGGCGCCCGCCGCCCGGGCCGCCTCGAGCAGCGTGGCCCGCACCAGCGCCATGTCCGACGCATACGTCACCCCTACCGGAATGCGCACCCGGTAGCTGAGTTCCCGGAGCGTGAAGTTCTTCACCGTGGTCTGGATCAGCACGGAATTCGGGATGATGAGGTCCTCGCCGTCCCGGGTGTGGGCGATGCAGGACCGGATACCCATCTCGCCTACCTTGACCAGCTTGCCTTCGACTTCGAGCAGATCGCCCGGCTTGATGACGCGCTCGGTCAGCAGGATCACGCCGGCCACGAAGTTCTGGACGATACTCTGCATCGCGAACCCGATCCCCACGGCGAACACGGCCCCGGCGGTAAACATGGCTGACAGCTCGACGCCGGCGGTGCTGAGCGCGATCGCGAACCCCAGGACGAGGACGGAGTAGTAGACCATCCCGCTGACGGAACCCACCACGTCGGCCCGGGCGCCCCGGCGAGTCAGGGTAGCCTGGATCAGGCGCCGCAGTACCCGACCCAGCCACACGGTGAGGAGCATGACCACCAGGCTGGCCACCAGGGTGGACACGCTGACGACGGTATTCCCGATGGTGAACAGCTGGAGTTCCAGCACCCTTCCGAGGGTCTGCAGCAGGTCTCGCATGAGTTCGATGTCCCCTTTCCGCGGCTCGAGCCCGCCGGCGGCCGCCGGCGTGCCGATAGATACCGGCATGGCCGTGGACGCTCAAGCGGGGCGCCTCCGTGCCGGTCGCATTTGACCGGGGGCCGGGAAAAACCTATTCTGCGTGACCGCCCATGCCCAAACAGCCCTTACCGCGGCGCCGGACCACCTCGCCGGCGGTTTCCCCGCGATCTCCGACATCCTGCGCGGTCTCCGGCAGGTGGTGAAGGCGCTGGAGGACAGCTCCCGGGAGTTGTACCTCGAGTATGGCCTTACCGCCTCCCAGCTCTGGCTGCTCCGCATCCTGGAGTCCAACGGGCCACTTCCGGCGGGCACCCTGGCCCGCCAACTGGTGATTCACCCCAGCACGCTCACCGCACTGGCCGAACGGCTGGAGCGGCGGGGACTGATCAGCCGGGTGCGCGAGCCGGGTGACCGGCGCTTTGTCCGGCTCCGCCTGACGGCTGCGGGGGCCAAACTGGCGGCCCGGTCGCCGGCCACCCCGCAGGGCCGGCTGGTGCAGGCGCTCGAGGCCCTGCCGGCGTCCCGGGTTCGCCAGCTCCGCGCCGCGGTGACGGACCTGGTGGACGCCCTCGGCGCGGGCGCCTTGGCGGCCACCCCGATGTTCACCCGTCTCGATCGCTGACCGGCCGGAGGGGCGGCGGCGCCCGACCGGATGGTTTTGCCGTCGCAACAACTCGCAAACAGCGGATTCGACGGCGGGGCGGGTCGACCCTGGTGAGCCACGGAGTCGCGGCTACGGTGGGCGGTCCGGATTCAGGGGCGAGGGGCCGCGGGCGTCAGCGCCAGCCGCGGAGCTGACGCACGAAGGCGTGCAGCAGCAGGAATTTTTCGTACACGACCACGCCTTTGCGCTTCTGGCCGAACTCCGTGAACAGTTCCCGGAGCCGGCCCCGGCGGGTGACATAGAACCGGAAGGTCTCGGCGAAATCCTCCTGCGGGTGTTTGGCCGCGTACACGCTCACGTGATTGACCGGACTGATGGCCACCCGGCGGCGCTGAAAGTAGACCCAGGTATCGTCCATGCCGCGGTAGACCTTGTCCACCTCACCGAAGGTACGCTGGAACGACTGCGTTCGGGTCCACGCCCAATGATGATACAGGAAGCTGTGGCCCAACTCGTGACAGATCAGGCCCACCAGCATGGTCCACGAGATCTCATCCCGCCGCCGCTTGCCGACGACGTAGCGCTGCTCGATCTCGATGATCTTCGGGTGGCGGGGATCCACCCCTGAGATTCCGGGCCGGAGCAGCACCCGGTACCCCCAGTCCCCCACGCCGGACACCAGCAGCAGGCGCCTGACCCGGGTGAGCGCGCGGCGGATGAGGTTGCGTCCAGTGGCGTCGTCGCCGCACCAGGGACAGGTGTGCATCCAGTCGTCCACCCCCCGCGCACAGTGGGGGCAGTCGCCTTCGAACTTGTCGTCCTCGTTCCAGGCCTGCGGCCGACCGCACCAGGGACAGTAGGGCATCGGGTACTGCACCCCTCCACCGCACCCCCAGTCGCACCGGGCGTCGTAGCGGAACCCCTTCGGCGCCCGGAGCGGCTCCTCGCTTGAAACCCCCTCCTCATGGATGTCGGCCCCGCACCACGGACACCAGGAGAACCAGTCCGACACCATCCAGCCGCAGCGATAACATTCGGCGCCGGTCTGGCGGTGGGCGTCCCCCCAGCGCTGGGCCCGGCTGCAATTGGGGCAGTAGGGCCAGTAGCGCTGCAGGGCGTGGCCGCAGACACACCGAGTCTCCGGGGTGGGATACGGCTCCCGCCGCTTACGCCCCGTCATGACGCGCCCTGGCCTCCTCTACGATGCGCTGGATGAACTGATGGTACTCCATCCCCGCCTTCTCGGCCGCGTTGGCCACGTCGTGTCCCCAGGAGATGAACGGGTTCGCGTTGGCTTCGATGAACCACACCTCGCCGGCCGGGGTGAGCCGGACGTCCAGCCGGGCATAGTCCCGAAGCCAGAGCGCCCGGTAGGCTGTCCGACAGACCTCCTCCAGCCGCTGGCGCGTCGCCTTGGCGATGCGGCGGGCGGAGACGTTCTTGATTCCCTTGCGTTCGCGGTACCCTTCGTCCCATTTGGCGCTCCGGGTCGCGATGCGCTCTTCGGGCCGGGTGACTTTATCGAACACCATCTCGGTAGGCGGTAACAGCTCCACGTCGTCGCCGTTGCCCAGCATGCTCACGTACAGCTCCCGGCCTTCCACGTACTCCTCAACGATCGCCGGCTGCTCGAACCGTTCCTGCACGTACGCGACCCGTTCCGCCAGCGCCTCGGTGTCCTTGACCACCGAGGCCTGGGCGATGCCCTCGGACGCGTCCGACTGCAGCGGTTTGATGATGAGGGGAAATTCGAGCTCGGGGGCCCGCTTGACCCGTTCCCCGGGCCGGTAGGTCACGAAGCCCGGCACCCGGATCCCGTGCCAGGCGAGCACCTTCTTGCTCATGGCCTTGTTGCGGGTGACCAGCAGGCCGAGCGGCGTGGAGCCGGTGTAGAACCAGCCGCCGGACTCGAGGAACGCCGGGTACAGATAATCCAGATTGGCGTCACCCCGAAAGGACTCGGCGGCGTTGAACACCAGGTCCGGCTTGAACTCGTCCAGCTGCACCATGAGGCCGGACAGCTCGTTCCGGGCGCCCAGCAGCCGAACCTCGTGGCCGTGCTCCACGAGGGCATTGGCCACCTGGTACTCCATTTCGGGCTCGTCCCGGTCCCACGCCGCCACTTCCTTCCGCATCTGGCGCTCGTGGTCTTCCGGCCCCCAACTGGCGTAGGGGGTGTCGAATACGACGGCGATTTTCACGGGATCAAGGGTCGGCGTTGGCTCGGGTGGACGGCGTCCTGCCGGGATGGTCCCGGGGCCGCGGGCTCGGGCAGCTTACGGGGCGCCGCGGAGCGGAGCAAGCCCCGCCCCGCGGCCATCGTCCGGCTAGGCTTTCCCCGATTCTCCCTTGGGAATGGAGCGTGGCGCGGTGAGCCGGCCGGCCTTCCCGCCGTCCAGATCGAGGACCTCCTCCCGGCGCTCGACCAGCGCCCGCAACCCGACGACGATGGCTCGGTTGGCCTGGGCCGGCGTGACCTGTGGGTGATCTGCCAGAAACGGCTCGAGCCCCCGACCATCCTCGATGTATTCGATCAAGGTCGACAGTGGAACCCGGGTCCCGGCGATGACCGGAACCCCGGCCATCATGCCCGAGGTATAGTGCTGGCCTTCCTTGTCGGTACCCACCGACACCTCCTTGCACGGGTTGGTGGCGCCGAGGTCTGGCGCTGTATCTAACAGCTAAGCGCAAAGTCCCCGCTCGCACAAGGTAGGGAGGAGAGCTCGGGACCTTTCGGGCCTCATCCCGGCGGTTACCTTGGGTCGAATCCCGACGCTCGCCGCCGGAAACGCCCGGGCGTCGGCCTCGGTATCGACCTCCTGCCCCGACGCGTCCTGCCATGGCACTGCCCCTCGAGAACCTTCAGGGTCGCACCTTTCTCATCACCGGGGCCAATTCCGGAATCGGGCGGGCCCTGGCCGAATTGCTCGCTGCCGGCGGGGGGCGGGTGACCTTGGCCGCGCGTTCCGCCGAACGGACCGCCCCGGTCCTGGAAGGCATCCGGGCCCGCCATCCGGGGGCCGACGCGCGATTCCTGCATCTCGATCTCGCCGACTTCGACTCGGTTCGTCGGGCGGCCGATCGGGTGCTGGAGGCCACCCCGGGGATCGAGGTTTTGATCAACAACGCCGCGATCGCCGGCACCTTCGGGTTGAGCAAGGACGGGTTCGACCTCACCTATGCCACCAACCACCTCGGCCCATTCCTGTTCACCAACCTGCTGCTCCCCCGGCTCGGGGCCGCTCCGGCCGCCCGCATCGTCAACGTCGCCAGCGCCGCGCACCGTTACGCCAAGCAGATTGACTGGTCGGTGCTCGACCGCCGGTCCACCCCACGCCGCAGCGGGTTTCACGACTATGCCGTCACCAAGCTGATGAACGTCCTGCATGCCAGGGAGCTGGCGCGTCGCCTGGCCGGGACCGGGGTCACCACCTGCGCCGTTCATCCCGGCGGCGTGGCCTCGAACATCTATCGGGCCATTCCGGGACCGCTGCGCTGGTTCCTCAAGTTGTTCCTGATCTCGAACGAAGCGGGGGCGCGCCCAGTGCTGCATTGCGCCACCGCACCGCAACTGCTCCGGGAAACCGGCCGGTACTATGATCGGTTTCGCGAGGCCTCGGCCAATCCGCTCGCGGACGATCCCGCGCTCGGGGCTGAACTCTGGGCCCGCAGTGAAGCCGCGATTGGACGACCCGCTCCGGGGCCCTGAGGTGTTTGACTCGGCTCAGGGCCCCGGGCAGCTTATTCGGGTCCGGTGGGGCCCTTCACCCTCAGTACGCACGAGTCCGGTCCATGACACCACCCGAAGCGGTCTTCGAGCCGCTCTCCACCTATGAGGAACTTCCACCGCCGGAGATGGAAGCCCGGAGCCGACGGTTCGCCGACACCATGCAGCGCCGGCGGACGGTCAGGCAGTTCAGCGACCGACCGGTCCCCCGGGCGGTGCTGGATGCCTGTCTCGAAGCGGCTGGGACCGCGCCCAGTGGAGCCAACCTTCAGCCATGGCACTTCGTGGTGGTCGCGGATCCAGGGCTCAAGCGCCAGATCCGGGTGGCCGCGGAAGAGGAGGAGGCCCGCTTCTACTTGACGGCCCCGGCCGAATGGCTGGCGGCCCTGGCGCCGCTCGGCACCGACCAACACAAGCCCTATCTGGAGGTGGCGCCCTATCTGATCGCCATCTTCGCGCAGCGCTACGGGACCACCCCTCCGGGCAACCGGGTCCCGCACTACTATGTCATGGAGTCCGTCGGCATCGCCACCGGCATCCTGATCACGGCGTTGCACCTTGCCGGTCTCGCCACGCTGACCCACACCCCGAACCCGATGGGGTTCTTGACCAGCCTGCTCGAGCGGCCCGCCGCCGAGCGGCCCGTCATGCTGCTGGTCACGGGATACCCAGCCGCGGATGCGGTGGTCCCGCGCATCTGGCGCAAGCCGTTGACAGAGATTGTCACCTATCGATAGGTCCCGCTACGATCGCAAGGGAGTTCCGCTACTCCCTTGCCATCGTGGGCAGGCCAAGCCGCTCGTGAGCTGACGAAGGGCGGCCCCACCGAGTTGGCCGTGGGTGAGCTGCCGGTCGCGCACGCACGCGCGAAATCCGGGCGGCGCCAGTGAGTAGGCCCCGCCCGGATTCCTCCAGCACTCCGATCAGTGACCGACGACGACCTTCCCGGTCACGGGCCAGGTCCGGAGGTTACCGTCGGGCCAGATCCGTGCCGCACAGTACTCGGCCGAGGTGGCGAGGCCCGCCGCGCCCTCGAATCCCACGAACGTCGTACGATCGGGATCGGGAGAGTGGCGGCCGGTGTCGAGCACCCGGAACCAGATGTCGTGCCCCGGCTGAAAGATCTCGGCGGCGTAATCCGGATCGGTGGAACGGTTACGGGTGATCACGCCACCAATCCACGCCCGGCCGTTCACCTCATCGACGGCGAGACAGGTCACGCGACCCGAGAAGTCGGCGGTGAGTCCATCGTACGAGGTCTTGTGACGAAACGCTCCGGTCGCGCGGCCGTTGCCGTGCTGAACGGCCACAAAGCCGAAACGGACAATCAGACCCGCGAGGTCGTACGTGCCGCCACCACGGGCCCGGTCGGGTCGACTGTGCAAGGCGACCGGCGCCGTCGGGGCCGCAGCGGTTGGAGGCTGCTGGTCGCAACCGAAGACAGCGACCGCACCGGCGGCCAGCAGTCCGCCGCGTACGGCCAGTTGACGGATTCGAGTCATTCGTGGATCTCCTGGAGGAGGGTGGATCAACAGGCTACCCACGCCCGTCTCCAGGGTCTTGAACGCCCCTGATCCTTATGGAACGATTGGCACTCCGGGCCCGGGGAATCGCTCCCTACGACCGCTCCGCCACGAGGTCGAGGATGCCGGCGAGCGGTACCCGGACCCACGCCGGGCGATTGCCCAGCTCGTAGCGCAGCTCATACAGCGCCTTGTCGAGCACGTACGCGTCCAGCAGCTCGGCCAGGTCTTCGGCGGCCGCGGGGAACAGCGACGCCCCGCTCGCAGTCCGCCGGTACGCGTCGAGGAATACCGCCGACACCGACCGCTCCCACAACCGGGCCCAGGGCTCGAGCCGCTCGAGATCGCCGGCCCGGCGCTGGGTGTGGGCCTGGAGGGCGACGCGTGCGGCGTAGCTGAACGACCGGAGCATGCCAGCGACGTCCTTGAGGGGGGAGTGCTTGGCGCGGCGTTCCGCGAGGCTCCGGGCGGGCTCGCCTTCGAAATCCAGGATCACGAACTCCTGCCCCACCCGGAGCACCTGGCCCAGGTGGTAGTCGCCATGGATGCGGATCCTGACCGAGCCCGGGGTGAGATCCGCCAGGTGCTTGAGCCGGGCCACGACCCGGCTGCGGTAACTGATGACCCGGCTGGCCATCTCTACGATCTCATCGGGGAGCCGCGGCAGGGCATCCTTGAGCGACTCGAAGGCCGAGGCGGAATGGCCCTGTACGGCGGCCGCCAACGCCTCGAGGTCCCGCGCGGTGAGCGGTTCCGGCGCGAAGACCGGGTCCGTGGTGGAGCTGGCCAGCGCGAGGTGGAGCGCACCGGTGCGACGGCCCAGCGCAGCTGCAGCCTCGTCGGAGATCCCCAGCATGTCACTCAACTCCGGCGTCAGCCAGCGTTCGCCCCGGTCCAGCCAGCTGATGGGACCGGCGACGGGCGGGACATCCGCGGGACGGGTCATTGCCCGCTCGTAGTACCGCCCGAGTTCTTCCTGCATCCAGGTCCAGCCGTCGCCCTGGTTTCGTACCAGACGCTGGATCAGGCCGAGCGTCGCTGCCGGAGCGGCGGATCGCTGATACTCCAGGGTTCCGGCGAAGGCCGGTACGCCGGTGAAGTTCTGTTCCTCGG
Source organism: uncultured Gemmatimonadales bacterium (assembly GCA_963709905.1). GTDB lineage: Bacteria > Gemmatimonadota > Gemmatimonadetes > Gemmatimonadales > GWC2-71-9 > JADJOM01. The sequence goes on from CAVPYI010000002.1 coordinate 71,051, forward strand.
TGAGATAGCGGGTGATCTCGCAGTCGGGGTTGGGACCGTCCTCGACCCGGCGGAACAGCTTGAGGATGAACTGGTCCCCGAAGATGATGGAGCTGTTGCTCTGCTCCGCCCCGATTCGCGAGACCGGCCACCCGGTCTCGGGCACCGGGGCCTCCCGAAGCACCTGGCCGGGCACGCCCGAGAGGACGCCGGCCTGGCCCGGCCGACGGCTCTGGTCGCGCGCCAGCGCAAGGAGGGTCCGGCAGACCTCATCGGAGAGCAAGGCGTCATGCAGCACGCCGGTGGCGCCGTCACACATGAGGTTGCCCAGAATGGAGCCGGGATTGGTTTCGCGCAGCGCCTCGGCGTCCGCGCCCAAGGTGACGGCCAGCGGTACCACGTAGCGTTCCGCCCCGCCATCCGCGTACCGCAGCGCCACCACCAGCACGCCGGCCCGGTCCAGCAGGCGGATCCCGTCCTCGATCTGGCAGGTCTCGATGGTCCGGGCCTTTCCACCATACCAGCGTTGCCGCGGCAGGAACTCCGGGAGCAGGCGCGATTCGAGCATGGCGCGGCGGCTGCTCTCCAGCACGTCCGCCCAGGGTTCCGAAGCCGACAGCATGAGGGCCGGCGCCGCCGCCACCGGCGGAGCCGGCTCCTCGCCGCGGCTCTGCAGTTCGAGCCACAGGAAACCGTAGGGTCCAAGGGTGAGCGGATAGGGGGTGCGGCCGATGCGGGGAAAGTCCACGTAGCCCCGCATCTCCACCGGCGTCATCCCGGCCAGGGCGGAGAGATCCAGCTCGAACGGCTGGGCGAAGCGCGACAGGTTGGCGACACACAGCACCTGCTCCCCATCGGTGCGGCGGAGGTAGGCCAGGATCTTCCGGTTCGACGGGTGGAGGAACTCGATGGCGCCCCGGCCGAAGACGTGAAACAGCTTGCGGAGCGCGATCATGTGCCGGGTCCAGTTGAGCAGGCTCGACGGCTCGCTCTGCTGGGACTCGACATTGACCGCCTCGTAGCCATACACCGGGTCCATGACGACCGGGCTGTACAGCCGCGCCGGATTGGCGCGCGAAAACCCGGCGTTGCGGTCGCCGCTCCACTGCATCGGCGTCCGCACCCCGTGGCGGTCGCCCAGGTAGATGTTGTCTCCCATGCCGATCTCGTCTCCGTAGTACAGGATCGGCGTGCCGGGGAATGAGAGCAGAATGCTGTGCAGCAGCTCGATCCGGTTGCGGTCGTTCTCCAGCAGCGGGGCCAGCCGCCGGCGGATGCCGACGTTCACCCGCATGCGGGGATCGTTGCTGTAGGCGAAATACATGTAGTCCCGTTCCTCGTCGGTGACCATTTCGAGGGTCAGCTCGTCGTGGTTGCGCAGGAACAGGCCCCACTGGCAACTGGGCGGGATCTCCGGCGTTTCCCGCATGATCTCGGTCACCGGGTGGCGATCCTCCAGCCGCAGCGCCATGAACAGACGGGGCATGAGCGGGAAGTGGAATGCCATGTGGCACTCGTCCGCGTCTCCGAAATAGGCGCGGACATCCTTGGGCCACTGATTGGCCTCGGCCAGGAGCATGTGGCCCGTATAGCCCTCCTCCAGCGCCGCCCGGAGCCGTTTGAGGATCCGGTGGGTCTCCGGCAGATTCTCGTTGTTGGTGCCCTCCCGCTCGATCAGGTACGGAATGGCGTCCAGCCGCAGCGCATCCACACCCAGGTCCAGCCAGAACTGCATCACCCGGATCACCTCGCGTTCCACCACGGGGTTGTCGAAGTTCAGATCCGGCTGGTGGGAGAAGAACCGGTGCCAGAAGTAGGCCTTGGCCTGCGGGTCCCAGGTCCAGTTGGAGGTATGGGTGTCGGTGAAAATGACCCGGGTCCCGGCGTACTTCTGGTCGCTGTCGCTCCAGACGTAGAAGTCCCGCTCCGGCGAGCCCGGTGGCGCCCGGCGGGCCGCCTGGAACCAGGGGTGCTGGTCGGAGGTGTGGTTGATGACCAGCTCGATCAGCACCTGCATGCCGCGATCATGGGCCGCGTCGAGGAACTCCTTGAAATCGTCCAGCGTGCCGTAGTTCGGATGCACGCCGGTGTAGTCGGCAATGTCGTAGCCGTCGTCCTTGAGGGGCGAGGGAAAAAACGGCAGCAGCCAGAGGCAGGTGACGCCCAGCTCCTGGAGGTAATCCAGCTTTTCGATCAGGCCGCGGAAGTCGCCGATCCCGTCGCCGTTCGCGTCGTGGAAGCAGCGGACGTGCAGCTCGTAGATGATGGCGTCCTTGTACCACAGCAAATCGGTCGCGCTGCTCGCTCGCTTGCCCACGACACCTCCATCAATAGGGATCTTCGACAACATCACTCCGCATCACTCCGCGCCCGGGGTCACGAACAACCCCCAGGGCAGCTCGGCCAGCGCCCGGGCCACCGGGAGGGTCCCGGCCTCGGCCCGGACTACGTCTCCGGTAAACACGTTGTGCCAGGCCCGATCCGCCAGATCCGGCGGCAGCGGGACGACGGTATCCGCCCACGTCGCCGCGCCCAGCGGGGCCCGCTCCCCATGATCCCATCCCACCAGGGTGGCGGGCAGCCTCGGGACGACCGCCAGGACGGCGATCGGCCCCTGCACCCGCGCCAGGGCAACCAGGTGGCCCGCGGCGGGGCCGGTGGGGGTGAGCGGGCGGTAGTCACCGTCAAGGAACAGCGCCAGATGACGCCGGCGAAGGCGCAGCGTGGCGGCGGTCAGCAGGAGCTTGATCCTGGCATCGGGCCAGTCCCTGAGCAGGTCCGCCAGCTGGGGGGCTCCCGGTGCCCGGGCTCCCGGATGCGAGAGCAACGGGGATAACTGGCTCAACAGCTCCCGACGGCGGACGAAGTCCACCGGTCGGCGGTTGTCGGGATCGACCAGACTCAGATCCCACAGCTCGGTGCCCTGATAGACGTCGGGCACCCCGGGGGAGACCAGTTTCAACACGACCTGGGAGCCGGAATTGAGCATCCCCAGCCAGGCGATCCGGCGCGCGACGGGGGTGAACGCGCGCCGGAACGCCGGGGCGCACCGGCCCGCCATCACCGCCGTCACAAACTGCCGCACCGCGGCCTCGTGGGTAGCGGAAGGATTGATCCAGCTGGTGTGGACCTTGGCCTCCCGCATCGCCTTTTGCATGAAGCCCTGGATCCGCTCGACCAGCCCGTCCTCCGGGGGCCCGACCGCGTCCGGCGGCCAGATCGCGAGGAGGGCCTGGTAGAACAGATACTCCTCGGCGCCGCCCGGCACTGGCCGTCCCGCGACCTCGGAGCGGACCTCCCGGGTCAGGCGGTGCCACCTGTTCACCAGCGCCTGCCATCGGCGCGGCACTTCCGACAGCACGGCCAGCCGGGCCCGGGCGTCCTCGCCCCACTTGGTGTCGTGGGTCGCCGTAGCGAGCAGGGAGAGCGGCCAGTCCCGGCGGCGCTCGAGGTTGGCCTCGTGGAACGCGGTCACCGGATCCGCCGGCACGGCCGGACCGCCGCCCACCTCGTTGAGCGCCGCCAGCGGAGCCGAGCGGTAGAAGGCGGTGTCTTCGACCCCCTTGGCCTGGACCGGTGCGGTGTACTGCTGGAACTTCATGGCGAAGCGCACCCGGCGTTCCCGCTCCTCGGAGTCCGACGCAGCTCCGGGAGCCGGGAGCAGCATGGTACGGATGAACCCGAAGATGGTCGGCTCGAGCGCCGGGTTGCGTTCCAGCGCCTCCCTGATGGCGTGGTCCACCATCGCCTCGTCGGCCGGGGCCCAGCCGTCGGGCCGCACGTACGTGCGATAGGCCGGGAAGCACGCCACGACCTCCTCCAGCGCCTCCTGCAGGCTGTCCAGCGTAAAGTCGCGGTACCGGCGGTCGCTCTCCGAGATCCGGTTCAGCGCCGCGGCCAGCACGTTGAGTTCGGCTGCCATCGACGTCGCGATGATCGCCTTCTTGCTCGCATACACGACGTCGGCAAACGCCGGCTCCTGTCCGGTGACCCGGGCGTAAATCGCACCGACCGCGGCCGCCCCGACCGGATCGATCCACAACGCGTTCAGCTGGTTCAGGAAATCGTATCCGGTGGTCCCATGCACCGGCCAGGCCGGGTTGAGCCGTTCGCCTTCGGAGAGAATCTTCTCGACCAGGGTCCAGACCGGGCCGGCCTCACCGAACCGCTCCGCCAGCCGGGCCAGGTAGGCCCCCGGTTCGAACAGCCCGTCCACGTGGTCCAGGCGCACGCCGGTCACCCCCCCATCGGCCACCAACTGGGCAATCAGCCGATGGGTCGCCTCGAAGACGGCGGGCTCTTCCTGCCGGATCCCGGCCAGCTCGTTGACGTCGAAGAACCGCCGGTAGTTGATCTCGTGCATCGCGGTGCGCCAGGAGGCCAGCCGATAGGGCTGGGCTTCCAGCAACCGATGCAGCAGATCGAACGAGTCCGGCTTCCCCGGCGTGCCGTTGAAGACCGCCACGATGCGCTCGAGATGCACCCGGACCAGCGGCGATCGCGCGATCAGGGCCTGCAACCGCCCCAGTGCCAGCTCTTTCTCGCGCCGACGGGCGTCAATCAGCTCCAGCTCGGTCGCCGTATAGACCGGCAGGTGCTCGAGATGGAACAGGATGCTCTGGTACTCGATCAGATCCGGATCGCCGGGGGACAACGCCCGTTCCAGTTCCGCCCGATCATGTTCCAGCACGATCCGCAGTTGCCGGGGATTGAGTGGCAGGTCGTGCTCGAAGTAGCCCAGCCTCAGGCCGGCGGGCTCCAGGACCAGCCGGAGCCGGCCCGCCTCGAGCGACACCCCGTACTGGTCCCCGAGGATGGGTAGCAACAGGCGACCCTTGAGCTCCGGCTTCACCGGGTCCCAGTCGATATCGAAATACGAGGCGAAGGGCGAGGATGGGCCGTTTTCGAGCACGCTCCGCCACCAGGGGTTGGCCGACGCATCGGCCGCCACGTGATTCGGCACGAAGTCGATCAAGATCCCCATGTCCTGGGCCCGGGCGGCCGCGGCCAGCACCGCGTAACCCTCGGCCCCGCCCAGCTCTTCGTTGAGCCGGCTGTGATCGCAGACATCGTAGCCGTGAGTCGTTCCCGGGCGGGCCGCCTGGATTGGCGAGCAGTAGCACTCCGAGATTCCCAGGTCCACCAGGTACGGCAATAGCGACGCGGCGTCGCGGAACCCGCAGCTCTGACCGAGCTGGAGCCGGTAGCTGCTCCCGGGACGGCGCCGTGGTGGCGAGGCCGGCAACGGTCAGGCCTTCGCGGCCGTGGCTCGGAGCAGCACCGCTCCGGGCTCGGCGAAATCGGCCGATGGTGCGGCGGCCATTACCGGCATGCGCGAGCCGCCGTCGGTGAAGGCGTCATCGCCGGTGCTCAGCAGTGGCTCCCAGCGCTGGCCGGGGCCCAGCCGGGCCAGCGGATGCCCCGCGAGATCCACCTTGCCCGACCCGCCCAGGCGGATGATCGCCAGTAGCGTCGGTCCGTTGGTCGAGGCGGCCCGGCGCACCAGCAGGACATCGTCCGACCATTCACTGATTTCGGGCTTCATGGAACCGGCTCCACTTCGGAGGGCCGGCTCGCTGCGCCGAAGCTCGAGCAGGCGGCGGTAGAGCGCCAGCGTTCCGCGATGGGGTTCCCGCTCTCGCTGGCTCCAATCGAGCCGGCTGACCCCGAAGGTTTCCGGCGCCTGGGGATCGGGGATGCGCTGGCGGGCGTCGGGATCGCGGAAGGCGGCAAAGCGGGCGAACTCCTCCCGGCGCCCCTTCCGCACCGCCTCCCCCAGTTCGGGGTTGTGGTCGGTGAAGAACAGGAACGGGCTGGTGGCGGCCCACTCCTGCCCCATGAACAGCAGCGGCACCTGGGGCAGGACCAGCAGCAGGGCGGAGGCGGCCCGGTAGAGCGCCGGGGAGAGGCTCTGGTGCAGCCGGTCTCCCAGGGCGCGGTTGCCTACCTGATCGTGATTCTGCAGGAAGAACACGAAACGCTCGGCGGGAAGCCCCGCGGGGTCGGTGCCGCGTGGTCCACCGAAATAGGGGGCGTACTGGCCGGCGTAGAACCAGCCCTGCCCCGCCGTGGTCGCGAGGTCGGCCAGGGTGCCGCTGAAATCCTGGAAGTAGCCGTCGGCGTCGCCGGCCAGCCGGCGCCGGATCTGATGATGGAAGTCGTCGGACCAGACGGCGTCGAGGCCCCACCCGCCCTCGGTTTCGGGCCGGATCATGTGAGCCAGGTTCCGCACGTCCTCGGCGATGACCAGCGCCGAGCGTCCGGCCGCCTGGGCGGCGTGGTGGACCGCGTCCGCCAGGGCGGCGAGGATGTGGCGCGGGCTCTCGTCCACGATGGCGTGAGTGGCATCCAGCCGGAGCCCATCGATGTGATACTCCCTCACCCAGGCTACCGCATTCTGGATCACGTAGTCGCGCACCGGGCCACTGCCCGGTCCGTCGAAATTGAGCGCGGCCCCCCAGCCGGTGCTGTGGGTGACCGAGTAATACAGCGGCGAAAAGCAGCCCTGGTAGGCGCCGTCCGGACCCAGATGGTTGTAGACCACGTCGAGGTGCACGGCCAGGCCGAGGCGGTGGGCCGCGTCCACCAGGGCACGGAGGTCGTCGGGACGGCCGTAACAGCGGGCCGGCGCGTAGGGGGCCACGCCATCGTATCCCCAGTTCCGCTGGCCCGGACAATCCGCGACCGGCATCAGCTCGATGGCGGTTACCCCGAGCTCCACCAGCTGCGGCAACCGGCCAATCGCCGCGCGGAAGGTGCCCTCCGCGGTGAACGTCCCCACGTGGAGCTCGTACAGCACCAGCCGGTCGAGCGGGATGCCGGTCCAGGTCGCGTCGGTCCAGGCGAAGGCGTCCGGGTCGATCACCTCCGAGGGTCCGTGCACGCCCTGCGGCTGAAACCGTGACGCCGGATCGGGAAACGGCCCCCGGCCGTCCACCAGAAAGCGGTACAGCGTGCCCGGTCCGGCGGCCGGATGCACCAGTTCGAACCAGCCGTCGCCAACCCGGCCCATCTCCGCCCGGTCTCCACCGGCGCTCCGCTCCAGCACCAGTTCCAGCCGCTCGGACCGCGGCGCCCACACCCGGAACCGGGTGCCTGCGGGGCCCAGCCACCGCGCCCCGGCCGCCGTCGGCGGCTGCGTCATCCGGCGGCCCCCGGCGGCGGCCCGCGGAAGGCGATCACCGCGAGCGGCGGGAGGTTGAGGGCCAGCGACCAGGGCCGGCCGTGAGTCGCCACCGGCGCCGCCTCGACCCCGCCGAAATTGCCCTGGCCACTGCCGCCGTAGAGCGTGGCGTCGCTGTTGAGGATCTCGGTCCAGTACCCACCCGTCGGTACGCCCACCCGGTAGTCGGAGTAGACGATCGGGGTGAAGTTGCAGACGAACAGCACGGTATGAGCCGGGTCCCGGCCCCGGCGAAGGAAGCTCACTATGCTCCGGGTGTGGTCGTTGCAGTCCACCCATTCGAATCCGGCCGCATCGAAGTCCACCTGGTATAACGCCGGCTCCCCGCGGTAACAGGTATTGAGATCGCGGACCCATCGCTGCAAGCCGAGGTGGTCGGGCTGGTCCAGCAGATGCCAGTCGAGACTGCTCTCGTGGTTCCATTCCCGCCACTGGCCGAACTCGCCGCCCATGAACAGCAACTTCTTGCCCGGATGACCGAACATGTAGCCGTACAGCGCCCGCAGGTTGGCGAAGCGCTGCCAGCGGTCGCCCGGCATGCGGCCGATCATCGATCCTTTGCCGTGGACGACTTCATCGTGCGAGAACGGCAACACGAAGTTTTCGGTGAAGGCGTACAGGAGCGAGAAGGTGATCGAGCCGTGATGATGGCTGCGGTAGACCGGGTCGCGCCCCATGTAGTCCAGGATGTCGTTCATCCAGCCCATGTTCCACTTGAACCCGAACCCCAGTCCCCCGAGGTAGGTCGGACGCGAGACCATGGGCCAGGCAGTGGATTCCTCCGCGATCACGGTGGCGCCGGGATACTCCAGGTGGAGCTGCTCGTTCAGGGTGCGCAGGAAATCCACCGCGTCGAGATTCTCCCGGCCGCCGTAGCGGTTGGGGATCCATTCGCCGGCCTTGCGGCCGTAGTCGAGGTACAGCATCGATGCGACGGCGTCCACCCGCAGGGCGTCGATATGGTAGCGGTCCAGCCAGAACATCGCGTTGCTGAGAAGGAAGCTGCGGACTTCGTCCCGGCCGAAGTTGAATACGAACGTATCCCAGTCGGGATGGAGCCCCTGGCGAGGATCGGCGTGCTCGTAGAGATGGGTGCCGTCGAAGTAGGCCAGCCCGAGCTCGTCGCGGGGGAAGTGTGCCGGCACCCAGTCGAGGATGACCCCGATGCCCCGCTGGTGCAGGACGTCGACCAGGTACATGAGATCCTCGGGCTCGCCGTAGCGCGCCGTGGGCGCGTAGTAGCCGGTGACCTGGTATCCCCACGAACCGTAGAACGGATGCTCGGCCAGCGGCAGCAGCTCCACGTGGGTGAATCCCTGGGCCGCGACGTAGTCCGCCAGCTGGCCGGCCGCCTCGCGGTAGGTCAGCCAGCGATTGGCCGCCTCGGGCATCCGACGCCACGAGCCCAGGTGGACCTCGTAGATGGAGATCGGGGCCTCGTGGATCCGGCTGACGGCCCGTGCCGCGAGCCACTCCTGATCGCCCCAGGCGTAGGTCGGCGCCGGCACGACCCGCGAGGCCGTGCTCGGCGGGCATTCGGTGGCGAAGGCGAACGGATCGGCTTTGTCGGCCGCATGCCGGCCGTCGCGGGAGACGACCCGGTACTTGTACGATGTGCCCGGTTTCACCCGCGGGATGAAGCACTGCCACACCCCGCGGTCGGTGGACGACATCGGATGCGCCTCCGGGTCCCAGCCGTTGAATTGGCCGATCACGGAGACCCGCCCCGCGTTGGGCGCTACCACCGCGAACCGGACGCCGGCTCCCCCGGGCCCGCTGGCGGGGTGAGCGCCGAGGACCCGGTAGGTGCGGCAGGCCGAACGATCGCTCAGCAGCGTCAGTTCATCGGCGGTCAACATGGCGGTGGTCATGACCGCTCCTGGGTCGCGGGTGAGGAAAGCTGGCGGAAGGCGGCGACCGACCGGCCCGCCACACGGTAGCTGTGGCCCGGGAGTCGGTGCGGCCGGCCCCACTGCCGCTGGGCCGTGTCGAGGAGTCGCTCCCAGCGCTCGCCATCCTGGGAGACGGGCAGGACGAAGCGCACCCGCTCGTGATGGGCATTGAAGGCGAGGTACAGAGTGTCGCCGATCACGCCCCTGCCCTCCTCGTCCTGCTCCTCGCTGGCCGCCCCGGCCAGCCGGACCCCGAAGGTATGGCCAGACGGGGCGGTCCAGTCCTGATCGGTCATCTCGCGACCCGCGGGGCGGAACCACGCGATGTCCTTCACATCGCGGCCCCGGATGGGCCGGCCCTGGAAGAAGCGCCGCCGCCGAAGCACCGGGTGGGCCCGGCGCAAGGCGATCAGCTGCCGGGTGAACTCGAGCAGGTCGCCGAATCCCGCGGCGCGTTCCCAGTCGATCCAGCTGATCGGGTTATCCTGGCAATAGGCGTTGTTGTTGCCGTGCTGGGTACGCCCGATCTCGTCACCCCCGCACAACATGGGCACACCCTGCGAGAGCAGCAGCGTCGCCAGGAAGTTGCGGACCTGCTGTTCCCGCAGGGCCAGGATCGCGGGATCATCGGTCGGCCCCTCGGCGCCACAGTTCCAGCTCAGGTTGTGGCTTTCGCCGTCGGCGTTGTTCTCGCCGTTGGCCTCGTTGTGCTTTTCGTTGTAGCTCACCAGGTCGTGCATGGTGAAGCCGTCGTGGGCGGTCACCAGGTTGATGCTGGCGTAGGGGCGCCGGCCGTTCCACTCGTACAGGTCGCTGCTGCCGGCCAGCCGGGTGGCGAGTTCGGAGACCATGCCCCCGTCTCCCTTCCAGAAGCGCCGCACCGAATCGCGGTAGCGACCATTCCACTCCGCCCAACCGACCGGGAAATTGCCCACCTGGTAGCCGCCTTCGCCGAGGTCCCATGGCTCGGCGATCAACTTCACCTGGGAGAGCACCGGGTCCTGGTGAATCACATCGAAGAACGCGCTCAGCCGGTCGACCGCGTGCAGCTCGCGGGCCAGCGTGCTCGCCAGATCGAAACGGAACCCGTCCACCCGCATCTCCAGCACCCAGTAGCGCAGACTGTCCATGATCAGCTGCAGCACTCGCGGATGCAGCATGTTGAGGGTGTTGCCGCAGCCGGTATAGTCGACGTAGTGCCGCGGGCTTCCGGCGGCCAGCCGGTAGTAGGCCGGGTTGTCGATCCCGCGCAGCGACAACGTGGGTCCCAGTTCGCTGCCTTCGGCCGTGTGGTTGTAGACCACATCGAGGATGACCTCGAGCCCGGCGGCGTGCAGCCCGCGCACCATCGTCTTGAACTCGCCCACCGAGCCGGCCGGCGAGCGGTTGGCGGCATAGCGCAGATCCGGCGCGAAGAAGGCGATGGTGTTGTACCCCCAGTAATTGGACAGGCCGAGCTCCAGCAGGTGCCGGTCGTAGGCGTGGTGGTGGACCGGCATCAACTCCACGGCGGTGACCCCGAGGCGCTTCAGGTACCGGATCACCGGCTCGCTGGCGAGCCCGGCATAGGTCCCGCGGAGCGCGGGGGGCAGCTCGGGATGCTGCTGGGTGAAGCCCCGCACATGCACCTCGTAGACGATGGTCTCGTGCCACGGTGTCCCCGGCCGCCGGTCATCGCCCCAGGTGAACGCCGGGTCGATCACCGCGCCGAGGCCGCAGCTGCCGGCGTTGTCGCGCTCGTCGAGCGACAGGTCGGCCTCCGGGTCCCCGATCCGGTAGCCGTACATCGTGTCGTCCCACCGGATGGTCCGCCCGATTGCCTTGGCGTACGGGTCGAGGACGATCTTGTGGGGGTTGAACCGGAGCCCCGCCGCCGGATCCGTAGGGACCGTGGACCCGGTAGCCGTACAGCTGACCGGGCAGGACGCCCGGCAGATACCCGTGCCAGATCTGGTCGGTCTGCTCCCCCAGCTCGAGCCGGACGCTCTCGTTCGTGGCCTCCGGTTCGTCGAACAGACACAGCTCGACCGCGGTGGCGCGCTCGGAGAAAAGGGCGAAGTTGACGCCCAGTCCGTCCCACGTGGCGCCGAGAGGGTACGGCCGTCCGCGATGAATCCGCATCCTGGGGCATCCTCCCAGTCGGGTGTGGAGCGCGCGCGCCCCGCAGCCGGTACCGCGCCCGTGGCGGCCCCGCGCGATGCGGGGTCGTTGCAACTATATTGACATCAATATATCATGGCAATCCTGTTCAGCGCCCGCGGCTGACCCGTCCACCCCCGGAGCCGTCCATGCCGGAGAAGTTTGTGCTCACGCCCGAGGCCGAGGCGCGGCTCAGTGCGCTGGGCAGCGCGGACCTGGTCGTCGGCGTGGCGGCGCCCGACCGGCGGGACGATACCCAGACCGCGATCGACACCGCCCGGGCGGGGTTGCGGCAACGGTTTCCCGGGATGCGCGCCGTGGTGCTGCATGCCCATCCCGGTGGGCCGCCCGCCGAGGGGTCGGCCACCGACGGGGACGCGCCGGTGGTCGACCTGCCCTGCCGCAGCGCCGGCTCGAGCAGCGGACCGTGGCCCCGCGCCGCCGCCTTGCGGCTGGTGTTCGAGGCCAGTCGCCGGCTGCGGGCCCGGGGCTGCGGCCTGCTGGGCGTCGAGGTCTCGAGCCTCACCCCCGACTGGATCGGCCGGTTGCTCGCCCCGGTGGTGGAGCAGGACCGCGACCTGGTGGCGCCGTACTATCTGCGACATCCCTATAGCGGCGCGGTCACCAACGGCATCATTTACCCGCTGCTCCGCTCCCTGTACGGGCGCCGGCTGCGCTATCCGCTCGGAGCCGAGCTGGCCTGCTCCGCCCGGCTGGTGGATCGCCTCCTGGGGCGAGACCGCGGTGGCTTCCAGCCGGGACCGCAGGCGTTCGAGCTCCAGTTATTGACAGAGGCGGTGGCCGGTGGGCTGCAGATCTGTCAGGCCGTACTCGGTCCCCGGACGGTGATGGCCGGCGAGGCCCAGGCCGGCCTGAGCGGCATCCTGACGGAGGTGCTGTCGCCGGTCTTCGCCGAGATGGAGCAGTCCACCGTCCTGTGGCAGAAGACCCGGAGCTCGACGCCGGTTCAACTCGTGGGGACCATCGATCCCTCGGGGATCGAGCCGGTGGCCGTCGACCGCAAACGCCTGCTCGACGCCTTCCGGTTCGGCCAGCTGAACCTGCCGGAAGTGTGGGGACTGGTCCTGCCGCCCGGCACCCTGGTCGAACTGAAGAAAATGGCTCGCCTGCCGGACGCGGAGTTCCGGATGCCGGACCGGCTCTGGGCTCGCATCGTGTACGATTTTTCGCTGGCGTACCGTACCCGCACCATGAGCCGCGATCACCTCATGGGCGCGCTGGCTCCCCTGTATCTCGGCTGGTTCGGCTCCGTGCATGCCGAAATGGGGGACGCCGACCCGGTCCGACTGGAAGACCGGCTGGAGCAGCTGTGCCTGCAGTTCGAGGCGGAAAAGCCCTACCTGATCTCCCGGTGGCGGTGGCCCGACCGCTTCAATCCCTGACCGGACCAGCGTGCCGGAGGAGGAACAGTCATGTGGAGTCAGATCGATGATGCCCTGCGGGAATCCCTGCACCGGGTCCTGACCAGCCTGGCCAGCCTGCTGCCGGGCCTGGCGGCATTGCTGGTATCGGTGATCCTGGCAGCGCTGCTGGGTGCCTTCGCCAGCTGGATCCTGGTGCGATTGCTCCGGGCGTTCCGGTTCGACCGGCGACTGGAGCGCTGGGGCGTCTCCGGGCTGGCGGAGTGGTCGCCATCCCGCAGCCCCACCATGCTGGTCGGCCGCCTGGTACACTGGATACTGGTGCTCCTCGGCGCCATCGTCGGACTGTCCGCGCTGGACGCCACGATCATGAACACCATGCTGGGCCGGCTGGGCACCTACCTCCCCAACGTCTTTGTCGCCGTCGTCCTGCTGGTGATCGGGTCGATTCTGGCCCGGTTCCTCTCCCGGGGCGTACTGATCAGCGCCGTCAACATGCAGATCCAATCGGCCCGGCTGCTGAGTCTGGGGGCGAAGTGGCTGGTGTTGCTGCTGGCGGTGGGGATGGCGCTGGACCACCTGAGTATCGGGGGCACGATCCTGCGGCTGTCCTTCGGCATCCTCTTCGGCGGCATCGTCCTGGCACTCGCCCTGGCGGTGGGACTGGGGTCGAAGGAGGTGGTGAGCCGCTCGTGGGAGCGGCAAGCGGAACAACGGGCTGACCCGGTAGATACGCCGGTGCAGCACCTATGACCCGGGCCAGCGGGGGCAAAGTGAGTGACCAGCGACCGACCGGAGCGCGCGGACGGGTGGTGATCGAAGGCGTCAAACCGGCGATCGACGGCGGTCGGTTCCCGATCAAACGGGTGCTGGGCGAAACCGTCACCGTCGAGGCCGACGTCTTCGGCGACGGTCACGACGCCGTCGCCTGCGTGCTGTTCCACCGCGGCCCCGGCGATCAGGAGTGGACCGAGGTCGCCATGGAGCCCCTGGGCAACGACCGCTGGCGCGCCAGCTTCCGGGTCCTCGAGCTGGGCGTGTACCGCTACACCGTGGAAGGCTGGACTGATCGATTCGCCACCTGGCGGCGGGACCTGGCCCGGCGGCTCGAAGCTCCGGACCAGGATCTGGCGCCCGAGCTCGAGATCGGCGCCCGGCTGATCGAGGCCGCGTCCGGCCGGGCCAACCGGCCAGACGCCGCCTTGCTGAAGAAGTGGGCCGAGTCGCTGCGTGCCGCGGGTGACACCGCCGCCCGGGCCGCCCTCGCGCTCGATCCGGGAACTGGGCGCCGCCGCCACGCGCTGGCCGGACCGTCGGCTCGCCACCCGCTACGATCGCGAGCTGTCGGTCCGTGCCGACCGACCGCGGGCCAGCTTCAGCACCTGGTACGAGATGTTCCCGCGCTCGGCGGCCGACACCCCCGGCCGGCATGGCACGTTCGCCGACTGCGAGAAGCGGCTGGCCTACATCGCCGAGATGGGGTTCGACGTGCTGTATTTGCCGCCGATCCATCCCATCGGCCAGAGCTTCCGCAAGGGCCCGAACAACAGCCTCGCGGCCGGCCCCGGGGACCTCGGCAGCCCGTGGGCCATCGGCGCTCGCGAAGGTGGTCACACCGAGATCCACCCCGACCTCGGTACCCTGAAGGACTTCGACCGCCTGGTCGCCGCCGCCCAGAAGCGCGGCATCGAGCTGGCCCTGGATCTCGCCTACCAATGCTCGCCCGATCATCCCTGGGTCGCGGTCCACCCGCAGTGGTTTCGTCACCGGCCGGATGGCAGCATCCAGTACGCCGAAAACCCGCCCAAGAAATACCAGGACATCTTTCCGATCGACTTCGAGAGCGACGACTGGGCCGCGCTGTGGGAGGAACTCAAGCAGGTGGTGCTGTTCTGGGCCGCCCGCGGTGTCCGGATCTTCCGGGTGGACAACCCGCACACCAAGGCGTTCGCCTTCTGGGAATGGATGATTGCCGAAGTCCAGGCGGTCTACCCCGACACCATCTTTCTCGCCGAGGCCTTCACCCGGCCCAGGGTGATGTACCGGCTGGCCAAGCTGGGGTTCTCGCAGTCCTACACCTACTTTGCCTGGCGCAACACCCGGCAGGAGCTGGTGGACTACTTCACCGAGCTCACCCAGACCGAAGTGCGGGAGTACTTCCGTCCCAACCTGTGGCCCAACACACCGGACATCCTGACCGAGTACCTGCAGATCGGGGGACGGGTGGCGTTCCAGGTCCGCGCGATCCTGGCCGCGACGCTGGGCGCGAGTTACGGCATCTACGGACCGGCGTTCGAGCTGGGCGAGCACCTGCCCCGCTCACCGGGAAGCGAGGAATACCTCAACTCCGAGAAATACCAAATCCGGCATTGGGATCTTGCGGCCGCGGACAGCCTGCGCCCCCTGCTGACCAGGCTCAACCGGGCCCGCCGGGAGAACCCGGCCCTGCAGCGCCTGGAGGGCCTGTGCTTCCACCCGATTGATAACCCGATGCTGATCTGCTACAGCAAGTCGAACGAGGACCGCTCCAATGTGGTGCTGGTGGTGGTGAACCTCGATCTCCACCACCGCCAGGCCGGGTGGGTGCATCTCGAGCTGGCCGCGCTGGGACTCACTGCCGGTCACGCGTTTCAGGTGCACGATGAGCTGGGCGGGAGCCGTTACCTGTGGAAGGGGTCAGCCAACTACGTCGAGCTCGATCCGGCGAGCATACCGGGACACGTCTTCCGGGTCCGTCGGAAAGTCCTGACCGAGCTGGACTTCGACTACTATCTTTAGGAGGAGGGTGAGGGGCGGCGGCTCAGTGGCAAGGCTCTTGCTGCGCCTGACGGAATTTACGGGCAGCCCGGTTCTCCCAGCAGAGCCGAGCCTCCTCAGGAGGGGCAAGGAGGGTCACCAGTGGGCAAGCGTGAGCGGGACAGGATCCTTTCAGATGATGGCCTGGGTGAGAGCTTTGCGACGATTCTCGCTCGCCGGCTGTCGCGCCGGGACTTTCTCAAGATGATCGGCCTGACCGTGACCTCGGCCGCGGTCCCCAGCGCCGCGGTCCGTTCTGCGCACGCCGCAACCCCGGGGACGACTGCCCGCCATATCGTCGCTGGCATTCCCTTCAAAGCCATCAAGCCGGTCGTTCGGTCCGCGGGCCGCCCCGTTATTGCCAAGGATCACACCCTGTCCGTGCTCATCCGCTGGGGGGACCCGTTGTTCAACGATTCACCGGTCTTCGACCCCGCCAAGCTGTCCGCGGCTGCGCAAGCAAGGCAGTTCGGCTACAACTGCGATTTCGTCGGTCTGTTATCCCACCCGGATGCGCCCAGGGATGCCAGGCGCGGTGTAATGGTGGTCAATCATGAATACACGCGCGCCGAGCTGATGTTTGCCAATTACAGGCCGACGAGAACCACCAGGGCCATTGCGGACCTGGAAATGGCAGCGCACGGCCTCTCGATATTCGAAGTTGTCCAGGCGCCGAATGGCACGTGGAGTGTCGCGACTGGATCGAAGTACAACCGCCGCATCACGGCCACCACGCCGATGACGGCTGACGGCCCCGCGGCGGGAAGCCATTGGCTGAAGACGCCGGCCGATGACAGCGGCAGAAACATTGCAGGCACACTCAATAACTGCGCCGGGGGCAAGACCCCCTGGGGCACGGTGCTCTCCGCGGAAGAGAACTTCCACCTGTACTTCGGCAACGCGGCCAGGATCTCCAACCCGCGGGTGAAAGGGCTGAATGCTCGCTACGGTGTCCCGCTTGGTGCCACGGACCGCCGCTGGGAGCGGTTTTACGATCGGTTCGATATGTCGGTGGATCCGAATGAGATCAACCGTTTCGGCTGGATCGTGGAAATTGATCCGTCGGACCCGACCTCCACGCCCGTGAAACACACGGCACTGGGACGCGTCAACCACGAGGCCGCGACCTTTGCGCTGTGCCGGAGCGGGCAGGCGGCGTTCTATTCGGGCGACGACGAGCGCTTCGACTATGTCTACAAGTTTGTCAGCCGCGGCATTTACGACCCCGCCGACCGCCGGTGGAACATGGGGCTGCTGAGCGAGGGCACCCTGTATGTCGCCAGGTTCAACGACGACGGCACGGGGGAATGGCTGGCGCTCGTTTATGGCCGGGGTCGGCTGACCAGGCGGAATGGGTTTGCGTCCCAGGCGGACGTCGCGGTCTGGACCCGTCAGGCGGCGGATCTGCTCGGTGCAACGAAGATGGACCGTCCCGAGGATATCGAGCAGAATCCGGTCACCCGGAAGGTCTACATGGTCATGGCCAACAACTATTCCCGAGGCACCCCGGGCCGCCCCGCCGCCGACCGGGCCAACCCGCGCCCCAACAACCGCGCGGGGCACATTATCGAGGTGACGGAGGAAGATCACGACGCGGCCGCGACCAGATTCACGTGGGAGGTCTTCATGCTGTGCGGCGACCCGCGGCAGGAGGTTGCCACCAAGCCGGAGACCCGCACCTATTTTGCCGGGTTTGACAAGACCAAGGTCAGCCCCATCGCCGCCCCGGACAATATCACCTTCGACCTCGACGGCAATCTGTGGATCGCGACGGATGGTCAGCCCGATGCTCTCAGCTTCAACGACGGCATGTACGCCGTCCCGGTCGAAGGCCCCAATCGCGGCGAGATCAAGCAGTTCTTCAGTACGGTAGTTGGCTCGGAGATCTGCGGGCCGGAGTTCACCGCGGACAACACTTCGCTCTTTCTGGCCATTCAGCATCCCGGCGAGGGGCGAGGCAGCAAATTCGAGCTACCCCTTACCCGCTGGCCGGACTATAAACGGGGCATGCCACCCCGGCCCAGCGTGGTGGTGCTGCAGAACGTGGATCCGAGAAAGCGCGTCGGCGCCTCGTAACGGAGTTGGGAGCGGCTCACAACCTGTCTGGTGGGCTGAGTAAGGCGGAACGAAAGCAATCCTGACCCCGGCTTCCGTTGCTGGCGCCGACCTGGGGAGTGTCGCTGCGCCGGCCTACCGCAGGCCGCGGAGCGCCTCCGCGACTGCCCCGAATCGAGGGTCCGCCCGCAGGTGGCGGAAGGCGGGGCGGACCGGCAGCCAGATCAGCTCCACCGCGCGAACGCTCAGCGCCCGCTCCAGCTCCCGGAACGCGCCGTCCAGGTCGCCCAGTCCGACGTCGACCAGCGCCAGCAGGACCGGAGAGACGTACCGCTCCGCCCCGCGGGTCACGAGCTGGCGGCGAATCGCCTCGGCCCGGTCACGCTCCCCGGCACGCCCCAGGGCATGGCCCAGCGCCGCGACCGTCTCGGGGCTCTCCCCCGCCAGTTCCGCCGCCCGGGTCAGCGCCTCAACTGCCACCTCGGTTTGTCCCGTTTCGAGCAGGGCCTGCCCGCGGAAGTAGTGGGCCATCGGGTAGCGGGGATCGAGCTCGAGCAATCGGTCGTATTCCCGGATGGCCAGGTCATCCTGACCGTCGAAATGATGGACCAGCCCCCGGCTGAGTCCGACCGCCGGTGAGAGCGGATCGAGCGCCTGCGCCGTCGCCAGGCGGGCGCTGGCTTCCGCCAGCCGCCCCCGAGGGGCGAGGCAATTGATCGCATACCACTGGTACGCCGGCGCATACTGGGGTTTCAGCGCGATGGCGCGCTCGAAGTCCGCGGCGGCGTCCAACCACCGCCACTCGTAGATGGCCCGGGCGCAGGCCCGCGCCGTCAGCGCCTCGGGCTCTGCGCCCCCGAGCGCCAGCGCCTTCTCTGCCGCGTCCAGCGCCTGAGGGATGGCCTCGCCTGCCCCGGTCGCCCCGTACAGGGCCAGCGTCACGCAGGCATCGGCCAGCCCCGCGTACGCCAGGCCGAATCGTGGATCGCGCTCAACGGCAGCCGTGAGGCACTCGATGCTGCGGCGCAATCCCGCCTCGGTCCGCGCGTTCCAGTAGTGCCGTCCCTTGAGATACATCTCATAGGCTGCCGGATCCTCGGTGGGCCCAGCCGCGTTCGCGGAGCGCTGCTCCCCCGTCACGATCCGGACCACGCTGGCCGCGATCTCGTCCTGCAGGGCGAAGACGTCGTCCATCGTCCGATCGTAGCGTTCCGACCAGCGGTCGAGGTCGGTGCGGGCTTCGATCAGGCGGACCGTGACCCGGAGCCGGTTCCCGCTCCGCTGCAGGCTGCCCTCCAGGACGGTATCGACGTTGAGACTCTGGGCGATCGTGCGGATGGATTCGCGGGACCCGCGAAACGCGAAGGAGGAGGTCCGGGCAATGACTCGCAGATGGTCGATCTTCCCGAGCGCGTGAATCAGTTCCTCGGTCAGGCCATCGCTCAAGTATTCGTCCGCGGGGTTCCGGCTCAGATTCTCGAACGGAAGGACCGCCAGCGCCCGCGGCCGGCTGTCCGCCGGCGTGGGGGCGGATTGTCCCGCTCCCTGCAGCTCCCGGGCGAACTCACCGGCCGTGGCGAACCGCTTTTCCGGGTTCCGGTCCAGGGCCCGGAGGATCGCGGCCTCGATCCCGGGCTGAACGGCCACTCCGGTAATCACCATCCGGGGCGGTAGCTCGGCCGTCTTGCGAGCCAGGAGCGCCAGCGGGGTCGCGCCCGCGAACGGCGGGGCGCCCACGATCATCTCGTATGTCAGGCTCGCCAGGCTGTAGACGTCGCACCGGCGGTCCAGAACCGGTTCGCCCAGCATCTGCTCGGGACTGGCGTACAGCGGCGTGCCGATCCCCCACCCGGGCTCGGTCAGCCGCAGGTCCGCCGCCTCTTCGATCGCCCGGGCAATCCCGAAATCGGTGATGGTCGCCGTGCCCGACCGCAGGAGAATGTTTTCGGGCTTGATGTCGCGGTGAATCAGGTTCGCCGCGTGCGCATAATCGAGTGCCGCGGCGATTTCCGAGGCAATCTGGATGGCGTCGGACAGCGGCAGTCGCCGCTCGATGTTCAGACGATCCCGCAGGGACTGCTCCGGCACGTAGGGCATGACGTAGTACAGGAGGCCGTCGGCTTCGCCCGAATCGTATACCGGCAGGATGTGCGGATGCTGCAACCCGGCGGCGATGTGAATCTCCCGCTGGAAGCGATCCGGTCCGACCGCCGCCGCCAGTTCCTGCCGCAGGACCTTGATGGCCACCGGACGATCGTGCCTGAGGTCGTGGGCCAGGTAGACGCGCGCCATCCCGCCCGAGCCGATCGAGCGATCCACCGCATAGCGTCCGTCCAACCCGGTCCGCAGCCGCTCCAATTCGCTCATCGGCACCCTCCGCTCCAAAGAGTACCGGCAGAATAGGCCGAAGGACAGTGGCGGACCCTCGCCGCAGCACCAGGTCGGCCTGTGGGCGCATGAAGGACCTCGGCTGGACGTTTTCAGCGCGATCGAATCTGACCGTTCTCCGGGGTCGACATCATCGCTGCCGGGATTTATCTTGCGTAGGGGCAGGTGCATCCCCGCCCGCCGGATACCCGCACGACTTCTGCGGATGAATCAGCCGCGGTCAACCCGCCCGATCGGTCTGTGGCGCTCGGCCTGCACCGCTCCCACCGAGGACACAGCGCTCGTCCACTCGTGGAGCGCCAATCCTCCCTCCATCACCTCGTACCCATGGAGGTACATTATGCCAGCGCAATCCACCATGCTTTCCGAGAAACAGCTCGTCGAGCTCGCCAAGGCTCCGACGCTCGCCTACAATGATAAGAACTGGGAAGCGGTCAAAGCGGCCATCACGCCTGATTTTGTCTATGACGAAGTCGCCACCAATCGGAAGGTCCAGGGCGTGGAGCAGGTGCTCGCAGTCTGGAAGGGCTGGGCGGCTGCATTTCCCGACTCCAAGGCCTCCTTCGACTCCGCTTACACCAGCGGCAACAAGGTGGTGCTCGAGCTCACCTGGCGGGGGACTCACCAGGGGCCGCTGATGACAACCAAGGGATCGATCCCGGCCACCGGTAAGCGAATCGAAATGCGCTCCTGTGTCATCTGCGACCTGGCCGGCGAGAAGAGCAAGGCCCAGCGACAGTACTTCGACATCGCTACCATGTTGCAGCAGATCGGGGTTGCCGGCTGATAGCCTGCCGCTTTGACGATGCCAGCCATGCCCCGAGGGGTCCTGCGAGCTCAGGGCCCCTCGGCCGCATCGCCCGGGTGGCGTCGCCGCTGGCGCCGGTCGCCTCCGCGGCCCGCAGCGTCGTTCAGGCATCGGGCGCACCGTCATCCAACCCTCATCGTTCGGAGGGTCCGAGTCGCCATGCGAATCGTCTACCAATCCCGAAGTCTCAGCGATGCGTACGCGGTCCAGGCCGCACTGACCTCCGCTGGCATCGCGTCCGCGGTGTCAGGGGAACATTCCGTGGGCACGGTGGCTGGCGGACTGGCGGTGCACGTGGCCTCGGAGGAGGATATCGAGCTGGCGCGACAAGTCATCCGCGAGATGCTCGCCGATACGACCGAGGCCGAGCCGTAGGTCGCGCCTGACAGCCAGCGACGGCGAGCCGCGCCTGACGCCATCATGAAGCGCCTGTTCGCATTCCTTCCGCCCGGTCTGATCACCGTCACCGCGCTCCTGGCGTGCAGCCGTGCCGCCCACGCGCCGGCTGCGGTCGGAGTCGAGCACAGCAGCCGCGGACACACCGCCGCGGAGGTCCGGTTCATGTCCGGGATGATCAGGCATCACGCCCAGGCGCTGGTGATGGCCGGCTGGGCACCCACGCACGAGGCGAGTCCGGCCGTCCGGGTTCTCAGCGAACGAATCGTGGTGGGTCAGCGGGACGAGATCACGCTCATGCAGCGCTGGCTCAGGGACCGGCGTGCGCCAATTCCCGAGGTGGATTCGGTTCACAGCAGGACGCCGGGCATGGACCATTCGATGCACATGCCCGGCATGTTGACCGCCGAGCAGCTGGCACAACTGGACGATGCCCGGGGGGCGGAGTTCGACCGGCTCTTCCTGACGTTCATGATCCAGCACCACCAGGGGGCGCTGACCATGGTGCGTCAGCTGCTGGAGGTTCCTGGAGCCGCCGAAGACGACGCCCTCTTCAAGTTTGTCTCCGATCTCAACGCCGACCAGACCATCGAGATCGAACGCATGCACGCCATGCTGAAACGCGGTGCCCCCGCCGGGCGCAGCCCGTAGGCTGGTGCGCCCTTGTCCGTTGCCGGTTCTCCTACTCTCACTGGAATGGCCATGGTCTCCGAATCGAAGGTTCGCGTCGCACACACCGCAGCCCGACTCCTGTCCGGCGCGCTGGTGATGCTGTTGCCGTCCCTGACGGGTTGCGCCGGTAGCACTACTGCCGGCGGGACCGGTGCGCCCGTTCCCCGCGCCGACCCGCGCGTGGGCCTGCGCGCCGGGGTGATGGACGCGGGCACGGCGTTATGGAACCTCCGCCTGGTGTCCACCACGCCGCCACCGACGGATTTCGCCGGTGTCACCAATTCGGACCTCTCGTTCACCGGCCCTTACGTCATTCAGGGGAACTACAACGGCTACCAGGTCTGGGACATTTCCAAGCCGACGGCGCCCAGCCTGAAGACCGCCTATCTCTGTCCGGCGTCCCAGAGCGACGTCTCGGTGTACCGGAATCTGCTCTTCGTGTCCGGAGAGGGCCTGGGCGGCCGGATCGACTGCGGTACGCAGGGCGTGCGGGACACGGTCAGCCCCGTCCGGCTGCGGGGAATCCGGGTCTTCGACATTACCGATATTGCTCAGCCGAAGTACCTCGCCAACGTGCAGACCTGCCGGGGTTCGCATACCCACACGGTCGTGAGCGACCCGAAGGACCCGGCCAACGTCTACATCTACGTCTCCGGCTCGGCTCCGGTCCGCTCCTCCAGCGAACTGCCGGGCTGTTCGAGCCTGTGGCCGGACGAGGACCCCAATTCGGCGCTGTTCAGGATCGAAGTCATCAAGGTGCCGCTGGCCCACCCGGAGCAGGCCGCGATCGTGAGCTCGCCGCGGATCTTCCATGATCTGGTGGCCCCGCCGACCCACGGCGATGCACCGGAGGACATCGCCGCCGCGGCCCGCCGGGTCGCGGAGGCTCGCGCCGAGGGCGCGTTCACGGTGACGCTGGACGATCGGGAGTTCATTCTGCCCTCGAGATTCACCGACCCCCTGCTCGACAGCGTCGTCCAGGCTCGCCGTGGCAGCGGTGCCCCGACCGGCGCCGACAGCGCCGCGCTGCAGGCTGCCCTGCCCGACATTCTCCGGGCGCGCTTCGGGCCACCTCCCTCCGAGCGGGACCGGCCGGAGCCCGGGCCCACCCAGTGCCATGACATTACCGTCTATCCGGCCATCGGCCTGGCCGGCGGGGCGTGCGGCGGGTATGGCCTGCTGCTCGATATCCGGGATGTGGCCAACCCGAAGCGGATCGCGGCGGTGGCGGATTCCAACTTTGCCTTCTGGCACTCGGCCACGTTCAACAACGACGGCACCAAGGTGCTGTTCACCGACGAATGGGGTGGCGGGGGACAGCCTCGCTGCCGGGCAACCGACAAGCCCGAGTGGGGGGCGAACGCGATCTTCACCCTGGCCGACGGCCAGATGACGTTCCGGAGCTACTACAAGCTGCCGGCGGCCCAGACCCCATTCGAGAACTGCGTGGCCCACAACGGCTCCCTGGTTCCGATCCCCGGGCGCGACATCATGGTGCAGGCCTGGTACCAGGGCGGCATCTCGGTATTCGACTGGACCGACGCCGCGCATCCCCGGGAGATCGCCTACTTCGACCGCGGTCCGATGAACCCGACCGAGATGGTCGGGGCCGGTTCCTGGTCGGCGTACTGGTACAATGGCTACATCGTGAGCTCGGAGATCGCGCGCGGGCTCGACATTCTCGAGCTGGTGCCCAACGCCTTGATTTCCCAGAACGAGATCGACGCGGCCAAACTGGTGCACTTCGATTTCCTGAACGTGCAGGAGCAGCCCCGTCTGGAATGGCCCGCCAGCCCGGTGGTGGCTCGCGCCTATCTGGACCAGTTGACTCGGTCGAACGGCTTGGCGCCGGACAGAGTGTCCGCCGCGCGGGCCGAGCTGGCCCGGGCGGAGAAGCTCGCCGGAGCGGAGCGGCGCGAGGCGTTGACCCGGCTGGCGGCCCAGCTCGAGCGCGATGCTGCGGGAGCCGCCGATCCCGGCAAAGTGCGGGTGCTGGCCCGAACCGTCGGCGATGTGGCGCGCGCTCAGCCCTGACCCGCGGACGCTGATCCGGATCGGTTGACCCTTCGCCGTGGTCTTCATTCCGGGCCGGAGGCGCCGTGATCATGCGCAGTATCCTCGACGTCTCTGATCTCGCGGCACTCCTGGCGCGCGTTCGAGCCGTGGATCCGGCCACTGGCCCCCGCTGGGGCCGGATGAGCGCGCCGGAAATGCTGACGCACCTTTCCGACCGGATGCGGCATGCCCTGGGCGACGCGCCGACTGCGCCTCGCCCGGGGCTGCTGCGGTGGCCGCCCCTCAAGCAGCTGGTCATGTACTGGATCCCGTGGCCGCGCGGGCGCACCCAGGGCCCGGCGGAGGCGTTTGTGACGCGACCGACTGCCTGGGCCGCCGACCTGGCCGCTTTCGAGGGGCTGATTGCCCGGTTTGTCGCGGAGGACGATCGGCGGGCGTGGCCCGACCACGCCTTCTTCGGCTCAATGACCCATCGTTCCTGGGCCCGGTTCTCGCACCGGCACTTTGATTACCACTTGCGCCAGTTCGGTGCCTGACCGCGGTGCCCGGGCAGGTGCCGGTTCATCCGCGAAGGCGCTCTCCAGGTTGCGCTTTGCGCGTGGTGCGGTCTAGATCCACAGGAACGCGGCGTGGTCCCGTCCGGTGATGCCGGCGATCACTCGCTCGTACACCCGCGGCCCATTCTCACCGTTGGTGAACGCCACCGCGGCTCGGCCGTTGGCCGGATCCGCCATGACGAAGTTGCGGAAGGAGTTGTTGGCACCCCAGTGCCAGAGCAGCATCCGGTCTTGGTCTCGCTGCAGGCCCCACCCCAGTCCCCACGAGAGCTCGCGGTTGAGTTTGGCCGTCGGCGTGACCATGGCGCGGCGGGTTTCGTCGGCGAGCGCCAGTACGCCGGCCGGTTCCCGTGCCACTACCTGCTTCAGGAAGTTGAGGTAATCGTCAACGGTCGTGAGGAAGGAGCAGGCGGCGTTCGGCACCATGTAGATCGGCAAGATCGGCCACGAGGAGTTCACCAGGGGCACCGCTCGGGCCGCATCTTCGTAGCGCCAGTCGAGCAGCGCCCGCTTCCACTCCACCGCGATCGTCTCGGTTCGTTTGCCGATTGCGGCCATGACGTCGAGCGCCTGGCCGCGCGCATCGTACCCGGTCGCCATTCGATCCTCGAAGTCCGACTGCCACACGAAGCTCGAGCTGTCCATGCCCAGCGGGCCCAGCAGCTGGTCGCGCATGAACCGCGGAAAGGGCGTGTCGGTCACCTTCTCCATGACTCGCTGGAGGTAGAAGAACGCCTCTCCGGAATAGCTGAACGTTTTCCCCGGGTCGGCCGTCGGTTCGAGGGCTCCGTAGGTCCGGCGCCAGTTGGGCAGGCCGGTGGTATGACTCAACACGTGCCGGAGCGTGACGCGGCGCATCCGCGCATTGTCGCCGTCGGGGAGCGCCAGGTACTCGTGCAGGGGCCGGTTCAATTCCAGGACGCCGGCATCGACCAGCCTGAGTGCGGCATAGGCGCACAGCGGCTTGCCCAGCGAGGCGGCCTCGAACACCGTGTTCTTGTCGACCGAGCGATCCGGCAGGCTGGCCCGGCCGAAGCCGCGCACCCAGGTAGCGCCGTTCTCGACCACGCCGAGACCCAGCCCCGGGACGGTCGCCAGCTCGAGCAGGCGCGGAATGCCCCGGAGGAAGGCGCCGCTGGGGAGCCACTGCGGGGCGGGGAGCGCCTGAACGCTATCCTGCGACCACGCGGAGGAACCCCAGAGCGTGGCCAGGGCGGCCAGGGATGTTCCATGAATGAAACGCCGCCTGCTGCAATCGCCGGGCATGCGATGACCTGTTGTACGCGATGGAATCCTCCAATAGACGTGCGACGCAGGAAAAAGGTTGCCTGCTCTGCGCGGCGTGTGTTCCATTCGTGTAACGTCGACAGGCGCCAAGACCGCGCGCTTCCCGAGGACGCGCTGGTCTTCCCCGGCTATGAGCAGCAGTCGTGGGTCGCCATCCAGGACTATCAGACGGCCCCGTGGGCCGAGCTGGTGGATCTCTGGCGACTGTTCAACCTCCATCTGGCGCGATTGATGTCGCGCATTCCCGCCGACGTCCGGCTGCGGCCACGTGCCAGCCATAATCTTGATGAGCTTGCCTGGCAAGCGGTGCCGCGGCACACGCCGGCCACACTCGACTATTTCATGGAGGATTACGTGGGTCACCTGCATCACCATCTCCGCCAGATCCAGGGGCTGCTGTTTCCCCCGGCGATCGCCGCCACCAGCCGTCCTTCGACGAAGGCCGGCGAGCCCTAGCTCGCCGGATACCCGTCACCATCCCCCACACTCCCACGCGTCCCCCCCCGCCCCGAAGACCGACGCGCCACGAAGTGCTGGCCGCACACGGACATCGGTTGCCGGATCTTCTTGCCGGGGATCTCAAGGTCCTGTTCTGCGGCATCAACCCGAGTCTGTACTCCGCCGCCGTTGGGCATCATTTCGCGACGCCCGGGAACCGCTTCTGGCCCACGCTTCATGCCGCTGGCTTCACTCCCCGACTGTTCGCCCCATGGGAGGACCACCAGCTGCTTGAGCTCGGGTACGGCCTGACCAGCCTGGTCGCCGAAGCCACCGCCACAGCCGCCGAGCTGACGCCCGAGCAGTTGCGGGACGGCGGCCGGACCCTGGTCCGGCGGCTGCGGCGCCACCGGCCGCGCTGGGTCGCGGTGGTCGGGATCGGGGCGTATCGTACCGCGTTCGGGAAGCCGCGGGCCACCGCGGGGAGGCAACCCGACGATCTGGCGGGCGCGGGGGTGTGGGTCCTGCCAAATCCGAGTGGTCTCAACGCCAACCACCAGTTGCCGGATCTGGCCCGGGCCTACCGGGCCTTGCGAAGAGTGACCGGCTAGATCGCCAGACGCCGCCCGCGACGGCAGTGGCTCAACCGGACCTCACGAAACCTCATGCCCCTCGGAGGACTGCTAATGCGCCATCCCCTGATGCTCGGAGCCGTGGTGGCCGCCCTGGCCTGCACATCCGGTACCAAGACCAGCACCGGCCGCACCGAACGCGAGCGCGACAGCGTCATCGGTCAGTCTCAGCTGCCGGGTGCGTCCGGCGTTCAGAAGGCACTCAACGCCTCTGACAGCGCGCGCGCCCGGGTAGCGGCCCAGGACTCTGCGGGCAGCGATCACTAACGTCCAGCCACGGTCACCGGCACATCTGCTTTCGGCTGGCGGGAGAGGGCCGTAGCTTGTCGAGACCCCGCCTTTCAATGACGGGCGGGGCGCCTCCCGCGGGCAGGGGACACCATGATGGTCGGAGGTTCTGGGTGCAAGTAACCAGGCTTCAGGTTTCGGTTCGCGCGGAGAACGGTGCCCGCGGAGACCAGGCGTGGATCGAGTGCGGCGACCTTTCCATGCGAGAGCGGGCTCTGGCGGCGAGCCGATTCATTCTGGGTGGGCTGGCCGTCGGATCCGTGCTTGTGTTCGTCCCGCTCATTCACATCGTCGGCGTCTTTGTGGCGCTCACCGGGCTCGGGCTCGGCCTGCAGCGGCTCAACCGCCGTCACGTCATCGCCAAGGCGGGAGGAGTGTGTCCCAGTTGCGGACACGAGGCCTCGTTTTTCAGTGGAATAGGGCGTCCGAAATTCAGCTTGCCGTTCCCCGCCTCGTGTGGGACGTGCGGCATCATTCTCAACCTCCTGCCTTAGGGTTGCGGATGGAGTCCCGGTGCTTCGCCCCCAGAGCGCCTCGCTGGGGAACCCGTGCGGGATGACACCGGCCTGATCGACGGTCTGATCGAGGACGGTCGACCGCTCCTCACCCTGACGGCGGTGGCGCTCGCACTCTCCGGCGCCTTCGCCCTGTTTGTCTCATTCAGACGCGAGTTCCTGCCACACGACGTCGACTTTCTTGGCATGTCGGCCGAGGCGCTCTGTGCTGTGGCCGAGTGCCGGATCGTCGGTTTCATGTTCCATGATCGGGTTGCGTTCGGTGGTGCGCTGCTGGCCATCGCCACCCTCTATTCCTGGCTGGCGGCCTTTCCGCTTCGTGCCGGCGCCTCGTGGGCGTGGTGGGCCTTCGCCACGAGCGGGATTCTCGGATTCGCCAGCTTCCTCGCCTACCTCGGATACGGGTATCTCGACAGCTGGCATGGGGCCGCTACCCTGGCACTCATTCCGTGTTTCGGCCTCGGGCTGTGGCGAACCCGTCACCTCGCCCGCGGGTCCGAACGCGGCTGGCTTCGGTCGGATTCGGCGAAGGCAGCATTTCCCGTCGGACCTGGCCTTCATCGGGATCAGTCGCGATTCCCTCGACCTGGTGAGTACCCGGTTGGTGCCGCTCATCGCCCACGACCGCGCGGGTTTCGGAGGTGGGCTGGTCGCCACCGGGGTCCTGGTGCTGATCTGTACCTGGTTCTCGCCACCTACTCGGGCTTACTGGCAGGCGGTTCTGCTGGCGGGGACCGCTGGCTTCGGATGCGCCATCGGCATTCACTACATCGAGGGCTACACCGATCCCCTGCACCTCGCCCCGGCGTGGGCGGGAGCGGGCCTGTTCTTCGCGAGTGCGGTCACCGAGTTGATCGGCCATCGCGTCGGCCGCCACCCCGGGCGAGTGCCGACCGCTGTATGAACCGTCGGGTCGGTCCATGAAGCCCAGGTTCTTCGCCAAACCATCCGACTTTCGTGCCTGGCTGGCGAAGTACCACCTCAGCGCCAGCGAACTCGTGGTCGGTTTTTACCGGAAGGGGACTGGGCGGGCGAGCATCACCTGGCCCGAATCGGTGGATGAAGCGCTCTGTTTCGGCTGGATAGACGGGATTCGAAGACGCCTGGACGAGACCAGTTACCGCATTCGCTTCACGCCCCGCCGCCGCGGCAGCACCTGGAGCGCGATCAATATCGCTCGAGTCGCGGAGCTCACGAAACGCGGCCGGATGCGAGCGGCCGGCCTGGCGGCCTTCCGGCGCCGCACCGACGACAAATCGAGCATCTACGCCTACGAACAGCGCCGCAACGCGACCCTGACGCCGGCTCAGCGGCGAAGCTTTCGCGCCAACAAGCGCGCCTGGGCGTTCTTCCAGGCCCAGGCGCCCTCCTATCAGCGCACGGTCAGCTATTGGATGATCAGCGCCCGGAAGGAAGAGACCAGAGGCCGGCGCCTCGCCCGGCTGATCGAGTATTCCGCCCGGGGGCGGAGGCTGTGAGTCAGCCGCCCGGGCCGAGCCGGCCCACCAGAGCCGCGAGCGCCCTG
This sequence comes from uncultured Gemmatimonadales bacterium, assembly GCA_963709905.1. Classification (GTDB taxonomy): domain Bacteria; phylum Gemmatimonadota; class Gemmatimonadetes; order Gemmatimonadales; family GWC2-71-9; genus JADJOM01. The sequence goes on from CAVPYI010000002.1 coordinate 99,999, forward strand.
CCCCGGTGACTGACCGCGTCCTTCTCGATTCCGCTCACCTCGCCGAAAGTTCTGCCCAGGTCGTCGCTCAGAAAGAGCGGATCGTAGCCGAAGCCACCGCTCCCCTGGGGCGTCTCCAGGATGACACCCCCGCAGGACCCTTCGAATGCCTCCGGGAGGGCGCCCGCGGTCCGCAGGAGCACCAGCACGCACCGGTACCGAGCCCGCCGCCGCGGCTCCCGGGCTCCGGCCAAGCGACGCAGCAGCTCGGCGTTGTTGGCCCGGTCGATTTCGGCGGGACTCCCTGACGCGTTGGCCCAGCGCTTGGAGCGAGCCCCGGGGAGGCCACCCAGCGAGAGCACCTCGAGTCCGGAATCGTCGGCGATGGTGGGAAGTCCGGTGTGGCGGAGGAAATACTCGGCCTTCAGGCGGGCGTTGGTCTCGAAACTGTCGGAGACCTCGAGTCCCTCCTCGAGCGGACTTTCCGGTACGCCCGCATCATCCGGGAAGACCACCTCGTGTCCGGCCGCCTCGAGCATTCGGCGTACTTCCGCCTGCTTGCCGGCGCTCCGGGTGGCGAACAGCAGCTTCACCAGCCGAGGGCCTTGCGCTGAGCGGCGAACAGCTGTCGAATCCCGGCATCGGCCAGCCCGAGCAGGCGATCGAGTTCCGGGCGCCCGAAGGTGCCGTGCTCCCCGGTCCCCTGGACCTCGACGTAGCGATCGGGATGAACCATGACGACATTGGCGTCCACACCGGCGTCGCGGTCTTCCACGTAGGCCAGGTCGAGCCGGGGGTCGGTGCCGACGATTCCCACCGAGACGGCGGCCACCAGCTGCCCGAACGGATTCGGGATGCCGGCCCGTGCCGCCAGCCAGGCACAGGCGTCCGCCAGTGCAACACACCCCCCGGTGATACTCGCCGTACGGGTGCCGCCGTCGGCGGTGAGCACGTCGCAGTCGATCTTGATCGTCCAATCGCCGAAGGCCATTGTCGTCATCGCGGCCCGGAGCGACCGGCCGATCAGTCGCTGGATCTCCAGGGTTCGCCCCCCGGCCCCGCGTCGCTCCCGCTCGGTGCGCTCGGCCGTCGCCCGGGGCAGCATGGCGTACTCGGCGGTGACCCAGCCTTCGCCGGATCCGCGTTTCCAGCCGGGGGCTCCCGGTTCGACGGACGCCGTACAATGGACCAGCGTGCCTCCCATACGGATGAGGCAGGAACCCTCCGCGTAAGGGTTGGTGTTGCGCTCCAGCACGACCGGCCGCAGCTGATCGTCGTTCCGTCCATCAGGTCGCGTCACGCACACGCTCCACGATCGCGGTGGTCGAATATCCGACTTCCAGGTCAACGTGCGTCACTCGCCCTCCGCGGGCCTCGACGATATCGGCGCCGATCGTGGTATCCCGCCCGTAGTGACTGCCCTTCACGAGCACGTCGGGTTCGAGCACCCGAATCAGTTCGAGCGGCGTATCCTCATCGAAGATGACCACGCAATCCACCGCCTCGAACGCGGCGATCACCCGGGCGCGGGCCCCTTCGGAGACGATCGGCCGGTTGGGGCCTTTCCCCTGACGGCGGGCGGAAGCGTCGCCGTTGACCCCGACCACCAGGACCTCGCCCTCCCGGCGCGCCGCCTCGAGAATCGCGACATGGCCCGGGTGAACGAGATCGAACACCCCGTTGGTGAACACGACCTTGCCCGGTTCGTCGGCACGCCAGCGCGCCGCTTCCTGCCGGGAACGGATCTTTCCGGATGTGTCGAGGTTCATGGGCCACCCCTGCCGCCCTGCCACAGTGAACCGAGGGCGGCGCTGGAGTCCTCACCGACGGCACGACCTGGGACACGGCCACTGTCGATCGATCCGCCGCTACGGTCGCGGATCCGGCCTGCTCCGGCCTAGAGCGGCTCTTCCGCGGTGGGAGTGAAGTGGAACGTGTGGGAGATCAGCAGACCGCTGATTGTCTCGCTGTACTTGGTGGTGATGGTGATCTTCCGCGGCTTGCCCGAGCGGGTGATCTCGAACTTGCGGGCCTCGTCGGGCAGCGACAGCTCCTCGGCCTTCTGCTCCAGCCGCCGTTTGATGACTCCGTCGCTCAGCGTCGGTGCCAGGCGGGCCGAGACCCGCATCTCGTCCAGCAGCTGGTAGTACCGGAACCATGGCTGTCCGAAGATGAAGCTGTAATACACGGCGGCCACGAAAATGAGGAGCGACACCATGCAGCCGGCCGTGCTGCCGCCCCGCCTGGACCGCAGGCCCGGGGTCACCATTGCGACTGGGCTCCGTCCACGATGTTGGTCACCAGCTTGCTCAAGGCCCGGCCCCGGGCCTGGGCTTCGGTGTCCCGGCCGGGCTCGTATTCTCCGTCGAGTGTCATGCCACTCCGCTGCCAGAGACTCTTGCCGTCCCGGTTGACGATCTCCACCGTGACGGTCATCTGTACCAGCCGCTTGTTGACCGTCACCCGGCTGTTGGTGCCGCCGGTGAAGGCGAACACCACGTCGGGGTCGTACCTGGTAATGCTCCCCCGCACGATGGCATCGGCGCTGGCTTCACCCGCCTGGCGCAGGCCGAGGCGGCCCTGCACCGCCGCCCGCACCGAATCCGAGACTTCCTGCGTGAGACTCGGCTCGGCGGTCACGTTGTCGAACGGCAGAATGGCGACGGTCTTGATTTCCGGCGGGAAACCGCCACCGGTGAAGCCGTACAGGCACCCCGTCAGCAGCAGCACGCTAAGGCTCGCCAGGGCGAGCCCAGGTTTCGGGAGGAAAGGACGGCGTTGGCAAGGTCGCGTAAAAAGTGATCTCCAGTTTGCTCGGGACCATCGGCGCCGTCAGGCGCGCCTTCAGCAGCGTCCCATCCGGCCGCGCGGTCAGCTGGCTTCGCCCGATCACGGATCCAGCGCGCCGGACTTCCGCCGACAGGGTGACCGGATCGCCCGCCACCCGAAGATAGCTGACCGTGTCCGTGCCGCGCGCGTAGCGCCAGGCGGTGCGACCGTCCTGCTCGAGACCCGCGAGTTCGTCCCCACCAGCCGGAGCGCGGGCCACGCCCAGTACCGCCCACAGCAACGCGATCCCCGGGACCAGTTCGTCGACCGACCGGTCCGGCACTACCCACATGGCCGAGTCGCCCACTACCATGGCCGACCCTTTCCCGATTCCCAGGGACCCCGCGAAATCGAACCGCAGGGAATCGGTACCCGCGATCCGGGCACTGCCCCGCCCTCCTTTGCTGGCCTGTTCGTCCTGATACAGCCAGGTAAACCGATGGAGCGCATTCTGTCGCGGTGCCGTCGCCCCGACCCAGCCAGCGACCGTGGCCGAGTCGACCGAGTGGAGCCCGGTTGGCATGAGCGCGGCGGCCGAGGTCCGACACCCCGCCAGTCCGAGCGCAAGATAGACCACCCCTATTGGGCGGTCAAGCCGAACCCATTGCGGCATCAGTAGTTATATCCGAAGAAGAACTGCACGAAGCTGCGCCGCTTTTGCTCGGGAAGCAACCCGTAACCCCGGAAATCGCCGTCGGAGAACCGGCGCCCCCAATCCAGCCGGAGCACCAGACCGGGTACGACTGGCCAACGGAAACTCACGCCAAAACTGCCCAGAATGGCCCGGTCGGCGGCCCGCTCCAGCCAGGCCTGGCCGAGATCGACGAAGAACGCCCCCTGGATCTCCGGAAAGCGCAGTGCCCCGAGCGGGGTGCCGAAGGTAAAGTAATCGAGTAGCGGGAAACGAATCTCCGAATTCAGCAGCCAGGCGTGCGAGCCGATGATGTAGCCGTAGCGGGGATAGCCGCGAATTCCCAGCGTCCCTCCGATATTGACGCGCTGTGGCCGGTCGCCCCCGCTGTAGAAACCCGTGGCGCGCACCGCCAGCGCGCTCTTCCGGCCCAGCCGGAGGTACTGCCGGCCGTCGATCACGGTGGTGTAGCTGTCGAACCGGGCGTTGCTGAAGTCGCTGGCGATGCCGGTGGAAACCGCGAAGATGTGACCGTCGATCGGGCCGGTCGAAGTCCAGAGCGCGTTATCGTGAACATACGAGACGAACTGCGAGGCGATCCACCCCTCCCGCAACGGCTCCGCGACCGGCAACGTCAGGTCGAATCGCCGTGAACGCTCCAGGCTGACCTGCCCCTCGATGCGCTCGAACTTCGAGAGCGGATACCGCAGCAGGCCGAAGCCACCGACCGTGTTCTCGGTATACGCCGGGAAGTAGTCCCCCTCGTACTGGTTGCCCTTGAACCGGAACATGCCGACCCCCCAGTTGAGCCGGCGGGTCTGATTGAGATACAACCCCAGCACGCTGAGGTTGTTGAGCAGGCTCTCGGCGCCCCGCCCCTGGAACGTAGAGAAGTTCATGTAGAACAGATTGTCGCTCAGCAGGTCGCTCATGAGCACCGTCACCCCCTGCCCCGTCCCGACCCGCGGCACGTAGGCGAACTGCCCGGCTGCGAAATCGAAGGTGTACTTGCGGCGGTAGGGCTCACCCCCGGTCTGCGCGACGTCTCCGCCCGCCCCGGCGGGCCAGGACCACTGGCTGTGGGGCGGCGCCTCGGTCGGCGTGAACTGGTCCTCCCGTGCGGCGGAGTCCTGAGGATACAGATAGATGCCCAGCGAGAGATCGTGGAAGCCGCCCACCAGGAGCGCGCGCCGGTCACCCGCGGGGGCCGCATCGAATACGCCGGTCCAGGCGGAGGTCTCCCGCCGGCCATGGCCCGCCGTGTCGACGGTGAAGGCGTTGAGCACTCCGTCCCGGCTCGAGCTGAACAGGATGCGGTCGTCCGCGAGCCAGCGGGGTGTCTCGTCCACCCAGTGTCCGTAGGTCAGCTGGCGTACGGTCCGCGACTCGAGCTCGAGCACGAAGAGATTCACGGCGCCCTCGAGCCCGCCCGCGGTGCGGTCCGAGGCGAAGACGACCCGCGTACCGTCGTGACTCAGGCTGGGATCGAGGTCCTGATACGGGTCGTCCGTCAGGTGCTCGAGCCGGCCATCCGGCAGGCTGACCCGGTACAGATCCGAGAGCCCGCTCTCGGCCAGCCCGCTGAAGATCACCGAGGTCCCGTCCAGCCCCCAGATGGGGGAGAGGATCGACACCAGCCCCGGAAACTGGTACCGACCCACGACTTTCCGCCTGCGGCGGTCGAAGACCACCAGCGCATCGCGGTCCTGGAACCGGGAGCTGAGCAGCAGCAGTCCCGGTCGCGACGCGTCGATTCGCGAATCGAAGGCATGGAGGTTCTCGAAGGACACGCTGCGGCCGGAAGCGATCAGCGACGTAGGATCGCCGCCATCGAGTGGGCGCTCCTCGATCGTGATGAAGCCGTTGCCGCCGGTGGCGTAGATCACCTGGCCCCCGGCGCTGTCGTCGGGCGCGTAGGTCGGCTTGATGGCCGCGGAGGCCACCAGGCTGGCCGTCGCCGGCAGGGAGGTCCGCCCTTCGACCGATGGGTAGTATTCGCGGCGCATGGCCTCCTGAAACTCCTCGTTCAGGCGGGACAGCGAGCGTCCGTAGGTGCCTTCAATGGCCGCCTCGAAACTCTCGTACCGCCAGAGCTCCCGGTACAGCGAGGTCACCCGCCAGTCGCCGTAGCTGTCGGCCAGCCAGCGGTGGATGCGGCCGCCGAGCGGGTACACGATGCCACCGGTGACATAGCCGAGGGCCTGCAGGCGCGGGAGGCGGCCGCCCAGCACCAGATCGCGAAGGATCATCTGGTCCCGGGCGTCCTCCCCGCCCGACCATAGTTCGGCCAACCCCTCGGTCCACCACAGGGGGATCGGTATCTGGGCGGCACGTGGCGACCGGTTGTAGCGATCGGACATCAGGCTGATCTGGAATACATGAACCATTTCGTGCCGCAGGGTGTGCCGGAACTCGGCCATGTTCCCGCGGAACGGAAGCGTCACCCGGCGCTTGAGAAAGTCGGTCACGCCGAGCAACCCTTCCGGGGGGTTGAACGGGAGGATGTTGGTCTGCTCGAAATCGGTGTGTGATGCGTAGATGACCAGCGGAATCCGGCTGGGGACGCTGTGGCCGAATTTGGGTGACAGCGCGTCGTAACTCTCCTCCGCATAGGCCAGAGCCACCGGCGCCAGGTCGGCTTCGGCCGGGTAGTAGTAGACATCCACCCGCGGCCCCTTGAGCACGTGCCAGTCGAGGTGGCGGTACTGGACCTTGTTCTCGCTCAGCAGGTAGAACTGCGCTTCGGCCAGGCCCGGCAGGGTGCCCAGCAGGCCGGCGACGACCAGCAGCATGGCGCGTGAGATCACCGGCGTATGCTCCGAATGAGATCGCCCTGGGTGATCCGCAGGAGCACGGGGACCCCGTCGGAAACCTCGCCGAACACCGTGTAGGCGCCGTCCAGATGCGGCTGGGCGCTCAGCGTGATGAACCATTGACTCCCGCCGGTATCCGGCCCGGAAAGCGCCATTCCCACCGTGTACGGTTCGTAGCGCCGGTCGTTGATCTCATCGCGGATAGCGCCCCCCGGCCCCCCCCATCCGTCCCCCCGCGGGTCCCCGCCCTGTACCACAAAATTAGGCACCACCCGGTGAAACCGCTGCGCGTCGAAATAGCGGCGATCCACCAGACGGAGGAAGCTGGCCACCGTCAGCGGCGCCTCCGGCCCGAAGAGCTCCAACTCGATCATCCCGAGCTGATGGACATCGAGCCGTACTTTCGGGTAGCGCACGCTGTCGGGGCCCACCACGAACTGCCGGACGATGTCGCGGTAGTCTTCCATGGTGCGGCCGGTCGAAAGCGGATAGCCAGGCCCCCAGAGCGCGGCTGCGGCCGGCCAGTTGGCTTCCGCCCAGCGACGGATCAGGTAGTTGTCGGGCATGGGCAGGCCACCCAGCGCCGAGCGTTCGATGCTCTCCCGGCGGTCGGGCGATGCCCTGGCAATTGCCACGATGGCCGCGAGCGCCGATTGGGCGGCCTCCGGAAACGAGTCCCGTGGGCTGAGCCGGTACATCTCCACCAGGAGCGGCACGTCCGAGGGAGCGCCTGCCAGTCCCAACGCGTCGGCCACCAGGCTTCGGATGGCGGCATCGTGGTGCCGGGCCAGCGGTCGACACGCGTCGGTGTAGCGGCCCCGATCCGGCCCGGGCACGGCGGCTCCCCAGGCCTGGAGCGCGGCCGCAATCACCCGGGGATCCGGGTCGGTCAGGAATCGAGCCGCCGCCGCCGGATCGGCTCTCGACCATCCTTCCGCGGCGGTCGCCCGCTCCCGCCAGTCGCTGGCCGAGGCCCAGGCCCCGACCTGGCGGGCAAAGGCCGCAGTGTCGATCCGGGCAAGACTCAGGAGTGCCTCGCGCCGCCGGGCAAAGCTCCCCTTGGAACCGGCCAGGATCCGCACCAGCCCCTCGGACGCCTCGGCGCCGCCGAGCTCGCCCAGAGTCATGGCGGCCTGGACCTGGACGTTGGGAATCGGATCGTCGAGCAGGTGAACCAGCCGGGAGGAAATCCGCGGTTCGCGGAAGCTGCCGGCCGAGCGGAGGGCATTGATGCGGACCCCCGGGTCGTTGTCACGGGCGACCCGGACCAGGATGTCGGTGACGGCCGAGGCGGGCACCCCGGCCGAGTCGGCCAGCGCCCGAGTCAAGCCGCGGACGGCCACCGCACGAACGCTGGAGGAGGGATCGCTCGCGGCCTCCATGAATCGGGACACCGCCTCGACCGCGCGGAGCCGGACCAACGAATAGATCGCCGCCGCCCGGAGTTCTTCCTTTTCGTCCCGGGTGAGCCCAAGCAGCTGGGTGACCGGGGCGCCGGACCCGAGCCGCCAAGCATCGAGCGCCGCGCGGTGCCGGAGGAAATTGCTGTCGGTGCGGTCGTTCCAGACCGAGCGGTCGAGCACCGAACTCAGAACCGACCGAGCCCCGGTCCCGCCGAGCCGCGCCAAGGCGGACAGCAGTTCCACCGCGGCCCGGCTGGTGAGCGGTGCCGTCTCCCCGGCCCGCTGGACCAGTGCCGGGGTGGCGGCTGAATCACCGAGCATCCCGAGGGCGACAATCGCGGAACGCTGCACCTCGGGGTCCGGATCGTTGAGGGCCGGGGTGAGCAGGGCGATGCCGCGGGAATCCCGCAGTCGCCCCAGACCAAGCGCCGCCTGGCCGCGCACCGAACTGTCGCGATCGGCGAGCGCCCGGCGGAAAACCGGCTCCTCGAAGTGTCGGGCGTCCTCTGCCGCGAGCACCTGCGCCAGGGCTTCGACGCTCGATTCCCCCTGGGCGGGAAGCGCGCCCGGCAGGGCCAGCGAGAGCAGGAGGAGCGGGATCAGACCACGCCGACCCATCATGAACGGTGCGAGCCTCCCAGGGCGAGGCGGACCGGCTCCGGCAGGCGGGCGAAACGCCGCTCGGAATCGAGGCAGAACAGAGTCGTCTCCGCCTCGGCGATCCGGGTTCCGGATTCGGCTTCCTCGAGCGTGTAGCTGAACACCACCCGCCGTGAGGTCGCTTCCGCGACCCGGCATCGGATGCGGATCACGTCGTCGAATCGGGCGGCCTGGCGATAACGGATACTGAGATCGGTCACTACCAGCCGGATGCCCTGCTCCTCAAGCTCGCGGTAACTGTATCCCGCCTGGCGCAGATGTTCCGTCCGGGCGATGTCCAGCCAGACGACGTGCCGACCGTGATACACGACTCCCATCTGGTCGGTTTCGGAGTAGTTGACTCGGACCGTGGTGACGGATTCGGCGAGGGGCTGACGCACAGGTAGCTCGGTGGTAGGCGGCTCGGCGGCTCGGCGGATGGAGCGGATGGAAAGGATAGCGGAACCTGGGCCATGCGACCATCCCGAATCCCGCCCTTCCGCCGGTCCGCCGGTCCGCCCACCTTTCGCTCGTGCATTGCCAGCGCGTTGTGCTGGTCGGGGACGCTCACCTCGGCCGCGGCTCCTCCGAGGCGGAAGCGGCCTTTCTCGCCTTTCTCGACACCGTCCCCTCGCTCGGGGACGGCCTGGTCATCACGGGCGACCTGTTCGAATTCTGGTTCGCCTACACCCGCACCGTGCCACGCCGGGGGCTCCGGGTTGTCGGCGCCCTGGCGGCGCTCCAGCGCCGGCTCCCGATCCTGCTGGTCGGCGGAAACCACGACCGCTGGGGCGGCGACTTCTGGGAGACGGAGCTCGGCATCGGCTTCGCCCCGGCCGTGGGTCGCTTCGAGCTCAACGGCCACCCCGCGATGGTGGTGCACGGGGACGGGATCACCGAGTCCCACTGGTCCGGGTGGGTCCTCCACCGGCTCCTCCGTCACCCCGGCACCATCGCCCTGTACCGTGCGCTGCACCCCGATCTGGGGCTCTGGCTGGTCGATCGCCTGAGCGGCTACCTGGGCGACCGCGACCGCACCGAAGCGGAGCTCGCCGCGTCGGCCGAACGCCAGCTGCGCTGGGCCCGGGCCCGGCTGCACCAGGAGCCCGGGGTGTCGTTGCTCGGCATGGGACACACCCATCGCCCGGTGGTGGAACAAACCGCGCCCGGTCGGCTGTACGTCAATCCGGGGGCCTGGCTCGACGGCTACCGGTATGCAGTCGCCGGTGCCGGCGAGGCCACGCTGGCCCGGTTCACGCCCTGATCCAATGCCCGATACACCACTGCTCGACCCGATCGCTCAGGAATTATCCGCGGCCATCGCGGGGCGCTACGCATTGGAACGAGAGCTCGGCCGCGGCGGGATGGGCGCGGTGTTCCTGGCCCGCGACCTGAGGCTGGACCGGCCGGTCGCCATCAAGGTTCTCCCTCCCGACATGGCCACCCGGCCCGAGCTTCGGGAGCGCTTTCTGCGTGAGACTCGAACCGCGGCCGCGTTCTCCCATCCGAATATCGTGGCTGTGCACAGCGTCGAAGAAACCGGGAACCTGCTCTTTTTCGTGATGACGTACGTCGAGGGCGAGACCCTCACCCAACGGGTGAAGCGCCAGGGTCCGCTGCCGGTACCCGACGCCACGCGCCTCTTACAGGAGGTGGCCTGGGCCCTGTCCTACGCCCACGCGCGCCGCGTGGTCCACCGCGACGTGAAGCCCGACAATATCCTGATCGAACGCGCCACTGGCCGCGCGCTGGTCATGGATTTCGGGATTGCCCGGTCGCTGGCCGCGTCCGGCCTCACCCAGATGGGCGAAACGGTCGGCACTCCGCAGTTCATGAGCCCGGAGCAGGCGGCGGGAGACAAGATCGACGGCCGGAGCGACCTCTACTCGCTGGGCGTGGTGGCCTACTTCGCGCTGACCGGCCGGCTGCCGTTCGACGGCGAGAGCGCCCAGGCCATCATGGTGGCCCACATCAGCCAGGCTGCGGTTCCCGTGTCCCGCATCCGGCCGGACCTGCCCGCGGCACTCTCTGGCGCGGTCGATCGCTGTCTGGCCAAGGCGCCCGAGGATCGTTTTCTCACCGGCGAAGCGCTGGTCGAGGCCCTCGAGCAGGTCCGGGCCCGGCGGGTCGAAGTGCCGGCGCCGATCCGGATCTGGACGGTGCGAGCGGACCAGTTCTTCCGCAACGGGGTGATCCTCGCCATCGTGGTGCCGCAGATGGTCCGCGGGAACACCCCGACCGCGCGCGCCGCCTTTACCGCCGTGGTGCTCGCGGTCGTGGTCCCCGCCCTGTGGGCGCAGATCCCCGTAGGCATGCGCGAGCTGGCACGCCAGGGCTTCGGCTTCGCCGACCTGCGAAACGGGGTCTTCGCGATCGACAGCGAACGTGAGGCGGTCGTGGCGGCTCAACGGGCCGACTCACGATTTGCCCGGCGCAGGCGCCTGCGCTGGCTGAGTCTTCTCGGAGTGCTTGCCCTGTCGGTGGTAACGATCATCGCGGCCCTTGCGGAACGGCGCGAAGTGAGTCCGGGCCACTACGTGGTCTCCAGCGCCGCGCTGGTAGCGCTGTTCGTTGCCGTGTGCCTGGCCATGGCATGCGTCGTCATCGGGATCACGATGCTGGCTGCGTCCGGCCGGATGGACCGTCGCCTTCATCGGCTGTGGACCGGCAAGGTCGGTCGGCTGCTGTTCCGGCTGGGGGAGCTGGAGGCTTCCACAGGAGGGACTCGGAGCCGGGCAGACTCCAAGCCAGCACGGGGTGCTGACGTCGCTCGAGAGTCTCGATCCCGGCGCCAGGCGCCACCTTCCGAAGGCTCGAATTACGATCGAACGCCTCGAAGGAGCTCTCGAAGGCCTCGACCGGCGCGAACAGGAGCTGCTGGCCGCCGCGACCGAGACCAAGGGAAATGCCCAGACACTCCCCGGGCCCGCCGCCGATCGCCAGAAACTGCTGCTGGACGACCTGGAGCGGGCCCGGAAGGCGGTCACCGATCGCCGGATGGCGCTCCTGAGCGCGTTGGAGAGCATCCGCCTGGCGCTCATCCGGCTGAAGAGCGGGCTCGGCACGGTGGACGGCGTGGCCAGCGAGCTGGCCGGGGCAGCCCGCCTGCTCGACTCGCCGCCAACCTGAGCGACCCGCCCGTATTCCCCGAGGGAACGCAGCCACCCGGGACCGGGATCCCCGTTCCGGACCTCGCCACCCTACCCCAGGGGCACGACCTCGGCGGCGCTGAGCCGCTCCCCGATGAACCGCGCGCCGACCTGGCGGAATCTGGGTTCATCGTCGCTCACCACGAAGCGATGGTAGACCGGGTCGCCCCGGGGCGCATCGAGGCCCTCCGCGACGACGGTCTCCGCCACCGATCCTGCGGTCTCTTCGGCGCTGTCGATGAGACGCACGCCGGCTCCCATGACCCGCCCGAGCAGCGGTTTGAGCAGCGGGTAATGAGTGCATCCCAGCACCAGGGCGCGTACCCCGGATTTGAACAGCGGACCGAGGTACTCGCGGGCCACAAGCTCCGTGGCCGGGTGATCGAACCAGCCCTCTTCCGCGAGCGGCACGAGCAGCGGACAGGCCGCCTGTTCTATGCGGATTCCCGGAGCCAGAGCGTGGATCGCCCGGACGTAGGCATTGCTGGCGATCGTGCCGGCCGTGCCGATGACCCCGATCGGCCCCTCTCGCGTCGCCCGCACGGCCGCGCGCGCCCCCGGCTCGATGACCCCGATGACGGGCACCGGGGATTCCTCCCGCAGCATCGCCAGGGCGTGCGCCGTACTGGTGTTACACGCCACAACCACCAGCTTGACCCCCTCTCCCAGGAGCCATCGCAGGATCTCGTGACTGTATCGGCGGACCGTCTCCGGACTCTTGGGTCCGTACGGAACCCGCGCCGTATCCCCGAAGTAGATCGTGGACTCGCCCGGCAGTCGCTCGTAGATGGCACGGGCGACGGTCAGCCCGCCCAGGCCCGAGTCGAAGATGCCGATGGGCGCCGAGTTCACGGGATTCGCAACGGGATACTGACGGCGGCGCCGATGCCCCCGGGAATCGGGGCCGCGGTGATTTCCAGATCTTGCGGAAAGTCCCACAGATGGGCGGAGACGTAGCCTTCGATAGCCGAAAACAGGTGATTGAATCCCAGCAGTACCAGCCAGTCCTGCCGTTCCTGCTTCTTCGAATTCACGCTGCCGGACCCGGTTCTCCGCAGGTAGGCGAGTTCATGGCTGGTCTTGATGCTCATGCCGAGCGTGACGCCCTCCCAGACCACGAACACCGCGCCGGTCAGCTTCCGGTTGACCTTGGCCTGCCCCCAGCCGGGGATCAGCAACGAGCGCCAGAGGGCGCCCATCGGGCTGGTCGGAGCGCGCGCGAATGCCAGCGTGTCGGGTGGGCCCGTGGACTCGGCCAGCGGGACGGAGTCGGCAGGCGCGACCGCCACCGAGTCCTGCGCCTGCCCGACCGTGGCCAGCATGGCGACCGTCACGGCCGCCGCCGCGACGACCTCGCTCCACCTCATCGCACGATCTCCCGCACCGCCACCGCGAATCGCTCCACGTCGTCCTCCGTCGTGTCCCACGCCGTCATCCACCTGACCTCCGACGTCCCGGCATTCCAGACGAGGAAGGACGCTCGGGCCTGAAGGGCCGGAATATGCTCGGGTGGCACCCGGGCGAACACCCCGTTGGCCTCCACCGGCTGGGTCACCGTGATCCGCGGCACATCCCGGACCCGGGCGGCGAGCAGCCGGGCCATGCGGTTGGCGTGCGCGGCACTCTCTTGCCAGAGATCCGTGCCCAGAAGGGCGATGAACTGAGCCGCCAGGAACCGCATCTTGCTGGCGAGCTGCATGCCCTGCTTGCGCTGGAACGGCATATCGGCATCGCCGCCGCCGTGGAGGAACACCACGGCTTCGGCGCCCAACAGCCCGTTCTTGGTCCCGCCGAACGAAAGCACGTCCACCCCGGCATCGGTGGTGCAGTCGCGCAGCGAACCCCCCAGGCTCACGGCGGCGTTGGCGAGCCGGGCGCCGTCCATGTGGAGGAGCAGTCCGTGCTGGTGCGCCGCCTCCGCCAGCGCCCGGATCTCCCCCACTTGGTAGACCGTGCCGACTTCGGTTGCCTGGCTGATGGAGACCACCCGGGGCTGGACCCGGTGTTCGTCCCCTCGATAACCGAGCCACGGCGCGATGTCGGCCGGCCGGAGCTTGCCATCCGGTGTCGGGACCGGCAGCAGCTTGCAGCCGGTGAAGCGCTCCGGCGCGCCGCACTCGTCCACGTTGATGTGGGCGCCATCGGCGCAGATCACCGCGTGGTGTGGCTGGGTCAGGGCGTTCAGGCCGAGCACGTTGGCCGCGGTCCCGTTGAACACCAGCCAGGCCCGGGCCGCTTCTCCGAAGTGGCCCCGAAACAGCCCGGCCGCCCGCTCGCTGTACGGGTCGTGCCCGTACGCCGGCTCATGACCGACGTTGGCCTCGGCGATGGCCGCCAGCACCGCCGGGTGGACGCCGGCGCTGTTGTCGCTGGCGAAGTGGCGTTGCCCGGTCATGTCGCCACCAGGATGGGCAGGGCCGCCGGGATGAGGCGGACTTCCAGCGGCTCGTTGCGCCGCCGCACCTCACCGTCCATCTGGGCCATCAGCTCTCCGGTCCGGCTGCGGATGGTCAGCCGGTCGCACTGGAAATGCCGCACCTGTCTGAGCCCGAGATGGCGCCCGAGCATGACCAGGGGGAGGCGGCTGAGAATGAGCGGTATCGGCATGTCCTGGATGGCACAGACGTCGAACAGCCCGTCATCCGGCTGGGCGAGTGGAGTAATCCGGAATCCACCGCCGACGACGGGCCCGTTTCCCACCTCGAGCAGCAACAGCCGATCGCTGAAGCTGTGCGATCCGGCCTCGACTTCGGCATCGAACGGTTGGCGGTCGTTCAGGGTCCGGAGAACCGTCAGCAGATACGCCGCCAGGCCCCGGCCGTGTTTGAGCAGCTTGAGGCGTTCCGCGACCTCGGCGTCGAAGCCCACGCCAACCGAGTTGAGGAAGAACTCTCCCCACGCCTCGCCCACGTCCAGCCGGCGGATGCTGCCTCCGGCCAGCCGCTCGATCGCTGCCGCGGGAGTGAGCCCCAGGGTGCCGCACAGCTTGGCGAGGTCATTGCCCGTGCCCGCCGCGATGACGGTGATCGGGGGACGCTGGTCCACCCGGGCGGTCAGCAGGCCATTGGCGGCCTCGTGGATCGTGCCATCGCCGCCCAGCGTCACGATCCGCGAAGCCCCGGCCTCGACCGCCTGCCGTACCAGCGCCACGGCCTCATTCGGCCCGGTCGTATCCACTTGGCGCACGTCGCCCCACGCCCGCCGCGCTGCCGCCAGCGTGGCGGGTGCCAGCCGACCGGCAAGTCCGTGGCCGGCGGTGGGATTGACGAGGAGAATTGTGGTCACGGCGTCCGCGGGGTTCAGGCAGGGGGTTCGGCCTTCGACAGCAGCCGTCGGCTCGAGCCCTGCCGGCGGAACCGGTACGCCGGACCGGTGCGGTTGGCGGGAGCGTGTGGGAATCGAACCCACCGGAGCCACCGAAGGCGACTCCGTCGCGGTTTTGAAGACCGGCCAGGCCACCAGGCCCGATCCACCCCCAAGAAGGTAATCACTGCGTTACGGGGCCCGACGCGGCACCCCGCAATCACGGTCGTCACTCGTCAATCAGCAGTCGTCAACGCCAACCACCGTCGCCATCACATCGATCTCGACCCGCGCCCCGCGGGGCAGGGCCGCGACCGCCACGGTGGAGCGGGCCGGCTTGTGGTCTCCGAACGCCCGCGCGTAGACCTCGTTCATGGCGCTGAAGTCGGCCATGTCCACCAGGTAGACCGTCGTCTTGACGACTCCGCTGCAGGTTCGATCCCGGCGGCGTCGAGCACTGCCTTCAGGTTGGCCAGGACCCGCTCGGTCTGCTCGCGGATGCCACCGTCCACCATTTCCATCGTGGCGGGATTCGAGGCCGATCTGGCCCGCGGTGTATGCCAATGCCGCCGGCGATCGTCGCCTGACTGTAGGGACCGATGGCCTTCGGGGCCTGGTCGGATGTCACCAACCGGACGACAGGCATGCTGGCTCCGCATGAACAGGCCTTCGATGGTGCCGTCGGGATGCACCCGGATCGCTTCGGCCGACGGCGTCTTGCTGAGTCCGGGCATGGTCATGATCTCCCCCGCCAGCGCCACCACGAATCCGGCGCCGGCAGATGGATAGACGTCGCGGATGTTGATCTTGAACCCCTTGGGCCGGCCCAGCTTCGTGGGATCGTCGCTGAAGGAGTACTGGGTCTTGGCGATGCAGACCGGCGTGTCGCCGAGCCCCATCGACCTCGCACTGGGCGATCGACTTCTCCGCCGTGGCCGAGAAGGTCGCGCCGTCGGCGCCGTAGATCTGGGTGGCGATGGTCTCGATCTTCTGCTTGATCGGCAGGGCGGCGTCGTAGATCGGCTTGAAGTTCGCCTTTCCCTCGGCCAGCGCGGCCAGCACTTCGTTGGCCACCGCGATCGCCGCCCTCGCCGCCCGTGGCCCAGACGTCCGAGAGCGCCGCCCGGGCTCCCCAGCCACGCGCCGCCCCGATCACCGCCTCCTGCTCCTCCTTCGAGTCCGACAGGAAGCGGTTCAGCGCGACGATCACCGGGACCCCGAATTTCTGCACGTTCTTGACGTGCGCCTCGAGATTCACGATTCCCCGCTGCAGGGCCGCGACGTCGGGCGTGCCGAGATTCTCCTTCTTGACTCCGCCATGCATCTTGAGCGCGCGCACCGTCGCCACCACGACGGCGGCCTCGGGCTTGAGCCCGCCGAACCGGCACTTGATGTCGAAGAACTTCTCCGCGCCGAGGTCGGCGCCGAACCCCGCCTCGGTCAGCACGATGTCGCCCAGCGAGAGGCCCAGCCGGGTGGCCACGATCGAGTTGCAGCCATGGGCGATGTTGCCGAACGGCCCGCCGTGGACCAGCGCCGGACCGCCCTCGAGGGTCTGCACCAGGTTGGGGAGGATCGCGTCCTTGAGCAGCAGGGTCATGGCGCCACTGGCCTTGAGGTCGCCCGCGCGCACCGGTTTCCGGTCCCGGGTGAGACCCACGATGATGCGCGCCAGCCGGGCCTCGAGGTCGGCGAGGTCGGTGGCCAGGCAGAGTATCGCCATGATCTCGCTGCCCGGCACGATGACGAACCGCTCCTCACGCGTCGGGCCCCCGTTGAGGCCGCCGAGCCCCACGATGATCGACCGCAGCGCCCGGTCGTTCATGTCCATGGTCCGGGGCCAGGTGATCCGGCGGCTGTCGAGGCCCAGCAGGTTGCCGTGATGGATGTGGTTGTCCAGCATGGCCGAGAGCAGGTTGTGCGCCGCCGTGATGGCGTGGAAGTCCCCGGTGAAATGGAGGTTGATCTCGTCCATCGGGACCACCTGCGCGTATCCGCCGCCGGCCGCACCGCCCTTCACGCCGAACACCGGCCCGAGCGACGGCTCCCGGATCGCGACCACGACCTTCTTGCCGAGCTTGCGAAGCGCCTGGGCCAGTCCGACCGTCACCGTGGACTTCCCCTCGCCGGCCGGCGTCGGGTTGATACCCGTCACCAGCACCAGCCGGCCCTTGGGCTTTCGCTTGGCGATGGCTTCGGGAGTGATCTTCGCCTTGTAGCGTCCGTACGGGAGGATCTCGTCGGGGCCGAGGCCGATTTCGGCCGCGACCTCGCTGATCGGACGCAGCCGGGCGGCTTGCGCGATTTGGATGTCCGACGGGACGGATGACATAGCGGGGAACCTGCCCCTGGCAAAGGGTCGACCGTTCCGGGCCCCGAGCGGGGCCCGGTCCGTCAGGGAGCGCCGAGTCCCCCTGCGTGCACCACCGCAGAGCCCCGCGCCTACGCTCCGAGGCGCGGGCCGAACACGCGCACCGCGTTGCGCCCGGTCCGCAGGATGAAGCTATCCACCGGTTCGCCCCGGACCAGCGCCACCCGTTCGGCGGTCTGGCGCACGAAGGCGGGTTCGTTCCGCTGGCCGCGATGGGGGACTGGCGCCAGGTACGGCGCGTCGGTCTCCACCAGGATACGCTCCGCCGGTACGGCACGGATCGCCTCGTCCTGGCCCCAGTTCCGAAAGGTCACCATCCCGCTGAAGGAGACATAGTGTCCCGCATCGACGGCCTCTCGCAAGAGCGCCGGCCCGCTCGAGAAACTGTGCAGGATGGCCGTGGCGCGGGGATGATTGCGCAACACGGTGATCACGTCGTCATCCGCCTCGCGGGCATGAATCACGGCGGGCTTCCCGGTTTCGGCGGCCAGGGCGAGTTGCCGCTCGAAGACCTCCTGTTGCACCGCCCGGGGTGAGTGCGTCGTAGTGGTAGTCGAGGCCCGTTTCGCCGACGGCCACCACCCGGGGATCGCGCAGGGTCTCGCGAAGCCAGGCCTCCGTGCCCGCATCCCACGTGGCCGCTTCGTGCGGATGGATCCCCGCCGTCGCCGAGAGTCGCGGCTCTGCGTCCGCCAGCACCAGCGCCCGCGCGGCGGCGGCGGGAGATTCACCGATGACCACGATGTGGGCCACACCAGCGGCCCACGCCCGCTCGAGGACCGCCTCGACGTCTCCCGCGAACTGATCCGCGGTGAGGTGGCAGTGGGTGTCGACGAGCATCCCTCTTGCCCTGGTGACGATGGCCGATTGCAGATGGACGATTATCGATTGTCGATTGCTGCGTGAACCTCCTCGGCAGGAGAGGAGGCGCATCAATCGTCAGTCGTCAATCACTACCCCACCGGCTGCGGCTTTCGCTCGGATGACTTGTGGGAGGTCCGCGGCGCGGCTCCACCCAGCATCGGCCAGCGTTCCCGGATGTACATCAGCACCGCCGGGGCGATGAACATCGACGAGAAGACCCCGGTGAACACCCCGAAGAACATCACCAGAGCGAACGGTCGGATGACCTCGCCGCCGAAGATGGTCAGCGTCAGCATCGTGGCGAGCGTGGTCCCATGGGTCAGCACGGTGCGCGGCACGGTCTCGTTGATCGACCGGTTCAGGGTCGTCCGGAGATCGGGGTGGCGCCGGTGGCGCTCATTCTCGCGCACCCGGTCGAAGATGATGATCGTCTCGTTGAGCGACAGCCCCAGTACCGAGAGCACCGCGCCGACCACCACCAGGCTGACCTCCAGCCGCATGATGCTGATGAAGATCACGGTGCCCAGGACGTCATGCGCGGTGGCCCCGATCGACGCCAGACCGAAGCGCCACTCGAACCGGATCGCGAGATAGATCAGGATGGCGCACGAAGGCCAGCAGAATCGCCAGGATCGCCTTCTGGCGCAGTTCGCCGCCCACCTTGGGTCCGACGGCCTCGGAGCGCACCACGTCGTACTTGTCCGCCCCCAGCGCCTGGTCCAGGGCCTGTCGCACGGCCACGACGGTGGCCTCGGTGTTGTCCGCGTCCGCGCCGTCCTGGTTCAACCGCGCCCGGATCAGATACTCCCCCGGGGCGCCGAAGGACTGGATCTCGGCGCCCGGCACGCCGTTCTGGTCCAGGGCCGCGCGCAACTGCCCCACGTTCACCGGAACCCGGCTCGCGACCTGGACCAGCGTCCCTCCGGTGAACTCGATGCTGTAGTCGAGCCCGCGCAGGGCCAGCACGAGGATGCCCGGCAGGAAGAACAGCGCCGTGAAGATGTAGGCATACTTGCGTACGCCGACGAAAGTCGAAATTGGTATTGCTGAAAATGCGACGCATGGTCAGATACTCAGCGTGGTCATGCTCGGCCGCCGGTCCAGCCAGAGCATGAAGAAGGTGCGGGTGATGAAGATGGCGGTCACCATCGACGCCATCGTCCCCAGACTCAGCGTCACGGCGAAGCCCTTCACCGGCCCGGTGCCGAACTGGTACAGCAGAAAAGCGGTGACGATGGTGCAGACGTTGGAATCCACGATCGCATTCATCGCGCGGCGGAAGCCCTTCGTCCATGGCGAGGCGCACGGTCTTCCCGAGCGCCAGTTCTTCACGGATGCGTTCGAAGATCAGCACGTTGGCGTCCACCGCGAGTCCGATGGACACCACGATGCCCGCCAGCCCCGGCAGGGTCAGGGTCGCGTCCAGCATCGCCAGCCCGCCCAGCGTCAGCACGATGTAGATCCCCAGGGCACATACCGCCAGCACGCCGGCGATCCGGTAGTACCCGATCATGATCAGGATCACCAGCACGGTGCCGACGATCCCGGCCGTGATCCCCTGGCGGATCGAATCCTGCCCCAGGCTCGCCCCGACCTGGCTCCGCTCCACCACCTTGAGCGGAATCGGCAGCGCGCCGGCCCGGAGGGTCAACGCCAGGTCCCGGGCCTCCTGGAAGGTCTTGCCGGAAGCGTGATCTGCCCGCGGCGTTCGATCCGCTCCTGAATCACCGGAGGCCGCCCCTGGACCCGGTCGTCGAGCACGATCGCCATGTAGTTGCCGACGTTGCGGCCGGTCCCCTCACCGAACTCCCGGGCGCCCTTGCGGTCAAGCTCGAAGGTGACGATGGCGCCGCTGGTCAGCGGATCGATCTCCTCCTTGGCGTCGACCAGACTGCCGCCGGTGACGATCGGCCGATCCTCGAGCACGTACAGCGGCCGGTAGCTCTTGGCGGCGACGCTCATGGTCGTGGCCCCCCAGCGGTAGTCGTACCGTCGCGGGAACAACGCGCGCACGTCCGGCACGCGGAACAGGCTGTCCACCCGCGCCACCGCGCCCTCTTCGACCAGATACTCTCCGGGAAACAGCTGAGTGCCGGCATCCCCGGCGTGGCGGATCAGACTCGACAACGCACCCCCGACGACCGGGGTGGTGTCGGCCGCGGCGGAATCGGGACGAGCCGAGTCGCCGCGCAGCAATTCGGTCACCGCATTCGGCGCCGCGGCTGGTGCGCCTGCGGCGGCCTGGATCCCGAGCCGCTGGAGGGCGCGATCCATCGCCGGCAGGGCCTTGTCCAGCGCCTCCGAGCGATCGGTGATCCGGAACTCGAGGAACGCGCTCTTCTGCACGATGGCCGTGGCCCGCCCCGGGTCGGTGATCCCGGCGAGTTCCACCACGATCCGGTCCTCCCCCTGCTTCTGGATCAACGGCTCGGTGACTCCGAATTCGTCGATCCGCTTGCGCAGCACAGTGAGGGCAAGGTCGATGTCCCTGGACCGGATCGGCGGATACCCGCTTGGACTGGTCCAGCTCCAGCGCCCAGGTGCATGCCGCCCTGGAGGTCGAGTCCGAGCTTGAGGGGGACACGCTTCACCACGGTGTCGCGGAAGACGCCACCCGAGAACTCCCGTTGGGTGACGTCGCGCGGCATCAGGGCGATGGCCGCCGACCGCGACCATGGCGGCGGACAGGGTGATGCGGCTCTTGATGGAGGTGAAGATCATGCTGTTCTAGGCGCTGACGCGCGGCTCATGTCCATCGGGGGATCCGTGCCGGGCGAGCGCATCCAGCGCGGCGGCCCGGTCCCGCGTGAGTTGATCCTGCAACTGTTCCACCGAGGCGAAGCGCGCCACATCCCGGAGCCGCTCCACCCATTCGACCCGGACCCACTGCCCGTAGAGGTCGGCGTCCACCTCGAAGAGATGCACCTCGACCCCGCGGCGCCCATCCCCGAAGGTCGGTCGGGTCCCCTGATTGAGCATCCCGCCCGCCTGTCCTCCACCCCACTCCACCCGGGCCGCGTACACGCCGTCGGGCGGCAGCAACTTGCGCTCCGGTATCTCGCCCACGTTGATCGTGGGGATGCCGATCGATCCGACCCCGGCCTTCACCGCGCACCACGCGGCCGCTCACCGTGTACGGCCGCCCCAGCAGCCGGGCCGCGGTCCGCAGATCGCCGCCGGCGACGGCCCGGCGGATCGCGGTGCTGGAGACCGCATGTCCGGCGAGCTCGACGGCTCCGACGACGTCCACCGCGAACCCGTCGCTGGCGCCCAGCCGCCGCAGCGTCTCGACATCGCCGCTCGCGGCCCCGTCCGAAGCCGTGGTCGTGTCCGATCACCAGCTCCCGCATGCCGCACCGTCCGATCAACACCTCCCGGACGAATCGCTCGGGGGTGAAATCCGCGAGACGCCGGTCGAACCGGAGAAACACGACGTAGTCGAGCCCGGTCAGGGCCAGCACTTCCCGCCGCTCGGGCCCGGTGGTCAGCAGCGGCGGAGCCGCCTGAGGATTCACGACCTCCAGCGGGTGCGGCTCGAACGTCACCAGGACGCTCTGGCGACCGGCCACGCGGCCGCGCTCCGCGATTTCCCGCAGCACCGCCATGTGGCCCAGGTGCACCCCGTCGAACGTCCCGACGGTCACGACCGTGCCGTTCGGATGCGGCGGCAGCAGGCGCGTCATCCGCGGGCCTCGAGCACCACCTCGGGATGCAGGGTCCCGGCCTTCCGCCGGGCCACTGCGATCAGGCGGCCACCGCAACGGCAGCCGTCACCGTGGCTTCTCCCGGCTCCCTCGGCGACACGACCGTTGATCGCCTTGCCGTAGCCGAGGGCCGTTGCCTCGTCCTCCGTCACCTCGACCCGCGGCAGGTGCCCGAGCACGGCCAGCGGGGGAAGGAGCCGCTCTGGTCGCGACCGCCTCGAGCGGGATCGCCCGCTCTACCCGCAGCGCCCCGATCGCTTCCCGCCGGAGCGCGATGAGGTGCGCCCCGCTCCCGAGCCGCTCCCCTAGGTCCCGGGCCAGCGCCCGCAGGTACGTTCCAGGGCTGACCGTGGCTCGAAACACCAGGTCGGGATAGTCATACCGGACCAACTCCACGGCGTGCACCTCGACGTCGCACTCCGGCAGTTCGATGGCTTCCCCCCGCCGGGCCTTCGCATGACTCCGTTCACCGGCCACCCGTTTGGCGGAAAAGATCGGAGGACGCTGGCCGTGTCGGCCGACGAAGCCGTCCAGGGCGGCCATCACGGCGTCTGGAGTCGGCGGCCCGGCCGTTGGCGTTCCGGCGCTGAGCACCGTCCCGGTCAGATCGTCGGTCGAGGTGGTCACACCCAGACGGGCAGTCGCCAGGTACGTCTTGGCCTGCTGTTCCACGAAGCGCGCCAGTCGCGTCGCTTTGCCCACCAGCACCACCAGCAAGCCCGTCGCGAAGGGGTCCAGGGTCCCGGTGTGCCCGACCGCCCGGGTGTCGAGCCGTCGTCGGACGTGGGTGACCACGTCGTGGCTGGTGGGGCCGGCGGGCTTGTCCACCAGGAGTGCGCCGATCAGCGCTCCTTCTCCTCCCTGAGCTGTCCCAGGATCTCGGTGATCCGGGCCGCGTGATCGAGCCCGCGATCCAGCACGAACCGGAGTTCCGGCACGACCCGGGTGGTGAGGGCCCTGGCCACTCGGGCGCGCAGAAAGCCGCTGGCGCTGGCGAGTCCCTCGAGCGCCTGTTCGCGCTCAGCCTCGGTACCCATGACGCTCACCTGCACCGTGGCGACCGACAAGTCGTTGGTCACCTGGACCCCGGTCACCGTCACAAAGCCGATGCGGGGATCGCTGAGCTCGGTCAGCAGCAGATCCGCGATGACCTGCCGGACGGTTGCGGCCGCCTGGTCCGGGCGGCGCCTGGGGCGCTTCATGCCGGCCTCAGGACGGTGTCGATGATCCGCACCCCGTCGGCCGCCTCGACCAGTCCATCGGCCGTGCGCAGGATTTCCTCCGCCACCCGCCGGTCGCTCGCCACGGTGGCGCACGCCAGTCCCGCCCGTTGCCAGAGGTCCTGGTGATCCACCTCGGCCACGGCGACGTTCAGTTTGCGGCGCAGCGCCGCCTTGAGGGATTGCAGAATGGCGCGCTTGTCCTTCAACGACTGGCACCCCTCGAGGTGCAGATCCCAGGTCTGAACGAGGATATGCACACTCAGGAAGCGGCGGACCCGCCCAGCGTCCGCTTCACTTCCTCGACCCGGTAGGACTCGATGACGTCGCCGACCTTGAGGTCATTGAAGTTCTCGACCCCGATGCCGCATTCGAGGCCTTCCTTCACTTCTTTCACGTCCTCCTTGAACCGTTTGAGGCTCCCCAGCGAGCCATCGTACATCTGCACCCCGTCCCGGACGACGCGGACCTTGGCACTCCGCGAGATGGTCCCGTTGCGGACGATGCAGCCGGCGATGGTGCCCACCTTGCTCACCTTGAAGAGCTGCAGCACGTGGGCATCACCCAGCACGGTCTCCTTCGACTCCGGCTTCAGCAGGCCCTCGAGCGCGGCCCGGACCTCGTCGACGGCTTCGTAAATGACCCGGTAGGTGCGCACGTCGACCTGTTCCCGATCGGCCGCTGCCCGCGCGCCGGCGTCGGGACGGACGTGGAAGCCGAGGATGATCGCACCCGATGCCTTGGCGAGCAGGACGTCGCTCTCGCTGATCGACCCGACGCCGCGGTGGACGATGTCCACCCGCACTTCACCGGTGGACAGCTGTCCCAGGGCGTCGGCCAGCGCTTCCGCCGGGCCGCCCTGGTCCGCCTTGATGATGAGGCGGAGGGCGCCCATCTGGCCCTGCGCCAGGGCCCGGGAGATATCCTCGAGCGATCCCCCCCGCGCCGTCCGCCGGTTCTGCGCCTCCCGTTCGAGGCGTTGCCGCTTCTGGGCAATATCGCGTGCCTCCACGGCGTCGGCGGTCACCACAAAATTGTCGCCCGGCGAGGGGGTCCCCTCGAAGCCCAGGATCTGCACCGGGATCGACGGTCCCGGCTCGGTCGCGTTCCGGCCGCGTTCGTCGTACAGCGCCCGCACCCGGCCGCTGAACCTCCCGCAGATGAAATTGTCGCCCACCCGGAGCGTACCCCTCTGAACCAGGATCGTGGCCACCGGTCCCTTGCCCGGATCCAGGGTGGCCTCGACCACCGTGCCCGCGGCCGGCCGGTCCGGGTTCGCCCGGAGGTCGAGGATCTCCGCCTGCAGCAGAATCTGCTCCAGCAGCTGCTCGACGTTGGTCCCTTTCTTGGCTGAAATCGGCGTGGAGAGGACCTGGCCTCCAAACTCCTCCAGCACCACGTTGTGGGAGAGCAGCTCCTGCTTGACCTTCTTCACGTTGGCGGCGGGAAGGTCGATCTTGTTGATGGCGACGATCATCGGCACGCCCGCGTTGCGGGCGTGACTGATCGCCTCGACCGTCTGCGGCATCACCGCATCCTCCGCCGAAACCACCAGCACCACGATGTCGGTCACCTGCGCACCACGGGCGCGCATGGCGGTGAACGCCTGGTGGCCCGGCGTGTCCAGGAACGTGATATGCTTGCCGCTGGGCAGCGTCACGTGATACGCGCCGATGTGCTGGGTGATCCCGCCGGATTCCCCGGCGACCACATTGGCCTTGCGGACGTAGTCCAGGAGCGAGGTCTTGCCGTGATCTACGTGCCCCATGATCGTGACGACCGGCGGGCGCGGCAGGAGCTTGGCCGCGTCTTCCTCGACCTCCGCGGCCGGGCCCGGCGCGGCGTACTCTTCCTCCTTGACCGCCTGGTACCCGAACTCCGTGGCGATCAACTCGATCTGATCGAAGTCGAGCCGCTGGTTCACGGTGACCATCAGACCGAGCTCCTTGAATGCGAGCTGCACGATCTGGGTCGCAGGCACCTTCATCAGGTCGGCCAGTTCCGACACCGAGATGAACTCGTTGACCCGGACCCGGGTCCGTTCGGCCTCTTTTTCCTCCTTGGCCCGGGCGATCGCCTCTTGGTAGCCGCTGGAATCCCGCCGCACCCCCTTCTTGACCGTGCCCCGGTGCATCCCCGCCAGGGTCTTTTCGATGTTTGCCAGGACTGCTTCCTGATCGACCGAGGACTTCCGCCCCTTCTTCCCTTTCTTCCGACCGCCCCCCTTCTCGGCATCGGGTCCGAACGTCCGCGGGCGATCGCCGGTGGCCGGGCTGCCCGGTACAGGCGCCCCCGGGCGACCGGTCGCGGGCCGCGGGCCACCGGGACGGGGAGGGCCCCCGGTCCGGGTGCCCGGTCCCGCCGGCGAACTCGAGCTGAACACCGGTTTGGGGCGCTGGAAGCGCGGCACCTCTCCCCCGGGCCGTTCGACCGGACGGGGAATGCGCGGCGGAATCCGGGGCAAGCCGCTGGGCCCGAGCGGAATGTTCGGGCGTGAGGGGATGGCCGGTGAATCCACCGAGGACGCCGCCGTGGCCGCGGCCCGATCGTCCCGGGTCGCGCCCGCCACGGACTCTTCGGCCGTCCCGCCGTCCATGGGGAGCGGTGGCAGGTCCTTGAACAGGGCGCGGGCGCGCTCCTCGATCGACGCGGTGACCATGGATTCTTCCCGCTTCTCCGCGGGACGGGCCAGTTCCAGCGCCTCGGCTCGCAGCGCCTCGGCCGCGCGCTCGGCTTCCTGCTGGGCCTCCACCTGGGCCACTTCCGCGGCCGTACGCCGACGCCGGGCCGGTTTGGCCGCCTCGACGCTCGCCTCGGCCTTGGCCGCCGGCTTGGCGGCCTTCTTGGCCCGCTTCCTGGGGGCCTCGGGAGCCGCCTGAGCGGCCTTGCGCTTTTCACGCTCCCAGCGAACCCGGATGGCGGACACTTGCGCATCCTCGAGCGGAGACATGTGGCTCCGCACGAAGATGTTCATGTCCTTGAGCATCCCCATGAGTTGCTCGGCGGACACCGCGAATTCCGCGGCCAGGTCATGGACTCGAGTCTTGACCACTCATTCCTCCATTGGGGCACCGCCGGATCCCGCGTCCGCGAGACCCCGGGCCAGCGCCCGATCCAGCACTGCAGCAACCATCACGGGAGGCCGTCCCAGCCGGGCCCCGATGGCCCCGGCTGGTGGCCCGGCAAGGAGCGGAACCCCCTTCCCCGTGGCCAGCCGCACCACTTTCTCCTCGGCCCGCGCACTGGCATCCGAGGCGACCACCACGCAAGCGACCGGCCCCGCTTTGAGCCGGGCCCGGACCGGGTCCACGCCGACGATCACCGTCCGAGCCCGGAACCCGAGACCCAGCAGACGGAGCAGGCGTTCAGCCCTGGGCTCCGGCGTCGTCGCCACCCTCCTCCGTCGTGAGCTCGGCCAGGAAGGCCACCAGCTGCTCGCTCCGCTCGGCCGTCATGCCGGGAATCCGCTCGATATCCTCGCGCTCGAGGTCGAGAATGTCCTTGAGCTTCTCGTACCCGGCTCCGTGCAGAATGGCCAGGAGTTCGGGGGAGAGTCCCTTCAACTCGGACAGCGGCAGCTGCATCACCGCTTCGTCCTCAGGCGGCAGCGGCGCGAACAACGGCCCCTCGCCACCACGCTCCAGCCACTCGCGACTCGAGTACAGATCGATCTTCCAGCCGGTGAGCTCCGACGCGAGCCGGACGTTCTGTCCGTTCCGGCCGATGGCCAGTGACAACTGATCCTCGTCGACCACGGCCTGGATCGTCTTGCTGGCGGGATCGGAAAAGACCTTGGCCACCCGGGCCGGCGCCAACGCCAGGCGGGCGAACCGCTCCGGATCGGGAGACCACGGCACGATGTCGATCCGCTCGCCCCCCAGTTCGTTGACCACGGCCTGCACCCGCGACCCCTTGAGGCCCACGCAGGCGCCGACCGGATCGATGGCATCGTCGCGGGAGATGACCGCGATCTTGGTCCGGCTGCCCACCTCCCGGGCCCAGGCCCGGATGTCCACGATGGCCTGCTGGATCTCCGGCACCTCGAGCTTGAACAGCGCCTTGACGAACAGCGGGTCCGCCCGGGAGAGAATCAGGCGCGGGCCCTTGGGCGTTTCCTCGAGCCGTTTGAGTACGGCTCGGATGGTGTCGCCCTGGTGGAACTTCTCGCGATGGTTCTGCTCCCGGTACGGGATGATCGCCTCGGCCTCGCGGAAACGATTGAGCATGATCACCAGCTTGCCCCGCTCGATCTGCTGCACCTCGCCCGAGAGCAGTTCGCCCACCTTGCCGGCGAACTCGTCCCGGATCCGGGTGCGCTCACCTTCGCGCACCCGCTGGATGATCCGCTGCTTGGCGGCCTGCACGGCCAACCGGCCGAACTCGGCGAACGGAACTTCCTCTTCGAGCATGTCACCGACCGCGAATTCCGGATCCTCGTACTGCGCCTCTTCCAGCGTGATCTGGGCGCTCGGATCCTCTACCGCCTCCACCACCTGCCGGAGGCGGACGATCTTGAGCGTCCCCTTGAGCTCGTCGAACTCGAGTTCGAACCGGACATTGGGACCGTACCGACGCGCCAGCGCGGCATGGATCCCGTCCCGGAGCAGATCGATCAGCTCGGTACGATCGAGTTGTTTGGTCGTGGTGAGCTCGCGAATGGCGCTCAGCACTTCAGCGGAACCGGACATCCTTGATCTCCACCTTTATGACTCGCCGCGGCCACCGGCCGCCGGGTCGGGCTCCTGCAACAGCGCTTCTTTCACGTCGTCGATGGCCACCGTCCGCTCCGTACCGTCCGGCAACCGCAGCCGAACGTGGGCGTCGTCGGGCACGCCCAGGATAACGGCCCGCGGGTGCCCGGCGAGCGATCGCGCGGTAACCCGCACCACCCGTCCCGCATACCGCCGCCAGTGCTCGGGGAAGCGCACCGGGCGTTCGAGCCCCGGAGACGAAACCTGGAGGAAATACCGCGGGCCGACGCCCCCTGCGCTCTCGAAATACGCTTCGAGAATCCGGCTTGCACGGGCACAATCGTCGGCGGTGACGCCGTGCCCTGGTCGGCCATCCGGGCGGTCGATCCGAACCTGAATGGAGGGGCACTCCAGCGGACCCGACTTGCGGAACTCGATGAGCTCGAATCCCAGATTCGCAACGTGGCGGCGAACGGCCTCGAGCAGCGAGTCGGCACCCATCAGGACGGGGCGAAAAAAAATGTGGGGGAGCTCCCCCACATCGTAACGCGACTGCTGGAGCTCCCCTGACAACCGGCGAAGTATAGGGGCGGTACGACCGTTCGTCAATTGCCCAGGATGCTGGTCCAAGCCGCGTTCCGGGCCGCTCAGCCGCGACCGGCGCGAGCCGCTACGGAGCCCGATGGGTCGAAGTCGTCCGCTGCTAATCAGCCGTCCGGGGCCGCAGCCATCCCCAGGTAAGCCACCATCCGCCCATCCCGCCCGCCGGAGGCCCGGTGGCTGTAGAACGTCGGCTGGTCGTGCCTCGTGCACCATTGTGATGTGGAAATCCTACTGAGACCAAGAGCCCGGGCCTGGTCTGCCAGCACGGCACGGAGGTCAACGTGCCACGGACCATTCCCACTCAGCCGTAATCCACAGCCCTCGACGACCTCACGTCCAACTTCATAACACTCACCGCAAATCCCTATGCCACAGTGCATTACGATCCGCGCCGGCTCAGCGTCACAGCCTTCAACCAGGGTCTCAATACCGCGCCGCAGAATTTGTGCGCTGGTCCCTCTCCAGCCACAATGAAGCAGCGCAATCGCCCGACTCTCTGGCGCCACGAGGTAGACCGGAATGCAATCGGCGACGCTGATGGTGAGCAGCAGCCCGCTGGCTGCGGTGGCGTGGCCATCAACCCCATCGACCTGAAGCCAGCCGTTTCCGCCCGCATGCCATGCCACCCTGGCCTGGTGCACCTGATGGCCGAAGACCACCCCTGGAAAGCCGCTTTCCGCCTGCCGGAATGCCCGCCATCGCGACATGACCTCCCCGACTGGATTCGCGGTCCAGAGACCGAGATCGAAGCCCGGGCCGGGGCCGGGTCCCCGGACGGTGATCCCGGCCACCACCCCATGCGACCCACGCCAGTCCGGAATCTCGTACCGCGGCACCGGCCCCGGCAGCGGGACTTCGCGCAGGGCGAGGATCGTGGAACCGGCTGGCGCTGGCGAAACCGGACGAATGAGGCTCACTCGGGAGCGGGTTGGCCCGGTGATTCGAGCCGGAGGGCGACTGAGTTGATACAGTAGCGCAGCCCGGTCGGTGGCGGACCGTCGTCGAAGACGTGGCCGAGGTGGGCCTCACACCTGGCGCACCGGACCTCGGTGCGGTTCATGAGGAAACTCCGGTCGGTCTCGGTTTCGATGGCCTGCGGTCGGACCGGACGGACGTAGCTGGGCCATCCGGTTCCCGAATCGAACTTGTCGTCCGAGATGAACAACGGCTCTCCACAGCACACGCAGTGGTAGGTCCCCGGGTCGTGGCAGTCCCAGTACGGTCCGGTGTAGGCGCGTTCAGTCCCCTTCTGGCGGGTCACGTGGTACTGCTCCGGGGTGAGCCGGGCGCGCCACTCGGCCTCGCTTCGCGCCAGCTTGCCGCTCATTCCTCGATCCGGTCTACCTGGGCTCCCAGGTTCCGCAGGCGCTCGTCAATTCGCTCGTAGCCGCGCTCGATCTGCCCGATGTTGTGGATCGTACTCCGGCCATCGGCGGCCAGGGCGGCAACCAGCATCGCCATCCCGGCCCGGATGTCGGGCGACTCCACCACCCCCCCGCGGAGCGGGGACGGCCCGGCAATCACCACCCGGTGAGGGTCGCATAATACGATCCTGGCGCCCATCCCGATGAGCTTGTCCACGAAGAACAGCCGGGACTCGAACATCTTCTCGAACACCAGCAGCATGCCCTCGCACTGAGTC
This sequence comes from uncultured Gemmatimonadales bacterium, assembly GCA_963709905.1. Classification (GTDB taxonomy): domain Bacteria; phylum Gemmatimonadota; class Gemmatimonadetes; order Gemmatimonadales; family GWC2-71-9; genus JADJOM01. The sequence continues at coordinate 129,840 of CAVPYI010000002.1, forward strand.
GCGGTGACGACCGCGATCGACATGGCGTCGGCGGGGAAGGCGGGCCAGGGCCCGTCCTCGAGCTTGGGTACGTGCCCGCCGAGATCGGGACGGATCCGCCGTTCCTGGCCGGCATCGACGATCAGCCGGGAGCCGTCCACCCGGGGCCGGATTCCGAGCCGGTCGAATCCGAGCAGGGTGCTGCGGAGGTCGTCCGATCGCACCTCCTCGATCACCAGCGGACTGTTGGTCGCCGCCGCCAGCCCGATGAAGCTGGCGACCTCAATGTGATCCGGGCCGATGGTATATGGGGCTCCCTGGAGCGGCCGACCCCCGTCGATGGCATAGACGTTGGTCCCGATTCCCTCGATCTGCGCGCCCATGGCCACCAGCAGCCGGGCCAGATCCTGGACGTGGGGCTCCGCCGCCGCGTTGCGGAGGACGGTCCGGCCCCGCGCCGCCACGGCCGCCATGAGGGCGTTCTCGGTACCGGTGACGCTGGGCTCATCCAGGAAGATCTCCGCGGCCACGAGCTGCCGGGCCTCGATCCGGTAGCTCGCTCCCAGTTCCAGCGAGGCACCGAGCTGCTCGAGCGCGAGAAAATGGGTGTCCACCCGCCGCCGTCCAATGACATCGCCTCCGGGGGGTGGGAGGGTGACGGTCCCGAACCGGGCGAGCAGCGGACCGGCCAGGAGGATGGAAGCCCGGATGCGGGAGCAGAGCTCGGGGTTCAGGGGTTTGGGGGCCGCGGCGCGGGCATCGATGCGCACCGTGTTGGGCGCCGTCCAGTCGACGCTGGCGCCCAGATCGGCCACCAGCGCGAGCATGGTCTCGACATCGCGAATGCGCGGGATGTTGCCCAGCTCCACGGGGCCGTCGGCCATCAGACTGGCCGCGATCGCCGGCAGCGCGGCGTTCTTGTTGCCCGCCGGACGGATCGTCCCGCTGAGCGGGCGACCACCGTGCACAACAAAGCGAGGAGGCATGGCGTAAGGTCACGGTCCGTGGTGCGAGCGTCAAGCGCGGCGTTATCTTTGTCGCCATGCTCACCTTCGCGCAGACCGCCGTCGATCCCGGGTGGGTGGGCCCCACCATGGCCATTTCCCTGGCGGTGATCGCCGTGGCACTCGGGGTGATCGCCGGGGCCATCGGATTCGCGATGCGGGAAGCGGCGCGGGAAATGAACCACCTCGCCCAGGTGGTCGACTCCCTGCGAACCGATCTCGCCCCGGCGCTCGGCGCCGCCAATATCCTCGGCTCGGAGGCCGAAGAACTGGTGCGGGCAAGCCGCGAACTCCGCGCCGGGGTGCGGGAACGGGTTGCGAATCTCCAGGCGGTCTATGATGTCCTGGAGGAAGAAGTAGAGGAGACGGCGATCGAAGTGGCGGTAACGCTCCGCAGCCTCCGCTCCGGCGCCGGCTGGTTCGCCCGCCTGCGCCGGCTCCTGGGTCGTGGGCGCCGCCGTTGAGCGCCCGGAGCGCCCTGATCGCGCTGGCGGCGGTGGCCGCTGCCGCCCTGCTCTTTCCCGACCCGCTTTACGCCTGGACGCCCGGCACCCACATCTATCTGGCGGAAACCGTCCTGGCCAACCTCGGGGTCCTGCCCGCGGGCGTGGCCGACCTGCTGCGGGCCTTTCCCTTCGACTTTCTCTACGGCAACATCGCCGCCGACAGTTCCATCGCCAAGAAATACGCTCCGGTCGGCCGGCACTGTCATTCCTGGCACGTCGGCCAGGAGATTCACGATCTGGCGCGGACCGATGCCCTGCGGGCGTTCGGACTCGGCTACCTGTCGCACCTCGCCGCCGATGTCGTGGCACACAACTTCTTCGTCCCCCGGCAGCTCGTCCTCACCAGCAGCACCACCGGGTTCGGCCACTCCTATTGGGAGAGTCGGTTCGAGACTCCACTGGGTGACCGCTTTGCCCGGTTGGCCAAGGAGGTCATTCTGCTGGACCACACGCCGGCGGACACCCACCTCGACCAGATCATCGCGCCGACAATTTTCAGTGTCCGCACCAATCGCCGGCTGTTCCGTGGCATCGTCCACCTGACGGAAAGCCAGGGCTGGCAGCGGGCGTTCCAGGTGGCCGAGCGCCGCAGCCGGTGGGACTTGCGGGTCGAGGTGGTGGAGCGCCACCTGGCGCTGTCCTTCGACTTCGTCATGGCGCTGCTGGCGGAGCCGGGGGCGGAACCGCGCCGGCTCGATCCGTCGGGGGACCACCCGCTGCGCATCGCCAAGCGGATGCGGCGCGAGGCGCTCCGGGCCCCCGGGGGACGCGACCCCGAGCGCCTGCAGGCCGCGGCGGAGGCCCATTTCGGACTTCCCGAGCGCCGCCTGGCGTTCTGGCCTTCAGCGAAGATCAAGAAACCGTGGGCGGCGTAGATCCGCTTTTTCTCGAGCTCCAGACAGCGGTTGCCGGTCGGTACTCTCTCGAGCGGGAACTGGGGCGCGGCGGCATGGGCATCGTGTTTCTCGCCCGCGATGTGGCCCTCGATCGGCCGGTAGCGATCAAGCTGCTCCCGCCCGCTCTGGCCGGGAACCGCAGGTTGCGCGAACGCTTCGTGCGCGAGGCCCGGCTCGCGGCCCGGCTGTCCCATCCCAACATCGTTCCCATCCATGCGGTCGAGGAAGCCGGGCGGCTGGTCTGGTTCGTCATGGCCTTCGTCCCCGGCGAGAGTCTCGGCCAGCGCCTGCGCGCCCGGGGCCCGCTGCCGCCGGCTGAGGTCGCGCGAATCCTGCGGGACATCGCCTGGGGGCTGGCGTACGCGCATGGGCAGGGAGTAATCCACCGGGACGTGAAACCCGACAACGTGCTGCTGGAAACCGGCGGACGCCGGGCGCTCATCGCGGATTTCGGCATCGCACGACCGGTGCAGGATCTGGACGCCGATCAGGAGCCGGTCGCCGGAACGATCGGGTACCTCAGCCCGGAGCAGGCCCGGGGCGAGCGGCTCGACGGCCGGAGCGATCTCTATTCGCTCGGCGTAGTTGGCTACACGGCTCTCGCCGCCCGCCTTCCCTACCCCGCGGCGACCCTCGCCGAGCTGGTCGAGCGGCAGCTCGCCGGTCCGCCGCCAGCGCTGGCCACGGTCGGGCCCCATCTCCCCAGGGCGCTGTGCCGGGCAATCGACCGTTGCCTTTCTCTACGCCCGGATGCCCGCCCCCGGAACGGGGAGGAGCTGGCCGACGTGTTGGAGCGGCTCGATAGCATGCCGACCGACCTCCCGGCTCCCCTCAGAGTGTGGCTCACCAAGGGGAATCAGCTGCGTGGGGCGTTGTTCCTGTGGACCCTCACCTTCGGACTTCCGGCCGGATTCACGGCCTTCGCCCTGCTCGCCAACGGCATACACGCCGGGGGAGCTGCTCTGCTCGGGCTGGGGCTCGTGGTCGCCGCCCCGTGGGCGTTGTATTTCGGCTCGCGGCTCACCCAAACCCGGAAAGTGCTGGCCGCCGGGTACACCGCCTCGGACCTGGTCCTGGCGATCCGCAACCAGGCCGAGCGGCGGCGTGAGGAAATCGCCTTCGAGATCGGGAAGCCACCGACCCGTCTCGGTCGGGTGCTACGCCGGATGACGTGGGGCCTGTTCGGCGGAGCGGTCGCCTCGGCCTTCGTCCTCCCGTGGATCGGGCTGACTCCGACGATGTTCAAGTACGCCTGGCTCACGCTCTCGGGCCTGGCCGTGGGCGGGGCGATCCTCGGCATGCTCATTCCGGGGCGGGACCTGCCGGCGCGCGATCGCCGGTCGGAGTGGCGCGAGAAGTTCTGGGCCGGCCCGTTCGGTCGCGGCCTGATCCGGCTCGCGGGGTGGCGCCTCAAGCGCCGGGAATCCCCGGAGCAGAGTCTCCATCGCCCGACGGAGCTGGCGCTCGGGGACGCGGCCGAGGCGCTGTTCCAGGCGCTGCCGGAGACCGAGCGCCGCGATCTGCAGCAGCTGCCGCAGCAGATCCGCTACCTCTCCGGACAGGCCCAGGCGATGCGTCGCAAGATCGAGGAACTCGATGACCTGATCGCCCGGGCCGCCCCGGAGACGTTGTTCGGCGAGGGCCGCGGGCGGACGAGCGACGGTGGCGCGGCCGAGCTGACAGAAGCCCGCGAGCTCTGGGCGGCACGCCTGCGCGAGACGATATCACTGCTGGAGGCCCTACGCCTGGGGTTGCTCCGGCTGCACGCCGGGAATGCCGTCCCTGAGTCGCTAACGGCCGATCTCGAGGCCGCGGAAGAACTCAAACAACGGCTTGAGCACCTGGCCGACGGTCAGGCCGCGGTCCAGCTCGTCCTCAAAGGAGAAGTGCCGCATCATCCCTCCTGAGCCGTGCCATCACGGCTCATTCCGCCCTCGACTTTCGGCCAGCGCCTTCCCGGAAGGCTCGACCCCGGCGACTTTTCGGCATGCCATCCTGCGCCCTGCTCCGCGGTCTCGTCCCCGCCGGCCTGCTGATCATGTTGGGGTTCTCGCGGGTTGAGGCTCAGGTCGCGATCGAAACGGAGCCAGCCACGCCCCGTCGCGGCAGCCTGATCCGGCTCAAGGTCACGCCGACGATCGCCGGTCTGGTCACCGGCCTCGGAGGCGAGGTCGCCGGGGAACCGCTGCACTTCTCCTCGGACGACGGCGTGAGCTGGACCTCGCTCGCCGGAGTGCCGTTCGCCGGGGAGGATTCGCTCGCCATGACCCTGGTGCTGGTGAACGGTGACCGGCAGGACACCGTACGAACCGCCATCGGGGTGGTGCCCGGTGACTACCCGGTCGAGCGGCTCCAGGTGGCCCCCCGGATGGCGGAACCCGACAGTGCGGCCCGGGTGCGCATCGCCCGCGAGTCGGCGCGGGCCCGCCGGGTCAGCCAGGCGGCTCACGAGACACCCCGACTCTGGGACCAGCCCTTCGTGCGGCCGATCCGGACCCGGATCACCAGCGGCTACGGGACCGGCCGGGAATTCAACGGGAAGATCAGAAGCCGTCACCTGGGGACGGATTTCAACGGCCGGATCGGAGATCCGGTATACGCTCCCAGCGCCGGGCGGGTCGCGCTGGTCGCCAACTTCTATCTGGCCGGCAAGGTGATCTACCTCGATCACGGCGATGGCCTGATATCGGCCTATTTTCACCTGAGCCGGTCCATGGTCCGCGTGGGCCAAGTCGTCTCCCGGGGACAACTCATGGCCGAGGTGGGCCAGAGCGGCCGGGTGACGGGCCCGCACCTGCACTGGGTCGTGCGGTACGGTACGACCACGGTTGATCCGATGAGTGTGCTGGACCTGCTGGGCGACAGGGAAGTGCGAAGTGAGACGTCGGAAGGGAGAAGTGAGAAGTGAAACAGCAGTCTGATCGCTGCTCAGTACTTGCTCCTCACTTGAGCTTTTCCTGCAGCACGGCCTGGATCTTCTTGGGATCGGCCTTCCCGCCGCTCCGCTTCATTACCTGACCGGTGAAGAATCCCAGCAGCTTGGTTTCTCCGCCGCGGTAGCGGGCGACTTCCGCCGGGCTGGCCGTGAGCACCTCGTCCACCCACGGGCCGAGCTGGTCCGGGTCGCCCACCTGGATCAGGCCCAGGCGATCGGCCACCGCGCGGGGGGACTCGTCCGACGAGCCCAGTTCGACAAAGATCCGCTTGGCCGCCTGGTTGCTCACCGTTCCGGCCTTCACCAGACCCACCAGCTGGGCCAGGCGTTCGGGGCGGACCCGGAATCCGCCGGTTTCGTTGAACTCGCGCAGCGCATCGTTGATCACCCAGTTCGAGGCGGTCTTCGGGTCGACCCCCTTGCGCACAACCTCTTCGAAATAGTCCGCCACCGGCCGCTCCGCCGCCAGCACGCCCGCATCGTAGGGCGGCAGACCCAGCGCGGTCATGAACCGCTCGCGCTTGGCCTCGGGTAGTTCGGGTAGCGCGGCGTGCTGTTGCTCGATCCACGGGCGCGTGAGCACCAGGGGTGGCAGGTCGGGATCGGGGAAGTAGCGGTAGTCGTGGCTCTCTTCCTTGGAGCGCATGGGCCGCACCTCACCGGTCACCGCGTTGAACAACATGGTGACCTGCTCGACCCGTCCGCCCGATTCCGCGAGCCCGATCTGCCGGTCGCGCTCCACCGTCAGGGCCCGTTCGACATTGGCGAAGCTGTTCATGTTCTTGACTTCGGTCTTGGTGCCGAGCCGCTGGTCTCCGGCCTGCCGGATGGAGACGTTGGCGTCCACCCGGAGGGACCCTTCTTCCATGTTGCCGTCGCTGACCTGACAGTACAGCAGGATCTGCTTGAGCGTGGTGAGATAGGCACGAGCCTCCGCCGGACTCCGCATGTCCGGCTCGCTGACAATCTCGGCGAGCGGCGCACCACAGCGGTTGAGGTCGATGGCGGTCTTTCCGGGAATCCGGTCGTGCAATGACTTGCCCGCGTCCTCTTCGAGGTGCAGCCGGGTGATCCCGACACGGAGGTGGCCGCGCTCGGGCGATTCGATCGTGATGCCGCCCCCGGTCGACAGCGGCTGGTCGAACTGCGAGATCTGGTAGCCCTTGGGGAGATCGGGATAGAAGTAGTTCTTGCGCGCGAAGACGCTGGTCGGGTGCACCGTGCAGTTGAGGGCCAGGGCCGCTCGGGCCGCCAGCCGCACCGCTTCCGCGTTGGGCACCGGGAGGGCCCCGGGGAGTCCCAGGCACACGGGACACACCAGCGTGTTGGGCGGAGCCCCGAAGCGGTTGGCACAGGCGCAGAACATCTTGGACCGGGTGAGCAGCTGGACGTGCACCTCGAGCCCGATCACCGTCTCCCAGGCCATCAGCGAACCTCCGCGGTTGCGTCGGTCACCGCTTCGAGCGCGGCGGCCACGCTGAGCATCTGGGCCTCCCCGAACATCGGGGCGACCAGCTGCGCGCCGATGGGCAGGCCCTCCGCCCGCCCCACCGGCAGGCTCATGGCCGGGAGAGCGGCCAGGTTGATCGAGCAGGTGAAAATGTCCGCGAGGTACATCGCCACCGGGTCGGCCGTCTTCTCACCCGCGCGGAACGCGGGAGTCGGCGTGGTCGGCGTGAGCAGGAAGTCCACCCCCTGATCCTCGAAGACCCGGCGAAAGTCCTCGGCGAGGAGAGCGCGGACCTGCTGGGCTTTCCGATAATAAGCGTCGTAGTACCCGGAGCTCAGCACGTACGTCCCGATGAGGATACGACGCCGCACCTCGGCGCCGAACCCCAGTCCCCGAGTCGCGCGGTACAGTGCCCGGACATCGCCCTGCGGGCCCACGTGCCGCGGACCGTATCGAACGCCGTCGAACCGGGCCAGATTCGCGGCGGCCTCTGCGGGCGCGACGATGTAATAGGTGGGAACCGCGTACTTCGAGTGCGGCAGGGACACGTCCCGCACGGTGCCGCCGAGTTGCTTCAGCCGTCGCGCCGTGCGGTCCAGCGCCGCACGAACGGCGGGATCGAGATCCGGCGGAAAGTATTCGGTGGGCAAACCGAAGGTCAGGCCCTGCAGATCCTTGCGGGGAGCCTCGAGCCGGATCGGAGGCTGTTCCGCCGACGTAGCGTCCTCGGGATCGTGTCCGCTGATCACGGCGAGCACTCGCCCCGCGTCGTCCACGGTCTGTCCGAAGACACTGATCTGGTCGAGCGACGAGCCGAACGCGACCAGGCCGTATCGGCTGACCACGCCATAGGTCGGTTTGACGCCGACGATGCCGCAGAAGCTCGCCGGCTGGCGCACCGATCCCCCGGTCTCCGACCCCAGCGCGGCGGGAACGACGCCGGCCGCCACCAGCGCCGCCGAGCCACCCGATGACCCGCCCGGCACGCGGTCGGGATCGAGCGGATGCTTCACCCGACCGTAGGCGGAATGCTCGGTGGAGGAGCCCATCGCGAACTCGTCCATGTTGGTCTTGGCCGCGATGATGGCGCCGGCCGCCCGGAGTCGGCTGACCGCCGTTGCCTCGAAGGGGGAGACGTACCCCTCGAGAATGCGCGAGCCGCAGGTGGTCGGTTCGGCCAGGGTGACGATGTTGTCCTTGAGCCCGATCGGTACGCCCGCCAGGGGCAGCTCCCGCCTGGCGTCATCGGGTTGGGCATCGAGGAGTGCCGCTTCGCGGTTCAAGGCCTCCCTGCTCCAGTGCAGCGTCGCGTTCAGTCCGGCAGCCCGCTCGAGCCGCGTGCCGACCTCGCGGGCGACCGCCGCTCCGGTGGCCCGTCCGCGCCTGAGGGCGTCGGCGATGAAGGCCACCCCACTCATTCCGTTCCCTCCATCGCCCCGAGCCTTGGCACCACGAACAGCCCGTGCTGGAACTCGGGCGCCATGTCCGCGGGCGCCGGATCGAGGTGCGCGGTCCGGACCTCGTCGGGGCGCAGGGCCACCTGCCGGGGTCCCGCCAGGAACGCGGGCGCCTGTTCGCTCGACGGCACCTGGTTGAGCTGGGCGACAAACTCGACGATCCGCCCCATCTGCCCCACCAGCGTGGCGAGGTCCTGCTCCGCCACATCGAGTTCGGCCAGTCTTGCCACGTGCAGCACGTCCTCCCGGCGGATCGTCATGCGCTCTCCCAGTCGCGTTCCAGGCCGGCGTAGGCCACGAGCAGCTGTTTCACGCCGTGCTCGTCGTCATCGAACTTCACCGACACCTTGAGGTCCTTCCCGGTACCCATGAGCCCCTGAATGGTCCCGCTGCCGAAGCGGCGGTGCCGGACGCGCTCGCCCTTGACGTAACGCGGCCGGTCCTGCGAAACGTCTTCTGCGGCCGGCTCGGCGGCTCGGCGGCTCGGCGGCTGGGGCTCGTTGTCGAAGAAGCCGGTCCGGCTCCGGGAGCCACCGTAGGCCGCGCCGCCAACCCGCCGAGCCGCCGTGCCGCTCCAATCCGGCGCCCACAGATTGCTGGTTCGTTTTTCCTCGACGATACCCGGCGGAAGCGCATGGAGAAAGCGCGAGGCCATTCCCGGCCGCATTTCCCCGCCCCGCCGGCGAGCCCGTGCCCAGCTGAGATAGAGTTTGTCCTTGGCCCGCGTAATTCCAACGTAGCATAGCCGGCGCTCCTCTTCGAGGCCCTGCTCCTGCTCTTCCGCGCGGGCCAGCGGGAACAACCCGTCTTCCATCCCGGTCATGGCAACGACCGGCCATTCGAGACCCTTGGCCGTATGCAGGGTCATGAGGGTGACACCCTCGTTCACGCCCTTGATCGAATCGTCCGCCGAAAGGAGCGCGGCCTCCGCCAGGAAGCGCTCGAGGGGCGTGGTCGGATCGTCCTCCGCGGGCTCCACCACCTCGGACCATTCGGCCGCGCTGGCAACCAGCTCGCGGACATTTTCCCAGCGCTCCAGTCCCTCGGGCCCTTCGGTGGTCAGGACCTGCTCGTACCGGATGCCTTCGAGCAGCTGTTCCAGGATCTGGGCCGGTGGCCAGGTGGCGGCGCGGGTCCGGAGGTCGTCAATGAGGCCGGCAAACGTCTTGAGAGACTCGCGGACATTGGGGCGGAGTCCCTGGATGGCTTCGCCGACCCGGGCGGTGGCGAGCAGCGACTTGCTCCACTGTGCCGCCGCCTCCGACACCGTCGCGAGACTGGATTCGCCGAGGCCACGACGGGGAACCGCGATGGCGCGGAGGAACGCTTCGTCGTCCGCCGGATTGGCGATCAGCCTGAGGTACGCCAGCAGGTCCTTTACCTCCCGCCGGTCGTAGAAGCTGATGGCGCCGACGATCCGGTGCGGCACCGCTGCCCGCCGGAAGGCCTCTTCCAGGGCACGGGACTGGGAGTTGGTCCGGTACAATACCGCCATTTCGTCGTAGGCCCAGTCTCCGCGCGCCGCCCGGGTGCGGAATTCCCGGACGATCCACTCCGCTTCGTCGCGCTCGTCCGCCGCCGCCAGCAGGGTGATCGACTCCCCGCCTTTCCGCTGGGTCCGCAGGGTCTTCCCGATCCGGCCCTTGTTCTCCCCGATTACGGCGTTGGCCGCATCGAGGACGACCTCACAGGAGCGATAGTTGTCCTCGAGTCTGACCACCTGGGCGCCGGGAAAATCCTGCAGGAACGACTGCATGTTCCGCACGTCCGCCCCCCGCCACCCGTAGATCGACTGGTCGTCGTCGCCGACCGCGCAGACGTTGCCGTGGCGCCCGAGCAGCCGGATCAGTTGATACTGCGCCGTGTTGGTGTCCTGAAACTCGTCCACCAGCAGAAAGGCGAACCGTTCCTGGTAGAACTTGAGCCGATCCGGCAGCTCCCGGAACAGGGTCAGCGGATGCAGCATGAGGTCGTCGAAGTCCATCGCATTCTGGGCCTTCAGGGCCGGTCCCAGCGCCCGATAGACTTCGGCCGCGACCTGTGCCGGCCGGTCGAAGGGACTGCCCGCCGCCAGGTCCTCGGGGGCGGTCATCCGGTTCTTGGCCGCCGAGATGATGGATTGGATCATCCGCGGGGGAAAGAGCTTGGTGGAGTGCCCCTGCTGCTCCATCAGCCGCTTGATGAGTGAGAGGCGGTCGTCCTCGTCGTAGATGGTGAACTGGCGGGTGAACCCGAGCGCCTCTGCCTCCCGCCGAAGCAGACGGGCCGAGAGCGAGTGAAAGGTCCCGATCCACAGCCCCGAGGGATCCTGGCCCAGGAGGGTGCCGACCCTCGTTTTCATCTCGCCGGCGGCCTTGTTGGTGAACGTCACGGCGAAGATCCGGTACGGCGGTACGCCGGCCTGATCGATGAGCCGGGCGATGCGAGCGGTCAGCACCCGGGTCTTCCCCGAACCGGCGCCCGCCACGACCAGCAGCGGACCATGGACGTGCTCGACCGCCTCCCGCTGGGGCGGGTTCAGCGTGTCGAGCCCGAGCAGGGCGGGCCGGTCAGCGCTCATGCATGGGAATCCGGATCAGGAAGGTGGCGCCCGGCTCGGCGGGCTCCAGCATCAATTCGCCGCCGTGGGAGTCCTCCACGACGCGGCGCGCCAGGGCAAGTCCGATGCCCCAGCCGCCGGACTTGGTGGTGATCCCGGGCTGGAAGATGGCGCGCCGGATCTCCCCCGGAATGCCGGGGCCGTCGTCCTTCACCCTCAGCGTCGCCGCCCCGGATTCCTGTCCCACCCGGAGGGTGATCGTTCCCTCCCGGCCCTGGAGGGCGTCGATGGCGTTCTTCACCAGTGACTCGAGCGCCCATTCGAGCAGAATCGCATCACCCAGCACCACCGGCCCGTCGCCGGGAGTCTCGACCTTGATGTCGATCCGATTGGCTCTGGTCGGCAGGCGCGGCCGGAAATAGGCTGCGATGGTCTGGGCGAGGGCGCCGAGCTGGATCGGCTCCGGCCGGATCTCGTGGCCGATCCGCTCGAAGCGCTGGGCCACTCGCTCCAGCCGCTCGGCGTCAGCCGCCAGGTGCTCCGACAGCCTGGGCGGTGGCGTCAGGCCGGAACGCAACTGCTCGATCCACCCCTGCAGGCTCATCAGCGGCGTGCCCATTTGATGGGCGGCCTCACGGGCCATCGCCACCCACAAGCGGTCGCGCTGGGCGGCCATCGCGTTGCGGTACCCCGCGAGCCCTACCGTGATGATCGTGAGCAGGATGATGCCCTGGAGGACGGCCAGGGTCGTGAGCTGCCGCTGGGCCGGTACCGGCCCGAAGTGCAGGGTCCCGACGACGGGATCGGTGATCGGTGGGTTATCGCGATCCAGCCGGAGCGCGTACGCCAGGACCCGGGGGTCGTCCGACGCGGCTTCGAACGGCAGGTTGGCCGAGGCCGTCACCCGGCCCGCAGTATCAGTGACCACCAGCGGGATGCCCGCCAGCCGGACCTGCTCACCCAGTCGGAGCAGGGCGTTGACCGGCGCCCCGGGCCGGGGATCGTTGAGCCCGGCGAACACCCCGGCGTAGAGCCGGCTCATCGAGGAAGCATCGTTCCGGAAGTGGCGCACCACGATCCAGCCGGAGCCGATCGACAGCCCGGCCAGCAGGGCCACGAGCAGCACCACCAGCACCGGAGCGAGCCGGCGCAGGCCGCGCTCAGGCACGCGGAGTGAGCCGATCGGCGCCGAGGTAAGGCACCAGCGCGGCGGGAACACGGACCGACCCGTCCGCCTGCTGGTGGTTCTCGAGCAGAGCCACGATCGTCCGGGGGAAGGCGACGCCGGATGCGTTCAGAGTGTGGACGAATTCCGGTTTCTCGCCCGGGCCGGGGCGGAAGCGGATGTTCGCCCGGCGGGCCTGGAAATCGGAGAACCAGCTCGCGCTCGAGACCTCGAGCCACGCCCCTACCCCGGCGGCCCAGACCTCGAGATCGCAGGTCCGGGCACTCGCGAAACCGGTATCGCCGGCGGCCAGCGCCACCCGGCGGTACGGCAGCTCCAGTCGCTCGAGCACGGTCTCGGCGTCCCGGGTCATGGCCTCGAATTCGGTGGGGGCGGCGTCGGGTCGGCAGAGCCGGACCAGCTCGACCTTGTCGAACTGATGCACCCGGATGAGCCCACGGGTGTCCTTGCCAGCCGCACCGGCCTCGCGCCGAAAGCACGGCGTGTAGGCGCAGAACCGCAGGGGCAGCGTGCCGCCGTCGAGGATTTCATCACGGTGAATATTGGTGACCGGGACCTCGGCCGTCGGGATCAGAAAGAGATCGTCCTGGGTGGCGCGGTACAACTCGTCCTCGAACTTCGGCAGCTGTCCCGTCCCCGTCATCGTGGCCCGGGTGACCAGCAGCGGCGGCGAAACCTCCAGATAGCCATGCTCCCGGGTATGGAGGTCGAGCATGAAGTTCTTGAGAGCCCGGACCAGACGCGCCCCCATGCCGGTGAACAGCGGGAACCCGGACCCCGAGATCTTGGCGCCGCGGGGCAAATCGAACAGACCGAGCGCCTGCCCCAGGTCCCAGTGCGGCTGGGCGGGGAAAGACAGCTCCGGGATCCGTCCGACTTCCTTGACGACCGCATTACGCGACCCGTCACCGTCGGGAACATCGGCCGCCGGAATGTTCGGCACCCGGAGCAGGATCTGGTCGAGCTCGGCCTCGATCTCCTGGACCTCGGCGTCGAGCAGCTTGGCCGCGTCCCCGGACCGCTTCAGGTCGGCCAGCAGGTCGTCCGCGGGCTGGCCGGCCTTCTTCCGCCTGGCCACCTCCTCGGAGGCGAGATTGCGCTGGGCCTTGAGGGTTTCGCTCCGGGTCAGAGCTTCCCGGCGGCGACGATCGAGCGCGGCGAGACTTTCGAGATGCTGGTCGATGGCGGGATCGAGCCGCCGGGCGAGCGCGGCCCGGACGCCGGCGGCGTCCTGACGGAGCAGCTTGATGTCGATCACGGGACGTCAGCTCTTCGGAAAGCCTTCCAACAGAGCACGGTAGCCACAATTCTGGTTGGTCAGGACCCGGAACCGCACGCTGGCCTCGACCGAGTCGATGTCCAACACCTCCAGCTTGGCGTACAGCGGCACGCCCAGGCCGGCGCAGGTGTTGATCCCGGAGCGGAGGAAGAACCGATCCTGTTCCGCTACCACAACGGTGTCCGATGTGAGGTACCCGTTCAGCGGGGCCTTGCCCATCTCATCGAACGTGCTGGTGGACCGCTGCAGCCCGGGTTTGAACGCGTCGGGCGAGATCAGACCCAGCAGGCCAATCGGCAGGAACAATGCCCGCTCGTCGGGGTCAGTGGTGAACGCGAACTCGAAGTTGGTGCCGACCTCCCACGTGCGAACCCCGGCTCGCGCGTTGATCGAGTACGCGGCCGGCTTCGCCAGCGGCCCCGTGGCAAGCGAATACAACGTGACCGTGTCGATCCGATTGGCGAAACTCGGGTCATTCAGCGCATTGGGGTCGCTGCATGCCGCGGCCAGGACGAAGGCCGCCAGCCCGAGGGCACAGGGGAGTCGAAGCATGGGGGGAACCTAGGGCACTGGAAAAAGGGGGTCAACCCACAGTCATTCCTTGACTTCGCCCCGGTGAACGCCGTACAATGCGCGCACCCTCCTCCCTATCCCGGAGCATCGACATGGCTGGTTTGCGCGAGGTGGTCCAGGGGCTGGCGGCCCGGTCGGACGTAGCCGCGGTCGTGGTCCTGAGCAGCGAGGGCCTTCCCATCGACTCTGCGGGACAGGCTGGCCTCGACGCCGAGGCCGTCGCGGCGCTGGCCGCTACGTTCGCCACCGGCGCCCGTCGTCTCGGCCAGGCCGCGGAATGCGATGGCTCTCCGGCCACGGTGCTCGAGTTCGAGGACCGACTGGCCGTGGTGCGGCCGCTCGGCACCTACGGCCACCTGTTCGTGCTCGCGACCAAGACCACCAATATCGGCCCCCTACTCTTCGAGCTCCGGCGCCAGGCTCCAGACCTCGAAACCCTGCTCTGAACCCGCCCGACCCGCATGCGCTGGGCGGTGATTCTCGCTGGGGGGTCCGGCAGCCGGTTCTGGCCGCTGAGCACCCCCTCCACGCCCAAGCAGCTCCTTCGCCTTGCGGGCGCCCAATCGACCGCCGAACAGACCGTCGCCCGACTCACCGGGCTGATCCCCACCGACAACATCCTCGTGGTGACGGGAGCCGCACTGGCTCCCAGGCTGCGCGAGGTGCTGGGTCTCCCCGCCGCGAGCTTCCTCATCGAACCGCGCTCGGCCTCGACCGGCCCCGCGCTGGTCTGGGCAACCACCGAAGCCCGGCGTCGCGATCCGACCGCCGAGATCCTGGCCATGCACGCCGACTGGGCGGTGGGCGAGGAATCCGCCTTCCGTCACAGCGCCGCGCAGGCCCTGGCGACTGCCGTGCGGCACCGCCGGCTGGTCACAGTCGGCGTGCTCCCTTCGCGCCCGGATACCGGGCTCGGCTACATCATCCCGGGTAACCAGCTCGATGATGTCGCCCGGGCCGTCGCCCGATTCACCGAGAAGCCCGGCGCGGCGACGGCGCTCGATCTGATGGCGTCCGGGGCGCTGTGGAACAGCGGCCTGTTCGCGTGGACCGCCGATGTGCTGCTCGAGGAAGTCCGTCAGCACGCCACGGAGATCGCCCCCCACCTTCCCCTTCTCGATGCCGGGGATGTCGCCGGCTTCTTCCGGGCCGTGACGCCGGTGTCGATCGATATCAGCGTCCTCGAACGGAGCACGGCCGTCGCGGTGGTGCCCGGCCGATTCACCTGGGACGATATCGGCACCTGGGACGCCCTTGCCCGCGTTCACCCCAGGGACGCGGCGGGCAACGTGGCGGTCGGCCCGGTGCATCTCCACGGAAGTGCGGATTGCATCGTCTGGTCGGCTGGTGATCCGATCGTGGCCAGCGGGCTCAAGGATCTGGTGGTCGTGCACGCCCATGGCAGGATTCTCGTCATGCCGCGAGGCCAGGCCGGCGATCTCAAAACGCTGCTCGACCGGCTGCCGCCCGACGTTCGGAACCTGCCGTGAGGATTTGGCCCGTACCTACCCCGCGTGATCGGTGGAGCCGCTTGCACCGGACACCCAAGGCCGGATCATGAAGCTGTACCTCATCGAGCCGATCCTCCCGGGCGCGCAGTGGGCACCCTTTGCGGGCGTCCGCCCGCTGGCGGAGCTTCGGGCCGGCGCCTGGAAGATCCGGGAGCGATGGGAAGCTGCGCTGGATCTCGAGACCGAGGCGATTCTCAGCCGGCACCTCGCTGCCTTCAACGAAGGCCCGGAGCCTCGGGTCACCGACGACCGGCGATTCGCCGAGGCCGGGATCGCCGCTTGCTCCTGGTTTGCCCCGAGCGGTGCCGCGGTGGAGCTGCTGCCCGAGACCCGGCGGCTGGTGCACGCCGGACGAACGGTCGCCTGGGTCGTCACTCCCGGCACCACGATCGACGGCCTGGCGGAGTCCGGGGCGGCCCAGGAGATCGACGGCATGCCGCTCAACGGTTCCTTCGACCTGATCACTGCGCTCGACCGGTTTCTGGCGGCCGACTGCCTGGGCTTCGCGGCCGGGCCGGCGGACCCGGTGCCTGCTGGCAGCATCGTGCTGGGAGACCCGGCGCTGGTCCTGACCCGGGGCGCGCTGGTGGAGCCCGGCGTGGTTTTCGATACCCGGGGCGGAGCCGTGGTGCTCGAGGCGGGGACGGAGGTGCGCAACGGGAGCCGGCTCGAGGGCCCGTTGTTCGCCGCCGAGCGCGCCCGCATTCTCGGCGGCCTGGTCCGGCATTCGGTCCTCGGCCCCCGGACCAACGTCCGGGGCGAGGTCAGTAACACCATTTTTCTCGGCTATGCCAACAAGAGCCACGATGGTTTCGTGGGCCACAGCCTCCTCGGACACTGGGTCAACCTCGGCGCGGGAACGACCACCTCCAACCTCAAGAACACCTACGGCGAGGTAAGCCTGGACGTGGCCGGCGAACGGATCGCCACCGGCCGGCAGTTCCTCGGCAGCCTCATCGGCGATCATGCCAAGACCGCCATCGGCACCCTGCTGCCGACGGGAACCGTGATCGGCGCCGGCGCCAACCTGTTCGGCGCGGCCGCGGTCCAGAAATACGTCCCGCCGATGGCGTGGGGCAGCGACGGCGTGGAGCGAATGACGGAAGCGGGTTTCCTGAAAGTGGCCGAACGCACCCTGCCCCGGCGTGACATCACGGTTACGCCAGAGCGTCGGGCCTCGTTGACGGCCATGTATCGACGGGTCACGGCCCAGTGACAACCGTGTTTGTGCTGGGGTCGGGATCGGGGGGCAACGCGTTCGCCGTGCGCTCCGGTGGCGAAGCACTGCTCATCGACGCCGGGTTCAGCGCCCGGGAGATCAGCCGGCGGGCCGCCCAAGCGGGGCTGGAACTGGGGCAGGTCGTCGGCCTGGTGCTCACCCACGAGCACGGCGACCACACCGCCGGCGCTCGACGACTGGCCTACACACTGGGTATTCCGGTGATCGCCACCTCGGGTACATGGGACCGGGTCCGGCCCCGGATGCCGAAAGCCTCGTTTGTCCCGCTGGCCCTGATGGGCCGGATCCGGCACGGCAACTTCGTGATCGAGTCATGCCCGACCAGCCATGATGCCGCCGAGCCGGTGGCACTCGCGATCTCCACCCCCGGTGGATGTCGGATCGGCCTGGCGTACGATCTGGGCCGACCGACGGCGGGGGTGCGGTTCCTGCTCCGCCGTTCACACCTGCTGGTACTGGAGGCGAATCACGACGAGATCCTGCTCCGCACCAGCGGGTACCCGCCCGGGGTGCAGGAACGGATCGCGGGATCCGGGGGCCACCTCTCGAACCGGGCCGCGGCAGAGCTGGTGTCGGAGCTGCTGCACCCGGCGCTCCGTGCCGTGGTGCTGGCGCATCTGAGCGAGCGCTGCAACTCCGTCGCGGCGGCCCGGGACACGGTGGCCGCCGTCCTCAGCCGGGCCAGACATCGAGCGGCGCTGCATGTGGCACTCCAGGACGTTCCGCTGGAACCGTTCGATCTCGGGTTCGGAGATTCCCAGCAGGAGTTGGCTCTCGAGCCGGCGGTTCCGGCGCGAAATCCGGGGGAGGGCTGACGAGCGAGGAGTGAGCAGTGCGGCCTGGCGGGTTATTGCGCCTGGTCCGGATCGGGCGGAATCGCCACGCTGTCGGGGCGCACCGTCGGCGGACCCACCTTCGTGAGGCTGATCGGCTTGGCCAGGTCCCCCCCGGAGAGCGTCATCCGGCGGCCCTTCACCTGGAGGCGGTACGTCACCCATTCCCCCCCCAGGGCGATCATGATGCTGTCGGGGCGAAGGCGCCAGCGGACCGTTTCCTTGGCCCAACTGGCGCTCGAATCGGGGCGCACCACCACCTCCCGGGGCGCATCCTTCCGGTCCTTCTCCTTGAGTTCGGCCTTCCACGTCCCGACGATCCCGGGCGCCGCGGATTGTGCGGCCGCAGAGGCGACCGGGACCACGGGGGCCGCGAGAGCCGCCAGGCTCAACACAAGCAACTGTCTCCGCACAAGTACTCCTCGCGCAATCGTTCTTTCCCGACCCGGGAACTGCTGCCTGGGATCCAGGCCCGGGCCACGTTCGCAATCTAAGCCCACGATTGGCATGGGGAAACCAAACGCCCCGGAAGACCGGGGCGTTTGTTCCCTGCCTGACGCTGGCACCGGGGCCGCCGTCGCCGGCGGCCCGCGGCCGACCTAGTACATCCCGCCCATGCCGCCACCCGGGGCGGCTGGCGCGGGCTTGTCTTCCTTCCGCTCCACCACCACGCACTCGGTGGTGAGCAGCAGGCCGGCGATGGAGGCCGCGTTCTGCAGCGCGGTGCGAGCCACCTTGGTCGGATCGATTACACCGGCCTTCACCAGATCCTCGTAGACATCGGTGGCGGCGTTGTAACCGAAGCTCTTGTCCTTCGCCTCCTTGACCTTGGCGACGATGATCGAGCCTTCCATGCCGGCGTTGGCGGCGATCATGCGGATCGGCTCCTCGAGCGCCCGCCGGACGATCTCCACTCCGATCTTCTCATCCTCGGTGCCCTTGATCCGGTCCAGCACGGACTGGGCGCGAAGCAGAGCCACCCCGCCGCCGGGCACGATGCCCTCCTCGACCGCGGCGCGGGTCGCGTGCAGCGCGTCTTCCACCCGGGCCTTCTTTTCCTTCATTTCGGTCTCGGTCGCGGCCCCGACGTGAATCACCGCCACGCCGCCCGACAGCTTGGCCAACCGCTCCTGCAGCTTCTCGCGGTCGTAATCGCTGGTGGACTTGTCGATGGCGACCTTGATCTCGGCGATGCGACCCTGGATATCATCCGGCTTGCCGCGGCCGTCGACGATGGTGGTGTTGTCCTTGTCGATCACCACGCGCTTGGCCCGGCCCAGATCGCTGAGCACCGCGTTCTCCAGCTTGAAGCCGATCTCTTCCGAGATCACCTTGCCGCCGGTGAGCTTGGCGATGTCGGTCAGCATCTCCTTGCGGCGATCCCCGAAGCCCGGCGCCTTGACGCCACAGACCTTGAGGGTGCCCCGGAGCTTGTTCACGACCAGGGTGGCCAGCGCCTCGCCCTCGATGTCCTCGGCGATGATGAGCAGGGGCTTGCCGGTCTGCGCGATCTTCTCGAGCACCGGCAGCAGCTCCTTCATGGCGGAAATCTTCTTGTCGTGGATCAGGAAGTAGGCGTCCTCGAGGACGGCCTCCATCTTCTCGGGATCGGTCACGAAGTAGGGTGACAGATAGCCGCGGTCGAACTGCATGCCATCGACCGTCTCGAGCGTGGTCTCGAGGCCCTTGGCCTCCTCGACGGTGATGACGCCGTCCTTGCCGACCTTCTCCATGGCATCGGCGATCAGCTTGCCGATCTCGTGATCGTTGTTGGCCGAGATGGTGCCGACCTGGGCGATCTCCTTCTTGCCCGCCGAAGGGGCGGAGATCCGCTTGAGCTCCTCGACCACGGCCTCGACGGCCTTCTCGATGCCGCGCTTGAGTTCCATCGGATTGGCGCCGGCGGTGACGTTCTTGAGGCCTTCCCGGAAGATGGCCTGAGCCAGCACGGTCGCCGTGGTGGTGCCGTCGCCGGCGAGATCGCTGGTCTTGGTGGCCACTTCCTTCACCATCTGGGCGCCCATGTTTTCGACCGGATCCGGCAGCTCGATCTCCTTGGCGACGGTCACACCGTCCTTGGTGACCGTGGGCGAACCGAATTTCTTGTCGATCACGACGTTCCGGCCCTTGGGGCCGAGCGTGACCCGCACCGCGTCCGCCAGGGCATCGACACCCTTCTTGAGCTTGGCGCGGGCGTCGCTGTTGAACATCAGTTCCTTCGCAGCCATAGTATCAATTCTCCGTCAGTTCGTGGTTCGCGTGCGGCCGGCGGCGATCCGCCGTCAGCTCATCTTCGCGAGAATGTCCGATGCCTTGACGATCACGACCTCGTCGCCGTCCAGCGTGATGTTGGTGCCGCTGTACTTTCCGTAGAGCACCTTGTCCCCCACCTTCACGTCCATCGGGACGCGGGCACCCTTCTCGACCCGGCCGGGCCCCACGGCCACGACTTCACCCTGGGTCGGCTTTTCCTTGGCGGTGTCCGGGATGTACAACCCGCCGCGCATGCTCTCGGTCTCGTCATCCGGCCAAATCACGACCCGGTCCTCGAGCGGCTGGATCTTGACCTTGGGCTTGGCCTTCGTGGTCGCCATCGGTAATTCCTCCACGTCGGTAAGATGTGATGTGTAAGAGTTTGTCCTTCAACGACTTAGCAGTCTGGACCCCAGACTGCTACTCACGGGCCGTAAGATAAGACGCCGCTAGCACTTGTCAAGCCAGAGTGCTGAGCGGCGGAATGGCCGATCGCCGGCCGATTGACACCCCGGCCGTGGCGCTCGAAGATTCGGGCCCGTCCGGGTCCCGCCGACCGGGCCGAACCCGTTTGAGAGCGTGCCATGTCCCTCGCCTTGTCCCTCGCGCTGTCCCTGCTCGCCGCCCCGGCCGATTCGGTCGAGGCCCTGGCGGTGGTGGTGGATTCCGCGCGCCATGAAGTTCGCATCGTCACCCGGCCGTTCGACCTGCCGGACATGAGTACCGAACACGACCACTCGAAGAGCCACGACACTCCGGTGTACCGTTTCACCTGGCCGATCGAGGGCTGGTTCCGCGGCTTCCGGGTCCGGGTCCTGGATTCGGACGGCAACGTGCTGCCCCGTCGGCTCATGCATCACCTGATCATGATCAACTACGACCGCCGGCAACTGGTCTACCCCGCAGCCGAGCGGCTCTGGGGCGCCGGCGTCGAGACCGGGAATTTCTCGCTGCCGAAGAGCATCGGTGTGCCGATCGTGCCCGGTACCACGCTCGGCATGTACATCGCCTGGCACAACAACCTGGGGCGCGACCTCGAGGGCGTACGGCTCGAGATTTCCATGCACTGGACCCCCCGCAACCAGCTGCCCCGTCCGGTAGACGTGCTGCCGCTCTACATGGACGTCAATCTGACCGTCGGCGGGCCCAATGAATTTGACGTACCACCAGGCCGCTCCGAGAAGGCCTATGAATTCACCATTCCGACGGAAGGCCGCATCCTCGGGGTCAGCGGACACCTCCACGACTATGGCCTCGAGGTCCGCCTCGAAGACGCCCGCAGCGGTCGGGTACTCACGCGGGTCGCGGCCCGCGCCCGCCCGGATGGCACCGTCCGGGGCATGGAGCGCCGGCTTTTCGGAGTCTCGGGCGAGGGCCTGAAGCTCAAGGCCAATCACCCGTACCGGGTCGTCGCGGTCTACCAGAATCCGACGGGCGAGACCCTGGTCAAGGGTGCCATGGGAAGCCTGGTCGGCATCTTTGCGCCGAAGAACGTGCGCAACTGGCCTCCGATCGTGCCCGACGACAGCCTGTTCGCCAGGGACCTGCGGTTCCTCGCTCGCCGGGGCGCCACCAGCATGGCCGCTTCCCGGAAGGGGAGCGAACCGGTCGACAGCGTACAGGCGCACCAGCACAGCCACGAGTAGGTTCCGCGGCCGCAGGGGTGACAGTCGCCTGACCCTCGCCTATTTTCCGGCCGCCCGGGTGAGTCGCATGTGCCCGGGCGGCACCGTTTCAGGAGATGCTCCGATGTCCCTTCCGTTCGCTCTGCTCGCCGCCTTGGCCCTGGCGCCCGACCGGCCCGCGATCGCCGCGGTCGATGAAGTCACGGTCGTGGTGACCGTCGATTCCGCCCGTCGCGAAGTCCGCGTCCGGGCCGGCCCGTTCTTCCTGCCCAACATGGGCGCGATGGACCCGCATGCCATGGATATGGGGGCCTCGCACAACACGCCGGTGTACCACTTCACCTGGCCGGTGGAGGGGTGGCTGCGCGGGTTCCGCAGCGGGGTCGAGGACGTCAACGGCAATCCGCTCCCCAAGCACGTGATGCACCACATGATCGGGGTCAATTACAGTCGCCGGCAGGCGATCTATCCCGCGGCGGAGCGGTTGTTCGGGGCTGGTCAGGAAACCTCCGACGCCTCGATCCCGGCGACGATCGGTGTACCGATGGCGCCTGGAATGGACCTCGGCTTCTACATCGCCTGGCACAACGACACCGGCAAGGACATGGACGGGGTCTACCTGACCCTGGCGCTGCCGTATTCGCCCCGGAATCAGAATCCGCGTCCGCTCAACGTGCTGCCGCTGTACATGGACGTGAACCTCACCGTCGGCGGGACCAACACCTTCGATGTGCCGCCGGGGCGCTCCGAGAAGGCCTGGGAGTTCACGCTACCGGTGAGTGGCCGGCTGCTGGGCTATGGCGGCCATCTGCACGACTATGGCGTGCATGTCCGCCTGGAGGACGTGGAAACCGGCAAGGTGATCGCCAAAGTGGAGGCCGAGCGGGACAAGGATGGCAAGGTCAGCGGTGTGAGCCGGCGCCTGCCGGGCGTGGGTGGGAGGGGGCTCAAGCTCAAGGCCGACCATCGCTATCGGGTGGTCGGTGTGTACGACAATCCCACCGGCGAGCTGCTCCGCAACGGTGCCATGGCGCACATCACCGGCATCTTCGCCCCGGACGACCCCGCCAAATGGCCGCAGATCGACGAGGCCGATCCACAGTACCAGCGTGACCTGGCGTCCCTGGAGGTCATGGGCATGGGGGGCGGCAGCGAGCACGACCACGGCAGCATGGAGCACAACAACAAGTAGGCCGCCGGGCCAGGTAGGGGCCATCGGCGGCGCGCCGCTGACGACCACGGCCGTCATGGCTGCGCTACCTGGCCCGCTTCGCGATGCTGAAGGAGTGTCTGTAGCGACAGACGCCTGGTCTACCCGACGATGCGACGTGCTCCCACCCAGCGGCGGAACCACCACCGTCCTGCCACATCATCCGGACTCAAGACGCTGATCTGCACGCCCTGGCTGGCGCTGTGGATGAACTTGCCGTTGCCGACGTACAGGCCCACGTGGGATACCTGCCCGCCACCGGTGGCGAAGGTGAGCACATCGCCCGGCCGGAGGCGCTCGACATCCCGGCCCACCTCCTGACCCTGACGGGCCTGATCGACGCTGCGCCGGGGAAGGGTGACCCCGTGCCGGCCGAAGGCGTACCGGATGAGGCCGGAACAATCGAACCCCGCTTCGCCTTCGTCGCCCCACCGGTAGGGCATGCCCATGACTTCCAGGGCGGTCTGCACCACGCCGCTCACCAGCGTTGCCCGGTCCTCGGGGAGGTCGGACCGCCTCAGCTCGGTCCGGATCTCGACCGGATCCGGCGGCCGGGCCGCGGCCCGGCTACCGCCAGCCGGCGGGCCGCCGCGTGATCCGCCGCTCCGGCCGCCGAGCCCGAGGCGTAGTCCCATTTCGACGCCGTGGAACCCGCCCGGGCCGATGTCGCGATAGCGACCTTCGACTGCGAAGGAGAGTCCGCCGAACGGAAACACCTCGTAACCCAGACCGGCCGACCAGGAGCCCCAGAAGGTGTCGTCACTACGCGTGACCAGGCCACCCTCGACCCCGCCGAGCAGGTACACACCCGGGCGACCGCCGCGGAACAGTGACAGATCTGCCCCGACACCCCAGAGATTGCCCATCGGATCCCGCCCGTCCACCACCGTGGCGTGCAACGCCGCGCCCAGGGGGCCGAAAAACCGGCCGCTGGATCCGAATCGGTAGCTGGTCGCGGGTGGATCGGTGAACAGATGTCCGACCTGGAGTCCGGCACTCTGCGCGGCCACGAAAGAGGGGACGGCCAGGAGCAGGGCCGGCACCAGCCGTTTCATTTCACCCTCACCGGCTGGCCCGTGTGCAGGTTCACCCGGTAGACGTTCCCCGGGCGACAGTGCAGCCAGATCGCCGCCTCGATCGTCGAGTCGTTCAGCAGCCGGGGCGGCTCGCCGGTGTAGAGCAGCGGAATCGCGGTTCGACGCGCACCCTGGCGGATTTCCATCACCCGTTCGCGGCAGGCGTTCCCGGAATCGTCGGCGGCTTCGCGCGACCCGGTGAACCACACGTCGCCCGATGGAGTCCGCAACGCGAGGGAATCGGCCACCCGGGATGCCGCGGAGCCGGAGTCCGCGTCAGCGGCGCGTCGCGCGCCATGTTCCCCGCCACATCCGACCAGCAGCAGCGCCAGCAACCCGCCCCCGCGCTTCACGACCGTTCGTCCTTCCCGGAGGCGGCCGGCACCGGCTCGGCGGAGGGGTCCGCGACCAGGGCCTCGAGTACGGGGAGCCCCTCGGGGTCGATCTGCAATGAGTGGCGAAGACGGGGTGACCGCCTGAGAAGTCGCATCCAGAGCAGCAGCACCGCGATGCCGACCACCAGCGCTCCGACCAGCGCGGCGATGATCGCGTTCTTGGGATTTTCGAAATGCCGGGCCGCCTGGAGCACCAGCCAGGCCGCACAAAACGAAGCTGCCCACACCACCAGAGGCGCGAGCAGCCAGCCGACGATCCGAACCAGGATGCCCAGCCAGCGCATCCACTCCTACTTCCGGCGGGCTCCGAGAACCGACACCGCTGTCGCGACCGTCAGCCCCGGCAGAAACGCCACACCGAACGTGCCGATATTCCACCCCGCGCCAGGAAAGTGCAGGAGCACCCCCGCAGCCATCACGACCAGGGTGAACCCGAGGAGTGACAGCGCCGCCGCTGGCAGGCTGACCAGGCCGCCCCGCGCACTCTGGCTGGCGAGCATCCAAGCCCCCAACCATGGCAGATAGGTCCCGACCATCCACATGATGGGATGGTACCACCAGTTGCTGCCACCTCCGATGTCGCGCCAGCGGTGGGTATAGAGCCCGAACGGCTGGAAGAACGCGACATCAACGACCAGGAAGACCACCGTGGCCCCCAGGCCAATGCCGGCGGCACCCGCGATTCCCTCGATGGTCCTAGCTCTGGTCCAGACACCCGGCAAGAAGGTGACAACGAGAACGGACAGGGTGACCAGCACGCCGAGGAGCGCCAGCTCGATGACCCCGTCCAGGCGCTTCGAGACCAGCCCCATGACCAGGACCGCGAGGGATTCGAACACCCCGAGCTTGATCGCCGAGCGAACCACGTGGGGGACATCGGTCTGGTCGGCACTGATCGTTGCTGGTACCACGGCGCTCATGACGGCTCCGAAGGCGAAGTGAGCGAACAGCTCAAGTATAAAGTCCCCACCCGAGGATAACCACCACGTCGGTCACCGCCCATGCCCGTAGTGCCGCGTACATTCCGGCCTGGTGGTCCCCGGGCCGCATCAGATCGTGGCGCCGGAACCAGGGCACGAGGACCCTGCCCCAGGTTATTGCTGCGAGGGCCAGCCCCGCCCACCGCGCCAGGTCATCCGGGCCGATCCCCCAGCCGGCGGCGTAGCCCGCCGCAACGAACATCGCGAACGCGACGAGGGCCATCACGAGGGCAATGATCAGACTTCGGCGAATCCCGAGAATCAGGGCCAGGGTGCGGTCGCCGCGAGCCCGGTCTTCCTCGAGTTGGTACAGCTGGGTAAGCGGGTAGAGGGAGGCAAAGAGCGGGCAGAAGGCGAGCAGGACGAGTCCATGGGCGAGATCGAGCGGACGCCCGGTAACCGCGTACCCGGCGTAGGGCGTCAGGGTGCCGAACCCTACCATGTTGATGAGCCAGTCGGCCCCGGCTACGGCCTTGAGTCGGAGCGGCGGCACCGAATACGCCACCGACAACACGAAGCAGCTCGCGTAGGCCAGCTGGAAGCCGGTTGGCAGGAGCAGGCTCAGGGCCTGGCCCGCGGCCATCAGGGCGAAGGCCAGCAGCCCCAGGCGGGGCGGGATCGGTGGAGGATCCCTGAGATAGCCGACGTCGCCTTCGTCCCGGTCGAAGGCGGAATTGATGGCGAGGGTGCCGCCGTTGAGGAATACGACCCAGAGCACGAGCCCCAGGGCGGCTTCGCCGATGCGTTCCCCGTGCAACGCGGGCGCCACCCCGGCGCCAAGCAGGAATCCGAGGGTGGTATGGCCGGCCATGATGGGCCATTCCGCCGGCCGGAGATGCAGGATGTAGTCGAAGGAGCGGCCCAGCAGGCGATAGCCGAGCCGGCGCCCCGGTCCGTTCACCACCGGATCCCGAGGTGTCCGGCGGCGATGCGCAGTCCCTGCAGGGTCAGATCGGGCTCGACCAGCTCGATGGTGGTCGTCAGCGGAATGATGGCCCCGGCCAGCCCGCCGGTCGCGACGACCTTGGGGGTATTCGGAGTGGGCCACTCGCGCTTGATCCGGCGCACGATGCCATCCACCGCCTCGGCCGTACCGAACAGCACTCCCGACCGGATGCATTCCTCGGTCCGCCGGCCGATCACTCGTTCAGGAGGCTGGAGTTCGGTGGCGGGGAGCTTGGCCGCGCGCTGGGTGAGATGATCGGCCGAGGTACGCAGACCCGGCATGATGACGCCGCCGATGAACCGGCCATCGGCGGTGATGCAGTCGAAGGTCGTGGCGGTCCCAAAGTCCACCACGATGGTGTCCGCGGCATACCGCTCCACGGCCGCGAGGGTATTGACGATCCGGTCGGCGCCGACGCTCAGCGGTTCCTCGACGTCGAGCCGGATCGGCAGGGGCGAAGCGGCGTCTACCACCCGCACCGGGGCCCCGGTCAGCGTCCGCACACCCTCGACCAGACTCTGGGTCACGCCCGGGGCGACGGAGGCGATGATCGCCGCCCGGATCTCGTTAGGCGAGTGCCCGGCTCCGAGCAGGAACGTGCCGAGCGCGCTACCCCATTCGTCCGGGGTACGGTCGGCGATGGTGGTCAGTCGCCAGTGCCCGGAGAGTACTTCCCCCCGGAACAGGCCGGCGGTGATCTCCGTGTTGCCGACGTCGAGGGCGAGCAGCATGACCGGAGAAGATAGAGGAATCCAGGCTCAGTCGTCAGCGGCAACGACGGTGCCGGTTCTGGCCCGGGCCGAGGTGCCGTCCGGGCGGCGGACTCGGAGGGCCCCATCAGCGGCAATCCCCTCGACCACCCCTGCCAGCGGTTCCCGGATGGTTCGCCCCAGCAGCGCGTCTCGCGTACGGACCTCGGCGAGTTCGTCATCGCCAAGGTGGCCGCTCGCACTACCGAGCGCCGCCACCACGCGGGCCACCGGTTCGGCCAGCTCTTCCGGTCGCACCGCCTGCCCGGCCAGTGCCAGGGAGCCGGCCCGCGACCCGAGGCCGGCCGGGATGGCGTTGGCGACGTTGAGGCCGATCCCCACCGCCACCCATCCGGGCGCTTCTCCGTGCCACCGGGCCTCACACAGAATCCCGCCGACTTTGAGTCCGCCCAGCAGGAGGTCGTTGGGCCACTTGAGTCCCAGCCTTACCCCCGGCACCTGGCGCTCGACCGCGTTGGCCACCGCCAGCGCGGTGCGGATGCTCAACACCTCGAGGGCCGGCTCCGCCCCAGGCCTCAGCAGCACGCTGAGCCAGAGCCCGCCACGGGGGGATTCCCAGCCGCGACCGCGGCTTCCCCGGCCCAGTGTCTGCTCGGCGGCCACTACGGCGGTACCGGCGGGGGCGCCGGCCTGGGCGAACTGGTGGAGAAGGTCCTGGGTCGAGGTGACCGAGTCCACCCGGTGGAGGGGTGGAGGCATCGGTCAGGAGGCCGGGAATCCGGTCCGGGCATACAGCCAGACCAGGAGGATGCCGAACCCGATCCGGTACCAGGCAAAGACCGAGAAGGTGTGGTTGACGACGTAACGCAGGAACAACTTGACGACGATAAGCGCCGATAGAAACGCCACCAGGAATCCCACCGCGAACACCGGGGCGTCCGAGAGTGAGAGGGTGTCGAGGCTCCGAACGACGTCGAGCCCGGCTGCCGCTGCAATCACCGGCACGGCGAGGAAGAAGGAGAACTCGGTCGCTGCCGTTCGGGAGAGCCCGAGAGCGTACCCGCCAATGATGGTAGCCCCGGAGCGGGAAACACCGGGGACCAGCGCCAGCACCTGGACCAGCCCGATTCCCAGGGCGGTGCGCGTTGGAATGTCGATCGCCTCGGCGACCTCTTGCTTCGGGCGCCAGCGCTCGATGGCCAACATCACCAGGCCGCCGCCGATGAAGCCGAGCCCAACCACCAATGGGGTGAAAAGGCGGGCCTTGATCCAGTGATGGGCGAGGAGGCCCACGATCGCGGCCGGGAGAAACCCGACGGCCAGATTAGTAACAAACCGGCGACTCGCCGGCACGTGCCACATGTCTCGCGCGACACTGAGAAACCGCTCGCGATAGAGCAAGACAACAGCCAGAATGGCACCCAGCTGGATGGAGATTTCGAAGGTCTTGGCGCGTTCGCCCGTGAAGTCCAGCCAGGCGCCGACCACGATCATGTGACCGGTTGAGGAAACCGGCAGGAACTCCGTGACACCTTCGACCACCCCCAGCACTGCGGCCGCGAGCAGCTCGTGGACGTTCAAGGCCCCCCCTTATCTGCGTAGAGCGCTTCGTACAACGGGACGATGCGGTCGGCCGAGAACGTCCGGGCCTTGGCGAGTGCTGCCTCCCGGAACTGCTTCAGGCGGGCCGGAGTCTGCAGCAGCTCCACCGCCCGCCGGCCCATGGCCTCCACCGACCCCGGAGGCTCCAGGATGCCGCAGACCCCGTCGTCGATCACCTCCGGCAATCCACCGGCACGACTGGCGACGGCCGGCACCCCACACGCCATGGCCTCCAGTGCGGCCAGTCCGAAGGATTCCGTTTGGGATGGCAGCAGAAAGAGATCGCTCGCCTGGAGGATGGTCGCTACCCGGTCCAGTCGGCCGAGGAACCGGACGGCGGCCCGGATGCCGAGCTGCTCGGCTTCGCGCTCCGCATCGCCCCGTTCGGGACCGTCCCCGACCATCACCAGCGTGGCCGGCATCGCCTTGCGGATGCGAGCGAAGATCCGGACCACATCGCGCACCCGCTTCACCTCCCGAAAATTGGAGACGTGCGCAATGATCCGGTCTCCCTCGGGCGCCAGCGCGTCCCGGCCGGCGGCCGGGTCGGGCTGGTACTCATCGAGGTTCACGAAATTGGGGATGACCTCGACGTTGCAGTCGGTGCAGCCGAAGGTCCGGTAGGTCTCATCCCGGAGGAAGCTCGACACCGCGGTCACCATGTCGGAGCGCTCGATCGAGAACTTGGTGATCTCGTGGAAACTGGCCTCCTGCCCTACGAGCGTGATATCGGTCCCGTGCAGCGTGGTGATCACCCGGAGCGGCTGTTGTCCCTTCAGCATCTCCCGCGCCAGCCAGGCGGTGGTGGCATGCGGAATCGCGTAGTGGACGTGCAGGATGTCCAGTGCTTCGCGCCGCGCGACGTCGTACTGTTTCGACGCCAGGGCGAGGGTGTACGGGAAGTGGTCGAACAACGGATAGTGGGCGATGGTCGTGTCCACTTCGTGGAAAAACACCCGCTCGGCGAATCCCCGCAGTCGGAACGGTGAGGCGTATGAGATGAAATGGATTTCGTGCCCCCGGCGGGCGAGGGCCAGGCCCAGCTCGGTCGCCAGGGCGCCCGAACCGCCATAGGTCGGGTAGCAGGTGATCCCGATCCGCATCACGGGGTGCTCGC
This sequence comes from uncultured Gemmatimonadales bacterium, assembly GCA_963709905.1. Taxonomy (GTDB): domain Bacteria; phylum Gemmatimonadota; class Gemmatimonadetes; order Gemmatimonadales; family GWC2-71-9; genus JADJOM01. The sequence goes on from CAVPYI010000002.1 coordinate 159,142, forward strand.
CGCCTTCACCCGGCGAGACCTGGGCGCTCCAGCAGCGCCACCACCGCCGTGTGGTTCCGGTCTCTCGCCAGCGCCAGCGGGGTCGCGCCCGATTGGCTCGTTGCCCCCGGCGCGGCGCCCCGTTCCAGCAGCACCGCCACCACGGCGGCGTGGCCCCGCTCCGCCGCGCCGTGCAGGGCCGTCCACCGGCCCGACTGCTCCGCCCGGGGGTCGGCACCGCCATCGAGGAGCAGCCGGACGATTTCGTCGTGGCCGCTGGTCGCAGCCGCATGCAGCGGCTGATTGCGGAGGGGATCCATGGAAACCGCGGCCACGTCGGCCCCGATCGAGATCAGGTAGCGGGCCGCGTCGAGGTGGCCGAAGTAGGCGGCATAGTGCAGCGGGGTACAACCGGCCTCGTCGGGCATGTTGACGAAGCTCCGGTTGTGGTCCAACAGCTCCTTGAGCCGAGGAATGTTGCCGGTCTGGCCGGCCTCGCCGAGTTGGGTGCGGAGGTCCATTGGGGCCGGGCGACAGGGCGACAGGGCGACAGGGCGACAGGGCGACAGGGCGACAGGGCGACCCAACAATAGCCCGGCCATGATCGGCTGTCATCCCATGGTCGTATCGCCTCGTTGTGGCTCCGACCAGCGCTGCGCGATTTCTCCGGCCACCTCCTCCGGCGGCCGCGTGGCGTCCAGGGTGATCACTGTCCCCTCCAGCTGGTGCCGGAACCAGGTCTCCTGGCGCTTGGCGTACTGCCGGCTCGCCACGGCTACGGCCTCGGCGACGGTTTCTCGCGACCGCAGACCGAGCAGGCATTCCGCCGCCTCCCGCGGTCCGATGGCGTCGAGTCCCGGCGTTCCGGGCCGTCCGCCGTCCGCGAGGACGGCGGCGACTTCTTCGATCAGGCCCCGGCGTACCATTTCTTCCGCCCGGGCGCGCAGGCGTTGATGCAGAACGGCCCGGGGGACCGTGAGCAGGACGTACCACGGGTCGATGACCCCATGGGCCTTGGCGTGCGCCTGCCAGTAGCTCAGCGGCCGTCCGGTCAGCAGGGCGACTTCGATGGCCCGTGATGCCCGCTGCCGGCCGCCGCCCTTGAAGCCGGGATCCAGTCGCCCCGCCCAGTGCACCAGATCGATGGGCGCCAACTCGGCGGCCCAGCGTTCCAGCGCCTGCCGTCGGACCGGGTCGAGCGGCGGTTCCAGGAACAATCCGTCCACCAGTGCTTTCACGTACAACCCGGTTCCGCCCACCACCACAGGCAGGCTCCCGCGCGCCACGATGGCGCGCACCCAGGCCGGCGCCTCCTGCGCGAATCGACCGGCGCTGAACCGTTCCCCTGGCGCCACCAGGTCGAGCCCATGGTGGGGGACTCGGGCGAGCCACCGGCGCGGGGGTTTCGCGGTGCCGATGTCCAGCCGGCGATAGACCTGACGGGAATCGGCGGAGATCACTTCGAGCGGCCAGTGGGCCGCGAGCGCGTACGCAACGGCGGTCTTGCCGATCCCCGTCGGCCCGAGGAGGACCGGGGTTCTAACGCCGGCCAAATCGCCGCTCCAGCTCCTCCCGCGGCAGCTGCACGATCGTCGAACGACCGTGCACGTCATGGGGCGGAAGTGCGGTGGCGAACAGCCGGGCCAGGAGCTCTTTCTGCTCGCGCTCGTCCAGCGGGTCGCCGGCCTTCACCGCGGCCCGGCAGGCGAAGGTCGCCGCGAACCGCTCGAGCGGATTGGCCCACCCGCCGAACCGGCCGCGTGCCAGGTCGGCGATCAATTCCCGGAAGCAGCGGCCCGGGTCAAACCGGGGGTGTGGGGCCGGGACGGCGTGCAGGGCCACGGTGCGTCCCCGAAGGGGGCCACCTCGAACCCGGTACGGTCGAGCTGGTCCCGGTGAGCCTCGACGGCGTCGAGCTCTTCATCCGTCAGCTCCATGGTGATCGGGAGCAGCAGGCGTTGCCCCACCCCGCCGCCGCGGACCAGCTGGTCCATCACGGCCTCGTAGAGGACCCGTTCATGGGCCGAATGCTGGTCCACGAAGACCACGCCGTCCGCACCGCTGTACACCAGATAGGTATCGAACAGCTGGAACACGGCCTCCGGAACGGCCACGACTTCGCCCGCCTCGATCACGGCCGGGGCCACCGCCGAGGCCGCCGACCCGAAGAGCTCGACGTTGGCATCCCCCCCGTCCGCCGTCTCGCCGGCCGCGAGGGTCCGGGTCCCGCCCGGCCGCGAGGGTGCGCCGATCAGCGCGGCGGCGGCCAGCCGGCTCAGGGCGTCCCGCACCGCTTCTTCGACGACGCGCTCGACGCCGATCCGGTCCCGGAAGCGGACCTCGAGCTTGGCGGGGTGCACGTTCACGTCCACGCTGTCGCTGGCGGTCTCGATCTTGAGGAAGAGCGAGGGCCGGTCCCCCGGGTGGATGGCCGAGCGGTATCCGGCCTCGGCCGCGCGAACGATGAAATTGTCGCGAAACGGCCGGCCGTTGATGAAGAGCTGAGCCCGTCGGCCGGTCGGCTGGGCGTCGGCCGGCCGCTGAATGAACCCGGCCACCCGGAAACTGCCGGCGGCATACTCGACCGGGACCAGCGTGCGGGCCACGTCCGCCCCCCACACCGCCTCGAGGCGCTGTTCGGGCGTCTGTTCTCCGGGCAGGATCAGGCGGGGACGGCCATCGAGGGTGAGCTCGATGCCAATGTCGGGATGGGCCAGCGCGAGCGTGGCCACCGCATCGGCGGAGGCGCGGGACTCGCTGGACTGGGAGCGCAGGAATTTCCGCCGGGCTGGGGTGTTGTAGAACAGGGTGCGCACGGTCACCGTGGTGCCGCGTTGTCTCGCCGCCGGCCCCACGTGGTCCACCCGACCACCGTTCACCTCGATCTCGGTCCCCTCGCCGGTGCCCTCGGAGGTCGTGAGTCGCAAACGCGACACGGAGGCAATGGCGGGCAGTGCCTCTCCCCGGAAGCCGAAGGTCGTGACCCCGATCAGGTCCGCTACGCTGCGAATCTTGCTGGTGGCGTGGCGGTCGAGGGCCAGGATCGCGTCCTCCCGTCCCATGCCCGAACCGTCGTCGCTGACCTCGATGAGCGTCTTGCCGCCCTGTTCGAGCGCGATCCGGATCCGGCTGGCCCCGGCATCGAGGGCGTTCTCCGCCAGCTCCTTGACCGCCGACGCGGGTCGCTCGACGACTTCGCCGGCGGCGATCTGATCGGCCACGGTGTCGGGGAGAATCGCGATTCGGCGAGGCATGCTGGAAGATAGTCCCGGGGAAGCCGCTCTCAGGGTGCTCCGGTTCCCGACAGCGGCTGGACGGCATTTCGGGGAATCCAGCCCTGCTGACCGTTTCCGTTGTCGACCGTGACCCACTGACCGCGGACCCGTCCGAGCAGCACCAGACCGAGACGCGGAACCTCGCCAACGGCCGGGGCGAGTTCGTGGGGTGAGAGGCGGAGCTGCTGATTGCCGTCGGCGATGGCGACCGGCCTGTCGTACCAGCGCTGCAGGCCGGCCGCCAGCGCCAGCACGGCCATCCCTGCACCGACGAGTACCAGCCATCGCCCGCCCCAGCGTCTCGACCAGAGAATCCCGCCCCACCCCGCCAGCCACGACAGCAGACCGAGCAGCCAGAGTTCGGCGGGTGTCACCGGGGAGACCCAGAGCGCCGAGTTGGCCGCATCGTCCGACGGTGGGACCATCAGGAGGGCACGCCGGATCGCGCCGTCCCGTGGGCTGAGACGCGCGGCGCGCACCCAGGCGACCAGCGCCAACGCATCGTCGCCCGCCCGGTAGGCGGCGGCGCCGAGATTGAGCCAGTGCGCCGGGGTGGCGGGAGCCGCCAGCGCGCGGGCGCGAAAACCCTCTGCCGCGCTCCGATAGGCGCCGGCTTCGTAGAACTGCTCGGGCTGCGTTTGGGACTCCAGATGGGCGGCGCCGACCATGGCCAGCACGCCCAGGATGCCGAGCCGCCGCTGCCAGCGCCGCGCGCCGTTTTCCACCCGGGCAAGCGCCGCCACAGCGTCCGCGATCACCTCCGCGGCGCCGGCGCGCCCCGACGGCGCGAACCGCGCGCTCTGGATCCCGTCCTTGAGCTTTCGGAGGACCCTGGCGTCCTCGGGCGCCAGCCGTCCCCCTGCCAGCGCCTCCGAAATCCGCCGTTCGGTGCGCCGCAGCGGATCTCCAGGATCCACCGGATCCGCCGCCCGGCCGGCCCGGCGCGGAAGTCGGCGCAGGACCACCGCTGCCAGGGGTGCGAGCGCCACCAGCCACCACGCCGAGAGCCGGCACCGCGTCTCGCAGAACCACCGCCGCTGGTCGTGCCCGAGTCAGCCGGATCGGTGGCGGGTCGGCGCGCGATGCCATCCGTTCCGCCCGCGGCGCCACCACCGCCAGCGGCCCGGTGGCCGTCGCGATCTGATAGCGGCGAGACGACGGGTCGAAGTACTGGACCCGGACGCTGGGCAATCCCACCGTGCCAGCGGAGTCGGCCACCAGGAGGAATCGGAATCGCTTGGCGCCGCCCAGACGCCCGTCCCGCATCGTGAGCTCCTCGGTGGCGGCGTCGGGATACACCCGGAACGCCGGTGGCCACCACAGGTCCGGCTTGGGCCACAGCGCCACGTTTCCCTCACCCCGCACCACCACCTCCGCCGTGAACGCCTCACCCTGGCGACCAACCGCGGGCGTGATGGACTGGGAGATCGTGAGATTCCGCCCCACCGCCCCGGCGAAAGTCGGCTCCCGGCCCTCGTCCGGCAGGGCGGTCGCCAGGAGCCGCTGCGGCGGGCTCTCGAGCTTGTAGGCCTCCTCCTGACTGAAGAACTGGTAGGCCAGCGGCACGCTGTACTGCAGCCGCGCCGGAGACACCGCCACCGGACCCGGGGTCAGGGGAAACACCACCTGATGCAGCACGAAGAGATCGTACCAGTTGCCGCCGACCTGGCGGCTGGCGGCGATCCCGCCCGGGACCGGCTGCGGGTACGACCAGACCCCCTCGATCCGCGGGGACTCGACCGTCGGCGCGCGGCGAAGTTGTTGCCGAAGCCCGCGCTCGAACCAGGCGATGGTGACGACGTCGACCTGCTCGCCCACCAGGACCTCGCTGCTCGAGAGGGCCACGGTGATCCCGGCTGGTCCCAGCAGATCGGGCGGCGGCGCTCGCTGCAGCAGGCGGGCCAGCCTGGGCGAGATTCCGATTGTGACTGGAGGCGGCGCCCCGCCCTCGATGGTGACCGTCACCGGATCACCCTGGGTATAGCTGACGCCCTGGCGGACGTTGACCGGCCCGAGACGCCACTCGCCGGGAGTCGTCGCCCGGAGCCGGAGCTGGATGGTGGTGGTACGCGTGCCGCTTGCTCCGGCGGTCACATCGTTCCGTTCCGAGCGCGACTCGAGCTCGAACCCGCCCAGCGAAGGCAGATCCACCCGAATCGGGTCGGACTGCCGGCTGGCGACCCGAATGGTGAGTGTGAGAACGTCCCCGGGCACCAGGTGATCCCGGTCCACCGCCAGCATCACATCGGGCGGACGGTCCTGCTGGAGCGCGAGCAGGAGCATCAGCGACCCGATCACCAGTCCCTGCCTTTGCTCACCGCACTGCGCGTTCGCCCCAGCCGGCGGGACCGGGTCTCCAGCTCCTCACGCGAGACCGAGTTGAGGATCTGTTCCGCCTGGGTCTCCGACAGATTCGGCATGCCCTCCGGCGGGCGGGACTGCCCCCGCTGAGGATCCTGCGGCTGATGCCCACCCGACGGCGGCGGCTGGGGCGCGGAGCCACCGCCCTGCGGGGGCGGGCGACGGCGCTGGGCCAGTTCGAGGTTCCACTTGGCGCGCTGGCTGGACGGCGCCAGGCTCAGGGCCTGCTTCAGGTGTTCGGCGGCACGGTCGAGCAGCGAATCACGCCGGGTGGAGTCGGCCGAGGCCATCCGAAGGGCGACCACGCCCTGGTTGTACAGCGCCCGATACCGGAGATCGGGATCGAGGGAGCGGGCCGCCCTGGCCAGCGCCCGATCGGCGGCCTCGAACGATCCGGCCGCCAGCAGGGCGGTGCCGGCATTGTACCAGCTGGTGTCCGACGCGTCCGTCGAAAGGTGCGCAACCAAGCGGCGTGCCGCCTGCGTCGGGTTACCGGCGGCGAACTCGCGGCTGCCCGGCGCGGGGCGTTGGCCCGCGGCGGTACCGGTGATCAGAATGGTGGCGAGACCGATCAATGCGGCCGTGCGCCGGGTAACGGTCTGAATGCCCAGGAGCGCCGCGGCGATCAACGCCGGAATCCAGACCAGCGGCCGCAGATCGTGGGTGCTCGTAGCCGAGATCGGAGCCCGCTGGAACGCCGCCAATAACTCCCGGACCGCCCCAGCCTGGTCGGGCAACTCGGCCGGCACCAGAGCGCCCTCCGCCAGATCCGCGACCTGCTGGAGCACGTTGTCCCGGCGCCAGGTTTCGACCGGCCGGCCTTCATCGTCCTTCTTGTACTCCGTGAGCGTGCCGGCACTGTCCCGGAGCGGTATCGGGGCCGGCTTGGTGCCACCTTCGGCTACCAGCACGAGCCGGATCTGCTGTTCCTTGAGCGCCCGGGCGGCCGCCAGCACGTCGGGCAGCGAATCCTGGGCTTCACCATCGGTGAACACCACGAGGACGCGGTCACCGGCCTCCCGGGAGGCATTGAGCACCTCCGCCCCCTGCCGGAGCGCGGAGCCCAGCGCGGTGCCCCCCTGACTGGCGAGGTCGGGAGAGAGGGCGTCGAGAAAGAGGGTGATCGCCCCACCATCGAGGGTGAGCGGGCTCAGGATGTAACTCCGCCCCGCGAACGCCACGATCCCGAGCCGGTCCTGATCCAGGTCCTGGATCAGGCGCCGCGCCTCGCGCACCGCCCGCCCGAGCCGGTTGGGCCGGGAATCCTCGGCCAGCATCGAGCGACTGATGTCCATGGCCAGGACGACCGAGAGGGCCTGGGTCTGCGCCCGGACCGTCATCCGGCCGCCCCGCGGTCCGGCGAGCCCCACTGCCGCGGCCAGCCCGGCGAGCGCCAGCAGCACCGGCGCCCAGCGGCCCGAGCTCCTGGCGCGGGCTGCCAACTCCTCGGACCAGGCCCCGGCCCGGGCGATTCGCCGGCGCCGCGCCAGCAGCGCCACTGCGCCGACGCCGGCGCCGAGCAGCGGCGCGAGCACGAGCAGGACCGGCGAATCGAAGGTCACGGCGTGCGTACCACGAGGGTCGCGCTGAGCAGCAGCTCAAGCGCCAGCGCCAGCAGCCCGGCCAGCACCAGCGGCTTGGCGATTTCATCGTACTTCACATACCGGGTCACGTGAATCGGGGTCTTCTCGAGGCCATCGATCTGCTTGAAGATCCGGCTCAGGGCCTCGGTGTCCTTGGCCCGGAAGTAGCGACCGCCGGTGGTCGCGGCGATGTCGCGCAGCAGCGGCTCGTCGATCTTGACCGGAAGAACCTCGTACCGGAAACCCGACAAGCCCCGGCCGGTGGGGATGGGAGCCTCTCCCTCGGTGCCCACCCCGATGCTGTAGACCCGCATGCCGAAGGCCGCCGCGGCCACCGCGGCGGTTCGCGGATCGACCGTGCCGCGGTTGTTCTCGCCGTCAGTCAGCAGCAGGATGACCTTCGACTTGCCGGGCGCCTCCCGCAGCCGGTTCACGGCCGTCGCGAGCCCGGTACCGATGGCGGTGCCGTCTTCGAGCATGCCGATCCGCAACTCCGAGACCGCCTTTTCCAGGACCGGATAATCGACGGTGATCGGCACCTGGGTCAGCGCCTCACCGGCGAAGGCGACGACCCCGATGCGGTCGGCGCTCCGACCGTTGATGAATGCGATCGCCTGCTGCTTGGCCACCTCGATCCGGTTGGAAGGCGCGAAGTCCTCCGCCAGCATGCTGCTGGAAATGTCCACGGCAATGACGATGGCGATGCCTTCCTTCTTGGTCTCGATCTGTGAGCCGCCAAGGCGCGGGCCGGCCGCCGCGATGGACCAGGCACAGAAGGCGGTCACCCGGCACCACATCGGGACCCGGCCCAGCCATTCCGCCTCCTTGACCTGGCTCACCAGGCTGAGGTCGCTGTACGCGGTCCCGGGCACTCTGCGTGAGCGGCGCCACCACCACCACAGCACGGGCAGCAGGACCAGGAGCAGGAACCAGGGCCGGGCGAAACTCACGCCGCCCCCTCGATGCGTTGCCGGAGCTGGTGGGCCCGTTCAACCAGATCCACAATCTCCTCGGTCGGCGTCTCCGCGAACTTGGCGCTTTCCAGCGCCCGCAGGGTCGCGCCGACTTCGTCGGCGGGCCAGGACGACCGTTGCTCCCTGACCACGCGGACCAGCCGCGAGCTCACCAGTCCGGGGGCGGTGCCCGGCAGCCGCGCGATGATCGCGCTGCGGAGGCCGCGGGCCGTGGCCGCGGCCACGGCGCGGTGCTCGCCGGCCTCGAGCCATTCGGCCACCGGCGGGACCGCGTTCTCCCCGCCCGGTCGGGTAATGGCCATCGACGGGCCACGCCGTCGCCACCACCACGCGCACGGCGCGAACAGCAGTCCCGCCGCCAGGAGCAACCCGATCAGCAGCCACGGCGATGTCACCCGCTGGTCCACCAGCCCGGCCTCGGGCTGCACGGGAACCGCCTCCGGCGCCTGGCCCGCTGGGAGTACGCTGGCTACCTCGAGGCTGCGGACTTCGAGAGGAAGCGAATCGGTGACGCCGTCGGCCCCGATGATGATCGGGCCCGGGACGAGAATGGCGTGGGTGCCCGGGAGCCAGGCCACCGCGGGATACGAAACGGTGGCCTGCTCTCCCTGCTGCTCGACCACTGCGTGTCCGAGCAACTCCACCGCTCCGCCCGACTCCCATGGCCCGGCACGCACCTGGGCACCGGCCGGCAGGGTGACCGACCGCACGATCCAGATGGTGTCGCCGACCGTCGGGGGCGAGGCCTGGAGGAGGACGAGGAGCAGCGGGATCATCGCTGCAGCCGTCGAGCCCGCTGGGCGAACGCGCGCCGCAGCACCGGCGCGTAATCGGCCTGGGTCGAAATGAGGACCTGATCCACACCGGCCGTGGCAAACGCCCGGCTCCGGTCTTCGCGCCGACGCTCGGCCAGAGCCCGGAGCCGACCGCGGACCTGGCGGTCCCCGGTATCCACGACCCGACGGGCCCCGGTCTCGGCATCCTCGAGTTCCAGCCACCCCGCGTCGGGAAGCTCCGTCTCCCGGGGATCCTCCACCGCGACCGCCACCACATCGTGCCGTACGCCCAACTGCCGCAGCGGCTGCTCCCAGCCTTCGGCGAAGAAATCCGAGAGCACGACCACGATGCTGCGGTGCTTGAGAAGCTCGGTGGCGTAGTGCAGCGCGGCCCCGAGGTTGGTCCGACTGCTGGTCGAGCGGAAGGCCACCAGGTCGCGGATGACCCGGAGCGCGTGCCGTCGCCCCTTGGCCGGGGGAATCACGCGCTCCACCCTATCGGCGAACAGCAGCGCCCCGACCCGGTCATTGGTGTTGGCGGCGGCCAGGGCCAGGATCGAGGCCACCTCGATGGCGATGGCCCCTTTGGAGCGCGGCGTCCCGAAATGGGTGGACCCCGACTGATCCACGACGAGCAGCAGGGTGACCTCCCGCTCCTCGATGAACGTCTTGACGAACGGATGGCCGAAACGGGCCGAGACGTTCCAGTCGATCGCCCGGAAGTCGTCGCCGTGCTCGTACTGGCGGACTTCGGCGAATTCCATGCCCTGCCCGCGGAAGACCGAGCGATACTCCCCGGCGAAAAGCGACGAGACGATCCCTCTCGAGCGGAGCTCGATCGCCTTGACCTGCTTCAGGATTTCAGGGGAGATGGTGGCCATGAGAGGAGTGCCCGGTGCCGAGGGCCCAGGACCCGGAGCCCGTCCGGCCCCGGGTACCGGGCACGGGGCACTTTCTACGGGACCGGAACCGCGTCGAGGATTCGAGTCACCACCTGGTCCGAATCGATCTCTTCGGCCTCGGCCTCGAAGGTGAGCAGCACGCGGTGGCGGAGCACATCCAGCCCGACCGCCCGGACGTCTTCGGGAAGGACATAGCCGCGGCCGCGAAGGTAGGCGTGCGCCCGGGCGGCCTGCGCCAGCGCGATCGAGGCGCGGGGAGAGGCGCCGAACGCCACCAGCTGCTTGAGACTGGCCAACCCGACCATCCCGGGATCCCGGGTCGCGCGCACCAGGTCGACGATATAATCGACCACCTTCTGATCCATGTAGGTAGCGGCGATGGTCTCGCGGATGGCCAGGATGGCGGCCGGATCGAGGAGCTGCCGCACCGGCGTCTCACCCAGCCCGCTCCGGCGCAGGAGCACTTCCTTTTCCTGGTCGCGGGTGGGGTACTGGATCCTGACCTTCAGCATGAACCGGTCGAGTTGCGCTTCGGGGAGCGGATACGTCCCTTCGTTCTCGATCGGATTCTGGGTGGCCAGAACCAGGAACGGCTCCTCGAGCACGAAGCTGGTGCCCCCGATGGTGACCTGCCGCTCCTGCATCGCCTCCAGCAGCGCGGCTTGCACCTTGGCGGGAGCGCGGTTGATCTCGTCGGCGAGGATGACCTGGGCGAAGATGGGGCCGTGCTTGACCCGGAAGTCCTGGGTCTTCGGATCGAAGATCATCGTGCCGATGAGGTCGGCCGGCAACAGGTCGGGGGTGAACTGGATCCGGGAGAAACTGGCATCGACCGTTTCCGCGAGGGTCTTCACCGCCAGGGTCTTGGCGAGCCCCGGCACCCCCTCGAGCAGAATATGGCCACCGGTGAGCAGCCCGATGAGCAGACGCTCGATCATCATCTCCTGCCCCACGATCCGCTTGCCCACTTCGGTCACCACCAGCTGCACGGGTGCCGTATCCACGGTGCGGTTCGAGAGCGATGGACGAGCGGTCATGGTTCCCGGATGAGAGGATGATCCAAAACCTGTGTGTGCCTTGAGGATAGCGGACAGCCGGTCGGTTGTCAGCCCCGGGCCGGGGCGGGCGTGACGCTGCTCACGTACGCCGTGTCGAGCCACGGCGCGTCGTCTACTCGACGTCGCCGACCCCGATGGCCTTGTAGATCGCCCGCTCCTCGGCCGGCGTGAGGGGACGCGAGCGACCGACCGGAAGATCGCCGAGCCGGACGGGACCGTAGCTCAGACGCGCGAGCCGCTCCACCTTGAGGCCCATCGCCTCACACCAGCGCCGGACGATCCGGTTGCGGCCTTCGGTCAGGGTCACATCGAGAATGCTGCGGCCTTCCTTGCCGGGTCGCACCCGCACCCGCTCAGGGCGTACGACGGCGCCCTCCACCACGATCCGTTTCGTGACGGCACCCGAGATCTCGGCGGTGGCGCGACCGTGCACCAGCGCGGTATAGCTGCGGGGGATCCGGTTGCTGGGGTGAGTCAGGCGGTGCACCGCTTCGCCGTCGGTGGTCAGCAGGAGCAGCCCGGTGGTGTTCACGTCGAGCCGTCCGACGTAGGTCAGGCCGCGGGTATCACGCAGAAAATCGAACACGGTGCGGCGCCCCTGCTCGTCGCTGGCCGTGGTCACCACACCCATTGGTTTGTGAAATGCGAGCCACCGTTGCTCCAGCCTGGGCAGGGGCGTACCCCGCACGGTGATCCGCTGGCGCTCCGGGTCCACTTTCATCCCGATGACCGCCGGCCGACCATCGACCTTGACCTGTCCCGCTTCGATCAGCACCTCTGCCGCCCGGCGGCTGGCCACTCCCGCGCGGGCGAGTGCCCGCTGCAGCCGCATCTCGGTCATGACTCGGCCGGCACCGAGGCAGCCGCCTCGTCCGAATCCGCCGTCTCCGGCTTGTGCGGGTGCAGGGCAACCGCGAACTCCTCGGTCCGGGGCAACTCGCCCAGGTCGCGCAGGCCGAGCAGTTCGAGCAGCAGGGCGGTGGTGCCGTAGAGCAGCGGGCGGCCCATGGACTCGCTCCGACCGACCACCTCGATGAGCCCGCGTTCCTGCAGACTGCGGAGCACGCCTCCCGCCGACACCCCGCGGATCTCCTCGATATCGGCCCGGCCCACCGGCTGGCGATAGGCGATCACCGCCAGGGTCTCCATCGCGGCGGCGGTGAGCCGCGGCGTTCGGACCGCGATCTGGGCCCGTTCGATCGCTTCGGCGAACGCCCGGCGGGTCAGGACCTGGTAGCCGCCCGCCAGTTCGACGACTTCCACCGAGTGGCCATCGAAGTCATAGTGCTCGCGCAGCTCTTCCAGCGCCGTACGGACGTCCGCCAGCGCAGCGTCAGGTTCGAGGGTCTGCAGCTCCTCGACGGTAATGGGCCGATTGCCGGCGAAGAGCGCCGCCTCAATCAGCTGGGCGAGTGGAGACAGGGGCATCGGGAGTTTCCAGTGAGAGTGCGGCGAGCTCCTCGGGAGTCTTCTCCCGCCGGATCACAAAGGGCCGGAACAGGTCGCCCTGCACCAGACTGAGGGCCCCACGACGGGCCAGCTCGAGCAGGGCGAGGAGCGTGGAGAGCACCGAGACGATGGTCGGCCGCGGCCCGAGCGCCTCGAGCCAGCCGAACTCGCTGCGCTCCAGCAGCATCGCGATCAGGCGGCGGGTCGCCCCCTCGGTATCGAGGGGGCGAGCCACCACCCGATGCAGCACCGGGGACGGGATTTCGGCGATGACGGTCTCGACGGCCTTGAGCAGCTCCAGCAGATCGAGCGTGGGAAGCGGTGGCGGCAGCTCGGGCGGCGGCGGCAGGTACCCTCTCGGGAACTGCTCGGCCCGCCGGGCGGCCACCCGTTCCAGCCAACCGGCGACTTCGCGGATCAACTGGTATTCGAGCAGCCGGCGCACCAGTTCGTGCCGCGGATCTTCCCATCCCTCCTCGCCCTCCCGGCGAGGCAGCAGCATCTGGGCCTTGAGCCGCACCAGGCGGCCAGCCATCTCCAGGTAATCGGCCGCCTGATTGAGTCCCAGCTGCGTGAATGGCCTTCAGGAACTGATCCGCCACTCTCGCGATGGGAATGTCGGCGATGTCGATCCGCTCCTCGCGGAGCAGGTGCAACAGCAGATCCAGCGGCCCCGAGAACGCGTCGAGCCGGATGATGAAGGCCGGTTCGGCGCCGGGGGCGCTGGTCGGAGCGGTGGGGCTGGTCATGCGCTGAAGATCTTCCAGGTCTCGCCGATCCCGAAGGAGGCCACGAGGCCGATGAGCCGGACGAATCCCCAGTAGGCGGGGGCGAGGAAGAAGTTCGTGACCGGCTGCAGAAAGAATAGCAGCACCATGAGCGGGACATAACCGTACTGTCCCAGCTGGCGGTAGCGGGCCCCCCAGCCCGGCGGGAGCGCGTGATACAGCAGATGCGACCCGTCAAGCGGCGGAACCGGGATCAGATTGAAGAAACAGAGCACCAGGTTCAGCCAGATCCCCCAGACCATCATCCGCTGGAGCACCGCCAGGCCGAGCGCCACGGCAGGGAGTCCCGCGGCCACCAGCGCCAGCAGCACGAACAGCAACGCGCAGACCAGCGCCAGCAACAGGTTGGTGATGACGCCGGCCGAAGAGACAATCAGGTCGCCCTGAACGTAGCGCCGGTACTTGCGAGGCACGACCGGGACGGGTTTGGCGGCGCCGAACGTGAATGGCACCCCGAAGTGGCTCGAGGTGAACCACAGCAGGGTTGGAACCAGCACCGTCATGATCGGATCGATATGCGGCAGCGGGTTCATGGTCACCCGTCCCAGCGCGTACGCCGTATCGTCGCCCTGCCAGAGCGCGGTGCGGGCATGGGCGTACTCGTGCGCCACCACGGAAAAGACCAGAACCGGCAGTGCCAGGATGAAATCGCTCAGGATGACGTTCCCGGCAAGGGTGGGCGTCGAAGTGGCGGCAACGGCGAGGCGTCGGACGTCGGGATCGAGGGCCACGCCTCGACGTCCGATGCCCGACGCCTCGACCGGAGGCCAATCTAACTCCTCCCCCGGCGAGACAAAACCAGCCCCCCGCTTGACCTTGCGCGGTCTCCCGAATACGTTCTCGCCTTCCCGCCGGGCCCTACGGGGTCCGGCCTTGTTCGTTTTTCGAAGCCCGAGGTCGTCCGTGCCCCGTCTAGCCTCCGCCAAGAAGGCCATGCGCAAGTCGCGCACCGCGAACGAGCGGAATCGCGCCCAGCGCAGCCGTCTCCGCACCGCGATCAAGAAGGTGCGGGCCGCGCAATCGCTCAAGGAGGCGCAGGCCGCCTACACCGAGGCCGCTCGACTGCTCGATCGGGCCGGCCGGAAGAACCTGGTCCACCGCAACACCGCCAGCCGGACCAAGAGCCGGCTCGCGAAGATGGTGGCGGCGAAGAAGTAGGACGGTAGCTGACCCCGTGAATAGCAAACCCTCCGACGTCCGGGCGGAGGGTTTCCTGTTTCGGTCAATCGTACCGTCGTTACCGTCCTACCGTCTACAACGCCGCCAACTCCGCCCCGCACCGTTCGCAGTACCACTCGGTAGGCCGGTTGAGGGTCCCGCACTCTGCACATTTGAGCGTCTTCTGACCGGAACCGGCGCTGCGCTCCTTGGGCATCGCGACCGGGGGCGCGTTCGCGACCGCCATCGGATCGGGTAGCACGAACGGCGCCGCGGGCTGCGGATGAGGCGGCGTTGTGGCCGCCGGAGGGGGCGCGGGCGCGGCAGGCGCATCCGGCGATCTGGCGAAGCCGCCGCTGGGACGGGGACGCGTCGTTGGCTGGGGCGCCGGGGGCGCCTCGTTCCCGGTCACGGACTTGAGGAACGCCAGTTCGTCGAGTTTGCCCGCGCCTGGGCCGCCTTGGTCCGGCTTGCCGGACGGGAACCACAGGGTCCGCCCGGTCGGATCGTCCTTTTTGGCGACCGGAGGCGCCGCTGCCGGCTTCGGCTGAGGCCGCGGGGCCGACGGGCGGAACGGGATCTCGGTCGACGCTGGGGCCGGGCCTGGAGGCGCCGCGGGCGGCTGATGTCGGACCGGCTCCTGGCGGGCAGGCTCGGACACCGCCGGACGCTGTCCCGACGAGCCGACCGCCTGACGCGGTGCCGACGCCGTCACCGGTGTCGGCGCCACCGGGGATCGGATCATCCCCAGCACTTCGTTGAGGCGGCCGACCTCGGCCATTGTGTGGTTGAGTTCCTCGCGGATGTGCCCAATCACCTTGAGCAGCTCCGAACGGATCCCATCCCACTTCACTTCATCGTATTCGCCGACCTGATGGCGAACTTCGGCCTCGGCCAGACGCTCCTTATGCTCCAGTTCACGGGTGGTAAGCTCGGCCGCCCGGCCCGCCAGGCTGTCCACTTGTTCTTCCAGTGCGGTGGTATAACCCCGCAACTCTTCGAGGACGCCCGACAACCGGCGTTCGTAGTCGGCCCGGACCCGTCCCCGGACGGCCTCCGGGACGTTGGCTCCCTGATCGCCAGTCGAGTTCAGCCGGGTCAGCCAGCTGACGAACTGCGCACGATCGTGCAGCAGCCTGTCGATGGAGTTACCGCTCTCGGGAGTCGGCTTCGTCATTTCCCGGTATCCCTCTCAGCCGTGCCAGAGCGTCGACCTTGTTTCAAAGTGAGCACTTCAGCCCTCGAGCCACCCCGGTCCACCATCCGTTTCCCCCCTCGCTCCGGCCTGCCTGGGAGGGCCGGCACGAGACACCGGTGCAAATCTAACCCACCAGCGGCTTTACGAAAGCCATCAGTCGGCCTTCCCATTACCATGGCCTCAGGGGCCGGCGCGGTCAAAAACCACTCTTCCCCGGACGATCGTCGTCTCGGCACGGCCGTAGAGAGTCCGGCCAGTGAACGGAGTATTACGGCTCTTCGAATGGAAGGCGGCGGGTTCCACCGTCCACATGGCCTCGGGATCAAAGACCGTTACGTCCGCCGGGGCGCCTACCGCAAGCGTTCCGCCGGGCAACCTGAACACCTGAGCCGGACGAGTGCTCATGCGATACAGCAAGTCCTGCAGCGAGACCAGCCCGGGCCGGACCAGCTCGGTGACCGCCAGCCCGAACGCGGTCTCCAGTCCCAGGATGCCGTTGGGGGCCTCGTCGAACTCCCGTTCCTTGGCGTCGTAGTGATGCGGGGCGTGATCCGTCGCGATCACATCGATGGCGCCGTCCTTGATCGCGCCTTGCAGGGCCTCGACGTCCGCTGCCTCACGCAGCGGCGGGTTCATCTTGGCGTTGGTGTTGTATCCCTCACACGCCTCGTGGGTCAGGCTGAAATGGTGCGGGGTCACCTCGGCGGTCACCCGGAGGCCCTTGTCCTTGGCCCGGCGAATCAGCTCGACCGAGCCCCGGGTACTCATGTGGCAGAGGTGGATGTGGCCACCCGTCAGCTCCGCCAGGATGATGTTCCGGGCGACATGGATCTCCTCGGCGGCGGCCGGAATGCCCTTGAGGCCCAGCCGGGTAGCCACGATACCCTCGTGCATCACGCCGCCCTGGGCCAGGGTGAGTTCCTCGCAATGATCGGCGACCGGGATCCCGAAGGTCCTGGCGTATTCGAGGGCGGTGCGCATCAGATGGCTCGACATCACCGGCTTGCCGTCGTCGCTGACCGCCACGGCACCGGCGCCCAGCAGCTCGCCGAACTCGGACAGCTGGTCGCCGCGCTGACCGAGGGAAATCGTCCCGATCGGGTAGACCCGCGCCTTGCCGGCCTTCTGGGCCTGGCTGATCACGAATCCGATCGCGCCCTGGTTGTCGAGCGGGGGGTCGGTGTTGGGCATGGCGCACACGGCGCTGAACCCACCCGCCGCGGCAGCCATGGCACCCGTCGCCACGGTCTCCACATCCTCGAATCCCGGTTCCCGCAGGTGGACGTGCAGATCGATCAACCCCGGACTCACCACCTTCCCGGTGGCGTCGATCATCAGACAACCGTCTTCACCCTTGATGCTGGTCCCGACCGACGCCACCCGCCCCTCCGCCAGATACACGTCGGCGATCCCATCAGCCCGGCGGGACGGATCGATCACCCGACCGCCCCGGATCAGGATCGGGCGGGTCACTCGGCCCCTCCCTGCTGTTGCCAGTCGGGGCTGCCGCCAGCGAGGAGATAGAGCACCGCCATCCGGATGGCGACTCCGTTGGTCACCTGAGGCAGGATCACGCTGAACGGCCCGTCGGCCACATCACTGTCGATTTCCACGCCCCGGTTCATCGGACCGGGGTGCATGATCACGATCTCCTTCCGGGCCCGTTCCAGCCGCTCCCGCGTTACCCCGAAAACCCGGTTGTATTCCCTGAGGGAAGGGATGAACCCACCGGTCATCCGTTCGAGCTGCAGCCGCAGGACATTGAGCGCATCGGCCCAATCAATGGCGTCCTCGATTCGGGGGATCAGCTCGACGCCGAGGGCGCCGATCTCGCGGGGCAACAGGCTGGCCGGCCCGCAGATCGCCACCTCGGCGCCGAGCTTCTTGAGCCCCCAGATATTGCTGCGGGCCACCCGACTGTGGAGCACGTCGCCGCAGATGGCCACCTTGAGGCCCGCGATCTTCCCGAAACGATCGCGAAGGGTGAGGATATCGAGCAGCCCCTGGGTCGGGTGCTCGTGCTGGCCGTCCCCGGCGTTGATCACGTTGCTCCGAATCCGCTTTCCGAGGAATGCCGCCGACCCCGAGGCGTGGTGGCGAATCACCACCATGTCGATCCGCATGGCCTCGAGGTTGCGCGCCGTGTCGACCAGGGTCTCGCCCTTCACGACCGAGCTGCCGCTCGACCCCACGTTCACCGTATCGGCCGAGAGCCGCTTTTCGGCGAACTCGAACGAAATCCGGGTCCGGGTGGAGGCCTCGAAGAACAGGTTGACGATGGTCTTGCCGCGCAGGGCCGGCACCTTCTTGATCGGACGTTCGCTGACTTCCTTGAAGCGCTCGGCGGTATCCAGCACGAGCCCGATCTGCTCCGCCGAGAGCGGCTCCAGGCCGAGCAGATCCTTGCCGAGGCCCGGAGCGGTCATCCGCCGTTCCTCACGAGGTCCACGGTGTCCCGTCCGTCCAGCTCCTTTACAAGCACGTCCACCCGCTCGTCGGGGCCAATGGCCCGCCGGAGGCCGACAATGTCGGGCTGGATCGGCAGCTCACGGCCGCCGCGATCGACCAGTACGCACAACAGGATCCGGCTCGGGCGGCCGAAGTCGGCCAGTTCATCCAGCGCGGCTCGAACGGTCCGACCGGTGTAGAGCACGTCGTCCACGATCACGACGGTGCGGCCGTCGAGATCGTCCGGGAGATCGGTTTCGCCGATCACCGGCCGGGCACCGACCACCGAGAGATCGTCGCGGTACAGGGTGATGTCGAGCTTGCCGGTCACGATCGGCCGACCCTCCTGCCCTTCGACCAGCTTGGCCAGGCGCTGGGCCAGCTCCACCCCGCGACGCTGGATCCCCACCAGCACCACGTCGTCGGTGCCGTGGCATTGTTCCACGAGTTCGGAGGCCATGCGGGCGAGCGCTCGGGCGATTGCCCGATCGTCGAGGAGGGTCTTGCGGCTGGTCATCTCGGAGCCGGAAGGTAGTGAGGCGGTTGGGTTTAGGGAATGGGGAGGGGAATGAATGGAGGAAATGGCCGAATGGCCGAATGGCGGATTGGCAGAATGGCCAATGGATGGCCGGTGCTGAGTTAGTCGACCACCTCCGGCGGTGACTGAGGGGAGCGCACGAGACCACTGCCGCGGCGGATCCGTCCCACCGGCAGCCGGAGTCCCATCAGCAGCAGGAATGCAGCGCCGAACATCAGGGCGTCGCGGACGTCCAGCTTCTGCACCATCAGATAATGCAGCACACCAAGCGCGGTCGCCGGGTAGATCAATCGATGCAGCACACCCCAGCGCCGGCCGAGCCGGCGGGTCATCCGATCGGTGGAGGTGACGGCCAGCGGGATCAGCAGCAGGAACGCGATGAAGCCCACGGCGATCCGGGGGTGCTTCACGGTGTCGTCCCAGATCAGCCGCGGATCGAGCGACTGGTCGAACACGAAGTAGGTCACTGCGTGGAGAAGCACGTAGAAGAACGCGAACAGCCCGGTCATCCTGCGCACCCGGATCAGCTCGCTGTAATGGAATAACCGCCGGATCGGCGTAACCGCCAAGGTTACGAGCAGCAGCACCAGGATGGACAGGCCGGTCGTCACCTGGATGGTCTTCACCGGATCCGCGCCGAGATCCCGGGCCACGAATCCACACCACAGCAGCCAGGCGAACGGCCCGAGTGCCGCGACGAAGCCCAGGGGCTTGAGGATGCGGGTGGTGAATGTGAGACGGGTCATGGGGTGATGGCTCGGCGGCTCGGCGGCTTGGCGACTCGTGACTCGGCCGCAGCAGCCGGAAGCGCGACGGCGTCGTTCTGCAGTGTGCCGAGTCTCGAGCCGCCGAGTCGCCGAGCCCTCTAGTAGTTCTTCCGCAGATCCATCCCGGCGTACAGCCCCGCTACCTGATCCGCGTACCCGTTGAATGGCAGGGTCGGACGCTTGAAGAACTCGCCCAGCCGGCGCTCGCGGGCCTGGCTCCACCTGGGGTGATCCACCGCCGGATTCACGTTGGCGTAGAAACCGTATTCGTCCGGCGCCACGATGTTCCAGGTGTTCGCCGGCTGGGTCTCGGTGAACCGGATCCGCACGATCGACTTGCCGCCCTTGAAGCCGTATTTCCAGGGAATCACCAGCCGGATCGGGGCGCCGTTCTGATTCGGAAGGGTCTTGCCGTAGAGGCCGGTGACCAGCAGCGTGAGCGGATGGACCGCTTCGTCCATTCGGAGCCCCTCGACATACGGCCAGGGGAGAATGCGGCTCCGCTGTCCCGGCATCTGCTTCGGATCGAGCAGGGTGGTGAACTCGACGAACTTGGCCCGTGAGGTCGGCTGCAGCCGGCCGATCACGTCCCTCAGCGAGACCCCCATCCACGGCACCACCATGCTCCAGGCCTCGACGCAGCGGTGGCGGTAGACCCGCTCTTCGACCTTGCCGAGGCGGATCAGGTCATCGACATCATAGTCGCCGGGCTTGGCCACTTCCCCTTCGATCTTGACGGTCCATGGTCGCGGGCGGAGACTACCCGCGTTCGCCGCCGGGTCGTCCTTTCCGGTCCCGAACTCGTAGAAGTTGTTGTACCCGGTCACCGTTTCGTACGGCGTAAGGGGATCGTCATCACTGCGGGGACCGCCCATCCGGGCCAACGTCTGGGCCAGGGCGCGCCGTTCACCCACCGAGAGCAGGACCCCGGCCCCGGCGAGCGCGCCAAGAAAGCCACGCCGATCGAGGTAGTGGCGCTCGTCGGTGATTTCGGCTGACGGGATGTCGGGCGACCGGCGAATGAGCATCGTTGGTCCGAGGTTTGGCTCAGAAGTACAATACGACCTGGGACCGGAATCGGTTCCCTCGGCGGCTCGGCGGCTCGGCGGCTGGTAGGTACTTGCCTTGGGGCCTCAGGGTCACCTTGGTGCCGACCAACCGACCAACCGACCAACCGACCAACCGAGCCAATCGCCGAGCCGCCGAGCCGCCGAGCCACGGACAGAGAGGGATTCGAACCCTCGATACCCTTGTGAGGTATACACGCTCTCCAGGCGTGCGCCTTAAACCACTCGGCCATCTGTCCTTATGCTGCTCGTGGGAAGGATTTTCCTTCCGGCAGCGCCGAGCAGTCTGGCCCGCCCACCTTCTCCTGTCAATGCCTCGACGCCCAATCTCCTCCGCAACGCGGCCGAGCCCGGAACCACTCCCTTGTCGGAACCGCGCCACGTAGTTTCCGGCACCTCGCCCCCTCGGAGACTGCATGGGCAAGCTCGTATTCGGTGGAGTCCTGTTGCTGGTCGCCATGCTGCTCATGCTGGCGCGGGCCGGCACCACGCCGGGCAAGAGTACCGGGATGCTCAGGATCTTCGCGCTCCTGTTCAGCACCATCGGAACCCTGTTCGTCCTGGGGGCCCTGGTGGTCGTCATCGAACCCGGTCAGGTGGGCGTCAAGCACGCCTTCGGCACCGTGGAGACGAAGCCGCTGCTTCCCGGCATCCACCTGGTGACCCCGTGGTCGTCGATCGAGCGGTATTCGACCCGGGAGGAACAGTTTCCGCGGGCCGGGGATGACGCGGAGACCATCGCGGCGCTCTCGAGCGAGCAGATGGGGATGACGGTCGACGCGGGGCTTCGCTGGCAGATCAATCCGATGGACGCGCCCCGCATCTTCACCGAGATCGGCAACGAGGACCAGATCCATTCGATCGTCCTCAACGCCATCCGCAAGGGGGTGCGCGACGGGATGGTGCGCTTTTCGATCAACGACATCGCCAAACGCACCACGATCGCGACCGCCATGCAGGCCCTGGTCGACAGCGCGCTGATCACCCAGCCGCGCTCGGGCGGCGAGCCGTTCCGGATCGCCGAGGTCACCGCCTTTTTCCTCCGCGACCTCCAACCGCCGGCGCAGGTGGTCCAGGCGATCAACAACAAGATCGCCCAGGAACAGCAGATCCAGACCGAGCGCCACCGGGTGGAGGTCGCCCGGCTGCAGAGCGACCAGCAGCGCCTCCTCAATCAGACGCTCACTGCCGAAGCCCTCACCAAGCAGTATCTGGAGGTGCTGCACGACATGAAGGGATCCAACAACCTGGTCATTCTGGTGCCGACGGAGGGCGGGATCCCGATGCTGGACGTAGCGCGGCTGAGGCAGAACATCCAATAGGTGCCGGGCCGGGGCCGGTCCGCGCGCTCGCCCGATCCCCGTTGTTACGGCGCTGCTTTCCCGGTCACCTCCGCAATCGTCGCCAGCAGGTCGTCGACCGCGAACGGTTTCTCCAGGGTGCGCACCGCCCCCAGCATTCGGGCGGCACGGAGGTAATCGGTGGGTTGGCGACGCCCGCCGCCCGACATGGCGATGATCGGCAGGTCGGGCCACTGCCGCCGCAACTCCCGAATGGTCTCCAGCCCCTCTTTCCCGGGCATGATCAGATCGGTGATTACCACGTCCGCCGGCCGCTCCATCAATGACGGCAGCGCCTGGGCGCCGTCCGACACGGCGACCACCTCGTGCCCGGCGCGGGTCAGGAGGCGCTCGAGCAGGGGCCGGTACTGGTCGTCGTCCTCAACCAGCAGGATGCGAGTCACCAGACCCCCTTCCCGAGAGCAGATGCTCCACCAGTTCCACGCTGGCGCCCGGCCACCGCGATGGGGGTAATGGTTCCAGGATTCGGGGAGGGATCGCAATGAAACGGGGGAGGATCACGCGCAGCCCCTGACATGCGCACACCACTCCGCACGAGTCGGAAGGGCGCCGCATCTACAGGGGGTAACCTAATGTTACCCGGAATCGCCCGGTCCGCAAACGCGGTCGGGATTTTCGCCGTCAGGAATTGTCTAGGCTGGCATGCACCGTTCGGGCGAGGGAGTTCAGGGCGGGGCCGAGCCGCTCGCCGCCGTCAACCAGGGAGTCGATCAATCCGGCGGGGAGCGCCGCCAGCCCGGCCCTCGCCCCGGCGATCGAGCCGGTCATGGCCGCCATGGTGTCGGTGTCTCCGCCGACCCCGATAGCCACGCAGGCCGATTCCCAGTAGTCCTCCGGCGCCCGCAGGAAGGCGTAGAGACTCCAGCACACGCTGCTGGTGACGAACGAGGAAACGCCGTGCCAGTCCTCTCGCGCCTCCGGCTCCAGCCCCTGGCTTCGCAGTTCGGCCGCGGCCTCGCCTGGCGACAGGTGAACCCACCGGAGCATATCCCACAGCGTTCGGGCAACGCCGGCATCGAGTGGTTCCACCCATGCGCTCAGCTCGACCAGCATGTCTTCGGGATTCAGGGGTGCTCGGCGGGCCGCGATGACGGTCGCACCCGCGATGGCCATGGCCCCGGCGGCGCAGCGCGGGTCCTGGTGGGTGACCCGCGCCTGGTCTGCGACGACCCGGATCAAGCGGCGCGAATCGTGCCCGAAGAGCAGGCCGAGGGGCCCCGCGCGCATGGCGGCGCCGTTGCCGGCATAGGGTGCCGGCATCCCCGCGTCATGCCACGGCGTCCCCAGGGCGAGCTGCCGGGCCGCCAGGTTGGCCGCCGGTCCTCCGTCCACCAGCCGGCCCGAGGCGACGAAGTTGAGCAGTCGCCTCGAGAACAGGTCGGGATCGAAGTCGCCGGCGTCCGCGATACTCTGCAGCAATTCACGGGAGAGCTGGGTGTCGTCGGTGACCTGCCCGAACGGGCGGCCATCCCGGGCCCTGGGCTGGGGTTGCCGGGTGCGGCGCAGGAAGTCGACGTAGCGCTGGGCGTCGGGGGGAGGACAGGCTTCGACCGGGGCCCCGAGGGCGTCACCCAGCGCGAGACCGAGGAGGGATCCGGCGACCTGATCGACCGTCGGTGAGGCCATGGGACGTAGCCGGTACATACCGGCAGTATCGGCGCCAGACGCCTGAGACTGAGCCGTCCAATCGATAACGGAGACCGGGCGCAGTCCACGGTCGCCGGGACTCCCTCCGGTTCACCGCTCGCCGATCACCCGGGGACACGGACAGGGAGGGATTCGAACCCTCGAAACCCTTGCGGGTTTACCGGTTTTCGAGACCGGCTCCTTCAGCCACTCGGACACCTGTCCTGGTTTCCCGCCCCGGCCCCGTGCGACCCGTCGCGCGGCCGGAGGGCCACCGGTGGCGGGGCGGAAAACTAACGACGTCCGGCAGCGCGGCCAACCGCCCGTTATCGTCGTGCCGCGAAGAATGCCGACAGCATCCGGCCGCAGTCGTCGGCCAGAACGCCGCCCAGCACTTCGACGCGGTGATTGAGGCGCGGGTGCCGCAGCAGGTCGCCGAGGGATCCCGCCATTCCCGCCTTGTCGTCCCAGGCGCCGAAGACGACCCGGGCCACCCGGGCGAGGATGATCGCCCCGGCGCATTGCGCGCAGGGTTCGAGGGTCACATACAGCGTCGCGCCCGGCAAGCGATCGGTGCCGGTGCCGATCAGGGCCCGCTGCAGGGCCAGAAGTTCCGCATGGGCGGTCGGGTCCCGGCGGGCCACGGTCTCGTTGTGCGCTGCGCCGACCTGGGTCTCGTCGACCACCACGACGGCACCGACCGGCACCTCGCCGCGGGCCGCGGCCTGGCGCGCCAACCCGCAGGGCGGCCTGCATGCCGGCGAGGTCTTCAGGCGACAGGGGCGGCATCAGCCGGTCCGGGCCACCTCGCCGGCCTGGCGCACGAACCGCAGCTCGTTCCCCGTCCGTTCGACGACGATGGTGTCTCCCTCCGCGTAGCGTCCCTCCAGCAGCTCCAGCGCGATCGGATTCTGGATGCGACGCTGAATCACCCGCTTGAGCGGACGGGCCCCAAAGATCGGGTCGTAGCCCTCGACGGCGAGTAGGTCCCGCGCCTCCGGCGTCACCCGCAGCGAAAGCCGTTTTTCTTCGAGCAACCGCCGGACCCGGGCCAGCTGCAGCTCCACGATGGCCGCGATGTCCGCCCGGTCCAGCTGGCGGAACACGATGATGTCGTCCACCCGGTTGAGGAACTCCGGCCGGAAGGTGAGCCGCAGCTCGTCCCGCACCTGGACCTCGATCGCCGCCCAGCCCGCCGCGTCCTGCTCACCGGCCTCGAGAATGAGCTGGCTGCCGACGTTGGAGGTCATGATGATGACCGTATTGCGGAAGTCGACCACCCTGCCCTGGCTGTCGGTGAGCCGGCCGTCGTCCAGGATCTGCAGCAGCACGTTGAAGACGTCGGGATGGGCCTTCTCGATCTCGTCGAACAGGACGACGCTGTAGGGCCGGCGGCGCACCGCCTCGGTCAGCTGGCCGCCCTCCTCGTATCCGACGTACCCCGGCGGGGCGCCGATCATCCGGGCCACCGAGTGCTTTTCCATGTATTCCGACATGTCGAGCCGTACCATGGCCCGCTCGTCGTCGAACAGGAACTCGGCCAGGGCCCGGGCGGTTTCGGTCTTGCCGACTCCGGTGGGGCCGAGGAAGATGAAGGACCCGGTCGGACGGTTGGGGTCGCCGAGGCCCGCCCGGCTCCGGCGCACGGCGTTGGCCACAGCCTGCACCGCGGCCAGCTGTCCGATGACCCGGCGACTGAGCTCGTCTTCCAGTCTGGTGAGTCGCTCCCGGTCCGATTCCAGCATCTTGGTGACCGGGATCCCGGTCCACTTCGCCACGACCTCGGCGATGTCCTCCGCGTCGACCTCTTCCTTGAGGTACTTGGCCTTCGCCTGGATCTCGCCCAGGCGTTTCTCGCCGTCCGCGATCCGGCGCTCGAGCTCCGGGATCCGGCCGTACTGCAGCTCGGCCGCCTTCTGGAGATCGCCCCGGCGGGTGGCCTGCTCCACCTCGGTCCGCAGCCCCTCGACTTCCTGGCGTCGCGCCCGGATGTCGTCGATGGCGATCTTCTCCGCCTGCCACTGGGCCTTCATCGACGCTGACTGCTCCTCGAGCCCGGCGATCTCCTGCTCCACCGCCTCCCGCCGCTCCACCCCGGCCTTGTCCTTCTCCTTGAGCAGGGCCTGGCGCTCGATCTCGAGCTGCAGGATCCGGCGCTCCACCTCGTCGATTTCCTGCGGCAGGCTGTCGATCTCGATCCGCAGCCGCTGGCGGCCTCGTCCACCAGGTCGATCGCCTTGTCGGGCAGGAACCGGTCGCCGATGTAGCGGTCGGACAGGGTCGCCGCGGCGACCAGCGCGTTGTCGGTGATCCGGACGCCGTGGTGCACCTCGTACTTCTCCTTCAGGCCGCGCAGGATCGCGATGGTGTCCGCCACGCTGGGCTCGCCCACCAGCACCGGCTGGAAGCGCCGCTCGAGCGCCGCGTCCTTCTCGATGTGCTTGCGGTACTCGTCCAGCGTGGTCGCGCCGACCACGTGCAGTTCACCCCGCGCCAGGGCCGGCTTGAGCAGGTTGCTCGCGTCCACCGCGCCTTCGGCCGCGCCGGCACCGACCAGCGTGTGCAACTCGTCGATGAAGACGATGTAGCGCCCCTCGGCCTCGGTCAGTTCCTTCACCACCGCCTTGAGACGCTCCTCGAACTCGCCCCGATACTTGGCGCCCGCGAGCAGCAGGCCGATGTCGAGCGCAACGATCTGCTTGTCCCGCAGCGACTCGGGGACATCGCCGTTCACGATTCGCTGCGCCAGCCCCTCGACGATGGCCGTCTTGCCCACCCCGGGCTCGCCGATCAGCACCGGGTTGTTCTTGGTCCGCCGGGAGAGGACCTGCATCACCCGACGCACTTCCTCGTCCCGGCCGATGACCGGGTCGAGCTTTCCGTCGCGGGCCTGGTCGGTGAGGTTGCGGGTGAAGCGTTCGAGCGCCTGGTACTGCGCTTCGGGCGAGTCGTCGGTCACCCGATGGGCACCGCGGACATCGGCCAACGCCGCCCGGAGTTCCGCGGCACCTACCTGTTGCGCACTCAGCAACTGCTTCGCGGCCGTGCCCTTTTCCTCGACCAGACCGATCAGCAGGTGCTCGGTCGACACGTAGGTATCGCCGAGGCTCTTGGCCTCGGCCTCCGCCCGGTCGAACACCTTGTGCAGCTCACGGGCCAGCGTCGGTTCGACCCCACCTTCCTGCCGCGGCAACCGATCCAGCTCCCGGGCGACGTCCTGCTGCAGCGCGGTGACATTCAGGCCGGCCTTCTGGAGCAATGGCCGAACCACGCCTTCCTCCTGGGTCAGCAGCGTCGCAAAGAGATGGGCGTCGTTCACGACCGGATTCCCGCGACGGCTGGCTTCGGCGCCGGCATCGCGGAAGGCTTCCTGGGCCTTGATCGTCAACCGTTCAGATCGGATCATGGGACTCCCGATTCGGGTTACGACAGTGCGCCGCCGTCCCGGCGGCGGGTAGCCGCCCCGGTCGGCAGATCAGCTCAATCAAGTTCCGCTCGGTCAAGCGCAAGGCCCAGACCGCGATATGGCGCCGTTGTGGCAGATCCATGGCTGCATTGCGGATCGAGACCTGTCAAACGCGACGATACATCGCGAGGGACCCCCTCGAGGTGAGCTCGAAGGGGTCCCTCGAAATTCTGGGGAATAGAGCGACCGGGCCGGCCCGTCTCGCTGGGGTGTCACCCGGTCACCGGCGGGCGACCATCTGGATCGTGTATCGCTCGCCGTCAACCACCAGTTGAGCATAGTAGATGCCGGGCGTGAGTTCCCGATTACTGCCTCGAACCCTGCCGTCCCAATACGCCCCGTGGGCGCCGCAGCGGAGCCGGAGTCCGTCGAGGCGCTCGCCGTTCGAGTTCAGGAGGATCGGGACCGCGACGACCTGGGCCAGCACGTTGTACACCATCAGACTGACCAGGGGCTGATGACCTCGCTCGCAGAGTTCCGGGTTGAGGACGAATGGTATCGTCGTCGAGGGGAAGAAGGGGTTGGGGAAGTTCTCGCGCAGCTCGACCAGGGGCGGTCGGCGCTCCTGGGCGGACGCCGGGGCGACCAGGCTCAGAGCCAGCGCGATCCCCCACCCCAGTCGGCCTAGCCTGACCATGGGGGTCTCCGATCGCGAAACTGGAACCGGGCGGGTCACCTCCGAAAGCGAGTTGGCAAGATCGTCGCCACCAACACCCGACGCAAGCAACCGGTCGGCGGTGTCGCCGCCCGATACCGAAGCGCAACCAGCGGCCCCGCTTTCCGGTGGACCTTCGGCGGCGGTGTGCGCGACAGGAAGGGCTGGGCCATCACGATACTGGTCCCGGGACCCGGGCGAGCCGCGGTCCGGGGACTCTGGCGTCCCCGCGACGGATGGTCAGGCCCGTCTGGTCGGCCCATTCCAGGAGTGGAATCAGGAACTTGCGGGAGAGGCCGGTCGCGTCACGGAGCGCGCCGGGGGTAATGGGTCCGCGGGCGGCAACGGAGGCCAGGATCGAGGTGAACTCGGCGAGCGCCGGGCCGCTGGCGTAGCGCTCTCCGCCAATCGGCACGATTCGGCCATTGCGGACCGCCAGACGCAGCGCCTCCGCGATCGTTCTCTCCCCGAGCTCGGCTTCCAGTTCCCGGGCTGATGGTGGGGCGAGCCCGGCTGCGCTCACCGCCCGCACGATCCGGTCGAGGGTAGCCTCGCCACCAGCAACCGCCGGACCGAACCCCGGCTCTCTGATGACGGCGGCGTCCGCTACCAGGGCGTTCCGGGCAACCAGGCGGAGAATGGCTGCCTCACCGGCCTCACCGAATCGCGCCAGACCCTGTCGCAGGGTTTCGCGGGGCATTCCCGGCTCGGACGGCTTGGACTCGTGATGGGCTCTGACGGCCGCGAGCGCCGCCGCTTCTCCTTGCTGCAGGCGGGTGGGCGACAGGAGCAGCGTTCCCACGCGCTCCGCCGGGAGTGACTCGAC
This sequence comes from uncultured Gemmatimonadales bacterium, assembly GCA_963709905.1. Classification (GTDB taxonomy): domain Bacteria; phylum Gemmatimonadota; class Gemmatimonadetes; order Gemmatimonadales; family GWC2-71-9; genus JADJOM01. The sequence continues at coordinate 187,397 of CAVPYI010000002.1, forward strand.
CAGCGGCCCGGCGTCCGGCGGCGTGCCGAGCAGGATGGGGATGGCCACTTCGGCAATGCCGTTCGGCCGGCGCTCGAGCAATGCGGTCAGCCGGCTCGCGGGGACCGCGCTGGCCAACCCGTCCGCCCATAGCGGCTTCCCCGGAGGTGGGCAGGGATCGACTACCCACCCGCCGCCGATGACCTGCACGGGGCTGTAGCTGCGCAGGACCAGCCGGTCGCCACCCCGGGCGACTGTCGGCAGGTCGAGCACCAGCCGCGCCAGCGCGGCTCCGCCAGGGTGGATGGTCTGCTCCGGATACGCCCGGCCGATGACTTCGAGGGTCCCCAGATGGATCCGTATACGGGAGAGGTGAGCGATGGGACGCGGAGCAGCCGGCAGCAGTTCGATCAGGACGTCGATCGCCCGCGTGGGCTCCCATGGGGGCCCGGCATGAACCAGAACCTGGCCCCGCGCCAGCCGCGACAGCTCGATGCCGGCCAGCGCCACGGCGACCCGGTCGCCCGGAGCCGATTCCGACAAGTCCTGGCCATGCCGGCCCAGCGACCGCACCCGGGCGCGGTCCCCCGCCGGAAGAACGACGACCGAATCGCCGACCCGAAAAGCGCCGGACCAGGCGGTACCGGTCACGACCGGACCGACTCCAGGCAGTGTGAAGGCGCGATCGATCGGGAGCCGGGCGAGATCGGCGGCTCGGCGGCCCGGCAGCTCGGCGGCCAGCGTCGCGATCTGGTGTCGCAGGCTGTCGAGCCCCACACCGGTGCGGACCGAGATGGCCACCGGCCCCGCAAAGGCGACCGGGCTGCCGCGGAGCCACTCGCCGAGCTCGGCTTCCAGCGTTGCGAGCCGCCCGGAATCGACCAGGTCGGACTTGGTGATCACCGCAATGCCGCGGGGAATGCGGAGCTGTTCAGCCACGGCAAGGTGCTCCCGGGTCTGGGGCATGACCCCCTCGTCGGCGGCCACCACCAGCAGCACCAGGTCGATCCCCGACGCGCCCGCGACCATGGTGCGCACCAGGTCTTCGTGTCCCGGGACATCCACCACCCCGGCGATCCCGCCACCGGGCAGAGCCAGGGCCGCGAAGTGAAGATCGATGGTGATTCCCCGGCGGCGTTCCTCCGCCAGCGGATCCATGGCGAGACCGGTGAGAGCCTCCACCATGGCGGATTTGCCGTGGTCGATGTGCCCCGCGGTGCCAATGATCACGGCTCGCCCCAGGCGTGGGTCTGCCAGAAGTCGAGCGCCGGGAGCGCGGCCCCCTCGGCGAGGTGATAGCGGGTGTAGCGGACGACCAGCCGGCGGTGTGCCGCCGCGTTCCTGTCGTCCAGCGACGGCAGCCGGCCGGAATCCGCGGTCAGCTGACCCAGCGCCACCCGGGCAGCCTCAGGCAACCGGGTGGCTTCGGAGGAACCGGCGCAGCGTTCGCACAGGGCGCCGCCCTCGGGCGCGCTGAAGGCCAGTTCGCCCGCGGGCAGGTCCCGACCGTCACGCACGCAACTCGCCAGGGCCGGCGAGAAACCGAGGGCCGCGATCAGCTGCCACAGGACCCGGAGGCTGAGGGCGGAGAGTTCCTCGCTCGGGACGGTGTCGAGGGTGGCCAGCGCCTGGTGGAGCGTCTCGTACGCCTCGGGGTGCGGTGCGGCGGGCGCAACCCGGAGCATCACTTCGGCCAGCGCCACGGCTGTCGCATAGCGCCCGACGTCCCGGGTCAGGGACATTGGAAGGGTTGCCAGGTCGAACCCGGTGAGGGTGTGAAGATCGCGCCGGTCCGCCAGCAGGAGATGCGCCTGGCCGCCACTGAGCACCTGCAGGGCTGCGCCAAACCGGCTCCGGGGTCGAAGGGCGCCTTTGGCGATCGCACTCTGGACCCCGTGGTCCCGGGTGGCGAGCCGCACGATCTTCGACGTTTCCCCGTAACGCAGGGTCGAGAGGATGATGGCGGGTGTGGAGACGAGGACCATTGCCGATCCTCCGGGATCTTCACTCCGGCCCGGGGATCTCGGTCACGACCGCCCCGACGGGGCATTCGCCGGTCGAGACTTCCCGGATCTCGGTCAGAGCATAGCGTAGAATGTGGACGCTACCCGGGGCGCCGCTGCCGCAGGGGCCGGCTTCCAGGGCGTACACCCGGTTTCGGGAGTCGACCGCCACGGCGGCGTTGTGGGCGATGCCGACCGCGTTCCCCGCCCCGCGGAGCACCTTCCGGTTGAGGAGATCGAACTCCATCAGACCTTCGCTCCGCGAGCTCACGTACAGGCGGTCGGAGCCGTTCGTGGCAATCGGGCCGGGGGCGTTGCCGAAACCGGCGAAATTGCCCAGCTCGGCACGGCCGACGGGGTCCACGAGTGTCAGGCGCCCCGCGGTCACCCCGTCCTGGGGCCCCGTGTTCATCACGTACAGGACGCCATCCTGCGCCACGTCCCCGTACCCGGCGTTCCCCGGTCCGGGCAAGCCGATGGAATCCACGCCGGTCGCCAGGCGATTCGTCAGCGGATCCACTACCGAGAGCCAGCTGGGGCCGCCCGGGGTCGAGGCGACCAGATTGCCGTTGAGCACGAAGATCTTCCCGCGGGTGAAGACGATGGCCTGGGGATACACCCCGACAGCCACGCTGGCGGTGTCCCCGGTCAGGTAATTGACGCGGGTAACCGTGTTGAGATTGGGATTCCCGACGTATCCGATGGAGTCGTCCACGATGGCCGACCCGGTGGCGCCGGAGTTCGGCGCGAGGAGAATGACCCGGGACACGGTCCTGGTACGCAGATCCACGACCGCCACGGAATTGTCGAGGCCGAGCGGTACCAGCGCCCACCCTTCCCGGGCACTCACGCCGCGCGGAGTGGGATTCGTACCACCCAGGGGAACCGTCGTGGGCGCGGTCGGAGCATCCACCGGGAACACCCGCAACGAGCCTTCGAGGCTGTCGACGACCAGGAGGACCTCTTCCGGCGGTGGAAGCGGGGCGGTAGCCCTGGCGCAGGCGAGCAGGAGGGCGATCAGGGGAGCGAAACCCGGCCGGCAACGACACTCGATCATGCGAGGAAAGATGGCGCCGTCAGGTCCGGGATGCGACCTCGTTAACCGCCACGGGGCCGGGCGTCACCCGCCGGGGACGCCCGCTCAGATTCCCATTCGGGCGCCCGCCAGGATCGACCGACCCCGCGCCGGAAATCCAACCACGGTGTCGTACCGCTCGTCGAGCAGGTTCTCGATCCGAAACGTCGCCGTGAAACCAGGCCGGCCACCGGTCTCGCGCAGCAGGTCGATCGCGGCATCCGCATCGAGGGTCAGATACGCCGGCAGGGTCGTTCGGACGGAAGGGAACGGGCGGAAGTCCACGTCCTGCCGGCTGGCGACGATGGTGGCCGCGAGCCCGATCGTGGCTCGATCCGCCAGCCGGGCCCTCCCGTCCAGACGGGTGCTGTGGCGCGGGCGGCGAATCAGGGACTGGCCCGCCACGAAGACATCGCCGGAGGCCGTGTTGAAGCCCGCGTCCTCCACCCGGGTCCTGAGATAGGTGTACGAGCCGGTCAGGCTCAGGCCATGGCCCGGCCGCAGAGCCCCGACCAGTTCGATGCCCCGGGCCGTTGCCCGGGCGACGTTCTGGTAGCTCGGCGCCCCCGGGGCGGCGCTCGGGTTGTACTGGATGAGGTTCTGGAACCGTTGATCGAACCAGGTGGCCGACACAGTCAGCATCCCGCCCAGCAGGCCATGCTCGAGTCCGATCTCCCAACTCCGGCTTTCTTCCGGCTTGAGGTCTGGATTGCCGACTTCGAAAGGGCTGCGAGCGTAGTTCTCGCGAATGGACGGCTCCTTGAAGCCGCTGCCGATGGCGGCGCGAGCCCGGAACCGTTCCGTGAGCTTGACTACGCTCCCGAAGCGGTAGGTGCCGTGGGTGCCGAACTGCTCGTTCTGATCGACCCGGGCACCCAGGTTGAGTACCACCCGGGCCCCGGCGTCCACCAGCGCCTGGCCGTAGAAGCCGAGGTTACGCCTGCTGGCGGTGAACGGAGGATCGGCGCTGACGGTGGCCCCGCCGCCGAAATTGAATTCCGACCGGCTGAATTCCCGCAGGTCCTCGAATTCCGCCTGGGCGCCCGCCGTCACCCGCGCCCCACCGAGCTGCAGCGTTCCCCGGGCGTCGGCCGAACGTCGCAAGGACCGGGTCTCGCTCTGGGACGCATAGAAGCCCAGCGAGTCGCCGGGGCTGTCGGCCTCGTTGTCGGCCCCGTCTGTCTGGCCATGGGAAGCGAGGACCAGACGGACCTCCGCCCGTGGCGACAGCTGCCGAGCCAGCTCGAGTCCCAGCGTCGTCCCGCTCTGGAGGCTGTACTGGTTGCTGTCGCTCGCCACCCCGGCGAAATCGGTCGGAAAATGGAAGGTGTTGTCCCCCGTGCGCGCGGTCAGCGTGGCGACCGTGAACTCGTCGGGCCGGACCGTCAACGCGCCGGAGCCGATCGTACTGCGATAGCCGCTGTTGAACCGGTACGTCCCGTCGGAGGCGTAGCGTGACACACTCGCCGAGAACGAGGCCTGGTCGTTGCCGCCGCTCGCGCCGACGTCTCCCCGCCAGGTGCCGAATGTCCCCGCGGCGGTCCCGATGCTCCCGCGGAGACGACCAGTCCCCTTCTTCGTGATGACATGGACGACCCCGGTGACCGCGTCCGACCCGTAGAGCACCGACACCGGGCCCCGGACGATCTCGATGCGCTCGATATTGTCGGTGCTGAGCGTGCCGAAATTGAACGCCCCGCCGCCCTGGTTCACCGCCACGCCGTCGATCAGCACCTTGGTGTAATCGCTCTCGCCGCCACGGAGAAAGAGCGAACTGACCCCGCCGAAAGACCCGGTCGAGGTCACCGTCGCGCCCGGAACCTGCCTGAGCGCGTCCTCGAGGAAGTAGACCCCGCGTTGGCGGAGCTCCTCACCGGTGATCACGGTGGTGGCGGCCACCACTCGGGCCGCGGGCGTCGGGGCGCGATCCGCGCTGACCACCAGCTCCTCGAGCTCGACGGCCTGGCTGTCCGCTTGAGCCGCGAGGGTGGCGGCGGAGACGGCCAGGCCCAGCAGGACGATGGCAGAGCGGCAGAAAGGACTCGGGAACATGGGCATCCTCTTCAGGCGGCGACTACTCGCCGGGTTTGAGCGGAACGACCTGCGGAGATCCGTCCCGCCACGGGATGATGGCGACGGGCCAGTCGAAGACCCGGGTGACGATCTCGCCGGTGAGCACATCGGCCACCGGGCCGTCGGCCACCAGCCGGCCCTGGTGCAGCAGGACGATCCGATCGGCGTAGCGGGCCGCCAGGTTCAGCTGGTGGGTAACCAGCACCGTGGCGATCCCCTGCCCGGCGAGGCGGCGGACGAGTTCCAGCACCTCCATCTCGTGGCGCACGTCGAGCGACGTGGTCGGCTCATCCAGCACCAGCAATCGGGGCTCCTGCGCCAATGCCCGCGCCACCCGGACCCGTTGCCATTCGCCGCCGGAGAGGGTGTCGGTCCGGCGCTCCCGGAGCGCAACGATGTCCGCCCTGCTCAGGGAGTCCTCCACGATCGCTCGGTCGCGCTCGGACAGAGACGCCAGCGGAGCCAGGTGGGCGTACCGTCCCAGGGTCACCGTCTCCTCGACGCTGAGGGGAAACAGCGTTTCCTCGCGCTGGCTCACGACCGCGACGGTCCGGGCCAGCTCCCGGCCCCGCCAGGACCGCAGCATCCGGCCCAGCAGGTGCACTTCGCCCTGGTCGAGCGGGACGGTTCCAAGCAGGGCTCGTATCAGGGTCGTCTTGCCGCAGCCGTTGGGCCCGACGATCGCGACCAGCTCGCCGGCCTCGAGCCGGAACGGGACCCGGTCGATGGCCGGGCGGGCGGTTCCGGGATACCGCACCGTGACGGCGGAGGCGCTGAGGATCATCGCAACGACCGTTGCAGCAGCACGGCGAACAGGGGCACGCCCACGAGCGCGGTCACGACGCCGACGGGGAGCTCGATCGGCGGCGCGATCGACCGGGCGAGCGCGTCGGCCAGGACCAGGAACGTCCCGCCGAGGAGGAAGGCCGAGGGCAGGAGCATCGCGTGCAGGGGACCCCACAGGCGCCGAATGGCGTGCGGCACCACCAGCCCCACGAATCCGATCATGCCGCAGGTCGCGACCGTAGCCGCGGTCAGACATCCGGTCGCGACATAGGCCATCCGACGAAGGGCGGGCGGATCCGCCCCCAGGTGGCGGGCCGTTTCGTCACCCAGCGCCAGGAGATCGAATCCGCGCGCCCACCAACCGAGCGCCACCAGCGGCACCACGCTGTACCCCGCGAAGACCGCGAGCGAGGTCCAGGAGGCGCCCCCCAGACCTCCCAGCATCCAGAGAAAGGCGTTGCGGAGCTCGGCCGCCGGCGAAAGGGTGAGCACCGCGCTGACCAGCGCGCCGGTGAACGCGCTCACGACCACGCCCGCCAACAGCAGGATGTGAGGATCGAGTCGCCGGCCGCGGACCAGGCTCAGCCGGTACACCAGTGCCAGGGCGCCCAGCGCTCCGGCGAAGGCCGCCATCGGAAGCACCCAGGCACCGGTGACACCCAGAGCGATCACCAGCACGGCGGCGATGGCGGCGCCGCCGGAGATCCCGAGCAGGTACGGGTCGGCCAGTGGATTGCGGATCACCGCCTGCAGCACCGCGCCCGAGACCGCCAGACTGCCTCCGACCAGAAACCCCAGCAATGCCCGCGGGAGCCGGAGCTGGCGGACGATGGCCGCGGAGGTTGAGCCGCCGTCGGTGAGTCCCTCCCACACCGCTCCCAGGGGAAGCCGGACGGAGCCCAGGGCGAGGCCGGTGGCCAGGGCCAGCGCACCAACGCCGAGCAGTGCCGGCCAGCGACTCCGCCTCACCGCGGGACTCCGGCCAGCGCGGCGCTCAACTGGGCCACCAGCTCGGCTGCCCGCGGGCTCGGGCGCGCGAACGCGGGGGTCGTCAGCCGGACGAAACGCCGCTCCTTCACCGCCCGCACCGCCCGCCACTCGGGCCGGCTGGCGAACGCGGGCATCCCGGTGTCACTCACCAGCACCAGATCCGGATCCCGGGCCGCGATTGCCTCGATGCTGACCGGCGCGGACGGCGTCGTCAGATCCTCGAACAGATTCCTGCCCCCGGCCAGGGTCAGGATCTCGCTTTGAAAGCTGCCGGAACCGATCGCGATCGGAGGCTGGTCCCAGGCGAGGATGAGCACCGAGGGCCGGTTCGAGTCGGCGATCGTCACGCTCCGGGCGCGCGCCCGTTCGACCGCGGCTTCGAACGCGCGAGCCAGGGAGTCGCCGGCCCCGGGCCGTCCGACGACCGGCCCGAGCAACCGGGCCAGCCGGCCGACGTCCGACAGGTGATCGAATCCGAGAGTGAGGGTGGCGATCCCCGCCTCACGGAAGCGTGCCCGCGCGGGCGCATTCTGAGGCGAGCGGTAGAGCAGCACCAGATCCGGCGACGTGGCCAGCACGGCTTCCACGTTGGGGGGCAGCCCGTCCCCCAGGCTGGGCACGTCGGCGGCCGCGTCCGGATAGTCGCACCACCGTGTCCGGCCGACCAGTCGGTCGCCGGCGCCAAGCGCGAACACCAACTCGGTCGTCGCCGGGCTGAGCGACACGATGCGACGGGCCGGCTGGGAAAGGCGGACCGTGTCACCGGCATCGTCGACGACGGCGAGCTGACCGGGTCGGGTGGCGGGTGAGACGCAGGCCGCGAGGAGCGCCGCAAGCGAGGCGAGCACAGGCTTCAAACGGAACCGCCCATCCCGGGGACCTGGCGATGGGCGAGCAGAAGCCGGAGTCGAAACGGCAGGTGTCGCCACCGATTCCCTCCCCCGAGGGTGTTGGTGGTGGCACGAGTCGAGAGGTCTCCTGACTCCGGGCCTCCCGCTCGCCTTCCCGGTTTCCCAGTGGCGTGCGTGAGCGGGAACTGCCTGCCCGTTACAGTGGCGGGGCCGCGCCGGTCTCGCACCGGCTTCCGGGATCCCGACTCGCGTGCTGGTGGTGTACGACGGCGCAAACCTACGTGGGTGGCCTGCGCTCGGCAAGCTGGCGGGCCAACTCATCCTTCAGTCTGGCCCGGTCGGCCCGGTAGCCAGCCCACTCCGCGGTGCTGACCTCGCTTTCGCGGCCGTGATACCGGGCGTCGAGCCGGGCCAACTGGTCGAGTATCGGGACCGGAGCGGCGCTGGGCATCGAGGCGGGCCGGCTCACCAACGTGCGGACCGCTACCGCCCCCAGACTCAGGGCCACCACGGCAACCAGCGCGGGGAGCACCCAGCGGGTCCCGATGCCCGGGAAATCGATGGCGACCACGCTTCCGGCCCCAACCGGCCCGCTCCACTGCCGGAAGGACCGCCCCTCGATCGCCTGACTATCGCCCCGCTCGATTGCCCCGCCGCTCACGGTGCGATCAAACTCCTCGAGCAGCACGTTGATGATGCCGACCGAGTCGGGAATCGGAATCCGCACGGTGCCCGGGGCGGAGGGCAGCTGATAGGTGTAGAGCAGCTGCTTCTCGCCCGGAGCAATCGGGGCGAAAAGCCGGACCGACGCATCACGGAACTGCAACGCCTCGGGGGAGACATCGCCCTGCCCCACCTGGAAGTTGAACGCCCGTTTGGGCAGCGGCGTCATCCACGATGGGCGCAGGCTGTCCGCCGCCACCCGGGTGGTGGGACCGTCGTTCCGCAGCACCAGGATTTCCAGCACCGCGCGGGTTCCGTCCCCCGCACGAGGTTTCCCGATGACGACGTGCCGGGAGGTGACCCTGATGGGCCCCGTCGACGAGGTATCCGAGACTACCAGCACCAACCCGGTATCGGGCCGGGCCGGAACGGTATGCACCGGGGTGGAGAAGTACTCTATGCCGGCATGGGCCGAGCTTAGCAGATAGACCGCGGAGGTGTCGGGCTTGAAGCGGAAGCGGAACTCGCCGCGCCGGCCCGTGATGGTGGAGTCCACCGGGCCCTGCCGGGACCGTCCGACCTGGTGCAGCATCACCTGTGCGCCAGCCATGCCGATGGTATCCTGGCCGGTGACTCGCACCACCCGGCCGGCGACGAGGGCGGACTGGGCATGGAGAGGGGCGGGACACAGGGCGGACAGGGCGGACAGGACGGACAGGGCGGACAGGGCGGACAGGGCGCATTCAGCAACCCGGTTTATCGACCCCAACCTGTCCGTCCTGTCCGCCCTGTCCGTCTTGTCCGCCCTTCGTCTCACGGCTGGAACTTTCCGAAGTCCTCCGGATCCATCTTCTCGAGCCAGGCGCGGAGCTTGTCGGCCTCGAGGGAGGGATCAGGGCTGGGCGAGGTCGGGCCGTCGCCACTCTGCTCCAGCAGCTCGGGCTGGGCGAAAATCGGGGCGTTGACGCGCAGGGCGAGCGCGATGCTGTCGCTGGGGCGGGCATCCAGCTGGAAGACGTGGTCGTCGCGGGCCAGCCAGAGTTCGGCGAAGTAGGTCTTGTCCTTGATGGCGCTGATGTGGATCCGACGGACGATGGCGCCGAGCCCGGTGATGATGGTCTTCAGCAGATCGTGGGTCATGGGACGCGGCGGCTTGATGCCCTGCAGTTCCATGGCGATCGCGCTGGCCTCCGCCGGTCCGATCCAGATCGGCAGCACCCGCTCGCCCTCCTTTTCCCGGAGGATCACCACCGGTGAGTTGGTAGTGCGGTCGAGGCCGAGCTGGGCCACGGTGACTTCGATCATCCCACGGCTTTGAGCAGGTGGCGGGCCCGGTCGGTCTGCTCCCACGGGAAGAACTGGCGTCCTCCCCGGGCTGAAGGGCTTCCGGCCGAAATGGCCATACGCCGCCGTGGGCGAGTAGATCGGCTGGCGCAGATTGAGGGCCTTGATGATGCCCCGGGGGGTGAGATCGAACACCTCGCGTACGGCGAGCTCGATCCGGTCGTCCGGGACGACCCCCGTGCCGAACGTCTGCACCATCACGGACACCGGATCGGCGACCCCGATGGCATAGGCCACCTGTACTTCACACCGCCGGGCGAGCTTGGCGGCGACGATATTCTTGGCGACCCAGCGCACGGCGTAGGCCGCCGACCGGTCCACCTTCGACGGGTCCTTCCCGCTGAAGGCGCCGCCGCCATGCCGGGCCATCCCGCCGTAGGTGTCCACGATGATCTTGCGGCCGGTGAGTCCCGCGTCGCCATGGGGGCCGCCGACCACGAAGCGCCCCGTGGGATTGATATGAAAAGTGGTCTTGCGGGTCTCGAGCTCGGTCCGGGCCAGCACCGGCCGGATCACGTGCTCGATGACCCCTTCGCGGATCTTCCGCTGCCCCAGCTCCCGGCCCCGCCAGGCTTCCGCGTGCTGGGTGGAGACCACGACGGTGCGGATCGCCGACCGGCGTATCGCCCTCGTACTCCACCGACACCTGGCTCTTGCCGTCCGGCCGCAGCCAGTCGAGCCGCTCCAGGCCATGCTCGCCCTTGCGCACCGCCGCCAATCGCTCGCGCCAGCCGGTGAGCGACTTGCACCGGCAACGGCATCAGCTCCCTGGTCTCCGCGCTGGCGTAACCGAACATCATCCCCTGGTCGCCCGCGCCCCCGGTATCCACCCCCTGGGCGATGTCTGGGGATTGGCGATCGATGGCGGTGAGTACGGCGCAGGTGGCGCCGTCGATCCCGTAGTTGGCGTCGACATAGCCGATCTGCCGGATCGTGTCCCGGACGATGTCGGGGACGTGCACGTACGTCCTGGTGGTGATCTCACCGGCCACGACCGCCATGCCGGTCGTGACCATCGTCTCGCACGCCACCCGGCTGGCGGGATCGTCCCGCAGAATGGCGTCGAGGACGGCATCGGAGATCTGGTCCGCCACCTTGTCGGGATGGCCCTCGGTGACGGACTCGGAGGTGAAGACGTGGCGGGCGGGCCTTGCCATGAGAAACCGGAAGTGAGAGTGGAACGGCAGGCGGCGTGGCCGCCTATCATCAGCCCAAAGTAGTGGTGGCGGTCGGGCGCGGCAACGCCGCAAGTGATTCAAACAGGCGGGGATCGATGTGATCGCGGACCGCCTCACGCAGTGCCCGGGCCACGTCCGACGCGCGTTCGGCGTCGAGCGCGGCGTGGGCCGCGACCGCCGCGACCGAGAGTGGAACGGCGCGGATCACCCACTTCACCAGCGGGATCGCCGGAGATCCCACACTCAGGGTCCGGTACCCGAGCCCCATCAGCAGCACCACCGAGAGCGGGTCCGAGGCCATTTCGCCGCAGACGCTGACGCCGATGCCGGCCCGGTTGCCGGCCTCGACCACCATCTTGAGCTGCCGGACCACCGCCGGGTGAAACGGCGAAAACCGGTCGGCCAGGCGTGCGTTCCCGCGATCGACGGCCAGGGTGTACTGCACCAGATCGTTGGTGCCGACACTGAAGAACGCGCTCTGCCGGGCCAGGTCGTCGGCGATGAGGGCCGCGGCCGGGGTTTCGATCATGACCCCGACCGGCACCGACGCCGCGGCGCGGATCCCTTGCCTGGCGAGATTCAGCGCCTCTTCCAGCATCAACTCCCGCGAGGCCACGACCTCGTCCACGTGGGTGACCAGCGGCAGCATCAGCTCGATCCGGCGATCCGCCGCGGCCCGTAACACCGCCCGGAGCTGGGGGCGGAAGATCTCGGGTTGATCGAGGCAGACCCGGATCGAGCGCCACCCCAGGAAGGGGTTCGCCTCGGGCGGCGCCCGGAACGCGGCCGGGAACTTGTCGCCTCCCAGGTCGAACGTCCGGATCACCACCGGCAGCCCGGGGAACGCGTCGGTGACCCGCAGGAAGTAGTCGGTCTGTTCGTCTTCGGTGGGGAGGGCGGCGCGTCCCGTCACCAGGAACTCGGTCCGCAGCAGGCCGACGCCCTGGGCATCGTGGCGCGCGGCGGGGACGATCTCGTCGGGCAGATCGATGTTGGCCATGACCGTAAGCTGGGCGCCGTCGGGCGTGATGGCCGCCTGAGTGACCGCCGCCTCGAGCTCGAATTCGAGTTTCTGCCGGCGGGACACCAGCGCGCGCGCCCGTTCGATCTCCGGCACCGTGGGCTCGAGCAGGATCTCTCCCGACTGTCCGTCCAGGAGCAGCGTCGAGCCCGACGCGATCCGCTCCAGCGCGCCGACCGCTCCCATCACGGCCGGGATCCCGAGCGAATGGGCCAGGATCGCGGAGTGCGACGTCCGCGTCCCTTCCTCGCTGATCAGTCCCACCACGTGCTCGCGGTCGAGCTGTACCGTCAGTCCGGGAGCCAGTTCGTGCGCGACGATGATCACCCGGTCGCCCTCGGGCAGTGACCAGACATGCTCGTGGTCTCCGCCCAGCAGCCGCTGCAGCATCCGGTTGTGGATCGCCACCAGGTCGGCCAGCCGGTCGCGAAGCAAGGCGCTGCCCGACCCCGCCCAGACATTGCGGACTTCGAGGGCCTTGAACTCGTAGGCGGTTTCGGCGCTCAGCTGATTCTTGCGAATCAACTGCTCCACGCCGAGCAGGAACTCGGTGTCCTGCGCCATCAGGATCTGGGCGTCGAAGATGTGGGATTCCTCCCGACCCGCCCGCTCCCGCACCCGGTCGCGGATCCCCTCGAGATCCTGAGCGACGTCCGCCACCGCCTCGTGCAGCCGGGTGACCTCGGCCTCGACTTCTGCGGCCCGGATCGTACGGTTCGGCACGTCCGGTACGTCCAGCCGGACGATGACCGCCGTCCCCAGGGCCATGCCGGGCGAGACCCCGACGCCGCGAACCAGGCGGTGGTCGGTCATATCTCTTCGCCGAACCCCTTCGCCACGAGGTCAGCCAGGGCGTCGACGGCCTCGGCTTCGTCCGGCCCCGTGGCCCGGAGCACGATCGCACTGCCGCACTCGGCCGACAGCATCATCACTCCCATGATGCTCTTTCCGTTGACGCGCATGTCGTCCTTCACGATCTCGATCTCGGACGCATACTTGCTCGCGACCTTGACGATCTTCGCCGCCGGGCGGGCGTGCAGCCCCTCCTTGTTCACGATCTTCGCTGGACGCTCGATCATGGCACGACCAGGGCGACGAGGACCGCCAGCCCGATGGCGGTGAGGCCGAACCGCACGGAGGTGACCTTCGGACCCAGTTTCCACGAGGCGGCCAGGGCCACGATCGCGGTGCCGACTGCCAGCAGGACGAGCTGCGCGGGCTGTCCGTGGAGCAGCCAGGCGGCGCCAAGGGGGAGGGCCAAGCCCATGAACAGCCCGCCGGCGAGGCCCGCCGCGTGGGCCGCGGTGCGCATCCAGGAATCGCCGATGGCCGCCCCCACCCGGGTCCCGGACGCCAGACCGGTGCGGAGCGCCCAGACTCCCGTCCCGAAACGCGCCGCGTTGAACACCACGAGACCCGCACCCAGGGCCCAGAGGCCACCGCCGAGAACCATGCCCACCACGGACGCCCCGATCACCGCGGGGACGAGCCCGGCCCAGAACAGCTGATCTCCGAGGGCCCCGAGCGGGCTCGTCAGGGCAGTGCGCAGCCGGCTGACCTGCACGCCGGGAACCTGGTCGTACTCCGCCCGAACCAGGGCGCCCACGGCCAGCCCGGCCAGGAAGGGATGCGAGTTGAAGTACTCCGCCGAGCGCACGGCCGCTTCGGCGTGTCGGGTCGGGTCGGCCACCTTGAGGTCGTCGAGCAGTGGTTCCGCCGAATACCCGAGACCGATACCGAGCATCCGCTCGTAGTTCCAGCACGACTGCACCGACAACAGGCGGATGAACGCCCGGACGACGCCGCTCTTCACTGGAGCCCCACCGCCAGAAGTCCCAATCCCAGGCCGGCGGCGAGCCACCGCAGTCGGGCCCCCCGCCCGGCGTTCCGCAGTGCGCCCCCCGCCGCCGCGGCCACGGCCGCCCCGATCGCAACGGCCGTCACCAGCCCGAGGCGTTCGGTAGCGGGCAACCGGGCCGCGAGGAAATCCGCCGCGCCGAGGGCCAGCGCGGTGAGGAGCGCGCTTCGAATCACGTCGCCCGCCAGGCCGCGGTAGTGCAGGCGGGTGATTGTCGAGCTGTCTCCCGCGGCGAGCCCGGCGGCGTGCCGATGAATGGCCCGCCCATTCGACGTGCGGAGCCACTGCAGGCTGAACCCGCCGAGTACTGCGAAGACCAGCCCGACCAGGGTGGCGATTCCCAGGGTCAGATGCGTCGGGCCGGCGGTGGCGAGCGCGACCGCCCCGACGACGCCCGGACCATGGTCCGGATAGCGCGCCGCCCCGGCCGGCAGCACGTCGAGGGCAAACAGCTCGAGCACCAGGCCGACCTGCACCCCGACCAGCGGTTCGCCCAGCAGGAGGCCGGCCCCCGCTCCGGCCACCAGCGGCCGGGAAAGCAGGGCCTGCGGGAAGCTCACCAGATCCACCCCGACGATCGTTCCCCACGCGAGCAGGGCGACCGCGGTACCAAACGGGACCAGGCTCATCGGAGCTGCTCCAGCGGAATCGGCGACGAGGTCGGGAGATCCTGGGCCGTCACCTCGGTACCGGAGGCCGACAACGCTTCCAGCATGCGGAACTCCTCGTCGGTGAGGTAGACGTAGGGAAGTCGCAGCGTCCGGCCGGGCCGGTGATGCAGCCCTCCGAGATTCACCCGCTGGATCGGCCCAGCCGCCCGGCAGAGTGCGACCATCGTCGGAATGTCGGCCGTCAGGACGATGCCGTTCCGGGGATCGTCCCGCCAGCTGTCAGCCAGTCGGGTCGCCTCGGTCACGCCCGCGAAGGCCAGCTCGATCTCGGGCAGGACACCCATGCGGTAGAGATCGCGCTCCCATTCGCTGGCGGCGACCGCGTCATCCACCAGCACGATGAAACCGGCGTTCATCGGCTTGCCCCAGCCGATCACCACCTGTCCGTGTACCAGCCGGTCGTCCACCCGGTAGAGCACGACGGGCATCAGACCTGCCGGATCGCTTCGGCGCCCTTGCCGACGGCGCGTGCCGCGCCATCGGCCGGCGCCAACTCGTGATGATGGACGAAGTCGAGCAGCATCGACAGGTTCACCCCGGTCACCACCCGGACGTCTTCGCGACCCCGGGCGTGGTGCATCGCGGCGAAGAAGCACGAGCCGCACGGCATGTCGACGAAGATCACCACCGACCGTTGGCCGACCGCCTCGGCGATCCGCTGTTCGATCTCCTCGCGGCCACACCCGGTGTTCGATACCGGCACCAGCACCTGGCTCAGGCCGCTGATCCGCTCCACTTCCTGGACCAGCGCCGGAGCCAGCGCGCCGTGCGCCACGACCACGCCCAGGGTGCCGTCACTCATAGTCTTCCGCCAGGTATTCGCGCACCCCCTGCTTCTCTTTCATCTTGCGGATGAGCCGCTCGTTGAAGGCGGCGGCGACATCCACGCCGGAATACCGCAGCAAGTGCATCATCGCCACGACCTCCGCGATCACAGTGACGTTCTTGCCCGGGTTGAGCGGCACGATCATCCGAGGGAGGCTCACCTCGAGGATCGTGGTTTCCATGCTCTGGAGCCCGGTACGATCCACGTTCTTGGCCTTCTCCCAGGCCTCGAGCTGCACCACGACCTCGATCCGTTTCTGCTGGCGCACCGCCCGGACCCCGAACAGCGCCGGAATATCGATCAGGCCCACCCCGCGGATTTCCATGTGGTGGGCCGCCAGTTCGTGCCCCTGCCCGATGAGAATGTCGCTGCCCCGACGGGCGACCTGCACGATGTCATCGGCCACCAGGCGGTGGCCCCGCTCGACCAGATCGAGCACCAGCTCGCTTTTCCCGATACCCGACTGCCCGATGAAGAGCAGCCCCACGCCATAGACATCGGCCAGCGAACCGTGCAGGGTGGTGCGCGGGGCGAACGCCTCTTCGACGACCGGCTTGAGCCGGCGGTAGAACTCGGCGGTCTTGAGCCGGCTGCGCAGCAGCGGCACACCGCGGACCCGCGCCAGATCGAGCAGCTCGGCCGGCACCTCCTGCCCCTTGGTCACGAAAACGGCGGGCAGGTCGAACGCGAAGAACTGCTCCAGCCGGGTCCGCCGTTCGGCCGGTTCCAGGGCGTTGAGGTAGCTGATCTCGGTCTCGCCCAGCACGTGCAGTCGGCGGGGCATGAACCGGCTGGTGTATCCGGCCAGGGCCAGCCCGGGCGACGCGGCCTCGGGGTCGGGGATGGGCCGATCCAGGCCGAGTTCGCCCGTGAGCGGCTCGAGCTGCAGCGGGTCGCCCTTGCGCGCGAGCAGGTCGCGGAGCGTGATCGTCACACCGCGTCCCGGGCGCTGCGGCCCCGCTTGGCCGGGCTGCCCTTGGCGAGCTGACGGCGGATCCGGTCTTCCGCCCGGTCCAGCGCGGTGCGATGATCCTTTTCGCTGCCGCTCGCCACACTCGACCCACCCGGTCCCGTCAGGCGGATCTCGGCGGTCGACCGACCCGCCGACATGTCGAACACGATCGTACCCTCCACCGGCCGCGTCACCAGCGTGGCCAGCCGACCCAGTACCGCCTCGGCCCGCGCGCGCAGTTCATCGGAGATCTCACAGTGACGTGCCGTGATGTTCAGGTGCATGGTGCGCTCCAGACTGTGCCGTGAACCTCACACATCCGCCGGGCGTTCCTGGCGGAGCTGCTGCATCCATCGGTCGGTCTCGTCGGCGGTGCGATCCCAACTGAGCCGTTCCGCGAAGCGCCGCGCCCCCCCACCCAGCCGCTCGACCAGGGCCGAGTCGCCCGCCAACTCGAGCATCCGGGCGGCCAGCGCGGCCGGGTGCCCGTGGGGAACGAGATAGCCGGTCTCCCCGTGCCGGACCGAGTCCCGGAGCCCGGGGCTGTCCGCCGCCAACGACGGGGTGCCGCAGGCCGCGGCCTCGACGTTGGTGATCCCCCAGCCTTCCCGGCAACTGGGAAAGATGTTCGCCCAGGCCTGCCGCAGAAGCCCCAGTTTCTCGGCCTCGCTGACTCGTCCCAGGAACCGCACCGTCTCCGCCGCGTCGAGTTCCGCCACCAGCCGCTCGAGCCGGCGCTGATCCTCCCCCGACCCGGCGATGACCAGCCGCAGCTCAGGCCGTTTCTCCCGGGCGAGCGCCGCGGCGCGAATGGCGAATTCCACCCCCTTGTATCGTCGCAGGCGCCCGATGTAAAGAAAGACCGGCTGGGCGCTTCGGCTACCAGGCGGACCCGGCGTGTACGCGTGGGCGTCGATGCCCGGGTGAATCACCACGATGCGGTCGCGGGCCACCCCGCGCTGGACCAGGTCGTCCCGGGTGCTCTCGCTGATCGCGTGAAACGCGGCCCGGCGGTAGGCCCACGGAATCGGTCGCTCCATCAGCCACACCAGGGTCGCCACCGGGAGCGACGCTTCCTGAAAGATGCTGGCGCCGAACAGATGCGGAACGATGACCCCTACCGGGCGGTCGGTCAGTCCGGGGACGAACAACGGGATCTTGTTGACATCCTCGATCAGCACGTCGGGCGGTTCGGCCCGCAGCGCCCGCCGCACTGCCGCCCGACCCCGGAGGGCGAAGGTGTTGCGATCCCCATGCCGTTCGACCGCGATCCCATCGACTTCCGCCCGCGCCGCCCCGCCTGCCCAGCCGGAGCAGACCAGCCTGATCCGATGCCCCCGCGCGGCCAGGCGACCGTAGATCTCGTGCAGATGGAGCTCGGCGCCACCGGCCTGGGGGTTCTCCCTGTCCTGCCAGTTGACGAGGAGGATGTTCACAGCCGGCCGAGGGAATGGGCCACCCGGTCGAGCACCCCGTTCACGAAGGCCGGCGCCTTGGCGCCTCCAAACCAGTGAGCCAGCTGGACCGCTTCGTCGATCGCGACCTTGGGCGGGACCTCCCCGCGCAGCAACTCGTGCACGCCGATGCGCAGGATATTGCGTTCCACAACCGCGATCCGGTTCAACCGCCAGTTGTCGGCCGCTTCCCCGGCGCACCGGTCCAGCTCGTCCCGCTCGATCAGCACCAGCTCGGCCAGGGCCTTGGCCCGGTCGAACACCTCGGGATCCGGTCCGGTGATCCGCGCCAGCCGGATGGCCGTGTCCCCCAGCCCGGCACCGGTTTCGCCCGCCAGCTCCATCGAATACAGGATCTGCAGGGCCCGGGCCCGCGCCTTGGTTTCGGGTCTAAGCATCGCGGGCCCGAAGTTGGGCCAGCGCATCCGCCGTGCGGATCGCCGCTTCGGCGGCCTCGTACCCCTTGTTGCCGGCCTGACCACCGGCCCGGGCCAGCGCCTGATCCATGTTGTCCGTGGTGAGCACCCCGAAGGCTACCGGCAGGCCGAAGCGGACGGCGACCTGTCCCAATCCGCGGGCCGCTTCACCCGCGACGAATTCGAAGTGCGGCGTCTCGCCCCGGATCACGCATCCCAGGGCGACCAGCGCGGCGTACCCGCCCGAGGCCGCCACCCGGGAGGCGGCACCCCCCAGGTCGAACGCCCCCGGAAGCCAGATCACGTCGATCTCCTCGGACGAGAGTCCGGCGGCCCGGCAGCATTCGAGCGCTCCTTCCAGGAGGCGCGACGTGACGCGCTCGTTGTACTGGCTGACGAGAATGGCCACCCGCCCCGTGCCCCGGAGCTGGCCGCGGATTTCAGGCATCTCGGTCAGTGGGCGAGAAGGTGACCGAGCTTGTCGCGTTTCGCGTCCAGATAGGCGCGGTTCTCGAGATGGGGGTCGGTGAGCAGCGGCACGCGCTCGACGATCTCGAGACCGTAGCCGTCCAGGCCCACCAGCTTGCGGGGGTTGTTGGTCATGATTCGGATCGACGACAGCCCGAGATCGCGCAGGATCTGGGCGCCGATTCCGTAGTTCCGCAGGTCCGGGGCAAAACCCAGCCGCTGGTTGGCCTGCACCGTGTCGTCGCCCTCGTCCTGCAGGGCGTACGCCTTGATCTTGTTGAGCAAGCCGATGCCGCGGCCTTCCTGGTCCAGGTAGACGATCACCCCTTCCCCGGCCATCGAGATGGTCCGCATTGCCGCATGGAGCTGCGGACCACAATCACAGCGCCGGGATCCGAAGACATCTCCGCTCAGGCACTTCGAGTGCATCCGCACCAGCACATTCTTCCGGCCCGCCACCTCACCCATCACCAACGCCACGTGCTGGGCGCGATCGACGTCGTTGGAGTATCCCAGCATCCGGAACTCGCCGAACTCGGTCGGCAGGCGGGCCTCGGCGGCCCGATGCACCAGCTGCTCCGCCCGCAGCCGGTAGGCCACCAGATCGGCGATGGTGACGAACGTGAGACCGTGCTGGCGGGCGAAGTGTTCGAGCCCCGAGCGGCGGGCGGCGGAACCGTCCTCCTGGAGGATCTCGCAGATCACCCCCGCCGGGTACAGGCCCGCGAGCCGGGCCAGGTCCACCGCTGCCTCGGTGTGTCCGACCCGCTGCAGCACGCCGCCCGGCCGGGACCGTACCGGCTGAATATGCCCGGGGCGGCGGAGGTCCGTCGGCACGGTGGCGGGGTTGATTGCGACGTGAATGGTCCGGGCCCGGTCGGACGCGGAGATCCCGGTCGTGACCCCGAAACGCGGGTCGGCATCGATCGTCACCGTGAAGGCCGTCCGCAGCGATTCCGTATTCTGGGTCTGCATCTGATGCAGCTCGAGCTGTTCGCAGCGCTCGGGAGTCAGCGCCAGGCACACCCAGCCCCGGGCGTGGGTGATCATGAAATTGACCATTTCGGGGGTGACCAGTTCCGCCGCGCAGATCAGGTCCCCCTCGTTCTCCCGGTTCTCGTCATCGGCCACGATGACGGGCTTGCCGTTGCGGAGATCCTCGATGGCCTGTTCGATGGTGCCGAAGGTCATGGCTGGTGGTCGCCTTACGGTGAAGGGCGAGGGCTATGGGAGATCAGCTATCAGCTAGCACTATCAGACCGCGTGCGACGCCGCGCGGGCCGCCCTCGGCCGGCACTGCCCTGCCGATAACTGATAACTGATAGCTGATAGCGTGTTTCACAGCGCCCTCTCGCCCAGCAACTTCTCCACGTACTTCCCGATGGCGTCGCCCTCGACGTGCAGCCGGTCGCCGGGTCGCTTGGTGCCCAGGGTCGTCTCCTTGAAAGTAACCGGGATCAACGACACCTGGACGATCCCCGGGGCGGGGAGCGCATTCACCGTGAGGCTGACCCCGTCGAGGGTGATCGAGCCCAGTGGGACCGAGATCCGGGCGACCTCCGGCGGCACGGCGACGTCGACCAGCCAGGCCTCAGGCTGCTCGCTGACTCGCTCCACTCGCCCGACACCGTCCACGTGGCCCTGGACGAGGTGCCCCCCGAGCCGATCGCCCACCCGGAGCGCCCGCTCCAGATTCACCCGCCGGCCGGTGCCGTACTCGCCGAACAGGGTTCGATCCAGCGATGGCCGGGTCACGTGGACGGCGAACCACCCCTTCCCCAGCCGTTCGACTGTCAGGCAGGCGCCATCCACTGCGATGCTCTCTCCCCGGCGCAGGCCCCGGTATGGTGCGCCGATCCGCAGTGCCAGCCCGTTCGGGTCGGGCTTCGCCACCCGAACCGAGCCGACCGCGGTCACGATGCCGGTGAACACGATTCCCGGTCCGCCACCAGCAGCGTGTCCTGGCCCAGCGCACGACGCTCCACCACGCTCCAGCGCTCCGCCGTGGCCAGCGAGCTGCCGGGAATACCGGCCACCGCCGGCGTGCCGGATTCACCCAGCCACAACGGCGACTGGATCCAGTAGTACCGGTCGACCAACCCCTCGGCGAGCAGCGACCCGGCGAGTCGACCGCCCCCTTCGACCAGAATCGAGCCGATCCCCAAGGCCTGCAGCGCCGCCAGGCCTTGCGCCAGGTCGGTCACCCGATGCACCACGACACCGGCATCTTCCAGATCGGCCAGTCGCGCCGACGGGCCTCCCGCCTGGGTGATCAGGATCGTGGCGGTCTCACGGGCGGTGCGCACCAGGGTGAGCGACAAGGGAAGGTCTCCCCGCCGGTCGAAGATCACCCGCCGCGGCGGGGAGCGAGGCTCGACCTCGCCCCGCACCGTGAGCGACGAATCATCGGTGCGTGCGGTGTGGCCACCTACACCGATGGCGTCGAACCCCGCCCGGAGCCAATGGACGTAGTTGCGCGCCTCGTCTCCCGAGATCCACCGGGACCGCCCGCTGCTGTCCCCGATCCGGCCGTCAAGGGTGGTGACCAGCTTGAGGGCCACGAAGGGACGCCCGCTGTCGGTCCAGCGGTGGAAGTACAGCGCGTTCTGGGATCGGGCGGCCGGCTCGCCCACCCCTTCCTCGACCGCGATCCCCGCCGCCCTCAGCCGGTCGGAGCCGCCGCCCGCCTCTGGATTGGGGTCCGCGGCAGACACCACCACCCGCCGAATTCCGGCGGCGATAATCGCATCCGTACAGGGCGGCTGCTTGCCGTGATGATTACAGGGCTCGAGGGTTACGAACAGCGACGCTCCCTTGGCTGCCTGGCCGGCGGCGGCCAGCGCACGCGGTTCGGCGTGCAGCCCGCCGTACTCGTCATGCCAGCCTTCGCCGATCACCCGCTCGCCCTTTACCACCAGCGCGCCGACCAGCGGGTTCGGAGCGACTCTGCCCCATCCCCGCCACGCCAGAGCCAGCGCCTGGTCCATGGCATCGAAGTCCTTCACCCGGGGGAATTTACACCCTGCGGGCTAGGCGGACAGGGCGGGGTCGACAAGGCGGACAGGTTTGGATCGCCGCGTCTGTCGCGTGCCCCGTTCCCCCTCTCCGCCTGGTCCACCTGTCCGTCCTGTCCGTCTTGTCCGCCCTGTCCGTCCTGTCCGCCCTGTCCGTCTTGTCCGCCCTGTCCGCCCGTCCGCCCTCGTCCGCCCTGTCCGTCCTGTCCGTCCTGTCAGCCCTGTCCGCCTTGTCCGTCTTGTCCGTCCTGCCCGCCTTGTCCGCCTAGAACCTCACCGCCGCGCCAAACCCGCCATAAAATCGGCCGGCGCTCGGATCGTTCTGCTGGAAGGTGGTTGCCAGCTTGGTCGATTTCCCGATCTGGAACCCGCCTTCGGCCCAGACCGCCAGCGGACCCACGTCGAGCCCGGCGTTGAGGACGGTCATGATGCGGGACGTGCTGAGGGACAGACTCACCGTGGTGTCGGCGCCGGTCGAGTCCGCGAAGGTGACGCTCCCGGTGCCTTTGTACATGTCCAGCCCCGCACCGGCAGCGAGCATGACCGGCCCGGCCCGGCCGCCGACCAACAGGCGGGCATTGATGGCCGAGAGGTTGGTCGCGGCCGAGAAGCTGTCGCCCGCCGAGCGGTCGCCGAAGCGGATCACCGGCATATCACGCTTCATGGCGCTGATCGACACCGTCGGCTTTGGCGGTGCCATCTGCATCGCCGCCCGAAGTCCGAATCCCAGGCCCAGGGCGAGACCACCGATGGTGCGGGCGTTCTCGTCCACCCGGATGCGGGTAGTGACGCCGGTCGGGATGACGACGGCCGACCCGAGCAGGTCGATCGAAGCCGTGCCAATAGGGAGTTGTTTGCTGAATACGCCGAGCGAGAGGTCGAGTCGGGGCAGCGGCACCATGAGACGCTTGTCGGCCGGCACGGTGTCGGTGGTCCCGTCGTAGCTCGCGCTGGGGATGGTAACCCGGGCGAACCCCACCCGCCCGCTCAGCCGAAACCGCCCGAGCTTGCCCAGGGCCTCCGCCGTTCCCGGCACCGGGTTGCCGCCGCTGACCAGCAGACCCTCGATCGGCAGCAGCGCCGTGAGGGCGTCCGCCCCCGCCTGGCAAATGCGCGAGCTGGCGGCGGTATCGGCGGGACACGGGTCCTGCAGCGCTCGGGCGGTGGTGACGGTCGTAGCGGTCGCCGCCGTCACTCCTGCCAACACGATCGCCACAAAAGAAAGGACGGTCCTCATGACCGCCAGTATCGGCACGACGGCACCGCCGGGTTAGCGACTCGAAGGGGCCGGCGGCAGGACCCGAGTCCGCCGCCGACCCCTTCGATCAGTTCAGCTGCCCAGCACCTAGAAGGTGAACCTGATCCCTCCGCCCGCGAACAGCCGGTTGTCGCCCGGATTGTTGCCGGCGAAAGTGGTCCTCAGATTCCGATCCTTGCCGAGCTGGTACCCGATCTCGGCGCCGATCTTGATGATCGGCAGGTCGAGCGCGGCCGTCAGGAAGGCCATCGTCCGGGTGTTGTCGAGGTTGCGCCGAGTAGACAGTGTGCCGAGTGCCGTCTGATTGTCGAATTCGATCCGCGCATCGCCGGTGTACTTGTCCCACCCCAGCCCGGCACCGACTGCCAGCAGGGCAAGCTTGTAGCCCGCCACGGCCCGCAGATTGGTTGCATTGAGGTTGGTACTGAAGCTGTAGTTGTCGGACCCGGTCGGGTCCCCGAAGGTGATGCGCGGGATGCTGCGGTACATTCCGGACACCGAGACCGATGGGATGATCGCGCGCCCCTTGATCACGCCCACCCGGGCGCCGAACCCCAGCCCCAGCGCGATGCTGCCGACCTTCCGGGCATTCTTGTCGACCGTGAGGTTGTCGACCACTCCGGTGGGCAGGAGTTGGGCCGAGCCCAGCACGTCCACCGAGAACAGGCCGGCGGGACCGAACCCCGGCAGAACGCCGACCGCCGCCTCGACCAGAGGAGCCGGAGCGAAGATTACATCGCCCTTTGGCACTGTGGTTCCCGTGCCATCATAGCTCAAGTCAGGCGTCCTGAGCCTGGTCGCGTTCACCCGCAGGGTCAGCGCGAAGTGCGGAAACCCGCCCAGTGTCCCGATGCCCCCAAGGACAGGGTTGCCGCCGCTCACCAGGAGGCCAGCCACCGGGTGGAAAACTTCCGCACCATCGATCGCCGCGTTGCAGAGATTGATGTTCTGCTGCCCGATGATCAACGGGTCGCTGCACTCGTCGTACGCTGCCTGCGCGGCCGTCAGACTCGGCAAGGCGAGAAGCACCACCGTCAGAAGTACTGTGGAACGGCGCATCGGGTATTCTCCGGAAAAAGGCTACTCGCTGAAACGCACCCCGCGCGGCCCGCGGCGGACTTCGCCGAGCACCCAGGTGGGGACACTCTCGGCCCGCGCCTGCTCGACCGCGGCGGGGACCACGTCCCCCGGCAGCACGGCGATCAAACCGACACCCAGATTGAACACATCCCGCATTTCCTCGAGAGCGACTGCACCGGCCTCCCGAAGCACCTGAAACAGCGGCGGCCACACCCAGCTGGCAACATCAACCACCGCCTCGCAGCCTTCCGGCAGAACCCGCACCAGATTCCCGGGAATTCCACCCCCGGTAATGTGAGCCAGACCGTGCAGCCGCGGGATGACCGGCATCACCGCGCCGGCGTAACTCCGATGTACCGCCAGCAGCGCCTCGGCCACCGTCTGACCCGTATCTCCAAGCCGGTCCGTCAATTGGAGCTTCATTCGCTCGAAGACGATCCGCCGTGCCAGGGTGTAACCATTGGTGTGCAGGCCGGTGGACTGATACGCCAGCAACTGGTCACCGGGACGGATCCGGTCACCGTGCAGCGCCTCGTCTTCTTCGACCACGCCGACGATCGTGCCCGCCAGGTCGAACTCGCCGGGCCGGTACAGCCCCGGCATTTGCGCCGTCTCGCCACCGGCCAGCGCCATCCCATGATTCCGGCAGCCGCGAGCGACTCCCTCGACAATGGCGGCGATCTGCTGTACGCCGAGTCCCGAGCCGGCGAGGTAGTCCATGAAGGCCACAGGGACGGCGCCGTGCACCAGGATGTCGTTCACGCTGTGGTTGACGAGATCCTCGCCGACCGTGCCCAATCGACCGGCCTGGAGCGCCACCAGGACCTTGGTGCCGACCCCGTCCGTGCTCAGGACCAGCACCGGCTTCCGCATGCCGGCCGGCACCCGGACCATTCCGCCAAAGGCGCCGACCTGCCCGACCGAGAGCGCCGTCCGGGTCCCGCTCACCAGGTCGGCGATCCGGGCCTTGGCCTCCTCGGCACTCACCAGGTCCACACCGGCCTGGGCATAGTGGCGCTCATTCACCGGAGCGCCTCAGCCACTTCGAAATGGGTCAGGTCCTTGAAGCTCCGCACCCGATCGTGGAGCGTGGCCGGAGAGACCCCGTCGAAACCGCCGACGCCGAAGCTGGTCACCGCGAACGACCCCATGGCCGCCCCATATACCATCGCCCGGCGGAGGCTCGCACTTGAGAGATCCCCGGTGCGGGCGAGATACCCCAGGAATCCGCCGGCGAACGCATCGCCAGCACCGGTGGGGTCGAAGACTTCCTCCAGCGGGTAAGCGGGACAGAAGAAGCTCCTCCCGGCCTCGACCAGCAACGCGCCGTGTTCGCCCCGCTTCACCACGACCCGTCGCGGGCCCCGATCGAGCACCCAGCGGGCAGCCCGGTGGATGTTCCAGTCTCCGGAGAGCTGCCGGATCTCCTCGTCATTGAGAATCAGCAGGTCCACTCGCTTGAGGACCTCCAGCAGGCGGTCGCGGGCGGATGTGATCCAGAAGTTCATCGTGTCGCAGGCGACCAGCCGCGGGCTGTTGATCTGCTCGAGGACGGCCAGCTGAAGCTCGGGGTGGATGTTCCCGAGGAATACGTAGGGGGACTCGCCGAACCCGGCCGGGATCTTCGGGCGGAAATCGGCGAACACTCCGAGTCGGGTCTCGAGCGTCTCCCGGCTGGCCAGGTCGAACGAATACTTCCCTCTCCAGCGAAAGCTCTCACCCCGGGCTTGCTCGATGCCGGACAGGTCGACGCCCCGGGTGCCGATGGCCTTCAGCTTTTCCATGGGGTAGTCGTCCCCCACCACGCCCACCATCCCGACGCTGGTGAGCAGGGAGGCGGCGACCGAGAAGTAGATCGCCGACCCACCCAGCGCATCATCGACTTCGCCGAAGGGCGTGGTCACGGAATCGAGCGCTACACTACCGACGACAAGCAGCTCCATGAGCTTACATCCGGTCTGGGGCCGTGAGGCCGAGCAGGCTGAGGCCGTTGCCAAGGACGATACGGGTTGCCCGAGCCAGTGCCAGCCGCGCCGATTCGGTGGCCGGCGGCTCACCCAGAACCCGGCACTTGTGATACCAGCCGTGGGCCACCCGGGCCAGGTCTTCGAGGTAGTCGGTCACCCGATGGGGCTCCCACCCCCGTGCCGCCCTGGCGACCACCTCCGGGAAAACGGCGACCTTCTTGAGCAGTTCCAGATCCTCCGGCGCCGGCAGGGCTTCCAGTTCCACGTCGGCGGCCACGCTCTCCGGCGTCCGTTCCGCCACCCGGAAGATGCCGCTCATCCGCGCGTGCGCCATCTGCACGTAGAAGATCGGGTTCTCCTCCGTCTGTTTGCGCGCCAGGTCGACATCGAAGGTGAACGGTGACTGCCCCGGCCGCATCAGGAAGAAGTACCGGGCGGCGTCCACCCCGACCCAATCCAGCAGCTCGCGCAGCGCCACGAAGTCGCCGGCCCGCTTGGACATTCGCACTTCTTCTCCGTCCCGGACGACTTTCACGAGCTGCACCAGGGCGACCTCGAAGTAGTCCTCGCCATAGCCCAGGGCGCGCAGCACCGCCCGCATCCGCGGAATGTACCCGTGATGGTCGGCCCCCCACACGTCGATCACCCGCTGGAATCCGCGCTCGTGCTTGTCGATATGATAGGCGATGTCGGGGACGAAATACGTGAGGGATCCGTCGCTCTTCCGCAGCACCCGGTCCTTGTCGTCCCCATGATCGGTGGTCCGCAGGAACAGGGCCCCATCCTGCTCGTAGGTCAGGCCCTTGCTCTCGAGCAGGGCCATCGCGGTCTCGACTTTGCCCGCGTCGAGGGTGGCCTGTTCCGAGCTCCAGACGTTGTACACCACCCGCATGTCGCGCAGCAGCTCCTCCTGCTCCTGCCGGATCAGGGTCGGGGCCACCCGACACATCGTGAGCCCATCGGCGTCGCTCGCGGTGGCCAGCGCTGGCCGTTCACGCAGCAGGGCATCCGCCAGTTCCACGAGGTACTCCCCGTGATAGCCGCCCTCCGGAATCTCCGCCGCCCGCCCGCTCTGCTGCCGCACCCGAGCCCAGAGGCTTTCGATGACCCGGTCGATCTGAACGCCCGCGTCGTTGACGTAGAACTCGCGGGTGACCTCGTGGCCGCTCCATTCCAGCAGCGCGGCAATCGCGTCACCGATCGCGGCGCCGCGGCCGTGTCCGACGTGGAGCGGTCCGGTGGGATTGGCCGAGACGAATTCGACGTTGACCCGGAGACCCTCCCCCAGGTTCTGCCGGCCGTAGGTCGAACCCGCGGAAATGATGGTGGCCAGCAAGTTCGCCAGTGCATCCTGCGCCAGCCAGAAATTGAGAAACCCCGGCCCGGCGATCTCGGTCCGGGAGACCACCGTGGTCGGGAGCGCGAGCATGCCGAGGATCCGCTGTGCCACGACGCGGGGAGGGCTCCCGAGGGGTTTGGCCAGGACCATCGCCAGGTTGGTCGACAGGTCACCGTGGCCGGGGTCGCGGGGCCGCTCGAGCACAAAGGCCGCCCCGGGATGCCCCAGGGCGGCCGCCACCCGCGCCAGCTCGGCGCTGACCACCTCGCTCACGTCGGTTCCTTCTTCGGTGCCTTCTTCGACCCCTTGGCTGGTCTGCTTTCGCCTGTGGGCTCGGCGGGAGTCTCCGCCTTGGTCTGCTCTGGTGCTGGTTTGTCGCTCTTTTCCGCACCGTCGGACTTCTCCGACTCGGTCCGAGCGCCCTTCCCGTCCTTGCCGTAGTCGGTGATGTAGAAGCCCGAACCCTTGAAAACCAGTCCCGCCCCGCCGGAGATCTGCCGGGTCGCGAGTCGGCCGCAGGAGGGGCACTTGGCGCGGGGTCGGTTCGAGATCTTCTGAAATAATTCGAACTCGTGCCCAGCCGGGCAGCGGTACTCGTAGGTCGGCATCGGCTCCAGCGTCCTAAAGGGAACAGGCGCAATATCTTAGCCGGGCCGGCCCTGCGATTCAAGCGTTCCCCTCAGGCCCCCGTTCTGATCTTCCGCAGGGCCCGATCCAGCGCTGCCACGACCTCCGGGTTCACGCTCCGGTCGCGCTGCCGATTGAGTATGGAGAGAGCCTGTCGCGCCGCTTTTCCCATTGAACCGAGCGCATCGGCGGTCGCCACCACGAGCTCGCGACCTCCCTCGAGCTCATCGGTTGTTTCCAGGACCTTGACCAGGTCCTTCACGGCTTTCTTCCCTCGCGGGCCCATGAGACGAAGCGCCCGAGCGGCCTCGATTCGAACCGGCATCGGCCCACCGCGCACCGCCCGGCCCAGCGGCCCAGCGGCCTTGTCACCAATCCCGCCGAGGGCACCGGCGGCAACGGCGCGCAGAGAATCGTCGCCGTCGAACAGCACCGACATCACCGGGGCGGTCGCCTCGCCCGCATCCTTGCCGATTCGTCCGAGGGCGAAGACCAGGTTGGCCACCCTGACCCGTTGCCCCACTCCCCGAAGCGTCGGATCCCGGCGGAGATCCTCCACCAGGGCTGCGATGAGCGGTTTCGTGGCCCGGCGGGATTCGCGGCCGAACTGTCCCAGCGCCCAGGCGGCCGAAGCCCTTACCCACAGCGAGTCGTCCGCCAGCAGCCGGATCAGTGCGGGCACCACCGGTCCCCGGGCATCGCCGATCGTGCCCAGGGCCTCGGCCGCGTTGGCCCGGAGCCAGGCATCGGTGGACGCGAGCGCCGGAAGCAGCGCCGGCCCCGCCGCCGGGCCAATGGCCTCGAGCGCACGGCGCGCCGTCTCTCTCACCGGTCCGGCCTCGTCCGACAGAGCGACGACCAGAGCCGAGGCGGCCTCGCGCGCCGAAGGGCCGATGCGTCTCAGCGCCTCGACAGCCCAGTAGCGCACCTGTTCGTTTTCGTCCCGGGTGCTCCGAACCAGCGCGGGTATGGCCTCCCGGGCCGCCGGACCGAGCGCGGCGATCGCCTGCAGCGCCTCGCGTCGCAACTCGGGGACGTAGTGGCTGGTCTGCGCGATCCATTCCGCGAGCGGCTTCCCCCGTGCGACGTTGGCTGTCGCGGGATGAGAGCCCTGCGCGTCCGTTCGGGCGGGGAACAGTGGAACGAGAAGGAGCAGCGGAACCAGCACTCGCGCTGGGGCACGAACGCCACGCAACCACATGGCGGGGACTCCCTGCCTGGAATACGGCCCCGTCCCTGGGACCTGGTTCGTCGGCTCGGCGGCTGATGAACGACTACGTTATGGCCGACAGCTCAATGTAGACTCCGGGCAAGACCCGGGCCAGAGCCACCCTTGACCGCATTCAGCTCCACGCGGTTACCTTGGCAATGCCCGCACCCGAGGTTCCCATGACCTGGCGCGCCCTATGGATGATGGCGGGGCTCGCGTTCCTGTCGGCCCCGGCCGCGGCCCAGAACTATCGGGACGTCACCGACTGGGGGCCCACCGGCCCGCGCGCGTTGATCGGACTCAATCTGCAGCTGGGATTCCCGCAAGGAGAGTTCCGGGACTTCGTGGGAACCGGCTATGGGGCGGGCGGCAACCTCACGTTCTTCTTCGATCGCAGCCGCCGGACCGGGATCCGGTTTTTCTTTTCGTGGATCCAGTATGGGCGGACCACCGAACGACTGCCGCTCAGCCCGACCCTTCCCGGCCTGCTCGTCGATCTCGCCACCGCGAACGACATCTACAGTTTTGGTATCGGCCCCGAGTTTCAGCTGGCCTCGGGCAACACCCGTCCGTACATACACGGCGCCATCGGGGCCTCGAACTTCGCCACCACCACGAGCGCGGAAGGCACCAACAACACGAACGCATTCGCCAGCACCACCAATTTCAATGACTGGACGTTCGCGTGGTACGCCGGGGGTGGGTTGCAGTTCCAGGTCTCCCGCGGACGCAACCCGGTGTTCATCGACGGTGGACTGCGGTACCAGAGCCACGGCCGGACCCGCTACCTGCGAGAGGGGAGCATCACTCCGACGCCGGGTGGCGGAATCAGTTTCACCCCCATCGAGAGCAAGACCGACCTGCTGGTCGTGCACGCGGGGGTGCAGATCGGGATCTGAGAAAGACGGACAGAGCGGACAGGGCGGACAGGGCGGACGAGACGGACAAGGCGGACAGGGCGGACAGGGCGGACAGGGCGGACAAGACGGACGAGATGGCTAGGTTGAAGGGGAATTAGCGAGAAGTCGATTGGGCGAACAGTACCGCCAGTGTTTGAATCCTGTCCGCCCTGTCCGTCTTGTCCGTCTTGTCCGTCTTGTCCGCCCTGTCCGTCTTGCCCGCCCTGTCCTGTCCGCCTATCCGCCCTGATACACCCCCCATGCTTCCCGCAGTGCGTCGCTGATCTCGCCCAGTGAGGCGCGCGCCCGGACCGCGTCGATGATCGGGGGCATCAACGGGCCATCGCCGCGCGCCGCCGCACCGACCGCCGCCACGGCGGCTCGCGCCGCCGCGCCGTCGCGCCGCCCCTTCACTTCGGCCAGGCGGGCCTTCTGCCGGTCTGCCAGTTCGCTGAAGTCGGGTCGCGGGATCGCCGGCACCGGCGAGTCGTCGGTGAAGCGGTTGACGCCAACCACCACCTGCGCCCCCGACTCCTGGGCCTGCTGCAGCTGCCACGCGCTTCGGGCGATCGCCTCCTGGAAGTACCCCTGGTCGATGGCCACCGCCGCGCCGCCCAGGCGATCCACCTGCTCGATCAGCGCCAGCGCTTCGGCCTCGATTTGGTCGGTGAGCGCCTCCACGTACCAGCTGCCCGCCAGCGGGTCCACCACTTCGGCAACCCGCTTTCGTGACCGAGGATCTGCTGGGTCCGCAGCGCCAGCGTCGCCGATTCCGCGGTGGGGAGCGCCAGCG
This sequence comes from uncultured Gemmatimonadales bacterium, assembly GCA_963709905.1. Classification (GTDB taxonomy): domain Bacteria; phylum Gemmatimonadota; class Gemmatimonadetes; order Gemmatimonadales; family GWC2-71-9; genus JADJOM01. Next base: position 218,192 of record CAVPYI010000002.1, read on the forward strand.
CCTCGTCGTAGCCGTTGGTGTGCAGCGACTGGGTGCCGCCCAGGGTGGCCGCCAGCGCCTGGACCGTCACCCGCACCACGTTGTTGAGCGGCTGCTGTGCCTGCAGCGTGACGCCGCCGGTCTGGGTGTGGAACCGGAGCCGGCAGGTCGGGTCGTCGGCGCCGAACCGCTCGCGCACCAGCCGGGCCCAGAGCCGCCGCGCCGCCCGGAACTTGGCGACTTCCTCGAAGAGATCGTTGTGCGCCGCGAAGAAGAACGACAGCCGCGGACCGAACTGCGTTCACGTCGAGTCCCGCGGCGACCGCCCGCCCGACGTACTCGAGCGCGTTGGCGAGGGTGAACGCGACCTCCTGGACCGCGGTGCACCCGGCCTCGCGCATGTGGTAGCCGCTGATCGAGATCGGATTGAAGTTCATCCCCTCGTCGGCCACGAACCGGAAGACGTCGGTCATCAGCCGGAGCGATGGCTCGGCCGGGATAGATGTAGGTGCCGCGGGCGATGTACTCCTTGAGCACGTCGTTCTGGATCGTGCCCTGCAGCTGCGGCGCGCGGCACTCCCTGCTCTTCCCCGACCACGACGTACATCGCCAGCAGGATCGCGGCCGTGGCGTTGATCGTCATCGAGGTCGACACCTCGTCGAGCGGGATCCCCCGGAAGAGGCGTGCGAGGTCGTCCACGGTGTCGATCGCCACCCCCACCCGCCCGACCTCGCCGTCGGCCATCGGATGGTCGGAGTCGTACCCCATCTGGGTCGGCAGATCGAACGCGGTGGAGAGCCCGGTCTGGCCGGCATCCAGCAGCTGCCGGAACCGCGGTGTTGGTCTCCTCGGCGGTGCCGAAGCCGGCGTACTGGCGCATGGTCCAGAGCCGGTCGGTGTACATCCTGGGGTAGACGCCCGCGGGTGAAGGGGAAGGTACCCGGGCTCACCGAGATCGCGGGCCGGATCACCGCGCCAGTCGGCGGCCGGTAGACGGTTTGGGGCTTGTCGGTCATGCTATCGCGAGGTCCGAGTACCGAATACTGTGAACGGCATCTCGAATATTCCGCACAGCCGGCGCGCACCACCCGGGCGCGCGGCACCCGGTACTCTGCGCTCGCTCATCGGTCCCTCACCCGCTGGCCCACTCGCCGTGAGCGTATCGCGCTCACGTACCCCACATCCTCCCGCGACCCGATCACCAGCGGGGTCCGCTGGTGCAGTTCGGTCGGGCACGATGTCGAGGATCCGGTTGATACCGTCGGTCGCCGAGCCCCCCGGCCTGTTCCGCGATGAACGCCATCGGCGCGCCTCGTAGAGCAGCCGCAGCTTGCCGTTCGGGTTCTTGGTGTCCGCCGGGTACATGAAGATGCCACCGGCGAGCAGGTTCCGGTGGAAGTCCGCCACCAGCGACCCGATGTACCGGCTGTTCTTCCCCGCGATCTCGTCGGGCCGGTCGCCGTGGAAGCCGCGCACCGCCGCTTGGACCCCCTTGCTCCAGCGGGCGAAGTTGCTCTCGTTGACGCTGTAGTACTTGCCCACTCGGGGCGTCACGATCTTCCGATGGGACAGCAGGAACTCGCCGATCGTCGGGTCGAGCGTGAACCGGTGCACGCCGTGCCCGGTCGATGTAGACCAGCATCGTGCTCGAGCCATAGATCACGTACCCGGCGGCCACCTGTTTGCATCCCGGCTGCAGCACAGTCGGCCAGGCGTGCCCCGCCCCTCCGGCGTGACCCGGCGATAGATGCTGAAGATCGTCCCGACCGCGCCGTTGACGATCGATGTTGGACGAGCCGTCGAGTGGATCGTAGAGCACGGCGTACTTGCCGGCGGGATACTGGTCGCGGGGCACCGGGATGATGGTCTCGTCCTCCTCCGACGCCATCACGCACACCCGGCCCGTGTGGTTCAGGGCGTCTGCTTCAGGGTTTCGTTGGCGAAGACGTCGAGCTTCTGCTGTTCCTCCCCTGGACGTTGATTGCCCCGCGCTGCCGAGGATCGTCCACCAGACCGGCCCGCCGGATACGTGGCCGGCGATGATCTTGGCCGCGAGCGCGATGTCATAGAGCAGGTTGGTGAGTTCACCGGTCGCCTCGGGGTACTGCTCTTCCTGGTCGAGGATGAACCGTTCGATGGTGACGACGCGGGTATTGGGAAGCACGGCCTGATCCTCAGGGTAGGCGGCCCGGACCAGTGGCGGGCCGGCTCAGTCGTCATCCACGGGCAGGACGCGCGATTCGCGCCGCCCCTGCACTGTCATCGTTCTGCCGTCGGTGACGACGGTGATGGTTCCTTCCTGGTCGGTCCGCCACACGTCGACCCCGTGCTGTCCCAGCCGGGCAAGGGTCGCCGGATGGGGATGACCATAGCGATTCCGAGCGCCGCTGCTGATCACCGCGATCCTGGGCGCGAGTTCGCGCAGCCAGGCCTCACCCGTAGCGGACCGCGAACCGTGATGCCCCACCTTCAGCAGGTCGATCGGCCCGACCCGTCCCGCCAGCCGCGATTCGGCCGGGAGGCCGGCGTCCCCTGCGAACAGCGCGCGAAACCGGCCATACTCGAGCAACAGCACCACCGAGTCTTCGTTGAGGTCCAGCCCCCAGTCGGTCCACGCGGTGTCGGGGTGCAGCACGGTCAGGCGAACGCTGTCGAGGGTGGCCCGCGCCCCGTCCCGAGCCGCCTGCCACTCCACCCCGGCCGACTCCAGCTGATCCAGGACGCCAAGGTACAGCGGGTCCGCGACCAGTTCGCCCGGCTCCAGGATCCGGCCGGCTGGAACCCGATCCAGGACCGCCGGAAGTCCGCCAAGGTGGTCGGCGTGGGCGTGGGAGATCACCGCCAGCGCGAGCCCCCCGGCCCGATGCCGCGCCAGAAACGGCGCCACGATGGTCCGACCCGCATCGCCCCGCTCCGTCCGGGGTCCGGCATCGATCAGGATCCACCGGCCGGCCGGGGTACGTACCAGCGCCGCATCGCCCTGCCCGACATCGAGAAAATGTAACGCGAGCCCGCCGCCGGCGTCACGAACGGCGGTGTAGCCTTCGATGGCCAGCAAGCCCCAGACCCCGAGCGCGAGTCCCAGGCAGGCCCGACGCGCGCCTTCCCACCGGGTTGTCAAACCCGCGACGCTCCAGCCCGCCACGACCAGGGCCGCGACCCACGGCAACGCCGAGACCGGCTCAGCGGGCTGGATTACCGTGGCTGCATTCCACCCTCCGGCCCACCACGCCGTTTGATCGAGTAGACCGAGCAGGGCCCCGGTACCGGCCGCGAGTGGCGCAGCCAGGAATGGAACGGCCTGTTCCGCGAGCAGGCTGAGCAGGATTCCAGGGACCGCCAGCGCCGCCAGCGGTATCGCGATGAAATTCACCAGCAACCCGGCCAGTGAGACCATGCCGAACAGAGCCGCGGTGATCGGCGCCGTCCCCAGAGTGGCACCGACCGATGCGGCCAGCGTCGTCCACCACCAGCGTGCGCCCAGTCGGCGCTCGCTCCACCGCGTGGCGACCACCGCACCGAGAAGGGCGGACACCGACAGCCAGGCACCCGCGTCCAGCACGGCCCAGGGATCCAGCAGCAGAACCACCAGGGCGGTGACCGCCAGGAGGGGAATCGCCTGTGGATGGCGCTGGCGCGCGTGCAGCAAGGCGCCCAGACCGGCGAGTACGGCGGCCCGCGCTGCCGGCGGGGGCCAGCCGAGGAACCACACGTACGCGAAGGCAATCGTAGCGGCGACCACGCCCGCGCGAACCCGCGACGTCCCGGTCAGACGCCCGAGCAGGACCACCCAGCCGACGATCACCCCGACGTGAAAGCCCGAGATCGAGAGGATGTGCACCAGACCGGCCCGCGCATAGCGGTCGCGCAGCTCCGGGGGCATTGCCCCGCGACGGTTCACCACGAGGGCGTCTACCGTCCCCGCCCGCGAGCCGTACAGCGCGCGGATGGCCTGGGCGATCCGGTTCCGCAACCGTTCCGCGGGCGTCGGCTGGACTCCGAGAAGCTCCCACTGCCGGACAAGCAGCATCCCTCGAGCCCGGCCACCCTCCGGATGCGCAATCCAACGGCCTTCGACTCGCGCCAGGCTCCCGGCCATCAACTCGGCTCCGGCCGGCCAGCGGGCGTCCACCGTGCCCCCGCAGGTCGCCGGGGGAAGAGTCACTCTCCCCGTCGGTGCGTCCGACAGCACCGGTTCGGACAGCCGGACCTCCACCGCGACCGGACCGGGGCGCAGCACCGCCGGGCAGCGGCTGTTCTCGACCTGCACCGCAAGCCACCCCTGGGCCCATCCGAGCAGGCCGGCCACCAGCCAGGTCGCCGCGGCCGCGCGCCGCTGGACCAGGATTCCCAGGACCAGCAGCGCCGTGCCGACGAGCCACCCATCCCCAAAACGCAGAAGGCCGGTCGCGAGACCGGCCCCATACGAAACCACCAGCAGCACCGCAGGTCGGTTCACCCCGACGCCCCGGGATCCCGGTCCCGGGTGCGGAGAGCTACTTGGCCGCCCGGCGCCGGGCGCACCTCGGTGCCAGATTCACCTTGCGGATCCCCTCCATGATCGCGACTTCGATCGCGGCGCGACTCTGGTCCTTGTCGAGACTGACATCCGTCAGCACCGAGCCCTCCAGGCCCACCACGTACTTCGGGGGCAGGCGATTGAGGGCGTAGACCAGCACGTCCAGCCGGCACTCGTCGCACCCGCAGAATTCCGGAAAGTGGGTGGCCAGCCGGCCATACGCTTCGGCGGCGTGATCCTCGATGGCGTTGCGAATGGCGTGCTTGGTCATGCGAGCGTGGCCAGCTGGGGTCGGAGGGTCTGCCCGGTGAAGGTCGACCCGGTCGTTCCGGTAAGCCGGACGTCAACGTACTGACCAATGGCATCGGGCGGCAGTTCCACCAGGACAAGCAGGTTGGTACGGGTTCGGCCGAGCAGCAGATCGCCGCGGCGGGCCGGCCGTTCGACCAGGATCTCCACCGTGGAGCCCACACGGCCCGCGTTGCGTTGCCGGGCCTGACCGCGCACCCGGGCGATGAGTCGCTCCAGGCGTGCCCCGGCGACTCCGTCCTCGATCTCGGCGCCCATCCGCACCGCCGGCGTACCGTCCCGGGGCGAATACTTGAAGGTGTAGGCGTCGTCGAACCCGGCTTCCTCCACCAGGGTAAGCGTCTCGGCGAACTGCGCTTCGGTCTCCCCGGGAAAGCCGACGATGATATCAGTGGAGAAGGTGATGCCCGGCATGGCTCGGCGGAGCTTCGCCACGACTTCGAGGTACTGCTCCCGGGTGTAGCGTCGCAGCATCCGTTTGAGCACGGCGTTCGAGCCGCTCTGCACCGGCAGGTGGACGTGCTCGCACACCGCCGGCGCCGTAGCCATGGCCTCGATGACCCGATCCGAGAACCCGGTCGGATACGGGCTGGTGAATCGCACTCTGCGGATGCCATCCACCGCCCCCACGGCTCGGAGCAGATCGGCGAAGTCGTGGCGACCATCGTGGTAATTGTTGACCGTCTGGCCAAGAAGCGTAACCTCCGTGGTACCCTGCCCGGCGAGGCCGACGACCTCACCGGTTACGTCCTCGAGTCTACGGCTGCGCTCGGGTCCCCGGGTATACGGAACGATGCAGAACGTGCACTTATAATCGCAGCCGCGTTGGACGGTCACGAACGCCGTCGCCGCCGACTCGCGCACCGGCGGAACATCCTCGTAGTGCTCCCACGCCCGGAATTCCGTGTCGGCCACGCGGCTCCCGCCGCGGGCCTGCGCCACGAGCGTCGCCAGGTTCCGGTAGGCATCGGGCCCCGCCACCAGGTCCACCCTGGGCACGCGCTCCAGCAGGCGTGGCCCCAGCCGCTGGGCCATGCACCCCACCACTCCCAGAACGGCGTCGGCGCCCTTGTACTGCTGCAGTTCCCCGAGCCGACCGAGCACCCGCTGTTCGGCGTTGTCGCGAACGGCACAGGTGTTGATCAGTAGCACATCGGCACCCTCCGGACTGTCGGTCCGGACGTACCCATCCCGCCCGAAGACTCCGAGCATCAACTCGGTGTCAGCCACGTTCATCTGGCAGCCGTAGGTTTCGATGTAGAGTCGCTTCATGGAGCTCTGCCGCCGGGGCCGTAGGGACGGATCGACAGGCCGAATACTACCGAGAAGCTCCGCTCCTTGTAAGGCGACCCCTGGCTGCGCCACACCTGCTCGAAGGTCAGATCGAGTCCGGCCCGGTCCTGCGCGAAGCGTGCGCCGGTGCCGAGAGAAACGCCGAACTCCTTTGGTCGCTCGCCCGCGACCAGCGGGAACGGCAGGTCGGCGTAGCGCGCCCCCAGCCGGAGCGGCAGCGAGGCCGGGTTGCGGAGATTGCGGACCACTTCCCCGCCCAGCGCGAATTCGAGCGTGTTCCGGGCCCCCGGCCCGCCCTGGGCCTGCAGGTCGGAATTGGCCCCGGACCAGGACCGGAACGTGCCGGCGGCCGCCACGGTCAGCCTCGGGGAGGCCACGAACTGGATCCCGGCGCTGGCGGTGTACGGCAGATCGACCGAGTAGACCCTGGTGGAGTCGAGGTCCACCGAGGCCTTGCTGTCGGACCGCAGCAGTGCCGCCACCTGCACCCGGGGGGTGAGCAGATGGGTGATCCCCACCGCCACGCCATACCCCTGATAGGAGAGCTCCGCCGATTGCAGAAAGGCGATGTAGGTCGAATCACTGAAATGGCGGCGAGCCTCGAGCCGACTCGACCCGGTGATCCAGTAACCCGCCGCGCCGATCGTGGTGCGCGGGGACAGGACATACCCGCCGGCGAACCGGATCTCGCTGAGGCCACCCAAGGATGTCAGGGTATCGCTGACTTCGACCGGTACACCCCGAATCAGCACGCTGTCCGAAGTCGCCAGTCGAAAGTCCCGATCGGCATAGCTGCCGATGGAGACCCCGATGCTGAACCGGCTGCCGGGGATCGGGCCGCCGACGAACACCAGGGGAAAGCGGGTCTCGCGAAGCGAGGCATCTCCCCCCGGGCCTTCCCATTTCCGCCACGAGGGCGACAGCACAAATCCCGCGGCGACGGACTTGAGGTTGGCCATCGCGGCTGGGTTGAGGCTGCTCTCCCCGTCGAACAGCGCGAAGCTGCCTCCGGTCGCGCGGGCCCGGGGAGTCAGCGGGCGTCCGGGATACCCCAACCCCCGCACCCCGAACTGCGACGATTGGCCGGCCGCGTCGGGCGGAAGCACCAATGGGCACGCCCACGCGGTGAGCAGGATGGCGACCCGAGTCGCCCACGCATCACGGAGCATCGAAGGGGAAGGTCGAGGCGAAGGTGACCCGGAGCCGCGGCTCGAACCCGGCCGTGCGGCTGGAACCGAACGTGGCGCGGGTGAAGCTGCTCGCTTCGGGAAACAGTTGCAGGATGAAGGCCGGCGGCGTGGGTCGCGTCCCTTGCCAGGTGGTGAGCGCTCGCCGCACCTCCAGACGAATGGTGTCCGTCTGCCCCTCGACCAGAGGGGTCGTGGCGATGTAGAACCCGTCACTGGTCGCGGGACTCTTGCTCCCGAGATCGGTCAGCACGGACCTGGCCGAGATGAAGGCGGTATCGCCCCGCAGGCCGGGGATCGGCCCGATGGGAATGAGCTCGAGCGTGGCGCGCACCAGTTGGGCCGAGTCCTTCAGGTAGGCCGGCCAGGGAAAACGGATCAGCGTCCGCGCGCTGGGAGCCCCGCCGACCGTCAGGACCGAGGGATCCAGGACGGGACGCGATTGGGAGACGAAGGTTGCGAACCCCGGTCCGCGCACGAGCTGTCGAGTGGCCGTGGTGGTATCGTTGACCTGAATCGTAACCCAGCTCACGAAAGTCGCCGCGGCGGTGGCGGAATTCGCGATCCGCACACCGGTACCCTGATCTGCCCGAATCTGCACCCCCAGCGCGAGCACTCCGCTATCCGCCGGGGGAATGGCCACCCGCGCCAGCGTTGTGTCTGTGAGAATCGCCACCAGCGATTGGGTGACCAGCGTGTCGTCCACCGGCAGGCTGTCGATGAGGTTGGCCGGAACGAACGCCGCCTCGGCGTCGGCGAAGGTGAAGGTCGAATCGAGCGTGGCGGGGAGGCGGTAGAGGATCGCCCGGAGGTTCTTCACCGCGGTGTCCCGGTAGGCAACCGTCAAGGACAGGGAAACCGAATCGAGCGTGTAGGGGACCGCGCTGTCCGCCGTGATCGGGAACGAGTCTGGCCGCGCGATGAACCGATAGACCGCCCGGTCTTCACTGACCGGAAACTGGTCGGACACCCGCAGCGATGTCCCCTGCCCGACCCCGACGTAGCCTTCGTAGCTGCTGTCCTGGGCAGGCAGTGGCGCGAGCACGGTGTCCCGGACCTGGTAGCCGCCGGGACACAGGGCCGGGCAGTCGGCCGGGGCCGCGAGACGCTCCTGACAGGCCGGCAACGCCAGGGCGACGGCGAGCAGCAGGGAACGCGCGTGAGCGCGGGTGAATCGCGTGCGGTTCAACGGTATCATGGAAGCTCGTTCGCGCTTCAGGTTCGCGGCCCGCCGCCGGTACCGCGGAGGGTGTCCACGCCAAATGCGTCCGGCAGCAGTTCGGCAAGGGTCCACCGCCGACTGGTCCGGGGCCCGACACCTTCGATCACCAGCGCCAGTCCGAATTCCGCCAGCACCTGGCGGCACGCGCCGCAGGGGGAGACGGGGGGTTCGACGTCCGCCACCACAACCAGCCGGCGGAACCGCCGGGTTCCGCCGGCCACGGCCGCCGCGACCGCCGCCCGCTCGGCGCAGACCCCGAGGCCGTGCGAGGCGTTCTCGACGTTGCAACCGGTGAAGATCCGGCCGTCCTCGCCTTCCAGTGCCGCCCCGACCGCGAACCGCGAATAGGGGCAATAGGCCTGGTCGCGGGCGGCGCGCGCAGCCGCCACGAGCGCATCACCCATTCCAGATCTCCGCGAGGAACGACTGGCCGGTGGCGAGCGGCGGGACTTGGAAGAACGCGGCGAGCGTCTGTCCGACATCCGCGAAGGTGGCTCGCGCTCCCAGCGGGCCGGACCGGACGCGGGGGCCGAAGGCGAGTACCGGCACCCGCTCCCGGGAATGGTCCGTCGACGGGGTTGTCGGGTCATTCCCGTGGTCGGCGGTAAGTATAACCAGGTCGTCGTCCTGGACTGGAGCCAGCATCGCCGGCAGCGCGGCATCCAGCGCCAGCAGGCCCTGGTGGTAGCCCGGGACGTCGTTCCGGTGTCCCCAGGTCTGGTCGAACTCGATCACGTTGGCGAACAGCAGGCCCCGCCGCATGCAGGTCAGGGCGCTGGCGATGGCGTCATAGGTCGCGGCGTTTCCCACCGGGTGCACGCTGCGGATGCCCCGGCCGGCAAAGAGGTCGTCTACCTTGCCGATTCCGACGCGCGGCACGTGCGCCTGGGCCAGCCGGTCGAGCAGGGTTTCGCCCGGAGGTGGCAGGCTCAGATCCTTGCGCCGCTCCGTACGGGTCCAGCGACCCGAACCCCCGAGGAACGGCCGGGCGATGACCCGGAGCACCGCCCCCGGCCCCGTCAGCAGCTCCCGGGCGATCGCGCAGGCCCGGTACAACTCCTCCAGCGGGACGACCTCCTCGTGGGCGGCGAGCTGGCAGACGCTGTCCGCGGAGGTGTACAGGATCCACTTCCCGGTGGCCATGTGCTCGTCGCCCAGTTCGTCGAGAATCTGGGTGCCCGAGGCCGCCCGATTGCCGAGAATTCCGCGTCCGGTCCGGGCGGCGAAGGCGGTGAGGAAATCGGCCGGGAATCCCTGCGGATAGGTGCGGAACGGCTCTGTCAGGCAGAGACCGCAGAGTTCCCAGTGGCCGGTGGTGCTGTCTTTTCCCGCGCTGGCGGGTATGGCCGTGCCCCACGCCGCGAGCGGCTGGTCGGGCTCGCCGAGACCGGGTATCGACGCGCACCGTCCCAGGCCGAGGCGTTCGAGATTCGGCAGCCGAAGGCCGCCAACGGCGCGGGCCACGTTTCCGAGGGTGTCGCTCCCGGTGTCGCCATAGGCGTCGGTGTCGGGCGCCGGCCCCACGCCAACGCCATCGAGGATGATGAGGGCGGCGCGGGGCAGACTACGTCTTCTCCGAAGTCACGAACCGGAATCTGAGCGCCGTGAGCGCCTCGGTGAGCAGTTTCTGCTCCTCGTCGTCGAGATGACCGGCGGTCTTGCGCTCCAGCACGCCCAGCGTGTCGATGAGGGTGCGGGCCACCTCACGGGCATCCTGCTGGCCGACCCCCGGGGGTAGGTTCCCGCCGAGGGCCTGGTCGGCCTGGTGGGCGAGTCCGATGATCAACGACGCGAAGTGCTGATCCATCCATCCTCCTCCGCCGAGTTGCCGGTTTGGCGCGGCCGGCTTCAGGCGTCCGGCCCGGTGTACCGCCGAGCCACCCGGTTGCCGAGTGCGGTCAGCAGCTCATACGGAATGGTCCCGCCGCGCCGGGCCTGATCGTCGAGCGAAACCGCGCCCCCGAACAGGGTCGCCACCTGGCCGATGTCGGGCGGCTCTTCGACCGCGACCATGATGAAGTCCATCGTCACCCGACCGATGATGGGTACCTGGCGTCCGCCGAGCTCGACCAGCCCCTTGTTCCCCAGTGAACGGAGCAGGCCATCGCCATAGCCGATCCCCAGCGTCGCCACCGGCGTGTCCCGCGGCGCGGTCCACTCCGCCCCGTAACTCACGCTGTCGCCGCTTCGGACCATCCGCAGCGCGACCACCCGGGCCCTGAGGCTCACGACCGGCTGAGGCACGTGGCCCCCGGCCGCGCCGCCATACAGGAAGATGCCCGGGCGCACCAGGTCGCAGGTATAGATCCGGTCCTGGAGGGCCGCCGCACTATTGGCCGCGTGCACCAGGGCAGGGCGTGCCGGAAGGTCCATCAGAATTGCCTGGAACCGCTCCCACTGCCGGCGGGTGGACGCGGGATCGGATTCGGGCGAGTGGAAATGGGTGAACAGCCCCTCGAAACCCGGAGCGCCGGCCAGCAACGCGCGCCACGATGGGTCGGCATCCCAGCGGAATCCGGTGCGGGACATCCCCGTATCGACCTCGACATGAAACGGGCGGGAACCGGCGGCGAGCCAGGCGGAGAGACCCGCCACGTCGCCGATCACCGGCCGGAGATCGAGCGCGCTGTGGCGTGAGACCAGCGCCGGCGTGAGTGGGGTGAACACCAGGATCGGCCGGCTGATACCGGCCGCGCGCAGACGGGCTCCTTCTTCGACGGTGGCGACCCCATAGCCCCAGGGCTTGACTGCTTCGAGCGCCCGGACGCACTGGACCGCCCCGAGTCCGTATCCGTCTGCTTTGACCATCGGGAGGAGTGGGGCGGCCGAGACGGAGGCAACCGTCCGGGCGTTCGCGACCAGCGCCGCGAGGTCGATGTCGGCCCATGCCCGACCGCCGTGATCCGGAATTGACGTCATGCTCAAGCGGCGGGTATCATAGGGTCGAAGGGGGATAAATGCAAGACAATTCAGCGCTTGGACGTGCCCAGACGATGGTGCGAGATCTCCGACGGCGCTGCCCGTGGGACCGCGCCCAGACCCGCGAAACCATCCGCCCATACCTCATTGAAGAGGTGTTTGAGCTGGATCACGCGGTCGCGGAAGGTGACCCCGGGGCCATCCGGGAAGAGGTCGCGGACCTCCTCCTGCACCTCGGTTGGCAGCTCGTGCTGGCCGAGGAACGCGGGGAATTCTCGGCCGGCGACGTGGCGGACGATCTCGAACGCAAGATGCAGCGGCGACACCCGCACCTGTTTGCCCTCGGTCCGCCCGAGCAGTGGGAGCGGCTCAAGCGCAAGGAGCGCCGCGGCGGAGTCCTTCGTGGACTCGCCCCCGCCCTGCCCGGCCTGCTCATGGCGTATCGCCTGCAAGAGCGGGCCGCCACGGTGGGATTCGACTGGCCCGACACCGCCGGCCCGCTGGCGAAGGTCCGCGAGGAGATCGACGAGGTCCAGACCGTCCTTCACGCTGAGGGGTCCGAGCCGGCCGCTCCCACGCCGGACGTCCCGGTGACCGGCGAGCCGATCTCCCTGCCGGCGTCCGATGCCCTGGTCGAAGAAATCGGCGACCTGCTGTTCGCCGTGGTCAACCTGGCCCGCAAGGCACGGGTGCCGCCGGCGGCCGCTCTGGACCGCGCCAACCGGAAGTTCCGCGCCCGATTCGAGCAGCTGGAACAACTCGCCGCCGCCCGGGGAATCGACGTGGCCACCGCGGGGTTGGAGGTGCTGGATGGGCTGTGGGGTGAGGTCAAGCGAGCGGGAGAGGGGGCCGGACCGAATGGCTGAATGGGGATTGGGGGATTGGGGGAATCGCGGAATGACGGAGAGGGCGCGAACCCCCTGTGTCACCGTTCGTCCATTCCCTCAATCCCTCAATCCCTCAATCCCCCAATCCCCTAATCCCCCACTCCGCCATTGGCCTCTACGGATACAGCCGGTGTATCTGCCGGGGGAAGGCAATCGTCTCCCGAATGTGGGGAATGCCGCAGATCCAGGCGACGGTGCGTTCCACTCCGAGACCGAAGCCCGAGTGGACGAACGTCCCGTAGCGGCGGAGGTCGAGGTACCAGCGGTACACCTCGGGATCGAGGCCCTGCTCGCGAATCCGGGCGAGCAGGCGGTCGTAGTCATCCTCGCGCTGTGAGCCGCCGATAATCTCGCCGTAGCCTTCGGTGGCGAGGCAGTCGTTGTTGAGCACGGTCCGGGGGTCGTCCGGGTTCTCCTTCATATAGAACGCCTTGACCCCTTTCGGATAATTGAAAACGAATACCGGTCGGTCGTACTGTTCGGCCAGGCGGGTTTCGTCGTCACCACCCAGGTCCCGACCCCACGCGATGTCCGATCCCAGGGTTTGCAGCTTGGTCACGGCATCGCTGTAGGAGATCCGGTGGAACGGCGGCTGGACCCGCAGGAGCGGGGTGACATCGCGCTCGAGTTCCTTGAGTTCGTCGGCCCGGCGCTCGACTGCACGGCCGACGATATGGCTCACGAATTCCTCCTGGAGCCGCATGTTGTCGTTGGAATCATTGAAGGCCACTTCGGGCTCGACCATCCAGAACTCGGTGAGGTGCCTCCGGGTCTTGGACTTCTCGGCCCGGAAGGTCGGCCCGAAGCAGTACACCTTGCCGAGGGCGGCGGCGGCGGCCTCGACGTACAGCTGGCCGGTCTGGGCGAGATACGCCTTCCCCAGGTCGAAATATTCCGTGCTGAACAGCTCGCCCCCTGCTCGCCGATGGCCCCGGTCAGGATCGGGGTGTCCACCAGGGTGAAATCGCGCGCGAAGAAGAAATCCCGGATGGCCTGCACCACCTCATGACGGATCCGGGCGATCGCGACCTGCCGCGGGCTCCGCAGCCACAGGTGCCGATGTTCGAACAGAAACTGGGTGCTGTGCTCCTTGGGCTGGATCGGGAAGTCGGGGCTTGCCCCGAGCACCACCAGCTCGCGGAGATGCATCTCGAAGCCGCCGGGTGCCCGGGCCTCGGCGCGAATGACCCCGGTGAGCGCGGCGCTGGTTTCCTGGGCCAGCGTGCCGAACGCCTCCCAGGTAGCCTCGGAGACCTCCTTCTTCGAGAGCACGGCCTGCAGCTCTCCGATGCCGTCGCGCAAGACGATGAAGGCGATCTTGCCGCTCGACCGCGTGTGGGCGACCCACCCCCGCACGGTCACCGCGGCACCCTCATGGCGAGACAGCTCGGCGATCCGGACGGTGGTCATGGCAGGCGTATTCGCGGGAGTCCGCGGCCCTGGCGCCGCGGGGCGTGGAGTCTAGCGTCGGTGCTGCTGAGCGTCAACGCGTCCTGTGGGGGGTACCGCCCCGTTCCCGACTTCGATCCGGGATCGGTGCAGCAAGCCGCCGCGGTCGAAGGCACACCGCTCATCCGGCTTTGGCGCAGTCGTCCCATCAAGGGCCCCCGTGCGCCGCTCGCCCACGACAGCGTCAATGTCTATCTCGGCGGCTCCGACCGCCGGGTGGTCTCGGTCGACCTGGCCAGCGGCAAGACCCGCTGGGCCCGGCGGGTGCAGGGGCCGCTGGTGGGGGGAGTGCTGCTCGCCGGGTCAGTGGTTTACGCCGCCACCGCGCGCCCTGGGAAAGTGTACGCCCTGCAGGCCGCGAGCGGGAATGAACTCTGGTCGACCCCCTCGGGCAATGTCGAAGCGCCCCTGGTCATGGTGAACAAACGGCTGATCGTACTCACGCGCGACCAGCAGATCCTCGCCATCGACCCCGCCACCGGGCGGGTGCTCTGGCGCCGTTCGTTGCCATCCCAGCAGATCGCTCCGCTGGCCCTCGACGAGAGCCAGGTGCTGGTCACCTCCTACGACAGTCTCTATCGCGTGCGGGTCAGCGATGGCGCGGTGATCCTCCGGGCCCGGGCCCCCGGCGCCCTGGTCTCGCCCTGGGTTCGGCTCGGCAACCAGCTGGTCGCAGGAACCGGGGACTCCCTGGTCGTGGCCGTCGATCCCGACAGCCTGCGCACCGTGTGGGAGGCCCGACTGGACGGACCGCTGCTTACATCGCCGGCCGTCGTGGGAGACACCATCTATTGCGTGACTCCGTTCGGCTCGCTCTATCGGATTCTGCCCGGTCCCGAACCGCAGGTCAGCAAGCTCGGCACCGACCGCTGGGCAGCTACCGGGACACCGGCGGTGGTGGCCGGCTGGATTCTTGTCGGGGGATCCGATGGGGCGCTGCGGGCATTCCGCCCGGAAGACGGCACCTTGGGATGGCGCACCCCCCTGGGAAGACCCCTCGAACTCGCGCCGCTGCCGCTGGGAGACCGGGAGTTCCTGGCCCTCGGCGGACGGGGCGACCTGCACCGCATGCGGCTATGAGGATGGGCGCTCAATCCCGGCGATCGGCCGTCACCAGGATCGTCATCCTGGCCCTTTTGGCGACGCCCGTGGCCCCTGTCGCCGCCCAGCAGAGAGACAGCGTCTGGACCACCAGCGGCAGCCCGCGGCTGGTGAAGTACGGGAAATGGCTGACCCTCGCCGCCGCCGTGGGGATGGGGATCAAGGCCTCCAGCGCCCACCAGGACGGCGACCGGTCGTACCGCCAGCTCAAGGCGTACTGCGATATCGACCGGAGTCGGTGCGACCAGACGGCGGCCGGAGGTTATATCGATCGGACGGCGGAGCGGTACTACCAGCGATCGCTCCACCACGACCGGGTGGCCCGCCGCTGGCTCCTGGGAGGAGAGATCACGCTGATTGGAACCGCGGGGCTCTTCGTGTGGGAACTGACCCGGCCCAAGCGACTGCCTGACAACATACCGTTCGAACCGGAGTTCTCGGTCACACCCTACGACACGCGATTCGGCCTGCGCGTTGGTTTCTGAGGGGCAGGCAGGACACCGGCCGCGGTTCCGCGACCGGGCGGATCAGCGTCTGCTGCCCGGGCTGCGTCGCCCCGGCCGCTGCTCCCCGAATCGGAGCTTGCTCGCCCCGCCCTGCACGGCCTCACGGGGCGTCAGGTCTTCGAGGCGAACGACGTCCTTCTTTCGTTTCCGCTCCTGGGGTTCCCGCTTGGGCCGCTTCATGGATCGGTCCGGGTCGGATAGGGTCTGGTGGCGCTTGCCGGGGCCAGGAGGCTTCGAGAACGATCGTGCTCGACCAGGCCCGCGCAGGGGAAGAGGAGTGATCCTCTTCCCCTGCCGCGGCTCGCTAATACGTGCGCAGCGAGGTGGTCTTGGCAGTCGTCGCGAAGGGCTTGGCGATCGTCTTCAGCGGCGACACAGTCTTGGCGGAGGTCGAGGTCCGGCCACCGCGCACCTTGTCGGCCTTCTTCTTGGCGGGCAGGTCGCGGATCTTCTTGGACTTGGCCATGGGTAATCTCCCCTTGGTGGTGCGCCAGTGGCGCGATTGGGTAAGTCTTGAATCGAAGGAAGCAGACTGGGGCCGTGCTGAAGGCAGGAGGGGCAAGTGGCGGGCCAGCGGCGGCCCGGCCGCTAACCGCAGATCCCGTCAGGAGTTGGGCGTCCGGCCCCGGGCGGCCTGCCTCGTGATGAGACACTTTCACGGTCTCGAAACAGGGCCATGGTCCCGATTTCGGGCCACCGTCCACCGCCGAATCGGATCCGCTTCCGAAGACCGGTGGCCCGAGTCAGGGCACGTTCAGCGCCTGCCGAGTTTGCGGTCGAGGGTGGACCGGGAGACGCCGAGGGCCCGAGCCGCCCGGCGCTTGTTGCCACCGAAGCGATCCAGTACCCGGCGGATGTGCCGCTGCTCGGCGGCGTGCAGTGAGAGGCCGTGGTCTCCGGTGGTTGGCGGAGGCGACGGGAAACCTGCCGAGCGCCCGGACCCGGCGCCGTGGGCGGCGGGGTCGAGCATCTCGAGCAGGATCGCCTGGGGAGCAATGACCTCCCCCTCCGTGATCGCGACGGCGGTATGGATCACCCGTTTGAGCTCACGCAGATTGCCCGGCCAGGAGTAGCCCAGCAGGCCATCGGCTGCCTCGCGGGAGAGTCCCTCGATCTCCTTGCCCATGGCCTGGCCCGCCGTTCGGATCTCGGAGGCGATCAGGGTTCGCAGGTCCCCGGGCCGATCGCGCAGGGCCGGCAGGTGCAGGGTGATACCACTGATGCGGTAGAACAGATCCCTGCGGAAGTTGTCGGTCTCGAGGTAGCGGGCCAGAGGGAGGTGGGTGGCCGAGATCAGCCGGACGTCCGCCGTCAGCAGCTCCTCGCCACCCAGGCGCTCGAATTCGCCGTATTCCACGGCGCGCAGGATCTTGGCCTGGGCGGCGGGGCTCATGTCGGCGATCTCGTCGAGGAAGAGGGTGCCCTCGTCGGCCAGCTCGAACTTCCCCTTCACCCGGCGATCCGCGCCGGTGAAAGCCCCGCGCTCGTGGCCGAACAGCTGGCTGTCGAGCAGGGTGTCGGAGAGTGCGGCGGAGTTGAAGGCGATGAATGGCTGGGTCGCACGACGCGACGAGTTGTGAATGGCCCGCGCAAGCAGGGTCTTCCCGGTCCCGGTTTCGCCCAGGATGAGGACCGGCAGATCGGTTCGCGCGGCGACCCGGGCGAGGTCGAGGCAGGTCAGCATGGCCCCGTCGTCGCTATGGAAATCCGCCAGGGTGTACCCGTACTCCGGGTGGCGGTCGGACTGCCGGCTGGACGGACGCTCAGGCATGGTGTGGCAGGCGGACGCCACAGCAGGGGCGACGGTAGCGACGGTAGAGGCAACCGCAATGCCGATACCGTCGTTACCGTCGCTACCGTCGTTACCGCTCACCGGGGTCCCTCCGCCATGTTCTCCTTGAGCGCCCGCAGCGGCTCGAAGGCCAGTCCGACCAGCGAACGCCGCCCGACCACGACATCGGCCAGACCTTCCATGCCGGGCATCAGCGGCTGAGGGAGACCCCGAATGCTGATGGTGGTGTCCCGAAGGTCCACCAGGGCCCGGAAGGCACCGCTGTCGCGCGACGCGAAGCCGGCCGGGCCGATCCAGCGCACCGTGCCGTACCGCACCCCGTAGCGCTGATAGGGGAAGGCGTCGTAGCGCAGCTTCACGGTTTGTCCCGCGCGACACCCGCGGCACGCCGGCCTGGGGGACCAGAAACTCGGCCTGGAGCTGGTCGCTGGCGCAGGCCACCTCGCTCAATACCTCGCCCTCCTGCACCACCGCGCCCGGGGCGCTGACGTGGAGCCGGAGCACCGAGCCGGCGCAGGGCGCCATGACCGCGAGACCCGGCGTCGGTGAGGTTGGTCAGGTCCCGTCCCAAGGCACGGTGACCCGGATCCGGGCGGTCTCCATCGCTTCCTGCAGCCCGCGCCGGGCGGCCGCGAACTCGAGGTCGCGTGCCTCGGCGTCCTGGACGATTCGCTCGATGTCGGCGTGGACGTCCTCCAGCTCGTTGCGCGAGGATTGAACTTCTTCGGCGAGCGTCGCGGCCTCCAGCTCCATGCGGGCGGCTTCCAGCCGGTTCACCGCTCCACCTCGAAGGCCGGCCCGGGCACTGTCCGCCAGTTCCTGCGACAGCGCCAGGCGCTTGGCCTTCGAAACGACCATCTGCTCCAGGAACGCGGCCTTGGTTCGGAGCCGCCGGATCTCGGCTTCGTCCGCCCGACGGCCGGTCGCATACTGGCTCTCGACGATCCGCAGCCGTTCCTCGTCGGCCCGCCGCTGGGTGACCAGGGTCCGAAGGTCGGAGGACCGGTCGCTGAGCGGAGACGAGTTGATCATCATGATCGGTCCACCGGCTCCCACCGTGTCGCCCTCCCGGGTCACCAGCTCCGTCACGACTCCTCCTCGGAAGGCCCGGACCGGGTCGGTCCCGTTTCGTGGCACCAGCCGGAACCGGCCGCTCACCGTTTCGGGCACGCGAATCACGAACGCCCCGGTCAACGCGACCAGGAACAGGCCGATCAGCAGATACGCCAGCCCCCGCGCCGCCCAGTGCGGAGGCTCGGTATCGAGAAATTCGGCGGAATGATCGGGCCGGCTGGCATCGATTCAGGGAGACCGCCCCTTACAGCTCCAGCTGCTGGCTCACCAGGTAGTAGTACAACCCCTGCCTGTTCATGAGCTCGTCGTGGGTGCCCTGCTCCACCAGCCGGCCCCGTTCCAGCACCAGGATGAGGTCGGCGTCGCGGACGGTGCACAGCCGGTGCGCGATGACGAACGAGGTCCGGCCCTCGAGCAGCTGGTCGATGTTCTCCTTGACGGCCCGCTCGCACTCGGTGTCGAGCGCGCTGGTGGCCTCGTCGAAAATCAGCACCGGCGGCCGGTTGTAGATCGCCCGGGCGATGGCGACCCGCTGGCGCTGGCCGCCCGAGAGAGCCACGCCCGATTCGCCGATCCGGGTGTCGTACCCGAGCGGCAGCCGCTCGATGAACTCGCGCGCGTTGGCCACCTGGGCGGCCCACATCACCTGGTCCAGGTCGGGCTCCTCCTCGCCGAAGGCGATGTTCCGGGCGATGGTGTCGTCGAAGAGGTGGTTCTCCTGGAGCACGAAGCCGATCTTCCGGCGCAGGTCCCGGTAGTTGAGGGTCTTGAGGTCGACGCCGTCGTAGAGGATGGTCCCGTCGGTCGGCTCGAGCAGGCCGGCCAGGAACTTGATCAGCGTGGTCTTGCCGGAGCCGCTCCGTCCCACGATGGCCACCATGGTGTTGGGCGGGATCTCGAAGCTGAGGTCGTCGAGGATCGCGGGCGACTCCGGGACCGCCGTAGCGGAAGGTCAGGTGCCGGGCGGTAATCCGGCCTTCGAGCGACTTGACCGGCACCAGGCGGCTGCGGTCGTGGCCCTGCTCGGGTTCCTGCTGGAAGATGTCGTCCAGCCGGTTCAGGTAGCACGGTGGCCTGCTGCAGGTTGTCCCAGATGCCCAGCAGGGCGAGAATCGGCGCGTTGGCCAGCGCCACGAGCGCATTGAAGGCGACGAGGCCGCCGATGGACAGCTGCCCCGCCATCACCTGGTGCGCGCCCACCAGAGGAAGAGGACCATGGAGAGCAGGGTGACCGCTGTGAATCGCGCCGTGGTAGCGCATCATCGTGAAGTCGGCCTCGAACCGCTTCCGGGCGACGCAGTTGAACTGCCGGAGCATCAGGTCGCGGAAGGCATGCTCCGCCCCGAGCGCCTTGACCGTCTCGATCCCCTTGATCGCGTCGATCTGGAACGACTGGTACTTCCCGTAGGTATCCTCCAGCTCGGCGTACAGCGGCAGGAGCCAGCGCGACGAGTACCGCATCAGCACGATGAAGAGCGGCACCGTGGCCAGGAACACCAGGGTGAGCAGCGGGCTGTACACCAGCATCAGGACCAGCGCGGCCCCGAGCTGGGCCACAGGCCGTGAGCGCGGCCACGCCGTGCTCCACCAGGAACTCCCGGACCTCCCAGATCCCCGCGAGCCGTCGCTGGATGTCGCCCGTCCGCCGGGTGTTGAAGTAGGTCATCGGCAGGCGACAGCAGCCGCCGGGTGAGGAAGTCGAGCGTGGCCGAGTCGACCCGGACCGCGACCCAGGTCAGCAGGTAGCGCTGGACCGACCGCGAGCGATCAGGCTGAACGCGATCACGCCGGCCATGCCCGCGATCAGGATATGGAGCAGCGGGAGGTCCCGCTCCACGAGCACCCGGTCCACGATGATCTGGGTGAACACCGGGATCACCATCTGCAGCGCGCTGACGATCAGGGCGAGCGTGGCCGCCTGGAGCAGCAGCCGCCGTAGGGCCGGAAGAACGGCAGCAGCCAGCGATGCCCGAGCTTCGCCGTCCTTCTGTTCTCGAACTCGGGCGGTGTAGTCGAAGAGCGCCGCAGTAGCCGGTCCACTTCCTGCGAACTCGGCCCGCGCGATCCGCCGCTGGCCGATCGCCGGGATCGGAGACGTGCACGTGCGTCGGCGTCACGTCGTACAGCACCACCCAGTGGTTGCCCTCCCAGTGGACGATCGCGGGCAGCGGCATCTGGTCGAGGTTCGCGAGCGAGGCCTTCACGGCGCGCGCGGCGAGACCCAGCTCGCTCGCGCCCTGGCAGATGGCCCGCAGGCTGGCGCCGTCGAGGCTGGTGTGCACCAGCTGGCGGATCCGGGCCAGGCTGATGTTCTTCCCGAAGTGCCGGCAGACCATGGCGAGGCTGGTCGCGCCGCAGTCCATCTCGTCGATCTGCCAGAGGTGGGGGAAGCGGCGGATCCGGTGCCGGCGCTTGACGAACCGCCCCTCGTTGTCGGCGAACGGCCGTCCTCCGCCGCCGCGACGCGGCTGGCCTCCTGCGGCCGGCCATTCGCGCGTGAGGTCCTCGTCGATCTGGTCTGTCTCCCACCTCTCCGTCACGGCCGGCGTCGGCGGGCAGGATCTCCCGGAACATGTCGATCGGGATCTGGGCCGTGTGCCGGAAGTCGTACTGCTCGATCCGCTCCTCGAGGCTGTCCGGAAGTCGGGATGCTCCTCCAGCAGCCTGCTGTAGGTCTCGAACGTCAGCCGGAGCAGGCGGCAGGGGGTGACGGCCTCGACCGTGCTCTCCCGCGGCAGGTCGCGCAGCACCGAGAGCTCGCCGAAGAATTCGCCCCGGCGGAGAAAGGCCACGTTTCGCCGCCGGCCGTCCACGCCGATGTGGACCCGGCAGCGGCCGTCCTCGATGAAGTACATCGGGCCCGGGGGATCGCCTTGCGGATGATCGTCTCGCCCGGCCGGCGACGTCGACCGGCTCGAGCGCCTCGAGCAGGGCCGCCATCGCCGGCTGGCGGGAGCGTGGTGAAGACGGTGAACTGGCGGAAGAAGTTCTGCAGGTGGCGGTGCCGGGACTGGAGCTCGAAGTACTGCCGCAGCTCGGGGCGCCGCTTGAGCAGCGCGTGGAACACGCTCTGGTCGAGCCGGAGCACGTCGACGTCCGAGCTGGCGCGGACCGTGGCCACCCGCGCGCCGTGGGTCACCAGTCCCGCCTCGCCGAAGGTGTCGCCGCGGCCGGAGGCTGCCGAGCGAGATCTCGTCGCCCCTGTCGGCCCGCTTCACCACCCGGACCCGGCCGCTCACCAGCACGTACAGCGCGTCGGCGGGCTCGCCTTCCTTCACGATCTCCTGGCCGAAGCTGTAGCGCTCGGGCGTGAAGCTCCCCACCACCACTTCCCGCGCGTCGGCCGGCAGGAACTGGAGCAGGGACAGGTTTTCAAGGACGGCGTCGAGCGTTCCTGATTCACGACCAGTACCCCGTCAGGTGAAGAGCCACCGTACGTGACTGCTGCAGTTCCATCTCGATCGCCCGCGCGACCAGCACCTCGGCGGCTCGATGGCGGATATCAGGATCGTCCGCCGAGGGCGGCGCCTTGTCGAGGATCTGGAACAGGGTGTGGCGGTCTTCGACGACGATCGGACCTACCAGGTCCGCCGGCCGCGCCGCGAGGAACAGCGGCCGGACTTCGGCCTCCAGGTCATCGAGCAGGAACCGCAGACTCGGTGACGGGCTCGTGGGCGTCGTCCGCGACCTGCTCGATCGAGAGACCGTCCTCCCGGATGCAGAGCGCGGCTTCCCGGGCCTGCGGACTCGTCGGTAAAGCCGATGGTCTGAGCAGCCGAACCTCAGCCAGTCGAGCTGGCGGCGATTCACCTCGCGATCGATGGCCTCCGGGTCCGGTCAGGCTCTCCTGGAACCGCGCCCAGTCGCGTTCCAGTCGATCCAGGCTGCCCGCGGCGGCTCGGGCCGCGCTCCGGGGCCAGACCGGCGAGGGCCGGATCACCGACCGCCTCGGTCTGCGCTTCCTCTGGGGAATCGGATTCGAGGATGTGAGCCTTCGGCCACGCTGGTCCGGTCCCCGGTCCGCCTGGGCTTGTCCCCACGCCGCGCCGCGGCAGCACCTGCTGCCCGCTCGGCGAGGGCGTGCACCAGCTGAGCGCCGGCACTCCCGCAGAGCGAGCTCGACCCGTACCGCCTCGGCCAGCTGGCCCGGATCGGGGTCCCACTCGGCCATCGAATCTTCGAGATCGTCGCCCGCCCGGCGGCGCAGCACCTCACGCCGGATCATGTCCATCCACTCCTCGACGGTCACGCCCCGGCCGGCCAGCCACTCCTCCATGTCGTCGGCCCTGAGGAGGTCGCGGTCGTAGCGGAACTGGCTGGCCGTTTCCTCGATCTCTTCCTCGGGCTCGGGTTCGTCGTCTCGCTCCAGGCGGGCGGCCAGGGCAAGCGCCTCCCGGGTGCCCTGTTGCAGCGCGGCCCACTGGCCACTCCGGGTGGCCGCGAGGATCACGTCCTCCCAGCAGTAGGTCTCCCCCTCGACCTCGAACACTGGACGTCCATAGAGAGCCTGGAGTGCTCGCAGACGGACCTCGACACGGAACTGGAGGATGGGAGTGCTCCCGATAACATGCCGCCGTTGCATCGAGGCGCAAGGGAACGGTGGGCCCCGGCTGGCTGCTGCGCCCCGCAAGGGTCGCCAGCACGCCTTGGCGTTCAAACCAGATTCATCTTCTTGAGCAAGGCCTGGAATCGAGGGTGAGACCGCAGCGGTGCAAACAGGAAGGACCCCTTGAGCCCGTACGGGCTCCCCGCCCGCTCCTGATACGCGCGCTCCAGCATGTCCATGGCTGCGTCCGATTCTCCGAGTCCGGTGTAGACGTAGGCCATGTGGTAGGGCGAGACGTATCGCTGCAGGGCCAGCTGGTCCAGATGCCGCAACATTTCTCGAGCCTTCTCCGGCTGTCCGGCCAGGCCGTAGGCCTCGCCGAGCTGGGCCAGGTACAGGGTATTGTCAGGGGCAAGTCCCACCGCCTGCTCCAGCTCCGCCAGGCCCTTCTCCACCATCCCGTTCTTGAGGTACGCCCATCCCAGGGTGGAGTGGCCTCGCGCGTACTCGGGCTCGAACTCGATGCAGCGCAGCGCCTCCTGCAACGCCTCCTCATACCGCCCCGCCCGGAGCAGCGTGGTCGCGAGATCCGCCCGATGCATCAATGGGTCCAGCTCCTGTGCGCGGGCCACCAGCGCGAGGGCCTCGTCATACCGTTCGAGCGCGGCACAGAGCCAGCCGTAGTGATCGTAGATGTCGGCCTCGCCCGGGCTCAGCTCCAGTGCCAGCTTGAATTCCTGCTCGGCGCCGGCCCAGTCGAAATCATGGACGAACTTGAGCATGGCCAGCACCGAGTGGGCCCCTCCCAACCCGCTATCGAGTGCCAACGCCTTGGTAACCGCCTCCTTTGCCTCCCGGAACGCCACTTCCGGCCTGATCACGCCGCCACCCTGGCCGGCCGCCAATTCCGCAAAGGCCAGGGCCAGGCCGACGTACGCCAAGGCGTAGCCGGGATCCACCACGATCGCCTGCCGAAAGTATTCGATGCCCTTCCTGATGCCCTCCTCGGTGTACCGGCTGTAGCAGTGGCGCCCTTGGAGGTAAAGCTGGTAGGCACGGACATCGCTGGTGGGCTCCCGGCGCAGATCGGGTCCGTTCGTCCAGCGACAGCTCCGCCTTGAGCGCCGCGGCGATCTGCAGGGCCACATCGGTCTGGATCGCGAACACATCGTGGAGCTGGCGGTCGTAGGTCTCCGCCCACAGGTGTCGACCTTCCTCGGCATCGATGAGCTGAGCAACGATCCGCACCCGATCCCCGACCTGCCGCACGCTCCCCTCGAGCAGGGTGGCGACATGGAGGGTGGCACCGATCTCCCGCAGACTGTGCTCGCGTTTCTTGAACGGCATCACGGACCCACGGGAGATCACCTTCAAGGAGCGGATCTTCGACAGCTGGGCGATCACGTCCTCGGTGATGCCGTCGGCGAAGAAGTCGTTGTCGGGATTCGGGCTCAGGCTCTGGAACGGCAGGATGGCGACCGACCGGGACATCGGGGGGTCGGTGGCAGCAGCCGTGAGCGCGGCCGCGAACCCGGCCGCGGAGTCAAAACGGTCAGCCGGCGCCTTCGACAGCGCCCGAGTCACCGTCTGGCTCGCCATGGGAGGAATAGCGGCCCGGAGCACCGACAGTGGAGTCGGCGCCACCGCCATGAGCTTGGCAATCACCGCCTGTGCGGTGGCCCCGGTGAACGGCGGTTCCCCCGCCAGCATCTCGTACAGCACTGCCCCCAGACTGTACACATCGCTCCGGGCATCCAGCTGCCGCTCCCCCGTGGCCTGCTCCGGGCTCATGTACTGCGGGGTGCCGACACTTAACCCGGTCTCCGTCAGTCGCTCACCCGCCGCCTCCCGCACGGCCAGGGCGATGCCGAAGTCGGCCAGCATGGCCTCGCCCTCGTGCAGCAGAATATTCTCCGGCTTCACGTCCCGGTGGATGATGCCTGCGCGATGCGCGTAGTCGAGCGCCCCCGCCACCTGGCGGGCGATGGCGATCGCCTCGTCGACCGGCAGTTGCTTCTCTCGCTCCAGTTTCTGGCGAAGCGATTCACCCCGGACGAGGGTAACCACGTACCAGAGCCAGCCGGCACTCTCGCCGGAGTCGATCAGGGTAAGGATATGGGGATGATCGAGCTGGGCGGTCAGCCGGATCTCGGTGAGGAAGCGCTCGCGGCCGAGTACGCGCGGCCAGCTCGGGCCGCAAGACCTTGAGCGCCACATCCCGGTCATGCCGGACGTCCCGGGCCAGATAGACGGTGGCCATGCCACCGTGACCCAGGACCGTCGGGCTGCCGTCCGGCTCGACCCGGACGCGGTAGCGACCCTGAAGGGAAGCGAGCAGCGATCCACTAGAGTCAGCCAAGGTCCGTACCTGCCGGGTGTGGAGAGAATCTGGGCACAAGAGGTGGGGACCCGCCAGCGACGGCGGCGGCTGTGCTGGTTCGGCGGCCGGGGGCCCCGGGTGGGCCAGATGTGCAGGGGCGGAACTGAAGCTCCACCGCTACCCCGTCCGGAACAGTTCCACGGCCCGGGGGTAGCGCTGCAGCGCCCGCACTCGCAGCGCCTGGAACCGGACGCTCGCCAGGAGCGGGTCCACCTCGAGAAACCCCCGCGCCGCCTCCCGAGCCTGCCCGAGCAGGTCGGTGTCGTCCGGGAGCCGCGCCACCCGCAGCTCGTCCCCACCCGACTGTCGCTGCCCGATCAGGTCGCCATAGTTCCGCTCGGCCAGGTCCAGCTCGGCGATCTTGAAGCCGTCGGTGGTGGCGGCGAACCTTGAGCCGGGGCGGTACCGCACCGTCGGAGAGCAGGATGCAGGTTCCGCCGGCCTCACCACGCCCGATCCGACCGCGGAGCTGGTGCAGCTGCGCCAGCCCGAACCGCTCCGGGTGCTCGATCACCATCACGGTGGCGTTGGGGACGTCGATCCCGACCTCGATCACGGTCGTGGCCACCAGGACGTCGATCCGCCCCGCCCGGAACTCTCGCATCACCTCGTCCCGCTCCTCGGCCTTGAGCCGCCCGTGGACCAGGCCGATCGCCCGGTTCGGCCACAGACCCTGCAGCTCGCTCGAACATCGTGTTGGCGGCCCGCAGGTCGGTCTGTTCCGATTCCTCGATCACCGGCAGGACGACGTAGACCTGCGGCCCGCCTCGACCTGCTCGCGACGAAGCCCAGACCCGCTCGCGCTGCGGCCTCGGCGCGGACGCCGGTCCGCACCGTCCCGCGTCCCGGCGGCCGAGTCGCGCAGGGCCGACATGTCGAGGTCGCCGAACCGGGTCAGCGCCAAGCGAGCGCGGAATCGGGGTCGCCGACAGCAGCAGGACATCCGGCGCCTCGCCCTTGGCGATCAGCGCGCCCGCTGCTCCACGCCGAACCGGTGCTGCTCGTCGATCACCACCAGGCCCAGCCGCTGGAAGGCGACGCGCTCCTCCAGCAGCGCGTGGGTGCCGACGACGAGGCGCGCTTCTCCGGTCTGGAGCTTTCCGCCCTGCCTCCTTTTCCGCCGCGGTCAGCCGACCGACCAGCAGCTCGGGCCGAAGCTCGAGCGGCGCCAGCAGCCCGGTGAGCGTCGCGTAGTGCTGCTCGGCCAGCAGCTCGGTCGGCGCCATCAGCGCCGCCTGGTAGTCGTTCTCGACCGCCAGCAGCATCGCGAACAGCGCCACGACCGTCTTGCCGGTGCCGACATCGCCCATGAGCAGCCGGTGCATCCGTTCGGGGGCGGTCATGTCGGCGGTGATCTCCAGGATCGCCCGTTTCTGGTCGGCGGTGAGCTCCCACGGCAGCGTTTCCCGCAGCTTCGGGTGAGGGTATGGCGGACCTCGAACGGCACGCCGGCCCGCCGGCGCTTGGCGAGCAGGCGGGCCCGCGCCAGCATCAGCTGAAGATCAAGCAGCTCGTCGAACGCCAGCCGGCGGCGTCCCGGCTCCGCCTCGGCCACGGTCTCCGGGCGGTGCACCGCGCGGAACGCCTCCGGCAGCGTCGGCAGCCCGAGTTCTCCGGAGATCCCGCGGGAAGGATCTCCCGAGAACGCGACCATCGGTTCCAGGTGTCGGTCGATGAGTCCCCGGATCACCTTGTGGGAGAGTCCTTCGGTGGCCGGGTAGACGGGCAGCACTCGCCCCATCGCCCGTCGTCGTCGTCCCGTCCGCGTCCGCGTCCGCCAGGATGATGAACTCCCGCGGCTTCATCTGGCGACCGTGGTAGAACCGGATCGGGCCGGCCACCAGCAGCGTCTGGCCTACCTTGATGGTCCGATCGAGAAACGCCTGCCCCGGCCAGGCGCACTCCAGCACGCCGCTTCCGTCGCGGAGCACCGCGTGGAAGATCCGCAGGCCGCTCCGGGTCGGCATGAGTCCCTTGCCGATGACCTTCCCGACGCAGGCGACTTCGTCTCCGACGCGGGCGCGGGCGAGTGGCGTCACCGTCGACGCGTCGATGTAACGGTACGGCAGGTGCCAGAGCAGGTCCTGCGCCGTCCGAATCCCCAGGCGCGCGAACGCCTCGGCGCGGCGTTCCCCGATGCCCTTCAGGAACTTGACGGGTGTGTCGGGGCGGAGCGGAGGCATCGAAGGAGGCGTCGGGCGTCAGGCGTCGTCCGTTGGCGGCGTTCTCGAGCCTGACGCCTGACGCCTCATTCAGCCCTCGAGCAGCCGGGACGCATATCCTGCCGCATCGAACGGTTGCAGG
This sequence comes from uncultured Gemmatimonadales bacterium, assembly GCA_963709905.1. Lineage (GTDB taxonomy): Bacteria > Gemmatimonadota > Gemmatimonadetes > Gemmatimonadales > GWC2-71-9 > JADJOM01. The sequence goes on from CAVPYI010000002.1 coordinate 245,660, forward strand.
TCCTCGAGGCCCTCGCCGAGACCGAGGAATCGGATCGGAAGGCCGAGTTCCCGGCGGAGGGCCACGACGCCGCCGCCCCGGGCCGTGCCGTCGAGCTTGGTCACGATGACGCCGGTCGGCGGACGGCCTGCGAAAACAGCCGGCCCTGCTGGATGGCGTTCTGTCCGACGGTTCCGTCGACCACAAGGAGCGTCTCGTGCGGCGCCTCGACCACCTTGCGGGCGATCACCCGAGCCACCTTGCGCAGCTCCTCCATGAGTCCTTCCTGGGTGTGCAGCCGTCCCGCGGTATCGATGAGGACGGTGTCGATGCTCCGTGTCGCCGCGGCCTCGATGGCGTCGAAGGCCACCGCCGCGGGGTCGCCGCCTGGCGCCCCGGCGACGCAGGGCACGCCGAGTCGCTCGGCCCAGACGTTGAGCTGCTGAATGGCGCCGGCGCGATAGGTGTCGGCCGCGGCGAGCAGGATGCTGCGACCCTCCCGCTGCAGGCGGTGGCCTACCTTGGCGAGACTGGTCGTCTTGCCGACCCCGTTCACGCCCACGAACACCATCACGGTCACCCCTCCGGTCGCGCGGGCGAGGGACCCCGGTGCCGACCCGGTGGTCTCGAGCATGGTGACCAGGTGCTGTTCCACCGCACTCTTGAGATCCTGTTCGGTCTTGAGCCTGCCGCGGCGGACATCCTCTTCAACGGTGCGGACCAGGTCTACGGCGGCGTGGACGCCGAAATCCGCTTCGATGAGCGTGCGTTCCAACGCCTCGAGGTCCGCGGCGTTCATCCCGCGCACCAGGGCGCCGACGTCGGTCAGCGCGACTCGCTTGAGCCGCTGCCAGAGCGACAGGCTGCCAGGATCGCCGATACGGCCGGAAGTCATTGGGCGGGGAATCTAGCAGGATGGTGAGGGCGCCTGGGGCATCCGGATCCCGGGCCTTCTGCCCTGTGACGTGGCGATCACGCCCGACTACCGCCATCACCTCAAGCCGAGTCGGCGGCGGGCCATCCATTCGGCGGCCAGCGCCAGAATCACGATGCCGAACAGCCAGATCCAGCTGCGGGCGTTGGTGAGATCGCGTGGCGCCACCGCCGATGGCGTGCGGGCCGTCGAGCACGACCCGGCGGGGCAGCCATTCATCCGACCACCGGTCGACCACCAGCAGTCCGCTGCCTCCCCCATCAAGTGAGTATCGATGGCGGCCGGTCGACAGCCACAGCGGCGCCCGGCCGGCACCGTCGAATCGCAGGGTATCGCGCGACGCGCCGCTATCCCCGGCGATCGTCACGCCGGTGGGAACCGGTGAACCGGCGCCCGTCCATTCGAAGACCACGGGTCGGCCGTTCGGCACCACGGGCTGGATCGGGCGTGCCGGGTCGGCGGTCGAATCTGCCCCCGAGAGCAGCCAGCTGAGAGTATGCGCGACCAGCGCCCGGTAGCTCTGCTCGCCGGATCCGCCCCGGAAGGCCCAGCGCCAGAGGCCATCGGCAGCGGTCGTCACCTGGCGCCGGCCACCGGCGACGTGTCCGGCCAGGACCGGACGATCCGCCCCGCGGCGCGCCAGCTGCACTGCCAGGCCCACCCAGTCGCCCGGGGCCGGCTCGATCGGCGAGATTTGAAAGAGCGGGGGGAACGAATCCACCGGCATCCCGACAAAGGCTCCGGCCACCGGCGAGACGGCGAGCGCGGTGGCGTACCACTCCCCGGGCATGACCGTTTCGCCGCCCTCGCCACTCGGCCACCGCCAGACGCCCCGCGCTCGAGTCTCACGTTCGATCCCGGCCACGGCGCCCTTGATGACCAGCACGTCGGCGCGCCGCGCGGCCCCCATGACCTCGGCTGCGCCGACCTGGCCCAGCGTTTCCATCGAGCGCCAGCGGGTCCCATCCAGACTGGTGTAGCCGCGGACCGGCAGATCGGCCACGTCGCGCAGGGTCCGGAACAGAAACCGGCCGTCCCAGTCGCTCGGGCTTGCCACCATGACGATCCCCGGCGTCGGTGTCACCCGCACCAGGAGCTGCCGGGCATCGTCCCGGGGCTCAGCGTCGCCGGCAGCGACGATCGCCACGGTGAGCAGGAGGTCCCCCGCGAGCCCGGTACTCGACAGCGCGAACCCCAGCACGGCCGTGCCGTTGGCCCCCACCCGAACGGTGCGCCGGGTCAGCAGCCGTTGGTCGAGCCGGACTTCTACCCGCGCGCTGTCCCGCGGCGCCCCGAAGCTCAGCACCTCGGCCTCGATCCGGATCGTGTCGCCCGCGGTGACGCGGGACGGACCGACGACCCGTCCTATGGCCAGATCGGGCACCGAGTCGCGGGGGAACACACTCACCCAGGCACCGGCGAGGTCGTCCGCTCCCAGATCCACCGGATCGGTGATCTCGCCATCGCTCATCACGATGACCCCGCGACCGGAAGCCAGCGCGGCCCGCAAGGCCGGGGCGAGATCGGATCGGCCCAGCGTGGGCAGGGAATCGCGAACCGGCCGCTGATCCCCGAAGAGCCGGACCTCGCCCCGGAGTCGGGCGGAATCGAGCGCGGCCGACCATTGGCTGCCCGCTGCAGCCATGCTCAGACTGCCGTCGAGCAGGACCAGGGGCCGGGCCGTCGGACCGGATCGACCGGGACAGGTGAGGTCAAGCAGGAGCAGGCCGAGTGCGGCGCCGGCGATCCCGCGGGCCAGGGCGGCCGGCCAGGCCCGGGGGCCGATGCGCTCGAGTTTCCAATAAGTGAACCACGCGAGAAAGCCCGAAAGGGCGACGACGAGGGCGACGCTCATGGCGGTCCCAATGCCTCGAGCCCTTCCGCCACGGTGAACTTGCCTTCGTAAATCGCCCGCCCGACAATGGCTCCGGCAAGCCCGGCGCTGCGAACCGCCCGCAGATCCTCGAGCGTGGACACGCCACCGCTCGCAATGACGGCGGCGCCCAATTCCCGGAGGCGTACGGCGCCCTCGAGATCCGGCCCGGTCAACATGCCATCTCGGCTCACATCGGTGTAAATGATCGTCCTCGCCCCGTGATCCAGCACCCGCCGGCACACGTCCACCGCCAGCAGGTCGGTGGTGTCGACCCACCCGCGGATCGCGACCTTGCCCGCCCGGGCATCGAGACCGATCGCCACCCGGTCGGGCCCGATCTCCGTCAGCGCGGCCTGGACAAACGCCGGGTCGGTGACCGCCATGGTGCCGAGAACGACGCGGGTTGTGCCAAGGTCGAGGACTGCCTTGAGCGCTCCGACCGAGCGCAGGCCGCCGCCCACCTGGAGCCTGACCTGCCCAGCGGTCCGGGCGGCCAGGCGGCCGAGGACGGCCAGATTGTCCCCGCTCCCGAAGGCCCGATCGAGATCGACCACGTGGATCCAGCGCACCCCCGCTGCCAGGAAAGCTTCGGCCTGGGCTACGGGGTCATCGTGGTAGGAGGTTTCGCGGGCGGCGTCACCCTGACTCAGGCGGACGACCCGACCGGCGCGAATGTCGATGGCGGGGAACAGATCCACGCGGCCGGGCTCCCCGGGCCGGGTCAGTGGGGCGCGCCGATTACTGAGCGGCTGGCGGGAACGGGAGCATCAGGGCCGGCCGCGTAGACCGGCGTGACACCGGCCAGGATGCCGGCCAGCCTGGTCTGTTCGCGCTCGAAGTCGACCCGTTCGGCCAGCGGGACCGGGACGCCGGAATCCGGTAGCCCGCCGGGATTGCGAGACTCGCCGTGCAGCCGGAACTCGTAGTGGAGGTGGGCTCCCGTGGCGAGCCCGGTCGACCCGACGTACCCGATGACCTCGCCCTGAGTCACCCGTCCACCCGGCTCCACTCCCTCGGCAAAGGATTGCAGGTGGCCGTAGCGAGTCATGACTCCGTGCCCGTGCTGGATTTCAATGAGGTTGCCGTAGCCGCCGAACCACTCCCGCCGCGTGACCACGCCATCCCCGGCCGCCATCACGGGGGTACCTGCCGCGGCGGAGTAGTCGATGCCCTCGTGGCGTCGCACGATCCCGAGAATCGGGTGCCGCCGCGCGGAATTGACGCCGGACGCGATGCGACGGAACTGCACCGGGGTGATGAGGAACTCCCGGCGCAGGGACCGGCCTTCCGCATCGTAAAACCGGCTCGACCCGTCGGGTGAGGTCCAGCGAAAGGCGCTGAAGGGCGTCCCAGCGACCGAGAGCTCGCCGGCAAGCACCCGCCCATAGCGGACTTCGTCCCCCGAGACCAGCCGTTCGACCACCACCCGGAAGGCGTCACCCACACGGAGGTCGCGAGTGAAATCCACCTGCCACGCGAACACGTCGGCCAGATCCCACGCAAGGCGCACCAGTTCACCGGTGCGAAGCCTGCCCTTGCCCGCCCCATGAAGGGCCTCGTACAGCGAACTGCTGATGCCGCCTTCGAGCACTACCGGCTCGCTCCGCCAGGTGATGGGTTCCGCCACCGCGTACCAGCCGTCGGAGACCGAGTGCAGGGTCACCTGCTGGTCCGGGGCCGACCGGAAGGCCACCCGGGACGGGACCGAATCGCCCTCCAGGGTGCGGAATCGGAAGACCAGACCGGGCCGCAACCGCCGGGGATCGAAGATGGCCTCGGAGGAGGCCCGGCTCAGCGTGAAGGCCGGAAGCCCCTGGCGACTGAACAGGTCGGAGGCGGTCTCCCCGTCGCGAAGCGTGTCCACCCGCTCCGAAAAGAGGTTGGGCGGCGGCGGTACCACGGCCGCGGCCTCGGGCTCAGGCACCGGGGCGCCGACCAGTGCCGCCCCCGCGAGGATCCCCACGGGAAGCAGCAGCGCCGCGAGCGTTTTCAGGCCCTGGATACGAGGCATGGATTCGGGGTGCTGGGTTGACGATTCACGCTCACCGAAGGCCACCCGCGGTTGTAATCGCCAGAGCGGCAAGTCCGTCAGTCCATCTGGCGACGGATGAACGTGGGAATCTCCATGTCCGGGACGTCCGGGCCTTTCCGCGGATCCGGGCGGGCCGCAGGCGGCGGGCTGCCGGCGATGTTGGCGGGCGCCGGCGGTGGCGCGGCCCGCTTGCCACCCGGAAACGAGATGACTCCGGGCGCCGGCTTGGCGGCGGCGGGTGCCACCCCCGGCGTTTCCACCCGGTCGAAGCCGGTCGCGATCACGGTTACCCGGACCTCACCCTGCATCGCCGGATCGGTGGCGGCACCGAAGATGATCTCGGCCTCGTCGCCGACGGCGTCGTGAATGATGTCGTTGATGGTGGTGGCTTCACCGAGGGTCAGGTCACTTCCTCCAGTGATGTTGATCAGCACGCCGCTGGCACCGGCGATCGAAACGTTATCGAGCAGCGGGCTGGAGATCGCCTGCTGCGCCGCCTCCATGGCCCGGTTGTCCCCCCGCCCGATGCCGGTGCCCATCAGCGCGGATCCGCCGTTCTGCATGACGGTGCGCACGTCCGCGAAATCGACGTTGATGATGCCGGTCTTGGTGATGAGATCGGCGATCCCCTGGGTGGCCTGCAACAGGACTTCGTCGGCCTTCTTGAGCGACTCCTGGAACGGAATGCCCTTTCCGACCACGGCCAGCAGACGCTCGTTGGGGACGACGATCATGGTGTCCACCGAGTTTCGCATCTCGGCGATGCCCATGTCCGCCTGCCGCATCCGCTTCTTGCCTTCGAACAGGAACGGCTTGGTCACGATGCCGACGGTGAGCGCGCCCATGTCACGCGCCATCTGCGCGATGATCGGCGCAGCCCCCGTGCCGGTGCCGCCTCCCATGCCGCAGGTGATGAACACCATGTCGGCGCCCTGCATGATGGCCAGCACGTCCTCACGGTTCTCCTCGATCGCCTGGCGGCCGATCTCCGGCCGGGCCCCCGCCCCGAGCCCGCGGGTCAGCTTGCGGCCGATCTGGATCTTGGAATTCGCTCGCGACGCGGTGAGGGCCTGGGCATCGGTATTGACCGAGATGAACTCCACGCCCTGGAGCTGTTCTTCGATCATGCGGTTGACGGCGTTGCCGCCACCGCCCCCGATCCCCAGCACCTTCATGCGCGCGCTTTGCGCTCCGGTTTCTTCCAGCTCGAAGATCATGGGATGTCCTCAGAAGAAGTCCTGAAGCCACTGCCGCACCGGCATCACCCACTTTTCCACCGCCTGGGATCGCCGCTTGCCGGAACCCAGGGCCGCGCCATGGGCCAGTTGTTTGCACCCGTAGATCGCCAGCCCCGCGACCACCGCCGCCCGGGGCGACTCGACGCTGTCCGTCAGACCGGAGAGGCCCTCGCCCGGCTTGCCGACCCGAACCGGCATGGCCAGGACGTCGCGCGCCAGCTCGACGATCCCGGGAACCTGCGACCCGCCACCGGTCAGTACCACGCCTGCCGGCAGTCGCTGGTGGTACCCGGCGCGGGTCACCTCGTCGAGGGCGAACTCGAGGGTCTCCTGCAGCCGCATCCGCATGATATGCGCGAGCACCTGGCGCGGTGCCGTCCGCGCCCCCTGTCCGGGCGTCCCCGGGAGCTGGATGGTGTCCGATTCCGGCACCAGCGGCTCCCAGGCGGCGCCCGACCGCTCCTTGAGTCGGCCGGCGTCCTGCTGGGTCACCTGCAGGCCGTGGACGATGTCGTTGGTGACGTGCCCCCCGGAGATCAACAGCGACGCGGTGTGCCGGATCTTGCCACCCTGAAAGATAGCGACGTTGGTCGATCCGCCGCCCAGCTCCACCAGGGCGCAGCCCAGTTCCCGCTCGTCCGGGGTGAGCACCGCCAGGCTGGCCGCCAGCGGTTCGAGCACGAATTCCGCCACGTGGTATCCCGCCCCTTCGACGCACTTGCGCAGATTCTGGGGCACGCTCGACAGCACCGTCACCAGATACACCTGGGCGTCGAGCCGCGAGCCCGTCATGCCGATGGGCTCGCTGATGCCGGGCTGCATGTCGACGAGATAGTCCTGGGGAATGGCGTGCAGCAGCTCGTGGTCCTTGCCCAGCGGCACGCTGGAGGCCACGTCGTTGACGCGGGCCACGTCCCCGGTGCGGATCTCGCCCCCGGTCACCGACACCACCCCGGTGGAGGTGAGGCCGGCGACGTGTTCCCCCGCGATGTTGCAGTAGACCCAGCCGACCTCGACCCCGGCCATGCGCTCGGCGTCCTTCATGGCCTTCTCAATGGCCCGGGTCGTCTCCTCGATCCCGCGCACCACGCCGCGGCGGACGCCGGCGCACCGCTCGGTCCCGACTCCGAGAATGCGGGCCACCGGGGACCGGCTGTTGCCCTGGACCTCGGCGATCACCGCGGCGACCTTGGTGCTCCCCAGGTCGACCGCCGCCACCAGCCGCGAGGGCGGCACGCTCATGCGCCCCCCCATCGGACCACAATCTGCCCGGCGAAGCGGGCATCCAGCTCCGCCCACCGGCGGCCCTTGTTCTCGAGGTCCTGTTCCACGGCCAGCACTGCTCGAATCGCCTCCGCTCCGGCGGTAGGCCGGAACCAGAATCGCTGTTTACCCACCGTCAGCACGACATCGCCCGCGGCACGGGTCCCCGAGACTACCCGGGCGAAAAACGTGGCGTCTGCCTCGCGGACCTGTGCCAGCAATCGCGTCACCACGGAGTCGGCCTCATCCAGGATTGGCAGGTCGGGCGCCGCCACCGTGGGATCGAACGACAACACCTCTCCGTCCACGCCAACCAGCTGGAGCCGGCCCCGCCGCATGACCAGGGCGATCGGCTCGGTTTCCCGCACCGTGATGACGACCGTCCCCGGGAGCCGGACGCCAACCGCGGCGCTCTCCACGCCGGGGATCGAGTCGGCCGCGGCCCGCCACGGCTCGAGGTCGGAGAACACGCTCTCCGTCCCGCGCACCGGCAGCGCGCCGATGACCGCATCGACCCCGAGGTTGCGGAGCCCGCGGACCTCCACCTTCCTCACCTGGAAGAACTCCAGCCCACCGAGGAACCGGGGCGCTCCGAACCACCCCAGCCCGATCAGCAGAGCCAGGCCGAGCACTTTCCAACCGGGTTTGCTCAGGCGGCTCGTAGCCATTGTACCAGCTCCCGCCCCACGCGGGTCACGTCGCCGGCGCCAAGGGTGATCACCACGTCGCCACTGCGGGCCACCTCGAGAATCCGCTCGCCCAGGTGGGTCTTGTCCGGTTCAAAGATGACCCGGGTGCCCGCGGCCTCGGCGGCATCGGCCACGCTGCGCCCGCTGACACCCGGCATCGGCTGTTCGCGGGCCGCGTAGATCTCGGTGACGATGGCGATATCCGCCGCGCGCAGGGCCCGCCCCATGGCTTCGCCGTGCGCCGCAGTGCGGGAGAACAAGTGCGGCTGGAATACCGCGATCAGCCGACGGCCCGGAAACGCCTGCCGAGCAGCGGCCAGCGTGGCCTCGAGTTCCGAGGGGTGATGGGCGTAATCGTCCACGAACCCGATGCCGCGGGCCTCGCCCAGGCGCTCGAACCGCCGGCCAAGCCCGCGGTATGCCGCCAGCGCCTCCAGAGCCGGTTCGATCGGCCCGCCGAGGGCCAGCACCGTGCCGAGTGCTCCCGCGGCGTTACGGAGATTGTGAACCCCCGGCACCTGCAACCTGAGGGTCACCTGGCGGCCATCGGGGAGCGTGAGCGCCGCCTGGCTGCCGTCCTGCCCCTGCACAACCTGAGCGAGTGACAGATCGGCCTCCTCGAAGCCGAAACTCCAGACCCGCGCCGTCGAGCCGCCGAGCCGCCGGGCCACCCGTCGAGCTCCGGGATCGTCGGCCCCGACGAGGACGCGGTCGGCGCGGGAGGCGAAGAGCACGAACGCGTCTTCGAGCGCGGCCACGCTCCCGTAGCACTCCAGGTGATCTGCTTCCACGTTATTTACCACGGCCACCGACGGGTGGAGGGTCAGGAACGCCTGATCGTATTCGTCCGCTTCGACCACGAACAGCTTGTCGCCACCCAACCAGGCGTTGCCTTTCCAGGCCTCCACCCGGCCGCCGGCGAGGCCCGTCGGGTCGAGGCCGGCGGCCGTGAGAGCCTCGGTGGCCATCACGGTGGTGGTGGACTTGCCGTGGGTTCCCGCCAGCGCGACCAGCGTGCCCGCCTGCACCAGTTCCGCCAGGGCGTCCTTGCGGGCGACCACCGGCAGCCCGACCGCTCGGGCCTGCACCAGTTCCGGGTGATCCCGGTTCACCGCGGCGGTCACGATGACACCGCGGGTGCCTTCAAGGTGGCTTGGATCGTGACCGGTGAAGACGCGGGCGCCGTGAGCGGCGACATCGGCGGCACCCGACGGATCCGTATCGCATCCGCTGACTGCCACTCCCCGGCGGCGCGCGATGAGCGCCAGAGCGCTCATGCCGGCGCCGCCGATGCCCACGAAGTGAATCGGGCGCGGATCGGCGGGGTCGAACAGATCCATGGTTGGAGTGCTAATCTAAAACCCTGCCAAGAGTTATGAAACCCTCCAGCGCTCAGAAAAAGGTCAGCAATCGGGTCACGATCTCGTCGGCTGCGTTGGGCCGGCCCCGGGCATGGGCCGCCACCGCCATGTCGGCCAGCCGGTCGGGATCGTGGATCAGCGCCTCGACCGTGGCCCCGAAGCGCTGAGGAGTCAGATCCCGTTGCCGGATCATCGCGGCGGCTCCCGCCGCCACCAGCGCTTCCGCATTGTGCCGCTGGTGGTCGCCGGCGGCGGTAGGCAACGGTACCAGCACCGACGGCAGGCCCCACGCACAAAGCTCCGCACCGGTCATCATTCCGGCCCGGCCAACCACCAGGTCCGCAGCCGCGTAGGCATCGGCCACCGGATCAATGAACCCGAAGACCTGGATCCCGGGCGGATCATCGAATCGCACGAACCGCTGGTAGGTGCCCCATCCGGTCGACCAGATCACGGAAATCCTCTCCGCCCCACCGGCCTCGATCCAACTCGCGACGGTCTGGTTGATGGCGAGGGCGCCCTGACTTCCGCCCGTCACCAGCAGTACCGGCTTCCCTTCTTCGAGCCCGAACCGCGTGCGCGCCGTCCGCCGGAGCTCGAGCTCGGGTGGCGGTATGGGGTTCCCGGTGTCGAACACCTCGGTGCGGGGGCCCAATCGGAGACGCTGCCGCGCCTCCGGCATCCCGAGATACACGTGTCGCACCCGTCGGGTGAGCCATCGGGTGGCGAGCCCGGGATAGGCGTTCTGTTCCTGGATGGCCGTCGGCAGGCCGTAGCGGGTGGCCAGCCATACCGCCGGAGCCGAGGCGTAACCGCCGGTCCCGACCACGGCCACCGGCCGCTCGTACTCGAACAACCGGGTCAGTGCGTCACCGAGCCGGATGGCGATGACGGGCCATCGGACGTTCTTCCACCACTGGCGACGGTAGATGGGTTCCGCCGGAAGCAGGTGAAAGCGGAAATCCCGGGACGGCAGAATCGTGGCCTCGATGCCTCGCGCCGCGCCCACCAGCACCGGCTCGAGATCCGGGGACCGTTCGCGCAGCCGGGAGGCGATGGCCAGCGCCGGCATGAGATGCCCGCCGGTTCCCCCGCCCGCGATGAGCACCCGCGCTGCCCGTGACACGCCGGAGCTGCGGGTGGAAGGTCTTGGCCGCAGGTTCATCAGCCGGTCACCGGTACGGGGACCCTGGGGGAACGTCGCTCCGGTTTGCCCCGCATGCGACCGATGTTGATCAGGATGCCCGCGCCCACCAGTGAGACCACCAGACTGGAGCGACCGTAGGACACGAACGGCAAGGTGAGCCCCGTCGTCGGCATGAGGTTCAAGGTGACCGCCATGTGCATGGCCGCGGTGACCCCGACAGCCGCCGTGAGCCCCGTCGCCAGGTACTGTCCGAACGGATCCTCGGCAGTGCGGGCGATCCGGAAGCCGAGCCAGCAGAACACGGTAAACAGCAGCACGATCATGACGACCCCGAGAAATCCCCATTCCTCGGCGATCGCGCTGAAGATGAAATCGGAGTAGGCGTAGGCCACAAAGCCGAACTTCTGCTGTCCGTGGCCGAAGCCCACGCCGAACAGCCCGCCCGAACCGATGCCGACCAGCGACTGGTGAATCTGACTGGTGCCCTCGGCCCCGTTCAGGAACTTGTTGATCCGGTCGGCCCAATAGCCGCCGAACTGGAGCAGCTGCAGGACGGTGACCACCCCCACCACCCCGAGCAGGAGGAAGTGCCCGATCCGTGCGCCAGCCGTGAAGAGCACGATGCCGCCCAGCAGGGAAATCAGCACCGCCATGGACAGGTTGGGCTGTAACAGGATCAGGAAGGAGGTCAGGACCAGGATCACCAGGAACGGCGCCAGGCCCTTCTTGAACTGGCGGATCTGATCACCTTTCCTGGTCGCCAGCATGGCGCACCAGATAATGACCGCCAGCCGAGCCAGCTCGGATGCCTGAAAACCGATCGGGCCGAGGCGGACCCAGCGTCGGGCCCCGTTGATGGTGGGAGCGATGCCGTGCGTGAACGGCAGCACCGTGATCAGCACCAGTCCGATCGCGACCAGCATGATCGGCCAGGCCAGGGGACGGAGCAACCGGTAGTCGAGCCGCGAGAACACGATCATCAGGATGCCGCCCAGCATTGCCCCGCTGAACTGGGTGAGCGCGTAGGTCCCCCCCACCACGCCGTCACTGGTACGGACCAGGCTCGACGCCCCGTAGATCGTGGCGACTCCGAACGCGACCAGCGTCGCCGTGACGACGGCGAGCAGCCGCATTTCCCAGCGGAGCTCGCCGGGGGAAACGAACGGGGACGCCGTCATCGTCTGCGCATCGCCTCCACCGCGGCCCGGAACTGTGCACCGCGCTCTTCATAGTGAGGGAACATGTCGTAGCTGGAACAGGCCGGCGAAAGCAACACCGCGTCACCCGAGCGGGCCAGTCGCCGGGCCTCGGCCAGCACCGCGCCGAAGTCCGAGCCGGCGCGGGTTACCGGCAGCCGGTCGCCGAGATCGGCGGCAATGAGGTCGCCCGACTCGCCATAGGCGATGACCCCGCGGCACCGGGCGCCGGCGGCCCCGGCCAGCACCCCGTACGATTGGCCCTTGTGCTTTCCGCCAAGCAGCAGCACGAACGGCCGCTCCATCGCCTGCACCGCCACCAGGGTCGAGGCGACGTTGGTCGCCTTGGAGTCGTTGATCCACAGCGCGCCGTCGACCTCCGCCACCGGCTCCAGGCGATGCGGCAGCGCCCGGAAGCTGCGGAGACCCTGGCGGATCCGGTCGCGCGGCGCACCGGCCCGGCGCGCGATCAGGGCGGCGCACAGGGCGTTGGCCACGTTGTGATCGCCCAGGAGCTGCAGCTCGTCGCGCGGCGCCAGGGCGTCGTCCCCCAGCCACAGCTCCCGGGCCGCCCGCGCGAACCACCCGTCGGCCTGGCGCTCGAGACTGAAATGCTGCCGTGCACCCGGTCGCCCCGCCGCGCGGCGTTCAACCTCGGCATCGTCCGCGTTGAGCACCCAGCACGACGACGGGCTGGCGTGCAGGTACAGCCGGTCCTTGTCGGCGTAGTAGGCCTCAAGCGAGGCGTAACGATCGAGATGATCGGGAGCGAGGTTGGTCATGGCCCCGACGGCGGGCACCAGCTCCCCAGTATCGTGCAGCTGGAAGGACGAGACTTCCAGAGCGATCCACTCCGGTCGCTCGCCGTCGAGGGCCACCTGCGACAGCGATCTGCCGATGTTCCCGGCCACGACCGCCCGGACGCCGGCGGTCGCCAGCAGGTGCCCGGTCAGCGCGGTTGTGGTGGTCTTGCCATTGGTACCGGTGATGACCGCGTACCGGCAATCGGACAGCGCCGAGTACCCCACGTCCAGTTCGGAGACCACCGCCACCCCGCCCTCCCGGGCCGCGGCCACCGGCGCTGCCTCCGGGGGGACGCCGGGCGAGACTACGCACACCCCCGCCCGCCTGATCCGCTCGAGATCGTGCCCACCCAGCTGTAGCCCGACCCCGGCAGCCCGGAGCGCCGCCAGGCCGGTCTCCCCGACGGTGGCGTCGGGCGTGGGCGCGCGATCGGACGCGTAGACCGGAACCCCTTCCCGTCGGAGCAGCAGGCTGGCGGAGACCCCGCTCCGGGCCAGTCCGATCACCGCGGCTTCGCGTCCCGTCGCCCGCCAGCGCGCGAAACTCACCGAAGCTTGAGGGTGGCCAGCGCCACCATCGCGCAGAAGATCCCCAGGATGTAGAACCGGGTGACGACGGTGCTCTCGTGCCAGCCGAGTTTCTCGAAGTGATGGTGCAGCGGCGCCATCCGGAACACCCGGTGGGCATCGGCGTACTCCCGTCCGCGGGTACGCTTGAACCACTTGTAGAAACCCGTCTGCAGCATGACGGAAACGGCCTCGGCCACGAACACCCCGCCGACGATCAGGAGCAGGAACTCCGCCTTCAGCAGCATGGCCACGGTGCCGAACGCCCCGCCCAGCGCCAGACTCCCGGTATCCCCCATGAACACCTGGGCGGGATGGGCGTTGAACCAGAGGAATCCCAGGCAACCGCCCAGCAGCGCACCGCAGAACACCGCCAGCTCTCCCGCGCCCGGCAGGTAGAACAGATTGAGGTAGGCGGTCGCGTCCACACGGCCGAAGACGTAGGCGAACAGGGCGAAGGCGCCGGCGGCGATGGCCGACAGGCCGGTGGCCAGTCCGTCGAGCCCGTCCGTCAGATTCACCGCATTGCTGCTGCCGGTGATCACGGTCGTCACGAACAGCACGTACGCCCAGGGCGCGAACACCACGATGACGAATTTGAAGAACGGCAGCGTCGTGGCCGACGGCGGAATCGTATCCGGCGGCACGACCGGGAAGAACAGCAGCAGCGTTCCGAGCACGATACCGAAGCTCACCTGACCGGCCAGCTTCCACTTGGCGACCAGCCCGCGGGACTTGCCCTCGACGATCTTGAGGTAGTCGTCCACGAAACCGATGGCGCCCATCCACAGGGTGGCCAGCATGGCAAACAGCACGAATCGATTGGAGATCTGGGCCCACAACAGAGTGGCGATGACCGTCGCCAGCAGAATGATCACCCCACCCATCGTCGGCGTGCCCCGCTTCCCCTGATGGGAGGCCGGGCCCTCGACCCGGATGACCTGCCCGATCTTGCGGGCCCGGAGGCGCGCAATGATGCGTGGTCCCACCACGAACGCGAGCAGGATGGCGGTGACGGTCGCCCCCGCGGCGCGGAAGCTGATGTAGTTGAGCAGGTTGAACGGCAGGAAGAGCTTGCCCAGCGGAGCAAGCAGATGGTAAAACACGTGGCCTCAATGGGTCGAGTGATCCTGCCCGGCGAGGTACGAAAGTATACGCTCCAGGGCCGCCCCGCGTGATGCTTTCAGAATCACCAGTTCGTCCCCGCGGAGTCGCGGCCCGAGCAGCGTCCCCATCGTGGCCGCATCCGGCGCGGTGAGCAGCCGGTCACCCAGCCGGCCGGCGTACGGCTGCAGCGCCGGGACGAAGTCTCCCACGGCCGCCAGGAGATCCGGCTCGAGCCCCACCAGCGCCGCCGCGACCGCGGCGTGGTGCCGGGCGGCGTCCGGCCCGAGCTCGCGCATCGTCCCCGCAACGAACACCAGGCGGCGGCTGCCGCGCATGGCCCGGGCCGTCGCGATGGCGGCCAGGAACGAGGCCGGATTGGCGTTGTAGGCATCGTGAATGATCGTCACACCGCCCGCCTCGATCACCTCGCCCCGCCCTCCCGGGATCTGCAGGGCGCTGAGGGCCTGGGCCGCCGCGGCCGGATCGATGCCGAGTTCCTGGCCGACGGTCCAGGCCAGCATGGCGTTCGCCGCCTGGTGCTGTCCCAGGAGCGGCAGGGTGATCCGCCGGCCATCCACCACCAGCGTCGGACGACCGGTCGAATCCACGGTCGCCGACTGCGCCACCCGATCCGCCCGCGCCAGTCCGGCTGTCAGCACTCGTTGGGCCCGTTTCCTGGCGGCTTCGGCGAGGGCCGGCGGATCGGTGCCCACGATCGCCAGCGGCACACCGTCGAGGAGCTCGAGCTCCTCCTCGAGGATCCCCTCGAGCGACCCCAGGCCATCCAGATGGGACAGGGCCACGTTGGTGGTCACGGTGATCGAGGGTTCGATGATGATGCGCGAGCGCCTGAGTTCGCCGCGCACGCTGGCACCCGCCTCAAGCACGAGCGCCTCGGTGTCCGGCGGCGCGGCCAGGATGGTTTTCGGAATCCCGACCAGATTGTTGTCGTTCCCCGGGGACGCCTGGACCCGGAACCGGGTCCGCAGGATCGCGGCGCACATTTCCCGGGTGCTGGTCTTCCCGTTGGCGCCGCCGATGGCGATGACGGGACCCTCGAGCGTCCGCCGGGCCGCCCGCGCCAGGCGGCCGTAGGCCTCGAGCGTGTCGGGAACCCGGTAGAGCGTGAGGCCCGGAATCTCCGGCGCCTGCTGACGCACCACGGCCCCGGCGGCCCCGGCGGCCGCCGCCGCGGCGAGGTGGTCGTGACCGTCGAACCGGTCGCCCTTGAGTGCCACGAACAGCGCGCCCGGCCGGAGCGAACGGGTGTCGGTGGAGATCTCGCTGAAGACCAGCGGTCGATTGCGATCGGCGGCCAGCTCGCACGACACCGCCTCGGCCAGCGCCTCCAGCACGGTGACGTGCGTCCATTCGATCATCGGGCACCCAGCGTCGCGACGATCGCCCGCTCGTCGAACGGTACCTTTTCGGTGCCGATGACCTGGTAGGTTTCATGGCCCTTGCCCGCCAGGAGCACGGTGTCGCCGGGACCGGCGCGGCGGAGCGCGGCCGCGATCGCCTCCCGGCGGTCGGCCAGACGCTCGTGCGGCACCGACCCCATCCCCTGCTCGACTTCGTCGATGATCTGCTCGGGATCCTCGGTTCGCGGATTGTCGGAGGTGATGATGGCCAGGTCGGCCAGCGAGACCGCGATCCGCCCCATGACCGCCCGCTTGCCGCGGTCGCGGTCCCCACCGCAGCCGAACACCACCAGCAGGCGACCGGGCGTCAGCGGGCGGAGGGCCGCAAGGGCACGCTCCAGCGCGTCCGGGGTATGGGCGTAGTCGCGCAGAATCACCGCCGGCTCGGTGGCCAGGCGTTCCATCCGGCCCGGCACCTGCGGTGCCGCACCGAGACGGTCCACGATTTCGTCGAGCGCCTGTTCCAGCCCAAGCGCGGCCGCCGCCGCGGCGAGCGCGTTGGCCACGTTGAACTCACCAAGCAGGGGGAGTCGAACCACGGCCCGTCCCATCGGCGTCACCAGCCGGAAGGTCGTTCCGGCGTTACCCAACTCCAGCTCTTCCGACCGGATGTCCGCCGCACCACCGATTCCGAATGTCAGCCGCCGTCGGCCGGACGGAAGCGCGCGCCAGGCCGGATCGTCGCCGTTGACGACCTGCACGCCATCCGGGCCGAGCAGGCTGTCGAGCCGCAGCTTCGCCGCGAGGTAGGCCTCCATCGTGGCGTGATAATCGAGGTGATCGCGCGTCAGATTGGTGAACACGCCCACCCCGAAGCTCAGGCCGTCCAGACGCCCCTGGTCCAGGCTGTGCGACGAGGTCTCCATGGCCACGTGGGTGACTCCCCGGCCGACCAGCTGAGCCAGGGTCGCCTGCAGGTCGATCGGACCGGGGGTGGTCAACGTTCCGGCGGTGGATGGCACGGGCGCTCCGGCCCCGTCGAACGCCCCGAGCGTCCCGATACTGCCGGCGGTCGCGCTGGCGTTGAGCAGGTGCCGGACCAGCGCCGTCGTGGTGGTCTTGCCGTTGGTGCCGGTCACCCCCACCAGCGTGAGCTGCCGACCGGGATCGTCATGCCAGAACCGTCCCAGCGCGAGCGCCGCGCGGCGGGCGTCCTCCACGATCAGTTCGGGTACGGCGGCGCCGGTCGGACGCTCCACCACCACCGCCACCGCACCCCGACGGATGGCCTCCGGCACGAACTGGTGCCCATCCGCCTGGGATCCCCGCACCGCAACGTAGACCATCCCCGGGGCCACACTGCGGCTGTCGGCGCTGATGCCGGTCACCGGCTGCGCCGAGACCGTCGACCCCGCCGACAGGCCCTCACGGCGCAGCACGCCCACCAGGTCGCTCAGGATCCGGGTGGTCATTCGGCCCACACCGTGATCGTGGCGCCGAACGCCGCCGATTCGCCGGCGGCGGGAGTGGTACGCTGGACCCGACCATTGCCCCGGATCGCCACCCGGAAGCCCCGGCGGTGCAGCGCGTTGGCGGCCCGGCGGAGCGAGCTGCCGGCGACATTGGGCACCGGCCGCGGGCGCTGGGTCTCCGCGGAGTCGGCGCCCACTGGGAGGCTCACGATGACCCGGGCCTCGGGGGGATCCTCGGCGGCCGGCCTGGTATCGGTCGTGGGCGGCTCGACCCCAGGGCCGGCCAGCCGGCTGCGATCGAGCGCGCTGCGGCGGGCCGCCAGGGTTTCCTCGAGCATGGTCCGGGTGAGCGGGGCCGCTGTTTCGCCACCGTAGATCTTGCCGCTACGGGGATCGTCGATCTTGACGACGACCACGATCTGGGGCTCGCTCAGCGGGAAAATCGACGCGAACGACGCGGTATAATGGCCGGACTGGTATTCGCCTCCGTCGTGCCGGATCGCCGTCCCCGTCTTCCCCACCAGGATCCAGTTGGCCAGCTGGGCGGCCTCCGCCGTGCCGCCTCGTCCGACCACCCGCTGGAGATACCCCATGAGGGCCTTGGCCACGACGGCGGGCACCGCCCGACGCACCGGCTCCGGCCGATGCCGGTACAGCACCTTCCCCGCGGGAGAACGAATCTCGCGCACCAGGGACGGCGTGAGCAGGATGCCATCGTTCGCGATGGCCGCGTAGGCCGCGGCCAGTTGCACGGGCGTGACCTCGAACTCGTACCCCATTGCGATGCTGGGCTTGCTGTAGCCATCCCACTCCGTGGGAAACCGGAGCCGTCCCCGGGATTCCGACGGAAACTCCACCCCGGTCGGACTGCCGAACCCGAAATCGCGGAGCGCGTCGTACTGTTCCGCGGCCGAAAGCCGCTCGGAGAACTTTCCCATCGCGATGTTGCTGGACACCTTGATCGCGTCGGGCAGGGTGAGAAAGCCGGCGCTCTTGTGGGTATCGCGGATCGGCCGGGTGTCGCCCCGCTTGTTGATCCGCATTTGCCACACGCCGTTTTCGGCGTACTCCGCGTCGGCGGAGTCCACCCGCTGAAGCGCGAGCAGCGCCCCGGCCGTGAACAGCTTGGCGGTGGATCCCGGTTCGAACGGATGGGTGAGAAAGGTGGCGGTGGTCGCGACCACCCTGCCGTTGATGGTCTGGCGTGAGGCGAGGGCCAGCAGTTCACCGCTCCGCGGGTCGAGCACCACGATGTCGCCGCCGGCCGCCTCGAACTCCTGCATCGCGTCTTCCAGCGCCCGTTCCGCGATCTCCTGGAGTTCCGCGTCGAGGGTGAGGTAGACCTGTTTCCCCGGCGCCGGCGGCCGACTCAGCCGGGAGGGCGAGACGTAGGTTCGGCCCCGCCGGTCCTTGAGCACGACGGCTTCGCCGGGGACGCCGGTCAGGATCGAATCCAGGGCCAGCTCGACCCCGCTGGCCCCCTGCCCGCTGTCGGGCAGCAATGCGCCAATCACGCCCCGGGCCAGTGGGCCCGCCGGATAATGCCGCTGGTACTCTCCGTCCAGGTAGACCCCGCGCAGCGGACGGAGCTCCCGGACCTCGAGCCCGTTGTACGGCCCGCGCAGGGCGATCCATTTCCTGGTCGTCAGGTCCCGCAGCACCCGCGCCAGCGGCAGACCCAGTCCCCGGGCGATCGTGCGGGCATCTCGCACCCGGTCCCGCAGCTCGTTCGGGGCGATACCGACCTCGTAATACTCCTGGGTGACGGCGAGCGGCACCCCGTTGCGATCGTGGATGTCACCCCGCCGAGCCGGCAGGACCCGTTTTTCCCGCCGGGTCCGTTCGGCCTCGGCTCGCCACGTCGGGCCCTCCAGCAACTGCAGCTCGGCGGCGCGAACGACCACCGCCAGCGCGCCCAGGGCGAGCACGGCCTGAATCAGACTGATGCGGGCGGCGGGCTTGGCCATGCGTCAGCGACGGCGGGTGCGGAGTTTGAGCAGGTCGATTTCCGATTCCAGCGGAGCGTGCAAGCCGAGCTCGGTCTCGGCGCGTCGGGCCAGCTCCCGGCGGCTGGTCGCGATCCGGATCTGGCGCTCCAGCGCCGCACGCTGGGCCTCGAGGGCCGCCCGCTCCTCCCGGAGCCGGCTGACCCGGCTGGTGGCCTGGACGCTGGCGGCCTGGCGGGCCTGGATCGCGACCGCCACCGCCAGGAAGACCAGCAGCCACAGCATGACCCAGTGGCGACCGCGGACTCTACTCTTTGCGGAAGATGCGGAGGGTGGCACTCCGGGCCCTCGGGTTGCGCGCGGTTTCGAGTTCAGTGGGCCGGATCGGTTTCCTGGGTTCAAGCCGACCCAGCGCCCTGCCCCGGCAGGTACAGATGGGAACCCCGGGCGGACACACGCAGGCCCGGGCCCATTCCCGGAACGCCTGTTTGACGATCCGATCCTCGCCCGAATGATAACTGATCACCGCCAAGCGCCCACCGGAACCGAGCGCATCCCGCAGGCGCGGAAGCGCGGCGGCCAGGCCCGCCAGCTCGTCGTTCACCGCGATGCGCACGGCCTGGAAGAGTCGGGCGAATTCCGGGGGGCCGCTGCGCGGGCCGAGCGTCGCGCGGATCGCGTTCACCAGGTGATCGCTGGTGGCAAACGGCTCGGTCGCCCGCCGCCGCACGATTTCGTGCGCCAGCCGCCCGGCCCGCCGTTCATCCCCGTACCGCTCGAACACGGCCCGCAGTTCCGTCTCCGAGGCCCGGTTGAGCAGGTCGGCCGCCGTCGCTCCAGCCTGCTCCATCCGCATGTCCAGGCCGGCTCCAGGCCGGAAGGAAAAACCGCGCGCCGCGGTATTGAACTGGTGTGACGACACGCCGAGATCGAGGAAGATCAGATCCGGCCGGAACTGGGTAATGGCCTCGAGCGCGGTATCCGACCAGAAGGCCGCCTGGAGATAGCGCACCCCGGTCTCCCCGAGCACGGCCCGCGCTTCGGCGATCGCACCGGGATCGCGATCGATACCCAGCACGTCCGCCCCGGCGGCGCGAAACAGCCGGGCGTGACCGCCCCCGCCGAGCGTACCGTCGACTACCCGGCCGACTCCCGCGGCCAGGGTCGCCACCTCGGTCGCCAGGACCGGCTGGTGAAAGGTCGACTCGCTTCCTGACATCATGTCGGCCGCTGGAATCAGAAATACGGCACCCCGCCCGCAGCAGCGGACGGGGTGCCAGGACATCGAGGACGGGGCTGACGGGGCTCGAACCCGCGACCTCCGCAGTGACAGTGCGGCACTCTAACCAAGCTGAGCTACAGCCCCAGGAGACGGGCGGGCAATATAGAGAGACATTCCGGCTGATGGTAGTGGCGACGCGCCCCGAAGGTGGTTGGTGAACGGTGAAAAGGTGAAAGGTGAACGGTGAAGGGTGACGAGCCGCCTTCCCTGCCCCTTTCACCCTTCACCTTTCACCTCTCTACTTGCAGTACACCTTGATCATCGAATCAATCCGTCGCCGGTTCCCGGTAAGGTACTTCAGCATCTGGTCGCGCGCGTCTTTCTGGGCCGCGTAGCCTTCCGCCGCGGCGAACGTGGCCTCGGCCTCCCCGGTCATCGTCTCCATCTTCCGGGCCAGGTCGCACGACTTCTGGGCCTCGGCTTCCTTGTCGGTGGCGGCGATGATGTTGACCAGCGCAAGACCGCGGAAGTGACTCGCGATCGGAGCGACTCTGCCGGTCGGCGCGGCCAGCGCCAGAATCGCCCTGGTGCTGTCGGCGATCCCCTGCCAGTTCTGGGGCGGGGCCAGCATCGGGGTGACACCCTGCAGCATGAGGGCGGCGGCGCCGTCCTTGGCGGCCGGGTCACCATACTGGGCGGCCAGGGCCACGAACGGATCCGCCCCCTTGTAGTCCTTGGCTTCCTGCCGGGTCTTCGCCTCCTGCAGCGCAAAGCCCACGGCCGAGGCGGTATCCAGCTTGACCAGCAGATTGAGCGCCCTGAGGAGACTCTCGCTCGCACCCACTTGGGAGTAGGCCCCCACGCTCTGCTTGATCAAGGTGAGGTTCTCAGGAAATTTCCCCAGAGCGCGCGCCGCCCAGCGCACCAGGCGGGCGGTGTCGGGCTTCTGGCTGGCGAACACCAGGTACTTCACGTAGAACGTGCTGTCACCGCGGGTCGAGTCGAGCTCGACGATGTGCTCGAGATCGTCCAGCGCGCCGCTGTAGTTCTCCCGGAACGCCCGGGCGTTGGCGCGCAGCTCCACCACATCGATGTTGCCTGGATCGAGCTTCAGCCCCTCATCCGCCACCTGCTCGGCGAGTTCCGGCCGGCCGTACCCGAGGAGCTTCTTGAACACCAGATCGCGCAGCGGCTGGTTGGTCGGCGCGATGCGCAGCATCTGGAGCAGCGCGTCTACAGTCTTCGCGGTGTCGTTGGCGGCCTCATGTCCGCCCGCGAGCTGGGTCCAGGCGGCGAGGCTCAGCGGATCGCCCTTGACCGCCGCCTGGAAATACCCCATGGCCTCGGCGCTGTCGGCCTTCCGGCCCCGGGCCACCACCAGCTGGCCGAGGCAGTAGTTCGCCAGTCCGTGCGTTGGGACCGCGGCAATCGCCTTCCGCGCGGCCTGGGACGCCTTCTCCGGCGCGGTCTTCGATTGATCCACGCAGGCCTTTCCGTCACTCCACACCTTCAGAGCGGGCCCGAACCCGTCGGCGATCCTGGCACCGAGATCGGCGGCGGACTGGCCCGCGGCCTGGGTCATCGAAACCACGTTGCCGGCATCGTCATTGATGCCGGCGAGGCGGGTGACCACGCTGAACCCTCCGCCGGCCCGGGTCACGGTGGTCGAGACAAGCACCCGCGAGTTCAGCGCCTGAGCCAGGGCTCGCAGCGGAAGGGCGCCGAGAATCGCATCGACCGGGTATCCGAACTCCTTGAGAGCGGTGTTCATCTCGGTCCGGGTCACCACCCGGAACTGACTGTTTGCGACCTTGTCCATTCGGGTACGGAGACCGTCGCCGATGGCGACGGCGGGCGCCGAATCCTGGGCGCTGAACGAGTGCGGAGTGCCCACCAGAAGGCGCGGCGCGTTCGAGGTGCTGCCGCCGGGAGGCGGACGGCGCGTCGGAATCTGCGCCGGCAGAGCCACCGCTGTTCCGCTCGTCAGCAAGGCGATGGTGAGCAGACGGACCACGTGCATCAGCACTCTCCACGAGAAAGGGGCGCCGGACATACGACGCAACTGGCGTACCGAGCCAGCCAATGGGCGAAGAGGGATTCGAACCCCCGACATCCTGCGTGTAAGGCAGGCGCTCTGGACCAGCTGAGCTATTCGCCCGGGCGATGCAAGCGCCACGCGTCCGGCGCCGGAAACGACCGGCCCTTCCAACGGAGTCGGGCTAGAGCGCGATCCCCAATGGAAAGAGCACGCAGTACCCCAGCACCAGCAGCGCAGCCGCCCCGGTGGTACCCCCGGCGTGCAACCAGGCGTACCCGGCGATGAGGGAGACGATTGCCGCCCCGAGGAGGAGGACATTGCGCCGGCCGAAGCGCAGCGTCGGCCCACTGGGGCGGAGTCGGAACTTGGCATGGGGATTGAGCTTACTGTGAGTTCCTTCCCGGGTCAACGGGCTCCGATCCGGCCTGCGGAGTCCGGCCCAGCCGACGGCGTCTCCACCGGAAGGTCCCAGCCGATGTCCAGGGCGAGACGGCGCGGCCGGTCCCGCTCGCGCCGGTACCAGACCAGTCCCCCCAGGCTGAACGCGATGAGAGTCCACAGACCCACCGGCCACCATCCAGGTGAGCAGGCTGTACCGCCCCCGCAACGACCGCCGCCAGGCCTCATCGAACCGATCGAGGGTCAGGCCGGTCGAACTCACCAGAGCCGAGCCGAAGCCGTCGCCCTCGCCCAGCCGGTCAAGCAGCCGCTCAAGGGCGAGCGGCGGGGGCGGCGGGCGATCTCGGCTACCGCCGAGGCCGCCAGTGCGTAGGCCAGATCGGCGGATTGGGCCGAGCCGCGGAGCATCCGATCGAGTTCATCGAGCCTGGGGATGCGACCGGCGGCGACCGCCAGATTGAGCTCGAGAACCTGGAATCGACCCACTTCCCCGGATGCCCAGGCGGCGTAGCCCTCATCGAACCACAGCGGGAGACGAGTGCGGACGGCCTCCCGCAGGATCAGGTGCCCCAATTCGTGGCGGAGGGTCTGCTCGAGATCGGGCAAATCGGCCCGCAGGAGGATCGTCCGCGCGGCGGGCAGCGCCACTCCCGCGCCCCAGCCCGGTGCCCGTCCCCTCGTCAGGCGCGCCAGCGCGGCGGAGTCCTCCGCCAGAATCAGCAGGAATGGTGGCGGTGACCGCCGCCCGAGACCAGGCCAGAGGAGCGGTCGCTCGGCGCGTTCCGCCAGGGCGATCGCCACGGCTCGCCGCTCCGGCGGGGCGACGACCGTGACAGTACCAACCTGAACGGCGCCCTGGGGCGCCTGAACGGCGGCGAGTGCAAGAGTCAGGAGGAGCTGCGCGGGGGTTCGCCTCCACCGGCCGTGAGGTCCAGCATTTCCTTGCAGCGCTTTCCCCACGGGTTGAACTTGTTGGCCTTGTAACCCTCCGACCACGCGATCTTGGCCGCGTCCTTGTCCCCCATGAACCAGCTGGCCCGGCCCGATTCGTAGTGGGCCTCGATGAGGTTCGGACCAAGCGCGATGGTTTTCTGGAAGAAGGTGACCGCATCCTCGAACATCTCGCGCTCGAGGTACACGAGACCGAGGTAGTAGTGCGCGTAGAGCGTGGCCTTGCGGTCGTTGTCGAGGCGGATCGCCTTCGACAGGTGCTCGATCGCTTCGCCGAAAATCCGCTTCTTGAGGCAGATATACCCGACGTTGATCCGGGCCAGCGAATTGGCCGGCTCCTTCATCAGCACTCGGCTGAAGGTCCCCAGCGCCTCGTCGTAGTCCTCGTGCAGCATCTGGGCCCAGCCCAGCAGCGACTGGGCCTGGATCTCGGAGGGCGCGAGCGTCAGTGCCTTGGTGAGAGCCTGGATCGCACCGGCGTAGTCGCCGAGCGAGATCAGGCTCCAGCCCTTCTCGATGTAGGTGGAGGCGCCCAGGTGGTCCTGCTGGACCACCGGCCGCGCGCCGGTGAATTGCGGAGCCTGGGCACTGTCGGTTGCCGTCGAGAGCTGCTTGTACCGGTCCACCAGGGCCCGGATCTCCTCTTTCACCTGGGCCAGCTCGCTCAGGGCCGAGTCCACGCGCTTGAAGAACGCGATGATCTCGCGCTTGACCGCCTCACGCTCGGCAGCCGACGCCGCCTTGTCGAGTCGCGCGGCGATCTCCTTGTAATGCTTGCGGTAACCCGCGACCAGCGGGTCCGCTCCCTGGGTTCCGCTCACGTCCGCCCCTCCGATAACGTCACCCGCTGGGCGCCGGTCAGCAGCCGCGGGGCGTTCAGTATCATGATGGTTCGTCCCGGCCGGGCGATGCTGCCGCCGACGGCCGCTGCCGGGAATCCGGGTACCGGCGTTGTCGCCTCGAGGATCGTCCGGGTGTCGACCCGGAGCACCTCGGTCACTTGATCGACCACCAGCGCGAGGGCCACCCCGTCGAGCGCCAGCACCATGACCCGGGTCTCCTCGCGATCGGTCGGCTCGCCGCCGACCCGACGCCGGAGGTCGAGCAGCGGGACGGTGGTGTCCCGGAACGGCAGGAAGCCATCGAGGAACTTCGGGCCGCCGGCGATCACCGCCCCCGCCTCGTAGCGGAGAATCCGCTCGGCCTGAGCGATGCTCAGTGCGAACTCCTGCTGTCCCAGGCGGAAGACCAGGAACTGCAGCTCATCACCGGTCGCGAGAACTCGCCGGCTCACCGTCGTGGCACCTCTCGCAGGAGTACGCCGGCCTGTTCCGCGATGGCCCCCAGCGGCAGCACCAGGTCGGTGCCACCGGCCATCAGGGCGGCGCCCGGCATGCCGTACACGGTCGAGGTGTCCCGGTCCTGGGCGATGCCGACGCCGCCCGCGTTGTGGATGGCCAGCAGACCGGCCGCCCCGTCATGTCCAAGGCCCGTCAGCACCACTCCGACCGCGGCCGGCCCGAAGGCGCGGGCCACCGAATGGAACAGGGGATCGGCGGCGGGCCGTACACCCCAGACGGTCGGCTCCTGATCCAGTTTGAGGCACAGCCCCTTCGGTCTGGGGTGCACTCGCATATGATAATCCCCCGGCGCCACATAGGCGGTGTCCGATCGGACCGGCATGCCTTCCTCCGCCTCGACCACTCGCAAGGCGCTGAGCCCGTTGAGCCGATCGGCCAGGCTCCGGGTGAACCCGGGTGGCATATGCTGCACGATGAGCACGGCGCCTTCGAGCCCGACCGGAATCCCCGGCACCAGTTCCGCCAGGGCGCGCGGTCCCCCGGTAGAGGCTGCGATGGCCAGGCAGCGTCGGGCCTCGCCTTCGGGCCGTGGAAGGACGCCGCTCGGACCGCTGGACCTCGGCCGAGCCAGCACCGGCACCCGGCGGACGTCCGACGCCGCGGCGGCCCGGAGCGCGCTGATCAGTCGGGGCGCGATGCGCAGCGCCGACACCCGGCCGTCGCCGTCGTCCTTGAGGACCAGTTCGACCGCTCCCAGTTCGAGGGCGCGGATGGCCGCGGTCGATCCATGGCCGGCGTGCGAACTCACCACGACCACCGGTCGCGGGGACTCGGACATGATGTACCCGATCGCGTCGAGTCCGCCCAGCTCGGGCATCTGCAGGTCCATGGTCACGATGTCGGGCGCCAGGGCGTGCACCTGTTCCAGCGCCTGCCGGCCGTTCGAGGCGGTGCCGACCACGCGAAACTCGCCGGAGCCGCCCACCAGCTCGCTCACCAGTCGTCGGAAGAAGGCGCTGTCGTCGACGACCAGCACGCCGGGGAGTTCAGAGGGCCTGTTCACGCTGCCCGACCACCCGGACCAGTGCCCGTCCGGGAGCAACGTGAAACCAGACCGACCGTCCCTGGCTTCCGCCCACCGCCTCGGCCACGATCGGGATGGCCAGCTGATTCAGGACATCGCGGACCGCGATCACGTTGCGGTCCCCCATCTGCACCGAGCCGGACGGCGCCAGCGCCGCGAACATGCTGGCGCCTCCGACCAGCTTCGCCACCATTCGCCGTGGGTCGGCCCCCAGCCCGACCATCTGCTCCACCAGCGCGGGCACGGCGGACTGGGGAAAGCGTCCCGGATTGTCCCCGGGCCGGGTGAGGGAGCGCGAGGGCAGCAGGACGTGAGACAGGCCGCCCACCACGGCGCCGGCGTCGTGCAGCAGGATGGCCACGCAGCTGCCCAGGCCGAGGGTGGCCAGGACGGCTTCGCCACGCGCCGAGCGAAGGTCGGCTACTCGCACCAGGATCTCCTCCGCCATCAGGCGGCCTTCCGATAGATGCGCTCGCGCGGCTCGACCAGTTCGAAGCGGGCCCGTGCCGAGCCGACGATGGTCTCGACTTTGCCCAGCACCAGCACACCCCCCGGCACCAGGGCATCGGCGAACCGGTGCATCAGCCGCTCCTGCACCGCGCGATCGAAATAGATGACGACGTTGCGGCAGATCACCAGGTCGTACGGGGTGTCCGGCCGCTCTTCCCCCGTCAGGTCGAAGCGGCGGACGTTGACCCGGGCGCGAACCTCGGGCCGCACTTCGACATGGTCCTTGTCGATCGGCAGGCAGAACCGCCCCGGGATGGCCGGGTCCGCCTCACTGAAGGCCCGGATATGATAGCGGCCCGCCCGCGTCCGATCGAGCGACACCCGGTCGATGTCGGTGGCGTCGACGTGCAGCCGGCTGAGCCAGGCGGCGTGGCCCATCCGCTCCAGCACCAGGTCCACCAGCATGACGAACGTGTAGGGCTCCTCCCCGGAGGCGCACCCGGCGCTCCAGGCCCGGAGCCGCCCTTCGCGCGTCTTGAGCAGGGTGGGCAGCACCTGGTTCCCCAGCCAGCCCCAGGTCTCCGCGTTGCGGAAGAACTTGGTCACGTTGATCGTCAGCGCATCGAGCAATCGCTCCAGCTCCTCGGGCTGTCGATCGATCAGGGCGACGTAGTCGTCATAGGTACGCGCTCCGCAGGCCCGCATCCGGGAAGCGATCCGGCGCCGGAGACAGCGGTCCTTGTAGGCCGCCACGTCGAGCCCACTCCGCCCCGCGATGCGCCCGGCGAGCGCGGCAAACCCGGGGTCGTCCGGGCCGCTCACGCCGTGGCGTCCAGGGTATCGAGGTTGGCCCTGGCGAGCTGGTGTCCCGGGTTGATCTCGGTCACCCGCTTCCAGCAGGCGCGGGCCCGATCGCGATCGCGGCGCTTGAAGGCGATGTTCCCCATCTTGAAATACAGATCGTCCCCCAGGTCGGGGCTGAGCTTCGCCGCCCGCTCGTAGGCCTCGAAGGCATCGTCGTACCGCCCGGCGCGATACAGCAGGTCACCCAGGTTCTTGGAGACCTGGGCCAGTGTCGGATCCTCCGTCAGGGCGGTTCGCAGCATCATCTCACCGCTGGCGAGATCGCCGCCCAGTTCCTGGAGCACCGCCAGATTGTTGCGGAGTGGCGCGCTGTCGGGGTGGGCAGCGACGCCGTTCTTGGCAAGATCCATCGCATTCCCCAGGTCGCCCTGACAGGCGGTGGCCAGGGCCGTGGCCCAGAACCAGGTCGGCGGACGCGGCCGATCCCCGAGCATCTCGCCCGCCCGCTGCAACCGGCTCAGCGCCACGTCGGTATCGTTGCGCTTCAGCGCCGCGACCCCCCAGCCGATCATGATGCGCGGATCGTCCCGCGCCTGCGTCGCGGCTTCGGCGTATGCCGCCTCCGCCTCCGCCAGGCGGCCCAGCTGTTCGTAGGCGAAGGCCAGGTTGTGCAGCGCACCGGCGCGTCGGCTGCCCCGCTCCGCCGCGGCCTGGAGCACATCGACCGCTTCGAGCCAGCGTGCCTGTTTGAGGGCGATGAGCCCGAGGTAAAAGTGCGCTCCCGGCTCGTCCGGTCGAAGATCGGCGACCCGCCGGAACTCCCGCTGAGCCTCGTCGAGCATGCCGGTCTTGTAGAAGGCGATGCCCAGGTTCTGGTGTTCCTGGACCCGGGTGTCGTTGGCCCGGGGCGCCTCGCGCTTGGCCGAGGTGCCGACCCGCCGCACGTACCCGGCGGTGATCAGACCGAACAGCGCCGCAGCGGCATCGAATTCGATGAGCGAACACTCGTCCATGACCTGGCGCACGTCGCGCGTGCCGTCGAGCAGCGGCAGGATTCGGTGCTGGGCGGCTGAGAGCTCCACGTCGGCGCCCGGGGCGTGGGCCGGGTCCACCGAGAAGATGAGGTCGAAGCTGGGAATCTTCTTCTCGATCTGGCTCCATTCGTCGACCCGGCGGGCGCCTTCCAGCAGCAGGCTCTCCGGGTTGATCGACACCGTGAACACCTGCTGCTCCGGCCGGACGCCGGGCTCGAAGTTGAACGTGCCCTGGGTCCAGGTGAACAGGAGATACACGGCCTCTTCAATCTGCAGAAACAGCAAGCCCTCCAGCTGATCCCGCGCCACGGCCCCGAGTTCGATCAGGATGTCGCCGAGCCGGCGCTCGCGGTGAACCTCCTGCACCCGGATCGCCTGGTCGAGCTGCTCGTTGGTGACCAGCTGGTTCTTGCGCAGCAGGTCGCCGATCCGGTCACGCCGGTTCACGATCGAGGCGTAGCAGATGCGCCCGTCCTCGAAGTAGATGTAGCCGAAGTTCTGGCGGTCGGCGACGGCGAGGCAGCCGGTCTTCTTGCCGAGTGCCAGCAGCTGCAGGACGTCGGGAAGGCTCGCTTCCTTGAGGCTGCCCTTGATCGCCATCAGCGCAGCTCCTCGATCAGACGATCCGCGATATCCGGCCAGTCCCAGACCATCTTCTCACGACTGCGCAGGCTGCCGGTGGGCGACAGCAGACCGCTGGTGCGCCCTCCGGTGGTGCGGCGCGCCGGCCCGGCGGGATTCCCCTCGAGCACCTGGCGTGCGAGGCCGGGAGTCGGCCGCTCCTGGTTCGCGTCCGCCGCCGCCAGCACCCGCTGCACCAGGCCCTGGAGGCCGCGCACCGTCTCCACCGGCCGCGCGGCCAGGTAGGCCGCGAGTTCGGAGTCCGCTTCGCCGACCTTCTCCCGGAGGAGCCGCGCCACGATCGCCTCGCGGACGTCGCGATCGGGCGGGGACAGTTCCACGACCAATCCCGCCTCGAGCCGGGTCCGCAACCGGGGCTCGATGCCCTCGAGTTCCGCCGGGGCGACCGCCGAGGTGAAGATCATCTGGTGATTGCTCTCGGCGAGCAGGTTGTAGAGCCAGAAGAGTTCCTCCTGCGTCCGGTCCTTGCCCGCGAGCAGGTGGACGTCGTCCACCAGCAGGGCCGTGACCCGGCGGAATCGCGCTCGCCACCACGCGATCCGGTCCCGGTCGATCGCCTTGATCAGGTCGTCCACCAGGTCCTGGGACCGCAGACAGGCTACCAGCATGTTCGGCACCTGGGCCAGGACGTTGCCCATGCCGTGCAGCAGGTGGGTCTTGCCCGAACCCATCGGCCCGAACACCACCAGCGGGTTGTACCGCTGGCCTGGCTCCGCCAACACCGCTCGCGCGGCGCCGGTCGCCACCCGGTTGGCGGCCGACTCCACGAACTCCTCGACCCGCCAGATCGGCGCCGGCCCGGGCGGCGGGCTCAGCCCTTCCCGAGCCCGGTCGACCTCGGCCCGGGCTTCGCGGATCGCATCGGGGTCCCGAAACACCGGCAGACCCGCCAGGCCGGTGTCGAGCTCCTGGGCATCGGCCCCGAGTTGCTTCAGGCGCTCGATATCTTCCTCGAAATCGCGGAGCGCGGCGTCGGGATCGACCGGGGTCTCGCCCTCCAGCAGCCGTTCCAGCCGACCGGTACGGTAGCCCTCGCCCTGCCACCGCAGGATCGCCTCCGCCACCCGGCCACGCCACGCATCGACCTGACGGGCCACGGCCGAAGAGATCTCCGACAGGAACGCACCGAACTCGTCGGAGCTCAGCCCTGGACTCGACAACCGGCTCTGGGCCCGGTCCGACACCAGCTCGGCCAGGGCGCCCGGCCCGCCGGACCCGGGCACGGCGCCACTCGCGGCCGGGGCGACCGGCATGGCCTTGGCCAGCAGGGCCCGGGCGTGCTGCGAGGAAATGGGCCCGTCATGCACCGCCTGAAACGCCACCAGCCGGTTGAACGCACCGATCAGGGCCCGGATGCTGCCGATCGGCAACGTGGCGACGGCCTCGATCACGCTGGGATCGAAATGGGCCTTCCGTTCCGCGGCCTGACGGTTCAGAATCGCCACCCGGGTCTCGTAATCGGGCGCCGAGATGTCGATGACCAGCCCGCCGGCGAACCGCTGGATCAAGCGCTCGTCGAGCGACTCGATCTCGTTGGGAGGGCGATCGCTGGCGAGCACCATCTGGCGGCCGGCGCCGAGCATGGTGCTGGTGAGCCGCAGCAGTTCGGCCTGCATTTCGCGCCGGTGGGTGAGGAACTGCACGTCGTCGACCAGGAGCACGCCGACATCGGTGTAGCGGCGGCGAAAGGCCTCGCCGTGCCCCGCGGCGATGCTCGCGTTGAACGCCTCGATGAACTCGTCCAGGGTGAGGTATTCGGCGGTGAGTTGCGGGTTGACCTCGACCGCGTGGTGGCCGATGGCCATCAACAAGTGGGTCTTGCCCATACCCGAGCCCGCGTAGATGAACAGCGGGTTGTAGATCGCCCCGGGCGATTCGGCCACCGTGCGCGCCGCCGTGACCGCCAGGCGGTTGGCCGAGCCCACGATGTAGGAATCGAATCGGTGGCGCGGGTTGAGCCGCGTCATCAGGCCGCTCCGCTCCCCGAGGCAGCCAGCCGTTTCAGGACCAGCTCCGAGATGCCCTTCAGGGTCTCGAACACCCCGGCCCCGCGCAGTGCGTCACCGGGAAAGCTGCGCTGGCCACGGAAGTTGAGCGCCTCGTCCAGGTCGGCCGGAGTCAGGATGAGATCGGACGGCAGATCCTGCTTGTTGTACTGCAGCACCAGCGGGAACGTCCGCACGTCGACCCGCTGGGCCAGCAGGTTCGCCTGCATGTTCTGCAGGCTCTCGATATTGTCCTCGAGGCGGCGGGCCTGGCTGTCCGCGACGAAGACCACCCCGTCCGCGCCCTGGAGCACCAGTTTCCGGGTCGCGTTGTAGTACACCTGCCCGGGGACGGTATAGAGCTGGAACCGGGTGGTGAAGCCGCTGATCACGCCGAGGTCGAGCGGCAGAAAATCGAAGAACAGGGTCCGGTCCGTGTGGGTCGCCAGACTGACCATGCGGCCCCGACGCGCCTCGGGAACGCGACCGTAGATGTACTGCAGATTCGACGTCTTCCCCGATCGTCCCGGACCGTAGTAGACGATCTTGCAGGTGATCTCGCGGGTGGTGAAGTTGACGAGCGACATGGTCTATCGTCCGAAAAGGGCCCGGAGGCTCGAATTGAGCTCCCGTTCGAAATCCGCGGCCAGTACTTCACGCTTCTGCGCCGGTTCCGCCGGCGCGGCGGCGACCAGCTCCTCCACCAGCTGGTCGAAGAACACCTGCACCAGCCCGAGCTTGGTCTCGCTGCCGTAGACCACCAGCGCCACCCACCGCCCGCGGGGCGTATCGAACCAGGCGAGAAAGTGGCTCTGGCGGTCGCCGTGGTGGGTCACGAGCCGGAACGCGGGCCACGCCATCTGGATGGCGAGTTCGCTGCTGGAAGCCACGATGCCCGAGCCCAGAGCGGCCGCCGCCATCAAGTCGAGTGCGCCGGCGAATCCATGCTGCGCCACCACCTGCCCCGACGTCGTCATCAGCAGCGTGAGGCGGGTGGAGGATTCGGCCACGAAGGTGCGGAGCGGCCCCAGCACCCAGGGCTCGATGGCCCGCATCAGACCAGGCGCTCCGCCATCCGCAGCATCTCGAGGCGGAGCAGTCCCAGCGGCACATCCCGGCCGGCGATGGCGACCAGCAGCAGATCGGCCGGCGCCGGCGCCACCAGCAGCGACCCATCGGCCGCCTGCAGGTGCAGAAACCGGCACATGCCAAAGCCCGAGCGTTCGGCCAGGTCGACGCAGCGGCCGGTGATGTTGGCCGCCATGGCCGCGACCGCGCTTCCTCGCAGGCCACCCATGAGCGACTCGGCCACCACCAGCCCGTCCGCCAGGTCCACGACCAGGGCCCCGCGGATGCCCCGCAGCCGGGTCAGGGTCTCGAGCAGCGACTCGTACTGATCGGTCATCTGACCCGTTCCAGCCAGGCGCGGGCGGACTTGGCCGCGCGCTCGGCGAAGAAGGAGAGTTGTCCCGCCGGCATTCCGGCGTCCATCGCGGCCAGCAGGCTGGTGTCGGAGGTGGGATTGAGGATGCAGGCGCTGATCTCGGAGCCCTCGATCGTGAGGTGGTTCCATTCCCCGAGCTCGATCAGCCGTGCGGCCCGGCCGGCCTCGCGGGTCGCTCCGGCCAGCACGGCCGCGGATTCATCGCTCACGTTGCGACCGTCGGGGCCTGTCAGCCCGCCACCCAGACGCAACCCGTCGAGATCGACCAGCAGCAACCGGTCGCGAGCCCCTTCGAGGCCCGCGAACGGATCCCCCCCCCGGCCGCCACCGGCGCCGGGCGGGTCTCCTCGACCCGTGCCGGTGGCGCATCCGGCATCGGACGGTTCCAGACCTCGCGTCCGCCGGCGACCCGCTCGACCGCCTTACGCAGGCCCTCGTCGTGGGGGTCGAGATGGGCGGCCATGCGCAGGTGGTAGAGCGCGTACTCCGGCTCGCCGGCCCGATGATACAGGAACCCGATCCCCTTGTGCGCCCCCACGTGGTTGGGCGCAAGCCGGATCGCGGTATCCCACTCGTCGAAGGCGGTGGCGAAGTCCCGGGCGTCGGCGAGGATCCGGGCGTACAGGTCGTGAGCGTCCGGGAGGTGGGGATACCGGGAGAGGCCGGCCAGCGCGACCCGGGTCGCCGCATCCAGCTGGGCCCGCTGCCGCAACGCCTCCGCCAGCCGCAGGAAGATCAGGCTGGACGGATCCGCGGCATACTGCGCCGACAGCGACCGGATGTCCTCAGTCACGCGACCCCCGGAGCGCCAGCTCGAGCGCCAGCGCCGCCTGGCGCACTCGCTCGACCGCCGGCACCTGGGTCTCTTCTTCGGGGGGCTTCTCGGGCAGCCGTTTCCATTGATCCCATACCTGGGCGGCCTCCCGGAACCGGCCGACCGCCGCCAGCGACAGCGCAAACAGCCGCTGAGCCGGTGCGTTCCCCGGGTCGAGCTGCACCGCCTGCCAGAGGGCCTCGGCGGCCTCGCCGGGATGACCCGCCGCGAGCAGCGCCCGGCCGTAGGCCAGGTGGGCGAGCGCCTGATGCGGGTGACTGGCGACCGCCTGTTCGGCCGCCTGGCGCGCCGAATCGGGGTCCCCGGCGCCGAGCAGGTGATCCACCTCTCCGAGCAGGATCGGCAGGTCGGTCCCCCCGATCGACTCCATGGCGCGACGCGCTGGGTCTTCGAGCACGATAATCCCGGCCGTGGCCAGACCGAAGAGGGTCCGGGCGATCTCGAATTCCGGTCGCCCCAGACCCGACGCGAGATCGCGGACCGAGCGCTCGCCATCGATGATCGCCAGGATCTCCCACTCGGCGGGGAGCAGGTCGAGCGGCGCGCCGGTATCGACCACCGGTGCCAGTTTCGGCACCAGGCCCAGGTGGGTGATCTTCTTCTCGATGCGGGACCACTCGTCGGTCCGGCGCGCCGCTTCCATGAGGATGACGCCGGTCGCGATCCGGCTTTCCGCCTCCGTCGGCCAGTCGCCGTGCTTGCCCTCTTCGAAGGCGAAATAGCCCTCGGACCAACCCACCAGCTCGAACACGACTTCTTCGACCTGTTGCCGCACGTAGCGATGGAGGTCCCGCTGATGCACCAGCCCCTGCGCCACCAGAATCTCTCCCAATCGTCGCTGATCGCCCGCGGCCTGGAACGCCCGGGCCCGCTGCAGGTCCTGCTCATTGATCCGGCCCCCGCGCATCAGGATCCGTCCGAGGGGATGCGGGTTGCTGCGGATTTCGGCGCCCACCACCACGCCATCCTCAAAGTAGACGGTCCCGGCGTTCTGCCGCAGATCGGAGGCGACGCGCAGCGTACCCGTCTTCCGGCTGAGATCGAGCAACTGGAAGACGTCGTGAATGCTGAGTTCCTTGAGCGGACCCTCGATCGCCATGCCTCAGGCCGCTCCGGCGAAGATGTGGGCGAGGTCGCGGGCGGAGCGCGCGTGACTCCGGGCCGCCTGCGCGTAGCTGCTGGACGGCGCGACCTGGACCACCCGCTCCCAGGTCCGCACGGCCTCTTCATAGCGCCGGAGCCGCGCCAGGGCGACCCCGCGATGGAATAGCCCGCTGTCGTGGTCGGGATCGAATTTGAGGACCCGGTCCAGGGCTTCGATCGCCCGGTCGGCGCGCCCGTCGTCGAGCAGCGAGCGGGCCAGCAGCAGCAGCGCTTCCAGATCCCAGGGCTCCAGCATGAGGAGGTTCACCAGGTACTCGACCGACGCCGCAGGGGTCTCGATCCGCCGGAGCAGGTCCCCGAGGGCGAGCGCCGCGTCCATGTAGGTCGGGATCAGGTCGAGGGCCCGCTGGTACGCGATCCTCGCGCCCAGCCAGTTCTCGCGTTGCTCTTCGAGGCGCCCCAGATCGCGCCACGCCTGCGGGACCGTCGGGTCGAGTTGCAGGGCGGCCTGGCAGGCCTCGACGGCCCCGGGGATATCGCCGAGCCGGGCGGCGATACCGGCCTCCAGCAGCAGCAGGTCGGGGCGACCCGGCTCGAGCTCGCGCGCCTGGCGGAGGGTATGCCGGGCGTTGTCGGCCATACCGGCGGCCAGTCGGGCCCGGGCCACCGCCACCAGCGCCTCGACGTCGTCCGGCGAGACCAGCACCAGGGTCTCGGCCTGAACGGCGGCCTCCTCCGCCCGGCCCAGCGCGAGCAGCGCCCGCACCTCGCCGAGCATGGCCCGGCCCTGATTCGGATCCAGAGCCAACGCGTTGCGGAACCGTTCCAGCGCTTCGCCGTGGAGTCCCCGCCGGGCGAAGATTTCGCCCAGCAGGGAGGTGGCCCGGGCCCGCTCGGTTCCCCGGGTGATGGCGCGCTCGATCTGGGCGGTGGCATGCTCCAGAAACCCCTTCTGGATGTAGTCCGAGGCCAGGGCCAGGGGATCTTCTCCCCCGGCACCCAGGGACCGCTCCGCGGGCTGCAACTCGTCGAACACCCGGTCCAGCAGGCGCTCGTCAAACTGGAACTCGTCGCCCATCAGCCCGCCCGTGACATCGGCCGAGATTTCGGGAACGACGGCGATTTCCGAATTCTCGTACTGCAGGTCGATCGTCAGGGCGTACTTCTGGGCGACGTAGAACGGCTCGAGTTCCAGCGCCCGTTTGGTGGCCCGGAGCGCCCCGTCGAAATCGCCCAGATGACTGAGGGTGAAGCTGAGGTTGTAATGGGCGGAGGCGTTGCCGGGATCGGCTTCGACCGCCCGCGAAAACGCGTGCTTGCCGTCCTCGAAGCGCCGCAGTTCCACCAGCACCAGACCGACCCCGTTCCAGCCCTGGGCGTTCTGCGAGTTATCGGCGAGCACCTGGCGATAGGCCTCGAGCGCCAGCTGCAGGCGGCGACGATGAAACAGGGCCAGCGCCAGGTTGAGCCGGGGCGCCGCCAGGTTGGGGCGCAGCCGGAGCGCGCGCTGGAACGCCTCGAGCGCTTCATCATTGTCGGGAGTCTGGGTGCGGAGCACACCGAGGTTGTTCCACGCCAGGGCGTAGTCCGGATCGACGGTCACCGCCTGGTCGTAGGCCGCGGCCGCCTCCTCCCGGCGGCCGGACTGCTGAAGGCAGACGCCGCGCTCGTTCCACAGCTTGGGTGACGACGGGTCTTCGGTGAGCAACGCGTCGTACAACTCGAGCGCCGCCGCCAGGTCCCGGCGGAGAAGATGCACTTCGGCCATCGCCTGGCGAACCAGACGGGGGTCTTCGGCCGCATCCAGGGCGAGCTTGTACTCACGCAGCGCCTCGACGTAGTAGCCCTTCTGGCGGAACGCGAGGCCCAGATTGTAATGCGCCAGGGTGGCGCCTTCCGCCACTTCGGGGCGGGGCGCCGCCGGCTGTCCGGCGACGCGGCCCGCCGGGCTCACCCGCGCCAGACCCTCATACCGGTTCAGGGCGAGATTGCTCTGGGCGCGAGCCAACGTCGGGTTGAGGTGGGTCGCGCGGGCGGTGGCCGCCCGGGCCTTTTCGTGATCGCCGATGTCGCCGTAGACGAAGGCCAGCAGGTAGTAGGCGTCGGCGTTGTCGGGGTTCCGCTGGACCGCCGACTCGAGCGCCTGCCGCGCCTGCTCTGACAGTCCCCGGTTGTAGAGCGCCTCGCCATAGTGAAACAGCGTAACCGAGCTGTTCGGGTCGAGCATCCGCGCCCGCTCGAATGCCTGCGTGGCCGCCTCCAGGTTGCCGCGCCCGCGTTCGGCCAGCCCGAGCTGCAGCAGGGCCCCGATGTCGTCGGGTTTCCGGGCCAGGAGGGCCTGGAACTCGACGATGGCGTCGTCCCAGTGTCCCAGCGCCGCACAGGTCCGACCGAGTTCCCACCGCGCCGCGCTGTCGTGTGGCTCGCGGCGCAACCGCTCCCGCAGTTCCGCCACCCGGCGGTCGTAGTACCCGGTGGCGTGATAGGCAATCTCCAGGTTCTCCTTGGCCACCTGCATGCGCGGATCGAGCTCCAGGGCGCGCAGAAACTCCTCGGTGGCCTCCGGGACCAGGCCTTTCTGGTAGTACAGGACACCGAGGTTGTTATGCGCCCCCGCGTCCGCCGGATCGATGCGTCGGGCGAAGGAGCGGAGGACCGTGAGATCGCGATCGGACAGGGCGGACCCGGTCACGGCGTCCTCACGTCAGCCGGATGGCGTCGAAGATGGCCCGCAGGCTGGCGAGGTCGGGGAGCAGCAGGAAGTGCCCGCGGAGCTGGAGTCCGGGATCCTCGAAGAGGAACTGGGTTTCGACGCAGAAGACGTGGTCGCGGTCGTACCCGAAGTTCATGTAGATCGACGTGAGCACCGCACCGCTGAGGTCGATCGCCAGGCTCGGCACCGACGGAACCAGCATCATCCCCATGAAGTCCGAGAGGGCGTTCATGTAGGCGCTGGACAGGATGTTGCCGACCTCCTTGAGACCGGACTGCTCCATCGCTCCGAATTCGGTGGTGGTGCCCAGCGGGCGCCGGAGCAGAATGTCGCAGAGGGTGCGGGCGCAGGTGTCCGGAAACAGGACCAGCGTCCGGCCCGTGAGGTCGCCCATCATGTGCATGAGAACCGCCGCCACCACATCGTCGGGCCGGCCCACGATCTCGGGAACGTCTTCCAGCCGTGTGATATTGACGGCGGGCACCGAGATCATGATCCGGCGATTGGTGAGCTGGGATAACGCCGTCGCGGCGTGACCGGCCCCGATGTTGGCGACCTCCCGCAGCGCGTCGCGCTGCAGCGCGTGGAGTTCCCTTACATCGTCCATGCCGGCCTCCTCAAACCAGCGCCGCCGGGTCCACGATCAGCGTCGGCACCCCGTCGCCCAGGATGGTCGCGCCGCTGAACACCGGCAAGGTTCCCTTTGGCGCGTCGAACGGCTCCACCACAATCTCCTGCTGTCCCAGCAGGGAGTCCACCAGCACCGCCGCCCGGCGTTCGCCGACCTCCACGATCACCACGGGCGGGCGTCCGGGCGGGCGCTGGCCGGTGACCCCCAGCCGGTCCCGCAGCCGGACGGTCGGAACCAGTTCGTCCCGCACCAGGAACGCCTCCCGTCCGTCCAGCATGCCGAGCCGCTCCGGTCGATACTCGAGCGTTTCGGCAATCCCCGCGAGCGGGATCGCATATTGCTCCGTTCCCACCCCGGCGAGCAGCGCCCGGACGATCGCCAGGGTCATCGGCAGGCGCAGGGTGAACACGCTGCCGGCGCCGATCTCGGAATCCAGCTCCACCGATCCGCCCAGCGCCCGCAGTCGGGAAACTACCGCATCCATGCCGATGCCCCGCCCCGAGACATCGGTAACCTGCGGCGCGGTGGAGAAGCCCGGCCGGCTCAGGATTCGGAGCACCAGGTCGTTGTCCAGCTCGGTCGTCTCCGGCGGGAGGTGTCCCGCGCGGATGGCCGCGGCCCGCACCTTGTCCCGATCAATCCCGGCGCCGTCGTCGGTCACCCGGATCAGCACCGTGGTCCGATCGCTCGAGGCGCTGACCCGGATCAGCCCCTCTTCGGGCTTGCCCACCCGGCTCCGTTCCGCGGCTGGCTCGATCCCGTGGTCGATCGCGTTGCGGAGCAGGTGGATCAGGGGCTCACCGATCTCGTCCAGAATCGCCCGGTCCAGCTGGGTCTCTTCCCCCTCGATCTCCAGCCGCACCCGCCGTCCCAGCTGCCGTGCGAGGTCGCGGACCACCCGGGGGAACCGGTCGAACACCTGCCACACCGGAGTCAGCCGGGCCTCGATCACCTCGCCGTACAGGTCGCTGGCGATCCGGCTGATCCGGGCGTTCACCGCCTGGAGCTCCGGCGAAGTCTGCGGGTCGATCAGGGCGGACATCCGCCCCTTGGCGACCACCAGCTCGCTGACCAGGTTCATCACGTTGTCCAGGCGCCGCAGGTCGATGCGGATCTGACGTCCCCGCCCAGTCCCCTCGGTGACGCCCCCTTTCGCCGCATCGCCCACCACCAGCGAGGCCACGTCGCCCACCGACATCAGCGCGGCCGTCACCGCCGGGTCGTCCAGCGAGGACACCAGCCGGAAGGCGAACCGACCGTCGAAACCGTCCAGTTCGATGACGGCCGGCGGAGGGCGGATCCCGCTCACCCGTCCCAGCGACTCCGCCTTGCGGAGCACCAGCATGGCCCGGGCACCGCGCAGGGCGGCGGCCGGCTGGATCCGCACCGTGACCTCACGCTCTCCGGATCCGGTCCCGGCCGGCCCCGGTTCGACGACCTCTTCGACAGCGGACACGGTCCCGTCACGGGCGGCGCCGGCCTCATCCAGCTCCTTGAACAAGGCCGAGAAATCGAGCCGGGCATCCTCGCCCTCGACCGCGACCGGCGCGCCACGCTCCAGCGCGTCCACGATCCGCAGGAACAGGTCGGCGAGCCCTCGCCCCGAGGTGGGATCGCCCCGCACCAGCTCGAGCAGCGACTCGCTCCGATGGGCGAGGGCCGTCAGGTTTGCGTATCCCATCGCCGCGGCCATGCCCTTGAAGGTGTGCATGGCGCGGAACAGCGTCACCTGAGAGTCGGCCGATCCGGGACTCCGCTCCCAGTCGAGCAGCGCCTGGGCACAAGCGCCCAGTTGCTCCCGGCTTTCACTGAGGAAGAGGGCGGCGTAGCGGGAAAGGTCCATGGCGGCCTCAACCGAGGACGCGTTGCACCGCTTCGAGGACCCGGGAGGGCTGGAACGGCTTGACGACGAAATCCTTGGCGCCGGCCTGGATCGCCTCGACCACGAGCGCCTGCTGGCCCATGGCACTGCACATCAGGATGCGGGCATCCGGATCGTCCTTGCAGATCTCCCGCACCGCCTCGATCCCGCCCATGTCCGGCATCACGATGTCCATGGTGACCAGGTCGGGCTTGAGCTGACGGTACTTCTCCACCGCCTCCCGCCCCGTCTCCGCCTCTCCCACCACATCGAAGCCAGCCTGTGCAAGGATGTCCGAGATCATGGTGCGCATGAAGATGGCATCGTCGCAGACCAGCACCGTGTGGCTCACACAGACCTCCCTTGAGTTGCGGTCCTGCGGCTTCCCCGGCCGGCATCACCCCATCACCGGTGCCAGCACCGCCGCGGTGTCGAGCACCACGAACGGCGTCCCGCGATACCGCCCCGTCGCCCGAACCAGCGCCGGGTCGATTCCGGCCGGCGGGGCGCCCTGGGCCAGGTCCCCGGCGGCAATCTCGAGCAGATCAAGCACCTCGTCCACCAGCAGCCCGACCACCCGTTCGCCCTGCTCGACGACCAGGATGGACTCGGGCAGCTCCGCGGGAGCAGCCAGCCCGACGGCCCGTCGCAGGTCCACCACCGTCAGCAGGCTGCCCCGCAAGTTGACCAGGCCGGCGATGGCGGTGGCCGTACCGGGGATCCGGGTAGGCCGAACCGCGGCGATCACTTCGCGCACAGTCGCCGCCGGGGCAGCCCAAAGGGACGAGCCGACCCGAAAGAGCACGATCCGGAGCCCGTCGGAATCAGCCATGTGGTTCAAAGAAACGAAGATACCGAAGCGGTTCAGTGGGAGCAACGGCGTGCGGCGCCATCGCCTGGGCAAGTAACTCTGCCAGATCGGCCGGCCATTCCGCCCGGAAATCGAGCGGTTCGCCAGAGACCGGGTGATCGAGCGTCAGCCAGGCCGCGTGCAGCGCCTGCCTGGGGGCAAGCCGCTCGAGCGCCGCTGCCGGTACCCGCTGGACCCCGGACATCCGGCGGCTTCCGCCGGCGGCGTACACCGGATCGCCTACCACCGGGTGCCCGACGTGAGCCAGGTGTACCCGAATCTGATGGGTCCGTCCGGTATGCAGCTCCAGCCGGAGCAGGTCCACCAGCGCCAGGCGGGCGACAACCCAGGCGTCAGTCCGGGCCACACGGCCCCGTTCCGAGATCGTGATCCGCTTGCGGTCGCGTGCGTGCCGCGCCAGGGGCGCATCGATCACGGTCGGACTCTGGTCGAGGTGTCCCCAGCAGAGCGCGGCATAACGCCGGCCGATCAGCCGGTTGGCCAGCATCCATGACAGGCGCCGGTGAGCCTTGTCGGTCTTGGCCACCAGCATCAGTCCCGAGGTATCGCGGTCCAGGCGGTGGACGATCCCGGGGCGGCCTTCGGCGCCACCGGAGAGCGTTGTTCCGCGGGCCACCAGGGCGTTCACCAGGGTGTCGTCCCAGTGGCCCGGTGCGGGATGGACGACCAGCCCGGCGGGCTTGTCGATCACCGCGAGGTGTTCGTCCTCGAAGACGACGTGCAGCGGGATCGGCGCCGGCACCAGCGCCCGGGCGGGTTCAGACTCCGAAAACCGGACGGCCACCCGTTCCCCGCGGGACAGCAGGCGCGAGGCCCGCGCGACCGTGTCGTTCACGGCTACGCCACCCAGGGCGACCAGTCGGGCGGCCTGGGTGCGGGAGAGTTGCAGTTGATCGGCGAGGAAGCGGTCCAGCCGTTCGGTAGTGGGGGCGAGAACGGTGAACGTGAGTGCGGAGGAGGGGGAGCGGAGGGAGGAGCCCGGGGAGGCCGGCTCCTCGCGCCTCACTCTTCACTCCTCACGGCGCTGGCGGGCTGCGGGGGCGCGGTCTCCGGCGGCAGGGGGAGCCCCAGCGAGGCCTGCTCGCGGTCTCGGCGAGCGTCTTCCCGCCAGAGGGAAATCGCCAGCGCGATCGCCCCGCAGCTCACCGCCATGTCGGCCACGTTGAACGTCGGCCAGCGCCACGCCCCGACGCCGAGATCGAGGAAATCCACCACCCCTTGGTGGGAGCGGACCCGGTCGGCCAGGTTGCCGACGGCGCCGCCCGTCACCAGGCCGAGCGCAAGCTGGCGGAACCAGTCTCCCGGTTCGGCCGAGCGGTGGTAGCGGTAGAGCAGGATGACCGCCACGATGGCGATGGCCATGAAGATCCAGCGGGACATCGGTCCGAGGTCCAGCCCGAACGCCGCCCCGGGGTTGTAGACCAATCGGAGCTGGAACCAGTCCCCGAACACCGACCGGCCCGCCGAGCGCAGCAGATGCTGCTCGGCGAGGTTCTTGGTCAGGAGGTCGAAGACCAGGACAGCGAGCCAGGCGCCCCAGTAGAGCCGACGCTCAGCGCCGTTTTCCATTCTCTTCCTTTTCCTTGCACTCGATGCACAGGCGGGCGTGGGGCAGCGCGTCCAGGCGCTCGAAGTTGATCTCCCGGCCGCAGGTGTGGCAGAGGCCGAAGCGGTCCGGGGTCTTGTAGAGCCGGCGGAGCGCTTCGTTGACGTGCCAGAGGTAACGGCCTTCCTGCGAGGCGAACAGAAACTGCTTCTCCCGCTCCATGGCATCCGTGCCCTGGTCGGCCATGTGGAACGAGTACGACGACAGGTCGCCATCCGAACTCTGCAGCGTGGCGTTGAACGATTCGTCGTAGTACCCGAGTTCCTTCATGACGCGGGCGCGCTCCTCCATGAGCCGCTTTTCGAAATGCGATAGCTGCTTCTTATTCATGCCGTCTTCCCTGCCCGGGGTGACCCGCCGGGCCTTCAGGCGCCGGCGCCATGCCGTCGCACGCTGAGAGTAACCTGATGTCCGTCCACGTCGACAACCTGCCGGTGCTCCGCTCCCGCGACGAGCTTTCCAACTTCGAGTCGCCGGGCCAGCGTTTCCGTCATCAGAAATCCGCGATGCAGCCGCACCGCTTCGAGCACCGGGGCGGGACCGTCCACGCCGAGCTGGACGCGATCGCTCACCGCAAACCCCGCCTCTTTGCGCAGCCGTTGCACATGGTGCACCAGCTCGCGGGCGAGGCCTTCCTTAATCAGTCCGGACTCGAGGGTGGGGTCCAGGGCGGCCACGTACGGACCGTCGCTCGCGACCAGCCAGGCCGTCACGACTTCCCGTTCCACGACCACATCCTCTGGAAAATACACGACATCGAGCCCGTTTTCATGCCTCGTGACCCGGCCCCCGCCCTCCAGGGTTCGAAGTTCGTCCGGTGACAGCTGCTCGGCCAGGCGGGCGGCAACGGGCGTGTCCTTCCCGTAACGTTTTCCCAGGGACCGGAAGTTGGCCTTGCCCCGGAGCCGGACCAGTTCGGTGTCCGACGCGGCGATCTCGATCCGCTTGACGTTCACCTCCGCCCGCAGGATGCCCAGCAGCTCCTGAAACACCGGTCCCTGCACCGGAGCTGGCACTGCAACCTGCATGCGCGACAGGGGCTGCCGAACCCGAAGCTTCCCCGATTCCCGTGCGGCCCGGGCCATGGAGGCCAGCCGCCGGATGGCGTCCATGGCCACGCACAGCCCGGCATCGGCCTCGGCCGGTACCGGACTCCCCCGGCCTCGAACATCGGCGCCGGGAGCCGGCTCGGGCCACATCCGGCGCCCCAGATGGACCGAGGCGCCGGTCAGCGCCCGGTGCAGCCAGTCACTGGCGAAGGGCGCCGCCGGTGCCAGGAGTCGACTGGTCACGACCAGGCATTCCCACAGGGTCGCCGTGGCAGCCGGATCGGCTTCGCCGTCCGGGGCCCAGAACCGGTCGCGGTTGATCCGCACATACCAGTTGGAGAGGTCGCCGACGACGAAGTCCATGAGCGCCCGGATGCCCGCCGTCGGTTCGTAGCTCGACCAGGCCTCGGTAACGGACCGGACCGTCGCCTCGAGCCGGGCCAGAACCCAACGGTCGGCCAGGGGCCGGTCGGCGCGGGGCGGTGCCCGATCCACCGCGCCGGCGTAGGACCGGAAGAAATTGTAGGTGTGGGTGAGCGCCCGGAGGAAGTCTCCGGTGACCTGGGGAATCTGCCGGGGGTCGAACGGCTTCTCCTTCCAGACCTGACTCGAAGCGAGCAGGTAGAGTCGGACGGTGTCCGCCCCGAACTCGCCCACCATGTCCCACGGATCCACGACATTGCCGAGCCGCTTGGACATCTTGCGGCCGTCCACGTCCTGCAGCAGCCCGTTCACGATCACGTTGCAGTATGCGGGGCTGTCGAACGCGGTGACCGCAATGGCCAGCAGGGAATAGAACCAGCCCCGGGTCTGATCCACGCCCTCGCAGATATAGTCGGCCGGGAAGTGGGCCCGGAATTCCGCCTCGTGTTCGAACGGGTAGTGCCACTGCGCGTAGGGCATGGCGCCGGAGTCGAACCAGGTATCGATCACCTCGCGGGCGCGCCCCATCCGCCCCCCGCACCGGCACGGCCAGGTGTAGGCGTCGATATGGGGCTTGTGGGGATCGAACGAGTCCGGCAGCGGCTTGCCCCAGCGGTCCGCCAGCTGTGCGAAGCTTCCGATGACCTCGACGTGGGCGGCGTCCTGGTCGCAGGTCCACACCGGCAGCGGCGTGCCCCAGTACCGGTCGCGTGACAGCGCCCAGTCGACATTGTTCTCCAGCCACCCTCCGAACCGGCCCGATCCGACCTCGGGCGGCTGCCAGTTGACCCGCTGGTTGATCTCCAGCATCCGGTCCTTGACGCCCGAAGTGCGGACGAACCAGCTGTCCCGGGCGTAGTAGATCAGCTTGCTGGAGCAGCGCCAGCAGAACGGGTAGTCGTGCTCGTAGGATTCGGTCTTGAGCCACCGGCCGTCGGCCTTGAGCCGGCGGACGATGATCTCGTTGGTCTCCTCGGCGGTCACCAGCTTGCCTTCGATCTCGGGCCAGGTGGTCTCCTGGAAGGTGCCGTCTGGTGCGACCGGACGGACCAGCGCCAGGTCGTGCTTCTGGCCCGCCGCATAGTCGTCGGCACCGAACGCCGGTGCCATGTGGACGATGCCGGAACCGTCCTCCG
This sequence comes from uncultured Gemmatimonadales bacterium, assembly GCA_963709905.1. Classification (GTDB taxonomy): domain Bacteria; phylum Gemmatimonadota; class Gemmatimonadetes; order Gemmatimonadales; family GWC2-71-9; genus JADJOM01. The sequence continues at coordinate 290,214 of CAVPYI010000002.1, forward strand.
CGGTGACGAAGTCCCCCGTAATCACGACCGAGTGGTCCTTCCCCGCGGGCAGCGGCACGACATCCAGGGGCCGGATATACCGCAGCCCCGCCAGGTCGCTCCCCTGCACCACCGATTCCCGCGTCATCCCCTCACCCAGGATCTCCCGGAGCTTGGCTTCGCGCGCCGTGGCCATGACGAAGACCCGGCCGTCCTGTCCCGGGGCCCGATACAGCCCGTACTCGAGATCGGCATGCACCGCCGCCGCCACGTTGGACGGCAGGGTCCACGGCGTCGTGGTCCAGATGACCAGCTCCCGGCCGGAATCGTCGTCCAGCGGAAAGGTCAGGTAGATCGAGCGGTCCTTGACCTTCTCGTACCCCAGCGACAGCTCGTGACTCGACAGCACCGTGCCGCAACGCGGGCAATAGGGGAGGACCCGGTGGCCGCGGTACAGCAGGCTCTTGTCGAACAGCCGGCGGAGCAGCCACCAGACGGTCTCGATGTAGTCGTTGGTGTACGTGACGTAGGCGTGCTCGTAGTCCAGCCAGTATCCGATCCGGTTGGACAGCGCTTCCCAATCGCCCTTGTAGGTGAAGACGCTTTCCCGGCAGAGGCGGTTGAAGGCCTCGACCCCGAAGTCCTCGATGGCCTTCTTGCCGTTGAGCTGGAGCTGTTTTTCGACCTCGATCTCCACCGGCAGGCCGTGGGTGTCCCAGCCCGCGATGCGGGTGACGGATCGCCCCTGCATCGCCCGGAACCGGCAGATCAGGTCCTTGATGGTGCGAGCGAAGACGTGGTGAATCCCCGGCTTGCCGTTGGCCGTGGGCGGGCCTTCGAAGAAGACGAACGGCTGGCCCTGCCGGGTCGCGTCGAGCGTCTGTTCGAACAGCCGCTCGGTGGTCCAGCGGGCCAGCAGCTCCTGCTCCATCCGGTCGGCGCCGCCGTCCGGCCAGGCCGGGTAGGTCATCCGGAAATCTGCTGGACCAACGCCGCCACCAGGCGGGTGAGCTTGGGCTCGGCGGCGCCCGCGACGGCGAGGATCTTGGTGATGTCCGCCGGCTCCAGCGCGTCCGGCAGACACTGATCGGTGATGATCGAGATCCCCGTCACCTTCATGCCCTGATGCACCGCTACGATCACCTCGGGCACGGTGGACATCCCCACGACATCGGCGCCCATGCCCCGCAGCATCCGGTACTCGGCCCGGGTTTCGAGGTTCGGGCCGGGAACCGAGACGTACACCCCCTCGCGCAGGGTGATCCCCTGCTCGAGCGCGATGGCCCGCGCCTTGGCGCGGAGGCCCGCGTCGTACGGCTCCGACATGTCCGGGAAACGGGGACCGAGCCGCTCGTCGTTCGGCCCGATGAGCGGATTGTCGCCCAGCAGGTTGATGTGATCGGCCAGCAGGACCAGGTCACCGGGCGCCCAGAGCGGGTGCATGCCGCCGGAGACATTGGTGACGACGAGGGTGCGGGCTCCGAGCGCGTGCATCACCCGGACCGGAAACGTCACCTCCTGGAGCGAATAGCCCTCGTAGCGGTGGAATCGTCCCTGCATCGCCACGACGGCCACCCCGTTCAGCCGACCCAGCAGCAGCCGCCCGGCGTGGGACTCCACGGTGGACAGCGGGAAACCGGGGATCTCCTGGTAGGGAATGACGGCTTCGGTCTGGATCTCCTTGGCGAGTCCACCCAGGCCCGTGCCGAGAATCACGGCCACCTCGGGCCGAAAAGCGGCGCGGCCGCGCACCACGGCGGCCGCCCGGTCGATCCGGTCGTACAACGCGTCGGTCATGCGTGACGCTTGAGGATCAGCTCGGTCTGGACCTGCTGGCTGAGCTGGGTGTGAGCCTGGATCCCTTCGATCTCGCCGAGCTGGCGCTCGAGCATGGCGCGGAAGTTGGCGATATAGGCGGCGAACTGGCGCTGCAGCATCTCGTAGCGCTCGCGCACCTGCCGCTCCTCGTCCTGAGCCTGACCCAGCAGGCGGAGGGCATCGGCCTTGGCCTGCCGCAGAATCGCCTCGGCCTCGCGGTCGGCCTGTTCCTGGGCCGCGACCCGGAGCTGCTGCGCCGTCAGCAGCGCCTCGTTCATGGCGCGCTCGCGGTCCCGGAACGCCCGCAGCTGTTCCTGGAAGCCCTGCAGCCGGTCATCCAGTTTCAGGCGCTCGCGCACGAGCCGCTCGAGCTCCTCCGCCACCCGGGTCTTGAATTCCTCCACCTGCCGCTGGTCGTACCCGCGGAAGGCTCGGTGGAACTCCTGCGCCCGAATGTCGCTCGGGGTGAGATGGAAGGCGTCTTCGCTCATGGGCCACGCTCTCCGAACAGGATGGTTCCCAACCGGACCATCGTGGCGCCCTCTTCGACCGCCACCCGATAGTCACCCGACATGCCCATCGACAGCTCCGGCAGCCGCACTCCGCGGCGCTCGGCCTGATCCCGCAGCTCGCGAAGCAGCCGGAACGCCGGCCGCTGCCCGGCAGGATCGTCAGTGAGCGCGGCCATGGTCATCAATCCCCGCAGCTCGAGGCGCGCCATCGGGGCCAGTCGATCCAGAAAGTCCGGCAGTGCTTCCGGCTCGACGCCACCCTTCTGCGGCTCCCCGGAGCAGTTGACCTGAACCAGAATCGCCTGGGTGCCCGCGGAACCCGCCCGACGATCGAGCTCGGCGGCGAGTTCCACGCTGTCGACCGAGTGAATCAGCGCGAACCGGCCCACCGCGTGCTTCGCCTTGTTGCGCTGCAGCGAACCGATCAGATGCCAGTTCACCACAACATCTCGAAGCTGCTCCTGCTTCGCGAGCGCCTCCTGGACCCGATTCTCGCCGACGTCACTCAGGCCGGCCGCCACTGCGGCGCGAACCACCGATTCCGGATGGGTCTTGGTGACCGCGATTACCGTGACCGGGTGCTTCCACCCGCCCTGCGCCTGATGCTCCGCGATCCGGGTCCGGACTTCGGCCAGGCGCTCTGCCAACGACATGGCGGGCAAATGTAAGCCGGGGTTGGGGTTATTTGTAGGGGAGCGGATCGGGTCGGGATGGCCGTACGGCGCGCGATGGGGGGATCTACGCCTCTGCCGGCCTCAGGGACTGGACGCGCCGGCCGGTCGGTCGAGCAGGGAGGATAGCGCCTGCCTGAGGGCTGGATTGGTGGAAAGCCGGCTGGCCTGGTCGACATTCTTGAGGGCCTGCTCGCGGTTTCCGCGCGATCCATAGGCGTACGCCAACTGCGCGAACGGCAACGACAGGTTCCCCGCGACACCGGCCGCGGTCGGCTCGAGTTGCCTTTTCGCGGCGGTCTTCAGGCCGGCGTACCGGTACGTTTCCCACACCAGGTTCTCGGTAGTCGGTATATCGAGCGCGACACCCAGAATCCGGTGATTGTCGATGTCGGCTCGGGTGGTATCGACCTGGGCCGTCTCGAGCCGCATCACCAGTCCCTGCTGCACCAGATACCGCTCCAGCCCGTAATACTCCGAGCCGGTGGTCAGCGACCACGCGATCGGCCGCCGGCCCAGATTGTCCTGCAGCAGCCGGATCACGGCGAAATCACGGCTGTAGAGCGGCATGCCCCGCTTAAGCACATGGGTGATCGGGCCGATCCGGATGGTCAGGTCCTGCGGCAGGAGCTGTCCGCTGCTCTGGGTAATCTGGACATCGGTCAGACTGTGCGGTTTCCACGTCGGAATGGACGGACTGCCGCCCTTCCAGATCGCCGGAGCGGTCGCCGGGTCGAACGGGCGAACCGGATTGTCCCGGAGTTGTCGCTTGTACCAATCCGTTTCGGCCAGGGCCAGGCAGACCACGAGGACATCCTGGCGGATGCCGGCGACCTCCTGCGCCCACCACAGGGGAAAGGTGTCGTTGTCGCCGTAGGTGAAGAGGATGCCGTAGGGCGGGACCGAATTGAGGAGATTGTAGGCGAAATCCGCCGCCAGTGTCGCATCGGGCCCGTGGCGCCGGCTGGCGGTGCCGAAGTTCCCGACGAAGGGGAGAATCGCCAGGCCGGCGAGCGGGACCGCGGCCAGCAGTGGTCGCAGCCGCCAGTGCGTGACCATCGCCCGGGCGGCGGACGCGATTCCGATCCCGGCCCAGAGGCCCCAGACCACGAAACTCACCACGAAGAAATAGTCGCGTTCGCGCACCTCGTGGTGGTCGCTTTCGGGATAGAGATGGTACCCCAGGCTGAACCCCGGCTTGAAGTTCATGTACACCACGAGCCCCAGACCGGTGACCAGCCACAGCGTGCCCAGCAGCCACCACGCCGATCGGTCGGTCCGCCGCTGCAGGAAGCACCCGTGGACTCCCAATCCCACGAAGAGGAAGGTGATCACCAGCCGGATCGGCACGTCGAGCCCGCCGAGCCCCACCGTGCGGCGCAGGCTGTTGAACCACTGCCAGTCGAAGTACTGGAAGTAGTTGACCATCTGGAGCAGGACGATGCTCGCGCTCCGCCCCGGATTTCCGGGACCGTGGGGAACGGTCGGATCGTCCAACGGGGTGCGGATGGGATACTGCTCGCGCCGAATCACCGCGAGCAGGGAGTCCCAGTTGTCGGGCTGGGCTTCGTTGATGGGGGGATGCAGGCCGGCGCGGATATACAGGAAGAGGTAGCTGGTCACGCCGATCGCGGCGACGGCGAGCGCCACCAGCGCGAAGCTGCCGCTTCGTGCCCGGAGCGCGAACAGCGCCGCCGCGACGAAGCAGGCGCCGCCGAGCCCGGTCAACGTCGTACTGCCGAGGCCGCTCCCGATGAGCAGGGCCCAGGCCCCGGCGACGACCGCGACCTGGGCCCATTCGACTCGAGACCCGTCGCCCTCCGCCGGATGTTCACGGAGCGTCATGACAAGAAAGGCGACCACCGCCGGACCGGCTAGCAGCGCGAGCAGGTGATTCCCGATGGAGAGCCCCGCCAGGTACAGGATCACCAGCAGCAGGTGGGCGGCGCGTGGTGTGCCGCGGGACGCACGCCACACGAGGCACAACCAGGCGATCAGCGCAATGGTGAACGTGGAGGCGGCATATACCTCCGTTTCATTCGAGTTCTGCCACATCGTGAAGCTGAACCCCGCCACGAGAGCCGACGCCAGCGCGCCGCCCCGGGCGATCAGCCGCGCCGCGCCCCCGGGCAGGTCGGTCGTGGCACGGGCGAGGGTGTCGTGCACCACCAGGCACCACAGACCCGCCCCGAGGGCGCTCAGGGTTGCGCTCAGCAGGTTGGTGCGCTGGGCGTATTCGCCGAGGGGCACCAGCGCGCTCCACACGTGCCCGATCATCACGAACAACGGGGTTCCCGGCGGATGCGGAATCCCGAGGCTCTTTGCGGCGGTGATGAACTCCCCGGCATCCCAGAAGGTGACCGTCGGCGCGAGCGTGATGACGTACCCGCACAGGACCAGCAGGGTGGCCAGTCCGGCCAGAGCGTAGGGGGGACGGGGGGACATGAAGCCGGTGCCTGGTGGGGTGAGAGGTGAAGGGTGAAAAGGTGAAGGGTGAAAGGTGAAAGGTGAAAAGGTGAAGGGTGGAAGGGTGGAAGGGTGGAAGGTCCCCTTTCACCCTTTACCTTTCACCGTTTCACCCCTCCCCCCGTACCGCGGCGACCACCGCCAGCGCATCCCGCGTCACCGCGACGTTGTGGACCCGGAAGAGCCGCGCCCCGCGTTCATAAGCGACCACGCAGGCGGCGGCCGTGGCAACATCGCGCTCCCCGATTTCCCGGCCCGTGACACTGCCGAGGAAGCGCTTGCGCGAGGGGCCGATCATGATCGGGCGCCCCAGGCTCCGCAACGCCGCCAGCTGATCGGTCAGGAGCAGGTTCTGCTCCGCCGTCTTGGCGAACCCCAGGCCGGGGTCGAGCGCGATGCGGTCGGGGGTCACCCCCGCGGTGATCGCCTGTTCCAGCGCGGCCCACAATTCCTGTCGAACGACCGAGGTTACATCGGGGTCGTACTCGGCGTGATCGAGACGCGCCATGGTGCTCACCGTGCCCCGACTATGCATGAGGACGACTCCAGCACCGGTCGGGGCCACGGTGATCGCCATTCCCGGATCGAGACGAAAGGCCGACACGTCGTTGACGATCGCCGCCCCGGCCTCGAGCGCCACCCGGGCCACGCCAGCCTTCACGGTGTCGATCGAGAGCGGCACTCCAGGGTGCCGGCGTACCAGCGCCTCGATCACCGGCAGGACCCGGCCCAGTTCGTCGGCTTCGGGAACCGGCTCGCTCCCTGGCCTGGTAGACTCGCCGCCGAGATCGAGGACGGTGGCCCCGTCAGCCAGGAGCTGGTCGGCCTGGGCGAGCGCCGCCGCCGGGGACAGGAAGCGGCCCCCGTCGCTGAAGGAGTCGGGAGTGACGTTGAGGATGCCGAAGATGACGGGCCGATCGAGCTGAATGGGACCGCGGGCCGTGAGCCAGTTCGACGGCAGCTCCGACGGAAGCAGTTGCCCCACCCGGGTGGCGATCTCGGCCAGTGGCGGGGGAATGCCCCAGGGCCGGGCCAGGGCGCCCAGCCGGGATACGGTCCCGCCCACCACCGCCCAGTCCTCTCCGGTCACCACGTCGAGCCCGAGTTGTCCGGCGTGATGCACCAGGGCGAGGATGGTCGAGTCGTCGAGCCCGAGCAGCTCGATCGCCGTGGCGGCCATCCCGAGCGCCGCGGCGTCGGCCCGGACTTCGTCGACGCCCCGGGCACGGAGCGCGTCTCGGAGCGCGCGCGGAGAATGAGTCGGAAGTGTCCGGGCGATCACGCGCCCATCGGCTCGGCCGGCGGCGCTCCGAGGATGGGCGCGCGCTGCGGGGCCGGATCGGCCTTGGCGGGCGAGGACAGGGTGCCGGGGGGCGGCGACGACGAGGAAGAGAGCGGGGGCAGTGGTTTGCCCTGGATCAGGAGATCGAGATCTTCTCGATCGATCGTCTCGCGGTCGAGCAGCACCGTGGCGATCAGGTCGAGCATGGCCCGGTGTCCGGTCAGGATCCGGCGGGCGGTCTCGTGGGCCTCGTCCAGGAAGTGTTTCACTTCGTCGTCGACCACCTGGGCCGTGCGCTCCGACACCTCCCGGCGCTGCCCGAACTCCCGGCCGAGGAAGATCTCCTGCTCCCGATCCCCGACGGCCATCATGCCGATCTTCTCGCTCATGCCGAACTGGGTGACCATCCGGCGGGCGATCGCCGTCGCCTGCTCGATATCGCTGCCGGCTCCGGTGGTGACCTTGTTGGGGCCGAAGATCAGCTCTTCCGCCACCCGGCCGCCGTAGGCAATGGCCAGCCGGCCGATGAGCCACTCCTTGGTCTGCCCGTAGCGGTCCTTCTCCGGCAGCGACATCATCAGCCCGAGGGCCCGGCCGCGCGGGATGATGGTCACCTTGTGGATCGGATCGCTGCCTTCGGTCTTGAGCGACACCACCGTGTGCCCGGCTTCGTGATACGCGGTGAGGCGGCGCTCGTCCTCCGACAGGACCAGGCTGCGTCGCTCGACACCCAGCATCACCTTGTCTTTGGCGTCCTCGATGTCCTGCATGTCGACCAGGGCCTTGTTGCGCCGGGCGGCGAGCAGGGCGGCCTCGTTCACGAGGTTGGCGAGGTCCGCCCCGGCCATCCCGGGCGTTCCTTTCGCGATGATCTCGAGGTTGACGTCCGCGGCCAGCGGGATCTTCCGGGTGTGCACCCGGAGAATGCCTTCGCGGCCCCGGACGTCCGGAGCGTCCACCACGATCTGGCGATCGAACCGGCCGGGCCGGAGCAAGGCGGGATCGAGCACGTCGGGCCGGTTGGTGGCGGCGATGAGGATGACGCCGTCGTTGGATTCGAAGCCGTCCATCTCCACCAGCAGCTGGTTCAGGGTCTGCTCGCGCTCGTCGTGCCCGCCGCCGAGCCCGGCGCCCCGGTGCCGGCCTACGGCGTCGATCTCGTCGATGAAGATGATGCAGGGGGCGTGGGCCTTGCCCTGCTCGAAGAGGTCGCGGACCCGGGAAGCGCCCACACCGACGAACATTTCGACGAAGTCCGAGCCCGACATGGAGAAGAAGGGCCGACCGGCTTCACCGGCGACCGCCTTGGCGAGCAGGGTCTTGCCGGTACCGGGCGGGCCGACCAGCAGCGCGCCCTTCGGGAGCCGCCCCCCGAGACGGGTGAACTTCCCGGGGTCCTTGAGGAACTCGATGATCTCCTGCAGTTCGACCTTGGCCTCGTCCGCGCCGGCCACGTCCTGGAAGGTGAGCTTCGGGGTATCGCCCGAGAGCAGCTTCGCCTTGCTCTTGCCGAAACTGAACGCCCGGCTTCCGCCGGCCTGGAGCTGGCGCAGGAGGAACACCCACAGCCCGATGATGACGATCCAGGGCAGCGCCGCCAGCAGGAAGGCCGCCACCCCGATCTTCGGCTCCTTGGCCGAGATGGGCACGTTGGCGCGCTCCAGCTCGGTCAGCAACGCCTCGCTGTCCTTGATGGGCAGCAGCACCACGAACGCCCGCGCCCGGCGATTGTCCTGCGTCACCGGATTGACGAACTCGCCCTCGAGCTGCTTGCCGTCGTAGACCGTGACGTTCTTGATGTTCCCGGACGACAGCTGCTGCTTGAACGCCGTGTAGGTGAACTCCTGCATGGCGTTCCGCTGGCTGTTCATCAACTGGAACAGCGCCATCGCAACCAGCGCCACCAGCAACCACAGCGCGAGGTTCTTGCTCAGGCTCCGCCAGTCGGGGCGGGGAGACGTAGGGGGCATCCGTTCAGCCATTCAACCGAGTTCCGCGATATAGGGGAGGTGCCGGAAATCCTCCGCGTGATCCAGGCCGTAACCCACCAGAAACGCCGGTGGGGCTGTGAACCCCACGAACCGGAGCGCCGGTTCGGGGGACGCGATGCGCTTGTCCAGCAACGCGCAAATCGCCAGGCTCCGCGGCCCCCGGGAGCGCAACCGGTCCAGCAGGGAGGCCAGCGTCCGACCACTATCAATAATATCCTCAACCACCAGGATATGCCTGCCCGTGAGGGGGACGGCCGGCTCGTAGAGCAGGCGCACCTCCCCGCTCGACACCGATCCCGTCCCATACGAACTGGCAATCAGAAAATCGACGTGTAGCGGCCGCGCGACGGCCCGGACGAGGTCCGCCAGGAAGATGAAGCTCCCCTTGAGCAGCCCGATCAGCAACAGATCCCCCTCGGGATAGGCGCTGGTGATCTCCTGACCCAATTCGGCGACCCGCCGCGCGATGGCGGCCTGGTCGAATACTACCCTCCGAATGGCCCGGGGCCCCGTCTTCGATTCAGCCACGCGGCTCGACGTCCACCCGGAGGGCCGCCGCCCCCGGCGCGGGAATCAGCAGCGCCGAGCGGCACACACCGGGGATCCAGGCCGGCACCCCTTCCCCCTCGACAATCGGCCAGGTCGCCCGTTCGCTTCTGGGGACCCGGGCATCCTGAAAACACCGGACCGCGAGCCGCCGGCCTCGCCCGGCGAGCGGGGAGATGCGGTCGCCGGGCCGCCAGGGACGAACCGACAGTGCTCGAGGGATGAACCAGGCGGTGGTACCGTCGCGTGGCTGGGTCACCGGAGCGCGCCCGACCGCCCAGCGAACCCGCCATGGCCCCCAGGTAGACTGGCCTTCCTCCCCCTCGAGCGGCAGGGTCTCGAGTCTCGGACGACCCGGGCGAATCACCCGCAAACGGTCGAACGCCAGCTCGAAGCGCCAGCCGCGTCCCAGATCCGCCGTAGCCCCGCTCGACGCGGTTCCGAGCGCGGCGATGGCGCGGCGGACCCGGGTCGGCGCTGCCGGACCACGGGCAGCACGCACCAGCCCCTCACCGAGAGCGCCCGCGAGCTGTCTGGGGAGCCGGGACAGGGTGGGCCACGAGACCGACGCGGCGGCTGTCCCCCGGTCGCGCTGGAAATCGAGACCGGGCCAGACTTGGAGCGCGGCATCCCAGCCGCGGCGGTCTCTCCGGGCGTGGCGCCTCAGGTCATCCAGGCGCACCGGCAGGTCGGGCAGGCGCCGGGCGATTGCCGGCAGGAGCTCGGTCCGAATCCACGAGCGCAGATGGCGGGGGTCGGCGTTGGCCGGATCCGTCCACCAGGTCAGTCCCCGGCGCCGCGCATATCCGAGCAAGCTCCCCCGGGAGAGCGGCAGCAGCGGCCGCACGATCCCGCGCTCGCGCGCCCGCATCCCAGCCAGTCCGGCCGGGGCCGACCCGCGCAGCACCCGCATGATCACGGTCTCGCGCTGGTCGTCCGCCTGGTGGGCGGTGAGAATCCACCGCGCCCCGGCCGCGCGGCGCTGATCCCGGAGCCAGCGGTAGCGGGCTGCCCGCGCCCGAGTCTCGCTCGCCGCTGGACCCAGCGCCAGGCGGCCGTGGACGAATTCGACGTCGGACTGCCGGGCCAGGGCTTCTACCCGGCGCGCGACGGCCGCGCTCTCGGGATGGATGCCGTGGTCCACGTGGGCGACCACGATCTCGAGACCATGCTCTTCCCGGGTGCGGAGCAGCAAGTCGAGCAGCACCACCGAATCGAGCCCGCCCGAGACGGCCACGAGGACCTTCCCCTGCCCGACTCCCAAGGCGGCCAGGTGAGCGGCGAAACGCCTGGGCAGGGTCATCTCAGTGGAGCGGCTCGGCCGAGCCGCTCGCCTCCAGCTGAAACCGCGGAATCGCCGCGGAAAAAGTGGTATCATCTTCGCCGCGGAAATAGTACTCGCCCTCCATGTACCCCGACGGCGACTTGAGCACGCAGAAGCTCTGGTATTCGTGGACCTGTCCCCGGGTCAGGATCGGCTGTTCGCCGACCACCCCTTCGCCTTCAACCACGGTGTCTTCCCCGGTGGAGTCGTGGATGTACCACCGGCGCGACCGCAGCTGCGCCGTGGCGGCACCGACGTTTTCGATCCGAACGAAATACGCGAAGACGTAGTGCTGCTTGAGCGGGTTGGACCGTTCGGGCAGGTACACCGGCCGGACCGTGATCCGGATGCCGTCGGTGAGACGGTAATAGAACGGGTCGGGCATATCGAAACATTAAGGCAAAGGCGGGCGGGCGGACAGGCGGACGGCGGACAGACAGATCCGATGATCCGTCTGCCCGCCCGTCCCCGCCTACGGCTTCGCGGCCTGCGGATTGCCCTTGGCGAAATCGCCGGCCTTGATCACCGTCAGCTTGTCGGGCCGGAGGTACCGGCGGAGCGCGGCATTCACCTGATCCACGGTGAGTGCGCCGACCCGGCGCTCGAGCTCGGTGTCGAACACCATGGTGCGGCCGAGATAGACCTTGCCCTGGAGGTCGCCGGCGAGGCTGCCGTCGTTGGCTCGACCGACCTGCTGGTTCTGGAGCCACCCTTGCCGGGCCTTGTCGAGCTCGTCGGTGGTGAGGCCATCCTTGAGGGCGCGGTCAACCTCCTCGCGGAAGGCGCTCTCGACCCGACCGGCGTTCTCCGGGGCATAGATGGCGTAGCCGGTGAACCGGCTGGCGCGATCCTCGGACGAAATATCCAGGAACGAGCCTACCCCGTAACTCGCGCCGTCTTTCTGCCGGATGCGGGTCGCCAGCCGGGAGTTCAGGAAGCCACCGCCCAGCACTTCGTTGCCCATCAGCAGTGCGGCATAGTCGGGGTCGTCGTCCCGCAGTTCGAGGTTCACCCCGGCCAGGAGAATCGCATTGGCCTTGTCGGGGGTCTCGATGCTGATGGACGTCGCGGGCACGTCATGGAACTCGGCCGGGATGCGCTGCCATGGCCGGGGACTCTTCCACTCGCCGAAGACGCCGTTGAGGATCGGACTCACCTCGCCGGGGTCGAAGTCGCCGACAATGGCGAGCTGGGCGTGCCCGCCGCCATACGTTTCGGCGTAGAACCGACGCACATCCTCGAGGGCCACGGCCCTGGTCTCGGCGATGTTCTCCTCGATCGTCGGCACATACCTGACGTCGTCCTTGGGGTATGGGTTCAGGTAGCGTTGATAGGCATTGAACGCCAGGAACTGCGGATCCGACCGGTTTTCCTCGAGTTGTGCCAGGGCCTGCTGCTTCAATTCGTCGAACTCCTTCTGGTCGAATGCCGGCTCGCGCAGCACCTCCCCGAGCAGCCTGAGCACCGCCGCCAGGTTGGGGCGGGTCGTTTCGAGTCGGGCATTCACCGAACTATGACCGCCGAAGACGCCTACCCGGGCCTTGAGCCGGTCGAATTCGTCCTTGATCTGCTGCCGCGACTTGGTCCTGGTGCCGCGGAGCAGCATCTGACCGGTCAACTGGCCGATGGCCCGCTTGCCACGGGCGCCGGCCGGGTCGTTGAAATCCAGCGACAGGCTGGCGTTCACCGAGGTCCCCCGGGTCTTCTTGGGCAGGAACGCCGCCTCGAGACCGGCGAAGCTCGCCCGCGTGGTCCGGCCGTCGATGTTTCCCGGCGAGGCATCGAATGCCTCGCCCTGCGCCATGGCGGTGTCGCCCCGGTAGTCCCGGACCAGGGCCGCCACGTCGGGCGTCGGCGGAATCTCGGCCCGATCCGGCTTCTCGGTGGGCAGGAACGTCCCCAGAGTGCGGTTGCTGGGCTTGAGATAGAGCACCGCCACCCGCTGGACATCGGCGGGGGTCACCTGCTTCACCCGGTCGCGGTGCAGAAACAGCATCCGCCAGTCGGCCATCGAGGCCCACTCGCTCAGGGTGAGCGCCACCCGCTCCGAGTTGTTGATGAGCAGTTCGATGTTCTTGAGGATCTCGGTCTTCGCCCGCTCGACCTCCTCGTCGGTGGGCGGTCGGCTCACCGCCTCGTCCAGGGCCGCGAGCAGCGCGGCCCGGGCAGCGTCGACCGGATCCTCCTTGCGCACCTGGGCGGTGGCGATGAGCGCTCCCGGTTCGCGCAGGCGATAGGTATATGCGAAGGTGTTGGCGGCCTTCCGGGTCGCGACCAGCGCCTGGTACAGGCGACCGGATGGCTGGCTGCCCAGGACCCGGGTGAGAACGTCGACCGCGGGGAAGTCCGGGTGGGCTCCCGCCGGGATGTGGTACAAGGCGGTCAGCGACCTGCACATCCCCGACCCGGCGCAGGGTCACCTCGCGCTCGCCGTCCTGGACGGGATCGAGCGTGTAGGTCGGCCAGATCCTCAGCTCTCCGGCGCGAACGGGCTTCGGGATCCGGCCGAACTTCTGCTCGATGAGCCGGAGGGTCTTGGCCTCGTCGAACTTGCCGGCGACCACCAGAATCGCGTTGTCCGGCTGGTAGTACTTCCGGTAGAAGGCCTGGAGCCGCTCGATCGGTACGTTCTCGATGTCGGCCCGGGCCCCGATGGTCGAGTTGCCGTAGTTGTGCCAGAGGAACGCGGTCGACAGCACCCGCTCCTCCAGGATGCCGGCCGGATCGTTCTCGCCCATTTCGAACTCGTTGCGGACCACGGTGAACTCGGAGACGAGGTCCTTCTTGGCGATGAAGCTGTTCACCATCCGGTCGGCCTCGAGGTCGAGCGCCCACGCCAGGTTGTCGGCGGTGGCGGCGAAGGTCTCGAAGTAGTTGGTGCGGTCGATACCAGGTCGTGCCGTTGGGGTTGGCGCCGCGCTCGGTCAGCTCCTGCGGGATGTTGGGGTGGCAGGGCGTGCCCTTGAAGACCAGGTGCTCCAGCAGGTGGGCCATGCCGGTCTCGCCGTAGGCCTCGTGCCGCGAGCCGACCAGGTAGGTGATGTTCACCGTCACCGTCGGCTTCGAGGGGTCGGGGAAGAGCAGCACCCGGAGCCCGTTCGACAGGGAGTACTCCGTGATCCCTTCGACCGTCGGCCCCCTGATCGCGCGACCGATCGGACGGGCGGCCGTGGCCGCCCGGATCTGGGCGCAGGTGCGCGCTCCGGGCCGTGGCTTGGTGGCGGTTTGGCGTGCCGTGGCTCCGACCTGCTGGGCCGGGGCGGGTGACGCGACGAGGGCGAGGGAGACGGCGACGCCAAGCGCGAGCGCGCGAGCACGACGGAACATCGGGACCTCTCCAGGTTGGCCGGAGAGGATTCTAGCCGGATGTCCCAGGGTTCCGGTAGGACGAAGGGCCCGCCCCAACTCGAGTGGGTCGGGTCGCGGCACCCGGCCCGCCCTGGTGGTTACAGTCTTGAACGCGCTATTCGCCGCGCTCTGCCGCCTGCTTCGGCCCGGTCAGCAACGTCACCAGCGCATCAACCTCGTTCGCAGCCAAGCCGAGATCCGGCATTCGAACGTTGCCGGTACCGATCGCAGGCAGGCTCCGGGGATTGGTGAGGCGCTGGCGGACATACCCTGCCTCCAGTCGGCGATCGGTCAGTTCGGGCCCGATCTTGTAGCTCCGGTTGTCCCGCTCGAACTCCGGTACGTCTCCGTTGACATGACAGGTGCCGCATCCCTTGGCGACAAAAAGCTGGCGGCCGCGGTCGGACGACGAGGGGGTGGGCCTCGCCTGGCCAGGCCGCAGAACCGGAATCGGCATGAGCGTCAGCTCGCTCGGCCCGAAGCCGCTCTTGACCGTCAATGTCAGGCGATCGGCTTCCGGTACGGTGAAGGCGACGACGTAGCGCCCAGCGATGGCAGTGTTGGTGGCCGGCACGGTCGTCTCACCGACCGGCTGGACCGATCCAACACGCCGCAGCAACAAGGCGGGTTTTAGCCCCTTCTTCGGCTCCACTCCGTGCTGACGGATCGTGAATTCCATCCGATAGGACTCGCCGGCCACGAGATGATCGGGCGGGTTCTCGACGGTCACAACCGCCCACCCTCCCAATCCTGCCCATTTGGCCCCCGCCACGAGCGCCACCAAGGAGGTCAGCCTGCCGACCATGAACATCTCAGCCTCCGTTTCGGGTTTCCAGTTGGACGCCGGCCGGGCCCGATTGGTTTCCCCGGACTGAGGACGGGTGTCTAGGACAGCCGATTCGGCTCAATTGAGGGTTTGATCGTCGGAGGCCCCGAGGGCGGCGGCCACCCGCGCACCGACTTCGGACAGTTCGGCTGGCTTGGCAATCACGCGTTCGGATGTCCAGGGTTCCGGACCCTCACCCAGGGCGGCCGGTGTCCCTGACATACAGAGTACCGGGAGCCGGGGCCATCGCGCTCTGACCCGTTCGACGAGCTCCTGGCCTCCCATTCGCGGCATCACCAGGTCGGTAAGCAACAGGTCCACCGCCTGGGGATGGGACTCCAGGTATTCCAACGCCGCCAGGCCGTCTTCCCTTTCGGTGATCTGATATCCGAGGCGCTCGAAATAACGAACGAGGAGGTGCCGCACGCTCGCCTCATCGTCCACCACAAGCAGACGCCCCTGACCGGAGTGTCGGGTCAGGGTGGCGTCACCGGCTGAGTGGTCCGGAACCGACGCTGCCAACGGGATCAGGATCGTGACCGTGGTGCCCAACTCCGGCTGCGACTCGAGTTCGACCCGGCCCCCCGCTTCGGTGACGATAGCGCGCGCCGACGAGAGGCCGAGTCCAGTGCCAAGCCCGGGATCCTTGGTGGTGAAGAACGGTTCGAGGGCGTTGGCGAGCACCTCTTCCGACATCCCACAACCGGTGTCACGCACCACGATTCTGGCCCATCGGTGCTCACCGGCCTGCTCGATGGCCGGATCGGGCCGGTCGACCAACTCCACCCCGATCTCCAGCGTGCCCCCCCGTGGCATGGCATCCCGGGAATTGATGGCAAGGTTGAGCAAAATCTGTTCTACCTGGACCTCATCCATCCCGACCGTCAGCGCAACCGGTCCCGGCCTGACCACGACCTCGATCGATGCTGGAAGCAGAACCCGCAGCGTCTTTTCCATCGCGAGCAACGTGGCTCTGAGGTCGACAGTCCTGGCCGTGGCCACCTTCGGGCGACTCAGCCCCAGGAGCTGCCGGGCCAGCGCGGCGCCTCGTTCCGCCGCCGCCTCGACATGTTCCAGCTCCTCCGACAGCTCATCCCCTTCGGATATCTGGGCGAGCCGAAGGCTGCCAGTGATGACCGTCAGGATGTTGTTGAAATCATGCGCGACGCTCGAAGCGAGCCTGCCCACGGCCTCGAGCTTCTGGGCTTGCCGGAGCCGGGCTTCGAGCTGGGTCCGCTCGGAGATATCGCGGGCGTTGATGACGATGCCGCCGATGAGCGGGTCGCCGGTCAGGTCGGTGCCGGCGACCTCCACATCCCGGCTGCCGACTTTCCATCGGACCACTGGCTCCACTGACGGCCCCGCCAACCAGCTCCGCGCATCGCGTGGGGGATCGAAGTTGACGTAATCGGTGAGTGCGTGCCCGGTGAGATCCGCCGAAGGACAGCCGAGCATCACGCTGAACGGCGGGCTGGCATACAGAATGGTTCCGTTGCGATCCACCACCAGGATGGCGTCGGAGGAACATTGCACCAGCGATCGGAACCGGGCGTCCTGGGTGGCCCGTGCGCTCGCCTCCCGGACGAACTCGCGCTGAACAACGATGAGCTGCACAATCAGCAGGCCCATCAGGATGGCTCCCCCCAGCACCAGCCCGCCGAGTGGGGAGCGGGGAAGGCCGGGTTGCCGCCACTCCACTGCCAGGATGGCTCCCACCACGAGGATGGCGAGATAAGGTACGAGCGTCAGGCTGGCGCGTACCGCGGGAGGGCGAACCGGATCCGGTCTCCCCCTGGTGGTGAGCCCGGCCGTGAGTACCAGGATGGCGGCCACCGCCAACAGCAGATCGCCCAGGGGGCCACACAGGTCAGATTTGACCAGGACGTCGTGCCCATAAACGAAATCCGCCACCACCGCGGCGAGCGTGCCCACGCTGAACAGCGTCAGACTCCTCGCCTCTCCGGCAGGTGCCGGGCGGTGCACCACCAAAGTCGCCCCCAGCGCCACCGCCATTTCGCCGGGGAACATGAAGAGCAGGGTCTTGAGGTACGGCAGCAGCGCCCGAGAGGCCTCATCGAGCCGGAAAATGAAATACCACGCCAGAATTGCTGTTGCCACTACCACGACGAGGCCTTCTACCACCAGCCGCACCCGTGCAGTTCGTACTGCGGGGATCTCGATCAGGTGCCAGATGCCGACGAGGAGGAGCGGGAAGTAGAGCTGGTACAGGAAGGTGGGCACCCAATTGAGCGGCTCGACGGGCCAGACCCAGGCAGCCGTCATGAGGGCAGCGGCCACGCCGGAGCTGAGCCAGGCCACGCCCACCAGCCGCCATCCCCTGCCGATACGCGGAGAGCCGGCGTGAATGCGCCCTGCGCGCAGCCCGGCAAGGCCGGCACCGAAATACAGAGGCAGGAACAACAGGTCGTTGGCGACCGCGCGGTCGACGAGCCCCGCGAGCATCGCGATCGCCCAGATGGTGTAGGCGCAGAAATAGAGCCACGCCGCCAGCAGCGGCGTACTCCGTAGGGGGACTTGCTCGCCGGGCACAGGGGGCACGTGCCTGCCTCGAGTCCTGGAGTTACCGAGAGGCTAGAAAGTGCCTCACTTTCGGGCGTTCGGCAACCAGGGCCGGCGAGCACGAATGTAGGAGCTCTTCAGTGGAGGAGGGACCGCCGGCGCTCATGCCAATAAAAAGGCCCGGGGTTACCGGGCCTCTGCCGCATCGCGACTCGCGACAAGTAGCTGGGGGCGGATTCGAACCGCCGACCCCGGCATTATGAGTGCCGTGCTCTAACCACCTGAGCTACCCAGCCAGAACCAATTGCGAATGGAGGAATTGTGCAGTGGAGGAATGACAGCTCATACGCCCATTCTGCCATTCTGCCATTCGCCCATTGCCTTCCGGCGCCAATCCTACGCGTCCCGGCTATTGCTCGTCAAGACTATCGGATTCGATCCGGTACAGAAACTCGCCCTCGCGGATCATGCCGAAGTTCTCGCGGGCGATGCGCTCGAGCAGCTTGCGGTCGGTCTGGAGTTGCCGGGTGTACCGCCGAAGCGAATCGACTTCGGCGGTGAGCCGCTCGATGGCCTGCGCTTCGTCCCGTTCCTGGCGGCGCAGTTCGAGCCAGTCCAGCGTACCGAATTCACCACCGAACAGTCCGAACAGCGCGGCACCTGTCAGCACCAGGCCGGTGAGCAGTCCGGTCCGGCTCACAGCGCGTAGAGGTCCCGGCCGGGATACTGGGCGATCTCCCCCAGTTCTTCCGCGATCCGGAGCAGCTGGTTGTACTTGGCCACGCGATCGGTACGGCTGGCGCTGCCGGTCTTGATCTGCCCTACTCCGACCGCCACCGCCAGGTCGGCAATGAAAGTGTCCTCGGTCTCGCCGGAACGGTGCGAGATCACGGCACCATAGCCGGCGGTCTTGGCCATCTCGATGCACTCGAGGGTTTCGGTCAGGGTGCCGATCTGGTTCACCTTCACCAGCACGGCGTTCGCGACACCGGCCTCGATCCCCCGGCTGAGTCGGTCCACGTTGGTGACGAACAGATCATCGCCGACCAGCTGGACCCGCTCACCGAGCCGCTCGGTGAGCAGCTTCCACCCGTCCCAGTCGTCCTCCGCCAGGCCGTCCTCGATGGACACGATCGGATAGCGGTCCACCCAGGCAGCGTACAAGTCCACCATGCCCGAGGCGGGTCGCCGGCTGGCATCGCCCTTCTTGAACACGTACTCGCCGTCCTGGAACAGTTCCGAGGCCGCCACGTCCAGCGCGATGGCGATGTCCCGGCCCGGCTCGTAGCCCGCGGCCTGGATCGCTTCCATCACGGCGTCGAGTGCCGCCTCATTGGACGGCAGCATCGGCGCGAACCCGCCCTCGTCGCCCACCGCGGTCGACAGCTTCTTCTTCGTCAGCACCTTCTTCAGGGCATGGAAGATCTCCACCCCCATCCGCAGGCCGTCCGGGAAGTTGTCCGCCCCGATTGGTACCACCATGAACTCCTGGGCATCCACATTGTTGGAGGCGTGGGCCCCGCCGTTCAGGATGTTCATCATGGGAACCGGGAGCACCCGCGCCAGCGGGCCGCCGAGGTACCGGTACAGTGGCAGCCCCGCATCCTGTGCCGCCGCCCGGGCGACTGCCAGGGACACGGCCAGCATGGCGTTGGCTCCCAGGTGACTCTTGTTCGGGGTGGCGTCGACATCGAGCATCTCCTGATCGATGGACACCTGGTCTTCGGCGGCCATGCCTTCGAGTCTCGGCCCGATCACTTCGTTCACGTTGCGGACCGCCTCCAGCACCCCCTTGCCCACGTAACGCTTGGCGTCCCCGTCGCGAAGCTCCACCGCCTCGTGTTCGCCGGTAGACGCTCCGCTGGGTACGGCGGCCCGCCCGGTCGCCCCGCTCGAGAGCACGACTTCGGCCTCCACGGTGGGGTTGCCGCGGCTGTCGAGAATCTCGCGACCATGCACTTCGATGATGGTGGACATGAAAACCGGGGTTCAGGGATGGCCGGACGTGATCGGGGGAACGTAAACGGGGAGCGGGGAGCGGGGAACGGGGAACGGGGAACGGGGAACGGGCCACCCGAGAAAGTAGATCGTCCCTGCGACTGCCACGCTCAGCCGAAGTGATCGAACCCCCTGAGCGCGATCTCCCGGCCGTGCAGCGTGAACCTCGCCCCGGCGCCCTCCCCCACTCGACCGATCCGGGTCAGGGCGACGCCGGCTTCATGCACCAGGGTCTGCACGTCCGTCGGTGACAGGGCCGATGGCATGGCCACCAGCAGCTCGTAGTCCTCTCCGCCCAGGGCGGCGAAATGCGCTGGGTCGATCCCGGCCCGGCCCGCCGCGTCAGGCACCGCCGGCGAAACCGGCAGCGTGTCGAGCTCGATCTCGAGTCCGACGCCCGATGCCGCGGCGAGATGGCCGGCATCGCCGCCGAGGCCGTCGCTCAGATCGATCATCGCCCGGGCGCCGCGTTGTGCCAGCGCCAGACCAGCCCGGATCCGCGGTTCGGGATGGGCGAAGGCCCGGCGGGCCGCCTCCGAGGGAATCCCACCCCGGCGCCACTCCTCCAGCGCCGCCCGCGCTGCGCCCAGCGACCCGGTGACCCAGAGATCGTCCCCGGGCCTTGCCCCGGCGCGGGTGATCGGCCGTTCGGCCCGACCGATCACGGTGACGTCGATCAGCCACGCCGCACTTCCCGACAGATCACCACCCAGAACCTTGCCACCGGCAGCCGCCGCTGCCCGGCCGACTCCTGCCATCAGCGCCGCGACGTCGCCATCCGGCGTGCCGGGCGGGACACCCACACTCGCGAGCACACCAACCGGGCTGGCCCCTTCGGCGGCGAGGTCCGAGAGCGCTCCCGCCGTTGCCCGCCAGCCGATCTCCTCCAGGGTGAGCCAGTCCCGGCGGAAGTGGACGCCTTCGACCGACAGATCGACGCTGACCACCGTGCGACCCGGGCCCTCCGGCAGAATGGCGCAGTCGTCGCCGATATCGGCGGCCGCCGGACCGAGGCGCTGCACCAGCTGGCGGATCCGGTCGAACTCCGGTCCGGGACCAAGCGCGGGCCCCGTCATCGGCCGATCACATCCAGGTTGAAGCGCACCAGGCCGTTCAACGTGGCCACCCAGAGATAGCTGTCGTCCACGGCGACGCCGGTGACCTCGCCCGGGAGATCGCCGGGCGCGGTGAACGGCCGGCGCAGTCCGGTCCTGAGGCCGGTGAAGCTGACGCCCCGATTCCCGGCGACATAGAGCCCCCCAGCGCCGTTCACGATGGTGTGGTTCCGGCCCAGCCCGGCACCAAGGAGCGGTCCCAGAGTAAAGCGTCCGGTCCCGGGGTCGCGCCACAGCAAGCGGTCAGGCAGCAGGGCCACCAGCGTATCGCCCCGCCAGGTGATGTCGACCACCTCGCCCTGCATCGCGACGCTCTCCCTGAGGGCCTCAGGCTGGAGCAGGTCCTGAGCGTCAGGCAAGGCAGCGAAGAGACCCAGTCGAGTACCGACCCACGTGGTGTCGCCGGACATGGCGACCGCCAGGGCCGCGCCGGAGAACGCGGGTGCCAGTCGCTGGAAGCCGGTGGAATCGGTGTAGCCGGCGAGGCCGTGCGCCGTCCCGGCCACGATCCGGCCGCGCCGCTGCTCCAGATCGAGAACCTGGGAGTGGGGGAGTCCGCGGCTCTCGTCGAACCGCTGGACGTCTTCGGTTTGGGGAGTAATCCGCACCACGCCGTGATCGCTGCCGATCCAGAGGTCGGAGCCGGCCCCGACCACCCGGCTCGCCCTGGCAAAGGGCAATCCGGTGGCGCGGGGACCCTGGAACCAGCGGAACTCGGCGAAGCCCGCGGAAACGAAGCTCAGGGCCGGGTCCGCCGTCGGCGTGCGCTCGGTGACGACCCAGACTCCGCCAAGTCCCGCGAAGACCGCGCCCACCGCGTCGGAGGGCAGCCCGAATGTGAGCGGTTCCGGCAGACCCGCGCCATCCGCGAAGAACACCATGCCGGCCCCCGCCGTGCCCAGGAACCAGCCCTGGCCGGTGAAGCCCTGGGAGCGGGCCGCGGTAGTGAACCGGACATCGCGCAAGCGGCTCCGGAACATGAGGGCCGCGCTGCTGGCCTGAATCGCCGGATTGTCGCGAATCGCCTGCTGAACCGAGCCGGGACGGATCGGGCTCGACGGCGCCTGCCCCGGCACCGCCAGTCCACCTCGCTGGGCCGTGTACCAGCCGGCGGGCGTGCGAAGAAAGAGCCCGGCCGCCGGAAAACTCTGGTCCAGCGCGGTGTCGAAAACGCCGGGCAGGCTGCCCTGCTCCCAGAAGACGATGTCGCGGTCGAACCGGAGCCACCCGTTGGATCGCACCAGCCAGAGCCCGCCATCGAGCGGGTCGGTCAGCGCCGCCAGCACGTCCCGGAGCAAGGTCGGGTCGCGCGGTTGCCACGGGCCCGTCCACCGTCGCGCCTGCGGGTCCCAGGCCACGACCGACGATGGAGTCACGGCGAATACCAACTCGCGCGACACGGCGACGGCGGTGACCCTGGTGAAATCTCCGATCACCGCCCGCTCGTCGGGGAGCCAGGTGCGGGATTGGGCGGAGAGGGGGGCGGCGGACAGGGCGGACAGGGCGGACAGGGCGGACAGGGCGGACCGAATCGTGGGCCCAGAGTGAACGAAGCGGAAGGAATCTTCCTTCCTGCCCGCCCTGTCCGTCTTGTCCGCCCGGTCCGCCCTTACCACCGCTGCGGTGCCTCGAGCTCGAGCAGGATCGGTGGCCGGCTCGTCGGTCGGAGCATCCGCCGTACTTCCCATGAACGCCAGACATCCGGGAGAGCGGCGATCACGTCCATCGGGCGCATGCTGCGGGCGGTGACCCGGCGGGCCGCGACATCGGCGGCGCGACCCAGCGCCTGGGCGGCCAGAGCCGCCGCCCAACCGGGATGCTGAAGTTGCACCAGCATGGTCCCGACGATGCCGCTGAGCACGTCGCCGCTGCCTCCGGTGGCGAGCCCGGGGTTGCCGGCCGCGATCGTCTGGAGCGGTCCGGTTGGTGTGGCGATCACGGTCGGCACGCCTTTGAGCAGCACCGTGCAGCCGGAGGTGGCGCAGGCCTGGGCCGCGGCAGCCCACGGGTCACACTCCGCGCCCTCGCCGAACTCGGGGAACAGCCGTCGGAACTCGCCGGCGTGGGGAGTCAGCACGACCAGCCGGCCCTGTGACAGCTCCCGCAGCCGGGCAACGGCGCCGCTCAGGGCGTTGAGCCCATCGGCATCCAGGACCACGGCCCGGGATCGCAACATGACGGCCGCGATGAAGTCGAGCCGGCTCCCGCCGCGCCCGAGCCCGGGTCCGATCACCACGACATCGTTGCGATCGAGCAGGTCGCCGAGCTGGGGGGACAGCTCCGGCGTGAACTCGTGTTCCAAGGTCTGCACGTCGGGTTCGGCGGCCCGTATCGTCTCGATGGTGGCGGGCGGGGCGACCGCGTGCACCAGTCCCGCCCCGGCGCCGAACGCCGCCCGACAGGCCAGGCGCAGGGCACCGGCCATGCCGGTATCGCCGCCGATGACGACCACCCGGCCGCGGGTACCCTTGTGGTCGCGGGCACCGAACCGATCCTGGGTCCGCGCGGCCTCCGCATCGGTCATGAACGTCGGCCATCCGGGATCGGGGGGCGGATGCCCGATGTCGACGACCACCACTTCCCCGCATTCGTCCCGGGCAAGCAGGTGCCCGCGTCGGAGCCCCCCGAAGGTGATCGAGAGGCCCGCCTGCACGGTCGCACCGTGAGTCACACCGCTCGCCAGATCCACCCCGGTCGGCCCGTCTATGGCGACCAGCGGAACGGCGAGGTCGTTGAGCCGCTCGACGAAAGCGAGGATCGGTGGGCGCAGCACACCCTTGGCACCGGTACCGAGCAGCGCGTCTACCGCCAGCGCCACCGCCGGCCACGGACCGTCGGCCTCAACCACGCGGACGCCGTCGGCCTGGGCCAGCGCGGCCATCTGGCGATTGAGGGACGAGCCGTCACCGGGAACCGGCGCCACGAATACCGGGATGTCCAGGCGCTGGAGCGCACGGGCGACCACCCAGCCATCGCCACCATTGTTGCCCGGGCCGGTGGCGATGAGCACTCCACCCGCCACCCGTTCCGCGAACCGGCCCGCGATCACCAGAGCCGCGGCGCGGCCCGCCGCGTCCATCAGTGACGCCAGCGCGATGCCCGCGGCCTCGGCGCGACGATCCCATTCGGCGGATTGGGCGGGGCTGAGGACGGGGATGAGCATTGGGGGTTGGTCGTTGGGTATGAAAGCTATCAGCTATCTACGCTAGAATGCCGGAATGCAGGAATGGCGGAATGGCGGAATTCTGCCATTCAGCCATTCGAACATTCCGCCATTCTAGCCCATGCTGATAACCGATAGCCTTGATCGCCGATACGCCCGACCCTACTTCGTCGACATCCCGATCGTCTTGCCGATCGAGATCTCCCCGTTGTCGATCCGGAGATTGAATCCGCACTCCGGGTTGGTGCAGACCCATGCCTTGAAGGTTATTGGAGCGCCATCCCGGCCGTAGTCGGACAGCGGGATGAGGATACCCTGGGCGCACTTGCGGCAGCCGGGCCACTCACGCATTTCCATCGTCCCTGATCTCCCCGTCAGACCTGCTCCGGATACGAGTCGCCGGCCCCGAGCGACGCGACCCCTTCCCAGGCGTACGGCTGTCCGAATGCCTCCTCGAAGTCGTACACGCCGGCGAAATCCGCTTCACGATCGGACGGCTGGGTGGAGAGCAGGCCGAGCCGCACCAGGATGTAGACCAGTCGGCCGAAATCCTCGGTGCGGCGGACGCCCCAGTAGGACAGGACCTGCGAGGCCAGCAGGCCGAACTGCCGCACCGCGAAATCGCGGCAGGCCCAGGAGAGTTCCGCGCCGGAGACGTGCCGGCGGACCTCGAGCCGCGACTGGAGAAACTCGACCGTCGCCAGCACGAACAGAAAGGCGCGTTCGTTATAGCGGTCGCCCTCCGCGCGCAGTCGCGTGAGGATGTCGGTCGAGAACTGGAGGTCGTGCATAGCGCGGCGGGGATTCCGTGTCAGGTTAGAGCGAAGCTAGGACCCGGACAGCCCGGAATCAAGCACGCCTCGGACGATACAGAGGAAAGGCCCGGGTCAGCTCCTTGACCTGGCGCTTGACCCGCTCGAAAGTCGCTTCGTCCCGGCGGGAGAGCACCTCGTCGATCAGCCGGGCGATCCGCCGGAATTCCGCCGGCCCCATTCCCCGGGTGGTGAGCGCCGGCGTCCCGAGCCGGATGCCGCTGGTGACGAACGGCGACTGGGGATCGTCGGGGATGGTGTTCTTGTTGACCGTGATGTCCGCCCTTCCCAGCAGGGCCTCGGCCGCCTTGCCGGTGAGACCCTTGGGCCGGAGATCAACCAGCATGACGTGGGTGTCGGTCCCGCCGGAGACGATTGCGAACCCGGCTTCGATCAGCGCCTCGGCGAGGGCCTTGGCGTTCTCCACGACCTGTTTCGCGTACTGCTTGAAGTCGGGCGTGAGCGCCTCGCCGAATGCCACCGCCTTGGCCGCGATCACGTGCTGGAGCGGCCCGCCCTGGGTCCCCGGGAAGACCGATTTGTTGATCGGCTGCGCCAGGTCCTGGGTGCAGAGGATGAATCCGGCGCGGGGGCCGCGCAGCGTCTTGTGGGTGGTACTGGTCACGACCTGGGCGTGCGGCACCGGCGACGGATGGACCCCGCCCGCCACCAGCCCGGCAAAGTGCGCCATGTCGACCAGGAGATACCCACCGACTTCATCCGCAATGGAGCGCATCGCCGCAAAATCGATGATCCGGGCGTAGGCGCTGCCGCCCGCGATCAGGATCTTGGGCCGTTCGTGGCGGGCGAGTTCACGAACCTGGTCGTACTCGATTCGCCCGGTCGCCGGGTTGACACCGTACTGGACCGCCCGCCAGATCGTCCCGCTGTGATTGACCGGGGCACCGTGCGACAGGTGCCCGCCGTGGGGCAGCGCCAGTCCCATGATGGTCTCGCCCGGTTTGGCGATGGCCATGAAGGCGGCGAAGTTCGCCTGGGCGCCCGAATGGGGCTGCACATTGGCGTGGTCGGCGCCGAACAGCTGTTTGGCCCGGTCGATCGCCAGTTGTTCGACCTTGTCCACCACTTCGCAGCCGCCGTAATACCGCTTCCCCGGGTAGCCCTCGGCGTACTTGTTGGTCAGCGGTGTCCCCATGGCATCGATGACGGCCCGACTCGCGAAGTTCTCGCTGGCGATCAGCTCGAGGCCATCCTGCTGCCGGTGCAGCTCGGCATCGATGAGGTTCTGGACCTCGAGGTCGGCCTGGCGAAGCGAGGCGTTGTGATCGAGCGACATGCAATCTCCCTTCAGGGTTCGATCTTGCTGATCCGTCGTTCGTGGCGGCCACCTTCGAACGGCTCGGTCAGCCAGGCACGCAGAATCTCGACTCCCTCGCCTTCCGACACGAATCGGGCCGGGAGGATTAGGACGTTGGCATTACCGTGGGTTCGCGACAACCGGGCGATCTCCGGATTCCACGCCACCGCGGCCCGCACACCCGAATGCCGGTTGGCCGCATACGACATCCCGAGGCCGGTCCCGCAGAGTAACACCCCACGGCGCGCCTCACCACGCTCGACCCGGGTCGCAACCGGATGAGCGTAGTCGGGATAGTCGGTGGTGTCGGTCGAGTGGGTCCCCAGATCGAGCGGCTCGTATCCCAGGGCCGTCAATTCCGTTTTCAGCCGCTCCTTGAGGGCGAAACCGGCGTGATCCGCAGCGATGGGGATGACTTCAGCCATGGGTCAGTATAGTGAGCGGGTGAATATAAATGCAGGGCGGACCGGCCGGCAGACGGAGACCTGAATGGCGGAATTGTCGAAGTCCCGAAGGGCAGAATCCCCCACTCCCCCAATCCCACAATCCCACAATCCCCCATTCTAATACTTGTAGAACCCCCGCCCCGTCTTTCTCCCCAGCTGCCCGGCCGCCACCATCCGGCGCAGCAGCGGGCAGGGCCGGTACTTGTCGTCCCCGAGGCCCCGGTGCAGCACCTCGAGGATGGCGAGACAGGTATCGAGCCCGATGAGATCGGCCAGTGTCAGCGGGCCCATCGGGTGGGCCATGCCCAGCTTCATCACCGTGTCGATCGCCTCGGGCGCAGCCACACCCTCCATCACGCAGAAGATCGCCTCATTGATCATCGGCATCAGCACCCGGTTGCTGACGAACCCGGGATAGTCGTTCACCTCGACCGGGGTCTTGCCCAGGGACTCGGCCAGTTCCATCACGGTCCGCGTGGTCGCGTCGCTGGTCGCCTGGCCCCGGATCACCTCGATGAGCGGCATGACCGGAACCGGGTTCATGAAGTGCATTCCGATCACCCGGTCCGGGCGCTTGGTGCGCGCCGCGATTTCGGTGATGGAGATCGAGCTGGTATTGGTCGCCAGGATGACCCCCGCCGTGCAGGCGGCGTCAAGTTGCTGGAAGATCTGGAACTTGAGGGCCGGACTCTCGGTGGCGGCCTCGATGGCGAGCTCGGCCCGTCCTGCGTCCTGCACGGTGGTGGCCACGGCGATGCGGGTAACCGCCTCGTCGGCCGCCTCGGATGTCAGGGTGCCCTTCTTCACCTGTCGCCCGAGACTGGTCTTCACCGTGGCCAGGCCCTGCTCCAGGGCCTGGGCCGAGACGTCGATCATCCTGACCTCGTGTCCCGCGGTCGCGAAGACCTGCGCGATTCCATTGCCCATGGTGCCCGCACCGATCACGGCGACCCTCATGTCGACTGCCTTTCCCGCCAGCGCCACGCGGTCACGGAGGCCCCGAGAATCATGAGGGTTGCCAGCAGGCCACCTTCCGGGCCGAACGTACCGCCGGTGAGCCATTGCGGGCCCCCCGGGACGTAGTCGATCAGGGGGATCGCGAACGGCAAGCCGCTCACCGGTGCGTCCATGGCAGCCAGCGTCGCGTTCCAGCCGAGGTGCGCCCCCCAGGCGGCCCAGATCCCGCCCGGGAGATAGAATGCCAGTCCCAGCAGGACACCCGCGAGGGCGATGTTCACCAGCCCCAGCGCCGTCCAGTTGGGGTTGAACACGTGCGCTACCGCGAACGTCACCGACAGCACCAGAATGGCCGGTACGCGGCCGATCCCGCGCGCCAGCGTCACCTGGGCCACGCCCCGGAACATGACTTCTTCAAGCAGCGCCGCGGGGAGCAGCAGGAGAATGGTCAGACTCACCTGCGTACCGTACGCCGCGAGATCGCCGGCATCCGGGATGAATCGGGCCCCCGCCACCAGTATCGAGAGGCCGAGGGCCAGCCCGGCCGGCAGGGCCCCGAGCAAGAGCCCCAGCCCGAATCCGGGCGTCGCTCGCCCGAGCGGTGCCCAGCGCAGGTCTGTGGCGGTGAGTCCCAGCCACCGAAGCCCGATGGCCCAGGTGGCCACTCCGTAACCCAGGAGACCGCCGACACCCTGCACCAGGAGGGATCGGGGGTCGGCCCCGCCCTCCAGCGGAACACCGGACACGAAGGCAACCGCCACGACGAAGACCAGCGTCAGGGCGAAGCCGACCCCCAGAAACAGCAAGGCCCATCCCGCAGCCCGCAGCGGTGACGGACCCTGGGCGACGACCGCCGCGGTCACGCGCTGAGACGGAACGCGTGGTGACCGCGGTAGAGAATCACAGCCGCGAGCACCACCTTGAACAGGTCCAGCGGGAGGAAGGGGACGAAGCCGAGTTGGAGCGCCTGAGCTGGTGCACCGGTAATCACGGTGAGTTGGGCCCAGCCGCCCAGATGGATGAGGAACATGCCCCACAGCGCCGCCAGGAAACACTTTCTGAAATTGCCCCGCTCGGCGAGCCGGCCCACGATCACGGCCGCAACCGGGAAGGCGAGCAGGTAGCCTCCCGTCGGCCCGAACAGCCGTGCCAGCCCGAGCGCGCCTCCCGGCGCGAAGACCGGTGCGCCGAGCGCCCCTGCGACGAGGTACAACAGCGCTCCGCCCGCGCCGATCGCCGAGCCGAAGAGCCCTCCGACCAGGAGGACCGCCAGGCCTTGCAACGTCATGGGGACCGGCGAGAAGGGCACCGGGACGGCGATCTGGGCCGAAATCGCCATGATCGCCGCCGCGGCCGCCAGGGTCAGCGGCCAGGCGAGTGGCCAGCGGCGGGCCGGCCGTGGTGTCGGTTCCACGTGGGCTCCGAGCGAGGTTGGAGACATCGGATCAGGTCCTTTCGACCGAAAGCGCCACCGCGTTTCCACCGCCCAGGCACAGCGTGGCAAGACCGGTTGCCTGGTTGCGGTCCTTCAGAGCGTAGAGCAGCGTCGTCAGCACCCGGGCACCACTGGCGCCAATGGGGTGCCCGAGCGCGATAGCGCCGCCGTTGACATTCACCCGGTCCCAATCCCAGCCCAGCGCGCGCCCGTCGGCGATGGCCTGGACGGCGAATGCCTCATTGGCCTCGATCAGCTGGTAGTCGCCCACCTTGGTACTGGCCTTCTTCATCAGGTTCTGTACCGCGAAGATCGGGGCGAAGAACAGGTCCTTCGGCTCACCGCCACCGGTGGCATAGGCCGTGATCCGCGCCAGCGGTGCCAGCCCGTGCGCCTTGGCGAAGGCCAGCGAGGTCACCACCAGGGCGCTGGCGCCGTCGTTGAGCCCGGGCGCGTTCCCGGCGGTCACCGTGCCGTCCTTCTGGAACACGGGTTTGAGTCGCGCCAGCGCTTCCATGCTGGTTTCCTTGCGTGGGCCTTCGTCCTTCTCGACCTTCGTGGTGCCGCCTTTTCCGGGGATCTCGACCGGGACGATCTCGCTCGAGAACCGGCAGGCCTCCTGGGCCGCCACCGCCTTTTGATGGCTCCGCAAAGCGAACTCGTCCTGCTCCTGCCGGGTCACTCCCGCCTTCTTGGCGGTGTACTCGGCGTAGTCGCCCATATGGTTGTTCCCGAACGAATCCCAGAGCCCGTCGTGAATCATGCCGTCGACCAGATTCTGGTTGCCGGCCTTGATCCCGGTGCGGTAGCCGAACAGGTAGTGCGGCGCGGTGGACATCGATTCCTGCCCGCCGGCGACGACGCACGCGGCGTCGCCCGCCCGGATGGACTGGGCCGCCAGCATCACCGCCTTCAGTCCGGAGCCGCAGACCTTGTTGATGGTCACGGCTGGAACCACGCCCGGCAGCCCGGCATGGATCATCGCCTGCCGGGCCGGCGCCTGACCGGAGCCGCCCTGCAGCACGTGACCCATGATGACTTCCTCTACCACTGCGGGTTCGATACCAGCCCGGCGGACCGCCTCCCGGATGACCCGGGCACCGAGTTCCGGGGCCGCCAGAGGGGACAGCCCTCCGAGGTACCGGCCGATGGGTGTTCGGCAGGCCGAGAGGATCACGGGGAGCGTAGAATCGGACACAGTCTGAGCCTTGGGGTCGTCTGATAGAGAAGATAAGACGGCGCGACTTTCCGGCCCACTGGGGCCGGCGGATGAATGAACTCGCAGCCCGCGCCGCCTGCTCAGGGCATCTGAAGGCCGATGTCGAACGTCCCGGCGTGGCCGGTCGGGGCCTGGGTAACGGCGAGCATCAGGTCCGGTCCGCCCCGCCGGTAGATCTGGTCTGAATCGTTCCGGGTCCGCTGGCCCGGTTTGACGTAAGGCGCGACGGCGTGAACCCCATCGGTATAGGCCTCGTCGAAGTACACCTGTGACACGAACTCGTGGCGCTTCCCCGACCGGGGTCCGGTGCGGATCTTGAAATGGATGTGCACCGCGCGGCCGGGATACCAGCCGGGATAGATCGTCGTGAATCGCGCTTTCCCGGCGGCATCGGTGATCTGATGGCCCCGCAGGAACTTCCGCCCGACGGTGTTGAACCCGGGGTCGGTCACGTCCGAGTACACGCCCAGTGCATCGCACTGCCAGATATCCACCTGCGCCCCGGCGAGCGCGGCGCAGCCCCCATTCCTGACCTGTGAGACCTGGAATTCGAGCTCGAGCGGCGCTCCTTCGCTCACGGCGCCCGTAGTGGGATCGGAACGGACGTCGGAGCGATTCAGCAGCTCGTCCACGAAGTACGGTCCCGCGGTCTGCTCGGGCCGCACCAGGCAGCGGGGGAAGCCGGCGGCCAGCAGGCGCCGCGGGCCACCCGGGTGCGGGGCCCCGCCCATGAGCAGCGCCGCGCCCGAGACACCGAGCACCGCCAGCGCCTCGCGCCGCGTCAGCAGCCGGCCGATCTGAGTGTCATCCGAGTCCATCGCGGTTCTCCGTTGATTGCTGGCGTGGGGATCGGCGCTCACCGGTGTATTGGCGCCCCGGGCGGCGCAGCGTACTATTGCCGCATCATCCGGCGGGTCCACCTTCCCAGGAGGCCAGTGTCATGACCAACCAAGGGCTCATCTCGTTTCTGGTCATCGGGATCCTGGCCGGATGGCTCGCCGGCAAGATCATGAAAGGTAGCGGTTTCGGCCTGTTGGGCGACCTGGTCGTCGGGGTGATCGGGGCCTTTTTCGGCAGCTGGATCTTCCGCCTGCTCGGCCTCCCCGCCTGGGGCTTCCTCGGCACGCTGGTGACCGCGACGGTCGGGGCGTTGGCGTTCCTCTATGTGATCCGCCTCATCAAGAAGAGCTGAGGGAGATGCCGTCTACGGCGTGAGCGCCCGGCTCGCGATATCGCTCGTGAGCCGGCCGATGAACACCCCGATCGGAATCACTTCCTGCTTGGTGCCCGCCCCCCGCGTGCGGACGGCCACCGTGCCCGCTTCCGCTTCGCGCTGCCCCACCACCGCCATGTACGGCACCTTCTGCATTTCACCGTCGCGGATCCGGTAGTTGAGGGTCTGGCTCCCGGCATCCAGCGTGGCCCGGATGCCGGCGGCACGGAGCATCGTGTGGATTCTCCGGGCCGGCTCCTCCTGCTGGTCGGAGATCGGCAGCACCCGGACCTGTTCGGGCGCCAGCCACAGCGGAAAGGCGCCGGCGAAGTGCTCGATGAGAATGGCCACGAACCGCTCGAAGCTGCCGCACATGGCCCGGTGAATCAACGCCGTTCGGTGTTCGTGGTTGTCCTCGCCGACGTACGTCAGGTTGAAGCGCTCGGGCGCGTTGTAATCGAGCTGGATCGTGCCGAGCTGCCACTTCCGCCCGATCGAATCGGCCACGTCGAAGTCGATCTTGGGCCCGTAGAACGCGCCGTCCCCCGGCTTGTGCTCGTACTCGAGCCCCGTGGTTTCGAGCGCGGCCTTGAGGTCGGCCTCGGCCCGGTCCCACAGCGCGTCCTCGCCGATGCGGACCTCGGGGCGGGTGGCGAACTTGGCCGTGGCGGTGAGCCCGAAGGTCCGGTAGACCTCGAGGATCATCTGGGCGAGGTGCTGGACCTCCTGCTTGATCTGGGACGGCATGAGAAAGACGTGGCAGTCGTCCTGCTGGAATTGCCGGACGCGGGTGAGCCCCGAGAGGGCGCCGGTCACCTCGTTGCGGTGCAGCACGTCGAAGGTGGCGTACCGGATCGGCAGTTCCTTGTAGGAGTGCTTGGCCGAGCCGTACAGGAGGTAATGACTGGGGCAGTTCATCGGCTTGAGCGATGCGTCGTGCTCGCCGGTCTCCTTGTCGAGCACCAGGAACATGTTCTCGCGGTACTTGCCCCAGTGACCCGAGATCTCCCACAACCCCTTGTTGTACAGCAGCGGGGTCTTGATCTCCTGATAGCCGTCGCGCTGCTGCAGCTCGCGGATGTAGTCGTTGATCACCCGGTAGAGCGTGGTGCCGCGGTCGGTCCAGAACGCCGCTCCGGGAGAGAAGGGATGGAACATGAACAGGTCCAGTTCCTTCCCCAGCTTTCGATGGTCGCGTTTCCGGGCTTCCTCGAGGCGGTAGGTATGCGCCTCCAGCTCTTCTTTCCTGAACCACGCCGTGCCGTAGATGCGCTGCAGCATCTGGCGGCGGGAGTCGCCCCGCCAGTACGCGCCGGCCGCCGACAGCAGCTTGAAGTGCTTGAGCCGCCCGGTGCTGGGAACGTGCGGGCCCGCGGCAGAGATCCACGAACGGTCCGTCGGTGTAGACCGAGATGGTCTCGTCGTCGCCCAGGTCGGCGATCCGCTCGAGCTTCAGCGGATCGTCCTTGAACCGGCGGTTGGCTTCCTCCCGGCTTACCTCTTCCCGGACGAACGGATAGTCCTTGGTGGCAACCTCGGCCATCTTCTGCTCGATGGCCTCGAGATCTTCCGGTGTGAAGGGGCGTTCGACCTCGAAGTCGTAGTAGAACCCGTCTTCGATCGGCGGTCCGAAACCGATCGCCGCCCGGGGGAACAGCTCCCGCACCGCGGTGGCCAGGACGTGCGCCGCCGAATGGCGCAGCACCTCGAGCGCGTCGGGGTCCTTGTCGGTGAGAATCGCGAACTTGGCGTCGTGCTCGAGCGGACGGTCCAGGTCCCGGATCTGGCCATTCACCCGGGCGGCGAGGGCGGCGCGGGCCAGCCCCGCCCCGATCGACTGGGCGACTGTTCGGCTGGTCGTGCTCCTCGGGACCTCGCGCACACTGCCATCGGGAAGGGTGAGGCGCACCACGCTCACGGCGCCTCCGATTCGAGCACTGGACGGATCGCGGGAGGAACCCGCGGGTTGTAGACGAAGTAGGCCACCAAGCAGGCGACGAGCAGCACCAGCAGGACCACCCAGCGGCCAAATTCCCGGCCCGACGCGCGCACCGTTTCTTCAGCCATGGTGTTAACTTAACCGCTCGCGGATGAGCCGCGTAAGAGTGAATCCGATCCGATGAGTCGAGACACCTCCGCCTCCGAACTGCTCGCCTGGACCCTGCTCGGTACCGCCATCGGCGCCGTCGCCGGCTTCGCCGTGGGCGAATGGCTCGGCCCGCTGGACCGGGCCCGGGTGAACCGCGCATTGTCCGGCTCGCCCCGCCGGGGCGAGACCGGAGCCCGGCTCAAGGCGGCCGCGACCGCCCGCGCCGCCCGGCTCACGCTGGAGGGAGACCCCGAGCTGGCGGACCTGAGGCTCGAGCCGATCGCGGTCGGCCCAGGGGTCGTGGAGCTGCACGGCTGGGTCGGAAGCCGGCGGCTGCGTGCCCGGGCCGCTCGCCTGGTCGCGGCAACCGAGGGCATCGATTCCCTGATCAACCGTATCCTGGTGCGCGGGGAGGACGATGCGGCTGAGAGCCGCGAAGTAGCCGACCAGACCGCATGACCGACGCGCTGCCGCCGCAGTACAATCCCGCATCGATCGAAGCTGACCTGTACCGGTTCTGGCTCGACCGCGGTCTGTTCTCCCCCGCCCCGCCGCCGAGCCGCCGAGCCGCCGGGTCGCCGAGCCGCCCCTACGTCATCATGATGCCCCCGCCCAACGTCACCGCGGTCCTGCATATGGGCCACGGCCTCAACAACACCGTTCAGGATGTGCTGGCCCGCTTCGAGCGGATGCGCGGCCGGCCGACGCTGTGGCTCCCCGGCACCGATCACGCCGGCATCGCT
The DNA here is from genome assembly GCA_963709905.1 of uncultured Gemmatimonadales bacterium. Classification (GTDB taxonomy): domain Bacteria; phylum Gemmatimonadota; class Gemmatimonadetes; order Gemmatimonadales; family GWC2-71-9; genus JADJOM01. The sequence goes on from CAVPYI010000002.1 coordinate 324,005, forward strand.
ACCCAGAACGTGGTGGAGCGGCTGCTGGCCGGAGAGGGGAAGACCCGGTTCGAGATCGGCCGCGAGGAGTTCGAGCGACGGGTATGGACTTTCGTGAAGGAAACCGGCGGCACGATCCTCGACCAGCTCAAGGCCATCGGCGCCAGCGCCGACTGGTCCCGGACGTACTTCACCCTGGACCAGGATCTCTCCCACGCAGTCCGCGAGGTGTTTGTCCGGCTGCACGAGAAGGGGCTCATCTACCGCGGCAAGTACATCATCAACTGGTGCCCCCGCTGCCTCACGGCGCTCAGCAACGAGGAGGCGGAGAAGACCGACCAGGACGGCCAGCTCTGGCACCTCAAGTACCCGGTCGCCGACGGCAGCGGCTTCGTGATCGTCGCGACCACCCGCCCCGAGACGATGCTGGGCGACACCGCGGTCGCCGTGCATCCCAAGGACCCGCGCCACACCGACCTGATCGGCAAGGAAGTATTCCTCCCGCTGGTCGAACGCCGCATCCCGATCCTCGGTGATGACGCGGTGGATCCGGCCTTCGGCACCGGGGCGGTCAAGGTCACGCCGGCGCACGACGCGCTCGACTTCGAGATCGGCCAGCGGCACGACCTCCCGGCCCCGGAGGTGATCGGCCCGGACGGCCGCATGACGCCCGGCCTGCCGCCGCTACCTCGCCGGCCAGGATCGCTTCGAGGCCCGCCGCCGGGTGGTGCGCGAGTTCGAGCAGCTCGGCCTGCTGGTGAAGACCGAGGCCCATCGCCACGCGGTGGCCCACTGCTACCGCTGCGACACGGTGATCGAGCCCCGGCTGTCGGACCAGTGGTTCGTCCAGATGAAGCCGCTGGCCGAACCCGCGCTGGCCGCATACCGGGACGGGCGGCTGCGCTTCATCCCCGAGCGCCGGGGTGAGGAGTACGCCAACTGGATGGAGAACATCCGGGACTGGTGTATCTCCCGGCAGCTCTGGTGGGGACACCGGATCCCGGTCTGGTACTGCGAAGACTGCGGCCGCCATATCGTGAGCCGGGCCGACGTCGCCCGCTGCTCCTGCGGCGGCGCCGTCACCCAGGACGAGGACGTGCTGGACACCTGGTTCTCCTCCTGGCTGTTGCCGTTCTCCTCGCTGGGCTGGCCCGAGCAGACCGGGGACCTCGAGCCGCTACTACCCCGGCTCGGTCCTGGTCACCGCGCCGGAGATCCTCTTCTTCTGGGTGGCGCGGATGGTCATGTCCGGCTGCGAGTTCATGGGGGACATCCCGTTCCACACCGTGTATCTCCACGGCACCGTGCGGGACATGCAGCATCGCAAGATGTCCAAGTCGCTCGGCAACGGCATCGATCCGCTGGAGGTGGTCCAGCGATTCGGCGCCGACGCCCTGCGCTACACCGTGATCGCCGGCATGTCGGTGGGCACCGACGTGCTGCTCGATCCCGACAATCTCGAGACCTCATTCGCGCCCGGGCGGAATTTCGCCAACAAGGTGTGGAATGCCGGGCGGTTCGTGCTGGGGAACCTGGGCGGACATAGTGAGGGCGACCCTTCGGGTCGCCCCTACGAAGGCTTGGCTCGACCTCTGGCCGGGAATCACCCCGATGTCGTCCGCCCTGGCGAACTCTCGCTCGCCGACCGCTGGATCATCGCCCGCTGCGACCGCATGGTGCGCGACGCGACGTCGAACTACGAGAAGTACCGCCTCAACGAGGCGGCCTCCGTCATCTATCACTTCCTCTGGAGCGACCTGGCGGACTGGTACCTCGAGCAGGTGAAGCCCCGGCTCTACGGTTCCGAGCCCGGTGGTGATGTGGCCCGCGCGGTGGTCGCCCGGACGTTCACGGTGACCCTCGAGCTGCTGCATCCGATCATGCCCTTCATTACCGAGGCGCTGTGGAAGCGCTTCCCGGGCCGGGGACCGGACGAGTCCATCATGGTCGCCCCCTGGCCCCGGCCGGACCAGCGCGCGCTGAACCCTGAAGCCGAGCGCGAGTTCGCCGGGGTCCAGGAGCTGATCGGCGCGATCCGCCAGATCCGGGCCGACTACGGCGTCGAACCGGGTCACCTGGTGAGCGTGCGGATCTCGCGTCGCCAGCCGGCCTTTGTGGCCGAGCACGGCACCATCGCCCGCCTGGCCAAGGTCGGCGCGCTGTCCTACGGCGAGCCGCTGAACGTGCCTGGCGCCAACGCCGTGCTCAGCGATGGCACCGCCCTGTACATCGCCCTGGGCGACCTGGTGGACCTCAACAAGGAATGCGATCGTCTGGGCGCCGAGCTGGCCCGGGTCACCAACCTGATCGAGGGCCAGCGGAAGAAGCTCGCCAACGAGCAGTTTACCAGCCGGGCACCGGCCAACGTGGTGCAACACGAGCGCGACCGGCTGGCCACGCTGGAACAGCAGGCCGCCGGAATCGTGGAGAAGCGACGGCAGCTCGATTGTCCGGGCAGCGCGAGCTGAGGGTGGCGTGGAACGGCCTGGCTCGGGACAGGGTTTGCGGGGAGCAGTGTCCCGCCACCGGGCGACGCCCATGACCGGGCTCGCTGGGTACCCTGGGGTCGCCTTCACCGCAGTCATATGTGGACTGCTCACCGCCTGCGCCCGCATGGGCCCGCCCGCCGGCGGCCCGGAAGACAAGGTGCCGCCCAAACTGATCGGCACGGTACCCGAATCGCTCGGCAGCTATCCCGCCTGGAGACAGGACGTGGAGTTCCGCTTCGATGAAGTGGTTTCCGAGGGGGGTAGCCCCAACCTGGGGCTCGGAACGGGAGATCTCGAGAAGCTGGTCCTGCTCTCGCCCAGCCGGTCCGTGCCGGTCATCCGCTGGAAGCGGAACCGGATCACCGTGCACCCCAAGGAAGGCTGGCAGCCGAATCGGGTCTACCGGGTCGAACTCCTGCCGGGCCTGACCGACTTGCGTCGGAACCGGACCGACACCGCGACGGTGCTTACCTTCAGCACCGGCGGTCCGGCCCCGACCGATACCCTGGCCGGAATCGTGATCGACTGGGTTGCCGGGAAGGTCGCGCCGGCCGCGCTGGTCGAGCTGCTGTACCAGACCGACAGTCTGATCTACCGGACGGTAACGGACAGCTCGGGCCGCTACCAGATCGGTCCGCTGCCTCGCGGCCAGTGGACCGTGTTCGGGGCCCTGGACCAGAACAAGAATCTGCGCCGAGAAGGACGGGAGCATTACGACTCGGCCCTGGTTGCCGAGGCCGCCCGGCGGATACCGGCGTTATGGCTGATCCCGCGCGACAGCGTCGGCCCGCGCATCCTCTCGATTACGCCCAACGACAGCGTGAGCGCCACCATCCAGTTCTCGCAACCGCTCGATCCGCAGCAGCACCTGGACAGTGTTGTCGTCCGGTTCCTGCGGCTGCCGGATTCGATCCCGACCCCTTTCAAGTCGCTCCGCCTCAAGACGGTGGACGACAGCCTCCAGAAGGCGGCCCAGGCCCGCGCCGACTCCGCCCGCGCGGCCACCGACAGCCTCAGGCCCGACTCGCTTCCCTCCAGGCCGCCGGCCCTGCCCGCACCCAAGGCGCCGGGTCGTCCGGACTCCAAGCCGGCCGTGGCTGATCCCGAGGCCGATTCCCTGATCGCGTCGCGTCCCCGACTCACCGACAGGCTGGTGCTCCGGGTAGACAGCGCCTTCGTTCCCGAGACCCGGTTCGTCCTCGAAGTGAGCGGCATCCGCAGCGCCGCGGGAGTCGCCGGCGATGCCAAGGCCGGTCTCCAGATCCCCAAGCCGAAGCCCGTGCCCAAGTCCGAGACCCCCGAACGCCCGGCGCTGCCGGCCGACTCTCTGGTTCTGCCGCCGTCCCCGCCCCCGCCCAAGCCGCGATGAACGACGCCCGCCGCGACCTGCCGTCAGTGGACCGGCTGCTCCAGGAGCCCGAGGTGACGGCCCTGCTCGCCGACCACCCGCGCTCCGAAGTGGTCGCAGCCATTCGTGAGGCGATCGACGCCGCCAGGCGGGGACGGGGCGCACCGCCGGATGATTGGGGCCTCGACGTGCGGGATCGACTGCTCCACAGCCACGCGCCCTCACTCCGGCCGGTGATCAACGCCACCGGTGTGGTGCTGCACACCAACCTCGGCCGCGCCCCGCTCGCCCCCGCCGCCCGGGCCGCGGTGATGACCATTGCCGACGGCTACAGCAATCTGGAGTACGCCATCTCGACCGGCAGCCGGGGCCACCGCTCGGATCATTGCCGCCGGCTGCTGGCCGAGTTGACGGGAGCCGAAGATGGTCTGGCCGTCAACAACGCGGCCGGAGCCCTGGTGCTGGCGCTGAACGCGCTGGCCCAGGGCGGCAGGATTCTCATCTCCCGTGGCGAATTGATCGAGATCGGCGGGGCATTCCGCATTCCCGAAATCATCGAGAAGAGCGGCAGCCAGCTGCACGAGGTCGGCACCACCAACCGGACCCATCTCTCGGACTACGAGAAGGCGCTCCCCGGAGCAGCCGCCATCCTGAGCGTTCACCGCTCCAATTTCGAGCAGCGGGGTTTCGTGGCCTCGCCCCGGCCGTCGGACCTGGCCCACCTCGCACACCAGGCCGGTCTCCCCTACCTGCATGACGTGGGGAGCGGACTCCTGGCCGATCTGTCGAAGTGGGGCCTCACGTCCGAGCCCCGGGTCCCGGACGCGGTGGCCGCCGGCGCCGACCTCGTGATCTTTTCGGGCGACAAGCTGCTCGGCGGTCCACAGGCCGGCTGCATCGTCGGCCTGGCGGGCGCGCTGGAGCTGTGCCGTACCAATCCGTTCGCCCGGGCGCTTCGAGCCGACAAGCTCACGCTCGCGGCCCTCGAGGCCACACTGGCCCTCTATCGCGATCCCGAACAGGCCATCACGGAGATCCCGGTGCTGGCCATGCTGACCATGTCGGCGGAGGAATTGCGGCGCCGGGCTGAACAGCTCGCGCGGGAGCTGCCTACGGCCTTCGAGGCCCGGCTCGAGCCGGGTCAATCGGCCTCGGGTGGCGGCTCGTTCCCGGGCGCCGTCCTTCCCACCACACTGGTCACCATCGCCTCAAGCCCGCTGGGCGCCAACGGGCTGGCGCTCCGGCTCCGGCGAGGGGATCCGCCGGTCATCACTCGGGTGGAGAAGGACCGCGTGCTGCTCGACGCCAGGACCATTCCGGTCGAGCGGTTCCCCGAGGTTGCGGCGAGCCTGAAAACGATCTTGCAAGGATAGAAAAAAACGTAGGGGCGCCCTCTCGGCCGCCCCCACGAACGTTCACCTTTCACCCTTCACCCTTCACCCTTCACCCTCACCGCTCACCGCTCACCGTCAGAACGCAAACGTCGTAATCAGTGTCCCCGACCCTGCCCCACCACCCGTTCCGGGGCCCGTGAACTGTCCGGTGAAGATCTGCGGCGTCCCGCCGGCGGTTGCGACGGTGACCACCCAATCAGTCGGCGCCGAGACGGCGCACGCACTCCAGTAGGCCAATCTCACCGTGTACGTGCCGCTTGCTCCGGCGCCCGAGGGCCACACGATGTTCTCGTTGCTGAAATGGGTACCGGCGGGCGAGCCATCGTCGTCCCGGGAACAGGCCGCGTTGCTGTCGAGATCGAGCTCCCCGCCGCTCACCGAGGTCCGGTTCCCGTAGTAGATCTCTTCCCCGCTGGGGTCGACCACATGCAGGTCGACGTCGCTCGAGTCGCTCCAGGAGACGCTCACTTGCACGTCGCCGGTGCCCACCGAGATGACCCGCACCGTCGAATTGCTGTAGGCACCCAGGGCGCCGGCGCTCCCCACTGCGTAGGTGAGCCCCAGGTTCATGCTGGGCAACTGAGCCGCGGCCCGCAGGAGGATCGGCGCCGCCGAGCCCGATGGGAGGGTCAACTCGTAGTAGTTGTCCACACCCGGCATCGCCACCACTACCCGAGTGAACGCGGCCGCACCCGTCAGGGTCTGCTGGGTGCTGCCACCGGTGACAATAGCCGCAAAACCGGCCACGGTATTCGATGGCCCGCCGCTCGCGCCCGGGGCCGTACCGGTGTGCAGGACGGCGGCAATACTCCCCGTCCCGTCCGTAACGCCGGTGATGAAGTTCTCGATAACCATCGCCGATGGCTTCATGGTTGCTTCGCAGCCGGTCAGCAGGGCCGCGACGACCGCGAGACCACCCAGCCCGAGCCTGCTCGAGTGCCGTTCCATACTCACTCCCCCTGTTAGGAAGGCCTATCTGCCCAGAATCACTGCACTTGTGGGCAAGTGGGGGGCCACGGGCCGGGAAAGCCCCTCCCAGCCCGGCCGTCGGCCGCCATCTAAGTGCAAGTGCATGTTGGGATTATCGGCAGGATTGGAAGCGACATAAGGGCCCGTTCCGGCCCTTCGAGCCGCCCCTTCATCGAACCGCCTTGGGCCGCTAAGTTCTTGCGCCATGCCAATGCGGCTTGCCGTCTGCGTCTCCGGGCGGGGATCAAACCTCCTGGCCCTCCTGGACGGCCTTGCCGGGTCTCGCCTGGCACAGGTGGTCCTCGTTCTCGGCAATCGACCGGATACGCCGGCACTGGAACGGGCCCGCGAGCGGGGCATCCCGGCCGCGGGGCTGGATGACTATCGCGATGCGACCGAGTGGTTGCGCCGGCTGGCCGCCGACCGCGTGGACCTGGTGGTGCTGGCGGGCTATCTCAAGCTGGTCCCCGCGCCGGTCATCACCGCCTACCGGGACCGGATCCTGAACATCCACCCGGCGCTGCTGCCGGCGTTCGGCGGGCCCGGGATGTATGGCCGCCGCGTGCACGAAGCCGTGCTCGCCAGCGGGGCAACCGTCTCAGGCGCGACAGTGCACCTGGTGGATGAGGAGTACGATCGAGGCGAGATCCTGGCTCAGGCCCGGGTCCCGGTTCTCCCCGGCGACACCGCCGAGTCCCTGGCCGCCCGGGTGCTGGCGGCCGAACATCGCCTGCTCCCTGCCGTGATTCTCAAGGCGGCCGAGGTGGGTCGCCCGGTTCGCCTGGCCGACCCCCTGGAGCTTCCCGCGTGAGGTACAGCCAGTGCCCCGTGCCCTGATCTCGGTAAGTGACAAGCGGGGCATCGTTCCCTTCGCACAGGGACTGGTGGACCTCGGGTGGGAGGTCCTTTCCACCGGCGGAACCCACGCCGCCCTGCGCCAATCGGGGGTGCCGGCGATCGCCGTCGAGGCGGTCACGGGGTTTCCGGAGATCCTCGATGGCCGGGTCAAGACGCTGCACCCCGCCATCCACGGCGGCCTGCTGGCCCGCCGCGAGGTCCCCGAGCACATGGCCGCGCTGCGCGCCCACCGGATCGAGCCGATCGACCTCCTGGCCGTCAATCTCTATCCCTTCCGTGAAACGGTCGCCAAGCCCGACGTCACCGACGAGGACGCGATCGAGAACATCGATATCGGTGGACCGTCGCTGCTCCGTTCCGCCGCCAAGAACCACGAGTCGGTGATCGTGGTGGTCGATCCCACCGACTACATCACGGTGCTGGGGCTGCTCAAGAACGGCGGGGTCGACGCGGCCACCCGACGGAGCCTGGCCGCCAAGGTCTTCAGCCACACAGCCGACTACGACGGGGCGATCACCCGCTATCTCACGCCCCCCGAAGAGGGGCTGCCGACCTGGATCCAGTTCTCGTTCGAGCGGCTGATGGAGCTCCGCTACGGCGAAAACCCGGGCCAGCAGGCCGGTCTGTACGTCGACCAGGAGCCGCGCGGGCTGCGCGACCTCAAGCAGCGCCAGGGCAAGGAACTCTCGTTCAACAACATCCTCGACATCGACGCGGCCATGTGGACGGTGTCGCTGTGGCCCCATCGGCCGGCCTGCGCCATCATCAAGCACAACACCCCGTGCGGCATTGCCGTCGGCCCGACCGCGGCCGAGGCGTTCGAGAAGGCCCTGGCCTGCGATCCCAAGTCGGCGTTCGGCGGCGTGGTGGCCCTCAACACCGTTCTGGACAAGCGCACCGCCGAGGCGCTGGTCGGGTTGTTCCTCGAGGTGGTGGTCGCCCCGTCGCTGCACGATGACGCGCTCTCGGTGCTCGCGGCCAAGAAGAACCTCCGTGCGGTGGAACTCCCGGTCGGTCGCGGTCAGACCGGGCTCGACTTCAAGCGGGTGCGGGGCGGGCTACTGGTCCAGGACCGCTTCGTCCCCGACATCTCCGACACCGACTGGAAAGTGCCGACCGCCCGGCAGCCGACCGAGACGGAGTGGATCGATCTCCGCTTCGCGTGGTGTGCGGTGGCGGCAGTCAAATCGAACGCGGTGCTGCTGGCCAGGAACGAAATGACCATCGGCATCGGGGCCGGCCAGATGAGCCGGGTGGACAGCTCGTTCCTGGCCGTGCACAAGGCGCGCCAGGAGGGACACCAGCCGAAGGGCAGCGTCATGGCCTCCGATGCCTTCTTCCCGTTCCCGGACGGGGTGGAGGAGGCCGCCGCCGCGGGGATCACCGCCATCATTCAGCCCGGCGGCTCGGTGAAGGACGCGGAGGTGATCGCGGCCGCGGACCGGCATGGGATCGCGATGGTGTTGACGGGGAAGCGACAGTTCAGGCATTAGGTGAAAGGTGAAGAGTGAAAGGTGAAGGGGGTGTTCGCCCCGTCCCTGTTCACCTTTCACCTTTCACCCTTCACCACTTGCTCATCGAAATGACAATTCCCGACGACTTCCCCGACCGCGCGCCACCTCCGTACCTCTTTGCCCTGCTCACCGCGGCGGCCGTATTCATTCTGTATTGGCTGACCCTGGCGCCGACGACGGCGTTCTGGGACACCTCCGAGTACATCGCCGCCGCCTATGTGCTGGGCATCCCCCACCCGCCCGGCAACCCCCTGTTCACGGTGCTGGCGCATACCTGGGGTGCGTTGCCGCTCCATCCCCAGTACGCGGTCCGGATCAACCTCTTCGCCGCCACCACCAGCGCCGCCGCCGCCGGCCTCTGGTTCCTGGTGGCCGACCGCTGGATGCGAGACGTGGTCAGCTATCGGCCGGCCCGGCTGGCCGCGGCGTTCGCCGGGGTGCTGGTGAGCGCCGCCTCGTGGACCGTGTGGAACCAGTCCACCGTGAACGAAAAGGTCTACACCGTTTCGGTCCTGTCCACCGCCCTCGTCATGTGGCTCGGGGTGCACTGGGCCGACGACCGGCCGGGGCAGCACCGCGACCGCTGGCTGGTCCTGATCGCCTACATCATGGCACTCAGCTCGACCAACCACATGATGGCGGTGCTCGCGGGTCCGGCCGTGGCGATCTACGTGCTCAAGACCGAGCCGTCCATGCTGCTCAAGCCCTGGGTGCTGTGGCTGGGTGTGCTGTTCGGGCTCGCCGTCTCCAACAAGTGGACCGTGCTGGTGGATGGACCGCCCGAATGGCGTGGGGCCCTGCTGATCCTGCTCGGGCTGCTCCTGGCCTACACCGTCTGGCGGGACGCCGGCGAGTTCCGCCGGCCGATGCTGTACCTCGCCATCCTCGCGGTGGTGATCGGCATCTCGCTCAACTACACCTTCCTGCCGATCCGCGCCGCCCAGTTCCCGCCGATCAACGAGGGTGAACCGGTCACCTGGGAAGCGCTCAAGCAGATGCTCAACCGGGCGCAATACGGCAAGCCGCCCCTCACCTACCGGCAGGCCGATTTCGCTTCCCAGATCGGGAACTACTTCCAGTATTTCAACTGGCAGTTCGCCCGCGACTGGGGCGCCATCGGCAGCCGGGCGGCGATGTCGCTCTTTACCATCATCGGTGCGATCGGCGCCATCGCCCTCTGGCAGAAGGACCGCCGAGCCTTCTGGGCCTCGGCGACCCTGATGTTCACGCTCACCTTCGCGCTGATCACCTACCTCAACTTCAAGTACGGCTTTTCCTACCCGGTGGACCCGAGTCGCGGTCCGGTGGCCCGCGAGGTCCGCGAGCGCGACTACTTCTTCGTGGTCTCGTTCGCGGCCTTCGGACTCTGGGTCGCGGTGGGCTTCGGCGCGATGCTGCAGGGAGTGGCGACCGTCTTCAAGGAGAGCCTGGGCGAACGCAACCGCTGGCTCGCCGCCTCGCCGGTCCTGCTGCTCGCCCTGATCCCGGTCGCCGGCAATCACCTTACCGCGAGCCGCGACCACGAGACCCTGGCCCGCGACTTCGCCCGCGACCTGCTCGAATCGGTCGAACCCTACGGGATCCTGATCACCGCGGGAGACAACGACACCTTCCCACTCTGGTACGCCCAGGAGGTGGAAGGCATCCGGCGCGACGTGACCCTGGCCAATCTGTCGCTGATGAACACCCGCTGGCACCTCCAGCAGATCCGCCGCCGCCGCACCCCGGAGTTCGATCCCACGACCGCCGCGGCGATCTGGAAAGACTGGACCGGCCCCAAGCCGTCGGATCCTGTACTCACCATGAGCGAGCAGGAGCTCAACGAGCTCCCCGAAGCCCAGCTCCTGCCGCGCAACTCCGGCGTCAGGTTCGGCGAACTGGTCATCGCCTTCGGCCGCGACACGCTGGTGCTGTCGGACCTGATGACGGTCTTCCTCATCAAGGACAATCTCGGCAAGCGGCCGATCTACTTCGCCTGGAGCGACGGGACCTTCCCCGACCAGCTCCTCGGCGTCACCGAGTACCTGCTCACCACCGGACTGGTGCGGAAGCTCGAGCCCAGGAAACTCGAGCCGCTGGTCAAACCGGGCAGCTCCATCGTCCTCAATCGCGGGCTCGGCTACCTCGACCTGGAGCGGACCCGCAAGCTGCTGTTCGAGACCTACAACTACGACGCCGCCAGCCGGGCCCGGCCCCGGGGCTGGGTGGATCGCCCCAGTCAGTCGATTCTGTCCCTCTATAGTGTCGTGTACGGGACCGCGGCCTCCTCGTTACGGGCAGCCGGAGATACTACGGCAGCCGCACGAGCGGATTCGGTCGCGCAGGCGGTGGATGCGAACTTGAAGTGAGAGAGCAAAGGAAATGCTGGGAGCTATCAGCTATCAGCTATCAGCCAGCGGCAGTCGGGGCCTGCCCTAATGCCGTCCATCTGTCACCCCACGACCTTTACTGACAGCTGATAGCTGATGGCTGATGGCTGATCGCCGACCAAGCCACACACTCAAGGACTACCCGATCGCACCCCAATGACCGTCCCCAGACACATCGACCAGGCGCTGAAGTCCCTCCAGGAGTTCCTGCGCCTGGAGGCGGCAGGCGGGCTGCTGTTGATGGCCGCCGCGACCCTGGCGATGATCATCGCCAACTCGCCGCTCTCGGCATGGTACGTCGAGGTACTCGAGGTTCCGCTCGAGATCAGGATCGGGAGCTTCGGGATCGCCAAACCCCTGTTGCTGTGGGTCAATGATGGCTTGATGGCGGTGTTCTTCCTCCTGGTCGGCATGGAGCTCAAGGGCGAGTTGCTCGAGGGCCACCTGTCGAGCCTGCGCCGAGCAAGTCTCCCGGCGTTCGCGGCAGTGGGAGGAATGCTGGCCCCGGCGGCGTTCTACGCGGTGGTCAACCGGAATGACGCCGTCGCGCTCCACGGGTGGGCGATCCCGGCGGCCACCGACATCGCCTTCGCGCTCGGGGTGCTGGCCCTCCTCGGTGACCGTGTCCCCGCGGCCCTCAAGGCCTTTCTGCTGAGCATCGCCATCTTCGACGATCTCGGCGCGATCGTCGTGATCGCCCTGTTCTACACCGCCGATCTCTCGGTCGGTGCCCTGGTGACGGCGGCCGTGCTGGTCGGCGGTCTCGCGCTCCTGAATCGCCTGGGGGTCGCCCGGCCCGCCGCCTACTTTGTCCTCGGCGTGCCGCTGTGGGTCGCGGTCCTCAAGTCCGGCGTTCACGCCACGCTCGCGGGCGTGGTGCTGGCGTTCTTCATCCCGCTCCGACTGCCGGCCGACCGGGCCACGCCCACGCCGCCGGTATCACCGCTCCGTCAGCTCGAAGGGGCGCTCCACCCGTGGGTGGCCTTCGGAGTGCTGCCGCTGTTCGCGCTGGCCAACGCCGGGGTGTCCCTGCGGGGGCTGGCCGCCGACGACCTGTTGCAGCCGGTCCCGCTTGGGATCGTGGCCGGGTTGTTTCTCGGCAAGCAGGTCGGAATCATGGCCGCGTCCTGGCTGGCGGTCCGGCTGCGCCTGGCAACGCTCGCCGACGGGCTCCGCTGGCCGCACCTCTACGGTGTTTCGCTGCTCTGCGGCGTCGGGTTCACCATGAGCATCTTCATCGCAACCCTGGCATTCGCCCGGAGTGGTACGAGCTATGGCGGACTCGACCGACTGGGGATTCTGACCGGCTCCCTGATTGCCGGGGTGACCGGCTATGCCGTGCTGCGCGCCGTCCTCGGCCGCCACCCGAAGCCAGCCTGACAAGAGCACCGGCCGCCCTGCCGGCATTTTCTGCCGGAGTACCCCTCCCGCCTGACGTGCGTCTTGCCAGCCGCGGTACCGCCATGCACCATGTGGAGCCCGTAACCGCACCGTTGACGGCATAGGGACGGTCGGGCGGTCCAGAAGGCCGTTGTTTCCATTCCGCGGAGTCTTCGCGCGCCGGTGGGCGCACCGGAGGCCCGACCCGTGACCAACATCGCGCGGTCCCCATTCACCGCCCTGCTGTCTTCCGCCGTGATCCTCACGGGGTGCACCTCGGAGCGCCCGGTCGGCCCCGACGGATCGCCGGCGTCGCTCTCGGGCGCCACGGCCCCCAACTTCAAAGTTGCGTTCATCGGGGATCAGGACGACGGAGCCAACGCCGTCGCCGTGCTGCAGCTGATCAAGGGCGAGGGCGCCGACATGGTCCTCCATCAGGGCGACTTCGACTATTCCAACAACCCTGCCCGCTGGGACAGCATCATCACCAGCGTCCTCGGGCCGAGCTTCCCGTACTTCGCGTCCGTCGGCAACCACGACGAAATCAGCTGGTCCGGTCAGGCCGGCTACCAGGCCAGGCTCCAGGCACGGTTGAACCAGGTTCCCGGTGCGGCCTGCACGGGCGACCTGGGCGTGAAATCTTCCTGTACGTACCAGGGCCTGTACTTCATCCTGTCCGGGGTCGGGACGCTGGGTAGCGGCCACGAGGCCTACTTGCGGCAGCAACTCGCGAGCGACAACTCGATCTGGCGGATCTGCTCGTGGCACAAGAACCAGCAGGCGATGCAGATCGGTGGCAAAGGGAACGAGGTGGGCTGGGGGCCCTACGAGGCGTGCCGCGAGCTGGGTGCCGTCATCGCGACGGCGCACGAGCATTCCTACGCCCGCACCCGGACGTTGACCAGCACGCAGTCACAGATCGTCGATCCCGCCTGGCCGTTCCGCGACAGCCTGCGGGTCGTACCCGGCGCCACCTTCGTTTTCGTCTCCGGCCTCGGGGGCACAGGCATCCGCGAACAACTGCGCTGCCTGCCCACGACGTATCCCTATGGCTGCAACGGCGAGTGGGCGAAGATCTACGCCTCCAACCAAAATGCGCGCTACGGCGCCCTGTTCATCGAGTTCCACGTGGATGGCGATCCGGCCAAGGCCCGCGGATACTTCAAGAACATCAACGGCGTCACGGTAGACAATTTCGTCGTCACCGCTGCCCTGACCGCGCCTGATGCCGCGCCTCCGGTCGTAGGCACCCCCGTCGCGACCGACCCCGGTTCCGACGGCGCGGATGAGGGTGAGCCAATCTCCATTACGACCACTTTCACCGATCCGGACGGGGACGGCCCATTCAGCGCCACCGTCAACTGGGGTGACGGCTCGCCGGTCCAGGCCGCGACAGTGACCGGGACCAATGCCGACGGTACCGTGTCGGCTACCCATACGTATGCCGACAACGGGACATTCATGGTCACCGTCACCGTGAGCGACGGCGACGGGGGAACCGGCCAGATCGCTGTGCCCGTCACCGTCGCCAACCGGCCCCCGACGGTGACGGGAGCCGGGGGGTCGTATGGCGGTGCGGAGGGCTTCCCGCTCTCGTTCACCGGCGGAACCGCCGCCGACCCCGGCTCTGCCGACGTATTGGCCTTTCAGTGGGATTTCGAGTACGACGGGGTGACGTTCACCGTGGACGGTATCGGTCAGAGTCTGGCACGCACCTACCCGCAGCAGGGCTCCTACCTCGCCGCGCTACGCGTAGTCGACGACGACGGTGGGCTGTCCACGATCGTGACCGCCGAGGTCACCGTGACCGATGCCGACCCCATCGCCAACTTCAGTTTCACGCCGGCGGTCCCGCAGGCAGGGCAACCGGTTTCGTTCACCGACCTGTCCGTTTCGGCTGACGGCATCTCCTGGGACTGGGACTTCGACGGGTCGGGCCCACCCCCGGACGCCACGGTTCGGAATCCCACTCATACCTACGCCGCGGCCGGCACCTATACGGTGCGACTTACCGTACGAGAGGCAGACGGCGACGTGGCCACCTTCAGCCGGCAGGTCACGGTCACGGATCAGGCGCCCGCCCTCCTCTACTTCGCCCTCGCCGAGTCGGCCACCTTGAGCGGCGTGAGCATCGCGAACGAGGATATCGTCGCGTTCAACGGCTCGTCTTTCAGCCTCTACTTCGACGGCTCCGACGTCGGGTTGGCCGGTTTCGCGCTGGATGCGTTCACCATCATCTCGCCAACCGAGATCCTGATGTCCTTCACCGGCGCCGGCACGGTGCCGGGCATTGCCGGGAGCGTGCAGGACGAGGACATCGTCAGGTTCACCGCCGCCTCCCTGGGATCGAACACCGCCGGCACCTTTTCGCTCTACTTCGACGGGAGCGACGTGGGGTTGGCAACCTCCAGCGACGAGGACGTCGACGCCCTCGCGCTCCTGCCCGACGGCCGCATTGTGGTGTCGACGGTCGGCGCCGTGGCCGTCCCGGGCGTGTCGGGGCAGGACGAGGATCTCCTGGCGTTCACGCCAACCTCCCTCGGCTCGGTGACATCGGGCACCTGGGCAATGTATTTCGACGGGAGCGACGTCGGCCTCGCCTCGTCGAGCGACGAGGACGTGGACGCCGTCGCCGTCGATGCGAAAGGCCGGATCCACCTCTCCACGGTCGGCAGCTTCTCCGTCCCGGGCCGGTCCGGCGCCGACGAAGACGTGTTCGTCTTCTCGCCAACCTCGCTCGGCTCGACTACCGCCGGCACCTACACCTCAGTGCTGTTCTTCGACGGCAGCCAGCACGGCCTCGGCGCCAATGACATCGTCGCGCTCGATCTGCCGTAGGCGGGGCGGCGTTGCAGCTGCCAACGGCGTGGCCGGCGGCAGCCCCTGTATTGACAGGCCCGCCCTGCCACCATATTCTGGCTCCATGGTCGCCGCCCACCTCGCTCTCTGCTGTCTCGCCACCCCCTGTATGCCCTGCGCGTGTTCCGCAGAGGTGCGCCCGGGGCGCGGCCGGTGGTGTTGCGACTGAGTAGCTGACTCAGCGTTCGCATAGGCCCCGGACCCGCGTCCGGGGCCTTTTTTCTTCCTCCCCTTCGACCCATAGGACGACCGATGTCAACCGTGCTCTCAGAAGTGCTCTCCGCGAACGCGAAGTATGCCGCGAGCTTTGGCAACAAGGCCGCCCTGGCCCTGCCACCGGCCCGTCGTTTTGCCATTCTCACCTGCATGGACGCGCGACTCGATCCCGCCAAGGTTGCCGGGCTCAGCGAAGGCGACGCGCACGTCATCCGTAACGCCGGGGGTCGGGCCAGCGATGACGCCATCCGCTCCCTGGTGATCTCGTACAAGCTCCTGGGTACCCGCGAGTGGTTCGTGATCCACCACACCGACTGCGGCATGGAGTACTTCACCGACGCCGTCATGCGCGATCTCCTGACCCGCAGCCTGCAAACCGCCGAGCTGACCGCCGATGGCTTTCGCGACGTCGGCAAGGGCCCGGGCTCGACCGAGTCGCATTATGTCGATTGGCTCACGATCGCCAACTCGGCCCAGGCCGTGGTCGATGACGTCACCCGCATCCGCCGGCATCCCCTGGTCCCGGGGAGCATCCCGATCTACGGCTACCTCTACGATGTGAAAACCGGGAAGCTGGTCGAGGTCGAGGCGGCGACCAAGGCCGGACGGACAACCTGAACCTCGCGTTGCGACCCCGTGACGGAATCGTGATCCTCTGGCTGGCGCGCTGGCCGATGAGTCGCGGGGTCTTTCAGCGTGGCTCCTGGGGTCGTAGCTTACGGGGGTGCGACCCTGGGCCAGCACCAGGCCGCTCCGCACGCCCCCGACCACAGAGATCAATCGTCCGTGACACCTGGCATCTCCGACAAGTCCCGCGCGGTCGCGCTGATCCTCGCGGCCCTGCTCGGACCGTTTGGCGCCCATCGCTTCTACACCGGTCGAACCCGCTCCGGCGTGTTGATGGCCCTCACCCTGGGCGGCGTGGGAATCTGGTACCTCTACGATGTCATCGTCGTGGCGGCGGGCAGTTTTCGTGACTCGGCGGGACGTCTCGTGTCGGCGTGGGACCTGGAATCGGCGCCGCCGCTTGACATTTCCGAGGATATCCTCCGGGAACTGGATCATCTGCGCAGGGAGGTCGCGGAGCTGACGGAACGGGTGGACTTCACCGAGCGTCTGCTCGCCAGCCCCCGGCGTGCGGAGCTCGATCTTCCGCGTCCCGGTTCACCGGAGGGTCCCAGAACCTGACTGCCACGAACAACGAGCTATCAGTTATCAGCTATCAGATGTCACGGAACGGCGGTGGGGCTTGCTATCGGGGACGATGGACGACTTGGAGCGGTGACTGATAGCTGATAGCTGACAACTGATAGCTGTTAGCTGCTTGCCCCTCAGTACCCCACCCGCGGTCGCTGCGCCGAAATAGTGGTGGACGCGCGAACCTCCACCGCGAGGGTGGCCCGTTTACCTCCGGCCGTCGCGGCGATCCGGGCGGCGCCGAACCGCAATCCGCTCACCACCCCATCCCGCGATACCGCGGCGATCAACGGATCGCTCGACTGCCACTCGACCGGGACCCCGGCGGGGATGCCCCCGGGAAGGTTCTGGGCTACGGCTCGGACCCGGGCCGATTCACCCAGCCTGAGCGTCAGGGATGCCGGCTCGAGCCGGAGACCGGAAACGCTCACCGGTGGCACGCGGATCTCAACTGATGCCGCTCCCGCCCCGATCGAAGCCGTGATCCGAGCCGTTCCGGGACTGATCCCGCAGACGGTGCCATCGGGCGCCACGGTCGCTATCTCCGGGTGGCTCGACACCCAGGTGATGATCCGTCCTGTGAGGACAGAGCCCAGTCGGTCGGTTGCCTGGGCAACCAGCCGGACCCGTTCGCCGGCACCGACGGTGGTGACCCTGGACGTAATCCGCATGTCCGCGACGTCCACTCGAGTCACCAGGAAACTGACCTCCGCGACCTGACCCTCATAAGCCGCCCGGATCCGGACCATGCCGGGCAGGAAGGCGGTGACTTCGCCGTCACCCGCGACCCGCAGGACCGTGAGGTCACTGGAACTCCATGTGGCGCCGGATGTGGGACCCAAGGTCCCGTCCGCCTCGTGCAGCGTCGCGACCAGCCGGGCCACCTGTCCGACGGCCAGCGCGCCCTCACCGGGGACGATGGTGAGCCGGCCGGTGGCCGGTCGCACCTCGACCACGGCCTCGGTGGCCTGCCCCTCGCACCTGAGCTCGAACCGCGCCCGGCCTGGAGCGATCCCGTGCACCACGCCCTCGTGATCGACCGTGGCGATCCCCGGATCCAGCGCCTGCCAGGTGAATCGCCGCGCCGGCAGCACCGCCCCCGATTGATCCAGCGCCACGGCCTCCAGTCCCCGGTGTTCTCCGACCTGCCACGGCTCGGTGGGGGCGACCCGGAGCAGCGCCACCGGAACGCGGGCCACCCGAATCCGCACCGATGCCCTGGCGGCGCCGGTCAGCGCCGTGATGTCGGCCTCGCCCTCCCGCTGGGCCACGGCGATACCGCCATCACTGACGGTCACGATATCGGGGGCGCTCGAGCGCCAGGTCACCGGCACGTTCGGGACGGGCAGTCCGGACCGATCCCGGGGGCGCGCCCGGAATTGCATCCCGGCGCCGGCCTGCAAGAACGCCCCGTTGGGCTCGATCGCCACCGTCAGCACTTCGCCCCCTACCTGGGCCACCCCGGGTACCTGCGATTCGGGTCCTGAGGCTCGCATCCCGGAGCCGGCCCCGGTGGGCGGAGTCTGAGTCGGCCACGGCGTGATCATTACCGTCCGCACGTCCGGGAGCGGGCTCAGTGGGGTGCTGGCCATGCGGGGGAGGTCGGTGGTGCCGTCGCTGGCCAGCGCGCGGAGCGCCGCCCTAACCGCCGGGTCGAAGGCCTGCGCGGCGGCCCGCGCGGCCAGGACGGCGTCGCCCACGCTCGGCCAGCGAGCCGCTGGGCTCTTGGCCAGCATCCGATCGATGGCGCATGCCAGCTCCGTGGGGCAGTCCGGCCGGAGGTCCACCACCCGTGGCGGCGGGTCGGACACGTGAGCCAGCAACACCGGCAGGACGTCGAGCTGGGTGAACGGCGGGCGACCGGCGATCAACTCGAACCCGACGCAGCCCAGCGCATACTGGTCCGAGGCCCCGGTCACCGGTTTCCCGCTGCATTGTTCGGGACTCATATAGGTCGGCGTACCCACGGTCGAACCGGCCTGAGTCAGGCTGACCGCGGTCGCCACCTTCGCGATACCGAAATCGGTGACGATCGCCGTTCCATCCTCGTCCAGCATGATGTTCGCCGGCTTGATGTCCCGGTGCACCACGCCCCGGAGGTGAGCGTGCTCCAGGGCCGAGCCGACCTGGGCCAGGATCGACTGTACCACCGGAGGTGGGAGCGGCCCGCGTGAAGCGATCACCCGGTCGAGCGAACGCCCCGGAATGAATTTCATCACGAAGTAGCGCAACTGTCCTGTGGTGCGCACCGCGTGGATCGGAATGATGTTCGGATGGCTCAGCTGGGCGGCGGTTCGGGCCTCGAGCAGGAACCGGTCGGCCATCCCCTCGGTCGCATCGAACCCGGGGATCATGACCTTGATCGCGACCCTCCGGCCCAGCGTCAGGTCCTCCGCCAGAAACACCGCCGCCATCCCCCCTCGCCCCAGCTCGGACTGGATGAGATACTCATCCGCCGTCGCCTGGGCGAGCTGTTCCCGGAGCTGATCGCTGGCGATCACCACCCGGGTCAGATCTGCCGATGCCGAGTTGCCGCACTGCCCACAGAATCGGGCCCCCGCGAGGAGCGGGCTGCCGCAGTGGGGACAGAGCACGGGATTGTGGGGAGTCACCCCAGGATTATCGGCGGCGCAAGGACCCGAAATGAGCCGGCACGGTGCCCAAGGGCGGACCGCGGGCGCCCCCGGGCTTGCTCAGCTCCGGCACCCGCCGCCTCGGCCGCCAGATGGGCGCCGCAACGGAGCTCCCCTGCATCTCCGCCCCACAATCGGCTGGCTCCACGGCCGTCCGCTCGCGGGGGGCCGATGCCCTCCGGCCTCGGCGAACCCTGGCGGGCCGGATCGGGCCTATTGCGAGAGTTCGTTCCAGAGCGTATTAGCAAGAGGCCAACGCCGTTAACCCTTCCCCCCAAGGGGGCATGTTTATGGATACGACTCGCCGGACATTCGCATTCGCCTGTGTTTGTGCCCTGGTCACCGTCGCCTGTGCTCCGAAAGCCGAGCCCGCTGGTGGCGCAGAGGCCGGGTCAGGAGCCGGAGTACCCGCTGGTCTCACCGCAGCGCAACTGCCCCCGGTGCCGAAGTTCGATTACGGCACCCAGCATTCAGCCGAGGGCGGTCAGCTGCAATGGACCAATGCGGCCATCGGGGTCCCGGCGGCGACCGCCGAGTACGCCTGCAGCAGGGAACACACGGTCGCGATCGATGCGCAGCCCGGGTTCAGCGCCGAGCCGGCCGGGACCTGCCCGGACGGAAAGCAGTTCTACAAGTTCACCTGGTGATGTCGCCAGGATCGGTCGGGACACCCTGATCCGCGTCCTGTGGCCTGTTGAGTTTGCTCACGGCAGCCCACCGGGCTCCCGGCCGATTCTGGTGTGCAGAAAGTAGGAGGTCCTATGCTCGGTCGAGGGGCACCGTTCTCCCACGCCGACCGGGGTCTGATGAGCATCAGCATGCGGCTCTATCCGGCCCCTGATCCCGATCTGTACGCGTTTGCGGGTGCCCCGAAGACCCTGCAGATGTGGCTGCGCTACCCTCATTCCATCCCGGAGGTATCGCTGGGCGATGCCTGGGAAGATTTGGACGCGATTCTGGCCGCCTTCCCCGGCGCCCCGTCTCCCTCCCCCCTGACTCCGAACGGGGCGGACTTGAAGTACCCCGAGGGGGCGGATCGGGGGGCCCACGCGATCTCCTCAACCACTACCCAGCGGCTGCTCCGCTCAATCGAACAGGTCGAGCGGCCTCAGGTCGAGGCGTATGTCAGGCAGCGCTTGGCAACCACGGCGACTCCGACCACCCCGTCCCCCGAACTAAGCGCCTGGCTGGTGCTGGCGGAGACCGAGGCCCTGCTGGCGGACCTGGCCCGCCTGCGGGAGATCTGCACCCTGGCGCTGGGCAAAGGCTACGGTCTCGTCATGGCCCTGTGGGAGGATACCTGACGTCTGGCGCGAGGGGCTGACATTACCACCGGCCCCTCTGCCCAGTCGGCCTTGACCGCCCGTCCCCTGCTACATTTCCCCTATCGTTCACCCCAGGTCTCACCTCGTTCGACGCGGGGATTTAATGCCTTCCCAGGACACCTCTCAGGAACCGCGGGCCCTCGCCGTTGACCCCGTGACCGAGCGCTTGCTGCGCGCTCGGACGATCATTCTGAGTGGCGAAATCACCCAGAAGCTGGCCGCCACCATTTCCGCGCAGCTCCTGGCTCTGGCGGCCGATTCCGATGCCCCGATCACCCTGTTTCTCAACTCCCAGGGGGGCCACGTCGAGGCTGGGGACACCATTCACGACCTCATCCGGTATGTCCGAACCCCGGTCCGGGTGATCGGGACCGGCTGGGTGGCCAGCGCCGGCGCCCTGATCTACGTGGCTGTCCCCAAGGACCAGCGCTACTGCCTGCCCAACACCCGCTTCCTGCTGCACCAGCCGGCTGGCGGCGCGGGCGGCACCGCCAGTGACATCGACATCGAGGCCAAGGAGATCCTGCGAATGCGGGACCGGCTCAACCGGCTCTTCGCCAAGGCGACCGGCCAGCCGCTGGAGCGGATCGAGGAGGACACTCACCGGAACTTCTGGCTCGACGCCGAGGCCGCGTTGCGGTATGGCCTGGTGGGACGGATCGTCGAGCGGGCGACGGAGATCGACGAGGCGGTGGGGGGGAAAGCGAAATAGGGCGGACAAGGCGGACAGGGCGGACAGGGCGGACAGGGCGGACAGGACGAACGAGTTCGGAGGTCCGTCCATCCCTGTCCGCCTTTGTCCGGCTTGCCCTAGTCGTCGTCCCTGTCCCACCCGTGCCGCTCCCGGAAGCTCACCTTGAGAATCCGCCCGTCCGTCCCCACCAGCCATCCGGCGCTCGGGCTGGCGAACGCGACTGCCCAGTAGTTGGTGACCGTGGCATCGAGCGCCTCCCAGCTCCGGCCCTCATCCGCAGACCACGCTGCTCCTGCCGGACCGGTGGCGACCACCGTCTTTGTCCCCTTGCCTGTGTAGGCCAGCCCATAGACGGACCCCGGAAAGGTCGGACTGGCTCCGAGGACCCAGGTCTTTCCGCCATCCCGCGACCGGGCCACGTTGTTGGTGAACACGTCAGGTAGCGCGAGATCGCCGCCCGCCAGAATCCCGTGCCGGTGATCCCGGAACGCGAGGGTGATCACCCCCGAACTGCCGTTGCCCTGGATGATCGGGGTCGGGTACGAGTTCCAAGTACGTCCGCCATCCGTGGTGGCCAGGATCCTGGCCTCGGCAGCACCGCCGGTGCCGATCCAGGCCCGTCTCTCACCGGAGACCGCGACGCAGGTCCCACTGGCGGCAAACGCCGCCTCACCCGCCTGCCCGGGTGGCAGGTTGTCGCCGATATCCTGCCAGGTGTTCCCGTCGCGCGTCCGAATCACGGGCAACCGCCCGTTCACCGCATCCGCCATGGTGATCCCGCGATTCCGGCTCCAGAACGCGAAGCAATCGTAGAATCCATTGGGATCCTCGTTCTGGAACTGCAACGTCCAAGTCTGCCCGCCGTCGGTGGTCTTGTAGATCCGCGAATCGGTGCCGACGCCGGCGGCCAGCAGGTAAGCGGTGCGGGCACTGATCCCTTCCACATCGCGGAACTGAAGCGCCTCGGCTCCTGGTACCACCCCCGCGGTCCAGGTCCGGCCGCCGTCGGTGGTCCGGGTGTAGGTCCCGCCCAGTCCGCTGGCCCAGACCACGCGGTCATTCACCGGGCTTACGGCCTGCAGCCGGAACGTCGTCCCGCTGGCCTGCGGCGTCAGCCGTGGCGACCGGTCGCGGTGTGAGGCAGCCAGCTCGCCATCGAGGGCGGGCGTGGGCACGGACGTTGTTTCGGCACAGCTCAGCAGGGTGGCGACGGCCATTCCGGCCGCTGCGACGCGGAGTGGAAGGGGGCGAGGCATTGGTGGGGCTCCGAGGGGGGTGAGAACCGGTATCGGTCGCCACCAGTATCGGAGGTGTCAGGCCGGGCCGCAAGGAGTTTTATCCCAGTCCCACCTAACCGCGGCCGGTACCGGCGTCGAGGAAGCCGGTCGAACCCGGCCGACTCGGTGAAGTTCCTCGTCGATCGGGAATCGGAGGATTATCTTGAGTGCGTCGGATCCCGGGCGTGGTGGCAGAGTGGTCGAATGCAGCGGTCTTGAAAACCGCCGAACCCGCAAGGGTTCCGTGAGTTCGAATCTCACCCACGCCGTCGGACATCAGCCATCAGCCGTCAGCCGCCATCGCGCTCCCTCGTCGGACGTCCGCCCTCGTCACCCGGCTCATGAGTATCGCGATCGGAAGCGTGAGACCGAACACCGCCGCCCGAAGCGCCGTTCGGGCGGCCCTTGTCACCGTGGGCAGGGAACGCTCCAGCGCGTACAGCCACGGCCGAGCCGACTTGCTCCCTTCGGTCAGCACCAGGCGCCGCCAGAGTCGGGCCACACCCTCCCCTTCGACCAGACCGAACCACTGCGCTTCCAGCTGTTTCGCCGCTCGCGCCGGGCGCCGGCCGAACAGCCGGCTGGTGCGCAAGCGATACTGGGCGGCGGCCACGGCCTGAAACTCGTCGGTCGGGGTAGTCCCGATCCGAAGGGCATCGGCCATTCGGAGGGCCCGGCCGAGCGGCACCGCTCCTGAGTGGCCCCGCACCTGCGCTTCGAGCCAGGCCCGGCCCGGCGGATCGAGCTCATCAAGCGCCTCGGCAATGAGCAGCAGATCGCCAACCTGCCCCCGGCGATGAGTATGCACGACGACCGAATGCCATAGCACGTGCCACGCCTGTCTTTCGGCGGGTAGCCGGAAGATCCCGCTGTGTGAGGCTAGCGGGCGGAGATTCCCCCACATCCGGTCGTCCACCGGCAGGCCATCCCCAACGTCGAAGTGCACCTCCACCATCAGGTCGCCAGGCCGGCCACGCGCCGGCAGGTGGACGTTGTGGATCTCCATCGTGTCGAGATAGCCGCTACCGCTCCGGTACCCCTGCCTTTCCAGGTAGTCGATGGTCTGTGCCAGCTGTGCTTGCGGTACCAGCACGTCGAGATCGAGTGAGGGAACGCGGGTTGCGTGGGCGGCGCTCTTGAGCGCCACGACCGGGAACCCGCGTTCCTGCCCCAACCGGCCCAGCTCGGCCAGGGGCGCCTGGCGAATCAGGGTGACCTGGGCGTCCCGGAGCGCCTGTTCCTGAATAGCGGGCGGCACCGCGGACCCGAGCCGCCCGGCGAGCGGCAGGGCGCAGCGTTCCCGGTCGAGTACGGCGCGCATGGCCGGCAGAGAAAGCTCCGGCACCGAGGGCACACCCTTCCCTGACAGCACGCAGAGCGCCCAGTCGCGTACCGCCAGCATGGCCGGCACGGTCATCCTGACGTGCCCTCGTCCAGTTCGTCACCTCGCAGCATCATGCGCCCTCACCGTGCGTCGAAACGAACTCGCCGCCCCGGGAAACCCCGGGGCGGCGGGAAACCTGCCTTACGGCAGGCCTTGAAGCTAGCGGACCCCCGAAACGCGCCTGGCTTAGCGGACCCCCCGGATGAACAACCCGTTGTCGCCGACGATGAAGACCTCGGTCAGCGATCCGGCCCAGACGCCTCGCAGAGTGAGGTGGGGTTGGGACGCGCCGGTCATTCGGGTCCAGAACCCGGCACTGCCGTTCCCGTGACCGATGAGCGGCAGGTTCTGATGGAACACCTCGCCGCTGTCGCTCACGGCGTAGACGTCGCCGACTCCGGTACCGTGCACGGCGAGCACATCGGCGTGGCGGTCGACATTGACGTGGTCCCAGGGACCGTTGTAGTTCACCGCCTTGCCGTCGATCACGGCCGAATCGACGACACCGTTGTTATGCAGGAGCACGGTGTGCTTGGCCACGATCCACACATCGGTGGGGCTGGTGCCCCAGACACCGTGGATGTCACGGTTCTGGGGGAATCCGGTCTCGTAGGGCATCTTGTTCCAGGTAGCCCCATTGAAGTGGATGATCACCCCGGTGTCGCCGCCGATGTGGATGTCGGCCGCAGAGCTGCCCCAGATGGCGTTGAGGTTCCGGGGGCCCGGTCCCATGACCGCCGGAACCGCAATCGAACTCCAGGTGGTGCCGTTCCAGTGCCGGACGGCGCCGGTGTCGCCCTACCGCGTAGATGTTGTTGGGGGCCGAGCCCCAGACGGCGCGGAGGTTGACCACGCCGAGGTCGGTGAGGGTCCAGGAGGTCCCGTCAGTGGAGCGCAGCACGGTCCCGTCGTTGCCGACGGCGTAGATGTTGGTCGCGCTGCTGCCCCAGATTCCGTTGAGATTCTGGGTGATGCCGCTCGCCAGCGGGGTCAGCTTGCTGCCGTCCCAGCGGACGATCGTGCCGCCGTCCCCACGGCATACACGTTGGTCATGGAGGTGCCCCAGACGGCGTTCAGGTTGCGTGGCCGTGCCCAGGGACGTGGTGGTCCAGTCGGTGCCCGGAGTTGGAGGATCGGACAATCGTCCCGCCGGCCCCCATCACGAACACGTTTGCTCCGCCGCCACCTACGGCCCGCAGGGGCTGGGTGACGCCCGCCGGCGCCGAGCGCTGGTCCAGGTGGTGCCATTCGATCGCAGGACTGCGCCATTCCGACCCGACCGCGAACAGGTTGGTCGCACTCAACCCACTCGACGGCGTGCAGACCGGAGGTCGCGGGATGGGCCTGCGTCGCCCAGGTCACTGTGACTCCGGTACCCCGGTAGATGACGCTGGCGCTACCGTTGGAGGTCGACCCGACCAGGTAGATGTTCGAGGCGCTGGTGCCCCAGATGACCACGGAAGCTGCGACGAAGTGCTCAGGTTGATCGTACTCCAGGAGGTTCCGTTCCAGCGCGCCAGCAGACCCTGGTTGCCCGCCGCATACACGTTGTTGCCGGCGGTACCCCACACGGCATGGAGGTCCTCGGTCGAGCCGACGCCGATCCCGGCGGCAGTCCAGGTGTCGGTCGCCCCGTTCCACCGGAGCGTGGTGGCCCCGGTCGCCGACGGCAAAGCAGTCGGTGGCGCTGGCGCACCAGACGCCCGAAGCGCGACCGGCGACGCCGGTCGGGCCGGTCGCTTTCCAGTAGACGCCGTTCCAGCGCAACAGCCCTCCCATCGTCGCCCACCGCCATGGCAAAGCTGGTGGACACCGCGTGGACGCCGTGGAGATCCCGATTGGTTCCGGTGCCGGTCCACGTCCAGGTCGCGACCGTTCCAGCTTCGGATGGTACCCACGTCGCCGACCGCGAAGCAGAACGACGCCGACACACAGGAGACGCCGTTCAGCCCAGCGCCGTCCTGACGGTAGCGCAGCACGCCGCCGACCTGCGGAATCCGGGCTGAGACCTGCACCTGGAACGAGAACGAGGTGACGGTGGCCGGAACTCCGAACTGCCAGGTCTTCGCGGCCGAAGTGACCTCGCCTCTGAGCATCTCCAGGTAGACGAAAGCCGACTGGCCCGGCCCGGTGATGTTCAGGACCGCATCGGGATTGAGGACGGTGACTGTCCCGCTGCCGCCGGTCGTGATCGGGCTCGTCGGAAGGAACACCCGGATACCGCCGCCCTCGGCGAGGGTGCCATCGGGTATTCGCCCTCATAGGTTCCGATGGTCTGCGCCGACCGGTTCTGCAGGGTCACGTCGGTCTGGAAGATCTGGGTACCGATGTTGTAGGCGGTGTTGGTCGAGGCCAGCAGGACATAGCTCCCCTGCCCGCCCATGATCAGCCGTCCGCTGGCATTCGCTCCGGCGCTCGGACTGGGTGGTTCGCAGCGCAGTTCGCGAGCGACCACGTCCGCGGTGCATTGAAACGCCAGCCGCAGCTGTTCGGCTTCGCGACTCCCCGGTTGATCCGGGCCAGTCCAGGGCTGTTCCGCGCACGCCGCCAAGGCTAGGCCGCGCTCACGATTGCTCGTCCGCGCCTCATGGAGTCAGTTCCTTTGAGGGTGTGGAAGTGTCGGTTCAGGAATGTCTAGAACACCGTGCTGCCGCCGCCCCCTGACAGGCGGGTCGTCTCCTTCATGGACGGCTCTCCGGTGTCAGAGCGCTCGCAGGTGGATGGATCCTCTGGACACATCCCGAGAGCCTGCTTTGTAGCCCAACCGCGTTGAACGACCGTGCAGCTGCAATTTCCCGGCCGCCTCCGGTGGTCATGAACGCCCCGGCCGGCCTTGTCCCGCCAAAAACAACTCGCCGCCGCGCGGTGGACCGGCGGCGGCGAGCGCCTGTCATTGGGACAGGCAACGAGGGTTAGCGGACCCCTCGGATGAACAGCCCCTTGTCTCCTACAAGGAACACGCCGGACGCACCCGAGGCCCAGACCCCGCGGATCGCGGTGAAGTCGAAACCGGCTCGTGTCATCCGACTCCAGAAGCCGGCGCTGCCGTTCCCGGGGCCGGTGAGCTGCCGATTCTGGTGGAAGACCTCACCGCTGTCGCTCACCGCGAAGACGTTGCCGACACCCGTGCCGTGAACGCCCAGCAGGTTCGCGCCTCCGCTCAGGTTCATGTGGTCCCAGGGACCATTGTATGCCAGCGTGTCACCGGCGATGATTGTCGTGTCGAGGCCGCCGTTGGTCACGATGGTGTCGGGCGGGGTGATGATCGTGTCGGTCACGCCGTTGTTGTGGAGGATCACCGTGTGCTTCGCAACCAACCAGACGTCGCTGGCACCCGAGCCCCAGATTCCGTGGATGTCGCGGTCCTGCGGGAATCCGGTCTGGTACGGCTGCTGCGCCCACGTGACACCGTCCCAGTGGATGATGAGCCCCGTGTCCCCGACGACGTACACGTCGGTCGCGGTCCTGGCCCAGACGGCGTTGAGATTCCTGGCCGGGCCCGGACCCTTGACCGCCGGCACCGCCACGGGGCTCCACACCGAGCCGTTCCAGTTATACACGGAGCCACCGTCGCCAACGACGTAGATGTTGGTTCCTCCTGTACCCCAGATCCCGCGGAAATTGGTGGTGACCCCTAGAGACACCGATGTCCAGGTGGTGCCGTTATTCACGCTGTTCAACACCGTTCCGCCATCGCCGACGGCGTAGACGTTCGTCGACCCGCTGCCCCAGACCGCGCGCAGGTTCTGGGTGGTGCCGCTGTTCTGCAGGGTGAGCCTGGTGCCGTCCCAACGAACGATGGTCCCGCCATCGCCGACCGCGTAGACGCTGGAAGCTGTGGAGTTGGCCCAGACCGCGTTCAGATTGTTGGCGGTGCCGGTGGAAGTCGTACCGAAGCTCGTGCCCGAGTTGGTCGAGCTGACGATCGTCCCGCCGGCTCCGACCAGGTACAGCGTCGTACCGCCTCCCCCGAGGCCCTCGAGGGTCTGGGTGGAGTTGGAGACGGGGTTCGTCCAAATGGTGCCGTTGTTGATGGTCCGTAGCGTCGTCCCGCCCGTACCCACTGCGAAGACATTGGTCGCCCCGAAGCCCCACACCGACTCGAGGTCCACGGTGGTCGGGTTGTCCTGCAGGGTCCAGTCACCCGCGGACGGCCCGGTACCCCGCCAGATCTGGCCTTCGGGCCCGCCGGAGGTCTTGCCGCCCACCAGATAGATGTTGGCCGCCTCGGAGCCCCAGATACCGCGGAAGTCTGCCGTGGTGCCGAGGTTGATGGTGCTCCAGGTGGTCCCGTTCCAGTGGATCAGGTCACCGTCGTTGCCAGCCGCGTAGACGTCGTTCGCGGCCGAGCCCCAGATGGCGTAGAGATCGAGGAACTGGACGATGCCATTGGTGATGGAGCTCCAGCTGTTGGTCGCACCGTTCCAGCGGAGGATGACGCTGCCATCGCCGACGGCGTAACAGTCCGTCGTGCTGGCACACCAGGCGCCGCGCAGGATCGCGTTGGTCCCGGTCGGCCCGGTCGGCTTCCAGTAAACGCCGTTCCACCGCAGGGCGATGCCACCTTGCCCCACCGCCATCGCGAAGCTGGTGGACAGAGTCGAGACGCCGTGCAGGTCCATCAGCGTCCCGGTACCGGTCCAGACCCAATTGGCCCCGCTCCGCAGGCGGATGGTTCCGTGGTTGCCCACCGCAAAGCAGTAGGTCGAGGACGCACAGGAAATCCCGTTCAGTCCCGCTCCATCCTGGCGGTAGCGCAGCACGCCATCAATCTGGGGGATGTTGGCGGAAATCTGGACCGTAAAGTAGAACGAGGTGACGGTGCTCGGAACGTTGAACAGCCAGTTCTTGAGACCCGAAGTCTGGCCGCCTTTGAGCATCTCCTCATAGATGAACGCCTTCTGGCCCGGGCCAGTGATGTTCATGATCGAGTCGGGGTTGGATACGGTCACAACCCCTATTCCTCCGGTCACTACCGGCTCGGCGGCGAAGAACACCCGGATCCCGCCGCCCTCAGCTCCGGGTACCGTCCGCGTACTCCCCGTCGAAAGTGCCGATCGGCTGGGCCGAGCGGTTCTGCAGGTTGACGTTGGTCTGGAACAGGGAGACACCGTCGTGGGTCGTGCCGGTGGAAGACAACAGCACGTAGCTCCCCTGACCGCCGGTGACCAGCCGGCCAGAGGCCATCGCCTGGACGGCCGCCGGCGTCTCGCAGGTCACCTCGCGCGCCACCACATTCGCCGTGCACTGGACGGCATACCGCATCTGGTCGGTGGCCGGATTCCCCGGGCCGCTCGGGCTCTGCCAGGGTTGCTCGGCGCACGCCGCGACCACCACCATGCCTATCGCGCTAAGGAAAGCTCGTCCACGTCTCATGGCACCGCTCGTCTCAGGGGTTGTCCAATGGTTGCCACTCGTCATTTGGCTCATGGTTAGAACACCGTGCTCCCGCCGCCACCGGTCCCGCCGCCACCACCGATGGGATCATCGCTCTGCAGCGTCAGGTCGGTGAGCTTGGGCAGCTCGGTCACCGCCGGAGGCACCCAGGGGCGGCGCTCGTTTGAGCACTCGGCCGACAGGTGTGGGATCTCGTTCAGCATGGGACGACTCTCCGTTGGGTGACCGCCATCACACACCAGCCCTGGAATGAGGACCAGCGTTGACGGTCAGAAGCGATTCCGTTGTCGAGCGTACGCTTTCAGAACACTGCGTGAGGAATGAGCAATATCCCGGCCGCCTGTCGTTCTCGACTCGCGGTCGATCCCCGGCAGCCTTGGAGGCGACCAGCCGGATTGCAACGTTCCAGTGCGCAACGTTTTTGACGATTTTCTCGACAAACCTGGGGGACACGGCCACGACTTTCGGGCGAAGGCAGTGGTGTACTCGCAACAGTGGTTGCACACCATCACCATTACTCGGTGGGAACCGACCCGAGCCGCGCGTGACGAAACTCAGGATTCAACGAACGCCACGGAGCATCGTGCCCTGATCGCCTGCCAGGAACACACTGGTCGTTGAAGCGCCCCAGCCGGTCCGGAGCAGCCGGGTGGTCCCGCTCGCCATCGGGCTCCATGCCGTCCCGTTCCACCGCCGAACCGTGCCGAGATCGCCAACCGCCAGGCAATCGTCAGGAGCCACGCACCAGACCGCTCGGAGGGTGTTGGCGGTGCCACTCGCGTCTGCCGTCCACGTCGCCCCGCCGTTGACCGAACGGAGGATTCTCCCAGCCTCCCCGACCACGAACAGGGTGCCGCCTGGTGTGCCTCCCACACCGTAGAGAATGGCCGACGCCGAGCCGGCCGGCGGCGTCTGCCCGCTCCAGGTGGATCCATCGAAATGGAGGATGGTCCCGCCGTACCCGACGGCGAAGACGTCGTTCGCCGCGGTGCCCCAGATCCAGTTGAGGAACTGGGTGGACCCGCTGGCCATCGGGGTCCAGCTGGTACCGTTGGTGGAATGGAGGATCGTCCCGTCGCCGCCGGCGGCGTAGAGGTCGTTGGTTGCGCCGGCCCATGCGCTGACGAGCAGGACCCCGCTCGAGATCCGGGTCCGGGTCCAGTTTGCTCCGTTGTCGGAGGTAAACCAGATCACCCCGTCGGGGCCGACAGCGTAGACCGTCGCTCCGATCACCCAGCTGCCGTAGAGCAGGTCGGCGAAGTCCGAGAAGATCGTCCAGCTGACCCCGTTCCAGCGCAGGATCCGGCCCCCCAGGAGTTCGTCGACAACGAAGACGCCGGTGGCCAGGACATTGGTGGGAGACGTCCCCGAAATGCTGTAGGTCGTCCCAGTACCCAGCGAGTCGGGAAGGAAGCGGAGAATGCCGGTGGCCTGGGGCACCCGGGCTCGAACGAACACCTGGAAGGTGAACGTGGTCACCGAACCCGTGACACTGAAGTTCCAGACCTTCCCGGCCGTGGTCGCGCCACCGGCGAGGTTGCCGGCGTAGCGGTAGAACGGCTGGTTCGGGCCGGTAAAGCTCCCGCTGCCGTCGGCATTGGCGACGCTCACCGATCCGCTGCCGCCGGTCACCGAGGGGCCAGTATGAAAGAAGACCTCGATGCCGTCGGCATCGGCGGACGCACCGTCGGCGGTGCCCAACGGCTGGGCCGTGAGGTTCTTCACCGTGACGGTAGTGTTGAAGCTGCCAGTTCCGCTGCTATAGCTGGTTCCGGCCGAGGTGAGCAGCACGTAAATGCCTTGGCCACCTACCGTTATGGGGCCGGTCGCCGCTGGGCGCGGCCCAGCTGTCGCGATGGTGCACAGCATCCTCGCAGCGGCAAGCTCCGCAACGCACGACACCGCCTGCAAATCGGGGGGGGGTGGACTGGGCTCGGGGTCGGTCGGGCCCGGCTCACAGGCGGTGAGAATCAGGGCACCGGAGACCATGCCCAGCAGCCCATATCTGACGGCCGGAGCAGGCGATAGCCTTCGGGTACCTGCGTTCCGGGTGACCCAGGGTACCGCCGGCGGTGTGGCTTTTGCTGGCTTGGGCAAGTTCGGTAAGCTCAGTAATGGTATGGACTAGAACGGTCTCCATCTGGGCAACATTCAGGCCGACCATCACCGGCAGGAACCCACGTGCTCGTACTTGGTTTCGCCCTCACTGAGCACTGCAACCTCCGTTGCCCGCATTGCATCCGGGACGACGTTACCACGGTGCGATCGCTGGACGCGGATCTCGTCGTGCGCATCGTGGACGAAGCCCGGGAGGCCCTTGGCCCGCTGTGTGTGAGTCTGACCGGGGGGGAGCCCCTGCTCCACCCGGCTTTCGATACCATCATCGAGGCGATGCACGAGCGGGGGATTCCCTGGCGCATGGTGTCCAACGGCTGGCACATGCGGCGGGTCATGCCGCTCGTCGACCGCTGCCCGCCGCAGTACATCCGGCTCTCCCTCTCCGGGGCTACCCGAAAGACCCATGATCACGACCGCGGCCGGGGTTCGTTCGACCGGGTCCTGCTGGGACTGGCGCTGCTCACCAGCCGCCGGGTGCCCACCGCGCTTTCGATGGTGATTGACCGTCGGAACCGACACGAACTGGAAGCTTCGGTTGACCTGGCCGAGTCGCTCGGCTGTACGAGGTTGCACATCATACTACCACAGCCGGTCCCGGGCTCCGTCGCCCGCGATTCGGACCTCCCGCCCGAGGACTGGCTCCCGATCCGGCGGGAGGTGACCGCCCTGGCGGAGGCGCCCGGACGGCGGACCATGATCCAACTCGACTACGGCGCTCCCTTCGACGGCCCCGAGTCGCCGTGCGACACCTTCCTGGGCCGCCGGATCTACATCGACGCCCGGGGCCAGCTTTCCACCTGCTGCCAGCTGTCCGAGTACGGCTTCGTCCCGTCGGATGTGGTGGCCGACCTCTCCCGCACCAGCTTTCGCGAGGCCCTCCCGATCTACCGGGAGCGGCTGCGAGAGCTGCGCGAGGCCCAGGCCCCACGCCCGGACCCAGGCGACGGACTCGCTTCGTTCCCCTGCCTGCGCTGCGCCCGGGCCAGCGGCAAGCTCGCCTGGCTCGGCGCCCACCCCGGTACGCCGTGGCAGATCGCCGCGGGCATCCAGCCCGCCGGCGATCCGGTCGTGCTTCAGGCGTGACCGGGCGCCAGTTCTGCGGGTTGATCCTCCTGGCCGTCGCCTGCGGGGGCGGAGGGACCGACCCCCCGGGGCTGCACATCACGCTCGCTGGTCGAATCGAGCGTTCGAGTCAGATCGCGCTCGCGCTGGTTGACGGGGCAGATACCGTTCCCGCCGGGTCAGTCACCTGGCAGGTAACCCCAGCGTCCGCCGGAGCGCTCGGGACCGACTCGATCACCGGCGGAACCGTTCTCGTCCCATCGGTGGCCGGTCCCCTGACGGTCACCGCGGCGGCGGGCGGCCAACAGGTGAGTCGGACCCTGCAGATCGACGTGCCGCCAAGGGTGGTCTTTGCCCTGCTCGACAACGGCAATCGTGACATCTGGGTGGTCGCACTCGACGGCGGGGATACCGCTCGGCTGACCGCTGACCCCGCGGACGACCGCCAGCCAACCGCAGCAGGCGGCAAGGTGGTCTTCCTGAGCAATCGCGCGGCGGGGGGCGGGCTTTTCTCCGTCACTGCCGCAGGTGAGCCGGCGTTGCCGCTGCTGATCTCCGCGACCATGTACGGCGATCCGACGTTCAGTTCTGACGGTCAGCGTCTCGCCTTCACGTCGGCCGCGACCGGAGTCCCCAAGGTGTGGGTCTCCAACGGCGACGGGACCGACGCCCGGCGCCTGGCACCCCTCTTCGGGTTCGATGGAGCCATCGAGGGGTGGCCCGCCTGGTCACCCGACGACCAGCATCTCGCCCTCATGAGCACCGACCCCGGGGCGGCTTCGCTCTTCCATCTCGACTCGAGCGGGGCGAATCCCCGGCCATTGATCGACACGCTGACGTCCTTCCAGCCGTCCTGGAGTCCGAGCGGAACCGAGATCGTGTTCTCGGGGAGTCCGGACGGTGGACAGGCTGCCCTCTTCGTCCTCCCCGCCTCGGGAGGTGCGGCGGTGCGCCTCACCGATGGCCAGAATGGCGGCGACTCGAAGCCGGTCTGGCTCCCTGACGGGCGCATCGTGTACCTTGCCGGAGTACCCGGCGGGGCGGAGCTGCGCTGGCTGGAGCCAGCCGTCCCTGACGCTTGGCGGACCATCCCGATTCCACCAGGCGAACCCTCCTCCCCGGCGTATTACGCCTCCCCCTGACGAGAGCCGACATGACGACGCCCAGGATCCCGGAGGACGTCCTCACCGCTCACCTGGCTGGCGAGGCAGTGCTGCTCCACCTTGGTAGCAAGCGCTACTACCGTCTGAACGAGACCGGTGCCGCGATCTGGCGGGAGTTGGAGGCCCGGTCGGGTCGGGATCGGATCGTGAGCGCCCTGTGCGAGCGGTTCGAGGTGCCGACCGGTGACGCCGAAGCCTCGGTCGACGCCCTGCTCCAGGCCCTGGCCGCCCAGGGACTGCTCGAGCCCGGGACGGGCGAGTGACCCTCTCTCTGGCCGACCAGCTCGTTTGCTGGGCCGCGGCACTGCTCGCACCGCCACTGGCCGAGACCTCGCTCTTGGGCCGGGTGACCCGCTCAAGCCCCCGGTACCGGGCCGGCGAACCGACCGAAGAGCGGGACCGGGCAGCGGCTCTGGCAGCCCTCACCGAGCGGCGGGTGCGTCTGGTGGCCAGAGCTGCCCGGGCCCCGCGACGACTCGGCTTGCCGGTGATTCCGGGCTGGCGTGACAGCTGTCTCTCCCGGGCATACGCGGCCACCCTCGCGCTGCGTGCCCGGGGCATCCCGGCCTTGCTCTCGATCGGTGTCCGGGCCGACGGCGAGGCCCGGCTGGGCGTCGCAGCCCACGCCTGGGTCACCCTCGATGGCCGGCCACTGGTCGACCCGGGCACCGGAGCATTCGCGACGCTCGGGCGCGGCGACCAGGGCGCGGGCATTCAGCCCGCCACGTGACCACCCCTCTCCCCGTCGCGGAAGGGGCGCTCGTCATCGAGTCGCGCGACGAGGACGCTCCCCTGCTCGCCCGTTGGCTCCCGCG
Organism: uncultured Gemmatimonadales bacterium; assembly: GCA_963709905.1. Taxonomy (GTDB): domain Bacteria; phylum Gemmatimonadota; class Gemmatimonadetes; order Gemmatimonadales; family GWC2-71-9; genus JADJOM01. The sequence goes on from CAVPYI010000002.1 coordinate 358,445, forward strand.
AGCCCATCCTCGACCGATCGATCCGAAGGTCAGCATCGCCCTGAGGCCGCTCGGCCCCGACGACAGCGCTTGGGTGGCCGAGTTCAGTCATGGGCAAGCGACGCTCTCTCTGGCGACCGTTCGGGCCTGGGTGGAGCCGGGCTCCCGGCGGGTAGCGCTGGTCGGACGCGTGGGCACCGGAATTCTGGATCTCGCCGGTGGGTCGGCAGTGATCGACCCGGGCGGCGCACTCGACGACGGTTACACGATGCTCACTATCTCCGCCGGCCTGCTGCTGGCGTCGGTGGGCAGAGTCCTGGTTCATGCGGGGGCCGTCTGCCGCCCGGATGGAGGCGTGTTGCTCCTCGCCGGGGATACCCACTCCGGCAAGTCCTCAACCACCCTGACCCTGGCCCGAGCACCGCGCTGGGCCTGGCTTTCGGACGACCAGGTGGTGCTGGCCGCCCGCCCCGACGACGCGGTCGATGTGTTCGGCTGGGTCCGCACGCCGCATCTCGATGAGGGGTATGCCAGCGGCCTGATCACCGGCCGACGGCGGGAAGCCGATGCGGAGTTCATCGCGACTCTGTCCTGGGTCGCGTCGGGGCGGCTGGCGGGATTGGTTCTGCCGATAATCCGGGCGGACGCTCCGTCGGGGACCCGGCCAGCGGCCGCGATCGACGCGATGGAGGCGCTCATCCGTCAGGGGGCGTGGATCATGTCCGAGCGGGAATCGGCCCGGATGGCGCTCCGGGTCCTCCGCATCGCCGCCGCCGCGCCTGCCCGCCGCCTCGACCTGGGGCGCGACACCTTCTCGGCGCCAGAGAGGCTGGCGGCCCTGCTGCGCGATTGAGGAAGGCTTGACGGGGTAGGTCCGACCTGATACTGTGGAATCCGACAACTGAAGCGTCGTGGCGATTTGCCGCCTATTGCAGCCACGTTAAACAAGTGCTAAAAAGCGACGCGCCCGGCGGCCATTCATCCGCCGGGTTTCGTCTTGTCCGGGCTCGGGCAGCGTCGCGACCATGACCACGTACGCGTCTTCTCCGAGGCCCCGATGACCGATTCGCGCCTGCAATCCGTCACCCGCGCCGTGCGCGCGGGCGTCGCCACCGACCGCACTCATGGGGCGGTCATCCCGCCGATCTATCTCTCCTCCACGTTCGCGTTTTCGGCCTTCCGGGAGAAACGGACTTACGATTACACCCGGACCGCCAACCCGACCCGCGACACGTTGGGGGCGGCGCTGGCCGAGCTGGAGGAAGGCGCCGGTGCCGTGGTCACCTCGACCGGCCTGTCGGCGGTGCTGCTGGTCCTGCAGCTGGTGAAGGCCGGTGACCGGCTGGTGGCGCCGCACGATTGTTACGGCGGCACTCGCCGGTTGCTCGACTCCCTGGCGGACCAGGGGCGCTTCACCGTCGAGTACGTCGATCAGACCGACCCGTCCCAGCTCACCGGTGCGCTCGCCCGTCCGGCCAGACTCCTCTGGGTGGAGACGCCAAGCAACCCCCTGCTGAGAATCACCGACCTGGCTCTGGCCGCCCGACTCGCCCGGGAGGCGGGCGCGTTGCTGGTTGTCGACAACACCTTCCTGTCTCCGGTGCTGCAGCGGCCGCTCGCGCTGGGCGCAGACCTCGTGGTGCATTCCACCACCAAGTACCTCAACGGCCACAGCGATGTGGTCGGCGGAGCGGTCGTCGCCCGGGATCCGGCGCTGGCCGAACAGCTGGCGTGGTGGGCCAACGTGATTGGGGTGACGGGCGCGCCCTTCGACAGCTACCTCACCCTTCGCGGTCTGAGAACTCTGCACGTCCGGATGAGAAGCCACCTCGAGAACGCCGCGGCGGTGGCCAACCTGCTCTCCCGACACCCTGCGGTCGCCCGGGTGCATTATCCCGGGTTGCCGGACCATCCCGGCCACGAACTGGCGACACGGCAGCAGCACGGCTTCGGAGCGATGGTGAGCTTCGAGCTGGAGGGAGGCGACGCCGGTATTCCCGCCTTCCTGGACGGGCTCGGCTGTTTCACGCTGGCCGAGTCGCTGGGCGGTGTCGAGTCGCTGGTCGCCCATCCGGCGACCATGACCCACGCCTCCATGACCCCGGAGCAGCAGTCGGCGGCCGGCATTACGGACGGGTTGCTCAGGCTTTCCGTGGGAATCGAGGCGACCGAGGACCTCGTCAAGGACCTGGCCAAGGCACTGGACCGGGTGCTGGAGTCCGTCCCGGCGGCGGTGTAGGGACGCCGGTTCCGGGGTTCCAGCAAGCGCGGTGGGTCTCAGTCGGTGGTCACTGAGCCCATCGCCACCACTTCGAAGTCGCTCCCCCGAAGCTGCTTCAGGGTGTTCAGCTCGTCGTCGTTCCAGCGCGCGTCCGGGGCCCCGGAGAGAAACCAGTTCCCGCCGTTGTCCGCCAGGATCATCCCGTACGTCTTGAGGGCCTGGAGCACGACGCGGGCACTGGGGGGATATCCGCCGATATCCACCCCGGCCTTGAGCCGAACGCGCATTCCCATCGGCGGGCGGGTACTGCTGGTATCACTGGAGGCGAAGTGCCGCGCTGGAGCTACGTATCCGCGCCGCGTGAACCTGGCGGTGAAGCGCAGCGCGTGCCGGATCTCGCCCCGTTCCGCCACTTCGTCGTACCTTACCAGTCCGGGGAAGATTGGCAGACCGGCGGCGTCGGCCGAGGTCCAGCCGGCCGGCCGGAGGGCGTTGCTCGACAAGGCGAAGACGGCGCCCGAACCCGCCTGCCACCCGGCGCCGTTCGGGTAGGCGCTGAAAAGTTCGTAGAGCATCCAGTCGTCCCGAACGATCACCAGCACGTGACGGTCGCCGGAACTGCCGGGTCCGCCTTCGATGGGTGCGGTGCGCGGGATGGGGTATGGGCCGGGATCGCTCTCGTCGGCATATTCGAACGTCACCGGGACCGGGACGGTAGAGCCATCCACCACCACGTAGGGGATGCCGAACGGGCCGCCGTTGTAGTTCGCTCCGAAGTCGGGATGCAGGGCGGCGTCGGCCCCGATGCTCGCGATGAGGACGTCCGACCGCGCGTCCACGGGCAGCCGGTCGACCGGTGTGTTCCACGGATTATCATCCGGGAACGGGCGGCGCCCGTTCAGACTGGCGCCGGGTCCGAGTCCGGGATCGCCTCCGCCGGGCGGCCCGCCGGTATCGCTGGGTTCACCGGCGGAGTTGGCACAGGCCACCAGCAGGGCGAAGGCGGCCGACGCGGTTCGATGGAGGCGCATATCGGGCACGATGGTCGACGCCCTGCCTGGGCGCCGTAACGGAGCGCACAGTGAACCTGGTTCTCGGCACAATTCAGCCGCTTGCAGCGGAGAACCTGCCGGCGGGCGCCATTCCTGAACCCGGCCCCGTACCGGGGTTCCGCAGGTGACGGACGACATTTCGGCGTTCCTGCACCACTACCAGGCGCCGGCGGAACGCCCCGGGACCGCAGCCTTACCCACCCTGCTGCTCCTGCACGGCACCGGCGGCAACGAAAACGACCTGATCCCGCTGGGGCGCGCCCTGCTGCCCGGGGCCGCGCTGTTGAGCCCGCGCGGCAACGTCCTCGAGCGCGGCATGCCGCGATTTTTCCGTCGACTCAGCGAGGGGGTGTTCGACCTCGAAGATCTCGCCAGACGCACCGAAGAACTGGGGGCGTTTGTGGTGGCCGCAGGCCGGAGCTACGGGTTCGAGCCCGGCAGAGTGATCGCCGTGGGCTTCTCCAATGGCGCCAATATCGCGGCCAGCCTCCTGCTCCGGCGGCCGGGGCTCATCCGCGGAGCGGTGCTGCTGAGCCCGATGGTGCCGTTTGAGCCGCAGGTCTCCCCGCTGCTGACCGGCACCGTGGTCTTCATCGGCGCCGGCCGGGCAGATTCGATATCACCGCCGGCCCAGGTCGAACGCCTGGCCGAGATCCTCCGCCAGGCAGGAGCCGACGTCACGATCCACTGGGAACCCGGCGGGCCATCAGGTCTCCGAGGGCGAGGTGGCGGCGGCCCATGAGTGGCTGGCCCGGGTCGCGGCGCCGAGCGAAACCCGCGATCGGCGTTGACCTGGGACGCGCGACGCCGGAGCGCCCCTTTTCGTAGCCAAAGGCGCTGGTTACGTTGCAGGCCCGCTGGAGTCGTGGCCGAGAGGCTGAAGGCGGCGGTTTGCTAAACCGTTATAGGGTCAAAAGCCCTATCGAGGGTTCGAATCCCTCCGACTCCGTGGCCAAGGTGAGCGGTGAGCGGTAGGCGGTGAGCCGGCGATGCGGCCGCGTTCCCCGCTCACTGCTCACCGCTCACCGCTCACCGACATGGCTCCATGACTGCTCCCCGGGTCCGCTTCGCCCCCTCCCCGACCGGCTACCTCCACGTCGGCGGCGCCCGCACGGCGCTGTTCAACTGGTTGTTCACGAAGACGACCGGCGGCACCTTCGTCCTCCGGATCGAGGATACCGACAAGGAGCGGAGTACCGAGGCGCACACCCAGGTGATCCTCGACGGTCTCGCCTGGCTCGGCATCACCTGGGACGAGGGACCGCTTTTTCAGGGCGGCTTCGGCGCGCGGCATCGGGCCGACGCCGAGCGCCTGGTGGCCGGCGGCCGGGCCTACCGCTGTTTCTGCACCCGGGAAGAACTCGACGCCATGCGGGCCAGGGCGGAGAAGACCGGCGCGGGGTTCCGTTACGACGGCCGCTGCGGCCGATTGACTCCAGCCGAGATCGAGCCCCGGCTGGCGAAGGGCGAATCCTTCAGCATCCGGCTCAGAATGCCGGACGAGGAGATCGCCTGGGACGACGCGGTGCACGGCCGGATCAGTTTCCAGGGCCGGGACCTCGATGATTTCATCCTGCTTCGGAGCGATGGCAGTCCGATCTACAACCTCGCGGTCGTGTCCGACGACGTGGAAATGCGGATCACCCACGTGATCCGCGGTGACGACCACATCTCGAACACGCCCAAACAGATCGCGATCTACCGGGCGTTGCAGAAGCCGATCCCGATCTTCGCCCATGTACCGATGATCCTGGGCAGCGACGGCAAGAAGCTGTCGAAGCGTCACGGCGCCACCGCCGTGGGCGACTATCAGGACCAGGGGATCCTGCCCCTCGCGATGCGTAACTTCCTCGCCTTGCTCGGCTGGTCGCCAGGCGGTGACCGGGAGATCCTGCCCGAGGCGGAGATGATCCGGTTGTTTTCGCTCGAGGGCATCCAGAAGAAGGCCGCGGTCTTCGACGTCACCAAGCTGGAGTGGATGAACGGCCAGTACCTCTCGATCGTCCCGGTCGAGGACCTGGTGGTTCCCGTCCGGCGACATCTGGAGGACATGGGGGTTGCGGCAAGCGACCGCGACCTGCGGCCGTTCATCAACGCGGTCAAGGCGCGCTCCCGGACCCTGCTCGACGTCGCGCGCCAGGTCGCGGTGCGGCTCGACCGGAACCGGATCGTGCGCGACGAGAAGGGCGAGCAGCTGGCCCGGAAGATGGGCGAGGCGTTCCGCGCCAACCTGCTGCTCGGCGCGGGCCGCCCTGGGCGCGCTCGATCAGCGGCCGGTGGACCGCGCCCGATCTCGAAGCCGCCCTCAAGGGGCTGGCGGAGGGCGAAGGCAAGAAGCTCGGCGACATCATGCAACCGATCCGGGTAGCGCTCACCGGCGGCACGGTGTCCGAGCCGGTGAACGAGTTGCTCGCGGTGGTGGGCCGCGACGAGAGCCTGGCGCGCATCGACACGGCCGCGTTGTGAGGCGGAGCCGGCGGACCGGCGGACGGCGCCCGGACAGTTCCGCCCGTTTCTGCTCCCGGAGACTGCCCGGGCGCCGTCCTGGCCCTGGCGATCCTCTCCGCCGGTCCGCCGGTCCGCCCGTCCGCCGCCCAAGGCATCGTCCACGATCCCTTTCCCGTCCGCTTCGCCTTTACCGGCGACATCAACCTCGGTACCCGCACCCTCGAAGACGGCCTCCCCGCCGACAGTGGCCGGGGACTGTTCGCCCGGGTGCAGCATGCTGCTGACCGGCGACCTGGTGGTCGGCAACTTCGAAGGGGTGCTGTCCGATTCCGGCGACGTCCGAGAAATGCGCGCCGAAGTCCACCAGCTGCTACGCATTTGCGACGCCGACCTGGCTGGCCGCGCGGCTCCCGCGAGGCCGGGTTCACCCACCTGAATCTGGCCAACAACCACGCCATGGACTTCGGCCCCGCCGGGCGGCGTCACACCGTGGAGGTACTGCGCACGCTGGGCATGGTACCGTACGGCCCGCTCGAGCAGGTAGCGATCACCCCGGTCTTTCGCGACGAACGGATGACCCTGGTCGGCTTGATCGGATTCACCACCTACCCGCACGCCTACAACCTGCTGGACCTCGCCCGGAGTATCGCGATCGTCGACTCCGTGAGACCGCTGGTCGATATCCTGGTCGTGACTTTCCACGGGGGAGCGGAGGGCACCGCCGCGGTCCGGACCGGCACTGGCGCGGAGTTTCTGGGGAAGGAACCGCGCGGCAACCTGCGCCGCTGGGCCCGCGCGGTGATCGATGCCGGCGCGGATGCCGTGGTGGGCCACGGGCCGCACGTGTTGCGGGGGGTGGAGTTCTACCGCGGAAGGCCGGTGTTCTACTCGCTCGGCAACTTCCTGACGTATCGGGGCTTCAACCTCGAGGGTCCGCTGGGCCAGACCACCGTGCTCGAACTCGAGCTGGATGGCGACGGGCGGTTCCGGTCGGCCCGGATGCCGCTCACTGATTCAGGTCCCGCAGGTGGGCCCGGCACCCGATCCCGAAGGCGCGCCCTGAGGCTGCTGCAGCCGGGTGACCCGGCTCGACTTCCGCACGACCGGCGCCCGCATCGACGACGACGGAACCGTTCGCAGCCCGACCCTGAGCCGATCCCGTCGCCAGCCAGGGTTTCGGATGCAGGCCGACGTCGTGCCCGACCATCCGGTCGTCGGTTGGTCGCGCTCACCTGGCTCTCGCTCGGAAGCCGTCGACCGGAGGCAGTACGTACCCGGAGACCGCGGTCACCGTGGCCGGTCCGCGCAACGACCGGTCCGGAGACCCCGGGCGGATCGGGCAGCGGAAGGTGCTGATCTTGGCGACGCGCCACCGTTTCGCGGTCGATTCGATCAGCAGCGGGAAGTCGTTCGGCCCCGGCCGCGCCACGGAGGCGCAGGCGATGACGAAGCTGGTCATCCCAGTCGTGGTCTGATGCTGGGCGATATTCCCCGGCGGCATGGTCTCGATCAGAGGTGACCGTCCCCGACGTTGGTGAATCGGTGAGCCCATGTCGGCCAGGAACTGGATTCTCGGTGTCAATGCCTGCCTGAGGGTAGAACCCGACGTGCTCGCTAGGAACACGATCCACCCGCGCTGCTGGGCCCGGCGAAGGGCCTTGAAGCCGTAGATGTCACCCCCCGGGTTAGGCGATCCGCGGATTCCCGAGCGAAAATCACCTTCACGTTGGCCGGGAGCTCACCCACGAGGCCACCGTATCGACCTTCCGATCGTGAAGCCGCTCGCGGTCACCACGGAGTCGAGGGCTCATCGTGCAGCGTCGCCCGCACTCCAGTCGAACAGGCTGGAGAATCCCGCCCCGATCGTAGATGACCACGGTGTTGCTCGCGGTGCCGGTGGGGGTGTATTGACGAGTTCGTCGCGAAGAGCCGGTTGCCCGGATCCTGGGTCATGAAGTGACATCGAACAGTTCATGTCGTTGATGACGATCAATGGTGCGCGGGCTGGGCACCGGATTGGTGCACCACGACGGCGCACCCCGACTGCCCGGCGACGCACCGAACAGCGTCGCGGACCGGGAAGACGAGGTTGGGCGACGGCAGTCGACGCCGGTAGAACCCGTTGGCGGTGGATCGTGCCGAAGGCGTCCCACCGATCCGATCGCGTTGACCGACCAGCGACTGCGCCGGCCGCGCCCCGGACCTGGAACTGGCTCGGTACCGCCCGGGGGCTCCTCGATCACCGAATCGGGGACGATGCACCAGCCCGGCCGCGAGCATCGTGAGCGAAATGGAGGTCGACGATCCCGTTCGGGGTCCGGGCGATGATCTGACGACTGCCGTAGGTTGCGGGCCCGGAACTCACCCTCCGCGTTCACGGCACCCGCGGTCGCTCGATCCAGGAGACGTAGACGCTCTGGTCGACCGGCAGCTGTGCGGAGTCGAGCGCGGTGACGCGAACGGCTGGAGTCGCCGCGCCACGACGGTCTCGGAATCGGCGTCATCGTCAGGACCGCGACGTTGCTGCCCGGCCCGACAGTAGGCGGGCACCAGCGGAGGCGGTGAGCTGGACGTCCCGGGCCGGGCGACGACCTGTTGTGAGCGCGAACCAGAGCAGGCGCCGGGCGATCCGATAGGTACTCGAGTTCGACGGTCAGGGTCTCGGCCGACTCACCGACCAGATCGAACGGGATAGACTCAGGGATTGCTGTTGACATTGAAGGGCACGGTGCGGGTCATCGATCGTGTCGACCACCGCCCTGTCCGACCCCCCGCAGCAGACGCGCCCCTGACCTGCTCGACCACCAACCCCGGGCGCAAACTGGGCCAGCGAGTGCGGCGCCTCGACCCGCAGCGCGAGGGTCGCGATCCCGGGGCCCCCGGCGTCCACCGGGAGTTCCCCGTGGCAGGTCGCCACCAAGGCGGGCAGCGCAACCGCCGCAGCGCGCGGCGGAACTTCATACGTACACCTCCGTACGAAACCGCCAGATGCGGCGGAGCAGATCTTCCAGAAACCCCTGAGATACAAACGCCTGCACTGCCATCATAGTGGCTTCCGCATCCATTCCCCACAAGACCGCGCGCTTGGCTTCGGCCTCGAAGTCCACCTGCACGAACGCCCGCTGGTCTTGCGTCCACACCACAGGTACCTGTTGCGTCAGCTCCGCAGCCAGGCCGTTCACGCCGGGGCCGCCCACCGCGACACACGGGTTGAGATGGAAGATCCGATGGTCGAGATACCAGACATCACCGACCACGACCGCCCGGCGGAACGGCTGGCCGTCGCTCCGGCGATCGATCTCCTGCTTCAGACGATAGGCCGTCGGCCGGTCACGCTCCTCGGCCCGGATATCCGAGCCGGTGACGATGACCACGGTTTCGTCGGTGTCGATGAGTTTCATTGAGGCAAGAGGCTGTGAGTTATGGACTATCAGCTATCAGCTATCAGCTATCAGATCGTAGTTCAAGGTCCACGCGGGATGCCAGTTCAGCCGAGCAACTGATAGCTGATAGCTTTCAGCGCCCCCTCCCGTCACCGCTCCCCTCCTCCCGAATCCGGCTGCTCGCGCTGCGCCCGTTCCAGGTCCTTTTGCCGTTGTTTCTCGAGTCGCAACTCCCGGACCGCACGCTTGAAGTCATCGATAGTGGTGGCCCGCTGGGCCGCCCGGCGGAGGTCCTCGGCGATCCATTGCCCGTTGTGATCGAGGGCGCGTTGCTGGTTGCCGCCGGACGGAATCGGGAGGAGAGCCAGCACCGCGGCAGGTATCTTGAGGCCGGCAATATAGATGTTGCGCGAGTCCAGACCGAACTTGCTGCCCTCGATCTCGGTGGTCCAATCGGGGAGCTTCACCTGATCGGCCCCGGGCTCCCGGGCGATCGAATCGAGATACTGCTGTACGATCGCGGTTACCGCGCTGTCCACCAGCTCGAGGTGACTCGGCTGGAGTCGTTCCGCCAGTGCCCTCGGCGGCAATGGCAACGGACGGACCCAGAGTCGCCCATCGCCCAACGCCGGCCCGATCCGACCCACGGGGCTCCGGGGCACCGCGGCGCTGTCCGGCGTCCGGGGCAGCAACGGCTCGGTTATGGGTGGCGGCAGCGTGTCGGCCGGCGCCGGCCGGGTAGGCGGCAGCGGCGTGCGGCGATCACCCAGGCCCTGGTCCACCCGGGGAGTGTAATACCGGGTGGGGCGCATCCGGTCCTGGTCCTGTTCGGGGGGCGGCAGGTTGATGAGGGTGGGAACGCGGGTGGGGATTCGGGGTGGAGTCCCCCGGATGACCACGAAGAAGAGCAGGCAGTGCGCCAGGGCGCTGATGCCGAGCGCCAGCCAGCGGCGTCGGCGGGCGATCCGGGGATCGTGCTCAGGCCGCACGGGAGCCTCGCAACACCTGTCCCAGCCGGAGTACCCCCTCCCTCAATCGCTCGGGCCCAACCGTCAGCGCCACCCGGAAGAATCCTTCCCCGCCCGCGCCAAACGCACTGCCGGGCAGGACCACGACGCCCTGATCGTCCAGTGCCCGCCGGGCGAACTCCGCCGAGACCAGGCCGGCCGGCAGCGGCACCCACAGGTACATCGTCGCCAGCGGTGTCTCGCAGGCGAACCCCGCTTCGTGGAGCGCCCTCACGCCGGCGTCGCGGCGGCGGGCGAGTTCCTGCACCATGGGCGGGATGAGACGCTCCGCCCGGTCCAGCGCGAACGCGCCGGCCTCCTGGACCGCCAGCCAGGGACCGGTATCGACATATGACTTGACCCGGGTCAGCGCCGCGATGAAACGCGGGTCACCCACGGCCCAGCCCAGGCGCCAGCCGGTCATTGAAAAGCACTTGCTCAGCGAGAAGAACTCCACCGCGATGTCCCGCGCGCCGGAAATCTCGAAAATGCTGGGAGCGCGGTAGCCGTCGAAGGTGAGGTCGCAATACGGGTTGTCGTAGGCCAGCAGGATGTCATGTCGCCGGCAGACCCGGACCGTGCGCTCGAGATAGTCGCGCGGCGCGACCGCTGCCGTGGGATTGTTGGGATAGTTGAGAAAGACCAGCCGGACCTGTTCGAGGGTGGCTTCGCCCAGCTCCTCCAGCTCGACCAGAAACCCCGTCCGGGCAGTCAGCGGATACAGCACGGGGGAACCGCCTGCCAGCACCGTCCCGCCCCGGTACGCCTGGTATCCCGGCTCGGGCACGACGGCGCGATCGCCCGGATTGAGTACCGCAAGCGGCAGGTGTGACAGTCCTTCCTTGGATCCGATGAGCGGGAGGATCTCGCGCGCCGGGTCGAACCGGAGGCCGAACCGCCGTTCCATCCACTCCACCGCCGCGCGGCGGAACGTCGGGTTTCCCTGCTGGAACCCGTACTTGCTGAGCGCCGTCACGCCGGCCGCCTGCCGCAACGCTTCGACCACCTCGGGCGGCGGCGGGTAATCGGTGTCACCGGCGCCGAGATCGATCACATCCACGCCCTGAGCCAGCAGCTCCCGCTTCCGCGCGGGCAGCTCAGCCAGCGGGTAGCCGGGCAGCTGTTCGAGCCGGTCGGCGGTCCTGGTCACTGCACCGGATTCCGCAGGACGCCTACGCCGGAGACCTCCACTTCGACCACATCACCCGAGGCCAGGGGGCCGACGCCGGCGGGCGTGCCGGTCGCGATGAGATCGCCGGGTTCCAGCGTCATGACGCTGGAGATGAACGCGATGATCGCCGGAATGCCGTAGGCCATGTCGCCGGTCTTCCCATGCTGGCGCACCGCGCCGTTCACCCTGGTAGTGACCTCCAGGCCGCGCCAGTCCAGTCCTTCGACGATGCGCGGGCCCGCCGGACAGAAAGTATCGAAGCCTTTGGCCCGTCCCCACTGCCCGTCGGTCTTCTGCAGGTCGCGCGCGGTCACGTCATTCACACAGAGGTATCCCAATCGGGCGCGTTCGGCCGCCGCCGGGCTCACGTCGCGCAGTCGCTCGAGGATCACCACGCCGATCTCGCCTTCGAATTCCACCTGCTGGGACTGGGCTGGAAGGATGATGGGGTCACCGGAGGCGAGCAGGGCCGAGGGCGGCTTCAGGAAGATCATGGGCTGGGGCGGCACGGTATTGCCGAGTTCCTGCGCGTGCGCCAGGTAGTTCCTTCCGACGCAGACGATCTTGGTCGGCCTCACCGGGATCATACGCTGGCTCCGATACCGTGGCGGGCGAAGAAGTCCTCGATCCGGGACCGCACCTCGGTCCACCGGCCGATCACCCGGTCGGCGCGGGGGAGCCCGCTCAGCATCAGCGGTCCGTAGCGTTTGGTGACCACCCGGCGGTCGAGCAGCACCACGGCGCCGACATCCTGTCGGGTCCGGATCAGGCGCCCGAATCCCTGCTTCAGCTTGAGCCCCGCATGGGGAAGGAGGTACCCCATGAACCCATCCTCCCCCTGCTCCGCCAGCCGCTCGAGCCGGGCGGCCGTCAAGGGCTCCGAGGGCACCTTGAAAGGTAGCTTGGTGATGACCAGGCACCGGAGAGCCCGTCCGGGCACATCGACCCCTTCCCAGAAGGAGTCGGTACCAAGCAGGATCGCCCGGCCGATTTCGCGGAATCGGCGGAGCGTGATATCGCGCGGGGCTTCACCCTGCACCAGAATGGGCCAGCGTTCCCCGGCCACCGCCCGGAGTTCGGTCGCGGCGCGGCGCAGCGCGCCATGGCTCGTGAACAGGACGAACATGCCTCCGTCCGAGGCCCAGGCCAGATCATGCACCACCTGGACCACGGCGCCGGCGTGCCCCGGCTCGTCGTCTCGCGGGTCGGGCAAATCGTTCGGGATCCCGAACAGGCACTGCTCGGCATAATCGAACGGCGATGGCAGGATCTCCTTCACGGTGACCGGATTGGGCTCGATCGCCAGACCGAGCCTCGACTCGAGGAAATCGAACTCCCCGCCAGCCGCGAGGGTCGCGCTGGTGAGCGCGACCGTCTTGACGCGGTTGAAGATCGCGTCCCGGAGAATGGGGGCCAGATCGAGCGGAACCGCCGCGAGGGTCACCTGCTGTCCCTTCGCGCCACCGCGCTCGAGCCAGCGCACCGTAGCCGTTCCACCTGGTGCCGGTCGCAGCGCCAGGTTGAGTCCGTCGGATGCCGAGTCCAGTCGGCGCATCACGCCGCGGAGCTCGCCCAGGAGCTGCCCCCGGCGGTCGGAGATTTCTCCCCCGGCCATCCGATCGGCGATCGTTTCGACCAGATCGCGAATGGCCCGGAACGCCAGCAGGGTCGCGTCCAGCTCGCGCAGCAGCCCGTCCTGCCACACGGCGTCGGCGGCGAACTCGTCCGTCAACCGGAGCACACCGCCGGGCTCGGGCTCCAGCCGGGCGTGCAACCGGATCAGCATCTGGTCGGCGGCCCGGCGCGCGTCGAGCACCGCGGGCAGCAGGCGCTCCCGCAAGAGGTCGAGACTCGCCCGCGACAACAGGTCGCCTTCGGCCGCGAGGTCCTGCGCCAGCGCCGGCAGCAGCCCCTTCCCCTGGCGCTCAAAGCGGCCCAGCAACCGGCGGATGCCACGGCTGGTGACCTGGGCCCCGAGGTGGGAGGCGGCGATGTCCTCGACGTGATGGGCCTCGTCCAGGATCAGCCGGTCGTACGGTGGCAAGACCGCCGCTTCCCGCCAGTTCTCGCTGGCCCGCCGCACCGCCAGGTCGGCCGAGAGCAGGTGGTGGTTGACCACCACCACGTCGGCTTCGGCGGCCTTGCGACGGGCCCGGAACAGGAAACAGGCATCGAAATGCTGGCACTGGAGCCGGGGACAGAGATCCGCTTCGGCGCAGACCTCGTCCCACACTTCGCTGCTCGGCGTGACCGCCAGGTCGGCCAGGGTGCCGTCCGGCGTTCGCGCCGCCCACCCGAACAGCGCCTGGAGCTCGTCGTACTTGTCCGGCTCGAGCAGCGACCGCTGCGCCCCGACGGCCTGATGAAGCCGCGCCAGACAGAGGTAATTGCGCCACCCCTTGAGGAGGGCAAAACTCGGGGTGTGCCCGTCGGTGGTCAGGGCATCCCGGAGGAACGGCAGATCCTTGCCTACCAGCTGCTCCTGCAGGTTGATGGTGTTGGTGCTGACCACCGTCCGCTCGCCGTTGGCGCGGGCCCACGCCAGTGCGGGCACCAGATACGCGAACGACTTGCCGACCCCGGTCCCGGCTTCGAGCAGTACCACCCCGCCATCGTTGTACGCGTCCGCGAGGTGCGCCGCCATATCCCGCTGGCTGGGGCGGTCCTCGTATTGACCGAGCGCCAGGGCCACCGGCCCGCCGTCTCCAAGCTGCCGGACCACCTCCAGCGCATCGATGCGAGTCTCGACCCGACCGTGCGGCACTTCGACCACGACGTAGAGCTCGCTCGCGTCGTTATTCACGATCCCGAAGCCGATGCCTTCGTCGTGCAGTCGGGCCGCGACCGAGAGATCGGCCATCGACGGCTCCAGCCGGCCGCTGGGGTGATTGTGCAGGAGCATCTCCCCCCGCGCCGCCACCCCGGGCAGCGCCAGGACCCGGTCCACTGTCCCTCGGGCCACCGTCCGCGCCGCCGTCAGCCCGCCCTCGGGACCCAGCGTGACCACGAACGAAACCTCCCGCCCACCGGCGGCGGCGATTTCGGTGGCGATGGATTGCTGGACCTCCAGCGGGATACGGGGCATGGGCGGCGGTCGGGGTTGGGGAGCGAAAGAAGGCTATCGGGTAGGAGCTATCAGCTATCGGCTATCAGTTATCAGTTATCAGGGATGCCGCATCGGCGCCGACAGAAAGGTAGCTCAGGGGAACGCCAGATAGCTGATAGCTGATAGCTGACAGGCCAACCGCAGACTTCCACCAGCCCTCTAGGTCTTCAGCTCGCGCTTCTTGGCCGCGGGGAACAGCACGTTGTTGAGGATCAGCCGGTATCCGGGCGAATGGGGATGCAGCGACAGGTCGGTGGCCGGATCGCCAATCTGATGCTGCGGGTCTTCGGGATCGTGCCCGCCGTAGAAGGTCCAGGTCCCCTGCCCCAGTTCCCCGTGGATGTACTTGACCCAGGCGGCCCCCGGCTCGTCCGCCAGGACGGTAACGGACGGCTTGAGGGTTCGCTTCACGAACGACGTGGTCAGGCCGTAGAAATCCGGGATGACGTCCCGGTGGTTCTGCACCAGCATGGCCGCCACCGGATCGATCTTGGCGCTGAAATTGAACAGCTTGAACGCGCCGAGCGGCTGGCGCCGGTCGATGCTGTTGACCTGATGGCCGTCGATATCGGAGAACGACGGTACGTTGGGTGACAACTCGAGCTGGGCGTCGCGGAACGCGAGCGACTGGCTCCAGTCCATCTTGCGTGAGGCGTCCGGGTCCATCGGCGTACCGTCGGCGTACCCGGCCGCGATATCGGCCCGCTCGCTGGCGAGCGCGAGATCGAGCGTCTCGGTGGCCGTGCACATGGCGAACAGAAACCCGCCCCGGTCCACGAAGGCTCGGATCTCGCGCGCCACCGCCCGCTTTTCGGCCGGCACGTTGGGAAACCCCAGCTGCCGCGACACGGCCTGGTTCCGCTGCACCATGTCGGCCAGCCAGGGCGCGCCGGCGTAGTTGAGGTAGAATTTCGAGTACTGACCGGTGAAATCTTCGTGATGCAGATGGAGCCAGTCGTACTGCCTCAGCCCCTTCGCTATCACCTCCGCATCCCAGATCTTGGCGAAGGTGATCCCGGCGTAGTTCAGGGCCATCGTCACGGCGTCATCCCACGGGGACGCGTTGGGCGGCGCGTACACGGCCACCTTGGGCGGCTTTTCCAGCGGGACCGCGTCCATGTTCTCCTGCTGGATCTGGGCCTTGATGTCGGTGACCCGGGAGTCGCCCACTTGTTCGCAGGTCACACCGGCCAGTGCGGCGTCTCGCACCGTGACCTGGTCGCCCGGCAGGAGGAACGACCCGCCGCGGTAGTTGAGCAGCCACTCGGCTCGTCCGCCCCGCTCGAGCACGCGATACGTGAGACCGTACGCCTTGAGGTGGTCGCTCTGCTGATCGTCCATCGGGACCAGCAGCCCGGCCGCACCCGCCGGGCCGCGGGTCCAGCCCGGCAAGACCGCGAGCCGACTGCCCGCCGCCCCGCCGAGAACCAGCTGCACGAATTGGCGGCGTTTCATGTCCTGGGCGGCGGAACCGCGTTCTTGACCTGTTCCAGAAGGCGCCTTCCCTGCGGGACGAGTGGGCTCGCCGGATACTCGAGAATCAGCCGTTCCAGCGCCGCCGATGCCTCCTGGCGCCGCTCGAGCCCCAGGTACAGCCGCCCCAACTCGAGCAAGGCCGCCGCCGCCGTGCCCGGCGACTCCGGCAAGACCGCCGCTCGCAGCACCGGCTCGGCCGCATCCGCCGCGCCCTGCCGGACATGGAGCTGGCCGGCGAACAGCAACGCCTCGGCGCGACCGCCGCCGGCTGGCAGGTCTTTCCCCACCTGCTCGAATCCGGCCGCGGCGCGGGCGGTGTCCCCCGCATCGAGACTCCGAAAGGCGGCGCCGAGCAGCGGCAGCGAATCCGGACCGATCGGCTGAATGAGCGCCAGGATCGTCGAGCGCTCGGTCGACTCTTCCCGGGTTCCCGCGAAGGGCCCCGCCTGTTTCCAGAGTTCGGACACACCCTGGAGGTCGCCGTCGTACAACCGGAACCGTCCCAGCAGCGCCAGCGCTTCCACGGTGCTGTCGTTGGCCAGGAGGTCCACGGCCCGCTGAATCTCTCCCGACTGGCCCCAGCGGGCGGCGACGGACCGCCTGAGCCGCAGATAGTCATCCACCGAGAGGGCGGCACGGTAGCGTTCCAGCTGGGCCGAGGCTTCATCGACTTTGCCGTCACGGATCAGCAGGTCGATCAGAGTCGCCGTCGCGCCTGCTGCGTTGGCCGGTCCGCTCGACTCATCCGCAGCGATCTGGCTCAGCATCCGACGGGCGGCGGGCCGGTCGCCCGCGGCCGCGTAGGCCCGGGCCGCATCCAGCCGGTAGCGGGCGCGTTGCGTGGGATTGCTCCAACGCAAGGCGATCTGCTCCAGCGTCCGCGCCTGCACCGCGAGGTATGGTCGCGTCGACTCGGTCCGGGCCTGCTCCAGGAACGCCTGCAGCAGGTCGAGCTGCTGGGTTACGACCGCCGGGAGCGAGGTCATGAGCGCTTCGAAGGCGCCTTCGGGGTCACCCCAGCGGGCCCGGAGATCGATGGTGACCCGGGCCACGTCGGCGCCGGGTTCCTTGGCGAGCGCTTTCAGGATGTCACCGCGCACCCGCTCCGGCGCCCGGACGAGCGCGCTGGCAGCCGAGGTCCGGTAGCCGGGCAGCTGGCGCACCGCACGGGCCCACTCGCGCACCGCGGCCGGCCAGTCCTCTTCCGCGACCGCCAGCTGGGCGATCTCCGCGGCGAGGGCATCCGGCCGGCCCAGGCGCTCGCGCCCAAGCTGGTACGCCCGGCGGGCCATGGGCCGATCGCGGCGCTGCAAGGCCGCCGCGGCCCATTCGCGGTACGGCGTCTCGTCCCCGGGCGCCGCCCTGGCCCAAAGGTCAACCAGTTGTGGCAGACTGTCGAGCAGATTCGCCGCAGCGTAGGCGCGTAATCCCACGCCATAGACCGGAACGGTCGACGGGCTCGCGGCTATCGCGGACCGTACCGCCGGCAGGATCTCGGGCAGACGATTGAGGGGAGTAAGCGCGCGTTCGAGCCCGAGCAGCGCCAGCAGCTCGCCCGGCTTGTCCTTGAGAACATTCCGATAGATCTCGGCGGCCTGAGCATAGCTCCCCCGGCGCTCGAGATCGAAGGCGCGGGACACCGGGTCCTGGGCGGCCAAGGAAGGCGCGCCCAGCAGGCAGAGTAGGAGGTGAAGGGTGAAAGGTGAAAGGTGCGAGGGAGAGGTGACGCGTGAAAGGCAGCGCCGAACGCCATGGCGCCGCTCATTGAGCTGAACGAACCCTTCACCTTTCACCTTTCACCCTTCACTTCCGGCCTTGCCTCCTGCAGCCTCCGGAAATACTCCACCACCAACCGCCGCTCTTCCGGCGACAACTGCTGCAGCACGTCCCACGACGGGATCCTGAGCACCGCATCGCCGCCGCGCTGCCCGGTCCTCAGGGCGGGCGGCAGGCGTACGCTGTCGTCCCTGGCCGTGGTGCTCTGGCGCTCCTGTTTCTCGTCCTTCTGCTCGCCCTGAAGGGTGCGGCCCGCGTCCAGCATCCGGCGGAACAGCCGCTCCTGTCGTTCGATGGTCTGGCGGTCGAGCCGCCCGGCCTCGAGGGTTCGGGCCAGCTCCTTGGCCTCCTGCGCGAGATCCGCCGCACCCGGCATCTGGCCGCCAGCGCGCATCCGCTCCAGCCGCTCGGCCAGCGCACGCTGCTGGGCACCCAGGGCACGAAGCTGCTCCTGCAGCTGTCCCCCCTGCCCCATCTGCGGCAACAGGCCGGCTCCCTGCTGACCCAACTGGCCCTGCTGCTGGGCCATCTGGGCCATCTGCTCCATCGCTTCCTGCAGACCGGACCCCGTGCCGGCTCCTTCTACCGCCCCGCGACTGCGGAGCAGGGTGTAGGCGGCGGCGTTCAGGGCATCCACCGCTTCTTCGGCCCGCCGGGACGCTTCGCGGGAGTTCGGGGTGGCGTTCCCCAGCGCTTCGCGCGCCCGCCGCATGTTGTCGCGGCCGGCGGCGAGCGCCACGCTCGACTGCTGCGAGACCAGCGCGTTCTTCCCGCCGATATCCTTCACCTGCTCGAGGAGCCGCTCCACCCCTTCCTCGATCGCTCCCTGCTCGGCCCGGGTCTGGGGCGACGTGTCGCCCTGCCGGAAGGCGTCCGCGACCTCGAGCTGACGCTCCGCCAGCCGGCTGGCGTCGCCCAGCGCCTGGTTGAGCGCCTCCACCACCTCCCGGCGCCACTCGCCCTGCAAGGCCTCCCGCTGCTCGGCCAGCTCATCCCCGAGCGGTTCCAGCTCCTCGGAGGCCCGCTGGCCGCGCTCGGCCGCTTCCTGTTTCCTGCCCTGACTGGCGGACCGCGCTGCCTGTCGCATCTGGTCGGCCGCCTGCCGGGCGCGGTCGCCGCCTCGCCGGATGGCATCCTGACGTTCGGGGTTCCCGCCTTCCAGCTCCTTGGAGAGACGATTCAACGCGCTCCCCAGGGAATCGGCCCGAGCGGCGAGCGCCTCCTCCTCGCGCCTTGCCCGGGAGGAGTCGAGCGCCGGGACCTGCTGGTTCCATTGCTGCTGCTGCCCGGCCAGGTCCTTCGCTTCGGCGGTTAGGTTCGCCATGTCACCCTCGATCGCCGCGCGTTTGAACAACTCCCGGCTGCGTTCGAGCGCCTCGCGCAGCCGGGCCTGCGCCTCCGCCAGGCGCTCCAGCGCCTCGCGGGTTCGTTCCGGGTCGAGTTCCTTCAGCGCCTGCTGCAACTCGGCCAGCCGTTCGCGGAGCTCCGGCGTAATGGCCCGGTCCAGCTGGTCCTGGATCTCCTGGAGCCGCTCCTGCCACGCCGGGTCATTGAGTCCCGCCGCTTCCGCGCTTTCCCGCAACGCCTCGAGGGCGGCCTTCACCTGTTCCGCCTGCCGCACCAGTTCGGCCTGCGACTCGGCCACGGTCTCGGCCCGCTTGGCGTTCTCGAAACTGAGCGATTCGTCCGTGGATCCGGTGGCCTGGTCCCCGGCCCGCGGCCGCTGCGCCGCCAGGTCCTCGGTCTGGCGTTCGAGCGCCCGGCTCGCCTGGGCGATGCTGTCCAGCCTCCGGCCGACCTGGGACGCCGTCTCACGGGCCGCCTCACGCACTTCGCTCAGCGTCGGCAGTCGGAGCACGAATTCCTTCGACCGGGTGACATGGGGTGTCGGCGCGTTGTCGCTCACCTTGACGAAAAACCGCACGGTGTCCCCCGGCAGGAGCCCGCGCTGATTCAGATTGAGCTCGTACGGCAGGATCACGTGGTCCTGCACGCCATCGGGCAGGGCCAGCGTTTCGAGCCGCGCCGGGTCCTCGAAGCCCAGTCGGCTGATGCGGCGGCTTTCGAGGATGACCCGCGCCAGACCGTGATCGTCCTGGGCATCGACCACCACGGGTACCCGGAGGGTGAGCGGCACCACGGTGTCGCTGCCGGGCAGCGGGACGTCGACGCGGGGAGCGCTGTCTACCACGACGACGATGGGGACCCGCACCGGATCTCCGGCCAGCAGCTGCCCGGAGGATGTTCTCAATGCGAGTTCCCAGGTGCGGGCACCGGCCGGCACGAAGCTGCCCCGGAACCGTCCTCCGTCCACCGATAGCCCGGCCCCGGCGGAACCGGAGGTCCAGGTGGCCTGTGCCAGCGCAGTGGTCGCTTCACCCTGGGTTTCCAACCGGGTGCCTTCCGGCACGACGACCGTATCGCCGTCCGTCGGGATCGGCTCGTCTTCGAGACCGAGGTAGCGCGGGTAGTGGGCGGTCACGGCCAGTGTCCCGAGGAACGCGGGAATCCGGACCTTGATCTGCAGGGTATCCGAGTTCCGACCCCCGCTCGACATCCGGACGAACAGGTCGGTGTCGAGCGGGCCGAGGGTCGTGGTCGAGCGTCCCATCGAATCGAGCACCAACCCCTGCCCCCGCCACGATTCGCCCGGCGCGCGAACCCAGAGGATGGCGTGCTCCCTCCCGCGGGCGAGCACCGAGACCGCCACCGTGCTCCCGCGGTCCACTTCGGTTGCGCTCACCGTGACGGTGAGCGGCGCCACGGTGGCCTCCCAGGCTTCACCGGGATGCCAGAGCAGCGACGGCCGACCGTGAGTGGACCCGGCGGATCCCAGCACCAGTACGCCGACCGTCAGGGCGAGGGCACCCTGCAGGGCACGGCGACGGAACGGTCGGCGGAGCGCGGGCACGAGGGCGGGCGCCCGGGCCGTCAGTTCATCGGCCTGGTGCCGGTCGGCCAGGTTCCGCAGGTCTTCGCTGGTGCCGGCGGCGGCCGGCTCCAGGTGCCCGCTCAGGGCGCCGTGCCGGAAATGATCCGACTCGAGCCGTTGCGCCAGCCAGCGGGCCGAGAGTGCCTGGAGGTTGCGTCCGGCGCCAACGGCGGCGCCAACAGCCAGCAACAGTGCCACGCCCCACGCCGCGAGAACCCACCACGGCTGGCCGAACCAACCGAGCCGAGCGCCCCAGGCGGCCAGCCCTAGCAGGAGTGCGACGGCGCCGATACCGGCGGAGGTCCACGCGACGAGCGACAGTCGGCGGATCCCGGAAACCAGGTCCAGGAGCATCGTCGCGGTCTGGCTCATCGCGCCCCGTCCCCATAGCCGACCGCATACCCGAACAGATTCACGCCCATCCTCAGCGCCGCTTCGTGCTTCTCGGCGGAGTCCTTGTGCACGTCGGGGTCCTCCCAGCCATCGCCCAGGTCGCTCTGGTAATCGTAGAAGAGCACCAACCGCTCGTCGACGAAGAGGCCGAACCCCTGGGCCGGCTTGCCGTCGTGCTCGTGGATCTTGGGGACGCCCCGCGGGAAATCGTAGACGAGATGGTACACCGGGTGATCGAGCGGCACCTCGACCAGCGGCCGGTCGGGGAAGAGCCGGGCGGCTTCGCGCCGGAACGACTCGTCCAGCCCGTAATTGTCGCTCACATGGAGAAACCCGCCCTGCAGCAGCCAGCGCCGGAGAATGACCAGCTCCTGATCGCTGAACCGGATGTTTCCGTGCCCGGTGGCGTGCAGGTACGGCACGGTCCACAGCTCATCGTCCACCAGGCGCACCACCTTCTCTCGCGGGGCAACCCGGAGCCGAGTGCGGGTGGCCACCGCCCGCAGCAAGTTCGACAGGCTCGAGGGGTTGGCGTACCAGTCGCCCCCACCGTCGTAGTGCAGCCGGCCGATCGTCATCGTGGCGATGGGCTGGGTATCGGCGGGAACCTCCCTGACGAGGCGAGGCGCCGGTGGCGGCGCTCCATCGGGGGCGCCGGCCATGAGCGCCCAGGCCAGCATCGGCACCAGCGCCACGCGGGGCATGGTCATGGCAGTGACGTCACGATCCGGTAGGCCTCGTTTCGTGGAACACCAAGGTCCGCGACCAGGCGCTGCACGGCCGCGCGGCGGGTGAGACCATCCGCGAGCAGCTGGGCGGCGTGCCCCGCGATGTCAGGGGTCGGTGGGGAGGGAGACGCGTCATCCGGGCACCCGGCCACAACCAGCGTGATCTCGCCCAGCGGTTTCGATTCCCGGTAGTACGCGGCCAGATCCGCCAGGGTTCCGGCCCGGAACTGCTCGTGCAGTTTGGTCAGTTCCCGCGCCACCACCGCCGGGCGCGTTCCACCCGCGAGCTCGCCCAGATCGGCCAGCAGATCGGCCAGGCGCGGCGGGGCCTCGTACAGTACGGTGGTCCACGGGGATTCCGCCACGGAGCGCAACAGGCGGGTCCGTTCCCGGCCCTTCCGGGGGACGAAGCCGAGAAAGAGGTAGCGATCGGCCGGGAGCCCCGCCGCCGACAGCGCGGTGGCCACGGCGGACGGGCCCGGAATCGGCGTCACGGTAAACCCGGCGGTTCGGGCCGCCTGGACCAGGTGTGCGCCCGGATCACTGATGCCCGGCGTGCCGGCATCGGTCACCAGGGCGACGTCCTGCCCCCCGGCGAGCAATTCGAGGATGAGATCCTGTCGGCGTTCGGGAGAGTGGGCGTGAAAGCTGAGGACCTTCGGGTGGGCGTCGAGATGCGACAGCAGTCCGCGGGCCCGCCGGGTGTCCTCCGCCGCCACGACCGGTACCTGGCGCAGCGTCTCGGTCGCCCGGTGGGACAGGTCGCCGAGGTTGCCGAGCGGGGTCGCGACGACGTACAGCGTGGCGGACATGATCTAAAGGTAAGTGAGAAGTGAGAAGTGAGAAGTGAGAAAGGAGAAGGGAGAAGGGCGGCTAGGGGGAACCGGCCTGGACCCCCGCTCCCTTCTCCCTTCTCCCGTCCCCCGTCTCACTTTTCCCTTCTCACTTCTCACTTCTCACTACGGGTCATGACAGGTGCTGCTGGATCTTCCCTTCCAGGATGGTCTTGATACGGGGATCCGCCCCGACCACGGTGTCGACGTGCTTCCCGTCCTTGAAGAACATGATGGTCGGAATCGACCGTACGTTGAAGCGCACGGCCGTATTCTGGTTGCTGTCGGTATCGAGCTTGGCCACTTTGATCTTGCCCGCGTATTGATCGGCCAGCTGATCGATCACCGGCGCGATGGCGTGGCAGGGACCGCACCAGACGGCCCAGAAATCGACCAGCGCGAGACCTCGGAGTTGCTCGATCTCGGCAGAAAAAGTGTCGTCGGTGACTTCGACGATGTTCGCGTTGGCCATGCGTCCTGAATCCTTTCACGTTACTTTGCGCGAGGGCGCGGCGTACCGCGCCCAGATGTCGGTTCCCACTTCCATATATCCATCGGATCGCGGCTCGTGACCGATCGACCCGTCATTGCCCACATTGGTGTGGCCGTCGAAAGCATCGCGGCGGCGCTGACGTTCTATCGTGACGTGCTCGGGCTCACCCCTGGTCCCCCCGAGGAGGTCGACGGCGCCCGGATCGTGGCGCTGCCGTTCGGCTCCTCCTCGGTCGAGCTCCTCGAACCACTGGTGGACGAGAGCCCGATTGCCAGGTTCCTGGGCCGGCGCGGCCCGGGCATTCACCATGTGTGCTACCAGGTGCCCGACCTCGACCAGGCCCTGGCCGCCTGCCGGGCGGCCGGCTATCGGCTGATCGACGAAACCCCGCGCCGCGGCGCGGCCGGGCACCGGATCGCCTTCGTCCACCCCAAGAGCACGGCCGGCATCCTGATCGAGCTCACCGAGTGACCGGGACCGCCACCGACCTCGGTGCCCGGGTCAGCTCTGGGGCCTCGGCCCGGAGCAGGCCCGCCCCGGGGTGCCAGCCAGCGTCAGGTTGATCGCGTTGACGATCCAGCCGTGCTTGCCCGTGTCAATCACGCCGAACGGAATCGCCTTGGTGCACTTGTTGCCATCCGGATCCGCCCGGCTCAGTTCCACGACGACCATCCTTCGCTTGTCGTCGCCCGAAACGGGGTCGATGCGAATGATCCGGAACGGCGAGTTGCGCAGGAAGGCCTGGGTGACCCCCAGCCGCTGCTGGTAGTCGCTCGGCTGGCGCAGCACGCCGGCCGGACCCTTCGCCGTTCCCCAGAACCGCCCCATGCGGGTGATATTGCTGTCGGCGACGGCCTCCATGAAGTTCCGGACCGCGCTCTCCGGCGACGTCGCCACGTCCAGAGGCGCCGGATTCTGCGGGCCTCCGCCACAGGCCGTCAGGCACAGCACAATCACAGGTAGCAATGGACGAAACACGCCAACCTCCCGCCGAACGTGGAACGCGAGGGCAAGTTAAACGGGCCCTCTGGAGCGGGCAATGACGCCGATACGTCTGTACGTCAACATCGATCACGTCGCGACGGTGCGCCAGGCGCGTCGCGCCAGCGAACCCGATCCGGTCGAAGCCGCCGCCCTCGCCGAGGCGAGCGGGGCCGACGGCATCACCGTGCACCTGCGCGAAGACCGACGGCACATCCAGGACCACGATGTGGAACGCCTCGCTACCCGCGTCCGCACGGTCCTCAACCTCGAGCTGGCCACCAGCGTAGAGATCGTGGCACTGGCGGTCCGGCTGCGGCCGTTCCAGGCCACCCTCGTGCCGGAGCGCCGGGAAGAGGTGACCACCGAGGGCGGGCTCGACCTGACGCGGAATGTCGGCCGGCTGCGGGACACCATCGCCCAGCTCGGCGATGCCGGCATCCGGGTCAGCCTGTTCATCGACCCGACCCGGGACAGCGTCGAACGCTCCCGGGAGCTGGGCGTTCCGGCCGTGGAACTCCACACCGGCCGCTACGCCCACGCCCTGCCGGGCGCCGACGCTGCGCTGGCCGAGATCGTCGGCGCCACCCGGCTGGGCCGGGAACTCGGTATCGCGGTCCATGCGGGGCACGGCCTCACCTATGCCAACGTCACACCGGTGGCCGGGGTTCCGGGAATCGAGGAACTCAACATCGGCCACAGCATCGTCAGCCGGGCCATGATGGTGGGCATGGCGCAGGCCGTGGCCGAGATGCGCCGGCTGGTCGACCGCGCGCGCGTCGCGAATTGACCCACGCAGCGACCGGGCCTACACTAAGTGGACTGGAAATCAGGAAGTGGACTGGAAATCAGGGCCTACACCGCGTCGTGGCGTCGCCGGGGGGATACCGGTCAGCGAGAGCGCCGACGGCCGGGTATTTGCGGCGGGTCAGGACTCGATACCACCGTATCCGGGAAGATATGACCCAACCGCTGGGCGTTGACGACTTCTTCAGCCTCGAGGCGGGCGAGTATCTCGAACGCCTCGGCTCTCTGGCCGCCACCCCCGGCCTTCCCAACGGCGACGAACTGGTCCGCTTCACCCGGGCGCTGCGCGGCAGCGCGCTGATGGCCAACCAGCAGGCCATCGCGCGGGCCGCCAGCGGGCTGGAGCATCTGGTCCGCAGCTACCGGGATGGCCGCCGTCCGTGGGACGCCGACCTCTCGGCGGTGGCCCGCGAGGCCGTCGACGTGCTGCGGACCCTGGTCGAACGGGTCCGGATGTGGAGCGCCGAAGATGCCGCCCGGGCCGAGCGCCTGGCGCTCCATCTGGAAAAGGCCGCTGGCGGCGTTCCCCGCCCGATCACCACGCCCACCCCGAGCGCTTCCGAGACCGGCGTCCGGGCGTTTCTGGCCCGGGAATCCGCCGCGCTCGGCAGCGTCCTCGATCAGGCTGCGCGTGGCTTGAAGAGCGGGAGCGTCTCGGTCGACGCGCTGCAGGGGGTCTTCCGCCGCATGCAGCCGCTGCGCGGACTCGCCGCGCTGGCCGACTATCCTCCCCTCCCCGACCTGCTCGACGGGATCGAACGCACCGTCAACGGGGTCGCCCAGCTGGAGGTCCCCGCCAAGGACGGCTCCGAACGACTCGACGCCGCGGCCGCGGCCCTGTCCCGCGCGGCTCGGGACATCGCGGACCGGGGCCGCCCCGACGTGGACGGGGAAGAATTCCGCCGCTTTGCCGGCCTGCTGACCGGACCCGAGACCGACGAGCCGGCCATCCTCGAAATCGACACGCTGTTCTTCGCCGGGGAGGACGGGGTGATTCAACGGGGGGTCGTCCCCAGAACACCCTCGGGCGCGGCCATGGGCGCGGCCCCGGTGGTCGCCCGGGGCGAGCACCTCTGCCAGGCCGCCGACGAAATCCTCCAGGCCACCTCGTCATCCCAGCGCGACCTGCGTCTCCATCTTCTGCTCCGCGACCTCAGGACCCTCGGCCCGGGCATGCCCAAGGGCCTGGATGTCCCGGTGGAGGCCTTCGCGGTCGCCGCGCGGGCCGCGGTGTCGCGCGGTGTCGCCGCGGTGGACCCGACCCGCTTCGCCGGACTCATTCGTGAAGCGGGCACCCGCTTGCGCAGCTTTTCCGAGGTCACCCAGCCGACCACCCTGGCGCATGTCTTCCGCGAGCTGGTTGCCGAAATGGAGGAGTTGCGCCCGGTGCCCACCAGGCCCACTCCGGCCGTCGGCGGGCCCCTGCATCCGCCGGCGCCCTCGGTACCGGTCACCGCCCGATCGCCGGCGCTCCCAGTCGGGGAGGACGCGGACATTGTGCCGATCGAGGCCCTGGCCCCCGACGACGTAGTGGGGATCGAGGAGCTGGCACCCGATGAGGACGATGTCGTCGCCATAGAAGATCTCGCCCCGACCGAGCCGGAGGCGCTGGCGACCAGGACCAGCGAGGGCCTGCCCGCCACCGGGTCGGGGAACGGCGGTTGGGACCTCGCCGCCAGTTACTCGAGCTACGAGGCGCTGGTGCGAGGCGAGGCCAAGCGGTTGGCCGCCACCGTCGCCCCGGAAATCGGAATCCCGGTGTTTCCACCGGCTACGATCTCGCGCCCCACGCCGGCCCCGTTCAAGGCACCGGCGGTTGCACCGCCTCCGATCCCCGCGCCATCCCCGCTCGCTCCGGCGGCGTTCGCGCCGGCGGTCACTCCGGCCAGCGGTCCGGAGCTCCCGGTCGTGGATATCTCCGACCTCCTGTATCACGGTCGCTCGGCCCTGCTCCGGGCAGACCAGATCCGGCTGGTTCTCCGTTCGGCGATCGTCGGGACGGACTCGGTGAAGGCGATTCGCCCCCTGGTGGACGAATTGCTCGACCTGGTCGAGCTGGCCATCGCCGACTGATCCGCCTTTGACGCCCCCCGCTCCACCGCGGCGCGCCCGAGCCTGGCAGGTGCTGCTCGGGATCGCCGTCTCGGCGGTTCTGCTCTACTTCTCGCTCCACGGGCTGCAGTTCGCCGAAGTACTGGGCCACGTGCGGACGGCCCGGATCCTCCCCATCGTGGCAGCGGTCGTCATCGCCACGATCCCGTTCTTCCTCCGGGTACTGCGGTGGCAGCTCCTGCTCCACGGCGACGACGGGCGCCGGCTCCCGGCCGCGCCATTGTGGCACGCGGTCGCCATGGGGTTCATGGCCAACAACGTCCTGCCGCTTCGCGCCGGCGAGGTGGTGCGGGTGGTCGCGGCGGCGCAGCTCACCCAGACCCGATGGACGTCCGTGCTTGCCTCGGTCGGGGTAGAACGCCTGTTCGACGCGACCACGGTGCTCACCCTGCTGGGCGTGGGCCTCCTCGCGGCCCAACTCCCGGAAGGCGCCGCGGCCGGATTCGGCGTCGAGCGGGTCGTGACGATCGCCGGGTTCGCAGCGGTGCTCGGCCTGGCGATCGCTGGTGTGGTCGTGGCCTTTCCCGTCGCGGCGGAGCGGGCCGTCCGGGCGGTGATTCCGTCACAGCGCCTGGCGGGGAAGCTGGTGAACCTGATCGAGGGCATTCGGCGCGGGCTCTCCGTGCTCCGGTCGCCATCGCGGATCGCGGGCACGCTGGCATGGTCGTTCACGATGTGGCTGGTGTCCGCGGCGGCGTTCCAGGTCATGTTCGCCGCTTTCGGCATCCGGGTGGATTTCGCCGGGGCGCTGCTCATGCAGGGGCTCATCATGGTGGGGATCGCCCTGCCCTCGACGCCCGGATACGTCGGTGCCTTCGAGTTTCCGATCATCGCGCTGCTTGAACTCTACGGCGTGGACCGGAGCCTGGCGGCGGCGTACGCGCTGACCTTCCACGTCACCACGTTTCTGCCGATCACCTTGCTGGGCGCCTTCTCCGTGCTCCGCACCCACCTCGCCCTCGGCACATTACGCCGGTCCGGAGCATGAGCGAACCGGTTGTCGTGGCGGCCCCAGGCCAAGATCAACCTGCTGCTCCGGGTGCTGGCGCGGGAGGAGGACGGCTACCACGGCATCGAGACCATGTTCTGCCTCCTCGACCTCGCCGACGAGTTGCGAGTCGAGCGCCGCCCGGGGCGGGAGATCACCCTCGACGTCCTCGGCGCCGAGTGCGGCCCGGCGGCGGAGAACCTTGCGGTACGGGCCGCGGCCACGATCCTCGAAGCCACCGGGCACTCGTTCGGTGTGCACCTGACGCTGACCAAGAAGATTCCGGTCCGGGCTGGGCTGGGCGGCGGGTCGAGCGATGGAGCGGCCGCCCTGATTGCGGTAAACCAGCTGGCCGGAAACCCGGTCCCGCGACACGAACTGCTCCAGTTCGCGGCCCGACTCGGCAGTGACCTGCCGTTCTTCGTGAGCGGGGCACCGCTGGCACTGGCCTGGGGACACGGCGAGCGCATGCTCCGCCTGCCGCCTCTGCCGAGCCTGCCGGGCCTGCTGGTCGTGCCGCCGCTCGGGATCAGCACCCCGGATGCCTATCGCCTGGTCGATGCAGCCCGTCAGGGAATCGGCTCGCGCGGCGCCGTGGCCCTCGAGCCGGAGACGCTCCGCAGCTGGGGCAACGTGGCTCGCCTCGCGGGCAACGATTTCGAGTTCGCGCTGTTCGGCCGGCATCCCGAACTCCGGCGTGCCTTCGAAGCCCTGGCCGGCAGCCATCCGATTCTGTGCCGGATGACCGGCTCGGGATCGGCGATCTTCGCCATCTACCGGAACGCCCGCGAGCGAGACGATGCCCGGATGATCCTGAGCCCGAAGCTGGGCACGGTCATAGAGGTGGAAACGGCGGGATGAGGCCCAATGGGGATTGGGGGAGTGGAGGAATGGCGGAATGGAGGATTGGGCGATTGGGGGATTGGGGGATTGGGGGATTGGCAGAATGGAGGAATGGCCAAATGGCGGAATGACGGAGTGACGGAATGACGGAGTGGCGGAATAGGGGATCTGGGATAGAGGAATGGTGCTGGTTACACATGCGCGCTTCGGGCTATTCCGCGATTCCCCACTCTCCCAATCCCCCCATCCCCCAATCTGCCAATCTGCCAATCGGCCATTCTGCCATACCGCCATTCACCATTAATTCATGTAGTTTTGTGTCGTCTGGCCCCTCGTCCAATGGCAGGACACCGGACTTTGGATCCGGGAATGAAGGTTCGAATCCTTCGGGGCCAATGCCGCTTAACCCGATCACGGCTGCCCGACCCGGACCGGGACCGGGCTGTTGATCCGGGTGCCGTTGCCGAGTTGTCCCACACCGTTGGCGCCCCAGCAATACACCACCGCAGTATTGGTCAGCGCACAGGTGTGGAAGCGCCCGGCGTCGATCGCGGCAAAAGTCAGCCCGCCCAGGACGGGCAAGGGCGTGTCTGAGTAGACCAAGTCGCCCGTCCCGAGCTGCCCAGCGCCATTGTCCCCCCAGCAGTAGGCCTGGCCGCCTGGAACCAGCCCGCAGAAGTGCAGCTCCCCGCTCGTGATCGCCGTGAAGGTCAGGCCATTCCCGACGGGGACAGGGACGTCGCTTGCCACGTTACCCCCGTAGCCCCAGCAGTAGGCTGTCCCACTCGAAGCCACACCACAGGTTTCTTCGGTCACTCCGACGTCGAGCGACGTGAACGCTAGCCCTCCACTGACCGCAACCGGGGCATTCTGTTGAAGACCCTGGCAGCCGTTACCGAGCTGGCAGGCGTCGTTCCTCCCCCAGCAATACGCGGAGCCATTGTTGTCCAAGCCACAGGCCCAGACTCCCCCGACAGCGATCGAACGGAACGTGATTCCGCCGCTAACCTGCGCCGGCATGGGCTGAGGGCTTCCGGACGTTCCGTTGCCCATCTGGCCGTAGAGGTTGTTCCCCCAGCAGTACGCGCGCCCACCGGCCAATCCGCATGACGATGCATACCCTCCGGCCCCCGGAGTAACCCCGCCTGTCGCAACAGCCTCGAAGACAAGTGCTCCCGCAACCTGAACCGGGTCGAAACTCGAGGTGTAAGCCCCGGTGCCCAATTGCCCATCGCCCCCTTCTCCCCAACAGTATCCCGCACCAGCCGTTGTGTAGCCGCAGGCGTGAGCCCCCGCGGTTACTTGCGTGAATGCCAATCCGCTCGCGACCGGGACAGGCAGGTCCCGCACAGGATGGTAGTCACCCAGGGCACCGAGCCCCCAGCAGTAGGCCGCACCCGCTCCCCCGACGACGCAGGTAGCATCCCTCCCTACGGCGACGGAGGTCACCGGTCCGATGGCCACCGGCGGTGGATGCCCTCGGGTCATCCGCCACATCCCAACCACGCCCGAGCAGGTGGAAGCGCCCGCGGCGGAATCTGGGCCGGCCCCGAACAACCGACCGTGGAACGATCTGAGGCAACTCGCGGAATTGCTGCCGTTCTCGAAGCTGATTTGCTCGCCGATGGCCACGCCGGAGCTCAAGCTGAACCCCTCCCCAGACGCGTCGGCGTACCGGCACCGTCCGAAGACATATCCGATCCCGGTGAACGAGCCGTCCTGGCCATCGACGAGCGTGACAAGCGCGCTATCGCGACAGGGGGAGATGGTATCGACGAGGACCCAATCCCCACCCATGTGCCGGGGAACCGGAGCCGACTGCTCTCCGCCGCATGAAAGGAGGATGGCCCATGCCGCAAGGAAGAGAGGCGAATGCAGCTTCTGAAGTCGTGCCATCTCCTGAAGTCCCGGCCGCACGAGGCGGCTCGCAGAGTCCAAGACGCAGCGCACTGGGTGCCTTCAGTAACGTGTGTTGCGGAAACCTGAGCCACAAGATCCGAGCCCAAGCCGCAGGCCGGCGCGCCTGCACTTCGACCTGCCCGCCCCGGTCCGCCTGTCCGCCCGCCCGCCCCCTCAGTTGACTCCCTCTGCACGCGTAACTACTTTTGGCGGCTCGATTTATGGCTGACATCTCCCTCGACCGGAGCCACATGCTCCTCCTCGCCGGCTCGGCCAACCGGCCGCTCGCCGAGGAGGTCGCGTCACACCTGGGGCAGCCGCTCTGTCAGGTGACGATCAAGCAGTTTTCGGACGGCGAGTTGTTCGTCAAGATCGACGAGAACGTGCGCGGCCGGGACGTGTTCGTCATTCAGCCGACCAACCCGCCGGCGGAGAATCTGATCGAGCTGCTGTTGCTGATCGACGCCGCCCGGCGTGCCAGCGCGGCCCGGATTACGGCGGTCATCCCGTACTTCGGCTACGCCCGCCAGGACCGGAAGGACCAGCCCAGGGTAGCCATCAGCGCCAAGCTGATGGCCAACATGATACCGGTGGCCGGCGCGGACCGGGTGCTGGCGATGGACTTTCACTCCCACCAGATGCAGGGGTTCTTCGACCTGCCGGTGGACCACCTGTATGCGGCGCCGGTGTTCGTGAACCACTATCGGCAGAAGTCGCTCCGGGACCTGGCGGTGGTGGCGTCCGACGTGGGTGGCGCCAAGATGGCCCGGGGGTTTGCCAAGCGGTTGAACGCCTCGCTGGCGATCATCGACAAGCGACGACCCTCGGCCAATGTCGCCGAAGTGGTCAACGTGGTCGGTGAGGTGACGGGGAAGGACTGCATCATCCCCGACGACATGATCGACACCGGTGGCACGATGTCCGAGGCCATCCACGCGCTCAAGCGGCTCGGCGCCGAGGACATCTACTGCTGCGCCACTCACGGGCTCTTGTCCGGACCCGCGGTGGAACGGCTGATGAACAGTCCGGTGGCCGAGGTGGCGGTCACCAACACGGTCGCCCTGCCGACGGAGCGCAGGTTCGATCGGCTCAAGGTGCTCTCGATCGCCCCGCTGCTGGCGAAGGCAATCGGTTATACCCACAGCGACCAGTCGGTCAGCTCGCTGTTTGACTAGACGACGGGCGGATGGGCGGACCGGCGGACAGCGGGCCGGGCATCCAACCACCGCGTGACCCGGGCGAGCGCTCGCCCTCACATGTAAGGAACCAATCATGGCAAAGCAGGCCACCCTCCAGGCTGAAAGCCGCACCGGTTCGGGCAAGGGGCCGGCACGCGTTCTCCGCCGGGCCGGCAAGATCCCGGCGGTGATCTACGGGCACAACCGCGATACCGAGGCGCTCGCAATCGACAAGGCCGCGTTTCAGAAGCTGCTGGCCGGGATCAGCGCCGCCAGCACGATCCTCGACGTGACCGTGGACGATCGCGCCCCGGTCAAGGCCCTCATCCGCGACATTCAGCGCAATCCGCTCCGCAACACCGATGTGTTGCATCTCGATCTGTACGAGGTGCGGGCGGACGAGAAGATCACCCTCGAAGTGCCGGTGCACCTCACCGGCACGGCCGATGGCGTACGTAATTTCGGCGGGGTGCTCGATCAGGTCCTGCACCGTCTCGAGATCCGGGTCTTCCCGGCCGACATTCCGGCGAGCATCGACCTGGACGTCACCAATCTGGCCATCGGCAAATCGATCTTTGTGCGCGATGTAAAGGTCGAAAGCGTCGAGGTCATGAACGACGGCCACCTGCCGATCTGCTCGGTCGTGGCCCCTCGCGCCGAGGAGGTCGTCGCCCCCGTGGCTGCTGTGGAAGCGCCCGCCGAGCCCGAGCTCATCCGCAAGCCCAAGCCCGATGAAGAGGGCGAGGCGGCCGAAGCGAAGGATTGAGCCCTGCGCGCCATCATTGGCCTGGGCAATCCGGGTCCGGAGTACGAGAACACCCGGCACAATGCCGGGTTTCTCTTGGCCGACCATCTGGCCCGTCGCTGGAAGCTGCCGGCCTTCAAGCGCGTGCCAGCCGCCCGAGAGACCCGCGGACGCGTGCAGGGCGAGGCTGTCATTCTCCTCAAGCCCCAGACCTACATGAATCGGAGCGGGGCCGCGCTCGCCCCGCTCCGGCTGGTCGAGGGCTTCGACCCGGCCCGCGACCTCCTGATCCTGGTCGACGAATTCGCCCTGCCGCTCGGCCGCTTCCGGCTCCGGGGCGCCGGGTCAGCGGGCGGGCACAACGGCCTCAAGAGCATCGAGGGGAGCCTCCGGCGGCAGGACTACGCCAGACTCCGCATCGGAATCGGGCCCCTGCCGCCGGGCACCACCGACAGCGCCGATTTCGTACTGGCCGAGTTCGATCGCGACGAGCGCCAGGTCATCGACGGGCTCAAGGACCAAATGGCGGAAGCGGTGGAGTGCTGGCTGGGAGAGGGCATCGAGGTCGCGATGAATCGGTTCAACCGGAAAGGGGAGCGGGAGACCGGGAACGAGGAAAACGGAACCACAAACGAAGAAACGGGACGAGCCGAATAATTCATGCTCCGGCTCGGTATCGTCGGCCTCCCCAATGTCGGCAAATCCACGCTGTTCAACGCCCTCACCTCCGCCGGGGCGCTGGTGGCCAACTACCCGTTTGCCACGATCGAGCCCAACACCGGCGTCGTCACGGTGCCGGATCCTCGCCTCGACGTCCTCACCCGCATCGTCCAGCCCGAACGCACGACTCCCGCGGCGGTCGAGTTCCTCGACATCGCCGGACTGGTGAAGGCGCCAGCCAGGGCGAAGGGCTGGGGAATCAGTTCCTGGCGAACATCCGGGAGGTCGATGCGATCGTCCACGTCGTCCGCTGCTTCGATGACGACGACGTGCAGCACGTGATGGGACCGGTGGATCCGGTCCGGGACCGTGAGGTGATCAACATCGAGCTGGAGCTGGCCGACCTGGCCACGGTCGAGAAACGGCTCGACAAGACCGCTCGAACCGCCAAATCCGGGGACCCGCTGGCGAAAGCCGAGGCCCGCCTCCTGGGCGCGCTCAAGGACGCGCTGGCGAGTGGGAAGCCGGCACGCACGGTGGTGCCGTCGGACGAGGAACAAGCCATCCTCCGCAACTTCAACCTGCTAACCTCGAAGCCAATACTCTACGCAGCCAACGTCCTCGAACACGAACTTGCCCAGGGCAACCGGCACGTCGACGCCTTGCGCGCCGCCATCGCCAGGGACGGCGAAGAAGCCGAGATTGTGGTGTTCTCGGGCAAAGTCGAGGCGGAACTGGCCGAACTTCCGCTCGAGGATCGAGGCGAGTTCCTCGCATCCCTCGGCGCCACCGAATCCGGGCTCGACCGGCTGGCCCACGCGGCCTATCACCTGCTGGGACTGCAGAGCTACTTCACAGCCGCCGAACAGGAGGTCCGCGCCTGGACCATTCACAAGGGCGACCGGGCACCCCAGGCCGCCGGGGTCATCCATTCCGACTTCGAGAAGGGCTTCATCCGGGCAGAGACGGTAGGCTATGCCGACTTCGTCCGGGTCGGCGGCTGGAAGCCGGCGCGGGAGCAGGGAATCGCCCGCGCCGAAGGAAAGGAGTACGTCGTCAAGGATGGCGACGTGATGCTGTTTCGGTTTAGTAACTAGGCGGCGCGGCGGCGGGCGACTCGGCGGCTAGCCGCCCGACCGCCGTGGCGGCGCCAGGCGATGCGTCACATCGAGCGTCGTGACGTGCAGGTTCACGCCCTGCCCCATCCGGAACCCGAACTGCCCGTCGAGGCTCAGACCTTCCAGCGGTAGTGTCAGCACCTCGAGACCATTGGCGCGGAAGATCGCCTCCTCGGGGGTGACGGTGAGCTTCACCACGTTGCGGATGACACTCTTCCCGTCGGTCGGAATCACCGCGTCCGCCCTCCGCCAGTCGGTGATGATTCGGGTGGCTCCCGACGTCCGTTCCCAGGCCGAGACGCTGCCGTCGCCCCGCAGGACGAACGCCACATACCGGGCGCCTGCGCCGTCCAGATCGCGGCCCCCGACGACGTACCCGTATTCGCTGTTGGCCGAGTTGGGAAAGAGGAAGGTCTCTGACTCCAGCGAGTACGCCCTCTCGGCGAAGTATCGCGGCTCGTACAGCGTGCCCCCCGGGCCCATGGTGATGTGCCATCCCGGCGGCATCTGAACGAAGGCGAAGGCCGAGTCGGGCACCTTGTTGGTGACCCCGGTGTTGACGGCCGGCCGGTCGGTCACCCACTTCCAGGTGGGAGGTGGTGACAGCTGGGCCGCCGCCGATTGGGTGATGAGTACCAGCATTCCAGTCGCAAAGCGATACATATCCGAATCAGCCTTTCAGGACCATAAGGTGTGCGCCGCCTCACTTCGCCTTCTCATCCATCTCCATCACACCGAAAGTATTCCCTTCCAGGTCGGTGCAATAGGCCAGCCAGCCGATGCCGGGGATGGCCATCTTCGGCGCCATGATCTTGCCGCCCGCGGCTTCGACCTTCTTCACCGCGGCATCGCAGGACGCGACCCCAACCGTGTTCACCGGCCCCTGCCCCGGAAAGGCACGGGGGTGAATCCCGCCGTCTATCCCCGGCTCGCCGGAGCCGGTCATCACCATCCAGTACGGCATCGGGCCATTCCACTTTTCGAATTTCCAGTCGAACACCTTGCCGTAGAAACCGATGGCCCGCTCGGGGTTATCGGCGGGGATCTCGAAGTGAATCGGACGAGGCATGGGGTGCTCCTCTCAGGGTTGGAGAAAGACGGTCGGCTCGGCGACTCGGCGGCTCGGCGGCTCGGCGGCTCGGGAAAGGAGGTACCGTCGTAGCCTGCACAGGCCGCGGTGTCCCGGTCCGAGCGACCAGCCGCCGAGCCGCCGAGCCTCACGCAGTCGCCGGCCGGCCGAACTTCTGGGTCGCGTAGCCGACGATCAGCCCGACCATCGAACCGGGGATCATGATCTCCCAGAAGTATCGCTTGCCAGAACTCGGATCGACCGCCAGGGCGAACGGAAGCGCCAGCAGTGCCGCCACGATCAGCCCGGCCACGATCCCCAGCGCCAGGTTGTCCAGCTTCCGCGAGATGAAGCCGATGACCAGACCGGCCAGCAGGCCCTTGCCCATGGACCCGATGATGATGCCCATGATCTGGGGGGCGACTTCGGGGGCTGACACCAGCGCGGTGAGTCCGTCGAGCGCGCCCAGCACGCCACCGAGGATCAGACCGAGTACGGGCTTGTTCATGCTGCGGCTCCGAGGTTGAAGGGGCGAGACGGGGCTGAACTTCCATTACCCGTGGGGGTCCCGGGTCTTTACAGCCCCCGGGTGGCGAGGAAGAGGAGGCGCATCGCCAGGTAGGTCAGAACCAGGATGATCGGAGTCTGGTACTTGATGTAGAGCCGGCCGAGTCGTTCGGGTACGGTCTCGCGATGGGCCAGGACCGGGCGGGCATCGAGAAACCGGGTGATTTCATCCGCCAGTTCCGCCGCCGATGCATAGCGTTGTCCGGGATCGATCGCGCACGCCTTGGCCCAGACCGAGGCCAATGGCCGGGGCACCTTCGCCCCTGCGACCGCACGCAGGATGGCACCCAGCGCGTACACGTCGGTGCGTTCGTCAACCAGGCCGACATCGCCCTGCGCCTGCTCCGGCGCCATGAACCCGGGGGTGCCGAGAACAGTCCCCGCCGCGGTACCCCCCGTCCCCGGAGGCGTGTCCTCCCTGTCCGCCCTGTCCGCCTCGTCCGCCTCGTCCGCCTTGTCCGCCCCGTCCGCCTTGTGCCCCTGCCCCGACACCCGGGCGATTCCCCAGTCGAGCACCAGCACCTCGCCGAACGGACCGACCATGATGTTGGCGGGCTTGAGGTCGCGGTGGATGACCCCACGGACATGGGCGAAACCGACCGTTTCACACACCCTGAGGAACGCCCGCAGCACCTCGTTCAGCGCGGCACCGGCGGCAAAAGCGTCGAGCCGCGCGCCCCGGACCAGCTTCATGACGTAGAACACCCGGCCATCGGTCAACGTCCCGGCATCGTGAATCGGAACTACCCCCGGATGCTCGAGCCGGGCCAGCACCCGTGCCTCGCGCCGGAGCCGATCGGCCAGCGTATCGCTGGCCATCTCCGGTCGGAGCACCTTGAGGGCCACCTCGCGATCCAGGACCCGGTCGCGGGCGCGATACACGGTACCCATGCCTCCCTGGCCCGCGACGTCGACGACCTCGTAGCGGTCCCCGGGCACCTCGGGCCACTCCAGGATGCGGCGCAGGTGGGCGAGGGTGTCGTCCGACAGTCGGCTCATTCGGGATCCACCCCGAGCAGACTCCGGGCCTCCGCCCGGAACTCGGCTTCGCTGCCCGACAGCTCGCGGAGCCGTTCCAGCACCAACCGCCGGAACTCCCGCCGTGCCCAGGCCAGGTGGTTGGTCACCTGGGTCACCGGGATGCCGAACTCCACAGCCAGATCACGATACGAGGGGCGCTCCGCGCCTGTGGCCGGCTCGAGGTCGTAACGTTCGAAGATCCGGAATCGGATCGCTTGGTCGCCGGCCTCCGCCACGGCGCGGAGTGCCTCCACGGCCACGCTGAACAGCGAGCGTACCCACTCCGCGTGGAACCGGGCATCGGCCTCACTTTCGACCACGGCGCCGGCCTGCGCCAGCTCGCGATCGGCGCCGTCGAAGTCAAGCGACAGGCGGGTCGTGCCGCCCCCGCGCTTAAGCCGCTGCTCGGCCCGTCGCGCCTTGGCGCTGAAGTGATCAAGACAGGTCCGTAGGAAGGTGCGAAAGCGCGCCCGGGCGGGATCGTAGCTGTCGAAAAAGCCGCGGGTCATCGCCTCGGCGAAGAAGTCCTGAGTCAGGTCCTTGGCCGACTCCGAGTCGGCATGCCAGCGGAGCCTCAGATGGAAGTAGACCGGCTTCCAGTACACGGCCACCAGGGCGCCGAAGGCCCGCCGCCGGATCTCCTCGTCCGGGCTGGCGGCATCCCGGATGACCGACGCGTGGGTGGTCGGGAAGGAACGCCGGGCGCCGCCGATGTCGGTGTCATGATCCATGGATGATCTCGGGGGTTCTCCCGGAAGGGAGCGAAAGTGTATACTTATCCGGTCGATCGCCATTCCTGACGCGGCGCCACCCGGTGGCGCCGTTCCCGTTCCGGCGGACCGCTCCTCGCATGACTGCCACCACCACCGACGCCCTCGCCCGTTTCGGCCCCGACTCGGCCCTCGCCCGCGCGCCGGAGATCGCCCGCGAGAGCGCGGCGTTTCGGGACGTGCTCGCCGAAATCGGACGGGTCATCGTGGGACAACAGGTGCTGCTCGAACGGCTCCTGATCGGCCT
This sequence comes from uncultured Gemmatimonadales bacterium, assembly GCA_963709905.1. Classification (GTDB taxonomy): domain Bacteria; phylum Gemmatimonadota; class Gemmatimonadetes; order Gemmatimonadales; family GWC2-71-9; genus JADJOM01. The sequence continues at coordinate 396,447 of CAVPYI010000002.1, forward strand.
CCTCGCCGACGGGCACCTGCTGCTCGAGGGCCTGCCCGGGCTGGCCAAGACCCTGGCGGTGCGGAGCCTGGCGGCCACGATCGACTGCGACTGCCGGCGGGTCCAGTTTACGCCGGATCTCCTGCCGGCCGACCTCATCGGCACCCTGATCTACAATCAGCGCGCCGGCGATTTCACGCGTCCAGAAGGGACCCATCTTCACGAACATCGTGCTCGCCGACGAAGTCAATCGCGCGCCGGCCAAGGTGCAGAGCGCGCTGCTCGAATCGATGCAGGAACGGCAGGTGACGATCGGCGGTGAGACCCATCGCCTGCCGGACCTGTTCCTGGTGCTGGCGACCCAGAACCCGCTCGAGCACGAGGGTACCTACCCGCTCCCCGAGGCCCAGGTCGACCGGTTTCTGTTCAAGCTGATCGTGACCTACCCGAGCCGAAGCGAAGAGCGCGAGATCATCGACCGCATGACCGACGGCGCCGAACCGACCAACCGCGTCGTGGTCCATCCCGACCGGGTGCTCCGGGCCCGGGAGATCGTGCGCGGTCTGTACGTCGACGGCCGGATCAAGGAATACGTTCTCGACCTGGTCGCCGCGACCCGCGAGCCGACCCGGTGGAACCTCAAGGACCTCGCACCCCTGATTCAGTTCGGCGCCTCGCCGCGGGCGGGGATCAACCTCGTGAAGGCCGCCAAGGCACACGCCTTTCTGGCGGGCCGGGCCTACGTCCTCCCGGAGGACGTGAAGACCATGGCGCACGATACCCTCCGCCACCGACTCATCCCCACCTATCAGGCCGAGGCGGATGGCGTGCTCTCCGACCACATGCTGGACCGGATTCTCGCCGCCGTGCCGGTGCCGTGACCCCCGCGGAGCTGTTGCGCGAGGTCCGCCGGATCGAGATCACCACCCGCGAGCTGGTCCGGGATCTGGTCGCCGGGGATTACGCCAGCGTCTTTCGCGGCCGGGGACTCGAGTTCGCCGAAGTCCGGGAATACCTGCCCGGCGACGATGTCCGGGCCATCGACTGGAATGTCACCGCCCGATTGGGTGCCCCCTTCGTCAAGCGCCATCACGAGGAGCGGCAGCTGACGCTGCTGCTGTTGATCGACGTGAGCGCGTCCGGCGGTTTCGGCAGCGTCGAGCGGACCAAGCGCCAGCTGGCGGCCGAGGTTGGCGCGGTCCTGGCCCTCGCCGCGACCCGCCATCGCGACCGGGTGGGCGCCGCCTTCTATTCCGACCGGATCGAGTGGTTCGCCCCACCCCGGGGCGGCCGGCGCCAGGCGCTCCAGATCGTGAGCCAGGTCCTGAGCTACGAGCCTGAGGGCCGCGGCACGGAGCTGCCCGCGTCGCTCGAGTTCCTGGAGGCCCTGCTCCGGCACCGGGCGGTGGTCGTCGTGCTGTCGGATTTCCTCGACCCGGCGCAATGGACCGGGCTCGATCGGCTGGCCTGGCGCCACGATGTCATCGCCATGCAACTCAGCGATCCGCGTGAACGCGAGCTGCCCCCGGTCGGCCTGGTGACCCTCTGGGACCCTGAATCGGGGGACTGGCGGGTGGTGGACACCGACGACCCGTTGCTGCGCGAGCGCTTCCGGGAAGAACGCGCCGCCTTTGATCTCGCCTTTGCGGAGCACTGCAGTCGGCGCGGCATCGAGCTGCTCCGGCTCGAGACCGACCAGCCTTTCGGCGAGCGACTGGCCGCGTTCTTCAGCCGTCGGGAGCCCTGATCGGATGACTCCCGGAAGGATCCTCGCGGCCATCGCCGTGGTGGCCCTGGCTGGGCGGCCGAGTGCCGGTGACGGTCAGACACTCGAGGCCCGCCCCCAGCAGACCCGGGCCCGCGTCGGCGACGTGGTCACTCTCGAACTCACCGCCCGGCTCCCGGCCGGCATGGAGCTGATCGACCAGGTGCCGCGCACCCTGGTCCAGCCGCCGCGGGGAATCCGGCTGGTTTCGGCGGACACCTTGAGACCGGTCGGGCGCGGGATTCTCCGGGGCACCGCCCGGTTGGCGTTCTATCGGCTGGGACAGCAGCCGGTTCCCACCCTGGCCATGCTCTATCGGAAATCCGCCGGCGAGCCGCCCGGATACGCTGCTGCACATGCCGGTATCGGTGGAGATCACCGCTCTCCTGCCCGCGGGCAATCCACCACTCAAGGACATCAAACCCCTGCAGGCGGTCGGGAGATCGTTCTGGGGAGTGCTGGCCGGTGTGCTCGCCCTGCTGGCGGTCGGCATCGGCTATCTGAGGATCCGACGCCGGCGCCGCCGCACCCCGGCTCGGCCGCTCGGCGACCGGACCGATCCGCTGGGCCCATTCGACCTGGCCCTGGTCCGGCTGGACGAACTCGAGCGGACCGCCCGGGCCAGCGGCAACGGCGTACTCCCGCTCTTTGCCGGCGCGACCGATGTCGTCCGCCACCTGCTCCTCGACCTCGGGGCGATCCCGCACCATGGGCTCACGACCACCGAAGTCACCCGCCTGCTGCCGGAGGGCCTGGCGGAAGACGGCCGGCGGGATCGGCTCGAGACGATCCTCGGTGACGCCGATCTGGTGAAGTTCGCCAACGTGCGTCCCGATCTGGCCACTGCCCTTGGACAGATTGAGCGCGCCCGGACGCTCCTCGTGGCATGGCGTGCCACCCTGGTAGCGCCGAATCGGCCGGCTGCCGAGCCGTCCAGTCTCCGAGCCGCCGAGTAGTCCCATGCGGCTCGCCTCCGCCTGGTTCCTGCTCCTGCTGCTGGCCCCGGCATGGCTGCTCTGGCAACGCTGGCGCGCCCGCCATCGGCCACCGTCGCACCGGATCGCATTCCCGGCGCTGCGATTCGCCCTGTCGGCGAAGCCAACGCTCCGGGCGCGGGGACACCGCCTGCCCGCCGTCCTGGGGCTCCTCGCCCTGGTGGTCCTGACGGTGGCCCTGGCCCGGCCGCAGGTACCGGGCGACTCCGAGCCAACCCGGACCCGATCCCGCAGCCTCGTGCTGGCGCTCGATATCTCGAGCAGCATGAAGGCCACCGACTTTCAACCGGGCAACCGCCTGGCGGTCGCCCGCGACGTGCTGCGCCAGTTCCTGGCCCGGCGCCAGGGCGACCTCGTTGGCCTGGTGGTCTTCGCCGGACGGGCCTTCCTGCAGGCGCCGCTGACCAGCGATCTCGCCGTCCTGGACCGGCTCGCCGAACAGGTCGATATCGGCCAGCTCCCCGATGGGACCGCCATAGGCAGCGCCATCACGATGAGCCTCAACCAGCTCAAGAACCTGCCGCGTCAGTCCACCGCGATCGTCCTGATCACCGACGGCGCCAACAACGCCGGCGAGATCTCCCCGGTGCAGGCCGCCGAGGCGGCCCGCGCCCTCGGAGTCCGCGTACACACCATCGGCCTGAGCTCGGCCGACACCTTCCAGGTGGCCCTCAACGGTGTGTGGACCGTTCGGAACATCAACGCGCGGCTGTCCGGTCGGGACGAGGCCGTCCTCAAGGACATCGCGACCCGCACCGGCGGCCAGTTCTACCGCGTCACCGACCCGGACATGCTGACCGAGGTCATGAAGGAGATCGATCCACTGGAACGCATCGAAGTGGAAGTGAGCGAGACCCGCGAATGGCACGAGCTGTTCCCGACCCTGACCGGGATCGGTCTCAGTCTGCTGCTGCTGCAGGCGCTGCTCGGCGTCACCTGGTTCAGGCCGTTGCCATGACCATCTTCGCATCGCCGTCGGCGCTGGTGTTGCTGCTGGTCCTCCCGGCGCTGTGGCTCCTTGGCCGAGAGGCGGTGCGTCGGCGGAACGGAGCACTCCGCCGGTTTGGGGACCCGGTGCTCCTGGCCCGCTCGTCGTATCTGCGCCCGGCGGTCAAACCGGGGTGGCCCGGTCGACTGGGCTGGCTCGGGCTGGTGGCGGTGATGGTCGCGCTGGCTCGGCCCCAGTGGGGCAGCCAGCCCAGGCTGCTGGTGCGCTCAGGGCGCGACATTCTGGTGGCGATCGATCTCTCCCGGTCCATGCGGGTCGAGGACGCCGGTGGGGAGCGGCTCCGCACCGCCAAGCGGCTGGCATGGCAACTCGCCGCCGCCCGCCCCGGCGATCGCGTCGGGCTGGTGATCTTCGGCGGCGCCGGGTTTCTGCAGCTCCCGCCGACCTCCGACCTCGCCACCTTCCAGCTCTTCATGGACGCCGCGTCCTTCGACGATGTGGGCGACCCTGCCAGCGACCCGGCCGCCGGTCTCAGGGTCGCCGAGCGGGCCCTCCGCCGTGAAGGGACCGCGGCCGGCTCGCGCGCGGTTCTGCTGCTGACCGACGGGGAGCGCTCCGAAGGCGAGTTGGACGGGATCCTCGATGTCTACCGGCGCGCCCGCTTGCCGGTGTTCGCCATCGGCGTGGGGACCGCGATGGGTGGACGCGTCCCGGCCGATTCCGGGTCGGAGTCGGGCCCCTGGCACCTCGACAACATCGGCCGCCAGGTGGTATCGCAACTCGACGAAACGACCCTGCGGCGCATCGCCGACCAGTCCGGTGGCGCCTACGCCCGGTGGGACGACGCCGCCGCCCTCGAATCGATCAGTGCGGCGCTGGCGAATCTCGAGCTCCAGGCCCTCGCCTCCCAACCGAAGGAGGATCCGAAGGAGCAGTATCAGTGGCCCCTCGCCGTCGGGATCCTGCTGCTCGCCGGGGCTCGGATCCGGCCCGGGCCGAAACCGACTTCCCGCCCGGAGGGGTCGGCCCCCTCGATCCGCCGCGGCGCCGTGCGGCCGGCCCGGGCGACGACTCAGGTAGCCGGTTTGTTCGTGGCCTTCGCCCTGCTCTCCTGCAGCTCCGCCCGGCGAGAAACGGCCCGGGGCGAGCAGCTGTACGATCAAGGGAAGTACCTCGAAGCGTACGAGGCGTGGCAGGCGGTGGTGCGGCAACAGGGGGGACCGGACGTACGGTACAATGCCGGCAACGCCCTCTATCGCATGCATCAGTACGCCGAGGCCGCGAAGACCTGGCGGGACGCGATGGGTGGCAGTCAGGGGGACCTCCGGCAGCACGCGTTCTTCAACATGGGCAACGCGTTCGTGCGCGCGGCCGAAGACGCCAACCCGCTGAGCGGCTACCTCGAGCGTGCCGTCGATGCCTACGAGGAGGCCCTCCGACTCGATCCCGGCGATACCGATGCGAAGTGGAACCTCGAAATCGCCCTGCAGCGACGGGGAGACGTGGGACAGGAGGGATCGCGCGGGCGGGGCGGCCGGGCGGACTATGGCGTCGGCAGCCGCGAGGCCGGGTATGACGGGAGCCGGCAGGCGGCCGTCGGGGCCATGGCTGGCGGCGGCCAGGGCGGCGACGAAGGCGAGTCGGTCGAGGAACTCGATCCCGACCAGGCCCGCTCCCTGCTCGAGGCGGTCGAGCGACAGCAGCTCTCGACCCACGAGGGCAGGCGGCCCCGCTCTACCGCCAGCGCTGGAAGAGACTGGTAACCGCCAGCGGAATTACCGAGCTAAGTTTCCCATCCATACCAAGCCGGGGAGTGACTTTGTCCAGCCCATTCGGAAACGCCGCCAGCTACCCTGCCACCCAGGCCGAGGCCGCCCGGGTGGCCGGTTTTCTACAGAAGGTTTACGGCTGGATGTTCGTGGGCCTGGCAATCACCGCCCTGGTGTCGTATCTCGTGGCCGCGTCCCCGGCCATGGTGCAGACGCTGGCTTCCAACCGCCTGCTCTTCTGGGTCGTTCTGCTGGCGCCGCTAGGCTTCGTCTGGTTCATCAGCGCCCGGGTCGACCGCCTTTCGCCCGCGACCGCCGCCGGCCTGTTTTCCATCTATGCCGCCCTCAATGGGGTCACCTTCTCATTCATTCTGCTCGCCTACACCGGCGCGTCGATCGCCAACACCTTCCTGACCACCTCCGCGATGTTCGGCGCGCTGGCCCTGTACGGGACGGTCACCAAGCGCAGCCTCGCCGGCGTGGGGCAGTTCGCCTTCATGGGCCTGATCGGGGTGATCATCGCGTCGGTGGTCGGCATCTTCTGGCGCAACGACATGTTCCAGTTCATTCTGTCGGTGTGCGGCGTGGTCGTCTTCACGGCGCTCACCGCCTGGGACGCCCAGAAGCTCAAGGCGATGGCGCTGGCCCTGCCGGAGGGCAAGCTCGGCTCGTACGCGGTGGTGGGGGCGCTGAGCCTGTACCTCGACTTCATCAATCTGTTCCTGTTCATGTTGCGGTTGTTCGGACGGCGGCGGTAGACGACGGCAGGACGGTCGAAGCCCTACCGTCTTGCCGCCCTCGCGACTACTTTCCCCCGGTTCACAACTCATCCTCCCCGGATCCCACACCAGGGCCGGGGCGCTCAGACCAGAGGAAGGTGACATGCCCCGTCAGTACGAGGCGGTCTACATCTTCGACAGTACCCTCGAAGAGCCCGCCATCAACGAAAAGCTCACCCGCTTCCACGGCCTCATCCAGCAATCCAGTGGCGAACCCGTCAAGGTGAACCACTGGGGCAAGCGCACGCTCGCCTACCCCATCAAGAAGCGCGACACCGGCTATTACGTCGTGGCGAACTTCGAGGCGGCCGCCGGCCAGTTGCCGGAGTTCGAACGGGCCATCAAGCTCGACGACGGTGTGCTCCGCCACCTCCTGGTGGTGAACGAACACGATTACGCGCCGGTCCGCGACCTGACCGACCGCAAGGTCGAGGAGGAAGACGAATGAAACGGGCACGCAAGGGCGATCCGCTGGCTGAAGCCGGGATCCACTACATCGATTACAAGGACGAGAAGATGCTGCAGCGGTTCCTGACCGAGCGCGGCAAGATCCTGCCCGCGCGGCTGTCGGGCATCACGGCGCGGCACCAGCGCCAGCTCAGCACCGCCATCAAGCGGGCCCGCTTCCTGGCGCTGCTGCCCTACATCAAGCGGGGCATGAGCTGATCGGCGACTCCGCACGGCCGGCGGTAACCTGGCGGGCGCTGCTGCTGCTGGCCGGGTACCTGCTGGTGTTCCCGCCGCTCTTCGTGCTCGGGCCGCTCGCGGGATTGCTGGCTGCATCCCGGCCCACGACCCTGCGGGAGTGGGCCTGGATCGGCGCGGCCGGGCTCTGGGTGATCGTCACCCTCGGCCGGCCGGGCGGGCTGGCCACCCAGACCCTGCACGCCTGGGCGTTGTTCATCACGGCCGCGTTCGTCGTGCTGATGCTGCCCGGCCGTCGCCCGCTGGTAGCCGGGGCGCTCCTTGCCACGATGTTCGCGCTCGGTGCGGCCACCGGCTGGGTCTGGCTCCTCGGCAGCCGGTGGCACGACATCCAGCTCGCGGTCGCTCACACCGGCTGGGAGTTCTGCCGGCGTCTGCTGGCCAGGATCACCCCGACCACGGCCCCGCTCGAAGACGTCCACACCCTGATCGACGCTCTGGGCGACGTCGTCGGGTTCGTCTCCGAGGTATTTCCGGCGCTGCTGGTGCTGGCCGCACTGCCGGGTCTCGCGCTCGCCTGGGCGTGGTACCACCGGATCGCCCACCGTCCGTTCGGGGCCCCGGCGGCCCGGTTCGCCCAGTTCCGATTCAACGATCATCTCGTCTGGCTGGTCGTGGCGAGCACGGCGGCTTTCGTCACGCCGCTCCCGCCCGACGCGAGGGCCCTGCTGGGCAACATTGCGCTGGTCGTGTGCGGGCTCTACGCCGCCCGCGGCGCGGCCATCGCCTGGGGCGCGATGGAGCGCTTTCCCGGCGTCCTGCTGGCGGCCCTGCTCGTCGGCATGGTCTTCATTCTGCCGGCGGCGCTGGGCGGCTTCTTCGCGATCGGCCTGGCGGATACGTGGGTGGATTTCCGGCGGCGCTTCCGGCCCGTCGACCTGAGAGGGGAGTGATTCCATGGAAGTGATTCTGCGCGAAGACGTGAAATCGCTCGGCAAGACCGGCGATCTCGTCAAGGTGAAGCCGGGCTACGCTCGCAATTTCCTGCTGCCCAAGGGGCTCGCCTTCGAGGCCACCGAGGGGAACCGCAAGCGGATCCTGGCCGAGTCCAAGGCGCGAATGGCGAAATCGGCCGAGGAGCGCGGCGCGGCCGAAGCCGTGGCCGCGAAGCTCTCCGGCGTCACCGTCACCCTGGCCCGCAAGGCGGGAGAAGGCGACCGGTTGTTCGGGTCGATCACCGCCCAGGACATCGCGGATGCCCTGGCCGACGCTGGGCAGACGGTCGACAAGCGCAAGATCGAACTCGAGCATCCGATCAAGAGTCTCGGGACCCACGCGGTTCCCGTCCGGCTCCATCACGACGTGCAGGCCGAGATCAGGGTGACGGTCGTCCCGGAATAGGCCGGTTCCCCGATGACCGTCGCCATCCGGTACATCGACGGACCGAGGCTGGCGCGTTCGCTGCTGGCGGCCGCGGACTGGGTGGCCGCCGGCCGCGACGAGATCAACCGCATCAACGTCTTCCCCGTCCCCGACGGCGATACCGGCACCAACTTCTCCCTGACGCTGCGGGCCGTCGCGGACGCCCTCCGGGCCCTGGGCGATGCGCCGCTGGGCGAGACCGCCCGGACCGCCGCCCGGGGCGCCGTGCTCGGGGCCCGCGGCAACTCCGGCATGCTGCTCGCCCACTTTCTGCTCGGCTTCGCCGAAGGCCTGGACGACCGGCCGCAGGCGACCGCAGAGGAAGTGGCCGCCGCCTTCCGGCGTGGAGCCGACAGCCTCTCCGGCTCGCTCGATGATCCCCGCGAGGGCACCATCCTCACGGTCGCCCGCGAGGCAGCGCTGGCCGCGGAGCGCGCCGCGGCCGACTCCCCCGACATCACGGTCTTCATGACCCGGCTCCTGGCCGAGGGCGAATCGGCCCTGGCCCGGACGCCGGAGTTGCTGGCGGTGCTGCGGGAGGCGGGCGTGGTCGACGCCGGGGGCATGGGGTTCGTCCGCATGATCGAAGGGGTCGTCCGTTACATCGAGGGCGACCCGATCCTCCCCGCGGGGCCGGTCCAGGACGGGCAGCCGGCCTTCATCCCGGCCGCCTCGGTCGAGGTGGCGGCCGAACGGGACTTCCAGTACTGCACTGAGGCGATGATCCGCGGGACCCCGCTGCCCTCCGCCAACGAGGTGCGCACCCAGATCCGGCAGTTCGGTGGCTCGGTCCAGGTGGTCGTGGCCGGCGACATCCTCAAGGTTCATGTGCACACCGACACGCCGGACGCCGTCTTTACCTTCGCGGCCCGGTGGGGGCTGGTCGAAACCACCAAGGCCGAGGACGTGCGGGCCCAGCATCGCAAGCTGGCGCACGGGGATCGGCGCCCCGTGGCCATCGTGGCCGACTCCTCGGCGGACTTGCCCGACGCCGTGCTGGACCGGCATCACATCGCCCTGGTGCCGCTGCAGGTGATGTTCGGTGCTGAGACCTTCCGGGACCGGGTCGAACTCAGGCCCGAGGACTTCTACCGGAAGATGCGGGTCTCGAAGGCCCATCCGACGACCTCCCAGCCCACGCCGGGCGAGTTCGTCCGGGTCCTTCGGGATGCCCGGGCGGAGGCCGACGAGGTGGTCGCGGTGCTGCTCGCCAGCCCGCTCTCCGGCACGTATCAGGCGGGCGTGATGGCCGCGAAGGCAGGCGGCATCGAGGGCGTGCATTTCGTGGACAGCGCATCCGCCTCGTTGGGACTCGGGCTGCTGGCCCTTCGGGCCGCCGAGCTGGCCGAATCCGGCTGGGAGGGACAGCGCATCGCGGAGGAGTTGCGTCGGATCCGACAGCAGTCCGGTTGCCTGTTGACGGTGGACCGGTTCGACAACCTGCTGCGCTCGGGCCGGGTGACGCGCGGCAAGGCCTGGTTGGCCGGCCTGCTCGACGTGAAGCCGATCCTCTCGCTCGACGACCACGGCGCGGTGATACCGGTCGATCGGGTTCGCGGGCGAGCCAACGTCGTGCCCCGGGTGCTGGGATTGCTGGAGCAGCGGCTCTCCCCCCGCCCCAGGGCGGTGCGCTTCGGGATCGTCCATGCCGAGGCCCCGGAGGTGGCGGACCGGCTGCGGGCGGCCCTGCTGGCGGCGTACCGGCCGCGGGACTGCTTCGTGGCCCTCGCGACCGGCGTGCTCGGGACCCATGTCGGCTTCGGCGCCTGGGCGGTCTTCTGGCAGGTCGAGGATGGCACGCCGGGACGGAGCAGGCCCGCGTGACCTCCCGGCAGGAGATCACCACCGCCGTGCAGGCCATCGACGACCTGAAGGGCCGGGACGTCGTCGTGCTGGACCTGCGGGGCTTGAGTGAAGCCACCGATTACTTCGTGGTCGCGTCGGGCACGTCCGATGCCCACGTCCGCGGAATCGCGGAATCGGTCCTCGAGAAGCTGCATCACCAGGGGGTTCGGGCGCACCATGTGGAGGGACTTCCGGGCGGCCGGTGGGTATTCTTGGACTTCGTGGACTTTGTCGTCCACCTGTTTCATCCGGAGACGCGGAGCTTCTACCAGCTCGAACGGCTCTGGAGCGATGCGCCGGAGATCCGACCCGGCGCCTGAACGGGCAGGTATCATATGAATCGTCGTCTCGCTCTCGCTCTCGCCCTCCTGGTCGGCGCGCCGTCGGTGCTGCCCGCACAGTACTACTTCGGGCAGAACAAGGTCCAGTACCGGTCGTTCGATTTCCAGGTCCTCAGGACCGAGCACTTCGACGTCTATTTCTATCCCGAGACCCGGGCCGCCGCGCAGGACGCGGCCCGGATGGCGGAGCGCTCCTACCAGCGGCTCTCGCGACTCCTGCGGCACGAGTACAAGGAGCGCAAGCCGATCATCCTGTACGCCTCGCACTCCGATTTCCAGCAGACCAACGCGCTGGGCGGGGAGGCCCCGGGCGAGGGCACGGGCGGCGTTACCGACTTCTTCAAGCAGCGCATCATCCTCCCCTTCACCGGCTCCTATGAAGAGCTGGAGCACGTGCTCCAGCACGAGATGGTGCACCAGTTCCAGTACGACATCTGGTGCCGTGGCCGGGCCGGCGCCGGACTCGCCACGATCATCAACATCAACCCGCCGCTCTGGTTCGTGGAGGGCATGGCCGAGTACCTCTCGATCGGCGGCGTCGACCCCAACACGGCCATGTGGCTCCGCGACGCCGCCATCGAAGGCAAGATCCCGACGATCCAGCAGCTCGAGAACGACTACCGCATCTTCCCGTATCGCTACGGGCAGTCGCTGGTGGCCTACATCGGGGAGCGCTGGGGCGACGAGGCGATCGGCGCCATCCTGCAGGGCACCCTGGCCGGCGGTGGCGGGCTCGAGGGCTCGATCCGCCGGGTGCTCGGGGTGGATTACAAGGGACTCTCGGAGCAGTGGCACGACGACGTCCAGAAGACCTACCTCCCCGAGGTCGCCACCCGCCAGAAGGCCCGGGACATCGCCCAACCGATCGCTCACGGAGCAGCGATCCGAGGGCACGCTGCACCTGGCGCCGGCCCTCTCGCCCGACGGCAAGCAGGTCGCCTACTTCAGCGAGAAGGACTTCTACTTCGTCGACCTCTATCTCGCCGACGTGGAGACCGGCAAGGTCAAGCGGCGGCTGCTCAAGTCGTCCTACAGCAGCAACTACGAGACCTACCGGTTCATCAACTCCGCCGGCAGCTGGTCGCCCGACGGCAAGTACCTCGCCATCGCGGCCAAGCGCGGACCGCGGGACGACATCGTCGATCATCGAGGTCAAACGGAACCGGGAGGCCCGGCGCATCAAGGTCAAGCTGAGCGGGGTGACCACGCCCTCGTGGAGCCCCGACGGCAAGCAGCTGGTCTTCACCGGCTATGACGGCGGGCTCTCCGATCTGTACCTGGTCAACGCCGACGGCAGCAACCTGCGGCGGCTCACCAACGACCAGTACGCCGATCTCCATCCGGTCTGGTCTCCCGACGGCACCACCATCGCGTTCGCCACCGACCGCGGCCCCGAGACCGACTTCGAGACCCTGCGCATCGGCAACATGCGGATCGCGACCTACGATCTGGCGACGGGCCGGATCGACGTCCTGCCGGGCATGGAGCAGGGCAAGAACGTCAGCCCGCAGTGGTCGCCGGACGGTCAGGCGATCGCGTTCGTGTCCGATCGGAACGGCGTCAGCAACATCTTCCTGTACGACTCGGCGCGACCAGCAGGTCTACCAGCTCACCGATTTGTTCACCGGCGCCCAGGGCATCACTCCGCTGTCGCCGGTGCTCTCGTGGGCCCCGCAGGCCGACCGGCTGGCCTTCGTGTACTACTCCCGTGACCAGTACGACATCTACGGCATCGACAACCCGCGCGGGCTCAAGCAGGCGCCGTGGCAGCCCCCGGCACCGGCGGTGGCCGTCGGCGATTCGGCCACGGTGGCCACCCCGGTTCCGGCGGCTGCCGGGGACAGCCAGGCGGTCTCGGCCGTGACCGATAGCGCCCGGACCGCGATCGAGTCGAGCGGCTCGATCTATGTCGGTCCCCAGGGCTTCCGGCCGGCCGACCAGACCCCGGAGCTGCCGGATTCCGCCCAGCGCCCCGTGACGATCACCGCCCTCATGGACTCGGTGGACTTGACCCTGCCCGACACGGCCGAGTTCAAGGTCAACCCCTACAAGGTGTCGTTCCGACCGGATTTCATCGCCCGGCCGACCATCGGATACACCCGCGACACCTTCGGCCGCGGATTCTACGGTGGCAGCGCGATCGCGCTCTCGGACATGCTGGGCAATCACCAGCTGATCTTCGCCGCCTACGTGAACGGCCGGATCAGCGAGGCGCTGGTCGCCGCCACCTACGTCAACACGGCCAAGCGACTCAACTGGGCCACGACCCTGGCGCAGGAGCCGCTCTATTTCTTCGAGCCGAGCCTGGTGCTCGAGGATCAGCCCGGCCCGGGTCAGAATACGCTGGTGACGCGGCTCCGGCGGGTGGTCATCCGTTCGGCCCGGGCTCAGGCGATCTACCCACTGAGCCGGTTCCAACGCTTCGAGTTCGGTGTCACGGGAGCGGCGATCAGCGACAAGCTGCAGGAGATCTTTGAACCGTATGACCGGAGCACGTTCCAGGCGACCGCGGCCGCGACGTCCCGGGAGACGAGCCTCAAGGGGGCGAATATCTTCGAGCCCTCGCTCGCCTACGTGTTCGATAATTCGCTTCCCGGCTATGTCGGCCCGTTCTACGGACGCCGGTACCGGCTGCAACTGTCGCAGTCGCTGGGCGGCTGGGAGTATTTCCAGGGACTGGCGGACTACCGGCGCTACGACCGCCTGATCGGCCCGTTCACCTTCGCCACCCGGGCGCTGTACTTCGGACGCATCGGGCGGGACGCCGATCGGTTCCGGCTGTTCCTGGGTAACACCGAGCTGATCCGGGGAAACACGTCGGGGAGCTACTACCGCAACGAATGCCGAACCGTGGATCCAGGCACCTATACCGGGTGCATCGAACTCGACCAGATGGTGGGCACCCAGCTCGCGGTGGGGAACGCGGAGCTGCGATTCCCGATCCTCACTCCATCCATGGGCTTCGTGCCGGTCGGGTTCCCGCCGATCGAGGGCGCGCTGTTCTACGATATCGGAATCGCGTGGAACGGCGGCAACCAGCTCCGCTGGAACCGGAGGGCGGGCGACGACCCGCTCCGGGTGCGGACGCCAAGCCAGACCCTCGGCATCGGCGCCCGGATGAATCTGTTCAACTTTGTGGTCCTGCGGCTCGACTACTCGATTCCCCAGGATCGCCGGGCCATCAAGGGGTACTGGACGCTCAGCCTGGGTCCGGTGTACTAGTCCGGGCCAGGTGGCCGCGGGCCGGCAGTTGCCCGCGGCCGCTTCTCCACCTCCCGCGGCACGGCTACATTTCTGCCGTGCCCACCCGTCCCCTGCTGGCCTTGGCGGCGGTTCTGCTCGTCGCCTGCCAGTCCGGTAACTCCGCCTACAACCGTGGTCTCTCCGTCGCCTCCACCACCCCCCCCTCCAGCCTGTTGCGGCTGCCGGCGGCGGGTGGCACGGGCGAGCTCTATCACCTGCCGCGGCTCGATAGCTGGGGGTGGCGCACCAGCGCTCCCCTCCCCCCCATCACCCGGGCGATCGGCGCCGACCTCGATCAGAGCATCGTCTACGCGCTGAGCAGCAAGAACGAGATCCTGGCCCTGGACCTCCAGACGGCGAGGCCCCGGCCGCAATCGCTGAACGTGGTGCGCGATTTCACCGTCGGTCCCGACGGGACCCTGTTCACGGTCGATGACAGCCTGAAAGTGGTGCAGCTGGTGCGTCGCAACCCGGTCCGCTTTCCGGCCCGGCTGTCGGCGCGTCCCCGAGACCTGTACGGGACGCGGACGGCATCGCTGCTCGCGGTCTCCGCCGGACCGACCAGCGTCCTGACCGTGCTCCGGACCGACGATCAACCGGTCGTCGCGGCCCTGCCCAAGGGTGATGCCGCCGCGACGTTCTGGGGCGACCTGCTGGCCATCGCGGCCGACACCGCCGTGGTTCTTATCGACCCGGATGAGCCGGAAAACCAGCGCAGTCTTCCGGTGTCCGGCCATGCCCGCGCGGTGCTGTTCTCGCCCTCCGGGCACCGCTTCTACGTGGCCCGCCGGGAAGGGGGACTCCTGGTGTACAATCGCTTCACCCGGCGGCAGGTGGACGAGATCAAGCTCCCGGGCAGCGCCGGCGCGCTTCGCGCGGACCCGTACGGGCGCTGGTTACTGATTCACCCGCAGGCCGCCGATTCGCTCTGGCTGGTGGACCTCGCGACCCATCGCTACGTGGCCGGCTTCGCCGCCGAGTGGGCGCCAGACCTGCCCACCGTCACCAACCAGCAGACGCTGCTGGTCAAGTCGGGTGGCGACGTGGTTGCCTACGACCTGACCCGGAACGATCTCCCCGAGACCGGCCGGGTGCGGGGCGGGGCCCGGGATGCCTGGCTGCCGTTGGCGTGGACGCCGGAAACCGGGACGGCGATTGCCCAGGATGGAGCCACCACCGATACCGCGCTTGCCGGTGGAGACCAGGGCCAGCCACGGGTCTACCTTCAGGTGTCCAGCTCGCAGAATCGTTCGTGGTCGGCCGAACTCGCCCGACAGCTGGCCCAGCAGGGGTTGACGGCCACGGTGCTCGACCCCAAGACCGGGGAGGACGGCTTCCGGGTGGTCATCGGCCCCTACGTCACCCGGGAGGCGGCCGAATCGACGGGCCGCCGCCTGGGTCGCCCGTTTTTCATCTATCAACCGGATCGCTGACAGGAGCGGCTCGCATGAAGCTCACGAAGATCGAACTCGCCGGCTTCAAGTCGTTCGCCGACACGATGACGCTGGAATTCCAGGACGGCGTGACCGGCATCGTGGGTCCGAACGGCTGCGGCAAGTCGAACGTGTCCGACGCCGTCCGGTGGGTGCTGGGCGAGCAATCGGCCCGCACCCTGCGCGGCGGGAAGATGGAAGACGTGATCTTCCAGGGCTCCGCGGCCCGGCGCCCGGTGAACCTGACCGAGGTGTCGCTGTTCCTGGATAATTCCGACGGCGACCTGCCGATCGCCTATCGCGAGGTGCAGGTGACCCGGCGGCTGTCGCGCAGCGGCCAGTCGGACTACCTGCTGAACGGCACCGTGGTCCGGTTGCGCGACATCCAGGATCTCCTGCGGGGCACCGGTCTCAGCACCGACGCCGGAGTGGTGATCGAAGCGAAAATGATCGAGTGGCTGCTCTCCGACCGGGCCGAGGACCGCCGCGCCCTGTTCGAGGAGGCGGCCGGCATCGGACTCTACCGCGACCGGCGCCAGACCACCGAGCGCAGGCTGGAAGAGACCGCGGGTGACCTGCAGCGGGTCGAAGACCTGATCGCCGAGGTCCAGAGCCAGCTCCGCAGTCTGGCGAGGCAGAAGGGCAAGGCGGAGCGCTACGGCAAACTCATGGAAGAAAAGTTCGCCGTCCAGCTCACCCTGGCGAAGCAGCTGCTGGCCGACCTTGCGGCCCAGGTGGACGCCTCGGGGCGGCGTCACGGCGAGCTGGAGCGGGAGCTGCCGCTCACGCGTGAGGGCCTGGCGCAACTCGAGGAGCGTCGCGAGGAGGCCGCCCGGACCCGGGCTCGGGCCGAGACCCAACGGACCGAGATTACCCGCCGCCTGGGCGAGGTCCGCCTCGAGCTGGGGAAACTGGACGGCGAACTGGCCCTGGCGGCCGAACGCCTCGCCAATGCGGCGGCCCGGAAGCTCCGGGCGTCCGACGAGCGCGGGTACACCGAGTCCCGCCGCCAGCAGGCCGCGCGCGAGCGCGAGTCGGCGCAGGCCGAGCACACGGCGGCCCTGGCGGAACGTGATCGAATCCAGATGGAGCTCACGGCGCGCACCACGGCCGAACAGGACGCGCGGGAGCGGCTGGGGGAGCAGCGCCAGGTCGTGCGCCAGCTGGAGGAGGCCATCCAGACCCGGGTGCAGACGCTGCGGGCCCTGGAAGGCGAGCGGCACTCGCTCGAGAGCGACCTGGCATCGCTGCGGGAACAGGCCACCACCGCCAGCGCCCGCTGGCAGGCGGCGCAGGCCGAACAGGAAGTGGCGGAACGCCGCCGGGCCGACGCGCTCGACACCGCCGACCGCCGCAGCCAGGACGCCAAGCGGCTGTCGGCGGAGGCGGAACGCACTCGTCACCTGGTGGCGGAATTGCGCCGGCGTGAGGCGCTGGAGCGCGCCGATCGGCGCGCCGCCGGCGAGACGCTGGCGCAACTCACCGCCCGGCGACAAGCCCTCGAGGAGCTGGAGCGCGACCGCGTCGGCCTGGCCCCGGGAGCCGCCGCCCTGCTCGCGGTCCGCGAGCGGTTCGGAGAGGCGATCCTGGGCCCGCTGTCGGATTTCATCCGCACCGGCCGTGAGGATGCCGAACTCGCCGAGCGACTGCTGGGAGACTGGGTGCACGCGGTCCTGGTCCGCGAAGGCTCCGCCATCACCGCGATCCGGGAGTGGCACGCGGGCGAGCAGCCCGGGGCGATCATGCTGCTGCCGGCCGACCCTGGACCCGAAGGCATCGGCGGCGACAGTCCCCTCGGCAATCGGCTGTACGCCCAGGGTCCGGCGGAGGCATGGGTTCGCTCCCTGCTGGCCGGGTCCGAGGTGCTCGATCCGGCCGGCCGGGCCCTCCGCCGTCCCAACGGCGCCGTGCTGCTCGCCGGAGCCCCGAGCCCCTCCGGCCCGCTCCGTCGGCGGGCGGAACTGGAGAGCCTCGGGACCGAGGTTGGGGAAGCACAGGCGAACCTGCATCGGGCCGACCTCGCCCTCGGGGCCACCGTGGCCCGGCTGGCAGAGGCCGAAACGGCCCAGGAAGGCGCCGGTCACGCAGCCGACCATGGCCGGGAGGCCGAGCGGGTGGCCATCGCGGCGCGGGAGGACTCGATCCGCATCGCGAACACGATGGCCCGTGAGTTGGCCGATGCCGAGGCGCACCTGCATTCGCTCACCGGACGCGTCGAACGGGCCGAGCGGCGCCTCAAGGAAATTGACGCGAGCCTCACCGAGGGCGATCTCGCCCGGGCCAAGCTGGATGAGCAGCTCGGTCTCGGTCGGGCGCTGCTTGCGGACCTGGAGACCCGACAGGAGGCCGCCCGCGACGCCCGGGTCCACTGGCAAGTGCAGGATGCCCAGACGGCGGCTCGGCTCGAAGCGGCCCAGACGGCCCTCGACCGCGCCCTGCAGGTGGGCTCCGAAGCCGAGCAGGCCGCCAGCAGCCTGGCAGGAGAGCTGAACCAGATCGACACCGACACCTCGTCGGTCGCCGCCCAGCAGGCTCAATGGATCGAGGCCCGCGCCGAACGCCGGGTGGCGGCGGAGGAACTGGAGACTGCCGGCGCCGCCGCCGAGGAGGCGGCCGGTCGGACGGCGCTGTCCCTCGAGGAAGCGGAACGAACCCTGCACGACACCCGCGAGCGGGTGGAGCAGCTGACGGAAGAGTACCATCGCCTCGAAATCGAGATGACCGAGGCCGCCGGCCGCCGGCGCGCGATCGTCGAACGGGTCGAGACCGAATGGAAGAAGCCGGTCGACACCCTCCTCGCCGAAGCACCGATGCTCGAGCTGGATCTCGACACCCTCGAGAGCGAGGCCCGGAGGATCGTCGAGAGCCTGGAGGGGATCGGCCCGGTCAACGCGCTCGCCGTCGAGGAACACGCTGAAGAGGCCAAGCGGCTCGAGTTCCTCACCACCCAGCGGGACGACCTGGTGGCCGCACGCGGCTCGTTACAACAGGCGATTCGGGAGATCGACGGCACGGCCCGCACGATGTTCATGGAAACCTTCACGGCGGTGCGGTCGAACTTCCTGCACGTCTTCCAGACCCTGTTCGGCGGGGGCGAATGCGACCTGCGGCTCGCCAATCCGGAGGATCCGCTCGAGAGCGAGATCGATATCCATGCGGCCCCCCGCGGCAAGCGGGTCCAGCGGATTCACCTGCTCTCGACCGGAGAGCGGTACCTGGTGGCCGTATCGCTGCTGTTCTCGATCTACCTGACCAAGCCGAGCCCGTTCTGCCTGATGGACGAAGTCGACGCCCCGCTGGACGACGCCAACGTCGGTCGGTTCATCCGGCTGCTCGATGAATTCAAGAAGTCCACGCAATTCATCGTGATCACCCACAATCCGCGGACCATGCAGGCGGCCGAGGCGGTCTACGGGGTGACCATGCAGGAACCAGGGGTCTCGACGATCGTGGGCGTGCGGCTGGGCGAACTGGAGCGGGTGTAGATTGAGGCGTCGGGCGTCGGGCGTCAGGGCGGTCCCGGACGCCTGACGCCTGATGCCTGACGCCTGACGCCTTGGAGCGAAGCGACAGCCATGCTCATCGTAATGCACGCCGACGCAACCGACGATCAGATCCGTCGCGTCTGTGACACCATTCAGGAGATGGGCTACGCCGCCCGCCCGATGCCCGGGAAGCAGCGCACCACCGTCGGGCTGGTAGGCAACGACGGGCGGGTCGACGGCTCCCGGCTCGAGGGGCTGGCGGGTGTGGCGGAGGTGATTCACGTCTCCAAACCGTACAAGCAGGTCTCCCGGGAGTGGAAAGCCGAGTCCACGGTGATCCGGTTCCCGGGCGGCCTCGCCATCGGGGGCGACGAGGTGGTGGTGATGGCCGGCCCGTGCTCGGTCGAGAACGAGCACCAGATCATGACCGCTGCCACCCAGGTGCGCGACGCCGGTGCCGCGGTACTGCGGGCGGGAGCGTTCAAGCCTCGCTCGTCACCGTATTCGTTCCAGGGCCTGGGCCCGGAAGGCCTCCGCCTGCTGGCAAAAGCCAGGGACGAAACCGGGCTGCTGGTGGTGACCGAGGCGATGGACGTGGAGGGCGCCGACCTGGTCGCTGAAGTGGCGGATATCATCCAGATTGGCGCCCGGAACATGCAGAACTACTCGCTGCTCAAACGGGTGGGCCGGATGAAGAAACCGGTGCTCCTCAAGCGAGGCCTGTCCGCCACCATCCAGGAATTGCTGCTTTCGGCGGAGTACATCCTGGCCGAAGGCAACCCGCAGGTGATCCTCTGCGAGCGCGGGGTCCGGGGATTCGACTCCGCCACCCGCAACCTGTTCGATATCTCGGCGATCCCCGTGGTCAAGGCGCTCTCCCACTTGCCGATCATGGCCGATCCGAGTCATGGGACCGGCCATCGCGACATGGTGATTCCGATGGCGCGGGCCGCGGTAGCGGCCGGAGCCGACGGCCTCCTGGTCGAGGTCCATCCTGCTCCCGACAAGGCACTCTCCGACGGGGCGCAGAGCCTCTTCCCCGAACAGTTTTCGCGCCTGATGAAAGAAACCCGGATCATCGCCGAGGCGATCGGACGACGGGTCGCGCAACCGGTAGGAGCGCGGGTATGAAGTGGGTATGCGGACGAGCGGGCGGGCGGGTGGAGGCACTCCGAATCCTGTTGCTCGGGGCCGTTCTCCTGCCCGCCTACCAGCCTGTACTCCTGTCCGCCCGCCAGAGCCCCGACCCCAAGGCCCTGATCGAGCAGGCGGCGCGGAAGTACCAGTCCAGCACGTCGTTCAGCGCCGACTTCGCGCAAGTGATCGCCGATTCGATGATCGGCACGTTCCACAGCCGCGGCCGGCTGGTGCAGGCGGGAGAAGCCCGCCTGTCGATGCGCTTCACGGACCCGCCGGACGACGCCATCGTGATGGACGGGGAGCGCATCTGGGTCTACACCCCGAGCACGACGCCCGGCCAGGTGATACGCCTTCGGGTACCCAGCGATCCCACCTTCGGGCCGAACATTCTCGCCTGGATTCTGACCAACCCGGGTGAGCGGTACCGGTGCCGCTATCTGCGGTCCGACGCGGTGGCCGGCCGGGGAGCCGATGTGCTCGCCCTCGAGCCGATCGACCGTTCCCTACCCTTCACCGAGGCCGTGGTCTGGCTGGATCAATTCGACCATTTGCCCCGCCGGCTGGAAATCAGCGAGCGCAGCGGCCAGCGGCGAACCCTGATCCTGACCGGGGTGCAGGTGAACCGCCGGATTCCGTCGGAGACGTTCCGGTTCGATGTTCCCGGCGGGGTCCGGGTGGTGGATCAATAATCCCGCAGCACCCGCTCCACCGCCGCGGCCCTGGCCGGCTCCAGGCCGGCGGTGCGGGCCAGCTCGAGCGCCTCCAGTCCCAGTCGCGAGTACAGCACCCGATCTCCTTCGCCCAGCGCCGCGAGATGCGCCCTGATGGTGGCGACGTCACCGCGACGCACCGGCCCGGTGAGGGCGTTCTCGGCGGAGTGTCCCCGGAGATTCTCCGCGACGCTGCTGAGCAGGGGCTGGTACATCCGCTCGGCGAGGTCGGCCGGGATCCCGGCCTGGCGGCCCAGGCGGGCGGCCACCCCAGCGAGCACGACCACGTAGTTGGCGGCAAACACCGCCCCGGCGTGATAGGCCGCCTTGGCCGGCCCGGAGAGCCGCACCGGGACCAGCTCCAGCAGTTGGCCAAGCCGCTGCCCTTCATTCACGGCGCGGTCATCCCCCTCCACCGCGACGTACGCGCCTCGCCACCGTTCGACGGGCAGATCGGGATCGGACACGGATCGCAGGGGGTGGAAGGACCCGAGGGCCGCCCCACTCGGTCGCAGCGGCGCGAGCGCGAGCGCGTCGCGGAGTCCGGAGAGATGCAGCACCGTCTGCGAGGCCTCGATGGCACCCGCGGCGGCGAGCCCCGCGGCGACCTCGGTGATGGCGTCGTCCGGCACCGCCAGGAGCACGGTCGAGGCGCCCGCCACCGCGTCATCGACCGCTCCAGTCGCTTCGCGCCGGGACCAGAGCTGCACCTGCTCACCTGCCTCACCGAGACCCCGGGCGAGTGCCCGCCCCATCCGCCCCCCACCTACAATCGCGATCACGCCGCCAGGCTCCGCACCCAATGCCAGAGGATCCAGCTGCCGAGACCCGTGAACAGGAACGCGAAGAACCAATGCAGGGTGGGCGGACTGGACTCCCGATTGACCCGTACGCCGAGCGGCACGGTCACCGCGGCTCCCAGGGCGAGCGGCACGGCCATGCGCAGATCCAGGAAACCGGCCATCGCGCCGGAGAACGCCGGTCCGGGTCCCGCCGTGACATAGCCGGCGGCACCGGCGAGCGTCGTCAGCCACACGCTGGCGAGCGCGGTGGGTGCGACGGCGCGGACGGGAAACCGTCCCACGTAGAGCAATACCGGCACCGCGATGAGCCCACCGCCAATGCCCAGCAGCGAGGAGAGCGCGCCACCCGCCAGACCAAAGAGGAGCAGCCATACCCAGGAGTGCGGATGCGGCTCACCCCCCTGGTGCCGCTGCGGGTGCCGGGCCCGGCGAGCCATGTCCCAGCCGGACACCAGCAGGAACGCCCCGAATCCGGCCCGGACCCACTGCCCCTCGTCCATCGAGGCCACGATCCGGGCGGTAACGAACGCCGACAGAATCCCCGGGACCGCGTAGGCGAGCGCGGGACGCCAGGCGATCGCGTCGGCTCTCGCGTACCGCCAGGTGCCCACGGTCGCCGCCACAAACGCAACGCCCAGACTGGTGGCGTGGGCCACGACAGTCTGGGCGGAGAGCGATGCGCCCGTGCGAGCGTAGATCAGATAGAGAAACGGTACCATCAGGACCCCGCCGCCGATCCCCGCCACCGCGGAGAGCACACCCACCAGGAGTCCGAGAGCGAAGGCGGCTGGGACCTCGAGTCCCGGCGTGATCGGCTAGTTCCTCCGGGTCGATTCGGGCGTCGTCTGGGCCATGGCCAGCGACAGCAGGTCCTTGGGTGACTGGGCGCGCTGCAGCAGGTCGAGCGCCGACTGCATCTGCCTGTCACCTCGGGTGCGCCGGCGGAATTCCGCCGGGCGCCCGAACACGTAGCGGGCGATCTCGAGCCCCAGTTGCTCGTCCACCAGCCCCGCGGCGCGGGCATAGGTCTCGTCCGAGACCTGCACGCCCTTGCCCCGCAGGCGCCGCAGCACGTCGGAGCGCATTGCCGGCGTGACAGTGAACTCCTCCCTGGTCACGCTCTTGTCGTTCTTGATCTGCAACGCCGTGAGCGTGAGCGCATCCCGATACTCGGCGAATTTCGAGGCCAGCGCCGTGGCGAAGGCCCGCTCGGTGTCGGTGAGCGAGTCCTGACGCACTACGATGTCGGGAACGATGCCCCCGCCCCCGCGGACCAGCCGCCCGCTGTCGGTCCGATAGGCCGGACGGACGGTGGTGTCGGCTCGGGCGGAATCCCGGGCGCCGTCCGCTTCGATGGCGGCCTGGCGGGCCTGGTCCTCTTCGGTCCGCGCGGTCCGCTGGATCGTGCGTCCACTGGGAGTGTACCACCGCCCGGTGGTCAACTTGAGGGCGGTATTGTCGGAGAACGGGAACAGGGTCTGAACCAGGCCCTTGCCGAAGGTCGGTACTCCGACCACGACCGCCCGGTCATGGTCCTGCAGCGCTCCGGAAATGATCTCGGCAGCGCTGGCGGTGCCATCGTTCACCAGCACGACGATCGGCAGCGCCGGCCACTCCTGGCGCAACCCGTCCTTGAAGTTCTTGGTCGCCCCGCGGGCCCGCCCCCGGGTGGCGACGATTTCCTGGTCCTTATCGAGGAACAGGTCGGCCACTTTCACACCCTGATCGAGCAGCCCGCCGGGATTGCCCCGGAGATCGAAGATCAGGCTCTTCATCCCCTTGGCGAGCAGGCTGGTGATCTCGGCCGCGCAGCTCCTGGGTCGAGCTCTCGGCCACGGGGCTCAGGGAGATGTACCCGATGCCACCCGGGAACAGGGTGCCGGGTGGGACCGAGCGCACGTGGATGATCGACGCGGGTGAGGCGGTACACGATCGGCTCGGCGAACCCGACCCGGCGAATGCGCAGCTCGACCTCGCTCCCGGGGGCACCGCGCAGGGCCTTCACCGCCTGTTCGCTGCTCCATCCTTCGGTCGATCGGGAGTCCACCGAGACGATCTGGTCGCCGGTCTCGATCCCGATCCGCTCGGCCGGGGTCTCGGGCAGCGGCGCCACCACGGTGATCCAGCCATCGCGCACGTCGATCTGGATGCCGAGGCCACCGTAATTTCCGGTTGTGGTTTCGGTCAGCTGCTTGTAGTCGTCGCCCTGGAGCAGGACCGAGTAGGGGTCCTTGAGCTGCTCGAGCAGGCCGCTGCTGGCCTTCTGGTAGAGCTCTCCCTGGGGAATCGAATCCACGTAATAGGCACTCACGTGCGAGAGCACGTCATCGAACAGCCGGGCCTGCTGGTAGACGTCTCCGTCGCGGGCGGCCCCGCGCTGCAGGAGCCAGCCCCCCGTCAAGAATGAAATGACCGCAACCAGCGCGATCAGACCCCAGCGTTGCCGCATGATCTCCTCCCAATTGCGGGCTGCGCCCTTGGTGGGCGGGCCTCTTGACCCTGCTGGAAACTAACGTTTCCCGGTCGCCCGCGCCCCAGGGCGCGTCACCTCGATCTCTGACCAAGCAGACAGCAAGACCTGTTCCGAGGGCTCGGTGGCGTCCAGGTGGACGATCCCTGGCCCGGTCGCAGTACGGAACACCCGGGCGACCCGCCGGTGAAACTCGGCTCCCGCCTGCTCGATCCGGTCGAGCCGATGGCCAGCCGTCCGGATCCGGTCCAGCCCCCGTTCGGGCGGCAGGTCGAGGACCAGGGTCAGGTCGGGCTCGAGGCCCCCGGTGGCCGCCCGATTGGTCTCACGAAACAGGGCCAGATCCACCCCTCGCCCACCACACTGATAAGCCTCGGTGGAAAGCTGGAACCGGTCTGCCAGGATTACCCGGCCGGTCTTCCAGGCGGGGCGGATGACGCTGGCTACGAGGTCGGCCCGGGCAGCCAGGAAGAGGAACAACTCCCCCACCGGGTCGATCGCCAGCGCCGGATCGAGGAGCAGAGTCCGGATCCGTTCCGCCAGCGCGGTTCCGCCGGGTTCACGGACCAGGACCGGGTCGATTCCACCGGCCCGGAATCGCTCCGCCAGGGCGGCCGCGAGGGTGGTCTTACCCGCGCCTTCCGGCCCTTCGATGACCACGAAGAACCCGTCGGTCATCCCAGGGTGATGATGCTGCTGCTGGCGCCTTTTTCCATGCCTTGGGCAATCAGCTGGTTGACCCGGATCATCATCTTCTCGAAGTTGGCCCGGGCGACGGCGTACGCCTGGCCGGTGGTACTCACCTCCAGCTCCCGCACCGCCGCTTCATAGGCCTCGGCCGTCGCCTGGTCGGGCATCTGCCCGCCGGCCACCAGCTCGTCCATCTGCCGGGCGAGCGTCTGGATCTGATCCACTTTGGCCTGCGCGTCCTGGTCCTCCCGCAGGCTGCCCTCGGCGCGCCGTAGCGCCTTGTACTCCGGGGTCTGGCCGATGAGACGACCCACATCTTCCGCTTTTTCCCAGATGCTCACACCGCCTCGCTCCTCCGCGCGAGCACATATCGCGCGCGGCCGAAAAGGTCATCGTGGACCGTCACGTCACTCCACCCCGCCAGCTTGGCGAGGAGAGCCGTCTCGCCGGCCCGACCCGCGTCTACCTCCAGAGCAAGCCAGCCACCCGGGGACACCACCCGCAGTGCGTCGAGGGTGAGATCGCGGGTTACCGAGAGGCCATCCTGACCGCCGGCCAGCGCCTCCCTGGGCTCCCAGTCCCGCACCGAGGGGTCCAGCCCCACGAGCTCCCCGTCGGTAAGATAGGGGGGATTGGAGACCACCGCGTTAAAGCTCTCTGCCGAAAACGCCGAGACCAGATCCGCCTGCACCAGGTCGATCCCCAGCCCGGTTCGGCGCCGGTTCTCCCAGGCGAGCGCCAGCGGGCCCGACCAGCGCTCGACGCCGACCACCTGGTCGTACCGGCCCTCCTCGGCCAGGGCCAGCGCGATACAACCGGTGCCCGTTCCAATATCCGCCACCCGGCCGGCCGGGGCCCGGGCCAGAATCAGGTCTACCAGACCCTCGGTTTCGGGCCTCGGGATCAGGGCCCGTTGGTCGGCGCCCAGGGTCAAGCCGCGGAACCCGACAATGCCGGTCACGTAACTGCAGCGGCTCGCCGCGAGCCCGGCGATCGACCGCGGCACGGAACTGTTCCGCGTCCGCCTGGGGTACGACGTCATCGGAAAAGATCGATCCGGGATAGGTGGACAGACCATGGAGGTCGGCCCAGATCCGCCACGCCTCCCGGCGAGGATCCTGCAGTCCGGCGGCCTTGAGGCGGGCACCAGCGTGATTGAGCAGGCGGTCGAGGGTGACCTCGGGCTCAGTCACCCAACTGCTCCTGCCGGCTGGCCATGCGCAGCGCATCCACGAACTCGTCCAGCTTGCCGTCGAGCACTTCCGGCAGATTGTGGATCGACAGGTTGATGCGATGGTCGGTGACCCGGCTCTGCGGATAGTTGTAGGTCCGGATCTTGGCCGAGCGGTCCCCGGTGCCGACCATCGCGCGCCGCTCGCGGGCGCGGGCCGCCTCCTGCTCCGCGATCCGGCGGTCCAGCAGCCGGGCCCGCAGCACCTCCATGGCCTTGAGCTTGTTCTGCAGCTGCGATTTCTGATCCTGCTGCGAGACCACCAGCCCGGTGGGGAGGTGGGTGATCCGCACCGCGCTGTCGGTGGTGTTGACGCTCTGCCCGCCCGGACCCGAGGACCGGAACACGTCGATCTGCAGGTCCTTGGGGTCGATCACGACGTCCACCTCCTCGGCCTCGGGGAGCACCGCCACGGTCGCGGCCGAGGTGTGAATGCGGCCCGGCGGCTTCGGTCGCGGGAACCCGCTGCACCCGGTGCACCCCCGCCTCGCGGCGCAGCAAACCGAAGGCCTCGGCGCCACGGACCGCGAAGATCACTTCCTTGATGCCGCCCGAGGTGCCTTCGCTGAGCGAGATGACCTCGACCGTCAGGCCCTGGCGCTGCACGAAGCGCTGGTACATCCGGTAGAGGTCGGCCGAGAACAGCGCCGCCTCGTCGCCGCCGGTGCCGGCGCGGATTTCGACGATGGCGTCGCGATCGTCCAGCGGGTCGCGCGGCAGCAGCAGCTCGTGGAGCTGGGCTTCGCAGCGCGGTCGATTTCGGTGGGGAGCCGGGCCAGATCGGCGTGCGCCAGGGCGGCGAGCTCGCGATCTGGCTCGTCCGCCATTTCGCGCGCCTGGGCCAGCTCGTCCTTCAGCCGGCCGAGACGTTCCGCGACCTGAACGATCGGCGCCAATCGGGTGTGTTCCCGCCCGTAAGCCCTGAGCTTCGTCGGATCGCTCGCGGTCGCCGGGTCGGCCAGCCACCTGGCGACCTCCTCCGCCCGGGCGAGCGCCTGGCGGAGTCGGGCCTCCACGGGTCAGTCCTGGGGAGGGGCGCCGGTGCCGGACTTCTCCGTCGCATACTTCTTGCGGAAGCGCTCTACCCGGCCCTGGGTATCGACCAGCCGCTGTTTCCCGGTGAAGTAGGGGTGGCACTTGGCGCAGATTTCGACGTGCACATTGGTGCTGGTGGAGCGGGTCTCGAAGCGGTTCCCGCAGGCGCACTGCACCTGCACCTTGTGGTACATCGGGTGGAGATTGGCCTTCACTGTGCTTCTCCTGAAGGGGCCCCGCCGTGCGTGGCCAGAGAGTGCCGGGATCGAATAGCCTGTCAATATACCGGGGCACCCGAAGCCATATCAACCGCGCCGGCGGGCTCCCCACCGGCCCCCCGGGACCGGCAAGGGCCAGAGGTTTGACACGGAGGTAGTGGCTTAACTATCGTATTTACCGTCACTTCCACCACATCGAGGGGTCCGTGACCTTGAGCACGCTGGATGTCCTGAAGAAGGTGCCTCTGTTCGCGACCATGCGAGAGGGAGACATCACCGCGTTCGCGGAACTGGTGCGCGAGCGGACCTATCCGAAGGGAAGCGTGATCGTGTTCGAGGACGACCCCGGCGACGCCCTGTATCTGGTCGCCGCGGGCCAGGTGAAGGTCGTACTGATCGGAGAGGATGGCCGGGAAGTCATCCTGTCGGTGCTGGGGGAGGGCAGCTTCTTCGGCGAGATGTCGCTGATCGACGATCAGCCCCGATCGGCGACGGTCATCGCCATGGTCGACGCGGCGGTGCTGGTCCTCCGGCGGGAGGACTTCCAGGCCCGGCTCCGCTCGTCGCCCGAAGTCGCCATCGCGCTGTTGCGCGAATTATCACGCCGCCTGCGCCGGGCGGACGAGAAGATCGGCAGCCTGGTTCTGCTCGACGTCAACGGTCGCGTGGCCGACCTGCTGCTTCGTCTGGCGGAGGAGGAAGGCGGCGACTCCATCACCAAGAAGATCACCCATCACGTCATCGCCCAGATGATCGGGTCGAGTCGCGAGACCGTGTCGCGGACGATGCGCGATTTCGTGGAGCGCGACCTGATCCAGGTCACGCGGCGTGACATCACGATTGTCAATCGTTCTCTGCTCGAGCGCGCTGCCGGCCGGTCGTGATCCCGCGCACACCCGTCCCGTGACCGGTGTCCCCGGTCCGGCTGGCAGGCTCCTTGCACCGTTCAGCGAGGGTCCGTGAGAGGAGATGTGGCGTACACGGTCACGTTCTGGGGAACCCGCGGCTCCATCCCGACACCGGGAGCCCACACGGCCCGCTACGGCGGGAACACCTCCTGCGTGGCAGTCTCCGGAGCACGGGACCAACTGGTGATCCTCGACGCCGGGAGCGGCATCCGTCCCCTGGGTCGGGAGCTGTCGCGGCAGGCGAGCGGGCCGATGAACGTGGACATCCTGCTCTCGCACACGCACTGGGACCACATCCAGGGGTTGCCGTTCTTCCAGCCGCTCAACACCAGGGGCCACGCCGTGCGGATCTACGGTGTCGGCCCAGGCCGGCGTGCCGCTGGAGGAGATCCTGGACCGGCAGATGGACCCGGTGGTGTTCCCGGTCCCGCTGAAGGCGCTGGCGGCCGATCTCAGGGTCACGGAGGTGAGTCACGGGTCGTTCGAGATCGACGGGTTTCTGGTGGAGGCGTTCCGGCTGCGCCATCCCGGCACGACGCTGGGGTACAAGCTGGTACCGGTGAAGGGTGGCCGGACGATGGCCTACGTGACGGACAACGAGCTGGGCCCCGGCGGCAGCTATGACGTGCCCGCCGACTGGCGGTCGCAGCTGGTGCGGTTCCTCGGCGGCGTGGACACCCTGATCCACGACGGGATGTACTCCGAGGCGATGATCGAATCCCGGGCGGGCTGGGGGCATTCGACCCCGGAGCAGGCCGTGAGCCTGGCGGCAGAGACGGGCTGCCGGCAGGCTGGTGCTGTTCCACCACGAGCCGGAGCACGACGACGGCGACATCGACGCGCTCCTGGTCGGGGCGCGACGGCACGCGGCGGCGCATGCGCCCGCGGCTGGTCGGTGGACGCCGCGATGGAAGGAATGTCCCTGACTCTCTGACGAGGTCCGAGCCTATGCCACGCCGACTGTCTTGTCCCGCTCGCCGCTCGCGACTCTGGCCCTGACGCCGGCGCTCGCACGCGCAGGACACCCGGCCGGGGATCGCCGTTCTGCCGTTCGAGAACGGCGGCTCCTACGGCCAGGACAAGGAGAACTTCGAGGCCCTGCAGCAGGGCATTCCGGGCATGCTCATCAGCGAGCTGGGCCAGAACCCGGCCGCCCGGGTCGTCGACCGTGACAACATCCAGTCGCTGCTGGGCGAGCAGGACCTCGGCAAGGACGGCCGGGTGGATGCCGCCACCGCCGCCAAGATCGGCAAGCTGGTGGGCGCCCGGTACATGATCATGGGCACGCTTCGTGGATCTCTACGGCCGCTTCCGCATCGATGCCCGGATCGTGGACGTCGAGACCAGCGAGATCCTCAAGACGGTCAAGAGCGAGGGCAAACGGGAGGAGCTGTTCAAGCTCATCCAGGGGCTCAGCGAGAGGCTCATGGCGGAGGCCAAGCTCCCGCCGCTGTCCAAGGAAGTCAGCCAGGCGGTCAAGGCCCGTAACGTGCCGACCGAGGCGCTGACCTTCTACAGCCGGGCCCTGCTCTACCAGGATCGGGGTGACAAGACCAAGGCGGCCGAGTTCTTCCGGAAGGCGATCGACACCTTCCCGAATTACGCCGAGGCGCAGGAGGGGCTGAAGAAGGTCAGCGGCGGCTGAGCCGTGGCTGGGCTTTCTCGCGGCCATCGGACGCGGGACCGCGCGCTGGCTCGCCCAGGTGGGCGCGCTGGCGCGCTTCGCCTTTGAGGCCCTGGCGTCCCTCTCCAGTCTCCCCGGGGCCGGCCGCCGGGTGTCCACCCGGGTGTTGCTCAACCAGCTCCGGTTCACCACGCTGGAGGCGGTGGGACTGATCGTCCTGCTGTCGGGGATTCTGAGTTACCTGACGATCTCCACCACCATTGCCCAGCTCGACAAGGTCGGGGCGTCCGAACTCATCGGCAAGCTGATGGTCGTGGCGATCGTGCGCGAACTGGGTCCGCTGCTCACCGCGATCGCGATCGTCGGTCGGAGCGGCACCGCCATCACCGCGGAGCTGGCCACCAACACGGTGCTCGGCGAGGTTCGGGCGCTGGAGGGCATGGGAATCGACCCCTACCATTACCTGGTGCTGCCCCGGTTGTTCGGCTGCGTGGTCTCGGTCACCGTGCTCATGGTGCTGTTCGACGTGGTGGCCATCATCGGCGGGTACTTCGCGGCGGCGCTCATCGCCGGCATGAGCGGCGCGCGCTACCTGGGCATCGTGCTTCGCGAATCTCACGACCCAGGACGTCGTGCTGACCCTCATGAAAGGCGTCCTGTTCGGGCTGGTGATCGGCCTGATCCCGAGCTACCAGGGACTCTCGGTCCGGCGGGGCCCGACGGAGATCCCGCAGGCGGTCATCCGCGGGACGGTCAATTCGCTGGCCCTGATCTTCGTCCTCGCGGCCATCATCGTCGGCACCCTGCAGGGATGACCCCGCCGCTCGTCTATATCGATGTCCCACTCGGCAGCGTGGTGCGGACCTCCCTGGGCGGGGTGCCCCGTCCCGGCGCCGACCCGTTCGCGCCGTTCAGCCTCGAAGTGGCCGCCCACCAGACGGTGGCGATTCTCGGCGATGAAATGAGCGGTGTGGATTCGCTGGCCAGCCTGGCGGTGGGACTGGATCGCCCGCCCAGCGGGCAGGTGCTCACCCTGGGAACGGAGATCGCCACGCTGGACCGGATCGCTCAACTCGCCTTCCGCCGGAGGCTCGGGTACCTTCCCGCGGGCGATGGCCTGATGCAGAATCTCACGCTCCGGGACAACATCCGCCTGCCCCTCCTGTTCGGCAGCGACTTCCGACCGCGGGATATCGAGGGACGCGTGGACGTGATCGTGGCCCAGCTCCGACTCCGGCATGTGGCCGACCTGCGGCCCGCGCAGGCCAACGCCGAGGACCGCCGCCGCACCGCGCTCGGGCGGGCGCTGGCCTTCGATCCCGAGCTGGTGATCCTCGAGGAGCCGTTCGACGGCCTCACCGATCGCACGGCCGGCGAATTGCTCGAAGCCGCCCGGGGCGGCGAAACCGCCGCGGGTGGCCGGCGGACGGTGTTCATCACCGGAGCCAGTCTCCCCGCGCTGCTGCGCGCCCGGGTCGACCGGCAGCTCCGCCTGGTTCAAGGCCGCCTTGAGGAGGGTCATTAGGGATGCGGACACGCACAGCGGATGCCCTGGTGGGCCTGCTGGTAATCGGGGCGGTGGTGATCGTCCTGATTGGCATCGTCGTGACCCGGGGCTGGACCGAGCGCCGGACCACGATCTACATGGTAAGCCCGAGCGTGCAGGACCTGAAACAGGACACCCCGGTGTACCTGCAGGGCCTGTCGATCGGAGAGGTGTCCTCGATCTCGCCCCGGGTCGACAGCGCCCGCATGGGGCCGCCCGAGTTCGTGGTGGCGCTCCGCCTGCGGGAACGCTACGCCAACGGGGTGCCGATCCGGCTGGCGATCGGGACCCGAGGCAGGATCTACTCCAGCGGCCTGATCGGCGCGGCCTCGATCGCCCTGGAGGTCCCGCCGGATGTCAGCCTCGCGCTCGAACCCGGCGACACCATCCGCGGGGACCTGACCCAGGGCTGGTCGGAAGGCCTCAAGGAACTCGTCGATTCGCTCAAGACCCAGGTCGCCGACATCCTGCGCGAAAGCCGGACGCTCCTGGCGACCCTGGACCGGACCGCCTCGACGGCGCAGGCCGAGCTGGCGACCACGGGACCGGAGTTGCGTTCGACGCTGGCCAGCGCCCGTCAGGTGCTGGAGCGGCTCGAGCCGATGATCGACCAGACTGACACCCGGATGGGGAGCCTCCAGGACTCGCTCTCCCTCCTGCTGGCAGATACCCGCCGCCTCGTCAACGACGCCGACACACTCACGACCACCGTCACCCGGCTCACCAACGATCTCACGCCCGACGTCCGGCGGACGATCAACAACATGTTCGTGGTGAGCGCCAAGCTCGAGCACTTCGTCGACCAGGTGAGCCGGCGCCCGCACCGTCTGCTGACCGGCGTCCGCGAGCTCCCTCGCGACTCGATCCCGCCCCCAGCACCATGAAGTTCGTCCTCTTCCACCCCGCCAGCTGGTCACCCGGGCCGATCGCCCACGTCCTGGCGCACGAACAGGTCGAGTTGCGGGAAGTGACGTCGCCCACGGCCGCCCACACCGCCGAGCATCCGGCGGTCTTCCTCCTGGACCCTGCGGCGCGCAAGCAGGTGACGGCGGAGATCCTGCTCGCCCTGCGTGATGCCGGCAGCGCCATCGTCGCTCTCGGCGAGCCGGGCGAGGAGGACGTCCCCGAGGACCTCCCGGTCGATGTGCTGGCCGGCTTCGTGCGGGCGCCGGCGGGACCCCGGCAGTTGCTGGTCGCGCTCCGGACGGCGTTCCGGGCCTCCGCGGCGCATCACGAGCAGTCGCGCGCCCGGGCCGAGAACGCGGCCCGGCTCAACGAGCTCACCGAACTGGCCGATATCGGTGTTCTGCTCACGACCGAAAAGAACCTCGACACCCTGCTCGACCTCATCCTCACCCAGGCCCGCCGGGTCACACAGTCCGATGCGGGGAGCCTCTACATCGTCGAAACCGACGAGCTGGGCTCTCGCCGCCTCCGGTTCAAGCTGAGCCACAACGACAGCCGGCCGGACATTCCGTTCGTGGAGTTCACCATCCCGATCGATCCGGCCTCCCTCGCCGGCTACGCCGCGACCGAGGGAGAGCCCCTGGTGATCGAGGACGTGTACATGCTCCCTCCCGATGTCGAGTACTCGTTCAACCGCTCTTTCGACGAGCGCTACGGCTACCGCACCAAGAGCATGCTCGTGATCCCGATGCAGAACCATCACGGAGACGTCATCGGGGTACTGCAGCTGATCAACCGCAAGCGCGACGCCGCCAGCCGCCTCGCCAATCCCGAGGAGGCCTCCCGGCAGATCATCGCCTACAGCCCGCACACCGTGAAGATCGTCAGGGCCCTGGCCGGTCAGGCCGCGGTCTCCATCGAGAACAGCCAGCTGTACGAGGCGATCGAGCGGCTGTTCGAGGGATTCGTGAAGGCGGCGGTCCACGCGATCGAGCAGCGCGACCCCACCACCTCAGGTCACTCCGAGCGGGTGGCCAGCCAGACCGTCGGACTCGCGATTGCCGTCGATCAGACGCAGGACGGCCCGTTCCGGCAGGTCAATTTCACCCGCGAACAGGTCCGCGAGATCCGGTACGCCGGACTCCTGCATGACTTCGGCAAGGTCGGCGTCCGCGAGCAGGTGCTGGTCAAGGCCAGGAAGCTGTACGAGCACGAGCTGGCCCTGGTGTGCCAACGCCATGGGTTCATCCGCCGGAGCGCGGAGTGGACCTTCGAGCGGGAGCGGGCCGAGTACCTGTTGAAGAACGGCCGGGAGGGGTATGAGGCCTTCCTGAAGGAGCTGACGGAGCGCCAGGCCGAGGCGTTGGAGACCGCCGACCGGTTCCTGAAGGTGGTGATGGGCTCGAACGAGCCGACGGTGCTGGCGGAAGGCGATTTCGCCCAGTTGGGGGAGTTCGCCGCGATGCACTACGTGGATACCGACGGCTCCCCTCAGCCGTTCCTGAGGCCGGCCGAGCAGAAGCACCTCTCCATCAGGAAAGGGAGCCTGGACGAGCGCGAGCGCCTGGAGATCGAAAGCCACGTCAGCCACACCTTCGAGTTCCTGCGGAAGATCCCGTGGACCCGGAGCCTGGCGAGCATTCCCGACATCGCCCGGGGGCACCACGAGAAACTCAACGGCAGCGGATATCCGCGCCGGGTCCAGGGCGAGGCGATCCCGTTGCAGACCCGGATGATGACCATCGCGGACATCTTCGACGCGCTCACCGCGCAGGACCGCCCCTACAAGCGGGCGCTGCCGGCCACCCGGGCGCTGGACATCCTGACGGATGAGGTGAAGCAGGGCCAGCTGGATGCCGACCTGTTCAAGATTTTCCTCGAGGCCCGCGTGTGGGAGGCCCGCACCGAACGGCGCCGCGAGAGTATCGCCGTCAATCGCCCCTGATCAGGACTCTCAGGTCAGCGCCTTGCGGGTCCAGCGCTCAATGCCGGCCGCGAGGCCGAGGTTGGCCGGCACGAACAGCGCCAACACCTGCCCGTTCACCTGGTGGAAGGCCGGCAGCAGCTTGAGGGCAAGGCCCAGCAGGGACAGCGCGCCGACGATCAGCGCCAGGAGCCGGGCGGCCCGGATCGCCCGCGGCCGATCGCTGACGGCCACCGGCAGCACCGTTCCCAGCGCAAGCGCGAACAGCGTCGCCTGCAGTACGTTCTCGTTCCCAGCGGCGATGGTGTGGTCGGTCAATCCCCACAGACCGGTGAGGACCAACCCGGCCAGCCCGGTGACGATCGCCCAGAGGGTCCCGCCCGCACGCAGCCATCCGCGGGCCAGCCGCGAGTCCCGGCCGGCCAGGCCGCCCCACCAGAAAGCCCCACCGAGCAGCGCACCCACACTCAAATAGAGCGGCCACCACCCCGGCGGGGCAGCGGGTACCGGATAGGCGTCGCTCTCGAAAATGACGCGCTCCGACCGGACCAGCGGCACCAGCGCGCCGGAGTCGTCGCGCACCCGGACCTCCCGGAGGTACTCGCGCACCTTGAGAGGCAGGAACATCTCGTCCCACTTGGTGACCGGGCGGTCGGCCCCAGCCCCGAGCACCAGCAGCAGGCCCGTATACAAGGGAACGTTGTTCGCATTCAGACGTTGGGTGTGGAACCGGAAGGTCGCCGAGGCGGGCCCGGCCATCTGGGTCCGCAGGGCACCGCCAAGCACGCCGTCGATCGCGTCCCGGACCCGGGTGGAGCAGTTGTCCCTGTAATAGTCGTACCGGTAGAACCGATTCTCGGGCAACGCGTTGGTGCGGAGGAAACTGTTCAGCGCGAGCCGCTGGGCCGGCGTGAGATTCAGCTCCTGCTGCCATACCGAACGCCGGGCGCCGACGTATCGGGGGATGTCATCGTCGGTGGGATAGGCGCCCATCCAGTACGTCATCCGTCCCTGCAGGAAGCGCAGCAGGAAGTTCTCCTGGCGGAAGGAGAACATGCCGTAGTTGTACGCGACGCTGGTCCCCCGGCTCCGGTCCTCCACCACGATGGCGTTGTGGCCGAACCGTTCCCAGACATGAGCGCCGACACCCATGGTCATGATGAAGATCGTGAGCTCGCTGCCCGGCGGCTCGGCGGCTCGGGGACTCGCGGGGGAGGCGACCTGACCCTCGGAGGGTGAGGCGCCCGCGACCAGTGCGGCGGCGGCCAGGGTCGCAAGGCCGAGCCGCCGAGCCGCCGAGCCGCCGAGCGTCACAGACTCACATCCTTGCCCTCGGCCGACGACTTGTAGATCGCGTCCAGGACGCGGTGGATCACGAGCTGTTCCTGATTGTCGAACGGCTTGGCCTCTCCCCGCAGCACGGCGATGAAGTGCGCCCACTCGGCCCGATACGAGGCGGTGAACGCATTCTCCTTGCCGGTGGAGCCCGTCGGGGCCACATCGGTCGGCACCCCGTGCAGTTCCTTCCAGACGTGCAGCGGGTTGATGCCGGCGGTTCCCCTGGTCGCCCGCAACCCCAGCCCGAACCGCTCTCCCTCGCCGATGTGGTTCCAGGTCACGTCCAGGAAGATCGAACACCCGCCCTCGCACATGACCAGGGCGCTGCCGGACTGTTCCACGCCACGACTGCCCTCGGCCCCGTGGAGACTCGCGCTGACCCGCACCGGAACCGGGTTGTTGGCGAGCCAGAACCCCAGGTCGAGAATGGCGTGGCCCAGATCGAGCATCGCTCCCCCGCCCGATTCGTCGCGCCGTTGCCGCCACCCCAGCTGGGCCCGGCTCGGCCGGAACACATGCCAGCTCCCGCGGACGCTGTCGACCTTTCCCAGTTCGCCGCTCTGCACGAAACTGCGGACGATCTGCACGTCCGCCCGGTAGCGGTGGTTCATCCCCACCATGAGCACCGCATTCCGCTTGTCGGCCTGGCGGATTATCCGCTGGGCCCCGGCGGCGGTGAGCGCCATCGGCCGCTCGACCAGCACATGGACGCCCCGGGTGATGGCGGCGGAGACATGGGGCTCGTGCAGGTGGTTGGGAGTACAGATGGCGATGGCGTCGAGCTTCTCGTATTCCAGCAGCTCCTCGATGTCGTTGAA
The DNA here is from genome assembly GCA_963709905.1 of uncultured Gemmatimonadales bacterium. Taxonomy (GTDB): domain Bacteria; phylum Gemmatimonadota; class Gemmatimonadetes; order Gemmatimonadales; family GWC2-71-9; genus JADJOM01. Next base: position 432,458 of record CAVPYI010000002.1, read on the forward strand.
GGCGTCCCGGACCTGGAACCGCTCGGCCAGCGCCCGGGCCTTGGGCAGATCGGTATCGCAGATGGCGACGACCTCGACGCCCTTCAGTCGGCGAAGGACCGGGAGGTGCGCCACCTGGGTGATGGCCCCGGCGCCGATGATGCCGATCTTCAACGATTCGGACATGCGCGCTCCTTCGCGAGCCATCCTCAGTAAGCCCGGCTGATCGTGGTGCCCGGAAAGTAGGCGACCACAATGGTGGATGCATCCTGCCCTGCCCGGGCCCGTCCAATGGCGCCCCACTGGCAGAATCCCACACCGTGTCCCGCCCCGGCCCCCTCCGCCACCAGTCGGGTCACGCCGCCATTCTCCCGGGTCTCCTGGAGCTGAAACACCGCGCTCCGCAGCAAGGCCTCCCCGACCGGGCGGAGCACCTGCCGAACCGCCGGGCCCTCCACATCGACAGCCGCCCGGTCCAGCGTCACCGTCACCCGTGCCACCCGGTCGGACCCCGTCCGCCCGGTCACCTGAACGGCCCGCACGGTTCCCACCTGTTCCACCGCCGTGCCCATCACCGCCGGCAGCGATTGCCGGAGCACCCCCCGCAGCTCCGGACCGCTCCACTGTTCCCGCCAGCGGAATCGGGGTGAGCCGCGGCAGAAGGCCTGACCGTCCCGGTCGGCGTCCCGCACCCCCAGGAGGTACGGGCGATCGGCGGCAGCGAACACCTCGGTTCCCCGCGCGGTTCGGCCGCCACAGGTGGAGAAGAAGAACGCGTCGATCGGGGTCCCCTCCCAGGTCACGACCTGCCCGGCGGTCCGGAGAACCGCTCCGCGCGCAAGCGGGTACTCGGACGCCACCCCGCCATAGACCTGGTCGACGACCGAGGGGAGAAGATCGAACCCGCCGGCGACCCGCTTGCCCAGATTCCGGATGGCGAATGTCCGCGACACGATCGCCTGGGCGGCCAGCGCCTCGGCCTCGGCGCTATCCCGGCGACCCAGTTCCGCACCGACCACTCCGGGCAGGTATTCCTCGATCCTCAGGGTATTGATGGCGGTGAGGCCGGTGCGATCCCGCACGACCGAGAGCCGGCCCCGATACCACTTTCCGCCCAGCGAGAACAGCCCGGCGCCCCGGGAACGAACGTGATGGCGGTCTGTGCGGTGACGCTCGAATGGCCGGTTCCCCCTGCCGTGACTCGGGGCCCGTCCCGACGAACTCGCCAGACCCCTCCGGGGTCGATGGCGCCGGCCGTGGCGCCGTCGGCATCCAGGACGGCGAGGCCACTGTCATTCCCAACCTCCACCTGCCCGACGCCCACGGCGAGTCCGATGCGGATTTCCGGTGACGCCACCATGGGAGCTGGGGCGAGCTCTGGGGTTTCGTGGGGGGTGCAGGTCGCGGTGGTCGCCACCATCAGCCCGAGCAGGGCCAGCTTGCGGCGGACGCCGGGTCCACGAGCCGAGGCGGGCATCAACCCCGGTAGTTCCCATACTTGAGCTCGATCCCGAAATCCTGCTGATGCAGGAAGGCGATCACTGTCTGCAATTCGTCCCGGGACGGCGCGCTGACGCGGATCTCCTCTCCCTGAATCGCGGCCTGGACCTTCCTAAAGCCTCCATCCTTGATCGCCTTGACAATCCTCTTGGCAACGTCCTGCCCGATCCCCTGGGTCAGTCCCACCACCCGGCGGACGGAGGTACCGGTGGAAGGGATATTGTCGCCGACCTGGAGGTTCTTCACCGGCACCCCACGCTTGACCATCTTGGTCCGCAGGACATCGAGCAACTGGTCCATGCGGAACTCGTCATCAGCCGCCAACCGGATTTCAGCCTTGGCCCGGTCGAACTCGACCGTGCAGCTGGTACCCTTGAAGTCGTAGCGCTGGCCAATCTCCTTGAGGGCCTGGTTCACCGCGTTGTCGACTTCCTGAAGATCCGCACCAGTGGAGATGTCGAAGGATGGGTTGCTGGCCATGGTCCGTGGGGTGAGGTAGGTAAATCCTGATACCGCTTTGACTTTGAATCTAAGGAGTGGGCCTAAAGTTTTCACCGCCGACACCCGATGAATTGAGCAGCGCTCCAAAGGACTCGGCCCAATGAAGAACCGCATTACCCACGCGCTCCAGGACTGGAATCCCGAGGCATTGCTCGGCGCCAGCCGGCCGGCGGGCTCCCCGGAGCCGCGGGGGAGTTACCCACTGCCCCGCGGGATCAACATGCTGATGCCGGCAGAGTTGTGCATCAGCCGGGAGCTGCTGGTGACGCTGTTATCCGCCAGTATCCACGAAATGAGCGACCATCAGCGGGCGGATCCTTCGCCGATCTCGGATCAGGCTCGCGCCGAGGTCGAGGCCGCCCTGCAACAGCAGCTGTCGTTTCGGGCGTGGGCCCGGGAACACCCCAGCAGCTACATCAACATCGCGCTCTACCCGAGCGCCGACACTGATGTGATCGAGGACATTGAGGATCCAGAGGGGTTCTAACCCCGGCCGACGCGGGCGGGCCGGGGGGCGGGGCCGGCCCGACTTGACGGATTTGGCCGGGCTGCCTAGCTTGGCCTACGGCGGATGGATTTAGGGCCACTTGCTACCGCCGGGGGCATCTGCTCCGAACCAAAGAGCTAAAGAGCCGTGGGAAATTTGACCCCCGCGCTCGTGGCCGCGGGGGTTGTTTGTTGCACCGCCGCGCGACCCGAGGGAAACGTTTCGAAGATGAAGCGCTGCCCGATGGCGTGTTGCTGTATGTGCAAGTGCACCCCCTGCGGGGTGGACTGCGCCAGCGCATGTCACGGTCAGACGACTCACTGATGTAACGTCCCGACCGCACGACCGACGCCAGGCCCGGTTCACCCAACGTGAACCGGGCCTGTTTCGCATGCGGCGATCCAGTGCCACCACCGTTGACCCGGAGGAGCCGTTCCATGACGTACCATCCCGACACGCTCGCCGTCCACGCCGGGCAGGTGCCCGACCCCACCACCAACGCCCGGGCCGTGCCGATCTACGCCACGACCAGCTACGTATTCAACTCCACCGAGCATGCCGCGAACCTGTTCGGTCTGCGCGAGTTCGGGAACATTTACACCCGCATCATGAACCCGACCAACGACGTCTTCGAGAAACGGATCACCGAACTCGAAGGCGGCGCGGCTGGGCTCGCCGTGGCCAGCGGTCAGGCCGGCGAGACGCTGACGATTCTCAATCTGGCCCGGGCCGGGGACAACATCGTCTCCTCCCAGACGCTCTACGGCGGCACTTACAATCTGTTCGCCTATACGCTGCCCAAATGGGGTATCACCACGACGTTCGTCGACATCCACAATCTCGATCAGGTGCGCAACGCCATCGACGAGGGTACCCGCGCGATCTTCGTGGAGACCATCGGGAATCCGCGGCTCGACGTGCCGGACTTCGCCGCGCTGGCGGATATCGCCCACCAGGCCGGCCTCCCGCTGGTCGTGGACAACACCTTCGGGGCAGCGACGCTGTGCCGTCCTTTTCAGCACGGCGCCGACATCATCATCCATTCCGCCACCAAGTGGATCGGCGGCCACGGGACCGCCATCGGCGGAGTCGTGGTCGATGCCGGTACCTTCGACTGGACCAGTCCCAAGGCCAGGAAGCGTTTCCCCGAGTTCTCCTCGCCCGACCCGTCGTATCACGGGCTGGTCTACACCCAGGCGTTCGGTAATCTGGCGTTCATCATCAAGCTCCGGGTGCAGCTGCTGCGTGATCTCGGGCCCGCCCTGTCGCCGTTCAACGCCTTCCTGTTCCTTCAGGGACTGGAGACCCTGCCGCTGCGGATGAGGCGGCATTCGGAGAATGCCCTGGCGCTGGCGCAGTGGCTGGAGCGGGACAGCCGGGTGGACTGGGTATCCTACCCCGGCCTGAAGGATCACCCTGAGCACAAGAACGCGGCGCGTTACCTCGAGGGGGGGTTTGGCGGCATCCTCACCTTCGGAGTGAAGGGCGGGCACGCCGCGGCCCGGGCACTGATCGACAAGGTGAAGCTGTACTCGCTCCTCGCCAACGTGGGCGACGCCAAGTCGTTGATCATTCATCCCGCGTCGACCACTCACGACCAGCTCACGCCGGAACAGCAGCTGGCCACCGGCGTCACACCCGAGCTGATCCGGATTTCGGCCGGGCTCGAGGATGTCCGGGACCTGATCGCCGATCTGGACCAGGCCCTGGGTGAGGGCGCGCCCACCTCCACCAAGGCCACGGCCAAGGCCGGCGCTGCCTGATGCCGCCCGCTCCGACCGGTTCCGGCCAGTGAGCACGCTGACCGGACTCGACTGCACCACCGGGCTGCTCCCGCTCGGCACTTTCCGCGCCGAGCGGGGGGGGCAGATCAGCGATGCGCGGCTCCAGTACCGGGTCTATGGAGACCTGGAACTGGCGCGCGCGCATGGCGCCATCCTGGTGTTTCATGCTCTGACCGGCAGCCACGAGGTCGAGACCTGGTGGGAGCCCATCCTGGGACCGGGCCGGGCATTGGATACTCGGCACCATCCGGTCATCTCGGCCAACCTGCTGGGCGGCTGTTACGGCTCGAGCGGACCGAACGAGGTGACGGACGGCTCGTTTCCGTCGCTTACATCCGCGGACCTGGCGCAAGCCCACATTCCGTTGCTCGCCCATCTCGGCATCGAGCGGTTGGCGCTGGTCACCGGTGGATCGCTGGGCGGCATGGTGGCCCTGCAGTGGGGCCGGCTGAGCCCGGTCCCGGTCGAACGGCTGGTGGTGTTCGCGGCACCGGCCCGCACCAGCGCCCAGTCGATCGCCTGGAATGCGGCCCAGCGGCTGGCGATCGAGGCGGACCCGGCCTGGGCGCGCGGCCGCTATGCCAAGGGCCAGGGCCCCGGCGCTGGCCTGGCCGCGGCCCGCGCCATCGCGATGATCACCTACCGATCGCAGGTGGAGTTCGAGGACCGCTTCGGCCGGCGGGAGACCCGACGGGCGGGGCAGTTCGACGTGGAGTATTACCTGCGTCGTCACGGCGAGAAGCTGATCGCCCGGTTTGACGCCCGGAGCTACGTCGCGCTCATGGCGGCGATGGACGCCCACGACGTGGGTGAGCTCGAGGCGGCGGCACGCCAGACGGCACGCACCGTCACCGAAGTGATCGGCGTCGGCATCGACACCGACATCCTCTATTATCCGGCGGAGGTGCGGGGATGGGTGGAGGCCTATGCCCGGGCGGGGGCCCCAGCCCGGTACGAGGAGATCCGGACGCCCTACGGCCACGATGCGTTTCTGATCGAGTTTGAGCAGGTGGGGAGGATACTGAGGGGTGAAAGGTGAGGGTGAAAAGGTGAAGGGTGAAAGGTGAAGGGTGAAGGGTGTGATCCCAATCCCCATTCACCTTTCACCCGGAAACCACCCTTACGACAGGAAGCTCTCCAGGGCTCTCGCCCGACTGACGTGTCTCAGCCGGGTCAGGGCCTTTTCCTTGATCTGGCGGACCCGTTCACGGGTGATGCCGAGCAGGCTGCCGATCTCCTCCAGAGTCATCGGTTCGGGGCCGTCGAGCCCGAAGTACAGCCGGAGGATCTTGGCCTCGCGCTCCTTGAGGGTCGAGAGCACCTCCTCGATCGACTCCGTCAGCGCCTTCTCGAAGGTTTCGCTGTCGGGTCCCGCGTTCTGGGTATCGGGCAGGTAGTCGAGGAGCTTGTTGTCCTCGCCCGGCGTCAGCGGGGCATCGAGGGAGAGATGGTTCTGGGAGATGGAGAGGGTCTTCTGCACCTCTTCGATCGTGATGTCCATGCCTTCGGCGATTTCGGCGGGCGTCGGCTCCCGGCCGAGTTCCTGGAGCAGGGCCGACGATCGCTTGCCGATCCGATGGAGCGTACCGGCCCGATTCAAGGGTACGCGCACGATCCGGCTCTGTTCCGCCAGGGCCTGCAGGATTGCCTGACGAATCCACCAGACGGCGTACGAGATGAACTTGATGCCTTTGGTCTCGTCGAACTTGTGGGCCGCGCGGATCAGCCCGAGGTTGCCTTCGTTGATCAGATCGGAGAGGGAGACGCCCTGGTTCTGGTATTTCTTGGCGACCGAGACCACGAACCGCAGATTGCTCCGCACCAGCTTGTCGAGCGCTTCTGCTTCGCCCACGCGGATGCGTTTGGCCAGCGCGACCTCTTCCTCCTGATTGATCAGCGGGTACCGGCTGATCTCGCGGAGGTACTGGTCGAGCGAGCCTTCGTCGAACGACGATGTTCCGCGCTTGACGTTGCCGACTCGCATTGGACGCATTGGACTTTGCCTCGCCACAGGCAGGAGGGAACCTCTCCGAGAACCTTAGCCAGTCGCAAAAATGAGCGCAAGGCGGGGGTTGAGAGGTGAATGGTGAAGGGTGAAGGTGCAAGATATCGAAACGGGCGCCGGCCACCCGCCCGTCACCTTTCACCTTTCACTCTTCACCTTTCACCTTTCACCCCCTCACCGCTCCACCTCCCCGGTCCCGCAACTCCAGGTGCGCACCGCCTGGGCGTAGCCGACCCTCGGCAGGACCTCGCGGGCAGCGAGCACCAGCCCCCACAGCAGGACCCCGAGGGACAGCAGGTGGGCCAGACCGAGCCGCCGGTGCCAGGAACTCACAGCACTCCAGGCGCCCGCGACGATCACGGTGAAGATCGCGCCCAGATAGACGATGAGGTTGAGCCCGCAGGCGTTGGGATAGGGCCACTGGGTCATGCCGATGGCAAGCAACAACCCCAGGATCACCCGGAGCCAGGTGGTGAGGGTCGCCATCGGGCCGCCGACGCGGGCCGGCGCGCCCCGCCCCGCGGCAGCCGGAGGCTCGGCGGCCGCCGGTGTGCGCGCCATGACCTTATCGATCTTGGCGAGCTCGCGGTCCCAGTCGCGCGGCTGATCGCTCATTCGGGCGTCTGCTCGATTCCCAGTCGCTGCATGCGCTTGTACAACCCCGCCCTCGGAACCCCGAGGGCGCGGGCGGCGTCGGTGATGTTCCAGGCGAACTCGGTCAGTTTGGCGGCCACGTAACCCTTTTCCGCCGTTAGCAGGAAGCCGGCGAGCGTCCCGTCCGCGCCGGCGACCACCACCTCGCTCGCGGGTTCGCCCAGCAGCTGGCCGACGTCCCTGGCGGTAACGGTCTTCCCGGGAGCGAGGATCAACAGGCGCTCCACCGCATTGCGGAGCTCCCGCACGTTGCCCGGCCAGCGGCGCTTCTTGAGGACTTCGATGGCCGCCGGCTCAATGACCTTCCGGGCCGCGCCCGTCGCCCCAGTCATCTGGCGAACGAAATGCTGCACCAGGGTGGGCACGTCCTCGCGCCGGTCCCGGAGGGCGGGGACATGAATCGGCACCACGTTCAGCCGGTAGTAGAGGTCCTGGCGGAAGCGCCCGGCCGTGATCTCCTCGGCCAGGTTCTTGTTGGTCGCGGCGATGACCCGGACGTCGACCTGAATCGGCTTGGCCCCGCCGATCCGGGTGACCACCCCCTCCTGAAGCGCCCGCAGCACCTTGGCCTGGGCCGACGTGGACATGTCCCCGATCTCGTCCAGGAAGAGGGTCCCCTCGTCCGCCTGCTCGAACTTGCCCTCGCGGTCGGTCACGGCGCCGGTGAACGACCCCTTCATGTGCCCGAAGAGCTCGCTCTCGATCAGCTCGGTGGGGATGGCCGCGCAGTTGACCTCGACGAAGGGCCGGGCGCGACGCGGGGAGTTGTCGTGAATCGCCCGGGCCACCAGTTCCTTCCCCGTCCCGTTCTCGCCGGTAATGAGCACCCGGGCGGTGGTCGGGGCGGTCCGGGCGATGATCTCCCGCACCGCCGCCAGGCCCGGGCTGTCTCCGACCATGGTGTTGCGCGCGTCGGATTCCTGTCGCAGCCGGCGGTACCCCGTCGCAACCTCGTCGTGCGCGACGGCGTTGCGAACCGTGACCAGCAGGCGATCCGAATCCAGGGGCTTTTCGAGGAAGTCGAAGGCGCCGCGCCGGGTGGCCTCGACCGCCGTGGCGATGGTCGCATGACCGGAGATCATCACGATCACGGCGCCAGGGTCGAGGTCCCGCAGGCGCGCCAGGGTCTCCAGTCCGTCGAGGCCCGCCATCTTCACGTCGAGAAAGACCAGGTGCGGCCGGAATTCCGGATACACGGACAGCGCCTCACCGCCCGAGCTTGCCACCTTGACCTCGAGTCCCTCGTACTCGAGCACCTGCTTGAGCGCGTCTCGAATCCCCGGTTCGTCGTCCACGACCAGCAGCCGATGGCTCATGCCGGCGGTCTGCGATACAACGCCACCCCGCCCGGCCGCACCCGGAGTGACTGGACCCCCCGCGGTAGTTGCACCGGCAGCACGCCGTTGGTGGCGCGGGGAAGGGCCTGTTCGAGCAGCCGGCGGGTCGTCAGCGGCGACATGGTGAATCCGCGGAGGGTGAGCCCCGCAACCTGCCACCCCACTTTCCCGGGGCCCAGCGCCACGACGGGACCCGACGCCGATACCGGCTCCCAGGGCTCCAGGGCACCGGCGAGAGGTCCCAGGACTTCGGACGGGATCCGGGTGGTTTCCAGTCGGGCGGACAGCGTCACCTGCCCCTCGCCCAGCGTCACCTCGATCGAGTCCAGTCTCGATCGCATCTCCTGCGGCAGACCCGCGGCAATCAGCGAGGCCATCTCACCCGCATCGAGCACCACCGAGTCGGTCCCCCAACCGTGCAGGCTGTCCACCTTGTCGCGGCCCCTGAGGAGGGCCTCCGGCGAAGCCCGACCATCGCCGACGCCAATCCCCAGCGATCCTCCGACCCGGGCGACCCCCGGCCGGACCGCCCGGAGGAGCTGGTGACGGAACAGCCACGTACCGCTGACCAGGGCGGCGAGCAGCAGCAGGCCGAGCAGCCGAAAGGCGAGGGTCCGGGGCCGCATCACGATCCCAGGGGGTAGCTGTCCACGACGGAATATACCGGGCCGTCCGGGGCGGCCTTGCTCTCGAACAGGACCAGCCGTTCAGCGACGAACGACGCCCGCAGCGCTTGCTGCTCCACCCGTGCCGCCGCGTTCGGTGGCAGGGTCGCCCCTTCGCGGAGGCGCCCGAGAGTTACGTGGGGACGGAAGGGTCGGCCTTCCACCGGGAACCCCAGCGCCTCGGTCCCCTGCTCCACCCGATGCACCAGCAGCTCGAGAGCAGTCTCGCTCTCGTAGCCGGCCCAGAGCACCTTCGGCCGGGTGAGGTTCGGGAACGCGCCGAGTTCGCCGGGGGCGAACGGCAGAGCCGGAGTGCCCGATGCCGCGGCCGCCAAGGTCTCACGCACCCGGTTCACCCGATCCACGCCCACCTCCCCGAGAAACTTGACGGTCAGGTGCAATCCGTTGTTCCGCACCCACCGCACCGGCCATTCCAACCGACGAAACTCCTCGAGCAGCCGTTCCAATTCCGCTGCGGCCTCCCCCCCGACCGGCAGGGCCGCAAACAGGCGCATCAGGGTCCACCCACCGGCAGGTCTCCGAGCAGCGCCCCACGACGGTAGCCGCGGGGATCGAGGTCAGCGCGCTCGAAGCCGAGCGTGGCGAGGTGCTCCGCGATCTCGCCCCACCGTTGACGGGCCCGTGGCAGCATCGGCGGGCTTACTTCCACGGTGGCGTGGTCGCCCCGATGGCGCACGCGCAGGTCGCCGACAATACCCAGGGCACGGATGCGCGCTTCGGCCGCTTCGACCTGCCCGAGCCGGGACGGCGTCACCTCGAGGCCGTACTGGATCCGGCTTGAGAGGCAGGGCGCGGCGGGAGCGTCCCAGACCGGCAGATCGAGCAATCGGGCCGCGTCGCGCACGGCAGCCTTGTTCCAGCCCAGCTCGAGCAGCGGGGATCGCACCCTGAACTCCGCCGCGGCCCGGTGACCGGGCCGGTGTTCCCGCACGTCGTCGGCGTTGGTGCCATCGATGATCGTATCGAAGTCCCGGGCCCTGGCGACCTGTCCCAGGCGGGTCCACAGCTCCCGTTTGCAGTAATAGCAGCGATCGGGGCCGTTGGCGCGGTAGGCGGGGTCATCGAGCTCGCCGGTGTCGAGCTCGAGCAGCGGCACCTCGAAGCGCCGGGCGATCTCGATCGCCGCCGCGTACTGGGCCGCCGGGTAGGAGGCGCTGCGGCCGATGACGGCGAGGAATCCGCCGGCGCCCGCGGCCCGCGTCCCCGCCACCGCGAGGACCGCGGAATCGACGCCGCCGGAGTAGCCGAGCACCACCCGGCCCAGCGTAGCCAGATGAGCCTCGAGTTCGGGGAGCAGCATCATGGCCGTTGAACGTAAGGCCGTGTCATGGGCGGCGACAGCCTACCACGGCGCGGCCTGGTCAGCGAGTATTCGCGCATGCCGGACCAGGCCCGAATCGTCGTGTCGCCCTCGGTCGCCATTCCGCTGGCGGAAATCGAGTTCCACGCCAGTCGCAGCGGCGGGCCGGGCGGCCAGCACGTCAACACCTCCTCGACCCGCATCGAATTGTGGTGGGACGCGGCCCGCAGTTCACGGCTCTCGCCCGACCAGCGCACCCGGGTACTGGCCCGGCTCCGGTCCCGCCTCACCGAAGATGGTCAACTGCGGATCGTCGCCAGCGACACCCGCAGCCAGGCCCGGAACCGCACCCTGGCGATCGAGCGGTTTCGGGATCTGCTGGCGCGGGCGCTGGTGCCGCCCAAGCGCCGCAAGCCGACCAAGCCGTCCCGCGGGGCCCGGGAGCGACGCCTGACCGAGAAGCGGCGGCAGAGCGAACGCAAGCGACGGCGACAGTCTCCGAAGGCCGAGGACTGAAGCGCCATGGCGGTCGTCACCGTCTCGCCCACCGCGCCCGAAGCCCCCGCCATCGCCCGCGCCGCGGCGTTGCTGGGCCAGGGCAAGCTGGTCTGTTTCCCGACCGAGACCGTATACGGGCTCGGCGCCAACGCGCTCGACCCGGTTGCGGTCGGACGGATCTACAGCGTGAAGGGACGGCCCTCCCATAACCCGCTGATCGTGCATGTGGCGGACGTCGCGGCGGCCCAGCGTCTGGTGACCGACTGGCCGGAGGCCGCCGCCCGCTTGACGGAGCGGTGGTGGCCGGGACCGGTGACGATCGTCCTCCCCAAGGCACGCGACGTCCCGAGCGAGGTCACGGCCGGGCTGCCCACGGTCGCCTTGAGGGTTCCGGCCCATCCGGTGGCGCTGGCGCTGCTCCAGGCCGCGGGGGTGCCCATCGCCGCACCCAGCGCGAATCTCTCGGGCGAGGTCTCCCCGACCACCGCCGCACACGTGGAGCGTACCCTGGGCGACCGGATTCCCATGATCCTCGACGCCGGGCCTACGGCCGTCGGCATCGAGTCAACGGTGGTCGATCTGTCCGGTAAGACACCCGTGCTCCTCCGACCCGGGATGGTGACGCGAGCCGAGATCGAGAGCGTCATCGGTCCGGTCAGGCTGGCAGGATCTCCCGATACCGGCGATGCGCCGCGCGCGGCACCCGGGATGCTGGAACGCCACTATGCGCCGAAAGCGCCGGTGATCCTGTTCCGCGAGCCGGCCGAGGCGATTTCGGCCGCCACTCGGGTACGGGCCAGTGGTGGAAGGGTCGCGGTGCTGGTGCGTTCGGTGCGAGTCAGAGGGGCAGATGCCGAGGAACGCCTGCCCGACGAGCCGGCCGGCTACGCCCGGGAGCTGTACGGTGCACTTCATCGCCTGGATCAGACCGATCCTGCCATCATCCTGGCAGAGCGCCCGCCCGAAGGGCCTGCGTGGGAGGGGATCCGGGATCGACTGGAGCGGGCGGCGCGGCGGTAGCGACGGCGACAGCTGAACCACCGGTGGTCGACGCGGGCCAGCGCCAGTGGGAGCCGGGACGCCCCGCCGCGCGCTGTGGTTCGCGTGAGTGGTGGTGGTGCTCACACCCGAAACCGCTCACCACCGCGCGCTCCGGGGCACCCCGGCTCCCACTGGCGCTGGCAGCGGCGGAGCGGGCGGGTGGTCTTGGAGCGCGCGTGTGTCCGCCCCGAAGTTCTGACCAGCTCGGTGCGGCACGCGGACGCCGAGCGCTCGGAAGGACCGCCCTCCGGCGACGACCGCTCCTGTCAATCGGCCGAAAGCGAGCCCCGAGCCATCTGGTCTGGCACCGCGCTTGCAGAGGGTTCCGGCCTCTTCTATGATCCAGCCGCTTTCGCCATCCCCACGCCACGGAGCCATCGTGACCGAGCCAGCGCTCAAAGGGAGCGCGCATGCCCCGCGCATCGCCGTCATCGGGTGCGGCGCCATCGCCCGTTCGGCGCACGTTCCCGCCCTGGCTCGCCATCCTGAAGTGCTTCGCCATGTCGTCCTGGTTGACCGCCACACCGACCGCGCCCGCGCCCTGGGAGCCGAATTCGGCATTACGCGGATCGCCGAGGACTTTGCCGATGTGCTGGGGGAGGTCGACGGCGTGGTAGTGACGGTCCCGCACCACCTGCACTACGGCATTTCGATGGATTGCCTGCGGGCGGGGAAACACGTCCTGTGCGAGAAGCCCCTCGCCGAGTCGCCCCGGGAAGCCCGCGAGATGATCGCCGCCGCCGATGCGGCGGGCGTCACCCTGTCGGTGAATCACACCCGGCGGCTGTATCCCGCCACCCGTCGGATCCGGCAGCTGATCCAGGAGGGGGCGCTCGGCAAGCTGCGCCGGATCCAGTTCTTCTGGGGCGAGAAGTTCGACTGGCCGGCTGCCTCCGGCTTCTACTTTGGCATCGGCGGCGCACCGCATGGCGTGATGCTCGACAAGGGCCCGCACGCGCTCGACCTGGTGTGCTGGTGGCTCGGCGGCAAGCCCAGCGTCGTTTCCAGCCGGGACGACTCGTTCGGCGGCGGCGAGGCGATGATCAGCCTGGCGCTGGAGAAGGACGGCTGCGCGGTCGACGCCCAGTTCAGCTTTCTCAGCCGCTATCCCAACACCTTTACCCTGGTGGGCGACTCGGCGCGGATCGAGGGCTCGCTGTACGAGTTCCGGATCTTCGACCTGATCGCGGCGTCGGGCGCCCGGGAGCGGGTCAAGCTCGAGACGCCGGCCCGCTCGATCGACGACTTCGCTTCCATCATGATGGACAATTTCCTGGCGGTGATCCGCGGGGCCGAGCGCCCGCTGGTGCTGGCGGCCGACATCCTGGACAACATCGTGCTGATCGACGAGTGCTACACCAAGCGTCAGCGCTACGACATGCCGTGGCACGACTGCTGGCAGCGGGTGGCCCATGTCTGAGCGGGTCCTGATTACCGGCGCCGGCGGCTTTATCGGCGGACGGATCGCGGAAGTGCTGCACTGTTCCGGCCGGTTCACCGTCCGGGCCGGCATCCGGCGGTGGTCGAGCGCGGCCCGGATCGCGCGGTTCCCGATGGACATCGTGATGGCCGATGTGATGGACCAGGCATCGATTCGGGAGGCGATGCGGGGAGTCGACCTGGTGGTGAACTGCAGCAAGGGCGCCGGCTCCGTCATCCGGGAGAGCATTCACCACGTGCTCCAGGCCGCGCAGGAAGCCGGGGTCAAGCGGGTGGTGCACATGAGCTCGGTCGCGATCTACGGCGATCGGGCCGGCGTGCTCGACGAGGCCGCGGCCCTGACCCGGTCCGGCAACGACTACGGCGATTCCAAGATCGAAACCGAGGAGGTGTGCTGGCAGTTCGCCCGCGGCGGCCTGCCGATCGTGGTGCTCCGGCCGACCATTGTCTACGGCCCGTTCAGCGACCTCTGGACGGTGGAGTTCGCCGAGCGGATGGCGACCGGCCGCTGGATGCTGCCGCGGGAGTACTGCGAAGGAACGTGCAATCTGGTGTACATCGACGATCTGGTCGCCGCCGTGATCCGCGGGCTGGTGAGTCCCACCGGCCTCAACGAGGCCTACAACATCAACGGCCCGGCGCTCGACATCACCTGGAACCAGTACTTCGACGCCCTGAACGGCGCCCTCGGCCTGCCGCCGCTCAAGGCCCAGGACCGGACCAGGGCCCGGGTCATGACGGCGGTGATGCAGCCGGTGCGCACGGTGGCCAAGGCGGTGCTCACCCGGTTCCAGGAGCCGATTCTCGACTTGTACAAGCGGAACGCGCTGGCCAAGGTGGTGATGAAGAAGGCGGAGACCATGATCCGGTCGACTCCTACCACCGGCGAGTACGACATGTACAGCCTCAAGGTCTCCTTCCCGACGACCAAGGCGGAACGGCTCCTGGGCTACCGTCCCGTATTCGACATGATGGAGGGGGTCAAGTTGAGCGCGGGCTGGCTCCGACATCACCGATTCGTCGGCTCGCCGGAGGCGTAGCGCGTGGCCGGGTCCGAGCCCCTCGGGATCGTTCACATCGTAGCCCCGGACACGGTGGGGGGCACCGAGAGCGTGGTGCGCGGCCTCGCCATCGGCCACAGCCGGATGGGACATCGGGTCCACGTCATCGGCGTGGTCGATCCCGAACCGGCCGACCATCCTTTCCTGCGTTCGCTCGACGGCACCGGCGTGCAGGTCCACGGCCTGTACATTCCACCCAAGGCCTACCTCCGCGAGCGGCGCATCGTCCGCCGACTGCTCAAGGAGATCCGGCCCGACGTCGTCCACACCCACGACTACCGGCCGGATATCCTCGACGCCCCGCTTGCCCGGCGGCTCGGCATCCCGACGGTCACCACACTGCACGGCTCCAGCCTGCTCGGCGGTCGCACCGCCCTCCACGAATGGCTCCAGCTCAAGGTGCTGAGCCGGTTCCAGGGGGTGGTCGCGGTGTCGCAGCAGATCGTCCAGGACCTCAAGAAGACCCGGGTCTCACCGGACCGGGTGCACTACATCCCGAACGGCTGGGTGGCACCGGCAGGGCAGCTCTCGCGGGAGGATGCGCGACGGGAGCTGGGGGAAAGCGACGACGGAGCCCTCGTCGGCTGGGTGGCAAGGCTGATCAGGGTGAAGGCGTGCGACATCTTCATCCGTGCATTCGCCGCGTGCAAGGGGCTGCCGGTGCGGGCGGTGATCGTGGGCGAAGGCGCGGAGCGCCAGAGTCTCGAGGCGCTCGTGGCCGAACTGGGACTGACCGACCAGGTGCGGTTCTTCGGTGCCCACCCCCAGGCGAGCCGGCTGTTCCGCGCCTTTGACGCCTTCGTGCTGAGCTCGCGGAGCGAAGGGACACCGATCACCCTGCTCGAGGCGATGTCGGCCGGGGTTCCGGTGGTCGCCACTTCGGTGGGCGGAATTCCGGATGTTCTCACCACCAGGGAAGCTCTGCTGGTTCCGCCGGAAGATCCCGCGGCCCTGGGCGCCGCCCTTCGCAGGGTCATCGACGATCCGACCACCGCCCTCGAACGAGCCGCCGCGGCGACCCTGCGGCTTGAAGCGAAGTTCGGGGCCGAACGATGGTTGACGAGCCACGAGGCGCTGTATCGAAGTGTGCAGCGTCGGTGAGGCAGATGGAGTGGCAGGCAGGCGATGATTTGCCTGCCCGCGCTGTCGAGGTTTCACGTTCCTGCCGGAGATCGCCTCAGAATTTCACCCGGAAACCAGCCCCGAGCGGCCATACCCACGAGTTGTTCGTTCCCAGGTCGGCCTTCTTGGTGAACGCGATGTCACCCTGCGGACTGACGAGGAACTCCACCGCGGGTGAGACCCGGACGCCGAGCTTGGCGCCCGCATTGATGGCGAAGTAGGTCTTGCTCTGCGGCAGGTCGCCTCCGAAGGTCACGGCGCCGGCCCCCAGGTTGAGCGTCAGGACGACCTTGCCATTATCGACGACGTCGTACCCGATTTTGCCCATGTAATGGTAGGTGTTGATGTTGAACCCGGAGACGTCGGTGCCATGGACGGCCACGTCCACGTCGGCCATGAGCCGAACTCTGGGGCTCACCCGATAACCGACCCCGACCCCCCCGCCCCATCCGAGGTTGGCCGCATCGGCGATGTCGAACGTCGGGAGCATCGCGATGCCGCGCAGCTCGAATGAGCTGCGGCGCTCGACCTGCGCCGACGCGGTGCCTGCGGCGGCGGCGCTTGCCAGCAGCGCCAAAGCCCCGGCCACGATCCACTGCTTCTGCTGCTTCTGCTGCTTCTTCATGATGCGCTGACCTCCATTGTCAGGTGCTTGGGCCGGTGATGGTTCGCCCGGCCCGCGGTTTATCAAGCGGCGCGACTGATTCCGTCAGCCGTTGTGTCTACTTATCGTCTAAAGATAATAGGCGATCTGCTGGTTTTTGTCAATGTGTTGTCTAAATTAACCGTTGGCGAAGACTTCCAGCCCCTAATCCCGCCCCGAGCGGCCCACCTGCGGATCAGCGCCCGACCCCGCCAGCGACCCGCTCCCCCGCCGGTCCAGGGTCCGGTACTGGATCGCTTCGGCGATGTGCTCAGTCCCGACCTGGTCCTGGCCAGCCAGGTCCGCCACCGTGCGGGCCACTTTGAGCGCCCGATGGAACGCCCGGGCGGAGAGCCCGAGCCGCACCATGGCTGTACGCAGCAGTTCCTCCGCCTCCGCCGCGAGGCGACAATGCCGCCGCAGCTCTCTGGGCCCCATGTGGGCGTTCGCATGCACACCCGGCTGGTCGGCGAAGCGGCGGCGCTGCCGATCCCGGGCCGCCTCGACCCGGGCGCGGATCGCCGTGCTCGGCTCTTCCATTCGGTCGCCACCCAAGTCCCCAGGCCGCACCGCCGGAACCCGGAGCTGGATGTCGATCCGGTCGAGGAGGGGGCCGGAGACCCGCGACAGGTAGCGCTCCACCGAATCCGGCGGGCAGCGGCATTCGCGGAGCGCATCGCCCTGGTGGCCGCAGGGACAGGGGTTCATCGCGGCCACGAGGGTAAACCGCGCCGGATAGGTCAGCGTGATCGCCGCCCGACTCAGGGTGACCACGGCGTCCTCGATCGGTTGGCGCAGGACCTCCAGCACGTTGCGGCGGAACTCCGGCAGTTCGTCGAGGAATAGCACCCCCGCGTGTGCCAGACTCACCTCGCCTGGCCGCGGGGTCGAGCCTCCTCCAATCAGGCCGGCGTCGCTCACGGTGTGATGCGGGGCGCGGAACGGACGGCACGACAGCAGCGATCGCCCGGGCGAGAGCAGGCCGGCGACACTGTGGATCCGGGTCGCTTCCAGTGCCTCCTCGAGCGTGAGTGGGGGGAGGATGGTGGGCAGCCGTCGCGCCAGCATCGTCTTGCCCGCGCCCGGTGGGCCGATCAGAAGAATGTTGTGTGCGCCGGCGGCGGCGATCTCGAGCGCTCGTTTAGCAGCGGGCTGGCCCCGGACTTCGGCGAAATCCACGGCCCCGTCGTCCGTCTCGGAGAAGAACCGGCTCGGGTCGGCGACGGTCGGCTGGAGTTCCATGTCGCCTGCCAGGTGACTGGCCACGTCGGGAAGGGTGTGCGCTCCGAGGACCTCCAATTCTCCAACCACCGCGGCCTCAGCGGCGTTGGCGGCGGGGAGGATCAGGCCCCGCAGTCCGGCGCTTCGGGCCGCCAGCGCCACCGAAATGGCGCCACGCACTGGCCGCAGACCCCCCTCCAGGCCGAGTTCCCCGATCAGCAGCATGCCCTCGATCCGATCCGCGGGGATCTGACCGCTGGCCGCCAGGATGGCGATCGCGATCGGCAGGTCGAACCCGGAGCCATCCTTCTTCACATCGGCCGGGGCCAGATTCACCGTGATGCGCTTGAGCGGCGAGATGAACCCGGCATTGGCAATTGCGGCCGCGACCCGTTCCCGGCCCTCTTTCACTGCCCCCTGGGGCAAGCCGACCGTCGAGAACGAAGGCAGGCCATTCGACAGATCGGCCTCGACGTCAACCAGGTAGGCGTCGATACCGAGGATGGCCGCGGAGAAGACGCGGGCGAGCATGCAGGCTCCGGGAGAGGAGCCTGCATCGTGCGGTCAACGGCACCGCAGGCTGGTACCGCGATCGGAATGGCCGGGGCGTAGAAACGCGGGGGGAGGAATGCGAAGGGGCGACCACAGAAGGTCGCCCCGACAACGAAAACCAATGGCCGCGGTAGGGCGACCCCACGGGTCGCCTCTACTGCGGCCAGCCGTCCGGTTTGGCGTCGATGAGCAGGATGATAGGCGAAGTCAGGTCGCCGGCGAACACACTGGTTTCGAGCGGTTGGGTCCGATCGAGGTCGTCGCGGCTCGCGCCGATGCAGCAGGTGAATCCCACCCGCAGCACCGGCTGGTCCAGCAGCGCCACCGGGATGACTCGCGGCGGACCGTAGCTCAGCCCCTCCCGGATCGTGGCCGGGACCCGTCCCGAGATGTAGACCGGTAACTCCACCAGGGACTGTAGCATGCGGTAGGTCAGGACTGTGGACTCGCCGCCACTGGTTGCGACCCCGAACACTGGCGCGCCGAACCGCCCGGTGCGCGGAAATACGGCCACGCCATACTGGAACTGGCCGGCGTTATCCCTTGCGGTGGCAAGGGTTTCCCTCAGCAGGTCGTGTACCGCCACCAGATCCTGCGGGATCGGTTCTGGATTCATGCCAGGAGTCCTCAGGGGTACGTCGAAACACCTCCGACAGACACCTTGGGAGAATGCAGGAGTCGGGCCGGGTGGGCGGCTCGGCGGCTCGGCGGCTGGACGGCTGGACGGCTGGACAGCTCGGCCAGAGCGTCGTAATAACCCGTCGGTGGATCGAGTTCGGGGCCAGCGATCCGCATCACTGAGAGTCACCAGCCGCCGAGCCGCCGAGCCGCCGATAGCATGTCGCCCGAACCGCGGAAGCGCAACCCGCCCTTTAGGGCCACCGAATCGACACCGTTGTCCCCTGTCCGGCGGCACTCTGAACGTCCACTCGGGCTCCCCAGCCCTCGACCAGTCGTCGGACAATGGCGAGCCCGAGCCCCGAGCCGCTGGTCGTGGTGGAGAACCGCGGTTCGAAGAGGCGCGGGAGCATCTCGGCGGGGATTCCACTCCCGTCATCCTCGACCAGCAGGGTCTCGGGCGCGAGCCGGATCACGATCGAACGGGCCCCCGCATTGCGGGCGTTCTCGAGCAGGTTCCCGAGGACCTCCTTCACCTCGTCCCGGCGCGCCGGGACGCTCATGGGCTGCAGTCCTTCGACCTCCACCGACGCGCCATCCGCCGTGAGGCGGTAGAGCGCCGCGACTTCTCTGGCGGTCGCGGCGACGTCGACCGGCTCGAGCGACGCCGCCCCACTACCCGGCAGGCCATATCGACTGAACGCGCGAGCGATGGTGTCGAGCCGGTCGATCTCGGACAGGATCCGCTCGGTGGTCTCCGCCAGCGCCTGTTCCAGCTGGTCGGGACGATCCCGCCGTACCCGGTTGAGGTGCTGTACGCCGAGCCGGATCGGGGTGAGGGGGTTCTTGATCTCGTGGGCTACCTGGCGGGCCATTTCGCCCCAGGCCAACACCCGTGCGGCCTGGGTCACATCGGTGAGATCGTCCACGGCGAGGACGGTGCCGCCCAGCGGACCGGGGCGCCGGGCCAGCTGCAGCCGGTACATCCGGCCGCCGACCTCGACCTCCGCGGCGAGGTCGGATTCGGTCCGTCCGAGGAAGCCGGTGACGACCTGAACCAGCGGCATCCAGTTCGCCTCCAGCTCCCGGGCGAATTCGCTTCCCTCCGCCAACTCCGCTCCGAGCAGCTGCCGGGCCCGGTCGTTAGCGAGCACCACGCGCCCCTGGGGATCGAGCGCCACCACGGCCGTCGCCACATTGGCGAGGACGGCCGCGGTGCGCATGCGGGCGCTGTCCAGTGCCGTCTGGCTGGCGCGGATATCGTCGGCCATTCGTTCGAAGGCGCCGAAGACCTGCTCGAACTCGGCCGGCGGGGTCCGCACCGCCGGGAGCGGCTGTCCCTGGCCGACCGCGACCGCCGATCGGCGCAGGTCGGCTACCGGGCGAGAGAGTGCGCGCGACGCGATCTGGGCACCCAGCACGGCCGCACTCAGGCCGGCCAGCGTCGCCAGCAGCAGGAGGAAGGTGACCTCCCGCTGGTCCAGATCCCGGGCCCAGTCGTAGCTCAACTGCGGCGTCGCCAGGATCCCGATGCCGCCCGGTGGCCCGATCTGGACGATCCGGTACCCCATTCTGACCGGCGCCACGTAGGTGGACGCCTGGCGCGTCAGCTCGAGCGCGTCGCCGCGGGCCAGTGGCTGAAAGACCCGGGCATCGAGCAGCGGCTCGACCAACGCGAGATCTTCCAGCACCGGAGCGCTGGCGGCGATGAGTCGCCCACCGCTGTAGAGGACCAGGTCCGCTTCGAGACGATCGGACAACTCGGTCAGCCCTTCGGTGAGATAGTCGGCCGGCTCCTGCAGGATGCCGCCCGCGGAGAGCGCCGCATCCCGGAGCACCGCGCTGATCAACAGGTCGCGGGTGCGGTCCGCCTCGGTCTCCAGCCGGTTGAGGCCCCAGATCGTGAAGCCCGCGGCCGGCGCCACGAAGAACAGGGCGAGCGCCACCGCCAGCCGGACCTGGAACGAGCGTGCCAGGCGGCGAACGGCCAGCCGCTGGCGCACCGCACCGAGCTGGACGGTGGCCAGCAGCCACAGCGCGACGATCGCGAGGACGTCGATCGCCACCAGCAGCGCGCCCCGCACCAGCAGGAGCGGCATCGGCCGAAGCTCGATGCGCGCCCGGACCTGACGGCTGGCGCCGGGAAGGTCGACCAGGCGATCGATGCGGATCTCGGCACCGGACCGTAGCCACTGCGCCGGCGGCCCTTCGACCAGTCGGGGTGTGGACGGCGGGGCGAGCGACAGCTCGTAGAGTGGTGGCCCTTCGGAGGGAGCCCGCAGCAACCGCGCCAGACGCGCCGGAGCAACCAGGCGAGTGCGGGGACCGACGGCCGCCGTCAACACTCGCCCGCTGGGGAGACGCTGGAGCAGCACGTAATGGCGTCCGGGCACCCGGGCCAGCGGCACGACGGCCCGCGACCGGGTGGAGTCGATGCCCTTGACCAACGCCGCCAGCAGCGACGCCGGAAGATCGAGGCCGTCCAGCGACAGCTCCACCCGACGGGTACCGTCCGCTTCCCACAGTCCCAGCCGGACGGGGTACTCCTGGCCCGCCAGGAGCGAGGCCCGCCAGAGCACGTACAGCCCCGAGGCGGCCGTGGGTTCGGGGCCGGCCAGCACCTGCTCGCCGAACCGCTCGAGGTACGGTGTCGCCAGATCATCTTCGGCGTCGCCGAGTCGTGCCAGGTCCCGCTGGGCCGCCGTGATCCGACCATTGAGCTCGGCACCCCACGTCACCAGCCCCGCCGCGGTACCCGCCACGATCGCCGTTCCGGTAATGACCGCCCAGCGGGGCGCCGGTCGCGAAACCAGGAAGAGCGCCGGTAGCCAGAGGAAGGTGTACCACTCCGGCCACCCGACCCGGGGCTGCCACACCAGCAGCCCCACGATCGAAGCCGTGAGGGCGAGCGCCACCGCCACGACCACCCCCCCTACCCCACCGGGCCGCTCCTCGCCGCCCCGAAGCAGCGCGCCCGCGAGCAGGATGATGGCCGACGTGGTCACCGTCAGGGTGAGCTGCCAGATCACCCACAGTCCCGTGGTGACGCCCTTGGCCGGCGGGAGGATGCCGCGGGCGAGATCGTTGACGAGGTACGGAGCGCCCAGCAGGAGCAGGAGGCCGAGACCAGCCATCCACCAGCGGCGCGGCGCCCGCCAGCCCCAGAGCCAGATGGCGAATAGCAGGATGCCGGCAGCAGTGACCAGGAGGTTGCCGGGCGACGCGGCCACCGGCCGGAGAACGGCGCGATGAAACATGGCGGGTGAGAAGAGATCGTCCAGCCCGATCGCCGCCCCGAGCGGCGCCCGGAGGACGCACCAGACCAGACCGGCGAGCAGCAGCAGTCGACCGCGCGAGCCTTCCGCGGTCAGGAGTGCGGTGGCGAACAGCAGCACCAGCGCCATCCCCACCCACCAGCTCGCGTCATCCACCGCCTCTCGCTGGACCACCGCCTGGTCTGGCGGCACCGGTTGCAGGCTGAAGAACAGCCGGTCGCCCTCGGTGGTCGGCTCGGCGTAGTCGAAGATGTCGCCGCTGGGTGGGCTGGTATTGGGCGGGAAGACCCTGAGCTGGACACCGGCGCTGGCACCGAACCGGGCCGCAAGGCTGCGATCCGGCCGGGGTACCGCCGAATCGGCCCAGATCAGGACCGACGCCACGACCACCCGTCCGCCGGCGCCCTCACGCCGACTCTCCAGCGTCACGTAGAAGCGGTTGAACCGGGCCCCGATCGAATCGCCTTCGATCTCCGGTGCCAGCCGATGGCGACCGGCCCAGGCCCACGGGACCCCGGTCGGCTCCAGGATGACCACGGCGGTCTCGGCCCGGCCGTGGGGGAGGGCCTGCGCGAGCGCCGCGAATGCCGCCCGCTGGTCGCGGCCGGCCCAGGTCACGGCTTCCGTCGCCAGTCGCTCGTTGGCGGTGAGGGCTGCCCGGAGCTCGCCCTTGAGTCGCTGAAAGGCGCCGGCGATGCGGCGCTCACGCTCGCCGGGCCAATCTTCACCGACGTGCGCCATCCGCCGCTGTTCGACGAACAGGGTGACCGCCAGCACCACGATCGCGGCCGCCGCGATCCGTGCCCGATGGCCGGCGCGCACCGCGCCCACAACCGCGATACCGGCGAGCCCGACGGCCGCGACGACCCAGAGGCCGCGCGGCTCACGCAGCCACTCCGCCGCCGGCAGCACGGCCAGCAGGGCGAGGCCTGGCACACTCCGGTCGAACCAGGTCGGCTTGGTCACCATCGTTCCCAAGTTACTCACTGTATATTGCTTCCTGCCATGAACCTGCGCCTGCTGTTCGTCGTCCTGCTCACCACCGCGCCGGCCTCATCGATCGCTCAGGTCGCCGACGAGGGAACCCTGACTATCCGCTCCGGCGGCCGGGATATCGGGACCGAGCGGTTCCGGGTCACCACCGGCGATGCCGGGCTCAGGATCACCGCGCGGGCAAGTTTCAGTGGAACGCGGCCGCCGACCGAGCTGTCGGCCAGTGTGGAGCGGTCCGGGCAGACCGGCGAGCTGGCATTCCAGCTGGATCGCCGGGGAGGCGGCGGCGTCAGTCAGATCTACGCCGTACAGAAACGGAACCGCCTGACAATTCGCCGGATCGCCCGGGGTGGCGAACAGGCGAGCGAGATTTCGGGAGACGAATCGCTGGTACTGCTCGCCGACAGCATTTTCGCCCTCTACCTTCAGCTCGTCCCGCTGGCCACGGAATCCGGCCGGGAGCTGACCACGGTGATCCCGCAGGGCGTCCGGCGCCTCGCGGTCACGGCCCAGCGACGGCGGCCTGCGCCCGGAGGCGGGACCATTCTTCGGCTGAGCGGCGGGATCGAAGGAGAGGTGGCCCTGGGCAACCGCGGGGAACTGCTGCGCATCTCACTGCCCGCACTGGGGTTGGAGGCGGTCCGCAAGCGCGAGTAGCGGCCGCGTCACAATCTGAAACTCACGGGCTGTCCCTGCCGTAGGCGGGGCAGCCGAACCTCCACACAATCGACAGGATCGTTCGATGCGACGCTGTTGGCTGTTCGCCTGCGCCCTGAACGTCCCCGGGGCGGTGTCCGCTCAAGCGCCCACCGTGTCCGTGCCGCCGGCCGCCACCCTGAGCCTGACCGAGGCGCTGCGGCAGGCGAAAAACCAGAACCCGGTCTATCGGCAGCGGCTCAACAACGCCGCCACGGCCCGGTGGCAGGTTCGCAACGCCTACGGCCGGCTGCTGCCCAGCGCGCAGGTGTCAGGCGGCCTCGACTACACCGGCTCCGGCCAGGCCAACTTCGGCCAGGGATTCACCCGCCAGACCTCGACGATCTACGGGTCGAGCTACAGCGCCGGGTTTGCCTGGCAGCTCGACGGCGCCCGGCTGCTCGCTCCGAAGGAACAGAAGGCCAATCAGCGGGCCGTGGACGAGGAGATCGCCAGCGAGGAGAACAACCTGCGCTTCGCGGTCACCCAGCAATACCTGACGGCGCTGCAGGCCACCGCGCAGGTGGCGGTGTCCGCCCAGCAGGTGGAGCGCAACCAGAACTTCCTCGACTTGGCCAGCGCCAAGTACCGGGTCGGCCAGGGAACGCTGATCGAGGTCCGTCAGGCCGAAGTGCAGAAGGCCCAGTCGGACGTGGCCCTGCTCCGCAGCCTTCAGGCAGAGAGCGAGGCCAAAATCGAGATGTTCCGGTTGCTCGGCGCTCCGTCGCCGTTGCCGGTGGAGCAGATTGCGCTGAGCGATTCGTTTCCGGTGACCGAGCCGGGGTTCGACCTGGACGATCTCCTGCAACAGGCCGAGCAGCAGAACCCAGCGCTCAAGGCGCTGAATGCCCGCCAGCGGGCGGCGTCGGCGACGGTGGCCTCCGCCAAGACTGCGTTCCTCCCGAGCCTGTTCTTTCAGGCCGGCTGGAGCGGTTTTACCCAGCAGCAGAGCAACAAGGGCCTGCTGCTGAGCCAGGCCCTGGCCGGCGGCCAGGGTTCGGCGGGGGGTTGCTTCACCAACGACTCGATTCGCGCGGGGGTAGGGCTGCAAGAAATCGGTACTCCGGCCGCCAACTGCAACGTGCTCTCCGGGCTCGATCCAACCGGGGTCGCGCTCGATCCGGCGGTGCGGCAGGGCATCCTCGACGAAAACAACACCTTCCCGTTCAAGTTTACCGGGCAGCCGTTCAGCGCCCGGCTGACCATTTCACTCCCGATCTTCACCGGGTTCGGGCGCTCGCTCCAGCTGCAGCAGGCGCGCGAGCTGGCGCAGGACGCCGAGGAATCGGTCCGCGCCCAGGGCCTGCAGGTCCGAAGTGACGTGCAGAGCCGGCACCTCGCGCTGGGGACGGCGTTCAAGGCGATCGCGGTCCAGGGCCAGAGCCGCAACGCCGCCCGGGATCAGCTGCGGCTGGCGCAGGACCGCTACCGGCTGGGCAGCGGCACCGCCCTCGAGGTCTCCGACGCGCAGAATTCGGTGCAACGGGCCGAGGGCGACTACGTCAATGCGATCTACGATTATCACAAGGCTCTCGCGGCGCTGGAGGCTGCCGTGGGCCGTCCGCTCCGCCAATAGGAAGAGGAAGACGACATGTCCCGTCGCATGAAACTGGGGTTGTTCGCCGGTCTGCTGGTGGTTGCCGTCGGGGCCGTCATGGCCCTGGGGGCGGCGCGCAACCGGAACAAGGCGGTCGAGGTCCGCCTGGAGGCGGTGAGCACCCATGACCTCGTGGCCGCGGTGACCGCGAGCGGGCGGATCGAGCCCGACACCAAGGTCGATATCCTGTCGGACATCCAGGGCCGGATCACCCACATCGCCGTGAAGGAAGGCGACTACGTCAAGAAGGGCGATTTTCTGCTCCAGATCGACCCCGCGATCTACGAGGCGGCGGTGCGCCGGGCGGAAGGGCTGGTGGCGTCGGGGCAGAGCGATTTCATCCGGTCGCGGGCCAACGAGGACCAGGCCAAGCGCGGCCTGGATCGCGCGCTGGAGCTGCAGCGGGCCAATGCGGGCCTCATCACCCTGGAGGCGGTGGAACAGGCCCAGACCGCCGCCCAGGTCGCGGCGGCCAACACCAAGGCCGCCCAGGCCGGGCTCGATCAGGGCCGGGCAGCGCTGCAGGAGGCCAACGACAACCTTCGGAAGACCAGGATCCTCGCCCCGATCAACGGCCGGGTGATCCGGCTGTCCGTGGAAGAAGGCGAAGTCGCGGTACCCGGCACGTTCTCGCGCGACGTCGGCTTGCTCATGACGGTCGCCGATCTCTCGGTGATCCTGGCCCGCGTCCAGGTGGACGAAACCGACGTGATTCGCCTGACCGAGGGCGACTCGGTCGAGGTGACGATCGACGCTTTTCCCGATACCACGTTCGTGGGCGAGGTGACCCGCATCAGCAACAGCGCCAAGCTGACGGCCACCTCCACCGCATCGGGGTCCAGCGATCGGGCCGTCGACTTCGACGTCGAGGTCACCCTGCGCGACCCGCCGCCGGACATCCGGCCCGATCTCTCCTGCACGGCGCGCATCGTCACCGAGACCCGGAAGGGCGCCGTCAGCATTCCGATCATCAGCCTCACCGTCAGGGAGCACGAGAAGCTGCCCAACGAGTCGGTGCCCGAGCCCACCGAGACCACCCGCTCCAAGCGGAAGAAGGAGGTCGAAGGAGTGTTCGTCGTGAACAATGGGATGGCGATGTTCCGTCCGGTGAAGGTCGGCATCGCGGGCGACGAGTACTTCGAGGTGCTGGAAGGAGTGAAACCGGGCGACACCATCGTCTCGGGCACCTACCAGGCGATTCGCGACCTCAAGGACAGCACCCGGGTGAAATCGTCGACGCCGGACTCGGCCAAGGGGAGGTGAGGATGACCGACCGGATCATTCACGTCGAGCAGCTGGCGCGGGAGTACCAGATGGGCACGGAACCGGTCCTCGCCCTCCGGGGACTCACGCTCTCGATTCGTCGCAACGAGTACGTCGCCATCATGGGCCCGTCGGGGTCGGGGAAGTCGACGCTCATGAACCTGATCGGCTGCCTCGACACGCCCACGGGCGGCAGTTACTGGCTCAATGGCCAGGAAGTCTCCCGGCTCTCCGACGACGCCCTGGCCCGGGTCCGCAACCGCGAGATCGGATTCGTCTTCCAGACCTTCAATCTGCTGCCCCGGGCGACGGCGCTCCACAACGTGGAGCTGCCGCTGGTCTACGCCGGCGTCCCGGCGCGGGAGCGCCGGGAGCGGGCGGAGCAGGTGCTGGCGCAGGTGGGGCTCGCCGAGCGGATGGCGCACCGCCCCAACGAGCTGTCCGGCGGCCAGCGCCAGAGGGTGGCCATCGCCCGGGCGCTGGTGAACCGGCCCTCGCTGCTCCTGGCGGACGAGCCGACCGGTAACCTGGACAGCACCACCAGCGACGAGATCATGCGGGTCTTCGGCCAGCTCCACGCCCAGGGACAGACGATCGTGGTGGTGACCCACGAGCCGGCCATCGCCACCCACGCGGCGCGGGTGGTCGTGTTGCGCGACGGCCGGCTGGACTCGGACACGCTGAACAGCCGGGCGGCCGCCTAGCGTGCCCCTGCTCGAGGCGGTACGGATGGCCATCGGCGCCATCCGGGCCCAGAAGCTCAAGAGCTTCTTCTCCCTGATCGGGGTCCTGATCGGCGTGATGTTCCTGATCGCCGTGGTCTCGATCGTCCAGGGCATGAACGTCTACATGGAGGAGAAGTTCGCCAACGCGCTGGTCGGTCACAACACCTTCAAGCTGCGCCAGCGACCGAATTTCGTGGGCGGCAACGTGGGCGATGAAGTGTGGCTGGCCTGGCTCCGGCGTCCCCGCATCAGCTACGACGACGCCGACTACGTGACCGAACGGATCAGCGTGCCGGTGACCGCGGCGAAGTTCTGTCAGGACCGGATGGTCCTGGCCTACGGCTCCAGGCAGGCCAAGGACATCGACCTGGTCGGGACGGAAGAGAGCTACTTCCGGATCAAGGGCTACAACATGAGCCGGGGCCGGAGCTTCACGCCCCAGGAAGTCCGGGCGGCTCTGCCGATCATCGTGCTGGGCTCGCTGGTCGCCGACCGGCTGTTCGAAGGTATCGACCCCATGGGCAAGTCGGTTCGGATCGCCGGGCTTCCGTACCGGGTCATCGGGGTGGTGGAATCCCAGGGCACGCTGTTCGGCCTGTCCATGGACAAGTTCGCCATCATGCCCTACACCGCGCCGGCCCGCCGCTATATCTGCCCGATCAACATCCTGGACGAGGTGATCTACAAGGCCGGAAACACGGTCGACCTCAAGGTCGGGATGGGCCAGGCGGAGGCCGCCATGCGGGCCCGGCGTGGCCTCAAGCCGGGACAAGAGAACAATTTCACCATCGAAACGTCCGAAGCGATCCTGGACTTCTGGGGCCGGATCTCCAAGGTGCTCCTGGTGGCGCTGCCGCTCCTGGTGGGCATTTCGCTGGTGGTGGGCGGCATCGTGATCATGAACATCATGCTGATGTCGGTCACCGAGCGGACCCGGGAGATCGGGATCCGCAAGGCCCTCGGCGCGCGTCGGGGCGACATCTTGGCGCAATTCGTGGTGGAGGCCGCGACACTCTCGACCCTGGGCGCGGCGCTCGGCATCGCGGCCGGGCTGGGGCTGGCGTTTCTGGTGAAGAGTACCACCCCGCTCCCCGCCGCCGTGGCCACCTGGTCGCTGTTCGTCGCGGTAGGGCTCGGCATGATCGTCGGGGTCGTGGCCGGCAGCTACCCGGCGTATCGGGCCTCCAAGCTCGATCCCATTACCGCCCTGAGAGCCGAATGAGCATCCTCCGCGCGCTCAGTCCCGCCCGCATCGGCGAAGGCGTCCTCATCGCCCTCGATTCGCTCCGGGCCAACAAGGTCCGTGCCGCCCTGACGATTCTGGGTGTCGCCATCGGCGTGATGGTGGTGATCACCATCGGCGCGGCCATCACCGGGATCAAGCGCAGCGCCAGCCAGGTGATTGAAAGCCTCGGCCCCAAGACGTTCTTCGTGTTCCGGTACTGGTCGGGTGGCCTCAATATCTCGGACGGCTCGGACGAGCTGTCTCCGTGGCGACGCAACCCCTGGCTCACGCCAGCAGACGCGGAAATGATCCGGCGGCTGCCAGCAGTCAGCGACGTGAACCTGGGAGAGTACAGCAACGGCCCGGTGAGCTACGAGCGGGTGCATCTGAAGAATGTGAACATCGCGGGCTTCGCCCCCAGCTGGATTCGGGTGAACGGCGGGGAGATCCTGCAGGGCCGGAATTTCAGCGACATCGAGTACGCTGCCGGGACCCACGTGTGCATCATCAATGACAAGCTGGCCAGCGAACTGTTCCCGGGCCTCGACCCGATCGGCCGGCGTATCCGGATCTTCGGCGAGCTGTTCGAGGTCGTGGGGCTCCACGCGGAGCCCGCCAACCTGTTCAGCAACTCCTCCTCGCCACGGCTGGCCATGCCGCATACCACCTTCACGAAGGTGGCCGACTACTGGAAAGGCTGGATGGACATCGCCGTCATCCCGACCGCCTCGGCCACGGTGAGCGAGGCCATGGACCAGGTCACAGCGGCGATGCGCGGCCGGCGCGGCCTCCGGCCGGCCCAGGAGAACAACTTCACGGTGGTCTCGTCGGACAAGTTCCTCGATTCCTTCAACCAGATGACGCAGGGGTTCTTCTTCGTCATGGTGGCGCTGTCGATGGTGGCGCTGATGGTCGGCGGGGTCGGGGTCATCGCGATCATGATGATTTCCGTGACTGAGCGGACCCGGGAAATCGGCGTACGCAAGGCGCTGGGCGCGACCCGGGGCGAGATCATGTTCCAGTTTCTGGTGGAGGCCGCGACCCTCACCCTGGTGGGCGTGGTGATCGGGCTCCTGCTGGGGGTGCTGATCGCCTGGGGCATCCGCACCTGGATTCCCACGCTCCCTGCGGCCGTGCCGGTCATTTCGGTGGTGTTCGCGGTCATCGCCGCTATTGTCACCGGGGTGCTCTTCGGCCTCTATCCCGCGCACAAAGCCAGCAAGCTCGATCCGGTGGAGGCGCTGAGGTACGAGTGAGCGGGAAATCGTGAGAAGTGAGAAGTGAAAAGTGAGGCCGGCGGATTTGGCCAGGTAACCATGGGCGTCGCTTCCTCCGGCTCACTTCTTACTTCTCACTTCTTACTTCGCACTTCCGATTTAGATTCCCACCATGCCCCTGTTCGAAGCCATCCGGCTCGCGGTGCAGTCGGTTCTTGCGGCCAAGCTCAGATCGTTCTTCACGCTCCTCGGGATCATCGTCTCGGTCGGCTTCCTGGTCACCGTGGTCGCGGTGATCCAGGGCATGAATGCCTACGTGAAGGAGAACATCACCGGCGCGGTCATCGGGACCAACGCGTTTCAGGTCCGTCGCTCCCCGATCGCCCTGGGGCTGCTGTCGGACGAGGAGGTCCGGCTGATCGCCCGTCGGCCACTCCTCACCCGGGACGACGCCGAAGCCGTGCGGCGGGCGCTGCCGGAGGCGATCGCCGTTTCGCTCCAGTCCGGCTGGCCCACCCCCACGAGCGACATTGTTTCCGGCAACCGGACGGTCGGGGATGTGTTGATCTTCGGCGTCACCCCGCCCTATCAGATTGTGCAGGACTATCGCTTCGCGGCCGGCGTTCCCCTGGTGGAGACCGACGTGCGCGAACGGCGGCTGGTGGTCGTGCTCGGCTATGACGTCGCGGAGAAACTCTTCGGGGAGCCGGAGCGGGCGATTGGCCGGAGGATCCGGCTGGCCGGTCGGGAGATGCGGGTGAAGGCGGTGACCGCCCGGAAAGGAAGGGTCCTGGGACAGTCGTTCGACGGCTTCGCCATGGTGCCGATTTCCACCTTCGAGAGCATCTACGGGCGGCGCAAGACCACCACGGTCTCGGTGAAGATGGCGGACGCCAGCGAGCTCCCGGCCGCCATGGCCCGGGCCGAAGAAGCCATGCGCCTGGCCCACCGGCTGCGCCCGGGGGAACCCGACGATTTCGCCATCGACAAAGCGGACGCCCTGGTCGCGTTCTGGCGGGATCTGACCCGGGTGCTCTTCACCGTGGTCCCGGCGGTGGTCTGTATCGGGATCGTGGTCGGCGGCATTGTCATCATGAACATCATGCTTATGACGGTTACCGAGCGTACCCGCGAAATCGGGCTGCGGAAATCGCTGGGCGCGACCCGCCGCGACGTCCGGCGGCAGTTTCTGGTCGAGGCGATCGTGCTCGCGCTGCTCGGCGGGGTGGCGGGGGTCGCCGCCGGATGGCTGCTCAGCCTCGTCGTCGCCCAGGCGACTCCGCTCCCGGCGCGGGTGACCGGCTGGTCGGTCGCCACCGCGCTGGCCCTGGGCGCCGGGACCGGCATCGTGTTCGGCGTGTATCCCGCGGCCCGGGCCGCCCGCCTCGATCCGATCACGGCCATGCGGGCGGAATGAGTTCGACGGCTCGACGGCTCGGCGGCTCGGCGGCTCGGCCGGTGAGCGGCACTCCGCTGCACCCTGACGCTTCCGAGCCACGCTCGGCGTACCGCCGAGCCGCCAAGGCGCCGAGCCGCCGAGCCACCCTATGATCCTCCGTAACGTCGACGAAGGCATCGTCATCGCCTTCGATTCCCTGCGCAGCAACAAGCTGCGCTCGGCGCTGACGATCCTCGGCGTGGTGATCGGCGTGGCCACCGTGATGGCCATGGCGTCGATCGTCGAGGGCATCCGTTCGCAGATCTTCAACGCCATGAACACCGCCGGGCCGACCGCGTTCTACGTCATGCGGTTCTTTTCCCAGACGCCGGTCAACCCCGACAACCTGCCGTACGAAGTCCGGATTCGCCCCATCCTGCGGGAAAGCGACGCGGCCGCGATCCGCTCGGTGCCGGAGATCCAGTACGCCGGCATCTGGGTGCAGCTGTTTCAGCGCCTGGAGTACCAGGGAGTCAGCACCCAGATGGTCACCGTGTACGGCGCGGACCAGCATTACATGGAGATCCTGGGCGGCACGCTGCTGCGGGGGCGGTTCTTTTCGCCGGCGGAGCTCAATGGCGAACCGGTGGTCGTGCTCGAGGAGGAGTCCGCCGACCGGCTGTTCGGGCGGATCGACCCCCTCGGTAAGCCCGTTCGGGCGGGCGGGGTGGCCCTCACGGTGATCGGCATTTACCAGCGACCGGCCAACATCTTCGAACCCCCGGGCCAGCAGATCGGGGCGATCCTGCCGTTCGAGACTGCCCGGCACAACTTCCGCTACGACGAGACCAACGGGCTCTTCATCTCGGTCAAGTCGTGGCCCAGCGTCCCGGTGCCGGAGGCGAAGGATCTGACGATCGCGGCGCTCCGCAAGGTCCGCAAACTCCGTCCCGCGATGCCGAATACTTTTGACGTCATCACCCAGGATCAGATTCTCGACACCATCAGCAACCTGACGACCGCGTTCTTCGGGGTCATGGTGGCGCTTTCCAGTGTGGCCCTCCTGGTGGGCGGCATCGGGGTCATGGCGATCATGATGGTGTCGGTCACTGATCGCACCCGGGAGATCGGGCTCCGCAAGGCGCTCGGCGCCACCCGGCGAGAGATCCTGTGGCAGTTCCTGGTCGAGTCCGCGACGCTGACGCTGGTGGGCGGACTCCTCGGGATCGCCGTCGGGCTGATCACCGGCCAGCTGCTGAAGTTCGCGCTGGACCTGCGATCGGCGGTGCCGCTCTGGAGCGCCTTGCTCGCGACGCTGGTGAGCATCGCCATCGGGCTGGTGTTCGGCCTCTACCCCGCCAACCGGGCGGCCCGCATGGACCCGGTCGAAGCCTTGCGGCACGAGTAGGGGCGACCCGGTGGGTCGCCCCTGCTGGTGCCGCCCGGCTGTGCAAGGGAACGCCCCCGGCGCATCCCCTGCGACCCGATACCCCGCGAGGCCTGCATGTTCCGCCGCTCGAGTCGCACCGCCCTCATGGCCCTTCTGCTGCTCGGCTGTGAGCAGTACGCCACACCTGGATCGAACCGATCACCCCACGATGAAGCCCCGGCCGCGGCCCCGGTGCCGGAGCGGTTCGACGCCGCTCGCAGCCTGACAGCCGAGTCGGAGTCGGGCGTCGAGCAGGGGTCGGCCGCCACTCTGCCCCAGGTAGTCCCCGATCCCACTGCCTTGCCCAGCATGATCATTCGTACCGGCAACGCGAGCATCGAGGTCGATTCGTTGGAACTCTCGGTCGACGCCGTGCGGGCATTGGCCGCCCGCCACGGCGGGTTCATCGCTAACAGCCAGTTGCAAGCCGCCAAGGCGGGAATCCGGTCCGCTACCATGGAAATCAAAGTGCCATCCCAGAAGTTCGACGCGCTGCTGAGCGGGCTGACTCCCATCGGGAAAGTGGAGTTCGTCAACGTCAGCGCCCAGGACGTCGGCGAGGAATTCACCGACGTCACGGCGCGGGTCACCAATTCGCGCCGGCTCGAGCAGCGGCTGATCGAGCTGCTGGCCACCCGCACCGGCAAGCTCTCCGACGTGCTGACGATCGAACGGGAACTGGCGCGGGTGCGCGAAGAGATCGAGCGCATGGAGGGAAGGCTCCGCTACCTGAAGGCGCATGTCGCCACCAGCAGTCTGTCGGTGACGGTGCACGAGCCTGGGCCCATCGTGGGCGACCAGGGCAGCATGGGAGTCATCGGTGAGGCCTTCCGCCAGGCGTGGCGCAACTTCGTTGGCTTCGTGGCGGGCCTGATCGCAGCGCTGGGCGTGCTGGCACCGGTCACGGCGCTGGTGGTCGCCGGGGTGTGGGCGGCCCGCAAGGCCTGGCGGGCCCGGCGGGCCGAGTAGCGGACAGGTGTTGGGTGTTGGGCGCCAGACGTCAGGTATCAGCATCCCGGTGCAATTATCTTTCACGCCAGGCCCTGACGCCTGACGCCTGACGCCTGACGCCTGTCGCCGTGTCGCCGTGTCGCAACGTCGCCTGACCTTTGCCCTCGGACCTCATGCCCGTCGACCTGCTGGCCATCGCCGCTCACCGGGACGACGTGGAGTTGACCTGCGCCGGAACCCTGCTCAAGGCGCGCGATGCCGGCCACCGCACCGGGATTCTCGATCTGACGGCCGGGGAAATGGGGACCCGCGGGAGCGCCGATCTCCGGGCCGAGGAGGCCCGTCGGGCCGCGGAGGTCCTGGGAGTGAGCGAGCGGCGCAATGCCGGCCTCCCGGACGCCGGCCTCACGAACAACGACGAGACCCGCCGCATCCTGGTCGAACAGATCCGGCATTTCGCCCCGCGAGTGGTGGTCCTTCCCTTCCCCGTCGGCAGGCACCCCGACCATCGCATGGCATCGGAGCTCGGACGCGATGCCTGCTTCCTGGCTGGCCTGGCAAAGTTCGCGGCCGCGGGGAAGCCGCATCGGCCGCACAAGATCCTCTACGCGCTCGCCTACCGCGAAGATCCCGTGAAACCGACGTTCGTGGTGGACATCAGCGCCCAGTTCGAGCGCAAGATGCAGGCGATTCGCTGCTACGCGAGCCAGTTCGATGGGGCGCAGGCGGCGGGAGAGATCTTCCCGACCGGGCAGGATCTGTACGCCCTGGTGGAGACCCAGAACGCCCACTACGGCTCCCTCATCCGCGCCCGATACGGCGAGCCGTTCTTCACCCACGAGACCATGCGCATCGAAGACGTGGTGACCCTGCCGGTTCAGAGCATGTAGGCCGCCGGTCCCCGGTCCACGCTTCGCCACTCTGGCGGTGCCGGCCACGGCCCGACACCGCGGTCCAACCCGGCCGGCTCACCCTGCCATAACACATTCTTCTAGAACAGCTTAGACCACCAGCTCGGCGGCTGACGGGCCGGTCCGTACCCGACTATCTTTGCAGGCCTATGTCCACCGCCGCGATCTATCTCGATCACGCCGCGACTACTCCGGTCCGCCCCGAGGCGTTGGCGGCCATGCTGCCGTATCTCGGCCCAGACCGTTACGGCAACCCGTCGAGCGCTCATCGGTTTGGCCGCGAGGCTCAGGCCGGCCTGGAGCTGGCCCGGCGCGAGGTCGCCGTCGCGCTGGGAGTCGAGCCCACCGAGGTGGTGTTCACGTCGGGCGGGACCGAGGCGGACAATCTCGCGGTGCTGGGCGCCTGCATGGCGGAGCGCACCAGGGGACGGCGCATGGTCGCCGCGGTTGCGGCCACCGAGCACAAGGCGGTCCTGGCTTCCGCTCATGCGGTACAGGCGCTGGGTGGTGAGGAACGGACGATTCCGGTGAACCGGAGCGGGGTGATTGACCTCGAGGCCCTCGATGCCGTGCTTGCCAACCGGCCGTCAATCGTCTCGGTAATGTGGGTCAACAACGAGACCGGCATCGTGCAGCCGATCGAGGAGATCGCGTCCCGCTGCGCGGCGCGCGGCGTCCCATTCCACACCGATATGGTTCAGGCGCTGGGCAAGGTGCCTGCCTCGCTGGCGGGGCTCCGGACCGGTCTGGCCACGATCTCGGGCCACAAGCTGGGGGCGCCGAAGGGGGTGGGAGCGCTGATCGTCCCCCAGGGGGTAGTACTGGAACCGCTTGTTCACGGCGGCGGTCAGCAGTCCGGCGTCCGTCCAGGCACGGAGAACATCGCTGCCGCGGTCGCGTTGGGGCGGGCAGTCACGCTCGCCGCGAGCGAGCAGGACCGGGAGGCCCATCGGAGCTCGGGCTTGTGCCACCGGCTTGCCGAGCGGCTCCGGGCCACAATCCCGGATGTAGTGGTAGTGGGTGAGGAGTCGCCACGAGCCCCTCAGATACTCAATGTCCTGATCCCCGGAACGGAGAGCGGCACGGTCCTCATGCATCTCGATCTGGCCGGTGTGGCAGCGTCCAGCGGGTCCGCCTGCACCACCGGCGCGGCCGAGCCATCTCATGTCCTGACCGCGATGGGCATCCCCCGGGACCTGGCCGCCGGCGCGATCCGTTTCAGTTTCGGGCGCGAGACCACGGAGGCCGAGATCGACCAGGTTGCCGGCGTCCTGCCGGAGATCGTCGCCCGGGTCCGACGGCTGGCACCGGTGCTCGATCGTGGCTGAGCGCGGCGGCTCGACGGCTCGGCGGCTCGGCGGCTCGGCCTCGGAGGTATCGGCCTCGGTGGGCGTGGGCCAGGCTCCCCAGAAGGTCGATTCCGCACTCGAGCCGCCCAGCCGCCGAGCCGCCCAGCCGTCCAGGGTTCTCGCGGCCATGAGCGGCGGCGTCGACAGCTCCGTCGCCGCTGCCGCTCTGGTCGAGCAGGGGTACGAGGTCATCGGTGCGACGATGAAGCTGTTCTGCTATGGGGACAGCGTACCGGATCGCCCGTGCTGCTCGCTCGACTCCATCAACGACGCCCGGACGGTGTGCCAGACGCTGGGCATCCCGCACTACGTGCTGAACCTGGAAGACCACTTCTCCCGGCACGTCATCCGGGATTTCGTCGAGGAGTACGGCCGGGGTCGAACGCCGATTCCCTGCGTCCGCTGCAATTCCTTCACCAAGTTCCGCGATCTCCTGGCCCACGCCGACGCGCTGGACTGCGACTTCCTCGCCACCGGTCACTACGCCCTCGCCCGGAATGGCCGGCTCTATCGTGGCGCCGATCCAGCCAAGGACCAGAGTTACTTCCTGTGGGGCATCGATCGGAGCGTGGTCGGCCGGATGCTCACCCCGGTCGGCGGGCTCACCAAGGCGGAAACCCGGGCCTACGCCCGGCGGCTGGGCCTGGTCACGGCCGAAAAGCCGGAGTCGGTGGAGATCTGCTTCGTGCCCGACGGCGACTACGTCGCGGTGCTGGCACAGCACCTGCCGGTGGATGCGCCGGCGTTGACGCCCGGTCCGCTGGTCACCACCACCGGCGAGGTCATCGGCCGGCACGAGGGATTCGCCCGGTACACCATCGGTCAGCGCAAGGGACTGCCGGGCGGCTCGGCCCAGC
The DNA here is from genome assembly GCA_963709905.1 of uncultured Gemmatimonadales bacterium. GTDB lineage: Bacteria > Gemmatimonadota > Gemmatimonadetes > Gemmatimonadales > GWC2-71-9 > JADJOM01. The sequence goes on from CAVPYI010000002.1 coordinate 468,753, forward strand.
CGAGATTCGTGGTCGAGATCCGGCCCGACAGCCGCGAGGTCGTGGTGGGTGGCCTCGAGGACCTGCTGGGGCACACCGTCCGGCTCGAGGAGATCAACTGGCTCGCCGATCCGCTCGCGGCCGGCGACGCCTGCCTGATTCAGGTGCGGCATCGCGCCGCGCCCGTGCCGGCCACGATCGTCGATCTGGACGCGAACGGCCTGACCCTGGCCCTCGCCACCCCCGTTCGTGCCATCACGCCGGGCCAGTCCGGCGTCCTGTTCGCCGAGGACGGCCTCGTCCACGGCGGTGGAGTCATCGCCTGATGCGCCTGCCCGTGCTGGTGATACTGCTCGCCTTCGGCCTCAACGCCGGCACGAGCCGGGCCCAGGAGAGAGCCCCGATCTCGATCGAGGACTTCATCACGACACCGATCATGAGCGACCTCCAGCTCTCGCCGGACGGCTCGCAGGTGTCGTTCACGATCTCCACGCCGTCGCTGGAAGAGAACCGGATGTCGACCCGGATCTGGCTGGCCGACGTCTCTACCGGCGAATCCTGGCAGGCCACCGGCGGCCAGGGGAACGACCGCGCCGGGCGGTGGTCGCCGGATGGACGGGTCATGGCCTTCATCTCGACTCGCGACGGCAGCACCCAGATCTGGCGCATGCCGATCCGCGGCGGAGAGGCGACCCGGGTCACCAACGTGAACACCGGGATCCGGGACTTCACCTGGTCACCCGAGGGCAAGTCGCTGTACTACTGGACCGACGTGACCTGGGGCGATTCCAGCGAGGCCGCCAGGCGTGCGGCTCCCTGGCCGACCGACGCGCGGATCATCTCCGACCTGTTCTACCGGCACTGGAACGAGTGGCGGCTGGGGATCCGCTCCCACGTGTTCCGGGTCGACCTGGCCTCCGGCGTCTCGACCGACGTCACGCCCTTTGACCGCGACGTCCCGCCGTTGGCGCTTGGCGGCCGCGACGTGTCGGTCTCCCCGACCGGCACCGAAGTCGCGATCGTCTACAACCCCGACTCGGCCCTCGCCACCAGCACCAACAACGACATCTTCGTGATGGGTCCCGATGGCTCGGCCAAGCAGGCGGTCACCACCAGCGCGGGCAACGACCATTCTCCGCTGTACTCGCCCGACGGCCGCTACCTGGCCTACCTCGCCATGGCCACACCGGGATTCGAGTCGGACCGCCGGCAGCTCATGCTGTACGAGCGGGCCAGCGGACGCCGGCTCCCCGTGACACCGAGGTGGGAATTGAGCATCTCGGATTACAGCTGGTTCCCGGACAGCCGGGCGGTCCTGGCCGAGGTGGAAGAACGAGGCGGGACCTCCCTGTACCGGATAGAGGTGCCCGCGGGCCGGGTCACCCGCCTGGTACGGGGTGGGACGAATACCTTCGCGCAGGTCTCCCCCCGGGCCGATGGCATCGTGTTCCTCCGATCGTCCGCCGACCAGCCCCCGGAGGTCTGGCTCGCCGGGATCGACGGCAAGGGTGCCCGGCAGCTGACCAGGGTCAACGACACCCGACTGCAGGCCTATGAACTCACGCCGGCGGAAAGCTTCGGATTCGTCGGCGCACAGGGGGACTCGGTCTACGGCTGGCTGGTCAAGCCGCCCGGGTTCGATCCGCTGTTCAAGTATCCCCTGATCTACCTCATCCACGGCGGCCCCCAGGGCGCCTGGCTCGACCAGTGGCACAGCCGGTGGAACTACGCCATGTTCGCCGCCCGCGGATACCTGGTGGCGGGGGTGAATTTTCATGGCTCCACCGGATACGGGCAGGATTTCACCAACAGCGTCAGCCGGAACTGGGGCGGGCTCCCGTACGACGATCTGATGAAAGGCCTCGACCTGCTGGCGCGCCGGTCCTACGTGGACAGCACCCGGATGGGCGCCGCTGGCGCCTCGTACGGGGGGTACATGGTCTACTGGATCGCGGGGCGGACCAACCGTTTCAGGGTGCTGGTGGCCCACGACGGGATCTTCAACCCGCTCAGTTTTGCGGGCTCGACTGAAGAGCAGTGGTTCCCGCTCTGGGAATTCGGAGGGTCTCAAGTCGTGCCGGCGGCCCGGGCGAACATGGAAAAATGGTCGCCGGCCAACTTCGTTTCGAACTGGACGACGCCGATGCTGGTGATCCACAGTCAGAACGACTTCCGGGTCGACCTGTCCGAGGGCATGCAGGCGTTCAACGCGCTCCGCCTCAAGAAGGTGCCATCTCGGTTCCTGTATTTCCCGGACGAAGACCATTTCGTCAGCAAGCCGCGGAACCGCCGGCTGTGGTGGATTACCGTGATGGACTGGTTCGACCGATTCCTCCGGAACCGGCCCTGATGCGGTCGCTCCTGATCCGGTGGCTGATCAACACCCTGGCGTTGTACGTGGCCGTCCAGGTGGTCCCCGGGGTGGACTACACCGGCGGGGCCCTGGGGCTGGTGATCGTCGCCGCGCTGTTTGGCCTGGTCAACGCCACCCTGCGCCCCCTGCTGACGCTGCTGACCTGTCCGCTGGTCCTGGGGACCCTGGGGCTGTTCCTGTTCGTGATCAATGCCGTCCTGCTGCTCTTCACCAGCTGGCTGTCGAGCCGGTTCGCGCTGGGCTTCACGGTTTCGGGCTTCTGGGCCGCGTTCTGGGCCGGGCTGCTGATCGGCCTGGTGAGTCTCTTTCTCTCATTCATGGTCGGGGAGAAAGAGGTTCATGTGCGACAGTAGGGCCGGCTCCGGTGGAATGGCGGAATGGCGGAATGGACGAATGGACGAATGGACGAATGGCGGAATGGGCACCGGGGCCAGGCGCCATTCCGCCATTCCGCCATTCTGCCAACCCCCCATTCCGCCTTTCCCCCACTTCCGCCCCCTGACCCGCCACTCTGGCCCGGGCAGCGCCGGCAGATAGATTCCGCCCGGTGACCGACATCATTCCGCAAGAGACCGCCGCCGTCCTGGACGCGAGTCCCGACCTGGGCAACCCCGCGTTCTACATCAACCGCGAGCTGTCGTGGCTGGAGTTCAATCGCCGGGTCCTGCACGAGGCGGAGGATGGGCGCACGCCGCTGCTGGAGCGGCTCAAGTTCCTGGGAATCTTCAGCTCGAATCTCGACGAGTTCTTCCAGATCCGCGTGGCCGGCCTCAAGGACCAACTCGCCGCCGGCTACAGCGAGCGCTCCCCCGACGGGATGACGCCCGAGGAACAGCTGCGGGAGATCGCGGCGGTAGTCCGGGAGCTGCTCCGCGACCATGCCCGCTGCCTGCACGACGCGGTGCTGCCGGGGCTCAGGCCACACGGGTTGACCCTGCTCGACATCGCCGACCTTTCGGCGGAAGAGCGCCAGCAGGTCGACCGGTACTTTAACGACAACGTCTTCCCGGTCCTCACGCCCCTGGCGGTCGATCCGGCCCACCCGTTCCCGTACATCTCGAACCTGAGTCTGTCGCTCGCGGTCGCCCTGCGGGACGCCGACGGGGAGGAACGGTTTGCCCGGGTGAAGGTGCCCAAGATCCTGCCGCGCTGGGTGGCGGTGGGCGAAGGCTGGCGGTTCCTGCCGCTGGAGCAGTTGATCACCGCCAACGTTGAAGCGTTGTTCCCCGGCGTCGAGATCCTCGGCTGCCACCCTTTCCGGATCACCCGGAACACCGATTTCGAGGTCGACCACGAGGAGGCCGAGGACCTGCTGAGCACGATTCAGGAGGAGGTCCGCAACCGGCGATTCGGGGCGGTCGTGCGGCTCGAGGTGTCTCCGAACCTCCCCCATTCGATCCGGGAAGTGCTGCTGGCCGAGTTCAACGCGGCCCAGAGCGACCTGTCCGCCCCGCTCGGTGCGGACGATGTGTACGAGGTGCCGGGGTTGCTGGACACGGCGGACCTGCTGAGCCTGGCGGCGAGCGTCGATCTCCCGGCCCACAAGGACCCGCCACACCATCCCACGACACCGGCCCGACTGGCCGGCGGGCGGAACATCTTCGAGGTCATTCGTGAGGGGGACGTGCTGGTCCACCATCCCTACGAGAGTTTCACCAGCTCGGTGGAGCGCCTCATCCAGACCGCCGTGGACGATGCGGACGTCGTGGCGATCAAGCTCACGTTGTACCGGACCGGCGGCGATTCCAGCATCGCGCGGCTCCTGGCGCAGGCCGCCGAGCGGGGGAAACAGGTGGCGGTCCTGATCGAGCTGCAGGCCCGATTCGACGAAGAGAACAACATCCGGTGGGCCCAGCGGCTGGAGGATGTCGGGGTCCACGTGAGCTACGGCGCGGCGGGGCTCAAGACCCACGCCAAGATCATGCTGGTGGTTCGCCGTGAAGGCGACGCCATGCGGCGCTACCTCCATATCGGCACCGGCAATTACCACCCCCGCACCGCCCGCCTGTACACCGATTTCGGGCTGCTCACCACCGACCCGGAGCTGGGCGCGGACCTGACCGACCTGTTCAACGTGCTCACGGGGGTCGGCGCTCCGAGCCAGTATCGCAAGCTCATTGTGGCGCCGCACGGGATGCGCGACCGCTTTACCGAGATGATCCGGCGGGAGGCGGAGCACGCCCGGGCCGGTCGGCCCGCACGGGTGGTGGCGAAGATGAACGCCCTGGTCGACCCGGCGATCATCCGGGCCCTCTACCAGGCCTCAGAGGCCGGGGTCACGATCGACCTGATCGTGCGCGGCATCTGCTGCCTGCGGCCCGGCATTCCGGGAGTCAGCACCCGGATCCGGGTGATCAGCATCGTCGGGCGATTCCTCGAGCACAGCCGCGCCTTCCATTTCCTGAACGCCGGCCGCGACGAGGTCTATATCGGCTCCGCCGACTGGATGCCGAGGAACCTCGATCGCCGGATCGAGGCGGTGACCCCGGTGGACGATCCCACCCACCGGGCCACCATTCGCGAGCTGTTGGAGATCATGTGGCGGGATAACCGGCAGGCCTGGGAACTGGCGGCGGACGGCCGGTACACTCAGCGGATACCACCTTCACCCGAGACCGATACCGCGACCCACCGTTCGCTGGTCGAAAGCTACCGGGAGAGCGGGCGGGCGACGGGGGAGTTTGCGGTCAGTCGTTAGTGGTGAGCTATCAGCTGTCAGCCGTCAGCCGTCAGCCATCAGCCATCAGCCATCAGAGTTGAAGGTCTACCAGTACCTGGTCGAGAACGGCATCGTCTGATAGCTGACAGTTGACAGCTAGAACGCCAGCTTCCCGGCCTCCGCAAACCGTTTGACCAGATCCTCCTGCTCCGGCGTCAACTTGTCCGGGATCTGGACCTGCACCTGCACCAGCTGATCACCTCGGCGGTCGCCTTTGGGTATCCCCAGACCCTTGACGCGGAATTTCCGGCCGGGTTGGGTCCCGGGTGGGATTCGCAGGACGACTTTCTTGCCATCCAGGGTCCGCACCCGGAGACGGGTCCCCAGAACGGCCTGGGCCAGATTGATCGGGACTTCGCACAGCACGTCGAGGCCATCGCGCTGAAAGAACCGGTCCGGCTGAACCTGGAAGGTGACGACCAGATCGCCGGGTGACTCTCCGGGTCGGGATGGCTGGCCCTGGCCGCGCAGCCGCACCTTGCTGCCCGACTCGGTGGCAGGGGGGACGGTGATGAGCACTTCCCGCTCCGCCCGTACCTCACCCGCGCCGGCACAGGCTGGGCAGGGAGTCGAGGGCACCTTGCCGCGGCCGCGGCATTGTGGGCAGGGACGGCTGACCGCGAAACCGCCCTGGCCGAAGGTCACCGTCCCGCGGCCGTTGCATTCGGGGCAGGAGCTGACCTTCGCGCCTGGCGCGGCCCCGGACCCGTGGCACTGCCGGCAGGTCTCGGTGAGCGGAAGCCGCACCGGGACTTTTCCACCCAGCGCCGCGACCCGGAACGGAATCTCCACCACCGTCTCGACGGCTTCCGCGGCGCCCTCTTCGCGTCTTCCTGCCCGGCCGAAGATCGACGAAAAGATGTCGCCCAGGCCGAAGTTCCCGATATCGGAAAAATCGAAGCCCTCGAATCCGGCTCCCGGTCCCGAGCCGCTGGGGCCGGGGCCCCCGCCCCGGGTCCCCGCCCCGCTCGATGTCCCGGCCCCCCGGCGAAACCCGCCATCGAACGCGCCCAGCCGCCGCATCTGGTCGTAGCGCTTGCGCTTCTCCGCGTCGGAGAGCACGGCGTGGGCCTCGGAAATCTCCTTGAAGCGGTCGGCCGCCTGGGCGTTGTCTGGATTGGCGTCCGGGTGGTATTGCTTGGCGAGTCGGCGATAGGCCTTCTTGATTTCTTCCGGCGAGGCCGAGTCCGGGACCCCAAGCACCTGATAAAAGTCCCGCGCCACTGTCAGCCGTGTCCTTCGGATGAATACACCTGCACCCGTGCCGGCCGGACCAGCAACCCCTTGAAGCGGTACCCTGCCTGGAAGGTTGCGCCAACAGTATGGTCGGTCTTCCCCTTCGGCACCGGGACCGCAGAGACAGCCTCATGCTCGGTTGGGTTGAACTGCTGACCCACCGGATCGATTCGTTCCAGGCCAGCGGCCTCGAGTTCCTTCCGCAGCTTCCGGTCGATCAGGACCATGGCCTGCCGGGTGACGTCGTCGAGCGACCCGGGAGCGCTTTCGGCCACCAGCCGGTCCAGATCGTCGAGCACATCCAGCAGCCTTCCGGCCAGGGCAGCCTGTGCCCGCCCGCTGATCTCGTCGCGTTCGCGTGCGACCCGTTTGCGGAAGTTGTCGAACTCCGCGGCCAGCCGGAGGTGGCGGTCCTTGGCTTCGCCCAGCTGGTCATCGAGCCGCCGGATCGCCTCCGAATCAGGCTCCATGGGCAGTTGGACAGATCCCACTACGGGATCCCCGGCCGTCCCGGCATCCCCGGACCCGTCCTGGTCCGGCTCCGGCTCAGACGCGTTTGCGCCAAGATCTTTATTGGTAACCACTTGCGAGGTAGCCTCCTAACGGACGTGCGAAAGATAACTGCAACGACCATGCTCCGGCGAAGGGTCAGATTGGCAGAGTTGCGGCGCCTGCGAGTGGCAGTGAACAGCCGGCAGACCGCCGGGCAACTCCATGGAGCCAACGCCTCAGGGCGTTGGTTCGGCAGGGGTGCGCCAGTCCGACAGCGACCGGAGCAGGCCGATCAGCGCCGCCTGAACTGTTCTGGCCCGAACTTCGGCACGATCACCCGGAAAGACGTGTCGGGACGACTTGCGCTCTGTACCCGCGGCGAAGGCGAGATGAACCAGGCCCACCGGCTTCTCTGGGCTGCCACCGCCTGGCCCGGCGATGCCGGTCACCGCAACCGCCAATTCGACCCCGAACACCCGTACGGCGCCCTCCACCATTGCCCGCGCGACCGGCTCGCTGACCCCACCGTGCGCCTCCAGAATCGCCGGTGGGACGCCCAGCTGCTCGACCTTCACCCGGTTGTCGTAGGCGACGATCCCTCCGGTAACCACATCCGAACTTCCGGGGATGTCGGTCAGCCGTGCGGCGATCGCCCCGCCGGTGCACGATTCCGCCGTCGCGAGGTGGAGGCCGAGTGCGCGGGCCCGGGCGAGGACTACCTGGGCGAGATCGGCCGCGTCGTCGCCATAGTGCCAATCGCCCACTCGCGCCTTGAGCAGTGCCAACGCCTGCTCCAGCCGGGCATCCGCCTCGGCCGGATCCAGGTTCCAGGCCGTCACCCGAAGATCTACGCCGGTGCTGATCGGCAGGTACGCCAGCGACAGCGGTTGGATCTCTCCCTCGACGGCATCGAGCCGCTCGGCCAGGGCCGATTCCGGCACGCCGGTCGTGCGGATCGTCCGGTAGCGAACGACCAGCCCTTCGCTCTTCGGGGTCAGCCGCGGAAGCACCTCATGCGCGAGGAGACCGCGCATCTCGCTGGGAACGCCGGGGAGGAGAATCGCCAGACCCGTGGGGTTCTCGAGCCAGAGTCCCGGCGCGGTACCCCAGCGGTTCGTAAGGATCGTGGCGCCCTGCGGCACCTCGGCCTGGGAACGGTTCTTCTCGGAGGGGACGCGGCCGAAGCGGGCGAACCGCGCCACCAGCGTCTCCCAGATCTCGGAATGGAATTCGAGCGGCATCCCGAACAGGTCCGCGAAGACCAGCTTGGTGACGTCGTCCGCGGTTGGACCAAGGCCGCCGGTCACCAGCACGGCCCCGGTGCGGTCGAGCGCCTGCCGCGCCGCATCCCGGATGGCGCCGGGGTCGTCCGCGACCACGGTCCCGCGGACCACGGGAATCCCGGCGGCGGCCAGCGCCCGGCCGATCTCGGCGCTGTTGGTGTCGGCCACCTGCCCGAGGAGCAGTTCGGTACCGATGGTGAGGAGTTCAATGCGCATGGGAGGGTAGCCGTCAGCCGTCAGCCATCAGCCCTGGACGACCGGGTGGCGCAGCATCTTGGGTACTCCGAGCGGGGAGCCCGCTAACACCTAACAGCCCGTGCCTAATGGCTGACGGCTGACGGCTGACGGCTGATGGCTGATGGCCGACGGCTACCCTCGGTGACTGAACAACCCCCGGTACTTGTAGATATACACGACGAACGAGTACACCGTGAGCGCGGTGGCGAGGGCCAGGGTCAGGGCCACAACGCCACCGTGGAACTCATTCCAGTAGTCCGCGAAGCGGTTGTGTTCCCAGCCGAGGGGTTTGCGGGCGTCGCGAAAGGTGAACCACAGGAACGTGGCACCGATGTAAATGTTCTGAATGGTGGCCTTGAGCTTGCCGGCGCCGGCCGCCGGGATGACGATCCCCCGGTGATTGGCCCACGCCCGGAAACCGGTCATCGCCAGCTCCCGGCCGATCAGCAGCACACAGACCCAGAGCGGGATGCTTCCCCAGACCGGAATATCGTAGAGGTCGTGACGGGTCCGGGAGATCCAGTAGATCGGGATGATGGTCGCAAACAGCAGCAACTTGTCGGCGATCGGATCGAGCAGCTTGCCCAGGTCGGTCACCAGGTTGCGCGACCGCGCCAGGTATCCATCCACCACGTCGGTGATGGCGGCGAACAGGAAGATGATGAAGCAGATGAGCTTGGGCCAGTAACCTTCGATGAACGGCAGGAGGGCGATGACCGGCGTGAGGCAGATCCGAACGAGGGTAAGGATGTTCGGCAGGTTCCACATCACGTGGATCCGAGGCTCTTGAGCACCAGCTTGCTCACGGCCTTGAGGGTGTCGAACACACCGTCGCCCGACATGGCCACGGCCTCGAAGAACGGCGCCCGCTCGACCCACTGCCCTTCGATCTGTTCCACCAGCATCTCGCCCTCGTGGTACGGGTCGCCGGTGAGTTTCTGGCGCACAGGGTCCTCGAGCGGCCAGCCCGGGTTGAGGGCGGCCTGCAGCTCCCGGATCGGGGCGGCGTTGGGAAGATCGCGCTTGTTGTACTGCACCACGAAGGGGATCGCGGTCAGGTTGTAGCCGTGCTGGGCCATGTTGTCGTACAGGTTCTGCATCGACTCGATGTTGGCTTCCATCCGTTCGATCTGGCTGTCGGCCACGAATACGACGCCGTCCACCCCCTTGAGGATCAGCTTGCGGGAGGCGTTGTAGTAGACCTGCCCCGGGACCGTGTACAGATGGAAGCGGGTCTTGAACCCCCGGATGGTACCCAGATCGACCGGGAGGAAGTCGAAGAACAGGGTCCGCTCGGTCTCCGTGGCGAGGGAGATCAGTTTGCCACGGGAATTGGGCGCCACCTTGTTGTACACGAATTCGAGATTCGTGGTCTTGCCGCCAAGCCCGGGGCCGTAGTAGACCAGCTTGCAGTTGATCTCGCGCGAGGCATAGTTGATCATCGACATGGAATCGTCACTCCGCCTCAGGCGCCGAACAGCTTGTCGATCTCATCTTCGGCCTCGCCCAGGAATCCGGTCTCGACCTGTGGCTGGCCGGCCGTTCCCCGCGTGAACATGTCCTCGAAGACCTGCCGGAGATCCAGCACGGTTTGCCGGACCCGGAGCTTGACGAGTCCGAGCGTGGTCCGGTTGTCGAACAGGACCACCAGGATCACCCGCCGCGCGATATCGGCGAGGTACATCGACTCTTTTTCGCCCTGGTGAAACAGGCTCCCGAACTCCGGCTCGCCGATCATCCGGGCCAGCTGATCGTTGGCGCTGAAGTCGGCCGCCGTGAGGGACGCGAAGGCCGTGGGGTCGAACGTCGGCTCCTCGCCAACGACGGCCACCATCTGCCCGGTCCGGTCCACGATCATCCCGGTTCGGGCATTGCTCTCGCGCAGGAACTCGGACAGAATCACCTGGATTCTGCCCGAGTCTTCCTCACGGAACGACCAGCTGGTTGCACCGGACATTACGCTCCTCTGCGGCTAGCCGAGGGCCGCTTCCAGCCGACGGACGATCGCGGCCGCCCGCCGCCGGAGCACCGGGTGGCGCTCCCACTCGAGATAGTCCCTGAGCAGCCGCACCGTTTCGACTCCCTGCCCCGCCGCCAGCGTCCCCAGGGCCGCGAACCGGCGGATCGGTCGCGGGCTGAACAGGTCCTGGCGGTGCCGGACGAGGTGCCGTTGCGACGCGAACCACCCGAGGGCCGCGCCGGCCACCAGACCGAACAGGACCGCTCCGCGCCGAGCCATCAGCCGATCTCCTGGCGGGCGGTGAGCGCGTGGGCCAAGGTAACCCCGTCCACGTACTCCAGATCGCCACCCACGGGCAGGCCCCGGGCCAGCCGGGTGACCCGCACGCCCTTCCCCACCAGTAACTGCTGGATGTAGGTGGCGGTCACCTCACCCTCCATCGACGGATTGGTGGCGAGGATGACCTCGCGCACCGCACCGCCCGCTACGCGCTCCACCAGCCGATCGAGTCGGAGCGCCTCGGGACCGATGCCCCCCAGCGGGTCAATCCGGCCGCCAAGCACGTGGTAGCGGCCGCGATACTCCCCGGCGCGCTCCAGAATCGCCACCCCGGACGGCTCCTCGACCACGCACAGCAGCGCCTCATCCCGCCGCGGATCGAGGCAGATCTCGCACCGCTCCTGCTCGGCCAGATGGCCGCATTCGGTGCACGGCCGGACCCGTTCCGCTACGACCACGAGCGCCCGGGCCAGCCGCGTCAGCCGATCACCTGGCTCACGCACAAGATGATGGGCCAGCCGCTGTGCGGTCTTGCGACCGATCCCGGGGAGTTTCGCCAACTCCGTCACGAGGTCGTCGAGCGCGCCCACAGACCTTACAGCGGCAGGTTGAAGGGCAGCGGCGAAACCCGCCGCATTTCCTGCTGGAGGGCCTCCGCCGCACGGCGCTGGCCTTCGGCGATGGCGCTCAAGACCAGATCGGCAAGCAGGTCGGCGTCCCGTTCCTGGAACGCCTCGGGGTCGATGTGCAGGGACCGGACGGTGCCCTTGCCATCCACGGTCACCCGGACCAAGCCGCCCCCAGCCTGGCCATCATGGGACTTCTCCGCCAGATCGTGCTGGAGCTGCTGGAGCCGCCCCTGCATCTGCTGGCTGAACTGCATTAACTGCTGCCAATCGGCCATTGGAAGAGTATCGCTAAGTGACTGCAAAGTCTGAGGAAAGTAGAGGTGCCGTGGTCCCAAGGCAAGCAAGGACGCCGCCTAATCCAGAACCTCCAGATCGAGGGAATCCGCCGCCGCCTCGAGTGCTGGATCGCGCGCCTTCAGGGCCTTGAGCCGCTCCGCCCGGGCTTCGGCGTCACTCAGTCGCCGGGCTCGCGCCAGGCCCCCTCCAGCCCCAGGAGACGGCTCCGCCAGGGCGACCCGGACGGTATCGCCCAGGGCCCGGCTCAGGACCCGCTCCACCGCATCCCGCTGCCGGCCCAGCGCCTCGACATGGATCGGATTGCCGTCCGGCACCGCCAGGGTGATCGCAGGCGCCTCGACCTGCACCGGTCGGGCCGCGGCCAGCGCCTCACCCAGGAACCGGCTCTGGTCCCGGGCCGCGGCGACGAGATCCGGCCAGGCGCGCTGCAGGCCTTCCAGGGTGAAGTCAACTCGCGGGATCGCCGCGGCGGGACGGACGGCCGGCTCGACTCGACGGCTGGGCGGCTCGGCGGCTGGTCCGCCCGGCGGCTCGCTTGGGCGGCTTGGCGGCTCGGCGGCTGGGCGGCTGGTCGGGATCGCACTGCCTTGGGTAGCGCTGGAGGCCGGGGGGCGGCCCGAATCCCCGGGCCGACCAACCGCCGAGCCGCCCAGCACCGACTCCAGATCCACCGTCCGATCCATCAACGCCCAGCGCAGAAGCAAAGTCTCGATCGCGAGCCTGGGGTTGGCGCTTCGGCGGACCATGGCCTCTGACTCACCGAGGAGCTTCAGCATCCGCAGCAGATCCTCCGGTGCCAGCTGATCCTGGTACCGGGCGAGCGCCTGCTGACGGGATTCCGTCAGTCCCTCCGGTTGGGCGCCCAGTTGCACCATCAGCAGGGCTCTGAGCACTTCCCCGACTCCGGTCATGAACTCGACCAGGTCGGCCCCGGCGTCCTCCAGCTGGTCCAGCAGGGGGAACAGGCCGGCCGGGGTCCGGTTGGCCAGGAGTCCGAGCAGGGCGGCATAGACCTCATCAGCGACCAGACCGAGGATCTCGCGAACTCGCCCAGCCGTGACCCGGCCCTCCCCGAAGGAAAGGCACTGATCGAGAACGGAGAGGGCGTCCCGCATGCCGCCGTCCGCCTGCCGTGCGATGAGCGTGAGCGCATCGTCGTCGGCCTCGATCCGCTCGGCGTCGAGCACGGTCCTCAAACGGTCGCGGATGGCGGCTGCGCCGAGGCGGCGGAAGTCGAAGCGCTGCAGCCGGGACAGCACCGGGGCCGCCTGCTGGGCAATCTTCTGGGGCTCGGTGGTCGCAAACACGAACACCACCCCAGGCGGCGGCTCCTCGAGGATCTTGAGGAGGGCGTTCCACGCCTCCCGGGTCAGCATGTGAGCCTCGTCCACGATGTACACCTTGTGGTGTCCCTCGCGGGACGCGGCGTACATGGCGCGTTCGCGAAGATCCCGGGCGTCGTCGACGCCCCGGTTCGAGGCCGCGTCAATCTCGACCACGTCGAGCCCGGCCCCTCCGCTCCAGATCCGCTGGCAGCTTTCGCACTGCCCGCAGGGCTCGCCCGGGGGATCGGTGGTCCCCTTCTGCTCGCAGTTGAGGGCCATGGCGAGAATCCGGGCTGCCGTCGTCTTTCCGACGCCGCGCGGTCCGGTCAGCAGGTACCCGTGACCGACCCGGTTCTTTACGATGGCGCCCCGGAGCACCGAGGCTACATGGTCCTGGACCAGGAGATCGCTGAAGCGGCGGGGGCGGTATTTCCGGGCGAGGGCGAGGGCCATTCGGGAAGCTAGTCGGCTCGGCGGCTCGGCGGCTAGATCGGCGGCTAGATCGGCGGCTAGATCGGCGGCTAGATCGGCGGCTAGATCGGCGGCTCGGCGGCTGGATGGCGAATGTCGTGGTTGTTTGCGAGCGGCCGTCCCCGCCGTGGCGATGACACCAGCCGCCGAGCCCGCCGACTAGCCGACCAGCCGGCCAGCCGACTATCATTCCCCTGCCCCAGGTCCGAAGGGCGCTGGCGCGCGAACCGCGTCAGGACCTCGCCGGTAGCAGCGCTAAGCGATGTCCAGTGTCGCTTCGGGGTGCCTGGGGCACTTCATTTTCCGTTCGACCCGATCCGACCAATCAGGGGTTCACCGCTCGCGTCCAGGTGGCCGGTCGTCCCCACCCGCACCGACCGCCCCCTGCGCGCCCCGCTGGACCGCGAACGCTGCTCCCTGTCTCGGAGTCCCGATGCATCTCGCCCCGCTGGACTGGGCCATCATCGCAGCTTCGATCGTCATCTCGTTCATCCCCGCCCTGTTCTTCGCCCGCCGGGCCAGCTCCAGTACCACGGAATTCTTCACCTCGGGACGGGCGGCGCCGTGGTGGCTGGTCGGGCTGTCGCTGGTCGCGACGACCTTCAGCACGGACACGCCGAACCTCGTCACCAATCTGGTGCGGGAACGGGGCGTGGCCGAGAACTGGGTCTGGTGGGCGTTCCTGCTGACCGGCATGGCGACGGTGTTCTTCTACGCCCGGCTCTGGCGCCGAAGCGGTGTGCTCACCGATCTCGAGTTCTACGAGCTGCGCTATTCGGGCCGACCGGCAACGCTGTTGCGCGGTTTTCGCGCCATCTACCTCGGGCTGTTCTTCAACTGCGTCATCATGGCCACGGTGAACCTCGCCGCGGCCAAGATCGCCAACATCGTGCTGGGCTGGCCCATGGGCCGCACCCTGGTGGTCTGTTCGGTCATGACGATCTTCTTCGCCTCCGTGTCCGGGCTCTGGGGCGTGCTGGTCACCGACTCGATCCAGTTCACGATCACCATGACCGGGAGCCTGGCCACGACCTGGTTCGCGCTCCAGCAGCCGGAGGTGGGCGGACTGGGCGGGCTACTCGACAAGATCGATCCGCGCACGCTCAATCTGCTTCCTGATTTCGGCGACTGGCCGACCCTCCTCGCGGTCCTGATCATACCGCTCACGGTGCAATGGTGGTCGGTGTGGTACCCCGGCGCCGAGCCCGGCGGGGGGAGCTACATCGCCCAGCGGATGCTGGCTTCACGGACCGAGAAGGACGCGGTGGCCGGCACCCTCTTTTTCAACGTCATGCATTACGCCTTGCGGCCCTGGCCCTGGATTCTGGTCGCGCTGTGCTCAACGGTGGTCTACCCGGAGCTGAGCGACATCGCCCGGACCTTCCCCTATGTGGACCAGGGGCTCATCGGCCACGACATGGCCTACCCCGCCATGCTCCGGTTCCTCCCCGTGGGATTCCTGGGCCTGATGATCGCCGGGATGCTGGCTTCCTACCGCTCGACCATCGAGACCCACCTCAACTGGGGCACGTCCTACCTGGTGCATGATTTCTACCGGCGCTTCCTGCGGCCCGACGCCACCGAGCGACACTATGTCTTCGTTGGCCGGGTTACCACCGCGCTCCTCATGCTGTGTGCGGCCTTGCTCACCTACGCCCTGGACACCGCCAAGGGGGCGTTCGATCTGATCCTCTCGATCGGTGCCGGTACGGGGCTGATCTACCTTCTGCGCTGGTTCTGGTGGCGGGTGAACGCCTGGAGTGAGATCGCCGCCATGGTATCGAGCTTTCTCGTGGCGGTCGGGTTCACGATCGCGGCCCGGAACGGCCACGGCGTCCCGGCCCACGTGTCCCTGATCGCCACGGTAGCCATCACCACGGTGGTGTGGGTCATCACGGCCTTCGTCACCGCCCCGACCGCGCGAGACCGGCTGGTCGCGTTCTATCGCCTGGTGCGTCCATCGGGACCGGGGTGGGGCACGGTCAGGGCCGAGGCCGGTGTGGGGCCATCGCCTGACAGTCTGCCTCAGGCCCTCCTGGGGTGGGTGCTGGGCGTTGGCTTCGTCTATGCGGCACTCTTCGGGACCGGCAGCTTTCTCTATGGACGGACGGCGCAGGGACTGGTGTGGCTCACCGTCTTCGTGGTGACCGGCACCGGCCTAGTCCGGCTGATGCCGCGAATCTGGGGGTCGACCGAATAATCCTGTGACACGATGTGCAGATGGCGGCGGTGCCTCCCTTACGCCCACAGCCGCTCGGGGTACGCGCCGGTTCGTACCTGGTCCTCCAGTCTGGCGCGTACCCAGTCACGGTCGGCGGGGTGCGTGACGCCGCACCACTGACTCCCGGTGGACAGAACCCGAACCGTGAGTTCCTGCCGAGCCAGGCCCTCCTGGACGGCCTCGGCCACTCTGAGTTCGGCCGTGTCGCCGCGGTGGGCCGACAGGAACCGTCTGAAGGCGCCGTCAAGCACGGGGAAGATCGCCGGGCCGAAGGCCCACAGGTTCATGGACACCGGGGCCGAGGCGTCGACCCGAATGGGCTCACCTCGCAGCCGGCCCTGATAGTCACCGGCGGCTGTTCGAACCAGGTCCTCGATCTCCAGCACTTCCCGAAGATTGCCGTCCGCGCCGTGCGACAGGATGGCGCGGCTGACGCCGCCTGACGGGCTCGCGGTCGATTCCAGGCGAAAGCCCACAACGGCATGCAGCGTCGAACCCGGGCTGGCCTGGCGCAGGAAATCGGCCGCGACCTGGATCGCCTCACGGCCATAGACGTCGTCGGCGTTGAGCAGCGCGAATGGCCCGGGCACCAGCTCGCGGGCAACCAGCGTGGCCTGGACGGTGCCCCAGGGTCGGGAGCGGGTTATCGGAGCGCTGAACCCCGGTGGAAGGGCGTCCAGGTGCTGGCAGACGGTCTCGACGGTCAGCTTGGTGCGGTATCTGGCCCCGATCGTACGCTCGAACTCGGACACGATCTCCCGGCGGAGGACGAACACCGCCCGGGTGAATCCGGCCCGAACGGCATCATAGACAGAGTAGTCCATCAACGTGGCCCCCCCGGGCCCCAGCGGGTCGAGCTGTTTGACCCCGCCATACCGGGTGCCGAGTCCGGCAGCGAGGACGACGAGGGTGAGGGGTGGGGGCTGAGGGGACAAGGGTCAGGGTGGGCGGTGAGAGGTGAAAGGTGAAAGGGAAAAAAGGGGAACGGGAGGTCAAGTCGGTTTGGGGCGCCCGGATTCCGGGGTCATGGTTCACCGACCGGGCGCGAACAGTATGGCATTGGTGAGCAGTTTCGCGGGGCCACGCCAGAAGCCGCGATAGACCGGATTCTCGGCGAAGAGCACCACCTTCCCCTGCCCGGACGACTCCACCGCGGCCCAGACGCTGTTCGCAAGGTGCTTTTCGGTGTTCTTGGGCCAGGCCCAGCCGGACAGCAGGAGCTCCGTCCCGGTGAACACCACGGGATTGGCCCCCTTCTCGGATGGCTTGAGGAGGCTGCTGGTCTCGAGGAACACGGGCAGGTAATCCCGTTCGTACCCGAAGGTGAGCCAGTGGGTACGATCCAGGCTGGCGCGGAAGATACTCCCCGGGATGTACTCGGGCCGGTTCCCACCGGCCGCCGTGGGCGACACTAGCGGGGGCCCGGGACGCTGCGAGTCGCTGAGGGTGGTGTCTTTCGGCGCCGCGCTGTCGGTGGCCACCGTGACAACCGTCGTAAGGCCCAGCTCTTTCCGCCCCATGAGGTCGACCGCCCCCCCGACGGCGATGACTGCCGCCCCCTGCTGGACCCAGTTCTTGAGTTTCTCGGCGCCGCTTTCGCGCAGTTCACGCCACAGCCGGTTGGCGGATCCATCCGGGAAGATCAGGACGTTGTAGTTGCCCAGGTCGGCGTTGGTGAGCGAGGCAACATTGACGGGCGTGACCGGAACGCCGATCTCCTGCTCCAGATAGAACCAGATGGCCCCGAAGGAGGTCTGGTCGATGCCATCGCCGGCGGCCAGCAGGATGCGCGGCGCCTTGAGCGCCACGACCCCCTCGCTTCCGATGCCGTACTGGCCGGTGTCGGGGTACGCGGACCGGATGGCATGGACCCGCGCGCCGACCTCCTGCGCCAACGCGGCGACCCGTTCGTGGACATCGGCCGGATTGCGTTGCAGCCGAACGACGAATGTGCCACGCGGATACGAAGACCCGTCCGCGATGACAGGCTGGGTCGAGGCCGCGACCTTGAACCCTTCCCTGAGGAGCCGCATCGCGAGGCGGACACCCGCTTCGGTATCGTCGCCGAACAGGTAGGCGGACTGGGCCCGACCCGGGGCCGGGGCAGCCGGCAGCAGGTCGGACGACGTGATCCGCTCGCCGGTCACCGGGAGGGATTCGTCGGTCCACCAGGCGTCGAGTCCCAGCGTGAGCGGCAGCGACCACGCCGTCACGTCGTAGAATTCGTAGCCCTCCTTGTCCTCGGCATCCCCCCGGCGCTGGTTGCGCTGGTAGGCGGCGAGCTGCTTGCGGACGAATCCCGAATCGAACACCGCCCGCGGCTCCAGCATGGCGGTGGCCAGCCGGGCCTGAGGCTGACCGAGGTCCACCACGTAGGTGCCGGGTGGGAAGACCCGGCGGGCCGCCGCACCGCCGAGATACGAGCTGGCCCGTGCCGCCGTGTAGGGCTGGGTGAGCCGGGTCACGTCGATTTCCTCCGACGCCAGCCGGCGGGCCAGCCACAGCGCCCGCCCCGGATCACTGCCCGTGAACAGCACCCGCTTCAGGGCCCGTTTCTGCACTTCCGCCATGCCGCTGACGTGGAAGTCGTAGAAATCGCGGAGCCGGTCGACCCGGGTGTGGGCAGCCGTTTCCAGCGTGGCGAGCGACGCGACGTAGTGATGGGCGATCGCCATCTCGAGCGTCACGTACGTCCCGTCGTCCTTGCGCTTCTTCAGTTCCGGGCCGCCATCGGTCTCGTAGGTCATGCCGACGCCGCCCCGCAGCGACGGCCAGGTATCGATGTAGCCGGGAAAGAAGAAGTCGAACACATCCCGGACGTAATACTGCCACGAGTAGCGATCGAACGCCTGCGCGTTGCCGCGGCCGAACCGGTCAAACCATTCGTAGGTACGGGCCGGGAGATTGACGTTCTGCGCCTGCGCCACCGGCGGGAAGAAATACTGGGACGTGGTGCTGTGGAGATCCACGACGACCTGTGGCCGCCAGCGCAAGTAGACGCCGGCGAGCGCCTTGGATTCGGCCTGGGACTGCGCCAGCATGTCCCGGTTCATGTCGAACCGGTAATGGTTGAACCGTCCCCAGATGGCCCACGGCTCGGTCTGCTCGACCGCGGCCGGTTCGTCGGTGCCCACCGCGACCGAGTTGGACCAGGCGGCGAAGCGCTCATGGCCGTCGGGGTTCTGTGATGGATTGATCAGCACGACGACCTGCTTGAGGATCTCGCGGGTCTCCGGCTCGTCCGAGGCCAGCAGCTGGTACACGGTCTGCATCGAGGCCTCGAACCCTGCCGGCTCGTTGCCGTGGACCGAGTGGCTCAGGAGCACCGTGGTCGGCGTGCGCTCGGCGATGGCCCGTGCATCGGACGCACTGGTGCGACGCGGATCAGCCAGCCGGGCCAGATCGGCCCGAATCTCCTCCATCCGGGCGAGGTTCTCGGGCGCGGAGATGATCAGGAGCCGCATGACCTTCCCCTCGGCGGTCTTCCCGATCACTTCGCTGCGGACCCGGTCGGGCGCCGATTCCATCATCCGGTCCAGCGCCTGCTGCAGCTGGTGATACATGGTGTGCTGGGAGCCGATCCGATACCCCAGCAGCAGCTCGGGTCGCGGCACCTCGGGCCGGTACGGGCCGCGAGAGTAGAAATCGAACTCCTGGGCATGCAGCACGGCTGGAAGGAGAATCACCGCGGTCAGCAGGCGCATGGGGGAAAGCAGGTGTGGGGATGTCATGGGTTAGGACGGTTCTCGAACCGGCCCGCGCTTCGGGTCAACTACCCAGGCTCGGGGAGCGGCCAGTATAGCCCAAACCGGACCGCTCAGCTACCGGCGGAGGCGCGGGACGACGGGTCCGCGACGGCACGCTGACGGCTGGACAGGTCAAGCGTCTCGGCGACCACCGCCCCGAGCAGAAACACCAGGGCGGTGTAATAGAGCCAGAGCACGAACAGACCGATCGCACCCAGATTGGCGTCGGTCGAGAACCGGCTCACCGCGGCCACGTTGTGGAGGTACCAGCCGTACAGCCGCTTGGCGACCTCGAACAGCGCTGCGCTGAACACCGACCCCACCAGCGCCGCCTGCCGCGGAAGCCGGCGCGGGGATGCGTGCCGGTAGACGATGTAGAACACCGAGACCGAGAACGCGAAGGCCACCACTTCGGGGAGCAGGAGCTCCCGCCCGCGGGCGCCGAGCACCCGGGATCCGGTCGTCAGAAAGGCGTTGGCGACCACCAGGGCCACGGTCAGCACCACCATCATGGAGTCCCGTAGCTTGCCACCGAGATAGCCCACCACGAAGTGCCGGTCGTCCGGGCGTCGCGGGACATCGTATACGAGGGTCAGTGCCGTACGCACCGACGCGAACAGCCGGGTGGAGAACCACAGAAAGAGCGGAATGGCGAACAGCGAAATGGTCCCGCGCGAGCGGGTCAGGCCCAGCAGCCAGGCTTCGATCCGCGCAAACGGGCCGGCGCCCGAGGCCACCGATGCCGGCGGTACCAATCGGCGGAACAGCTCGTGAAGATCCGCGGTGGTCGAGTCCGGCGACAGCCGGGCCACGTGGGTCAGTCCGATCAGCAGGAGCAGCAGGAAGGGAATCGCGGCGAGCAGCGCGTCGAAAGTGAGGGCGCTCGCCAGGAACGGCAGGTTGTGCCGGTCCGCCTGATGCAGGGTGCGACGGGCAACGGCCGACGCGCCACGAAGCCGGCCCCGGAGCGCGCCTGGCGTCAGGCGACCGGCTCCTCGTCCTCGTCCGACGGCACGGGTGCCTTCCTGCGGGCCCGAGCGGCACTCAGGCGGCGCTCCAGATCGGTGCGCGCCTCCTCCCGCTGCTCTTCCCGGGTCGGGGCCGGCGCGGCCCAGTCGCCGACGATCTTCTCGGACAGCTCGCCGACTTTTTCCTCCGCCAGCGCCCGGACCTTGCGCAGGCGACGCTGGAGGCCCCGGCGGGTCTCCTCGCCGCTCTGCGGGGCGAACAGCAGTCCGACCGCGAGTCCCAGCAGCGCCCCGAGCAACAGCGGCTGGATCGATCCGCCGTCGCGCTCGATGTAGACGACTTCCCGCTCCACGTCCTCTCCCGCCATGGCCCTATTCTCCCGCTTCGGCGTCATCCACCGCGGTCACCAGGGCGCGTTGCAGCGCGCTCTGAGCCTGGTAGGGCGCCCGAGTGTACTTGGCGACCAGCCTGGCCGTGCCGTTCACCTTCAGCTGGTCGAACAGGAATCCGAAGGTCTTCTCGAGTTCGGCGGCGATCGCCTGCCGGACCGCGGCCGGTAGAGACCAGATCTCCCGCTTGAACGGCCCGATCGCCTTCTTCCGCGCCTTGTAGTAGAACTGGTCCGGCGTGTCGCCCTCTTTGCGCTCGCTCTGGGCGTTGGCGTCGAGCCACTGGTACATCCGCTGGCGCAGCTCCGCCGGCAACGCCGGATGATCGAACACGATACTCTGGAAGTTGGTCGCGAGGTGGATCTCGGCGGTCTCGAGCCGAGCGAAGTTCCCGAAGGCGTCCGGTGGCAGCGTGCTGGCCCCGTGCTGCACAGCGCCCGAAAGACCGTATTCCTCCCGGGCCACCTTGGACAGCGCCGCCAGCGCGTCGAGGTCGAGTTTGACCTTGGCAATCGTCCCGTCCGGCAGCACGACGCCCCCGTGGCTGGTCCCGGTCTGCACCGAGATCTTGGAGATGCCCTCCATGTCGCGATACCGCCGGAGCGCCGGCAGGTAGCCGTCCATGAACGCCCGGAGTTCCTCCACCGTGCTGTTCTTGTGGCCGACTTCCCCGATTTCGGCGCCGACGGACACCGATACCCCCTCCGGCTCCCGTTCGCGGATGAAGTGGGTGATCTCGGCGGCGTGCTCGAAGTTGAGACGCTGCTGCTCGAGCAGGGTCGGCCTGGAAAGGTCGACCAGGGTCGAGGTGTCCACGTCCACGTTATAGAAGCCGGCCCCGATCTCCTCGGCGATGAGCTTCTTCACTTCACCGATCTCCGCTTTGGGATCGGCCTGATACTTCTTGGCATTGACCTGGCAGTGATCGCCCTGGATGAAGATCGGGAGATGATATCCTTCCCGCAGGGCCGCGCCGATCATCACCGAGACGTACTCGGCCGGGCGCTGTTCGGTGTAGGCGATCTCGGAGCGGGCGATCTCCAGCAGGATGGCCCCGGCGTCGCGGGTCTTCGCCGCCCGGAAAATCGCCCGGGCGGTGTCGTACGCCATCATTCGCACGTTGATCGCCGGGACCGTGAAGCCGCCGCACTCACCCCGCCCGCGGGCGAAGTAGATCGAGCCGATCGAGGCCGGCCGCACCCCAACCGCCTGTCCGGTCTCCCACAGAATCCAGCGAGCGGCCTCCCGCTCGGAGGCCTCCGCGAACACCGCCGACCAGACCAGCTTGTCCATGGCCTCGGACTGGAGCTTGGCGGGGTCCGACACCCGAATCGCGTCGCCCACGAGGCTGACTGCCCCGCCGAAGAGCGCCGTCAACGAGCCGCGGTGGTCGGTCATAAGTGAATGTCCTCTTGTGAGTTACAGTAGCGGGCCAACACCGCAATGTAGGTGAGCAGCCGCCTGAGCGCCACTGATCAACGGGCCGGAGTCGAGGACCCGGGGGAATGCGGCGGGACTGGGTTACGCCTGGTCTCCGGCCGGGATCCCGACCGATTCCGCCGGAAAACCGGGCCGGCCCATCGCACCGTAGGTGAGCCGCTTTCCCAGCTCGACTCCGGGCTGGTCGAACGGATCGACACCGTACCATACGCCGGCGTACCCGGTGGCGAGTTGGAAGAACATGATGGCCTCCCCCAGCACCGCCGGCGACAGTTCCGGCAGGTGGATCGAACAGTTCATCCGTCCCATTCGCGCCAGCGCGGCGGCCGTGGCCTCATACTCCGCGCGCAGCAGCTTGGCCAGCGAGTGCCCCCCCAGGTAGGCGAGATCGGGCGGCAGGCCGTCGTCACCGGGGATGTTCACATCCTCCGCAAATCGATCCAGGGCCAGGAACGTTACCACCTTGTCGTAGGGCCCTTCCATGAACAGCTGGACCTGGCTGTGCTGGTCGGTGGGACCGACCGCGGCGAGGGGGGTCGGACCGACGTTGACCGGTTGATCGCGACGGTCCACGGCCTTGCCGAGACTCTCCGCCCAGAGCTGGCGGAACCACTCCGCGAATTCCCGCAGCCGGTCGGTGTACGGCATGAGCACGTGGATCCGGGCGCCGAGACTAGTGTCGGCGGCCCAATGGAGCGCCGCCCAGAGGGCCGCGGGGTTATGCAGCAGGTCGTCATTCTCGGCCCGGGCCATGGCCTGGCGGGCGCCGTCGAGCAGCCCCGCGATGTCGATACCGACCAGCGCGGCCGGCAGCAGCCCCACGGGGGACAGCACGCTGAACCGCCCACCGACATCGGGGGGCACGTCGAGCGCGGCAATCCCGTCGCGCTCCGCGATGTTGCGGAGAGCGCCCTTCTTCGGATCGGTCGTGAACACCAGATGACGGCTCGCAGCAGAGCCCAGCGCCTGCTCGAGCCAGTGGCGTACCACGAGGTACTGGGCCATGGTCTCGGCGGTCCCGCCGGACTTGCTGATCACATTCACCAGTGCCCGGCGAGGGTCGATCCGGCGCAAGGCTTCGGCAACGCTGGTCGGATCGACATTGTCGAGCACGGTGAGCCGGGGGAAGAAGTCGCGGCCCTCATCGTCCAGCTCGTTCCATCCCGGCCGCCGGAGAGCGTTGAGCAGGGCCTTCATGCCGAGCGCGGACCCGCCGATGCCGAGCACCAGCACATGGTCGAAGGCCTGGCCCACCCCTTCCGCGAACCGCCGGATCTGTTGCACCGCCAGGGTCTGCTCGCCCAGACGATAGAACCCGTACTCGCCTTCCGTCCGGCGGCGACCGACCTCCGCCTGCACGTCCCCGAAGCGCCGGGCCAGTTCCGCCAACCGCGCGCGGGGAAGTCCGTGCTCTCCATCGAGCCGGTCGGCGAGCATCCGCCCGTAGTGCAGCCTCATGTGACCTCGATCGTCAGCCCGTCGTAGCCCGGGGCCACGCCCTCAGGCAGCTGGCGTTCCAGCTCGGCGTGTCCGGTTTCGTGCGTGATGTGGGTGAGAAACGTGCGTTCCGCGCCGATCGCCCTTGCCGCCTCGACGGCTTCGCCTATGGACAGGTGGGTCGGGTGTGGCCGCCACCAGAGGGCATTCAGCACCAGCACCTTGAGGCCTCTGAGCAGCGGATACGCGTCCGCGGGTATCGCCTTCACGTCGGTGATGTACGCCAGCGCTCCGATGCGGTAGCCATAAACCCGCAGGAAGCCGTGCTCGAAGGCCAGCGGGAGTACCGGGATTCCACTGATTGCCACGGTGACACCGGGCTCGAGCGGGTGCAGTGCCAGGTGCGGCTTGGAGGTGCCCTCGGCGACGGGCACGTCGTCGTCGAAGATGTACCGGAACCCCTGCTGCAGCCGCTCCAGGGTCTCCGCCGGGCCGTAGCAATCCAATGCCTGGCGGCGGCGGACGGAGAATACCCGCAGATCGTCGATGCCGTTGAGATGGTCGGCATGCTCGTGGGTGAAGAGCACCGCGTCTACCCACGCGATGCCGGCGGCGAGCAGCTGCAGCCGGAGTTCGGGCGGCGTGTCGATGAGCAGCGTCCGGCCGTCGACCTCGACCGCGGCGGCGCAGCGACCGCGCCGGTCGCGTGGGTCGGACGACCGGCAGACAGCGCAGTCGCATCCGATCTGCGGGATGCCAAAACTCGTTCCGGTTCCCAGAAGAGTCAGCCGCACCTCACAGGGCCTCGATCTTCAGGAGGTTGGTCGTCCCGGGCACGTCGAACGGCACGCCGGCGGTCACCACCACCCGTTCGCCCGGCCGGGCCAGCTTGCGCTCGAGGATCTGGGCCCGGGCCTGGTTGAGGAGACCGTCGTAGTCGGTCGAGTGGGTCGTGTGAATGGGGAGCACGCCCCAGACCAGGGACAGTTGCCGATAGGTCTCGGCTTCCGGGGTTGCCCCGATGATGGGCACGGTGGGGCGGTAGGTGGCCACCTTGCGGGCCGTGAAGCCGCTGCTCGTGAAACAGAGAATCAGCGGCACGTGGAGCAGTTCCGAGGCGGCGCACACCGCAACGGCGATCGCGTCCTCGGTGCGGGCCGGCAGACCGTCTCCCGGCCGCGGGTGCCGGCGGTCGGTCGCTTCCCCACCCCGACGGCCCACCGCGGCATCGAACGCCGCACTGCGCCCGTGCCGGTGCGATTCCATCTCGCGGGCGATCCGGTCCATGGCCCGGACGGCTTCGAGCGGATAGTCGCCCACGGCGGTCTCGGCCGACAGCATCACGGCATCGGTGCCGTCCAGAATGGCGTTGGCCACGTCGGACGCCTCGGCCCGGGTGGGCACCGGGGCGCGCACCATCGACTCCAGCATCTGGGTGGCGGTAATGACCGGCTTGCCGTGCAGGTTGGCTTCGCGGATAATGCGCTTCTGCATGAGCGGGACTTCCTCGAACGGCAACTCCACCCCCAGATCGCCGCGGGCCACCATGATCGCGTCGCTGGCATCGAGGATGCTGTTGAGTTCACGCAGCGCGGTGTCTTTCTCGATCTTGGCGATCAACTTGATGCCGCGCGGCACCAGGCGCCGCAGGCTGTCGAGGTCGGCTCCCTTGCGCACGAACGAGAGCGCGATGTAGTCCACGCCCAGCGCCACCGCCTGCTGCACATCCTCACGATCCTTGTCGGTGAGCGCCGGCGCGCTGACCTCGATGCCGGGCAGATTCATGCCCTTGTTCGACTTGAGTTCGCCCCCGTACCGCACCGTGGCCAGCACCCGTTCCCCCTGCACGTCCTGCACCTCGACGGCAATGAGACCGTCGTCGAGCAGGATCCGCGCCCCGGGATGCACATCGCGGGCGAGGTCGTCGTAGGTCGTGGGTACTTCACCGGCGGTCACCACCGACTCGGGAGCAAACACCACCTGCTCGCCGGGAACCAGCCGGATCGGCTGCGGCAAGAGACCCACCCGGATCCGCGGGCCCTGCAGATCGAACAGCAGCCCGATCGACTCCTGCCGTTCGGACCGCACCCGCTGGACGGTGGTGATCCACTCGCGGCGGATCTCGGGGGTGCCATGCGACGCGTTGACCCGCACGACATTGACCCCCGCGTCGAACAGCCCATGCATCTGGTCTGGCCGGCCCCAGGCGGGGCCCAAGGTGGCGACGATCTTGGTCCGGCGGATGGCAGACTCGGGCACGGCCTTCCTCGGGGACGCGGGACGGGATCAGGACGGGGGGAGTCTAATCGGAGAGGCGGAAGGGATGAAAGGCGGCGGGACCGGCGAGCCCCGCCTCACGCAGCGTAGACGACCTCCCCACCCACGACCGTCAGGAGCACGCGCGCGTGCTGGAATGCCTGCCCGTCTCCATGCTCCGCCGCGGCGTCAACCTGCCAGGCGACCAGGTCGGCGTCGTAGCCGGGCGCGAGTTTCCCGCGGTGCGCCGAGACCCCGGCGGCAATGGCCGTACCGATGGTGAATCCCCGCACCGCCGACTCGAATGGCAGGCGCTCCTCGGGATTCCAGCCCTCGGGGAAGCTGCCGTCCGGCGCGGCCCGATCCAGCGCGGCGGCGATGCCCCGGCGGGGGTCGAGCGGCGCGACCGGCACGTCACTGCCGAACGCGAGCACGGTGCCCGCCCGCAGCAGGCTTCGCAGCGCGTAGGCCCGCCGAGCCCGCGGTCCCCAGCGTTCCTCGGCCAGTACGATGTCCTCCGGCATATGGGCCGGCTGCATCGAGGCCACGATCCCGGCCGAAGCGGCGCGGTCAAGGTCGGCGGGATGGAAACACTGGAAATGTTCTATGCGATGGGGGATCCCGACGGCGGGGAGGCCGCCGAGAAGGTCGAGCGCACAGCGGACCGCGGCGTCGCCGATCGCGTGAACGGTGCTGGCGATACCGGCCGCCGCTGCCGCTTCCACCGCCCGGCGCGCCTCCTGCTCAGGCGCGAGCGCCATCCCCGCGTCCCGACCATCCTCGTATGGCTCGAGCATCCAGGCCGTGCGACTGCCGAGCGTGCCGTCGAGGAAGAGTTTCACTCCGCCCAGCGAGAGCCAGGGACTTCCCAGGCCGCTTCGGGCCCCCTGCTCGATCAGCATGGGCAGGCGGGCAACGGGAGGGTGAAACAGCACCCGGAGACGGAGCTCATCCCGCGACTCGAGGGCGCGGAAGGCACGGAGCGCTTCCGGTCCTTCGACATCGTGGATCCCCGTGATTCCCAGCCGGTGCGCCTCACTCTGCGCCTCCCGCACCGCCTCGAGTACTCGGTCCGCATCTGCCGCCGGCAGGGCCGCGGTGACCAGTTCCTGGGCCCGCTCCAGCAGGAGACCAGTCGGCTCCCCTGCTCCATCCCGGACAATACGGCCGCCAGGGGGGTCAGGCGTCTGGCGCCCGATCCCGGCGATCCGGAGTGCGGCTGAGTTCACCCACCCCGAGTGCAGGTCCACCGACTGCAGGAAGGCCGGCAGCGTCGTGACGGAGTCGAGCGACTGGCGGTCCGGAGAAGCGGCCCATCGGTGAGCGTTCCAGCCGTGACCGTGTATCCACCCCTGTTCCTCGACCCCGGCGGCCACCCGGCGCAGGGCCTCCGTCCGGGTGCTCGCGCCGTGGAGATTTGCCCGACGACGGCCCGCGGCCCAGAGCGCGAAGTGGGTGTGCCCATCTACGAAGCCTGGTGTCACCAGCGCATCGGGCAGGTCGAATCGCGGTACCCGCGACGGCACCCGGCGTTCCAGGTCCTCCACCCGACCCACCAGCCGAACACTCCCCCCGTCCCACCAGATCGCGTCTCCGCTCAATCCCGGTTCAAGGGTTAGCACCCGCCGAGCGCGAACCAGACCGCCCGATGGCGGCAGGGATGGGCTGCTCAAGACCCGGGATCCAGAGTCCGGATGCTCCGGCAGACAGTGTTCCGACGGAATGCAGCTTTTCCACAAACCAGACTAGGCGCCAAACTAGTCGTCATCATACTGGGATGGAGTCTCCCACGCGTGTGGATTTCGATGGTTATCCACATGTGGACTGGGGGTCGAAGTGGACCGGAGCCGAGATCTGGTTGTCACAGAAGCAAGTACGCCGGTTGCTGCTTTTCCACTTTCGGCCAAGTGCTGAATCACAATGCCCACATTGAGAAAAATGCGATCGGGGATGTTGATAATGACACTGGCGACAGTGTCATCAGTACAGCCGGGGCTTTGCACAGTTTGTGAATAGTGGTGCATTCGGTTCAGCCCCCGTTTGACGACCCGTATGTCCGCTGCGCGGCGGCACCCAGGTCCAGCCAATGCAGTCGACTACCCGCCTCGTTTTCGGGCGGCCTGAACGGCCTCCTTCAGGTCGGCGTAGGATCGCGGATCCAGGGCGCCGAAGCGGAGGTTGGTGTAGGCCACCCTCCCTCGCCGGTCCACGACGTAGACCGTCCGGCGATTATACCCGTCGCGGTCGGCGCTCCCGTACTTGCGCGAAACCAACTGATCGAGATCGCTCAGCAGGCGGAACGGAATCCCCAGACTGTGCGCGAAGCGCTGGTGAGTGGCCAGGGAATCGGCGCTGATCCCTACGACCACCACGTCATCCCCGAACAGGTCGGCGTACTGATCGGTAAAAGTTTGCATCTGCGCCGTACAGCCCTTGGTAAAATCTCTGGGGTAGAAGGCCAGCACCACCACCTTGCCGCGGTGGTGACTCAGGCTGAACCACGGTTCCGCACCCGCGGTGTCCTTCGACGCCCAGGGAAGGGAAAAGTCGGGCGCGCGGTCCCCTTCGCGCGGCCCTGAAACCAGCACGGCGCCCGGCCGGCCAACGGTGGTGTCCTGGGCCAGGGCCGGCAGCGCGGTCCACACCAGCCCACCCGCGATGATCCACGGCAAGACGCGCATTGGCTTCTACTCCTGAGCTCCAGCGACGCGCTGGAGGCTGGGTTCGAACTGCTGATCGGTCCCGACCCCGGTGTAGGCCACCCTGCCGGATCGGTCGACGATCACCACGTACGATGTGGCCGGAGCCTGGTAGGCCCGGGTGCTGGTGCCCTTGTCGTCATACAGGACGCGGAACGGTACGTCGTGTTCGGCAAGATAGCGACGGACCCGCTCAGGTGTCTGGTTGACCGTCACATTCACGGCGATGAACTCGACCTGATCACCGTGCTTCTTCCGGGCCTCGCGAAACCTGGGCAACAAGGCCTCGCAGTTGCTGCACCAGGTGGCCCAGAATTCGATCAGGACGGGTTTCCGGCCGATCCACTGACCCAGATTCACCGGCTTGCCGTCGAGGTCGTTCACGGAGACGACGGGCGCGCTGGAGCCGACCGGCAGGCCGGCGTCCCCCTGGGCGGAAGACCGCGAAGCTCCGAGGACCAGCACTCCGGCGAGCACCACGCCAGCACGCCCCAGGAACGACCTCATGAGACTTTCCCCATCTGGATGAAGTAGTACTCGGCCACCCCAAGCAGAACGACGCCAGCCGCCCGCTTGACCCACACGGTCCAGGGACCACTCTTCGGGAGCGCCCCCGCGAACCCGGAGGCCAGCCCGACCAGGGCGAGCAGGGCGGTCATTCCCAGCGAGAACACGAACAGATAGACGAAGCCCCAGCCGGCGCTGCGGGAGACGGTGACGAACGTCAGGGCAGCCGCGAAGGCCGGCGCCCCGCATGGGGCCGCCACCAGTCCGGAGGTGGCGCCCATGGCGAAGACGCCGCCATACGAGCGCCCCCCGAATCGGCCAGCCCAGGCGAGCAGGCGATTCGGCACCTGGACCGGAAATACAAGCATGGCCAGGGCAAAGACGACCAGGAGGTTCCCCACGGCAAAATAGGCCCACCGGTTGGAGCTGATGGCTCCGAACAACGAGCCCGTCAGGCCGGCGATCAGGCCGAGGGTCGCGTACACCAGCGCCAGCCCGAGGATGTAGGTCAGGGTGAATCCGATGGTCCGGCTGCGGGAGCGTTCCGACGCTCCGGCACCGCCCAGCACCCCGGCCACGATCGGTATCATGGGATAGACGCACGGGGTAAGGCTGGTCGCGAGGCCGGCGACGAACATCGTGACCAGGCTGAGGATCGGATGAGTGACGAAGGCGCTGTCAGGCTGAAGCGCCATACCGGGACTCGACGTATTCGTGCAGGATCTTCAGGAAATCGGGGACGATCGTCTCCCCCTTGAGCGTGATCAGCAGCCGGCCATCGACGTACACCGGAGCCTTGGGCTCCTCGAACGTCCCGGGAAGGGAGATGCCGATATTGGCGTGTTTTGACTCGCCCGGCCCGTTCACGACACAACCCATGACGGCGACCTTGAGGTCCTCGACCCCGTGGTAGCGCCCTCGCCAGGCCGGCATCTGGTCGCGCAGGTAGGTCTGGATGTCGTCCGCCATCTGCTGGAAGAAAGTGCTGGTGGTGCGGCCGCACCCCGGACAGGCGGTGACCTGCGGCGTGAAGCTGCGGAGGCCCATCGATTGCAGGATCTGCTGCGCGACCTGCACTTCCTCGGTGCGGTCGCCACCCGGCTTGGGGGTCAGGGAGACCCGGATGGTATCGCCGATCCCCTCCTGCAGCAGGATCGCGAGGCCGGATGCGCTGGCCACGACGCCTTTCATCCCCAGTCCCGCCTCCGTGAGCCCCAGGTGAAGCGGGTAGTCGCAGCCGGCAGCGAGCATCCGGTAGACATCCACCAGATCCTGGACCCCCGAGACCTTGGCGCTGAGGACGATCCGGTCGTGGGGCATTCCCATGGACTCCGCCTGGGCCGCCGAGCGGAGCGCGCTCTGGACCATGGCGTCCAGCAGGACCTCGCGCGCGTCCCGCGGCGAAACCAGACGGGCGTTGGCGTCCATGAGCTCCGTCAGGAGATTCTGATCGAGGGAGCCCCAATTGACGCCGATCCGCACCGGTTTCCCGTGCCGGAGAGCGACGTCGACGATCGCCCGGAAGTTCTCATCGGCCCGTTTGCCGCCGATGTTGCCCGGATTGATGCGGTACTTGGCCAGCGCGCTGGCGCAATCCGGGTATCGGGTGAGCAGGAGGTGACCGTTGTAGTGGAAGTCGCCGATGATCGGGACCGTCACTCCCTCGTCCGCGAGACCGGCCACGATGGCCGGTACCGCCCGCGCCGATTCGTCGTTGTTGACCGTGACCCGTACCAGCTGGCTCCCGGCCCGCGCCAGGGCCGCGACCTGGCGGACCGTGGCCGGCACATCGGCCGTGTCGGTGTTGGTCATGGACTGCACGACGATGGGATGGGCGCTGCCGACGGCGACATCGCCGATCAGGGACGTGACGGTGTGGCGGCGGGGTAAGGCTGGCATGGCCGAAATATACCGATCAGTCCGAGTCTGCCGCGCCATCACCTCGGCCGGGGATGCCGAGCCGTCCAGCCGCCGGATTTCCGTCAGGAGCGATCAAAGGCCGCGGCGGTGACGGCGTCAAGATCGGCCTGGGAGAGCGCCAAGTCTGCCGATGTGGCGCTGTCGCGGGCGTGTTCGACTCGGCGGGCGCTCGGAATCGCCAGCACCGTGGCTCCCCTGGAGAGCACCCACGCCAGACATACCGCATGTGGGGTCGCACCGACGCGCCGGCCGATCTCGACCAGGGTGGGATGGGCGGGCAGCTTCCGGGTGAGGCGACCGCCTCCAGTCGGGCTGTACGCCAGGAAACCGATCCCGCGTGAGGCGCAGTAGGCCACGACCCCGTCGGCCAGGGCCTCACGAAAAAAGGGGTTGAGCCGGTTCTGCACGGTGGTCACCCGCACCAGCGACTCGGCCTGACGGATCTCGCCGACCGACACGTTGGAGAGCCCGATCCAGCGGATCTTGCCCGCCCGCTGCAACTCGGCCAGCGCCCCGACGCTCTCCCCAAACGGCACCGACGGGTCGGGGGCGTGCAGCTGGTACAGCGCGATCTGGCTGACGCCGAGGGCCCGGAGCGAGGCCTCGCAGGCAGCGTGCAGGTGTTCGGGCCGGGCGTTGCGGTCCCACCGGCCGCCGTTGCGGACGATGCCGCCTTTGGTGGCGACAATGATCTGCTCGCGCGGTCCGGTCCATTCCCGGAGCGCCCGCGCAATGAGTCGTTCGTTGTGCCCGGTTTCGGTTCCGTCCAGACAGTAGGCGTCGGCGGTGTCGATCAGCGTCATCCCCGCGTCGAGCGCGGCATGGATCACCCGGATCGCCTCCGCTTCCGGTGGCCGGTCGGTGATCGACAGGTGCATGCCGCCGTAGCCGATGACGGAAACGGCGGGCGCCGTGGGTCCAAGGGGCAGGGTCCGCATTCGTCAGCTCATCGCCTTGCGCACGAACTCCAGCACGTCCTCCCGCACATCGTAATAGATCGCCATGGCGTGGCCCGTCCCCGGTACGACCCGGGTGCGAGCGTGGATGAGGCCGTCGCTCCAGGCCCGGGCGTTGGCGGCCGCGTTGAAGGCGTCGCCTTCGGCGCTGGTATGCAGGGTGGCGGCCCGGATCTGCTCCATGGCCCGGCGGCCACGTTCCCGGCCGTCGGGACCCCAGACCAGTTCGCCGGCGGCTCCGAAGGTCAACAGGGCACGGAGCCCCGGGACGTGCGGAGCCGCCAGCGTCACGGCCGTCCCCCCCAGACTGGCGCCGATCAGCATCAGCCGGCCGGCATCGATGAAGTTCTGGGCGGCGCCCCAGCAGGTCACCCGGAGAATGTCATCGTTGATGCGATCGAAGCCGACCTTGGGGGCGCTGCGGATGAACGCGGCGCCAAAGTCCTCGAGGGTGAAGCCCGTCGGGGTGTCGATGACCACGGTGGCGCCCGAGCGGCTGGTCGAGGCCCCGTGCCCGCGGGTATCGAAGGCGAGGGCCGCAACGCCCAGGGCCAGCAGGTCCTCGATCAGAGGGGCGAAACTGTCTGCCGTGGCGGGGTACTGGTGCGCGAGGACGGCGAGGGGAAAGTTGCGACCGACCGGTTGCTCGGGATATGCCAGCACGCCCTTGAGCAGCAGGCCGTCCCCCGCCGGCACGGTCATCTCCAACGGTCCAAGGGGTGGTGGAGTGGGCATGAGCAGGCGGGTGCGGGAATCCGGCCGGCGTTCAGCACCGGCGGGGCGAACGCACGCGACCCCCGCGGACGAACGCCCCGGCCGGCCTAACGCATGCCCAGCTGGGCGAGCAGCCGGAAGTGTTCCTTCTCGGTGATGTCGCCGGCGTCGAGCAGCGGCTTGAGCGCCGCCTGTACTTCCTCCCGGCCACCGTCCACCCGGCGCCCGCGCAATTCCTGGATCATCCGCGCGAATCGCTGATCGTATTCGTCGGCCTTGATCTCGCCGGTCCGACGCTGGCCGGAGAGCTTGGCAATCTCCTGGGCGATACGTGCGGGCTTGATCGGCGTGAGTTCGCCGGCCTGTTCCGACATCTGGGAAGCCCCTTCCAAAGAGGAAACATGGTACCGCCAATCGATGCCAAGCTACCCCGAATCGCCGCCCGACACCAGATGAAGGACGCCGGTCCTAGAACCGCGATCTCGTGAGCCGGATGTCTGCCGATTTCCAGGCCGCCTCGAACTCCTGTTCGACCGCCGCCGTGTCCTTGCCTTGCGCCTTGAGACTCTGCACCAGGCCGAACAGCGCCCAGCCATTGTTGAGGAAACGCTTGAGATCTTCCCGATAGACGGCTTCGGCCTCGGCTGCCTGCCCCGCCTGCAACAGGGCCGCACCCAGCGAATGTCGGACCGGGTAGTACCAGTCGGGCGGCTCGATGTACAGCAGACCGTCTTCCAGCGCGGCCGCCCCCCGGAAATGAGGTATGGCGCCGGTGGCATCACCGCCTCGCAGAGCGATCTCGCCCTCCAGGCAGTGCTGGGCAATTTCCAGCACGGTGCCCGGTGTGGACCATCCCGCCGTGGCGTATCCGGGGTTGAGCGTGGTCCGGGCCGTCTTCAGCGAGTCGAGCGCCGCCACGGCTTCGGCGTTTCGCCCGGTCGCCGCGAAAGCGACCCCCCGGGCGTACTGGGCCAGACCGTACGAGTAGCTCAGGTCGGCCGGGGGGACTGGTTCGTTCAGGATCTCCTCCCATCGGCCGAAGGTCGTGAGCGCGAGGAAAATGTAGGGGACATACGGCTCTGCCAGCGGCACCGCTCTGGCCACGTCGGCCGGAGTGGTCTGGTGCAGCTTCCGGGCGGCATCGATGGCCTCGGCGCTCTTCCCCGCCATCGTGGCCGCGAAGGCCAGAAAGTGATAGTTGTGCGGCACGTAGCCTATGGGGTACACGCCCATCGGGGGTTTCTGGCCCTCCAGGTAGACCGCATCAACGTGGATCGCGTGCTCGTTCGCCCGGATCGCGTCGGCGTATCGGCCTACCCGGATGTAGATGTGTCCGGGCATGTGGACCAGGTGCCCCGCGCCCGGCATCAGCCCGGCCAGCCGCTCCGCGCACGCCACCGCCTTGGCCGGACTGACTGCCTCGACGGCGTGGATATAATAGTGACACGCGCCGGGATGATCGGGGTTCCTCGCCAGAACCCGCTCGAGCTGGGCCAACAGCCCGGGAGTGTCGGGCCGTGGCTGACCGTCCGCGGTCCAGTAATACCAGGGCGACAGGTCCATCAGCGATTCGGCGTAGAGCGTTGCGGCATCCAGATCGCCGGGATAGCGCTTCACCACTTCCGCCATGGCCCGGGCGTAAGCCGAATCGAGTGGCGCCCGGTCGGCCGGAGGCACGGGCGCGTAGCGCCGGGCCAGCGCCCGAATGTATTCCTGTTCCCGGCGTGGCAGCCGGGAGACGGTTCGCTGGGCCTGCTGAATCGCCGCCCACGCGGCCACCCCGGCCGCGGAGTCCATGCCGGCATTCACATGGGGCCCGTGCGCATAGGCGATGCCCCACCAGCACATCCCGCAGGACGGATCGAGCCGGGTGGCTTCGGTGAACGCCCGGATGGCCTCGGCGTGATTGAATGCGTAGACCAGGCGGAGCCCCTGATCGAAGTAGGCCTGGGCCCGGGGCGATTTGGTCGTGACGGAGACGTGGTAGGTGCCGAGGTCGGCGTACAGCGGTACGGAGTCAGCCGAGGTGGTGCCGACGCCGGCAAAAACGATCAAGGCTTCGAGCAGCATTTGGACGGTCCTCCCGGGAATGGCTATAGGCCTAGTTTACGTCTCAACATTGACGCGGATGCGTTGGCGTCATTCTCAATGCTCTGATCGCCTGACTCGGTATCGACCAGCGTTCGCGGCAGCCAGGCGGCATCCGGGGCTGGGCAGCGACCCTTCCCGGCTCAACCGTTCGGCTATGGGTCCGTCCGCCGGTCGGCGGCCCTGGCGCCGGTCGTAGGGTCGGCCCCCTGCCAGGTCACGTCGGCCGTCGGACCGTAGGTCGGCGGGACCCGATCCTCGAGCAGACGCAAGCCCACTCCGACCTGGGTCCGATGATGGGCCGTGTGCAGGACTCGCCGCCAGAACACCCAGATCCGCTGCCGCCGGACCTCAAAGAAGGGCACAGGAGCAAGCCACCAGGCTTCGTCGCCTCGGGCAAGGGCCGCCAGCCGCGAGCGGGCGAGGGAGACGTAGCGCTCCACGAAGGCGACGACGGGAGGCGTAGCCCCTGCCGGCAGGACATCGGCCGCCTGCGGCTCGACCAACCCGATGAACTCCGCGAAGAACCGGCGTTCGGAGAGCAGCTGATGGGTGAGGATATCGCGGATCGAGCTGCTCTTGGGATGCGGGCGGAATTCGAGCTGGTCATCCCTGAGCTCGCGCCAGACGGCGGCGGTCTTGTTGGTTTCCGAAACGTAGGTGTCGAGCAGATGCTGGAACAGCGGATGAGACGCGCGAGGAACGTCGGTCTCGGGGATGTCGACAGTCGAATAGTCCATGGGGTGGTCTCATTCCTGCTCGAGCCGTACGCGTCCGGGGTCAATCTACCGTGTCGGGCGCACCCGGGCGCAGTTTCCGCATCTGCTCCGCTCAGGCCGGACCGTGGGTCTACTGCGGGGTCCCGTTCGGGCCCAACCCGAACAGCCCGTCCACAACTCCGATCCTATAGGCCAGGAACAGCCCGAAGCCGAGGCTGATCATACCCGAGGCCACTCTGAGCCCTCGATTGAGCCGGGCGAACCGCGGGGTGCCGCGAGCGAAGGGGACGGCGATAAGGGCCGTGATCAGCGCCATGCCGAGGATCGTCCCCAGCCCGAAGATCAGCAGGTAGAAAACGCCCCATCGCGGATTGCCGATGGTCGCCAGGACCAGCAAGGCGACCGCCGCCGATCCGGCCAGGCCGTGGACGACCCCGACGATCAATGGCCGCACCAGCTGATACGGACCCAGTCCTCCGAAGTGCCGGTCAAGCCAACTCACGGGCGTCTGATCGAGCTGATGAGGATGGGTTTCGGGCTCGTGGCCATGCACGTGAGTATGGACGTAATCCCCATGGCTGTGGGGATGCGCGTGCAGGCGGCCCGGGGCCGGACTCAGGCTCTCGGTGATCCGCTGGAGCACACCCGTGAGGTTCATGACGCCGAGGACGATCAGCATCACTCCCACCGAGAGTTCCATTGAAAGCCCCACCCGCGGCGGAATCACCCAGCCGAACAGGATGATGCCGCCTCCGACAACCAGGATCGTAAGCGTATGGCCCACTCCCCAGACCGTGCCGATGAGGGCCGCACCCCTGGGCGTGCGTTGCCGGGCCACGATGGTCGAGATCGCGATGACGTGGTCCGGATCGGTGGCGTGACGGACGCCAAGAAAGAAGCCCAGCGCGATGATCGTGAGGAAACCGGTCATGGGGCGATGATCGGATAAGGGCGGCTACCCCGGCCCCTCACTCTGCTCGGCTGCATTGCGCATGAGGACTCCCTAAAAAACCCGAACGGTGGCACGACCCGCTGGCACCCTTCGCCAGGGAACGTACCCGGTCGGGCCCCTCCCGCCAGTGCGGTTTTCGCGGGTGTCGGCCATTGTGTCAACACCGACGAGGCGGGGTCCGGGACCGCGGACAGCCAAGGGCGGAGACACACGACGGGGGCGGATGTATGGTCCGCCCCCGTCGGCTTGAATATCCGGTAGAGCGCCGCTGAGCAGCGCCTACCCGATCTTCAACCGCACTCCGAGAACCCGCACACGTGGCACTTCATGCACCCTTCCGCGAACTCCAGCTGGGAACCGCAGTCAGGGCAGGCGCCGGTCAGCACCGGCTCGCGGTAGGCCAGCGAGAGTTGTTCGCCGCTCTCGCTGACGACCTGCGCCACCGTGGGCACGGCCAGCGCCTCGTCGCCGACGGGAGTCAGGCTCCCCGGGGTGGGCAGGAGCTCCTGTTGCACGCCGGCCTTGTCCTGCATCCACTTTTCGATGGCGATGCCGACCGCGTCGGGCACGGACAGGACCTTGTTGGGTCCCAGGCCAATGAGCCGGTCGGAGCTGATGCCCCGGACCTGGCGGTGAACTTCGCGCATCGGAATCCCGGACCGGAGCGCGAGACTGATCAGCCGCCCCATCGCCTCGACGTCGGCCATGATGGCGCCGCCGGCCTTGCCCAGGCTCATGAAGACCTCGAAGGGCTGGCCCCGGTCGTCCTCGGTGATGGTGACGTAGAGCGTCCCCAGCGGGGTCTCGATCCGCCGGGTCAGCCCGCGGAGGGTCTCGGGCCGCGAACGCTTCTGCCGGCGCTGCAGGTTCTCGGCTTCGAGGTCGTGGACCAGCTTGCGCAGCCGTTCGTTCTCGGCCCGGACCTCGGCGATCTCACCGTAGAGATCGGCGGCTTCGGTACGCGCCGGTTTGGCGGCTCCGCCGCCATCGACCATGGAGCCCAGATCCCGGCGCGCCTCGGCGGCGCCGGTCGTGGTGGCCTGCTCGGCGACCTTCCGGGCCGTGCTGCCGGTTGACAGCACCTGCATCTCGCGGCTGCCGTCCCGGTAGACGGTCACGCCCTTGCAGCCCAGCTTGAACGCCAGGCGGTAGATCTCCTCGACGTAGGCCTCGTTGGCGTCGT
The DNA here is from genome assembly GCA_963709905.1 of uncultured Gemmatimonadales bacterium. Taxonomy (GTDB): domain Bacteria; phylum Gemmatimonadota; class Gemmatimonadetes; order Gemmatimonadales; family GWC2-71-9; genus JADJOM01. The sequence continues at coordinate 506,230 of CAVPYI010000002.1, forward strand.
TGGCGAAGTTGCAGGTCTTGGAAATGGCGCTGTCGTTGTGCGCCTGGAACCCCGCCTGAGTGCGGATGTGCCATTCGGGTTTGATCTCGTTGGCGGTCGCGAACACCCGCCGCCACTTCTCCGGCACCTCAGTGAATCGGATGTGTCCGGCCTCGGCGATCCGCTGCATGAGGTCGTCGGAGTACCAGCCCTCCCGGCGGGCGATCGCCACGAAGTCCTCGTTCACGTCGGGCATCAGGACGCCAGCCTGGTTGCGCATGAACGCCACCGCGAACAGCGGCTCGATCCCCGAGCTGCACCCCGCGATGATCGAGATGGTCCCGGTGGGGGCGACCGTGGTGACGTTGCAGTTGCGCAGCCGGCGCTGACCGCGGATCCGGTTTCCGGCGGCGTCGCGCGCGCAGGTGGCGTCGGGGCCCCAGATGCTGCGCTCCCACTCGGGGAAGGTGCCGCGCTGGGTGGCGAGCCGCTCCGACTCCACCTTGGCCTCCTCGTCCACGAACGCCATCACCTGCCGCCCCAGCTCGACGCCCTCCTCGCTGTCGTAGGGGACGCCCAGGCGGATCAGCAGATCGGCCATCCCCATCACGCCGAGCCCGATCCGCCGGATCCGCTTGGACAGCTGGTCGATCTCGGGCAGCGGGTAGTTGTTGGCGTCGATGACGTTCTCGAGGAAGTGGGTCGACAGGTGGACCACCTGGCGCATGTGCTCCCAGTCCACCTGGCCGTCCTGCACGAAATACCCGACGTTGATCGACCCCAGATTGCAGACATCGTACGGCAGGAGCGGCTGCTCGCCGCAGGGATTGGTGGCCTCGTAGGACCCCAGGTGCGGGACCGGGTTGTAGTAGTTGGCCCGGTCGATGAAGAACACCCCGGGTTCGCCGGTCTTCCAGGCGCCGTGAATGATCCTGGCCCAGACGTCCCGGGCGAGCAGCTGCCCGGTGACCTGCTTGGTCTTGGGGTGGATCAGATCGTACTCCGTATCGTTTTCCACCGCGGCCATGAAGGCGTCGGTCACCGCCACCGAGATGTTGAAATTGGTGATCTTGGTGAGATCGTCCTTGCAGGCGATGAAGTCGAGGATGTCCGGGTGATCCACCCGCAGAATCCCCATGTTGGCGCCCCGCCGGGTGCCCCCCTGCTTCACGACGTCGGTCGAGGCGTCGTACAGGCTCATGAAGGAAACGGGCCCGCTGGCCACGCCCATGGTCGATCGCACGATGTCGTTCTTGGGCCGCAGCCGGCTGAACGAGAACCCGGTCCCCCCGCCCGACTGATGCACCAGGGCCATCGACCGCAGGGTGTCGTAGATGCCGTTCCGGCCGTTGGCGAGGGTGTCTTCCACCGGCAGGACGAAGCAGGCCGACAGCTGTCCCAGCGGCCGCCCCGCGTTCATGAGCGTCGGGGAGTTCGGCATGAACATCCGGTGGGCCATGAGATCGAAAAAGGCCTCCGACAGCGCCTCGACCGCCCCCGCCGACGCGCCATACCGGCGGTCCGGCTCGGCGATGGTCCGGGCCACCCGCCAGAACAGATCCGCCGCCGATTCGGCGGGTCGACCCTGTTCGTCCTTGATGAGGTAACGCTTCTCCAGCACGGTGAGGGCGTTGGCCGAAAGGTCGAGCGAATGGGTCGGGTCGTCAGTCGCCATGGTCCATCCCTGGAAGTCGAGGCGGGAGTTTGTCACCAGCAGACCACTGCTGGGTATCGGCGGTGTGTGGTGGAGTGGAAAAGGAAGTCATAAGGTAAGACCCCGTTGCACACCGACAATACACGGGAAAACCCACGCAATTCCGTGCAAACAGAGTTTTCACATCACAAACATGCCATCAGTGTCTGGCTGCGATAGAACGCCGGTCCGCTCCCCGTCCCGCAAATTGTGATCTGGATCACTTGGCGAGCGGGTAATCACCGGCGCGATGCCGCTTCGCGAGCCCCACATAATGTCGCCACGTCTGCTCGATGCGGCTGGCCAAGCCTCCGTCCACCTGCCGGACGATTCTGCCGGGCACGCCCATCACCAGCGATCCCGAGGGCACTTGCATCCCCTCCTTGAGCAGCGCGCCGGCCGCGACCACGCTGCCCCGACCAATGTGCACGCCGTTCAGCAGGATGCTGCCCATGCCAATCAGACAGTCATCCTCGACGGTGCAGCCGTGAAGGATGGCCCGGTGGCCTACCCCCACCCGGTTGCCGATCGTACAGGGCACGTCATCGTCCACGTGGGCGATGGTCCCGTCCTGGAGATTGCTCTGGTTCCCGATGCGGATCGGGGCCATGTCCCCCCGGAGCACGGCGGTATACCAGACGCTGGTCTCCTCTCCCAGGGTCACGTCTCCCATGATCTGCGCCGAGCCGGCCACCCATGCCGTGGAGTGGATCAGCGGAGGGCTCATGGCGTCTCGGGAACGAAGGCCGCCTGGGTCCAGCCATCGACGGGCTGGCCGTCCCGCATGGCCGGCGTCCAGCGCAGGGACTGCGCGTGGGTCTCGACGGCGCGGGTGAAGCCCGGTTCGTTCGAGGGCACCCGGGTCTTGAGGGCGAGCGTCCGGCCCTGGCGCGACACCTTCACCACCAGAATCACGTTGGACGGGACGCCGACGACCGCACTCGGGACCGCGACCCGGGTGGGACCGAGAGGTTGGGGCCGGGTGTCGTAGCACAGGGCACCGAACCGATTGACCGGACCGGGATTGTCGCAATCGAGACGGGCCAGCACTCGGCGGCGCATTTCCGCCGCGGATCCGGGGGGCGGTGCGGGGCTGTTCGAGGCGCTCAAGCTGGGTGAGACCACCAGGGTCCTGGCCGGATCGATCTTCACGCTGTCGGTGAAGAGCAGGTATCCCGGCGCCGACACTCCCAGTTCGTGCCACCCGGCAGGTAGCCGGATTCCCACCCCGGGCTGGGTGACGGGTCGGCCGTCGATGAAGACCTGGGTGCGGGGGGGAGGGTGGTGAATTGCAGCACCCCGCTGTCGCCGGAGACCGGCTCGAAGTGCCTGGGCGGCGTGACCGCCGGGGCGCCCTGCGGGGCCCGCAGCGGGGCGACCAGCGAATCGGCGTTGAACAAGTCCATCGCCAGCAGCGTCGAGTCGTAGACGATCGAGCTGTCCGGCACGAATGCCTGGGGCGTTTCGGGAGCGGGCGCGGGCGCCTGGGTGGTGTCCGGCGACGGGCTCCCACCCAGTACGCCTTGTCGATAGAGATACGAGGCGCCGACCCCGAACCCCAGCACCGCCAGGAGCGCGAACAGCCAGGGTACCCAGTTCCCGCTGGGCGGCTCGGGGGCGGCCGTCGAGCGCCGCATTACGGGACGCCGGGGCGTGTCCACGACGATCCCGCCCTCCGGCGGAGACTGGGGAGTCGCGACGCTTTGTCGCACTCCCACGGGGGCCCCCTGTCTGGGGCTCAGCACCACCGGCTGTGACGGCATGGCGCTGGTCGACTGCACCGACATGATCGCCTGCGCGGCAGAAACCCGTCGCTGTCCCACCGACTCTCTCGGTTGTCCTTCCAGCGCCTTCACCACCGCCTCGGCGTCCTGGTAGCGGTCGAGCGGGTCCTTCATGATCAACCGCTTGATCACTTCGAACAGCCGGCGCTCCTCAGAAGTATCGAGCAGCGGGACCGGGATCGGCTCCATGATGTGTTTGTAGCCGATCGAAAAGCTGTCCTCGCCGTCGTAGGGGACCTCGCCCACCAGCGCCTGATAGGCGACCACGCCCAGACTGTACAGATCGCTCCGACCGTCGATGCTCTGGGCCCGCGCCTGCTCGGGACTCATGTAGTGCGGGGTCCCGATCGACATCCCGGTGCCGGTCAGTCGGGAGCTGGTCCCGGCCTTGGCGATGCCGAAGTCGGTGACGACGCACTGCCCGAACTCGTCGAACATGACGTTGTCGGGCTTGATATCGCGGTGGACAATCCCGCGCTTGTGCGCGTACCCCAGCGCGCTGCCGACGTCGACCAGCAGCTTGCGGATCTCGGCCGGCGCCAGCTTGCGGCGTTCCGTCATGACCTTGGAGAGCGAGCCACCCCGGAGGAACTTCATCACGAAGTAGATCACCCGGCCGGTCTTCCCGACCCGGTAGATGGGAATGATGTTGGGGTGCTCGAGACCGGCGGCGGTGCGGGCTTCGCGGGTGAAGCGCTCGACGAACTCGGCGTCGAACGCCAGGGAGAACGGCAACACCTTGATGGCGACTTCGCGTTCCAGGTGCCGGTCGCGCGCATGGTACACGATCGCCATGCCGCCCCGGCCGAGCTCCTCGAGCAGCTCGTACTCCTCGGCCATCGCTTCGCGGACGATATCGACTTCGCTGACGTCGCCGGTGGCGATGGCCTGGACGGGGGAGGTAACCCGAAGATCGAGGCCGCAGGTGGGACAGAACTGGGTAGCCTTCTGGACCTCGGTCCCGCACCGTGAACAGAACATGGCCGAACCTTACGCGGTTCGGTCAGGCATAGTCAAGCGTCAGCGAATCTTGGAGTTAGGAGGGCGAGCTCTAATCCCGGACTTCGAACCTCGCCCGGTTCTGCCGGCGCTCGCCAGCGGGATCACGGACCGTCACTTCAATCCAGTACTGGCCCGGCGACAGTCGTTCCAGGGAGACGCTCCTTCGGAAGCGGGTCTCAGGCCCATCGGTCTGTTCGTCGAAGGACAGTTTGATGGCGGGCTTCCGCGACCCGAACAGACCGAGGAACCCACCTGATCCCTGTTTCGTCACCTGCACCTCGGTGCGGATGCCCGAGCCACCGGGCAACCCGTAGACCTCGTAATAGACCTCCATGATTCCGGTCCGCGGATAGCGTCCCAGCGGGTTGAACCAGACGGTGTCGCCGGGTGTCGGCCGCCAGGTGAGGTTGGCGTCGCGCGAGCCGAGCACCAGGTCGCTCAGCTCGAAGCGCTGCCCGGTAAAGTCGCCGGCAGTGATGGTATCCGCCGCCAGAATGACCCCGTTGTCGTCCCCCTGCTCTACCGCCAGCCGATAGACCAGCTGACCCGGAATCACCGGGACGCGGAGCAGTCCGACCAGGTGCTGGTTCGGACCGATGGGCTCCTTGGCCAGGGAGTATTTGGTGGTGTCGATCGATGCCACGGGCCGACCGGTCCGGTCCAGCACGCTGAGCCGCAGCCGTACTGGATACAGCGGACCGCGCTGGGTGGCCACCTCGTGGAGGGCCGACCCCGGGATCGCGTAGGAAACATGCAGCAGGCTCCCACCACCGGAGTCGTGCCCCGCGACCACCACCTCGGTCTCCAGTTTCAGCCGTCGCGCGTACGTCAGCTCGTAGCTGTCCGTCCGGGTACCGACGGCGATGCTCCGGCGTCCCTGGGCCCGCTCTTCGGTGAAGTACTTCTGCGACCCCGCCGTGCCGGCCACCATCAGCCGGGTGTAGACAGGTGAGAATTTCTCGCGGGTGCGCAGCAGCTCGTTCGCCAGGCCGCCCGCGGCGTTATCCCGGTCGCCGCGCAGCGAGATCGCCCCACTGAAGCCAAGCACGTCGAACAGGCTCTCGACCAGCTTGTAGTCCTGCACGTCCTCGCGCGCCAGGAAGTGGAAAATGAGATCGCCGTCCGCCCGTTCGTAGTGCCAGGACTCGTTGAGCGGCACCCCCGGCGCATCGTACCGCGCCCGGTGGGTCGGCTCCCCGTGGCGCACGTAGATCACCCCCCGATCGTCGTAGTCCAGGCTGCCGCTTCTGAAGCGCTCGACGATGTCGTAGTGCCGGTTGGTGCTGACCAGCTGGAAATTCTTCCGGGCGTAGAAGATCCGCCGGTAGTGCTCGCGCAGGCGTTCGCCGTCGGCCAGCAGGGCCGCACGATCGCGCTGACTCCAGAACCGCTTGAGGAACGCGACCCGGCGCTCGCCCTTGTTGCCGTTGAACTCGTTCAGGGCGCTGTCGTTCGAGACGATGCCCACATCGATCCGGTATTCAGCCACCGATCCCGTGTCATCGCTCGAGGCGCCTTCGTAGTACGCCTGCTGGCCGGCCAGCGAGCCGCGCAGAAACTGGGTCCGGGCCAGTTCGAGTTGCCCGAGCCCCCGATGGCCGCCGCGGGCGAGGTAGCTCTGAAACGCGACCAGGGCCGAGTCGATATCGCCGACCTCGCGCTCGACCCGGCCCCGGTAGAGCAGGACCTCGGGGTTGGCCGCGGCCGATGTGGTGGCCGCCTGCCGCAGGGCTTCCCGCGCCAGCGCGGTCTTGATGTTGATCCGCTGGCGAAGGGCGGTGGCGGCGAGTTCGACCAGGCCACGGACGAACGACGGATCGGCCTGGACCGAGCGGGCGTAGGCGTTGGCGGCCCGGGAGAGGTGGTCCTTGCCGAACATGGCCTGGAGACCCTGCACCAGCGACACCTCGGAATCGCCCACGCGATCCTCGGCGATGCCCAGCCCGTACCATCCCCACGGCCAGCTGGGCTGAAGTTCGGTGGCCCACTCGAACTCGCCGGCGCCGTCGTCGTACCGGGAGCGGCTGCCGAGGTCGCCCAGGCGGACGGCCACGAAGCCGAGCCGCAGATGATGCATGGCGTTCTGCCGGTCGTCCCGCGCGATCGCGATGAGCCGCTGCTCCAGGGCGACCAGCGCCGTGGTGTCGTGCAGGCCGGCCAGCGAGTCCCGGAACTGAGCCAGGACCGCGCGATCGTCCGGTGACTGGGCCAGCGCGACCGGCCCGGCGCAGAGCGCCAGGCCGATGCACAGGGGCAGCGGATGGGGCAATCGAACCGGCATGTCGTCTCGTGAAGCGGTGGCTCTCGGCCTAGGGGACGCTGGTTCCACGCCTCGCAGCCACACGTTTCAGGTACGCAACAAGACCGTCCCGCACCGCCATGGCGTACCGCCGCTGCCCGTCGGGATGACGCAGCGCGGCTTCCTGATCGGGGAGCATCATGAACAGCCCTTCGGTCAGGACCGCCGGCATCCAGGTCGGCCGGGCCAGCGCCAGATCGCCCCGGGCCGCGCCGAGGTCGCGGACACCGAGCCGGCGAACCAGGGCGTCCTGGATCGCCTGGGCCAGAGGCAGGCTGCGTGGATGATTGTAGAACACGCTGGCGCCATTGTTGGTGAACGGATTCACCCCATCCGGCAGGGCGTTGTTGTGAATGGAAACCAGCAGGTCCGCGTTCAGGGAATCGGCCAACCTGACCCGCGGCAAGAGATCGAGATTCTGGTCGGCGGTCCGGGTGAGGATCACCCGCGCTCCCGCCTCGGCGAGCAGATCTCTCAGCATAAGGGACACGTCCAGATTGGCCGTCGCCTCGCGGAGGCCGGTGGGACCGGTGGCCCCGAGGGGCGGGTGGCCGGGATCGACCACCACCAGCTTTCCCGCCAGGGGGTGGTCGGGGTCGATCCGAGGTGGCCGGCGGATCTCGAAGCGCAGGTCGTTCCGACTCCAGCTGGTCCGGTAGCCCCACACCGGTCCCGAAAGCGTCACGGTGACGGTGACCTCGTCCCCCGCGGCCTGGAGCCACTGGATGTCCCGGAGGTAGGGGTCGGTCGGCCCGTAGCGGGTCCAGTTGATGTCGCTCACCGTGTTGTAGAGCCGCAGGGTGAGTTGGCCGGCCACCTCCTCGACCCGGAACGGGACGCGCTGGGTCAGCGGGATCCGGAGCGCGAGCCGATCGGCGAGGGGGGTGAGGGTCAGCGACGCCGCCGTCCCGCGAACCGCCGGTGTCCCCGCCGGCAGCGGCAGCGCATCAGCCGCCGGGACCCACGCTTCCTGCCCGCGCGAGAGCCGCACCCGGAGGTCGTCGCCGAGCCGGCCGGTCGCTACCGCCCGGGTTCCGGTCGGGAAGAACCAATGGTAGGTGCCGCCCGGCCGGGCGCGCCCGACCGTGAGGCTGTCGGTGGTGCCGGTTCCGGCGGTGTCGTCGTTGAACTCGACTACCTGCGGCGTGGAGTCGAGCAGCGTGATCCAGAGCGGCCATTGAGCCCGGGCTGTGTCCGCACCCGAGATGGCCTCCACCGCGATCACCGGCTGCGGGAGTCCCGGCGGCCCCCCTGCGGGAACCGCACTGGCCGCGGCAATTGGGCCAAGTCCCGGCCCGATCGCGACGCCGGAGAGCGCGCCGGTGTACCGATCGGCCCGGGTTCGGACCGCCAGATTCCCGGTATCCCGGTCAAAGGCGCGAATACCCCAGGGGATCTCGCCCGGACCGGCGTCTGAGACGAGCGGCACGATCGTCCCACCCGGGAGCACCAGCCGCACTTCCGCCCCTTGGGAAGCGCGCAAACTCAGTGGGAGATACTCCCCGGCCGGCCACCAGACCCGGCGCGCCGGGCTCATCGAGGTCGAGTCGATCCACACCTTCGCGGGTGGGGGCTCGAATCGTCTGACCCGGCGGACCTGGTAGGTGAGGGTGGCAGAGTCGGTGGCTGTCCGCGCCGAGAGCGTGAGATTGACGACTGAATCCCCCGGGATAGCGACCCAGGCGAGCCACCCCCCGTTGGGCCATACCCGAGCGGGTTGGTCGTTTACGGTAAGCGTGGCGTTCCCGGTCCCGAGCGACCCGAACAGGAAGGTCGAGTCCCGGGCATCCACCAGATCGGTCGGCGAGGGATAGACCACGACGATCCTGAGCGGGCCAGCCACGGCGGGCACAGGAGGAAGATTCCCGGTCGAGGGAGCGGTTCCGGGGGGGAGTATGGGCGATCTGGACGGCGGAACCGGGGGAGGACTCGGGGGCGCCGAGGGAGCGCCGCAGGACAGCACAAACGCGAGCCCGGCGAGCACCGCGGCCGACCTGGCGTTCGGCATGGCTGCAAGGTACACGGCCACCGCGACTTACAGCAAACCATCCGTTGACGCTCCCCGCGGCCATTCCTAGATTCCGGGTGTCGCCCCTGCCAGGCTTCGTCCCACACCCTGAGGCTCACCGCATCGCCATGTCCCCGGCGCGCGCTGGTCGGCACCCGTGCAGTCCCCCGCCTACCCACGGCGCAGCTGTCACCACCCGTGGCTGACGCATCCCGGGGTGTGGCCAAACCTGGCCTGAGCTCGAAGTGTCCGTCGTGCAACGCGGTGGTGGTGGCTGACCTTCCGTTCTGCGGCCAATGCGGCACCCGCCTCACACAAGCACGCGCCGCGCACGCCTGTATAAGGTGCGGGCGGGTCAACGATCATGCACTGAAGTTCTGCCCAGCCTGCGGCGCGGCGTACAGCGATACCGGGCCGCAGGCCGCAGTCGCCTCGGCTCCGATCAAGAGCGGGGGCACTCCGCAGCTGGCCCTGCTGGACCGGGGCGGTCAGCTCGCCCAGCGCTTCGCGCTGCAGAATGCCGTGACCACGCTGGGCCGGCAGGGGGCCGACATCAACTTTCCCGACGATGACTACCTGTCGCCGCTGCACTCACAGTTCCTGTTTCTGGATGGCATCCTCACGGTCCGCGACCTGGGCAGCAAGAATGGGACGTGGCTTTACCTCGATGAACCGCACAAGCTCTCCGATGGCGACCTGATTCTGCTTGGCAGCCAGATCCTGCGGTTCCGGCGCCTGGGGTATCCGGGGCCGCGGCCGCCGGAGCAGGACCAAACCCGTCGCCTCGGCAGCCTCACGCCATCAGCGGACATCGCCAACATGGCCCAGGTGCGGGCCGACGGGAGCCCCCGGGACATCGTGACGCTGTCGCCTGGCCGGACCATCCGGATCGGGCGCGAGCAGGGGGAATGGCAGTTCCCGTACGACACCTCGATGAGCGCGCTCCATGCCACGATTCGGAGCGAAGACGCCGATTTCGTAATACTGGACGCGGGGAGTCGGAACGGAGTCGCCGTGGCCGTGCGGGGCGAACGCCGGGTGCCGCCCAATGCCCGCCTCCTGGTCGGCGATCAGATGCTGCGGGCGGAGATCGGATGAAGGTCTGCACCACCTGCGGCGCCGAGTACGGCGAGGAAAAGCTCTTCTGCGAGCGCGACGGGACGCCGCTTCGCAAGTCGGGGGCCAACGCGGACCTGGTCGGCCAGGTGATCGCCGAGCGCTACCACATCACCCGCAAGCTGGGCGAAGGCGGGATGGGTCAGGTGTATCTGGCCGAACACGTGAAGATGGGCCGCCGCTGCGCCATCAAGATCATGACACCGGGCACCATGACCGACCCGGACGCGATCAGCCGGTTCAATCGCGAAGCGGCCAACGCCAGCCGGATCAGCCACCCCAACGTCTGCGCCATCTACGATTTCGGCGAAACGCCCGACGGGCTGATCTACCTGGCCATGGAGTATATCGAGGGGAAGAGCCTGACCGACCTCCTGGAGGAGGCCGGGATTCTGCCGCTGGCCCGCTCCGCCACCATGATCCAGCAGTGCGCCGAGGCGCTGCAGGTCGCCCACGATCTGGGGATCGTCCACCGCGACCTCAAGCCGGACAACATCATGGTCGGCACCGCCCGGGGAAAGGACAATGTCAAGGTGGTGGACTTCGGCATCGCCAAGGCGATGGCCGGCGAGGAGGGTGGCAAGCAGAAGGTGACCAAGACCGGGTTTGTCGTGGGCACTCCGGAGTACATGAGCCCGGAGCAGCTATCGGGCGACCCCGTGGACGGGCGCAGCGATCTGTACTCGCTGGGCCTGGTGTTCTACCGGATGCTGACCGGCATCGTCGCCCTTCCCGGCCGACAGCCAGCAGGAGACGATGATCAAGCGGCTCACCGACGATCCCGTGCCGCTCGCGGTCGCCCGGCCCGACGTCCGGTTCCCGCCGGAAGTCCAGAGGGTGTTCGACCGGGCCCTGGCGCGGCAGCCCGACCAGCGGTACGCCACCGCCAATGATCTGGTGCGGGACATCCGGTCGCTGTCGACCCATCTGACCGGCGCGGTCGACGTCGAGGCCGGCACCCAGGTGGTCCGCCAGGAGGACCTCAAGTCAGCCGTTCCGGCAACCCGGGTGGATCCGCAGGCGGCCAGGGACCGGGCCCGTGCCCCGGCGGCCACCCAGCCCATCAAGGCGGCACCCGCCACGCGGAGCGTCCCGGTGGTGCCGGTCGTCGTGGCGGTCGCCCTGCTCGCCGCCGGCGGGGGCGCCTACGCCATGCGCGACACCCTTTTCGGCGAGCGGGGCTCCCGGACAGCCTGCCGACGTCCGATACCACCACGCAGGTGACCAGTCGCGGCTCTCGCGACACCGGGAGTGTCCGCAGACGCGACCCAGTAGTGGCCGGGGATTCGCCCCCGGTCATTCCGGGGCGGCGGGACTCACCTCCGAGACAACCCGACACGAAACCGCCTGCGGTCAAGGTGGCCGTGGAGCTGCCATCGATCGAGGAAATCTTCGATGCCGCCACTGCGCGCCCAGGCGCGGCTCGAGGCCCGGAACGATCTACAATCGGCGGACGTCATCGACAGCCTTCGGGCGCGAGGCCGCCATCGCTGGTTGGCCAGGCCTTCAGACGAGGACGCAGAACTATGCCGAGGCGATCCACTGGTTTGATCTGGGCTTGAAGATCCTCCCCAGGCGCGATCTCTTTCGGCAACGTCAAGGCCGACGCCGAAGCGCAACCGCATCCGTACCCAGTCGCCGAAGCTGAGGCTGCTGACCACCGGCAACGTCCGCATCTCCGTCTTCGGCAAGACCGACGTGGGCAAGACCCGCGACCACAACGAGGACACCTTCCTCGTCGCGGACCTGTCGCGCAAGTCGGCGAGCCTCCATCCCGAGGTCCGCGATCACGTCGTGGGGCCGCGCGGGTCGCTCTTCATGGTGGCGGACGGCATGGGCGGCGCCGCCGCCGGCGAGGTCGCCAGCCGAATGGCGGCCGACCTGGTCTTCGGGCACATGAGCTCGGTGTGGGCCGAGGACAGCGACGTGTCCGCGGCAGCGCTTCGCCTACCGGATGAAGGAAGCGGTCGAGCTGGCCAACAGCCGGATCCATGTCTACGCCCGGGAACACCCCGAGGTCCGCGGCATGGGCACCACGGCCACGGTGGCCGGCATCTTCGGGGCCGATCTCTACCTCGCCCAGGTGGGAGACAGCCGGGCGTACCTGATCCGCCACGGCCAGATCACCCAGATCACCAAGGACCAGTCGCTCATGCAGCGCCTGGTCGAGGCCGGGGAGATCACCGAGGAAGAGGCCGAGCAGAGCGAGCGGCGCAACATCATCCTCCAGGCGCTCGGACCCGATCCCCGCGTCAAGGTCGATCTCACCTGGCAGGGCCTGCGCCGGGACGACATCCTGGTGCTGTGTTCCGACGGACTGTCGGGCCAGGTCAAGAAGGAGGAGATCGCCGAGATCGCGGCGACGACCCCCGATCTGATGGAGCTGTGCGCCCGGCTGATCGAGCATGGCCAACTCCCGCGGCGGGCCGGACAACATCACCGCCATCGCGGCCCGATTTGCGGGCGACGGCCTGCCGGAGCCGGACGAGGCCGCCGGGGTCGGTCATCAGGTCTATCCCCTGACCGAGGGCGAAGTCACCACCGAGCCGGTGCCGGTGTACACCGGCAGTCCGGCGCCGGTGCCGGCCAGTCAGCAGCCGCCCCAGGCCCGCCGCCTGATGGTCGGGCTACTCGCCCTGCTCGCGCTGGCGATCGCCATCTACCTCCTCCTCGGCGACAGCTGACTCCGGCGCCGGCATGAAAGCCCAGTTCAGCATCCTTTCCGGCAGCCGGGCGGGACAGACCGATATCTTCGGACAGAACCACATCGGTATCGGGCGTCATCCGGATTCCGAACTCAAGTTCGACCCCGACCGCGACCTCGACGTCTCCAGCCGGCATGCCAGCGTCACCCTGGTCGGCGAACAGTACGTGCTCCGCGACCTCGGCAGCACCAACGGCACCTTCCTCAATGGCACGAAGGTCACCCGCGAAGAGACTCTGAAAACGAACGACGTCATCCGCTTCGGCAGTGACGGCCCCCAGGTGGAATTCATCGTCATCCCCGGGCCCCGGATGACTCCGGCGGCGAGCGCCGGGCCGGGGGCCGAAGGGCCCGGGACTGCGCTGTTCGGCGGGGCTTCGCCGGCCGTCCCGCCCGGGCACCCGCCACCGCGAAGTACGCCGATGGGCGTGCAGCAGCCCGGTCCGCGCCCGACGCCCGGGCCCGGCACCACGACCAAGGTTCGCATGGAGGTGCGGCGCCAGACCCGCCTGCTCCGCCAGACGGCGCTCGGCCTGTTCGTGCTTCTCGCCGCGGTTTCGGTAGCCTACATGTGGCAGGCGCGCGAGACCGAACGCCGGCTGAAGGCCCAGCGCGAGTTCCTGCTCGGTCAGGTGGACAGCCTGATGGGGGAAATCGGCATGCTGTCGACGGGGAGCGAGGGGCTCCGGGCCGCGCTCGACTCGGCCCAGTCGGTTGCCGGGCAGCTCAAACGCCAGCTGGCCGCGGCCCCGAACGACGCAGCAACCATCAACAACCTGCGGCGCCGCCTCGACACCGCCATGCGGCAGCAGCGGACGCTGGCCGGCGCCGCGGCCGTGGACGGCCGGAGCATCGCCGCCCTGAACCGCGATGCCGTGGCGCTGGTGTTCGTGCAGTTCGCCAGCGGACAGATCTTCACGGGAACCGCCTTCGCCGTCAAATCCGATCCCACCGGCGGCTTGCTGGTCACCAACCGCCACGTGGTCACCGACTCTGGCGGCGGAATCCCGTCCCGGATCGGCGTGGTGTTCAACGGCACCCCGCAGAATTTCAAGGCCGACGTCGTGAAAGTGCATCCCGACGTCGACATTGCCCTTCTCCGAGTCAGCGTCCACCGCGGCTTCCCGGTCGTCCGCCGGCTGGCTGACAGCACCCGCCGAGCCGAAGTGGGTGAGCCAACCGCCATCATGGGGTTTCCCCTGGGGCTCGACCTCGAAGGCGGACGGGACTGGTCGCTCAAGGGTGCCGCCGCCACGCTCACGCTGGGTACGGTTTCCCGTACCCTCCCCGACCTGGTACAGCTCGACAGTTATGGCGCCCAGGGGTCCAGCGGCAGCCCGATCTTCGACAAGAACGGGACCGTCATCGGCGTGCTTTATGGAGGCCAGACGGGGACCGACGGGAGGGTCATTTACGGAGTGCCAATCCGCTTCGTCCACCAGTTGCTCTCGACGCCCTGAATCGCCAGGCCACATCGTCCCATGCTCCCGGCGACGGGCTCGCGGGATCGCTGGTGAGCGCTGTCACCGCCCCAATGCCGCCCAAGTTACATGATGGCAGACTATGACGCCCGCCAGACCTCCATCCAGGGTCAGGGGTGTCTCCGACCGCTTCCTCTCCGGGGTGGCTGCCGGAGGCGTGGCCTTGTTCGTCCTCGGCGTGAGCGCCGGGGCCTTCTGGGCTTTGCACCGGATTGATACCGCCGTCCGGGAGACCGTGCGCCGGACACTGACGACCGTCCTCGCTACGGCCCGGGAGTCCTCTCGTCACTGGGCTACCCGGCAACAGGCGCTGGTGGCCTCGCTGGCGACCAGTGGCGAGTTGGGCCAGGAAGTGGAGGTACTCACCCTCGCGATGGGGCGGACCTCGCCTCCTGAAAGCGCCCTTCGTGCGGTGCATCGGGTACTCGAGCCGGGGGTTCGCACCAACGGCCTCGATGGCTACTGGGTCGTCGGCATCGACCAGGCGAGCCTGATCCGCTGGCCCGATTCGCTTCCCGCGACCCTGCCCGAGTTCATTCTCCCCGCCCTGGAGAAGGCCCTCGATGGCCTCCCGGGCCTGAGCCCGTTCCCGGCCGATTCCAGCGCTCCGCGGCTGCTCACCGCTACGGCGCCCATCCGAAACGCCCGGGGCCAGATCATCGCCGCCCTGGTCCTGGCGTTGCCGGCCCGGCGGGAGCTGAGCCGACTGGCGGAGCAGAGCCACCATCGCTCGCTGGGCCAGTCCTACTTCTTCGATCACGCCGGCCGCGTTCTCGGGACGAGCTATGTCCGGCGGCAGGAGCCGTTGGGAGCCTTGTTGGTGGAGCCGGGCTCGCTCCGGCTCACGCGGATGGCCGAGTCGGCGACATCGGGGACCGCCGGTGTCGACCTCGACGGGTATCCCGATTATCGCGGTGTCGAAGTTGTGGGTGCCTGGGAGTGGGACGCCGAACTCGGTCTCGGTCGAGCGGCCGAGTCCGACACCCGGCTCGCGTACCACGTGAGCGAGACGGCCCGCAATGCGGTCTTTGTAGGCCTCGCCATCACCATGGTGCTCTTCCTGACGGTCCTGGCGAGCCTGATCCAGACCCGGCGGCGTTCCCAGGCCCTCTCGGCGCTGCAACGCCGGCTGGCCGCCGTCCTCGAGTCTACGACCGATCCGGTCTGTTTCGCCGACCGGAACGGACAGGCCATCTACCTGAACGACGCCGGTCGGGCACTGCTCGGCGGGGGTGGCTCGGAGGCCTGGTCCGCCGCCCAGCCACCGTCCTGGTCACAGGTGCTGCTGCGGCCGGATGCCCTGGAGCAGGCCGCCGCGGCCGGGACCTGGAGCGGGGAGTCGACCGTGCTCACCGCCGCGGGCCGGGAAGTCACCCTCTCGCAGGTCATCCTCTGCCACCGCGGTCCGGCCGGCTCGCTGGACTTCTACTCCACCATCGCCCGGGACATCAGTGAACGGAAGCAGCTGGAGCGGCGGCTGTTCGAGGAGAAGGAACGGGCCGAGGTCACCCTGGGATCGATCGGGGATGCGGTGGTGCGGACCGACTCCAGCGGCATCATCGAGTATCTCAACCCGGTGGCCGAGCAGCTGCTCAACTGTCGCCGAGCCGAACTGGCGGGCCGACCGATCTCCAGCGTGCTGTCCCTGGTACACGAGGGATCGCGCGAGCCGATCGAGAACCCGGTCGAGACCTGCCTCCGGGAGAAACGGGTCGTGGGTCGCTCGAATCTGTCGCTGCTCATCCGCCCCGATGGACGCGAATTCGCGATCGACGACAGCGCCGCCCCGAGTCACCAACGATGATGGCGAGGTGATCGGCGCGGTGCTGGTGTTCCACGACGTGAGCCGGGCCCGGACGCTGGCGCGACAGCTGGCCCACCAGGCGAGTCACGACTTCCTGACCGGCCTGGTCAACCGGCACGAGTTCGAGCGCCGGGTGGGACGCGCCCTGAGCCGGGCCCAGCAGGAGGGAGTGACGCACGCGCTCTGCTTCCTCGATCTGGACCAGTTCAAGGTGGTGAACGATACCTGCGGGCACGTCGCCGGCGACGAACTGCTGCGCCAACTGGCCGCGGCGCTGCAGCACAAGGTCCGGCGCCGGGACACGCTGGCCCGGCTGGGCGGCGACGAGTTCGGGGTGCTCCTCGAACACTGCCCTGCGGGTCAGGCCACCAGGGTAGCGCACGAGCTCCTGGAGACGGTGCAGGAGCTGCGGTTCGTCTGGGAAGGCAAGCCGTTCGCGCTCGCGGCCAGCGTGGGGGTGGTGCCGATCACCGGTGAGAGTGAGAGCCTGGCGGCGGTGCTGCGGGATGCCGACGCCGCCTGTTATGCGGCCAAGGAGCGGGGAAGGAACCGGGTCCACTTCTACGAGCCCAACGATGCCGTGATGGCCGTGCGCCAGGGCGAAATGCAGTGGGTCAGCCGCATCACCTCGGCGCTCGAGGAAGGGCGCTTCCGGCTCTACGGGCAGGCAATCGTACCACTCCTGCCCCGCCCGAACGAGCGCTCCCGGGTGGAAGTCCTGCTCCGGCTGATCGAACGCGACGGCTCGCTGATCTCTCCCGGAGCGTTCATCCCGGCCGCCGAACGCTACAACCTGATGGGCGCGGTAGACCGCTGGGTCGTGCGGGAGGTCGTGAGCCTGTACGGCAGGCACACCGCGGCCGGACCCAAGCCGATCGCGTCGATCAATCTGTCCGGGGCGTCGCTGGGTGACCCGAGCATGCTGCCGTACGTCCGCGACCAGCTGTCCCGCCACGACCTGACCCCAGAGAACCTGTGCTTCGAGATCACCGAGACCGCCGCGATCGCCAACCTGGCGCAGGCCGCGCATTTCATCCGGGAGCTCAAGTCCCTGGGCTGCTGGTTCGCGCTGGACGACTTCGGCAGCGGGATGTCGTCGTTCGCCTACCTGCAGAGCCTCCCGGTGGACTATCTCAAGATCGCGGGCGCTTTCCTCCGTCACATCGAGAGCGATCCGGTCGAGTACGCCATGGTCGAGGCCATCAACCGGGTGGGGCATGTCATGCGGCTCAAGACGGTGGCCGAAGGGGTCGAGTCACTGGAGACGCTGGAGACCCTGCGGACGCTGGGCGTCGACTACGCCCAGGGATACGCCATCAGCGAGCCGGTCCCGCTGGAAGACCTCGCGAACCTCCGCCTCAGTCCGGTCCTCACAGCAGCACGGCGCCAATCCCCAGCATCACACCCAGGAGGATCGCGCTCCAGGTCAGCCAGCGTACGAGATCCCGCCTGAGGTCGTCGAGCGGGGCCAGCCCGGTCGCGGCTCGCTGGGGGGCCCAGAACCCCCCGGGACGGACCCGGCGGTAGAATCCCTCCAGCACCTCGGGCCGTTCGGGGCGGGTCAGGAACATGACCGGGAGCCAGATCGCCAGGGTTCCGAAGGCGGTGAGGCTGAGCTGGGCCCCATACCCGAGCGCCTTGAAATCGGGCACGTAGCTGAGTCCCGCCAGGCCCAGGGCCGCGGCCATCGCCGCGATCTCGGCCCAGGCGTTCACCCGCCACCAGAACCACCGCAGCAGGAGCACCAGGCCCGGGCCCGTGCCGATGAGGATCACGAAGCGGAACACGGCGCCCACGTCCGCCATGAAGAACGAGACCGCCGCGGCGATCACCGTCAGGATCACCGAGGACCAGCGCGCCGCCAGTAGCAGCCGCCGATCGTCGCGCACGCCCCAGAAGCGGGCGTAGAGATCGTTGACGACATAGCTCGCTCCCCAGTTGATCTGCGTGGCCACCGTCGACATGAAGGCGGCGAGCAGGCTCGCGAAGACCAGCCCCAGCAACCCCGAGGGCAGGTAGCGCTTCATCAGGACGGGATACGCGAGTTCCGGGTCCTCGAGCCCGGGGAGCAATACCAGCGCCGCCAGGCCGACCAGGATCCAGGGCCAGGTGCGGACTACGTAATTGAGAATGTTGAAGGCGTGGGTGGCCCGCTCCGCCTCGCGCTCGTTCGCGGTGGCCGAAAGCCGCTGGACGAACATCCCGCCGCCGTCGCTGTTGCGGAACGCCCACCATTGGATCATGACGTACCCGGCGAGGGTGCCGAGCGGTACCAGCGCCTCGTCGCCGACCGGGACCAGGTCGAGACGCGCCCCGTCACCGGAGGCACGCAGCTGGCTGACCAGCGATCCCAGTCCGCCCACCTCACCCAGCGCGAAACCCATCACCAGCAGCGCCCCCGCGATGGCCATCACGTACTGCAGCAAGTCGGTCACCACGACGCCCCACAGCCCGGCCACGGCGGTGTACAGCAGGGTGATGAGCACGATGGGCATGATGGCCCAGAGCCGGTCATCCCCGGGGAGCCACTCCAGTCCCTCGAACAGCCCGAGACCGATCACGACCTTGCGCATGGCCAGCATGCCGTAGCCGATCGAGATGCAGTTGAGCGGCACCGCGAACAGGAAGGCGCGAAAGCCGCGCAGGAATGCGGCCGGCGCCCCGCCGTAACGGATTTCCGTCAACTCGAGGTCGGTGACCACATTGGCACGCCGCCAGAGCTTGGCCAGCACGACTGCCAGCAGGACATGAGCGAAGGCGAAACACCACCATTCCCAGTTGCCGGCCACACCCGCCCGCGCCACCCGTCCGGCCACATAAAGGGGGGTGTCGACATTGAACGTGGTCGCGGCCATCGAGGTCGCCGCCAGCCACCAGGGAATGGCTCGGCCGCCGACGAAGAATTCGGCCATGCTCCGGGCCCCGCGCCGCGCCACCCACAGCCCGAGGGCGAGACTGAAGCCGAGATAGGCGAGGACGACGAGCCAGTCGAGAAGGGACAAGAGGTGAAAGGTGAAAGGTGAAGGGTGAAAGGTGAAGGGTGAAAAGTGAAAGGTGAAGGGTGAAGGGTGAAAAGGTGAAGGGGAGAAACTGAGAGAATCTCGTAGGACTCGCGTTGTTATGTGTTGTTGTGCGGCATATGGGCCATTATCACGGAACGCGCTCACCCACTGTGCGGCATGCGAGATCACACGAGCCTTGAGGCTTGGGCCGAAGCCCGCGAGGTCGCTCGGCTTAGCTTTCGACTCTCTCCGCTGAATACTGGCGACCAAGTCTTCGGTCTCTCTTCGACCAGGTGACCCGTGCGGCGCTGGCCGTTCAAGTCAACATCTCTGAAGGGTACGGATTGGGAACACCGCGACAGTTCGTCCGACACCTGCGAATCGCTCACGGCTCGGCACTGGAGGTGAGCTGACCTCCTGGAGCATATCGCGGAACGCTGCGCTGCGGCCGCGGACACGGTCAAGATGGCGCTCACTCGGAACCGTCGCTGTCGGAGTCTGCTCCTCGGCCTGATCCGAAAGTATCAGTCCAACTGAGCCTGTTCTCACGACTCGGCCTTCACCTGATCACCCTTCACCGTTCACCGTACGGCTTGCTCCAGCCACCCCGCCACCGCCTCCTGCATCAGCGGCTGCCGGTGCCAGGCGCAGAGCACCGGGCAGTCTCCCGGCACCTCGGTGGCCAGCCGCGGATGGCCGAACAGGATCACGAGTCGGGCACCCGGCACCAGGGCGGCCAGCCGCTCGACGGGTGGCCGGACCGAATCCGGCCCGCCCCTTGGCCGCCCGTGGGCTCGGCAAACGCGAGCACGACGCGCTCGCCCCCGTGCCCCTCGGGCACGTGCCTCTGGGCGAGCGCACGACGTACCAGATCGTTCGGTCCGGAGCGTACCAGCCGCCCTGGTCGTCATCGACCACCGCGAGATCGAGGAGACCACGCAGCGCCGGCGGCGCGCCGCGCACAAACCCCCGGGCCAGCAGCCGTTGAGCGATTCCCGGTGCGGAGAGCGCGGTGACCTCCGGCTGGTTCGGGACGGGGGCGGTCACGGTGGCCAGCGCCCGTTCGTAGCGCGCCAGCGACCCCTGCAACCCGCGCGGCCGTCTCCGGGTCTTCGGCGGCCCGGCGAATCGCCTCTGAGGCGACCGCCAGATCGCCGGGATAGAGCAGCAGGTCACAGCCGGCCAGGAGCGCCTCGAGGATCGCCTCACCCTCCGGCCGTCCCGCCCGCGCGCCCTCCATGATCAACGCGTCGGTAACGATCAGTCCCCCGAACCTGAACTCCCGACGGAGATAACCGAGGACGACCGGCGACCGGGTCGCCGGCGCTCCGGCCGGATCCCATCCGGGGTAGGCAACGTGCGCGGTCATCACCGAGGCCACACCGGCATCGACCGCGGCCCGGAACGGCCGCAGGTCGGTTTCGGCCAGGAGTTCGAGCGTCGCCTCGACCTTCGGCAAGCGGTCGTGCGAGTCGTGCCGGGTCCGGCCGTGTCCCGGATAGTGCTTGGCGCAGGCCAGCACCCCCTCCGCCTGCGCCTCCCTGATCCAGATGGCGACCGCTTCCGCGACGCTGTCGGGCCGGGCGCCGAACGACCGGCTCTGCACGATGGGGTTTTCCGGCTCGATGTCGAGATCGGCCACGGGGGCGAAGACCCAGTTGATGCCGATGCGCCGAGCTTCGCGGGCGGTGGTGCGCCCCGCCCAGGCGATCACCGAATCGTCCTCCAGCGTGGCCAGCGCCCCGGGGGGCGGGATTTCGGTGAGTCGTCGCGCCTGCTGGCCGGCGCCGCGTTCGAGATCGGCGCCGATCAGGAGCGGCCGGCCCGCGCGGTGGCGGAGCTCCTCGGTGAGCCGTCCGATCTCATCCGCGCGAGCCGCCTCCGACCCCGAACACGATGAAGCCGCCGACACCGCGCTCCAGCGCGGCGTCGATCGCGCCGTCCTCGTGGCCAAACCCGGTTTCTCTCCGCCAGCGCAGCGCGGGCAGCACCAGCCGGGCGACCGTCATGCGGGAGTGATCTGGCCCAGCACACGGGGGCCGCGCGCGCCGGTCGCCGACGGCAGATTGCCCGGTTGCCCGTGCAGCGTGAGGTAGCCAAGCAGTGCGAAGGCAACCGCTTCCTTGGCATCTCCGCTGAAGAACAGCTGGTCGAATCGCCGAAGCGGCTGGCCCCGCGAACCGAGCAGGGCGCCGAGCCGGCTCATGAGCCCGGGATGATGGACCCCGCCCCCGGACGCCACCACCTCGGGGGCACCGGGCACCCAGCGGCTGATCGCGACGGCCACCGACTGGGCCGTGAGTTCCATCGCGGTCGCGACGCCATCCGCGACCCGGGCGCGGCCCGCGCGATCTCCTCGGCCAGCTGACCGCCGAACCGCTCCCGGCCGGTGCTTTTCGGCGGCGGGGCGGCGAAGTACGGATCCTGAAGGAGCCGGCGCAGCAGGTCTTCCTGCACCCGCCCCCGGCCTGGCCAGGATCGCCGTCTTCGTCGAACCGGCGCGACGGATCGGCCAGGCGGGCCACCGCGTCGATCAGCGCCACCCCGGGCCCGGTGTCGAACGCGAAAGCGCCGGCTTCGATCGCGAGCCGGGGGACGTAGGTGAGGTTGGCCATGCCGCCCAGGTTGAGCAGCACCCGGGGCGCCTCGGGATGGGCGAACAGCAGCACGTCGGCCACCGGCACCAGCGGAGCGCCCTGCCCGCCGGCGGCGACGTCTCGGGCCCGGAAGTTGGAGACCACCCGCACGCCGAACCGTTCGGCCAGCACCGCCGGCTCGCTGAGCTGCCAGCTCACGTCCGGCGGCTCGTGCCAGACGGTCTGGCCATGCATGGCGATGAACGTGAGGTCCGACGCCCGGGTGCGCGCCTCGGCCAGGAGTGTTTCCACCGCCTCGGCCGCCCACTCCGCCAGCCGGCCGTGCAACAGCGCCAGGGCCCGGGTACCGCCGCCGCTCATCGCCGAGAGCAGCTGGTCACGCTCGGCGGCACTGTACGGCCGGGTCAGGAAGTGGAGCAGCTGGCAGTGGGTGGGGCTCTCGATGCGGACCAGAGCCGCGTCTACGCCGTCGAGTGAGGTGCCGGACATGAGCCCGACGGCCAGCGCGGGTCGCTCGGTCATGCGGGTGCAACGGCTGGCGGATCGCCCACGATGGGACGGAGATGCCCATGATGATCGTCGAGCAACCGCTCGGCCTCGGTCCGGTCCACTCCCCGCTTGAGCATCACGATCGCGACCTTCACCCGCCCCTCCGCCAGGTCGAGCACCCGCCGGGCTTCGACGCGCGGTGTGCCGGTAATTTCCATGAGAATCCGTTCGCTGCGCTCGGCGAGCTTGGCGTTCCACGCGCGGAGATCGACCATCAGGTTGCCGTAGGTCTTGCCGAGACGGATCATGGCCCCGGTGGTCACCATGTTGAGCACCAGCTTGGTGGCGGTACCCGCCTTCAGCCGGGTCGAGCCGGTGACCACCTCCGGGCCGACCAGGACCGTGATGCAGACATCGCAGCTGTCGCGCAGGAGGTCGGGCGGCGCCGAGCACGACAGCAACACCGTCCGGGCCCCCAGGGCCTGGGCCCGTCCCAGGGCGGCCCGCACGAACGGCGTCGTGCCACTGGCGGCGATCCCGAGTACGACATCGGTCGCTCCCACCCGGTGGCCGTCCATCTCGGCGATGCCGGCGTTCACGTCGTCTTCCGCGCCTTCGACGGAGCGCAGCATGGCCTTGAAGCCTCCGGCGATGATGCCGGTGACCATGCCCGGGTCGGTACCGAACGTCGGCGGGCATTCGGCCGCGTCGAGCACCCCGAGCCGACCGCTGGTGCCGGCCCCGACATAGAAGAGGCGACCACCGGCGCGGAAGGCCTCCGCCACCCAGTCGATCGTCCGGGCGATCTCTTCCCGTCTGGCCGCCACCGCGGCCGGCACGGTGGCGTCCTCGGCGCCGATCAGGTCGACGATGTCGAGCGCACTCGCCCGGTCGATGGCTGCCGTGCGGGGATTGCGCCGCTCGGTGAGCCGCGGGTCGAGGAAGGATTCGGTCATGGTTCCCGGGGATGGCGAGCCCTAAATTAGGTAGTCGAGGTCATCCCCAGCAACGGCTCACATTCCGAGGTCCGCGTGCGACGCGCATTGCTGATCGCCCTTGCAGTCACCGCCGGGTTCGCCTGCCGCCAGCCCGCGCCAACCCTGCCCGGCCCCGCCGGCCCCCCATCGGGCATCAGCCCCGACTGGCCTCTTGTGGGTCAGGCACGGGTCGTCACCGGCCGGCAGGCGATGGTGGTTTCCGGCAGCCCCATTGCGAGCGAAGTCGGGCGCGACGTCCTGCGGGCCGGCGGCAACGCCGTGGACGCGGCCGTGGCCGTTGGCTTTGCGCTCGCGGTCGTGCATCCCGAGGCAGGCAACATCGGTGGCGGGGGGTTCATGATCTTCCGGCTGGCCGATGGGACGGTGGCGTCGCTCGACTACCGTGAAGCGGCACCCGGTCGCGCTACCCACGACATGTTTCTCGACCGGCAGCGGGAACCGACGGCGCTCTCCGACAAGGGGCATCTGGCGGCCGGAGTGCCCGGGGCCGTCGCCGGACTGGTCGAGGCGCACCGGCGCTTCGGCCGCCTGCCCTTTAGTGATGTGATCGGCGCCGCCATCCGGCTGGCCCGGGATGGGTTCATCGTCGATGAGTATCGCAGCCGCTCGATCGACGATCACCGGGCCTGGCTCTATGCCTTCCCCGCGTCGCGGCGGTATTTCCTGCCGGACGGCGGTCAGGCACCCGCGCCGGGAAGCCAGTTTGTGCAGCACGACCTGGGACGGACCCTGGAAGCGATCCGGGTCCGTGGGGCCGACGGCTTCTACCGGGGATGGGTGGCCGATTCCATCGTGGCCGAGATGGAGCGCGGCGGCGGCCTCATCTCCCTGGCCGATCTGGCCGGCTATCGCGCGCTGTGGCGCGAACCGGTTCGTATCAGCTACCGCGGGTACACCGTGCTCTCCATGCCGCCGGCCTCCTCCGGCGGGATCACCCTGGGCCTCATCCTGAACATCATGGAAGGCTATGGCCCGTTGCCGCGGTTCGGCTCGCCGGCGCTGCTCCACCGCGAAGCCGAGGCAATGCGGCGCGCGTTCACCGACCGGAACACCTACCTCGGGGACCCCGGCTTCGTCAGTATGCCGCTCGCGCTGCTCGAATCGAAGGCGTACGCCGATTCCCTGCGTCGCGCAATCGATGTAAACCGGGCCACGCCGACCCCGCCCTTCAACCCGTCATTGCGGGATGGCGGCTCCACGACCCACTACTCGGTGGTGGATGCCGAGGGGAACGCCGTGAGCTGCACCACGACGCTCAACGACAGCTACGGCAGCGCCGTCTCGGTTTCGGGCGCCGGCTTCCTGCTGAACGACGAAATGGACGACTTCACCACCGCTCCCGGACGGCCGAACGGCTACGGGCTCATTCAGGGTGAAGCCAACGCGATTCAACCCGGGAAGCGCATGCTTTCCGCGATGACGCCGAGCATCGTGCTCGATCCGTCCGGGGCGCTGTTCCTCGTGGTGGGGACGCCGGGAGGCCCGACCATCATTACCCAGGTCTACCACGTGCTCTCCAATGTGATCGACCATGGGATGTCCCTGCCGGACGCTGTGGCCGCGCCCCGGATGCACCACCAGGCGCTGCCCGATTCGATGCGAGTGGAACGGAATGGTTTCCTGCCCACCGCCCTGGCCGCACTCGAGGCCCTCGGCCACCGAATCGCGACCCGTGGCCGCTGGGGCGACGTGGAAGCGATCATCCGGACGCCGGATGGATGGCAGGGCGTGAGCGATCCGCGCCTGGGTGGAGGCGGAGCGGGGTATTGAAAGACCAGTGAAATTGAGGAATTATGTGGCGGAATGGCCGAATGGCCGAATGGCAGAACGGGAGAATGACGCAGACCCTCAGCGTCACTTCCTCCATTCCGCCATTCGAGCATTCCGCCAGCTCAGCCGGGAGGTCTCCCCGGCCTCCGTCATGACCGCGTGATCGTGAAGTCACCCTGAAGCGTGAAGACCACCTTGTTGCCCGGCTTGATGACGATATCGCGGTCGGCCGTCTGTGACGCAGCGACCGCGCCACCGGCCGCTCCGACGATCCCGCCGACGATGGCCCCGGTCTTCCCGCCGATGACTTTGCCGGCGATGGCCCCGCCCGCTGCCCCGCCTCCCACCCTGGCCGCGCCGCCGGCGGTGACTCCCTGGCCGACGAGGTCGTGTTCCACCGTGGTCTGGTTGGCCGAAGCCGAGAGCGCGTAGCTCTGCCCGTTGATCATCACCTCAGTGGCATTCAGGCGGAGCTTGCCGTCCTTCTCGCTCTTGTTGTTGGCATGCTCGAGCCTCGTCACCTTGAAGGTCACCACCGATCCCGCGGGGATCGCCACGTTGCCCCGGGCATCCCGTACGTCCTCACTGATGGTGGCCTTGAAGGTCTCTCCCACCTTGTTGCGACGGGAGTGCAGGCTGTCGTTCGCCGCGGCCGTGACCACCACCCCACTATCCAGCGTCAACGTAGTCGGCCTCGGCGCGGGGGCCGGCGCCGGCTGGGCCACCGGCTGGCTCGGGGCCGGCTTGGGCTTGGGCTTCGGCGCTACGGCCGTCGGTGCCGGAGCGTCCGTCTGAGGCGCCGGCTGGTCATTGAGCGCCGTGGTTGATTCCGCCGGGGCCAACTCGAGGTCCCGCTTCAGGCTGTCGGCGGCCGCTTGATCGCCGCTCTTGCCGCCGCAGGCAACGAGCAGCATGGCCGTCAGGCCGGCCAGGTGTTTCCGGAACATGCGTCCTCCTCAACGAATTGACTTGCCCGGACGAAGTCGCCCGGGCCACATTGCACCGTCATGATCCACCTGCGGCGACTGGTGCCCTTCACCCGACCCTATTGGCCGGTGTTCGCCGTCGGGTTTTTCTGCGTCATCGTCTCCAATTACTTCCGGGCCCAGGGGCCCCGGTATCTCCAACACGGCATTGACGCGCTCACCCAGCCGGATGCCGTGACCGCAGTCCGACGCGCTATCGTGTTGCTGCTCGCCGTGACCCTGGCGAGCGGCATCCTCCGGTATTTCATGCGCCAGTCGCTCAACGGCGCCAGTCGCCGGGTCGAAACCGACCTTCGCAATACGCTCTTCCGGCACCTGGTCCGGCTCTCGCCGGAGTTCTACGATCGCTATCCGACCGGCGACCTGATGGCGCGCGCGACCAACGATCTGCTCGCCGTCCGCATGGTCGCCGGACCCGCCGTCATGTACCTCGCGGACACCGTGATCGGGACGGCCCTGATACTTCCCTACATGCTCCAGATCAACCCGCGCCTCACCGGTCTCGCCCTGCTCCCGCTCGTTGCCCTGCCGGTAGGCATGGCGTTCTTCGGCCAAGCCATCCACCGGCGCACGCTGATTATCCAGGCCGCCTTCTCGGATCTTACAAGCGCCGTGCATGAAAATCTGTCCGGCGCGCGCATCGTCCGCGCCTACCGTCAGGAAAAGGCGGAAATCGAGCGCTTTCGCACGATAAACGCAGAGTACGCCTTTCGCAATCTGTCGCTGGCGCGTGTCATGGGGGCATTTCACCCGCTGCTCGGTTTGATGGGTGGCCTTGGAGGAGTGGCCGTGATCTGGGTAGGAGGCCGACTGGTGATGCAGGGCACCATTACGGAGGGCGA
Source organism: uncultured Gemmatimonadales bacterium (assembly GCA_963709905.1). Taxonomy (GTDB): domain Bacteria; phylum Gemmatimonadota; class Gemmatimonadetes; order Gemmatimonadales; family GWC2-71-9; genus JADJOM01. The sequence goes on from CAVPYI010000002.1 coordinate 532,784, forward strand.
GTACGTGGCGTTCACGGTCTATCTGATCATGCTGGTCTGGCCGATGATCGCCCTGGGGTGGGTGGTGAACCTGGTGCAGCGTGGCGCCGCGTCCATGGGACGCATCAACGCCTTGTTCGACACCAGCCCGGCCATCGCGTCCCCGGTCCAGCCCGTGAGCCTGCCCCCTGCCCGACCGGCCCGCGCCCTCACCTTCGAGGGCGTCTGGTTCCGCTACCCCAACGCGAGCGACCGCGGCTGGGTGTTGCAGGACGTCTCGTTTCACCTGCCCGCCGGCCGCAGCCTCGGCGTCGTCGGCGCGACGGGATCAGGCAAGACAACCCTGGCCGAACTGATCGTGCGGGCATACGACCCCGACCGCGGCCGGGTCCTGCTGGACGGTGTCGATATCCGCACCATCCGGCTCGGAGACCTGCGGCAGGCGGTGGGTCAGGTACCTCAGGAGACCTTTCTTTTCAGCGACACGCTGCGTGCCAATGTCCTCCTTGGCGCGCCCGATGACGATCGCCTCACGCGGGCCGTGGAGACGTCGCGGCTTTCAACGGCCCTCCCTGAGTTGCCCCACGGAATCGACACCATGCTGGGTGAGCGCGGCGTCAATCTGTCCGGCGGCCAACGGCAACGGGCCGCCATTGCGCGCGCGCTGGCGCAGGATCCGCCGGTATTCGTACTGGATGACGCGCTGTCCGCCGTCGATGCGCACACCGAGGTCCAAATCCTGACGGGCTTGCGCGATGCACTGGCCGCGAAGACCCGGATCATCATTTCTCACCGGCTCTCGGCTGTGCGCGACTCCGACTGGATCCTCGTGCTCGATGGCGGTCGGGTGGTCGAGGAGGGAACCCACGAGACCCTGATGCGTGCCCGGGGCCGGTACTGGGAATTGCTCCGCCGGCAGGAAGTGGAAGAGGAGCTGGAGGGGCTGGGTGACCAGGCGAGGAGATGAACAGTGAGGATTGGGGATTGAGGGATTGGAGTTTGAGGGATTAGGCATTGAAGAGTCCATTCCCTTACAATCCCCAATCCCCAATCGCCAATCCCTCAATCCCCAATCCCAATCCCTCAATCCCTCAATCCCTCAATCCCTACAGTCGCTCGAACAGCCCCGCCGGCGTGAATTTCGTCAGCCAGGCCGCCAGGCGGGTGAACTGACCGGTCAGGAGCAGCAGCCCGACCACGACCAGCAGGGCGCCGCTGGCCCGCATGACCCAGGGGAGATATCGCCGGAATCGCTGGAACCACGCCAGGAACCCCTCCACCGCCCACGCGGCCAGCAGAAACGGCACGGCCAGGCCCGCCGAGTACGCTCCGAGGAGCGCCATCCCGCGCCCCAGCGTCTCGGTCGCCGAGGCCAGCGTGAATATCCCGCCCAGAATCGGCCCGATACAGGGGGTCCAGCCGGCGCCGAACGCCATGCCGACGAAGACCGAGCCGAGATAGCCGATCGGTTTGTGCTGGAGGTGCATCCGGCGCTCGGCCTGGAGCGCGCTGATCCGGACAACCCCCATGCAGACCAGCCCGAAAAAGATGATCAGCAGCCCGCCCAGCCGCTCCAGCCAGACCCGATGGTAGTTGAGGACCCGACCGAGCACGGTGGCGGATGCGCCGAGCAGCAGGAAAATGATGGTGAATCCCAGCACGAACGCCACCGCATGGGTCACCGCGGCCCGCCGGCGACTGCCCATTTCGTCGAGCGAGAGCCCGGTGAGAAAGCCGAGGTAGGACGGGACCAGCGGCAGCACGCAGGGAGACAGGAAGCTGAGGACCCCGGCCGCGAAGGCGACGAGGAGGCCGAGGGAGGGGGAGTCGGACATCAGCCGTCAGCCATCAGCCGCCGGCCGTCAGCTCCAGCGGGCCCTGCCTCACCCATCGAGCTCCGTACCGGCATTGAATCTCCTGGGGACGGCCGACTGCTGACGGCTGATGGCTGACGGCTGCACATCCTCACCCCAACCCCTTCCGCTGGCACTCCCGGCACACCCCGTAAATCTCCAACCGGTGACGCTCGGGTTGAAAGCCGTGCTCGTCCGCGATGATGGGCAGCATCCGTTCCAGCCGCTCGTGGGTGAACTCTGCCACCGCGCCACAGCGTACGCAGATCAGGTGGTGATGGTGTGCCTGGGCGGGCATCGCCTCGTAGCGGCGGAAGCCCTGACTGAAATCCTGGGCCCGCACCAGGCCGCTCTTCACCAGCAGGTCGAGGGTGCGGTAGATGGTGGCCAGGCCGACGGCGCCGCCCGACTCCCGCAGCGCCCGGCGGATCTGAGCAACCGAGAGGTGATCGTTCGAGCAGAGCACCAGCTCTGCAACGCGCTCACGCGGACGGGTCACCGGCTGGTGGTGGTCCCGGAGGAACCGGCGGAAGCGTTCGAGGAGGGCCGGGCCCTCACCGGTCGCGAGCCGGGCCATCGGTCAGCGGAAACCAGTCCTGCACCGGCACCGGGGTCGGGTCCTCGTCCTCCAATCGCTTGCGGACGCCGGCGAGCAGGCGCCCCAGCGTCTCCACCGGTCCGCTGCCCACCTCCTCGAGCGCGACTTCGAACTTTCCGCGTTCGGGTCCCTTGAGTACGTGAACGAATCGGGCCGTATAGATCCGGCGACGCTCCCGCTCCTCGCCGTCGACCCGGGCCACCAGGGCGGTGCCGTACTCGCAGCCGTCCCGGCGCAGGGTGCGGAACTGCCAGACGCCATCGATCTCGGGGACCGGGATCCCCTCGGCGACGTAGGCGGCGAGTCGTCGCCACCCGGAGCCGGGCTGATTGAGTATCACGTCGGGGCGCCTTTCTCGATGTAGGAGCGGAGCACGTGCATGAAGTCCTGAGCATTGGTCACCACGCCGTAGGCCTGATGGGTGCCCCGGTCTCGGAGCTTGCTGACCACGAACTCGGTCTGGTCCACGCAGACCGTCATCAAGGGGGTGGGCACCCCGTCGTAGTGGGTATGGTACGCGGGGAGCATGTTGCCGACGGCGATGGCATGAAGCGCCGACGCGATCAGCACCGCCCCGGTGGCCTTGACGGTATGCTCTCGCATGGCGTCCTGGGCCTCAACGCTCGAGGGGATCACCCCCGGCAGCGGGCCGTCGTCCCGGATCGATCCCGCAAGCACGAAGGGTACCCGGTGCGTGACCAGCGCGTGCATGATCCCGCTTCGGATCAGACCCGACTGGACGGCGCCCTCGATGGACCCCGCGGCACGTACCTGATTGATCGCCCGCATATGCAGGCCGTGGCCCCCGTCCGTCGGGCGGCCGGTACTGCTCATGCCGAGGGTGGTCCCGAAGATGGCGGCTTCGATGTCGTGGACCGCGACCGCATTTCCCGCCAGCACCGCATGCACAAAACCCCGCCGGATGAACCACTCCAGGTCGCCGCGCGCGCGGGAGTGCACCAGCGCCGGACCCGTCACCCAGATGAGATACCCGCCCCGGGCTCTTTCCTCGATCAGGCGGCCGGCCAGCTCCTCGTAGTTGACCGGCCGCTCCCGACTGACCTCCGTCCCCATGAACCGGAACTCGTTCGGACTGTGGGCGCCACCGAGAAAGCCGGCCGAATGGACGTAGATCCCCTCGGTTCCGTCTTCCGCCAGTCCCATGGCGACCGCCGCGCCCTTCGGCAGGCGCCGGGGTTCGATGACCTCCAGCGCATCAGCTCGCCGAACGATGGCGCAGTCCATCCGGGGACGGGTCGGAAGCAGCCAGCGGCCATCGAGCCGCACGTACGTGGGCAGGTTCGAGGTCGAGAAGAAACCCTCGGGGAGTACTCCGGCGGCCGGCACGGTTTCGAACCGGGCATCCGGGGCGCCGGCGAGCGGCGAGGCCGTAAAATCCGGTGCGAGATAGGGTTGCGCAGCCATATGGTGGCCGAAATCTAAGGACACCGGAGCCGCCGATTCAAGCGCACCGGTTGGGGCAAATGCCCCAATCAACTGGGGGATCGGGTTTCGGCGGCGATCTGCGATAGCTCCGTAAGTCGTTTTACGACAACGATATATGGCAGTCGATTCGAGGGAGACAGATGGGCACGCGGTGTGCTTCTCTTATGACGGTTCTGACAAACACCCCTCTTCGGAGGGTCATTTCCCCCAGATGACCAGGGATTCTTCGTGCGCATACTGCCATCGTTCGTGTTGTCCATACTCCTCGCCGCTCCCGCCATCGCCCAGACACCGGACTCCACTCGGTCGGACACCACCGCGGTCGAACTACCGGATATCACGGTCACCGTCACGCGCAGTTCGGAACGGGTCGTTCGAGTCCCGGCGGCCATCGGCGTGGTGAATCGGCGCGACATCCAGGGGGCCCAGGCAACCCTCGGCCTGGATGAGGCGCTCTCCAACGTGCCCGGCGTCTACGTGGCGAACCGATACAACTACTCGCTCGACCAGCGGCTCTCGATTCGCGGCGCCGGCAGCCGGGCCAACTTCGGCCTGCGGGGCGTGAAGGTCCTGCTCGACGGCGTCCCACAGACGCTGCCAGACGGCCAGAGCCAGCTCACCAACGTCGATTTCGGAAACCTGCAGCGCATCGAAGTGCTGCGCGGCGCCTCCTCGTCGCTCTACGGCAACGCCTCGGGCGGGGTGCTCTCGCTGACATCGGAAGGCGCCGGGCGGGGCCCATTCTCGCAGTCGGTCAGGGTGGAAGGCGGCAGTTTCGGCCTGTTCAAGATTCACGGCCGCACGACGGCCCGGCAGGGTCCCGCGAGCGGGACGCTGTCCCTGTCGCGGACCGAGGTGGATGGGTTTCGCCTGAACAGCGCCACCGAATTCACCCAGCTCAACCTCGGCGCCGACTACCTCCTGAGTGGCGGGACCAATCTCGGCGTCCGCTTCGGGTATACCAATGCCCCCAAGGCCCAGAACCCGGGCGCCCTGACCGCCGCCGAGGTCCGGGCCAATCCGGATTCGGCCGCGGCCAACAACATCCTGCGCCGGGCGGACAAGGACGTTTCCCAGGGCCAGCTGGCGCTCAGTGCCCGTCATCCGACCCGGCGGGGGCACCTGGAGCTGATGGTCTTCGGCGTAGTGCGCGATCTCGAGAACCCGATTGCCGCCCCACCACCCCAGGGTCCGGGACCGACGATCGGCACCTACGTCCGAATCGACCGCAAGGCGTACGGCTTCAGGTTATCCACCGAGCAACGCCTGGGTGAGTCGGATCGTGCTCCGCGAGTCACGGCCGGTCTGGACATGCAGCGGCTTCGAGATGACCGATTCAACTTCAGGGCCATCGCCGGCGTCCCCGACACGACCGTCCTCGACCAGCAGGAGCGGGTCACCGAGATCGGGCCATTCGTCCAGATTCACGTCGCCCCGATTCCCGACGTGGTGGTGGCCGTCGGCGGCCGGTACGACCGGTCGCTGTTCGTGGTGCAGGATCGCCACCTGACCGATGGCGTCGACAACACTGGCGACCGCACCATGTCCGCGGTATCGGCCAATGGCGGTATTGCCTGGGTGCGCGACCTCCGTTTCAGCCCCTACGTGAACGTCTCCACCAGTTTCGAGACCCCGACCACCACCGAACTGGCCAACCAGCCCAACAGCAGCGGCGGGTTCAACAGTTCCCTCGACCCGCAGCGGACCGTCAATTACGAGGTCGGGACTCGCGGCACGGTCGGCCGCCTGACCTACTCCCTCACGGGCTACATCAGCCGGATCCGCGACGCGATCGTGCAGTACCAGGAGGTAAGCGGCCGGGCCTACTTCATCAATGCCGGCAAGGTGAAAAACGACGGCATCGAGCTGGGCTTGAGCGCCGCCGTCACCAGGCATCTGCGCTTGTTCGGCAACTATACCTGGTCCGACTTCCGATTCGGTGAGTATCGGATCGCGCAGTCGGTGAACAACGCCATCGTGGTCGATACGCTCGACGGCAACCGGCTGCCCGGTGTCCCGCAGGCGTTCATCCGCCTCGGCGTTCGCGCCGGACCGGTTCGGGGATTCGCCGTCGACCTCGACCACACCATGGCGTCATCGATGTACGCCGACGACCGCAACACCGTCTCGGTAGACGGGTTCGGTTCCTCGCCGCGGGGCAACATCAGAGGCCTCGGCAACGGGGTGACCAACCTGCGGATAAGCTGGGAGGGCCGCTCGGGCGGCGCGTGGCTCCGGCCGTTCCTGGGGGTGAACAACCTCTGGAACCGCGACTACGTGAGTTCCTTCACACTCAACGGCGCGTTCAACCGAGTCTTCGAAACCGCCCCGGGACGGAACTACTACGTCGGAGCCGAGATCGGCTGGGCGGCGCGGTAGGGCGGTCGCCGGCATCGAGGGGCAGGTTCTCGCCGGCCGCGTGCCGGTGGGCGGGGAACGGAGACCGGGGAACGACCTCACCCCGACTCGCCGTTCCCCGTTTTGTCGTGTGGTGACTCGGCTAGACCCGTTTCTTCTTGGGGAGGCTGAGACTCTTCCAGGCCGGCCCGGCCAGATGGCGGGCGATCTGGACGATCTGCCCTACGTGGTACGCGTAATGGGCCAGCTGGACGTTGATCGCCTCCAGCGCGGTGTGCGGCTGCCCGCGGATCATCACCGTGCGACCGAGGTCTTCGGGCCGCAGGCTCTCCAGGGTCTCGAGCAGCCGGGCCCAGCCATCGTCCCACCACTCGAGCAGTCGTTCCCGGGTCACCCCGGACTCGAGCTCGAATTCGCCATCCCGGTCGCGATCGGGCTTCTCTCCATCCGTGGTCAGGAACCCGGTCCACCGCGACCGCATGTTGCCGGCCATGTGTTTGACGATGATCCCGATGCTGTTCGCCTCGGGATCCATCTGCCAGGCGAGCCCGCTGTCGTACACCTGCGAAATGGCCCGCTCGCCCATCTTCTTGTGGGCGCGGAACCGTTCGATGACATCGCGGAGATACAGGGTGCCGGTTGGGTCAGTCATTGCTGCGTTGGGGTTCGTGGCCGCGCTCGGAAGCCCGAGCCTCCAATTTATCCGGGCAGCGGCTCGGTCCACTAGTCGGCTGGGCTGCCGAAACTGCCCTGCCCGGTGGCTGACGTCCGACAGGCATTAGTGGAGCCGCCGAGCCGCCGAGCCGTCTAGAGCAGACTCACCGGGTCCCGATCGAGGATTACCCGGACCCCCGCCGGCTCGGGCAGCCGGGTCGCGGCGTAGCGAACGATTCGGCCCAGCGACTCGGAGTCGCCGCGGAGCAAGGCATGCCAGCGCCAGCGGTTCTTGATCCGGGTGAGCGGGCATGGCGCCGGACCGAGGACGTCGACCGCGAGCTGGTGGCGCGCGACCAGGGCTGAGCACCACCGCGCCGTTGCGGCGGCCGCGTCGGCGACCGCGGCCTCGTCCTCTCCGGACGCGATCAGATTCACCAGCGAGGCCAGCGGTGGATACGGCGGGGTACGCCGGGCCGCGACCTCGGCCGCCAGAAAGCCCTCGGTGTCATGGCGCGCCGCGGCGGTCAGGGCGTAGTGCTCGGGACTCCGGGTCTGCACGATCACCCGGCCCCCCCGGGGTCCTCTACCCGCCCGCCCGGCGACCTGCGCGAGCAGTTGAAAGGTCCGCTCCGCGGCCCGGAAATCCGGCAGGTGGAGCCCGGTATCGGCGTCCACCACTCCCACCAGGGTGACATTGGGGAAATCCAGCCCCTTGGCGATCATCTGGGTACCCAGCAGGATGTCCACCTCACCCTGACCCACCCGATCCAGGATCATCTGGTGGGACCACTTGGCGCTGGTGGTGTCGAGATCCATCCGCGCCAGCCGTGCCTCCGGGAACCGGGAAGCAAGAAACCGCTCCAGCTGCTGGGTGCCGACCCCGCGCATTCGCTGAACGGCTCCAGCACACTCGCCACACGCCGAGGGAATGGACTCGCCGTGGCCGCAGTGATGGCAGCGAAGCCTGGCCGGCGCCTGATGCACCGTCAAGGCGATGCTGCACTGGGGGCACTGCCGGACGGCACCGCACGCCTGGCACTGCAGGGTGGCCGCGAACCCCCGTCGGTTGAGCAGCAACAGCACCTGCTCCGCCCGTGACAGCGCCGCCTCGACTTCCTCGTCCAGCCGTTCGGACCAGGGGAATGCCCCCGCGTTCCGGGCGCGTGGGGCGGTCTTGAGATCAATCAGCTGGACTGGGGGTAGCGGCTGGGTGCCCACCCGGTCCGGTAGCCGCACCAGGTCCAGCCGATCCCCCACCCGATGCATGCTCTCGAGCGACGGGGTGGCGCTTCCGAGCACCAGCCGCGCTCCCTCGAGCCGGGCCCGAACCAGCGCGACGTCGCGAGCATGGTAGCGGGGGGATTCGCTGTTCTTGTAGCTCGCCTCATGTTCTTCGTCCACGACGATGACTCCCAGATCCCGGACGGGAGCGAATACCGCCGACCGGGCACCTACCGCGACGCGGCGGTCCCCCCTGCGGAGCGCCCGCCACTGATCGGCGCGCTCTCCGTCGGAAAGGCCACTGTGCAGCACCGCCACGTCCTCCCCGAAGACCCCGCGCACCCGGCTGACGGTCTGGGGCGTAAGCGCGATCTCCGGCACCAGCAGGATGGCGCCCCGCCCCTGGGCGAGGGCGTGCCGGATGGCTTCGAGATAGACCAGCGTCTTGCCGCTCCCCGTCACGCCAAACAGCAGCACCCCGTCGCCGGGGGGCAGCCGTGCGATGGTCGCCACGGCATCGGCTTGCGCCGCAGTCGGCGTGGGCGGTGGCGGCGTGGCCGGCAGCTCGCGGAAGGGATCCCTGGGGGCCTCGAGTTCCTCGATCCGGATCATACTCCGCCGGACGAGCCCGTCGAGCGCTGATCGAGAGAGCCCCAGCCGCTCCGTGAGATGCCGGAGTGAGGCCCGGCCGCCCAGCTCCTCGAGCGCTTCGAGCAGGGCCAGCTGGGCCGGGCTGCGCCGGAACACCTCGCCCCGCGCCGCCAGCGAGGGGACGTCGTCCGTGAGACAGGCGACCTTCTCCCTGCGCATCCCGGCGCTGGTCTCCGGCACCTCCACCCGGAGCGCGACCGCACCCACCCGGGCCAGACGGTTGACGGCGTCCCACACCGGCCGTTTGAGCGCCCGGGCAATCGCCGGCACGGGTGCTTCCCCGCCCTTCCGCTCCAGCCAGCCGGCGATCTCGCCGGCGACTCCGCCCGGGATCGTGGTGCCGGTGAGTGCCGCGATCACCCGGGATTCCCCCCACATCGCCCCGGGCAGCGCCGCCCGGAGGGCTATTCCGGGAGGAGCGCCGTAATACCCGGCGATCCAGCGCACCACCTCCATCAGCTCGGTAGTAAGCGCCGGCTGGTCGTCGGGGGCGGCGAGGATGTCGCGGGCGTCGCGGTCGGGAGGGGTGTCGCTGGTGGCGGTGACGATCCCGATCATTTCGCGCCGGCGCACCGGCACGACCACCCGGGCGCCCGGAACGATCCGGTCCGCCAAAGTTTCGGGAATGTGGTAGACGTACGGCTGAGCCAGCGGCAGCGGGAGCGCCACCAGCCCGAACCGGCCGGTCATCGGCGGCTCAGGCCCAGCCCCGGTCCGGTGGGCAGACGCACCTGACCCCCGTCGATCGACGCCCCGCGGAACGGGTCGTTGGCGAGCAGGGCCGCCCCATCCAGATCCACGATGTCCACCAGGGGGCTGAACTGCGCCGCGGCGGTGATCGCGATGGAGCTCTCGATCATGCAGCCCACCATGACCATCATATGATGGGCCCGGGCGATGCTGATCATCCGAATGGCCTCACGCAGGCTCCCGCACTTGGCGAGCTTGATATTGATCCCGTCCACTTTCCCGACCAGCGCCGGAATGTCGGCGGCCACCAGACAGCTCTCGTCCGCGATCACCGGGATCCGCGCGGCCCGGGTGACGGTGGCGAGCCCCTCGAGATCGCCGGCCGGCAACGGTTGTTCCAATACCGTGACGCCATGCTCCTCCAGCACCGGCAGCATCGCGAGCGCCTGTTTCGTGGTCCACCCGGTGTTGGCGTCGACCCGGATCTCCTTCTTGGTGGCGTCCCGGATCGTCCGCAGGATCTCCAGATCCCGGTCGGTGCCCAGTTTGATCTTGAGGATCGGATACTGCTCCGCCTCACGGACCTTTAGCCGGATTTTCTCCGCGGTATCGACGCCGATGGTGAACGTCGAGCGAGGCGCGCGGGCGGCATCCAGTCCCCACAACTGGTACACCGGAACGCCGAGCCGCTTTCCCGCCAGGTCGTGCAGCGCCGCTGACAGGGCCCCCCGGGCCGACGGGTTCAGGGCCAGCAGTTTCTCCCATTGCCGTTCGATCGCCTCGAGCTGGGTCACATCGCCCGGGAGATGCTCGGCATAGGCCTGCAGCGCCGCCAGGACCGTCTCGGTGGTCTCGCCGTATATCCGGGCCGGCGCCGCCTCCCCCCAGCCCTCGACACCCTCCGAGTCGATCAGCCGGACCATCACGGTGCGATACTCGCTCTGGCCACCGCGCGCGATGATGAACGGGTGTCTGGTCCGCAGGTCGAGGATCTCGGTTTCCAGGCGGAGGGGACGGGACATCGACACTCCTCGTTGATTGGCCAGGTGGGTGAGGAAAGCGCGAGGGAGTATATCGAGGTGACCCGAGGCTGTCATCCCGCCCGCAGGCCGATCACCCCAGCGCCGCGACGGTCGCCGCCGCAGCCTCCGCAATCCGGGCCGGGATGTACCCTCCTTCGAGGAGCGCCACGATCGGGGCGTCCGGCAACCGCTCGCGAATGCGGATGGTGAGTTCACCAAAGTGAACCGGCTCGAGCGTGAAGCCGCCGAGCGGATCGCCGGACATGGCGTCAAACCCGGCGGAAACCAGCACCATATCCGGGGTCCAGCCATGGGTGGCGACGACGATCGCGGCCCACAGATCCTCCACGTACCGTGCCGCCGGAGCGCCCGGACCCCGCGGCACATTGAACACGTTGCCTACGCCCCGTTCCTCGGCCATCCCGGTGCCCGGATACCACGGGTGCTGGTGCAACGAGACGAACCGGATCGACTCGTCGCGCTCCACCAGGGCCTGGGTGCCATTCCCGTGATGAACGTCCCAGTCAACGATCAACACCCGGGTTCGGCCCAGCCGCTGGGCCTCGCGGGCTGCCACCACGACGTTGTTTACCAGACAGAAGCCCATCGCGATCTCGGCCAGCGCATGGTGGCCAGGAGGCCGCACCGCGGCGAAGGCGTTGCCGTCTCCGGCGTGGGCATGCTGCAGGGCTGCACATACGGCACCGGTCGCACCCAGGACCGCCGCCCAGCTGGCGCCGTTCATGGTGGTATCGAGAGAAAGGGAACCGCCCCCGGCCCGGCTCAGCCGTTCGAGCCGATCCAGATGGATCTCCGGATGGACTCGGACCAGCACGTCGCGCTCGCCTTCGGCCGCGTGCCGGATCCGCGCTCCCGGTTCGCGGGTGAGGCGGGCGAGGATCGCTTCGAGCCGGGCCGGTTGCTCGGGGTGTCCCGGCCCGGGATCGTGGCGAATGCAGTCGGGGTGGGTGAAGACGGAGACTGGCATGGCGGGGGTGACGGGGCGTGGCAGCGCCGGCCGTCAGCCGTCCTTCCGGGTGATCAGCGCCTGGAGAGCGCGCACTTCGGCCTGGACTTGACGCCGGGCCTCGCGCAGCTCGGAGACTCGCCGCCGGTGGCCGCGCCAGAACCAGGCCACCATGCCGGCTCCCATCAGGCAGATGACCCCTCCGGCGATCGGGCCCCAGCCGCCGACTACCACGCCGGCGACCAGCAACATGACGCCGTCGAGCGCCAGCAGCCCGACGGCGAACAGCGTCATGCCTCTGCCTCGCACCGGTGCCTCAGACACGGGCGCCGCTCCGCTCAGCGCACCGGGCGCCGGCGTCGTGGCAAGACAATGAGCGCTGCATTGGCAGGCACGCCGGCCTCCGCCAGAGTCCGACTCTCGTCCAGCAGTTCGGCACCGCGGAACTTGACCAGGTAGTCCCCCGAGGCTCCCCGGGTGTGAGTCAGCGCCAGTGCGCGCTGCTTGGCGTCGGAGATGGTGGCGGCCGGCAGAAGGTCCAGCGTCACCTGGTCCCAGGCGTCCTCGACCATGACGCGCACCGGGATCGCGTTCATACGGCTACGTCCATCGGCGTGAGGGTCGAGAAGAACCGGCCGATCGCCTGGTCAAAGAACAGGGTCGAGGCCCGGACCCTGGTGCCACCTGGCGCCGGCGCCACCACGAGCGCGATCTCCTCCCCCCCTGCCCCCGGAGCGTGAGCCAGGTCGGGCCTTCCTTCTCGGGGAACGCCGCATTGTTGGGCACCCGCTCCCGGAAGAACTTCTTGGCCCGCCGAAGCACTTCGTCGCCCGCCAGGGCGGTCGTCGTCTCGTGAGTCATCGTTGCTCGTGGTGTCCTTGCCTGGTCGTCTGTCGCCCTGTCGCCCCGTCCTATTTCCCAAGCCGCAGAATCGCAATCCCCGTCGGCTGGGCCGGTACCGGCACGCTCGCGACCACTCGCCTGGCCGCGAGGTCGAACATGTCCACCGCGCCCGGGTCGGCGCCGATGGACTCCTGACTGATGAACGCGTACCGGCCGTCGGGGGAGTAGGCGACGCCGTGCACGATCTTCTTGGTGGTCGGCACCCTGGCCACTTCCGTCAGTGTGCGGGCATCCACCAGGCTGAAGCTCTGGGCCTTCTTGTTGGTGACGATGACCCAACGGCCATCGGCCGACGGCTCGACGTTGTAGGCGCCGGCGCCGAGGCCAATCTCCTTCTGCCGGGTGAAGGTGGCGGCGTCCCAGACCTGGAGCGAGTTGCCGTGGTTGCAGGCCGCGTACAGCGTGCGATCGTCCGGCGACACCGACACGAAGGTCGGGGCGCAGCTCTCGTCGAGACTGGTCGCCGGGGCTGGCGCAGTGGCCGGCGCACCCGGCGCATGGGACGGTGCATGCCCCGGCCCGTGGTCCATCCCGGCCATCGCCTTCATGTCGTGCCCCGCCCCGGTCCTGGCGCGGCGGACGATCCGCAGGGTCGCGACCTCGACCTCCAGCAGCTCGTCGCTGTTCATGCACGAGATGTACACCAGGGTACCGGCGTGATTGGCCTTCACCCCGTGCGGCATGTCACACGCCGGCAGGTGGGTGATGGTGGTCATCGTGGGCGTGTGAACGACCGAGATGACGTTGGTACGGGGATGGTCGCCGTGGAAGTCGGAGTTCGCCACGAACGCCAGCTCCCCGTCGGGTGTAATGGCGATGGTCGTGGGAAACATCTCGAGCGGCGCCCGGCCGACCAGCGTGTCCGCTGCCACGTCCATCTTCCACAAAGTGCCGAATGGGGTGCCGTGAGCGATCGACACGTAGTAGAACCGATTGTCCGGTGACACGGCCAGGTTGTGCGGGCCGTCGATGTCCGCCGGCATGATCCCCACCGGGATGACCTTCTCCTGGGTCAGGGTGCCCTCGCCGGGCCTGAGCCAGGTGACCAGGTCGCCCGATTCACTTACAACGCCGACCCGGTATCCCGGGTCGGCCCCCTGGGCGACAAGTCCGGCCGGCGCGAACAGCCCGGCGAGCAGCAATAGGCGCTTCATGGTCTCGATTCCTCGCAAGAACCGGGGCTTTCCCTACGCCCGGGAAGATACCCCGTTTCAGCCCGTCAGGGGACGGGCCGCGACCGTCGCCTGGAACGACTGGTGGCGCTTGCGGAACAGATCCAGGAGTCGGGTCCGGGACCGCACCACGAGCACCAGATCTCCGGGGGGCGGAGTACCGACCCCGGTCACCGTGACGTAGGCGGGCAGAGTTGCACCCGCCGGAAGATCGATGCCGTACCCGGCACCGTGCCAGCGGAGCTCCACCGTTGCCGGCGTTTGGTCAACCAGCCGATCGAGGAAATAGTCATCGTCGATCCGGTAGACTCCGTCCTCGACCCGCTCCGCGGACAGGTGAAAGTCCGGTTCGAACGGCTCACCGTCTCCCCGGGCGAAATTCTGCTCGGCCGCCCAGTCGAACGCCTCCAGATCCGGGATCCGTGCCCGCCATTCGAGATGATGCCGGAGCTCGTGGGTGAGGGTCTCCCAGGCCTCGAGGCGCCAGTCGAAGTCGTCCGAGATCCGGGACAGGGCGTCGAACGATCCGTGATAGAGCACGACCCGGCTGCGGATCCCCTCGGGGCCGTGATCCCCTTCGGCGGGAAGGGGGATGCATTCACCCAGAGTGAAGACTCCGGCACGCGTAGGATGCGGTACCGTCTTGGGAGAGACTTCGATCCCCGCGATCCCGGCCAGGAACTCGCCCGGGACCTCCGACGCCAGTCGGCGAACCAGAGCATCGAAGTCGGAAGCACGCATGGCGATGGTCTCACTCGGCTGAGCACCCGCGAGAGACACGGGGGCCATTCCGTCTGTTTCGCTCCACTTCACCGTCGGGGATAATAGTCCCACACCCCAGGCAGGAGGACCGCCGTGGCGAGCCACGACATCCGCGGTCCGGTTGGGACGCCACGCTGATCGCCGGCTGGTTCGATGCGTTCCAGGCGGGTGAAGCCCGTACAAGACCGCCCGGAATCATTCTGGCATACTGCCCCCATGCGCGACCAGCACCGGGACAAACGCGAGCTCATCGAGGAGATCACCGGCCTGCGGAAGCAAGTCGCCGATCTGAAACAGACGGCGCTCGAGCGCAGGAGAGTGGAGGATGGCCTCAGGCGGTCGGAGGAAGCCGTCCGGACGATCACCGACTCGGTGCCCGTCGGGCTGTGCCTGTTGACCTCGGCGGGGGAGGCCGTTCTGGCGAATCAATATCTGGCGGGCCTGCTGGGGTACGCATCCGGGGAGGAGCTGGTCCGGATCAGCCGGGAACTCGGCCTGATCCCCGCGGAGGGAGACCGGAGCCGCCTTTGCGTCGCGGATCAGCCAGGCACTCCAATGCTGGAGCTGAACTTCCGCCGGAAAGACGGCCGGCTCCAGCCCCTGGTGCTGCTGGGGGCGGCGCCAGCCGGGGCCGACCGGATGGCGGCGGTCCTGGTGGACCCGGTGTTCCTGGGACGGATTAGAGACCCGCTGTCCGTCGGCCGAGATTCCGGCGATAGCGATCTGGCGTGAGCCCGGTATGCCGCCGGAAGGCCCGGGTGAAATGGCTCTGGTCGGCGAACCCCGCCGCCACCGCCAGGGAAGCCAGCGGGGTCTCGCCCCGGGCGAGTTCCGCAGCCGCCCACTCGAGCCGCCGCCGGCGCAGGTAGTCAGAGGGTGACATCCTGAAGTGATCGCGGAAGGCCCGAGCCAGGTGCCCGGGATGCACCCCAACCGCTGCGGCGACATCCATCATCCTCGGCGGCTCTGCAAAACCCGCGTGCAGGATCTCCCGGGCTTCGCGGAGCCAGCGGGGGATGGTCCTGCCGCCCGGCTCAGGCGCGGTACGGGCGGCGAGGACCACCATCTGGAGCGCGGCAGCCTCGATCGCCAGCGCCGCGAGGTTGTCCCGCCCAGTCAGCTCTCTGGCGATACTCCACCCGCTGGCCGCAATCCCGGCATGGGACATGTGCCAGGAGCGCTCCAGCAGCCCGCCCAGCGGCCCAAACAGGTCCTGGCGCGTGGCATCGGGCTGGATCACCAGGACGTGGGCACCTGCCCGCCCCATGTCATTGGCATGGGATTCCCCCGCCGGCTCCAGAAACACCGAGTCAGGCTGGCAGGAGAACGTGCGCCCAACCAGCGCCAGGTCAAACGATCCCTGGAGCATCACCCCGAATGTCGGGCGGTCGTGGGTGTGCCGGACCAGTCGCTGCCCCGGGGGGAACCACGCCTCCGTCACCGAAAAGGCTCCGAGGTCGACGGTCCGGAACGTGGGACTCCCGTGGGTGACCGGCACGCTCTTGGGCGGGGTAGTCACTGGACCTCCACACAGATGATCGTCGAGTGTACGGTAGGAGACGCCCACGACGGCGTCGGCACGCACCGCAAGCGTGGCTACCACTGGTCACCCTCCCCGGCTCTCTCGTGGTCAGTCCGCCGACCCGTTCACAAGTCGAAACGGCCACCGCAGTCGGTGGCCGTCCCGGTCAGGAGTCCCCTCGAGGGTCGCCCGTGGGCTCTGCGCAGATAATGGAGAATCCGCAGGCCTCCGCGACACTCCCCTCCTTATACCCGCTGCAGCGCCTGTTCCACATCCGCCACGATGTCCTGGTAGTGCTCCACTCCCACTGAGAGTCGAACCAGGGCGGGGGTGACACCCAGGCGTTGCTTCACGTCCGGGGGCACGTCCGCATGGGTCATGGTGAAGGGATGTTCCGCCAGCGACTCCGTGCCGCCGAGGCTGACAGCGAGCTTCACCAGCCGCAGCGCGTTGAGGAATCGGAATGCTCCCGCCTCGCCGTCCTCCACCTCGAACGCGATGAGGGATCCGGGCGAGCTGCACTGCCGCCGGTAGGTCTTGTACATCGGGTGATCGGCCTCGAGGTGGCCGAGATAGTGAACCTGGCGGACCCGCGGGTGGTCGCGCAGGAAGTCGGCCACGTACCGGGCGTTCTTCATCGCGGCCGTCATTCGCATCTTCAGGGTTTCGAGGCTCCGCAGGAGCAGCCACGCCGTCCAGGGCGAGGCCATGCTGCCCAGGAACGTCCGCAGCGCCCGCACGGGCGCCAGCGCTTCCCGTCCGCCCAGACACGCCCCGGCGATCACGTCGCTGTGTCCGCCGATGAATTTGGTCGCCGAGTACACGACCAGATCGGCCCCATGCGCGAGGGGTTGTTGCCAGATCGGCCCGAGGAAGGTGTTGTCGACCACGATCAGGGGCCGGCGGTCGTCCCGGGCCAGCCGTCCGGCCAGCCCAGCGATCGCGCCGATGTCGACCAGTGCGTTGGTGGGGTTCGCGGGGGTCTCGATCAGGATCGCGGCAACGGGCCGGTTCCCCACCTCCTTGAGGAGATCCGGTTCGAAGCGCTCCAATGGCAGCCCTGCGCTGAACCCGATGGGGACGACACCGTAACGCGTGAAGAAATGCTTGAGCAGATGATCGGACCCGCCATACAGCGGGCTGCTGAAGATCAGCACGTCCCCCGGGCGCGCGTGGGCCAGCAGGGTGGTGGCGATCGCCGCCATGCCACTCGCAAAGACCGCGCACTCTTCGGCCCCGTCCCAGAGGGTCAGCCGGGCTTCCAGGACCTCGATATCGGGATTATTCAGGCGGCTGTAGATCAGCCCGGTCGGTTCCTCGACCCTCCGCTCACGGAGTCCATACGCGACCTCGAAGAACGCCTTCCCTGCTTCGGCGGTCTCGAACACGAAGGTCGACGTCTGGAAGATCGGGCATTTGAGCGCGCCTTCGGAGAGCCTGGGATCGTACCCATAGCTCATCATCAGGCTTTCGGGACGCGGGGGGCGGCCCTTGGTACTCGCCTTCTGTGGGTCCTTCGAACGGTCTCGACGCAACGTCACTCCAACGCCTTGGGCAAGCCGGACCGAGGCGTGTGCTCAGCCACCCGGCCCGGGCCGGCGACCCGGGAATCGGGTGTAAGGTGAGGCCCCGTACGCCCGCTGGGGCGGCTCACAGGAGCCGATCCCGGATCCAGGTCACGAGCTGATCCTGGTGCACTCGCACCTGGGTCATGTCATCGCGTTCCCGGATCGTCACCGTGCCGTCCTGGAGCGTCTGCCCGTCCACCGTGCAGCAGAACGGTGTCCCGGCTTCGTCCATTCGGCGATAGCGGCGCCCGATGGCCCCGCTGTCATCGTAGAACGCAGGGAAGTGCTTCTTCAGGTCGTGATACAGGCGGTCCGCGACCTCCGGCATGCCGTCCTTTTTCACCAGCGGCAGCACCGCCGCCTTGATCGGCGCCACCGAGGGGTGGAAGCCCAGCACCACGCGGGTCTCTCCTTCGACCTCTTCCTCCCGGTAGGCGTCGACCAGCAGGGTGAGGGTCACCCGGTCGGCGCCGGCCGAGGTCTCGACGATGTAGGGGAGGTATCGTTCGTTGGCCGCCTGGTCGAAGTATTCGAGCTTCTTCCCCGAGTACTCCTGGTGGCGGCCGAGATCGAAGTCGCTGCGGTTGTGAATCCCTTCGATTTCGTTCCAGCCGAAGGGGAATTCGTATTCGATGTCGTAGGCGGCCTTGGCATAGTGGGCCAGCTCCCCGGGGCCATGCTGGTGCCAGCGGAGCCGCGCCGGGGCAAGGCCGATGGAATGGTGCCAGCTCAGGCGGCGCTCCCGCCAGCGCTCGAACCACTCGTCGTCGGTCCCCGGCTTCACGAAGAACTGCATCTCCATCTGCTCGAACTCGCGGGTGCGGAAGATGAAGTTGCCCGGGTGTGATCTCGTTGCGAAACGCCTTGCCGATCTGGGCGATCCCGAACGGCACCCGCTGCCGGGAGGCGTTCACTACGTTCTGGTAGTTGACGTAGATGCCCTGCGCCGTTTCGGGCCGCAGAAAGACCACGGCCGCCTGTTCTTCAACCGGTCCCATGAAGGTCTTGAACATGAGGTTGAACAGCCTCGGCTCGGTCAGCTCGCAGGTGGTGTGCTCGCCGGGCCGCTTGCTGGGTTTCTGAGGACACTGGCTGTCCTGGAGCTTGTCCGCCCGGAAGCGGGCCTTGCAGGTCTTGCAGTCGACCAGCGGGTCGGTGAAGCCGGCCACGTGGCCGGAGGCCTCCCACACCCGGGGATGCATCAGGATGGCGGCGTCGAGGCCTTCGATGTCGTCGCGGTCGTGGACCATCGCCCGCCACCAGCGATCCTTGACGTTCTTCTTGAGCTCGACCCCCAGCGGGCCGTAGTCCCACACCGAGCCCAGGCCGCCATAGATCTCCGAAGACTGGAACACGAAGCCCCGTCGCTTGCAGAGCGACACGAGCTTGTCCATGAGAGTGGTGTCGGCCATTGCGCGTAGTGAGAGAGGGGAACCCGACCGCGGAAGGCAGCAAAACTAGGCGGCCGGGCCGTCGACAGCAAGCGGCGGCGGCTCCAAGTGTTTGCCAGATAATCGCTTGTGCTGCGTCCGGGCCGGCCGGCCCGGGGGCCCCGTTTCCCGGGTCAAGCCGCGGTGGCCACCCCAAAGTGACGGCGTGGCAAGCAGTTCACGGCGGTTTGCGAGGCCTGGGAGTGTAGAGGTATCGCCACGACAATCCATGAACCTGTGTCCCGGTCATGAGATAGGCGTAACCCCCCATGATGGCGAGCTTTTTGCCCCTTCGTCGGCAGCTATCAATCGCGGGGAAACGCCGGCCGGTTGGGCGGTGTGAGAAGGCTCACACCCGGAAACGCGAAGCTGGGCAGGAGCCGGTCCTGACCGGGCGGGTATTCCCCGGCCGGGGCCGGCGCACGGCGACGGATTGCACCGAGTCCGCCATGCTTCTACTGTCTCTGGTGCAGGGGGCGCGCTTCCCCGGGTGGGGGAGTCGCCGCCCGGTCACCCGAGCTCGGATGGAGCGAACATGAACAGCGGTCCCAAAGCCGATCGCCGCCGGGGCTTTACGATGGTCGAAATGTTGGTCGTCATCGTGATGATCGGCATTCTGACCCTCATCGCCCTGCCCCGGATCAATCTGTCCCGGATCCGGTCCAAGGCGGCCATCCAGACGCTCGGCACGACCATGATCTCGCTGCAGCGGGAGGCGATCGGCAAGCAGCACAACATCGTCGTAATGATCGACGTGAACACCCGGGCGCTGCGGGTGTTGTATGATTCGACCAACGACGTGCGGATCAACAATAACGAGCGGGTCCGGTCCATCCCGGTAGGCGAGGAGATTGTCTTCGGACGGCCGGCGGGCGTACCGGCCCGGCCGTTTGGCGGGAACCCGGTCAATTTCACCGCCACCGAGCTGAGTACCGGGTTGCCGGCGATCATCCTGTACCGCAACGGCAGCGCCCGTGAGTTCGGGGGACTGTACCTGAGCACGGTCAAGGCGATGGGCCTGGCGACCGGCCACGAGAACGAGACTTGGGCGATGGAGATCATCCGGGCCACCGGGCGCGCCGAATGGCTGCGTTGGAACGGGTCGGCCTGGGTCAGGGGGTTCTGATGCGGAACGACAGATCGGGGTTCACGTTGATCGAGGTCGCCATCGCGGTGACGATTCTCTCGCTGGCGTTGTTGATCGTGCCCTACGCGGGGATCAAGTTCACCCGGGCGGTGGCCAACAACCGGATCCGCAACGAGGCCAACGCCCTGGCCGATGCGTGGATCGCGCGCTGCCGGGTGGAGCCCAATTACGCCGCGCTCGATTCCACCGGCACCGGCCGGTGCCGCGGGACGGTCACCGGGCTCGGGTCGTACGCCTTCACCCGGACCACGACCGTGACGGGCGACGCCTCGCTCTCGGGCGTGGCCGACACCCTTAACGACTATAAGCGCATCACCGTGGTCGTCACCGGCACGGGGCTCTCGCCCTCGGTCAGCCGGACGATCACGATCGCGAAGTAACGGACGGGAGAACCCACATGCTGAACCGCCGCGGTATGACCCTGATCGAAATGCTCATTGCGATCACGGTCTTTTCGATCGTGCTCGGGAGCGCGCTCGGTTTCATCTCCAAGCAGTCGAAGGGGCTGGACCAGAACTCCGTCGACATGGGGATGCTCCAGAACCTGAGCTTCGCGGGCACGCTCCTGGAGCAGGAGATCCGCACCACCGGATCGAACGTCCCGTTCACCGCAGCCGACGGTGCTGTACGCCGGCACCACGACGTTCATTTTCAACGCCGACTACGCCTCCAACACCGACAGCCTCTACACGGTGTACTACAACCCCGGACTGCCTGTCGGCCAGGTGAATGCCCTGATCCTGACCCAGCGCTTCGCGCTGCCCGGGACCAGCCCGGCCTTCATGTATCCAGACGTCAACTACTCCGCCGAGGGTCAACCGGGGATCAACAGCTCGGCCGAGACCATCGCCTGGTTCTTCCAGGCCGACGCGTCGACGGCAGACCCCAACGACTATCTCCTGCTCCGACAGGTAAACGACCAGCCGTCGGAAGTCGTGATCCGTAACGTGATCCGGACCACGGGCCGCAACTTCTTCCGCTATTACTACAAGCGGATTCCCGCCGCCGGGACCTCGCAGGCGTCCCTCGACTCGGTACCGACCGCCTGGATGCCGGTAGCGCATTCATCGCCCGTCCACGGCGCCGCGGCCGATGTGAACCCATCGGCTCGCGCCGACAGCCTGGCCGCGGTCGAGGTGGCGTTCACGGTAACCAACGGCCTCACGGGCGCTGTCCAGCGGAGCCGGTCCATCAGCTTCATGGTGCCGATGCCCAACGTGGGCATCAAGAAGGTCACCAGCTGCGGCGACATTCCGATCCTGGGTACCTCGGTGAACGCCGCCTGGGTGATCGATAATCTGGTGTCGCCCCCCGACACGACCATGATCCTGACCTGGAACCGGGCCGTGGACGAGATCGGCGGCGAGAGCGATGTGCGCACTTACGTCATCTGGCGGCGGAACGTCGGGGCTCCGACCTGGGGCGAGCCCCTGGCCTCGGTGCCGGCCGGAGCCGTCGCCCCCAGCTTCGCCGACGAGAGTGCGGTGCCGCTGATCCTGCCCGGATACCAGTACGGTCTCGCGGCGCAGGACTGCACGCCGACGCTCTCGACGATGACTACGGTCAACGCACCCCTTGTGCCCTGACGTGTCCTTGGAGGACCGAACGATGAGTACCCGCCCCATCCGTGACGAACGCGGTATCGCGCTGCTCACGACGCTGCTGGTGGCTTTCGCGGTAAGCGCCATCGCCATCGCCGCGGTGATGATGACCCTGAACGCCACCCTGATCGGCAAGAACTCCGAGCGGGTCTCGGTCGTCGACGCCGTGGCGCTCACCGGCCTGGAAGAGGCGCGGAGCCGGCTCAACACGACCCCCAGCCTGTATCCGACCGGCGGGTTCACCACCTGGGAAACCAACGTGGCCGTGCGCGACGCCAGCGGCGCCATCATCCCCAAGCTGACCCGGTCGACGTACATCGGCCCGAGCGGCATCACCAGCGGCCAATACGGAGTGGTCGGGAGCATCATCACCGTGGCGCGGGACAGCTTCGGGAACGCCGCGGTACGCCGCCTGGAGGTGAATCAGGAGAGCTTCTCCAAGTTCGCCTACTTCACCAATTTCGAGACCGATACCCTGACGAACACCATCGTGTTCGGCGGCGGCGACCAGCTTCGGGGCCCGGTCCACAGCAACGACCAGATGCGGATCCACACCAGCCCGAGCCCCGCGGTGACCTTCTTCGACCAGGTCACCACCGCCGCCAGCAGCATCGTCAACTCGGGCAACGCCTCGTTCGGCCGGCCGCCCCTTCTGAGCGCCGCCCGCATTCCCATGCCGACGGTGGCCGACCTCAACAAGCTCGACAGCCTGGCCATCGTCGGGAACGCCCGGTTCGCTGGCTCGACGGCGGGGGACGCCGGCGAGGCTCGCACCCGGATCCAGTTTCTGACCATCGACCTGGGCGTCGCCAACGGCGGCGTGCACGGGTTCTTCCGGGTCTACCAGGCAGGGACCGCGATCGCAAACCCGGAGCGTTACGTCTCCGCCAGCCTGCCTACCACGACCACCGCGGCCGGCAGCTTCCTCGAGCTCTCGCAGAACTGTGGCGACATCAACCTCGGCACCTTCAAGGCGGCGTTCGATCACGACACCACCCAGCTCAACCCGAGCCACAACCACGGCATCGTCGGCACCACCAACGCCAACAAGATCGCCCGGCGCGACTCCGCGCTGATCGCGGGCGGCATTCCGGCCCGGACGGTCCGGTGCTACCTGGGCGGAGATTCCATTCTCACCGTACCCGGGACCAACCAGAACTGGGTCAACGCGGGACATCCCGACGGCGGCAGCTGGGTGCAGGCGCCCGCCGGCATCCAGGCCTCGCTGGCAGGGCTGGGCGCCGTCATCACCGGCCGTCCCGACCGGAACTACCTCTTTCCGCTCACCCGGCAGTGGAACACCAATTTCAAGGGCGTCATCTTCGTTGCCGGCAAGGTGATCGTGGATGGCGTCATTCACGGCCGGGCGACCCTGGCCGCGAGCGGGAACATCATCTTCGGCGATGACGTGACCTATTTCGAGAACCCGGCCACCCGCGATTGCGCCTTCGGGGACATCGCCGGCTACTTCTCCGGCCAGTCGATCATGGTTTCCAACAACACACTCAACGCGCCCCAGACGCTCAACAATAATGGGTCGCTCAACACGAGCCCCACCGGTACGTTCCGCAGCTACGCGCCGACCAACGATGAGGTCTTCCACGGGTTCTTCCTGACCCTGAAGACCTTCGGGGCGGAAGAGAATAGCCTGGGATCCAACACCGACCAGGACTGCCTCATCGGGGGCACCTTCAATGCGGGACGGGGCTGTCTCAGCACCTACGGCGGCATCATCCAGGACCGCCGCGGTGCCGTCGGCCTGACCGGCGGGGAGGGCTACATCAAGCGATATCAGTACGACGCTTGCGGCGCCACCAACCCGCCGCCCTACTACCCGACCACCGGCGTGTTCGTCCGCAACCGGTTCTATGAGCTGGACCCGACCCGGTTCAGTGTGGCGGCCTGGTTCGCGTCGAATCAGAACTGAGACGCAGCTGTCAGCTCTCAGCTATCAGAGCGACAAACCCTCTGGCGAGCGCCAGAGGGTTGTCATTTCAGGCCCTGCGCCGTACGGCTGCTAAAGCTGACAGCCGACAGCCGACAGCCCCCGTCCGCTCTACCCCCCGGCCCGTCTCACGATATCCCGCACGATCAGTTCTCCGTGGCCGCGGGCATTCTCGATGAACAGCCGGTTGGCATCATTGCCGCTGGCGATCACCCCGGCCAGATAGCAGCCCGGGATTGGGGTCATCATCGTGGCCTCGTCGTGGGCGGCGACTCCGGTACCCGGATCCACCGGAACCCCGAGGCCCGCCAGCAGCTCGGTGTCGGCGTGGTACCCCGTCATGGCCAGCACATGGTCGGCGGCGAGCTGCTCCCGCCGCCGGTCCGCCGCCGTCTCAATCTCTACATGGCTCGGCGTGATCGCCACGGGCCGAGTGCCCCAGCGGGCCACGATGCTCCCTTCCTTGACCCGGTTGGTGATGTCGGGCAGCACCCAGGGCTTCACCGTACGGTCGAAGCCCTGATCGAAATGCACCAGGGTCACCCGGGCTCCCGCCCGCCAGCACTCGAGCGCCGCGTCGACGGCGCTGTTCCCCGCCCCGATCACCACCACATCCTGGCGCCAGTGCCGGTGGCCTTCGGTGAAGTAGTGCGCGACGTGGGGCAAATCCTCACCCGGGATTCCGAGCAGGTTCGGCCAGTCATAGTAACCAGTGGCGAAGACCACGTTGGCGGCGTGGTAGGCCGTGGTGCCGTGCCGACGACGCACCTCGACTCGGAACCCACCGTCGGGACGGCGGGTCACCGCCGTGACCTCCTCGCCCGGCCTGGCGTCCAGCCCGAAGTGCTCCACCACCCGGCGGTAGTACAGCAAACCGTCGCGCCGAGTCGGCTTTTCGTGACTGGCGATGAATGGGATGTCGCCGATCTCGATCTTCTCGGGGGTCGAGAAGAAGGTCATGTTGATCGGGTAGCGTTCAATCGTCGACACGACCGTACGGCGATCCAGCAGCAGACACCCCAGGCCGGCGCGGCGCGCCGCGACGCCGACCGTCAGGCCGCAGGGACCGGCGCCGATGACGAGGATTTCAGTGAATTCGGTCATGCCCAGGGATTCCATGCTCAGACTTCGATAATCTGATCTCGTCTCGTACCCACGCTGACGTATCGGATCGGCGCCCCGGAGAGGTCCTCGAGGCGATCGAGATAGGCCCGGGCTTCGGCCGGCAGGTCGGCGAGACGACGGGCCCCGGTGGTCGGCCGGCGCCAGCCAGGCAGACTTTCGTACCGCGGGGTCACGGCCTCGAGCGCCCGGATGTCCGCCGGCATCTCCTCGACTACTTCTCCGTCGAGGAGGTAGTCGGTTCCCACCGGCACTTCCGGGAAGGTATCCAGCACATCGAGCTTGGTCACGGCGAGGCCGGTAAGTCCGTTCACCCGGACGGAATAGCGGACCACGGTGGCGTCGAACCACCCGCACCGGCGTGGCCGGCCGGTCACGGCCCCGAACTCGCCTCCGAGCTGCCGCAACTGCTCCTCCACCGCTGCGTCGGCCTGAGTGGGCAGCGGGCCATTGCCCACCCTCGTCGTATACGCCTTCACGACGCCGAGCACCTCGTCGATCGCAGTGGGCCCGATGCCGGCGCCGACCGCGGCACCGCCGGCCGTGGTGTTCGAAGAGGTCACGAATGGATAGGTGCCGTGATCGACATCCAGGAGCGCTCCCTGGGCTCCCTCCAGCAGCACCTGGCGGCCGTCCTTGAGCGCCTTATGGACCATGAACCCGGTATCGGTGGCAAGCGGAAGCAGTCTGGGCGCCAGGCGCTCGACCAGGGCATGGTGCTCCTGTTCAGAGACCGCTCCGCCACCCATCAGGCCAAGCAGGCCATTGGCCCGGGCCACCCGTTCCGTCAGCATCGCCCGGGCGGTATCCAGGTGGCGGAGGTCGCCCACGCGCAGGCCGCGCCGCCCGAACTTGTCTTCGTAGGCCGGCCCGATGCCCCGTCCCGTGGTGCCGATCTTCTGGCTCTGTTCATGGGCCTTGTCCAGCAGCTTGTGATAGGGGAGCACCAGATGAGCCCGATCCGACACGAAGATCCGGCCCTGGGTGTCGATGCCCTTGGCGGTGAGCCCGTCGAGTTCCTGGAAAAAGGTCTCGGGATCGAGAACGACCCCGTTCCCGACGACACAGGTGCAGCGCTGGTGGAGGATGCCCGACGGGATCTGCTGCAGGATGAACTGCGCGTCGCCGATGCAGACGGTGTGCCCGGCGTTGGCCCCGCCCTGATAGCGGACGACCACGTCGGCCCGTTCCGCCAGGACATCGACCAGCTTCCCCTTGCCCTCGTCGCCCCATTGGGCACCGACGACCACCACACAATGCGTCTTCGGATTGAACATTGGAGACCCTGCTTCGGCCGGCAGTCGTCAGCCGCCAGCGAAACGGCCGCCCGGAACAGGGCGGCGCGGCGGCTGACGGCTGTTGTCGAAATGAAAACGGGGCCCGCGCGGGACCCCCGTGTATCCTCGGGTGAAAGCTAGGTGGCTCGGGCCGGATGTCAACGGAGTCGCGCCACGACTGCACCCACTGCCTCGGCGGTCTCCAGGCCGAGCGCGGCCACCGTGTCGGCTGCTGTGTGCATGCGCTGCAGGTCGGCCCAGCTGAGCCGGCTGAGGGTGACCGCCGCCGCTGCCGCTCGGGCGAAAGGAAGGCTGTCCACCAGAATCCCCATCGGCACCCTTCGGATCTGCACCCGCGGCGCGACTTTCGCGAAGTCCCTGCTGAGCCGTTCGGCCAGATCACGACCCCGGGAGTCGTGGGCCAGGAAATAGAGCGCGCCGTCGGCCGTGAGCGTATCCAGGTTGATTACTTCACGCCCTCGGACGGGAATCCCGCTGCGCACAAAGACCCGCGCTCCGACCAGGCCGAATTCCTCGGCCCCGGTAAGCAGGTATCCGATGTCACTTTCCCGGCCGCCCTGGGCCGCGACCAGGGCGGCCAGGAGGCCAGTCCCATTGTCTCGAGCACCGACCGACTCCCCCACCAACCTGCCCCGGCCGGCAAGCACGCCGGCTGCCAGGGCCAGCCCGGCAGCGCCGGCGACGGGCGCCCCCGGCAGCGCGCTGCCGAGAACCGTCCGAGCGACCACCAGCCCGCTCAGCACCGCCACCGCGAGCAGAAGAATCCACACGGCGACCAGCCGGCCGGCCATCGAGTGACCCTGCGCCTTGGTGTCGACGTGGGCCACGATCCAGCGTTTGACATCCGCCTCGCCGCGAGTGGCGATAAGGTTGGCGTCCTCGCGACGCTCTGCCCCGGGAATCTCTACCCCGGAACCGATGCCCCACGCGAGCAGACCGAGCGCCACCAGGCCGACCACCCAGATGAAGGGACCGAGCCATGACGGCAGGTCGCTGAGCAGAACCGGCACCTCGAGCAGGGTCAGCCACCCGAGGCCCGCCCCGAGAACCGGCAGGACGTTGAGGGCGGCGGGCTGGAACGAGAACGGCTGGGTTCGAACCTGGTAACCGAGGGAGGCGAAGTGTGAGGCGAGCAGGGTGCGGGCTTCGGCGGCACCGGCGGTTCCGGCCTCGCGGGACCGGCTGGTCAAGGCCTCGAAGACTTCGCGCGGCGTCACTCGCTCAGCGCGGAGGCGGCCTCTGCGGTGATCTCGCCGTCTTTCTTGAGGCGGGTCAGGTGCTGCGCGAAGGTCTGCATGCCGTCCTCGCCACCCTCGGCCATGATCCCGCGGAGGGAGGCGAGCCGTTCGGTGTCCCGGAGCACGGTCCGGGCCGCCGGAGTGACGACCAGCGCCTCCACGGCCGGGACACGGCCCCCTTCGTTCCGCCGCGACACCAGACGCTGGGAGATCACGCCCCGCAGCATTTCCGAGAGTCGGATCTGGCCGATTTCCCGCTCGACACCGGGAAACATCGAGTGCAGCCGGCCAATCGTGTTGATCACGTCGGGCGTCGGCAGGGTCGACAGTACCATGTGGCCGCGCTCGGCCGCCTTGATGGCCGTGTCGAGCGTATCGCTGTCGCTGATCTCGCCGATCACGATCACGTCCGGGTCCTGGCGCAGGGCGGCCCGGAGCCCGATCGCAAACGTCTCG
Organism: uncultured Gemmatimonadales bacterium; assembly: GCA_963709905.1. Lineage (GTDB taxonomy): Bacteria > Gemmatimonadota > Gemmatimonadetes > Gemmatimonadales > GWC2-71-9 > JADJOM01. Next base: position 560,390 of record CAVPYI010000002.1, read on the forward strand.
GTGTCGACGCCGACCTCCCGCTGCGTGACGGAGCACTTCACGTCACGATGCAGGAACTCGATCGGATTCTCGATCGTCACGATGTGCCGGTGGGTGTTCTGGTTGATGTGGTTGATCATCCCCGCCACCGTGGAGCTCTTGCCGCTCCCCGACACGCCCGTGACCAGCACCAGCCCCTGCTCCAGCTCGGCAAGTTGGGCGGCCACGGCCGGGAGGTTGAGTTCCTCGATGGTGGGGACGGTGAACGGAATCACCCGCATCACGATCATGAAGGACGAACGCTGCCGCAGCACGTTTACCCGGAACCGCCCCACGCCCGGCATGCCCCAGCTGCAGTCGAAATCGCGGAGTTGATCGAGCCGGCTCCGATCGTCGTCGTTGGAGAGCAGCTTGAGCGCGATCGCCCGGGTCTGATCCGGGGTCAGCCGCTGCTTGGTGAGGGGCACCAGCTTGCCGTTGATCCGCGCGCGGAAGACGTCGCCGGCCTTGATGTGGAGGTCGGAGGCGCCCCGCTCGACGGCGGCCTTGATGATCTTCTCCATAAGCGTGTTGTCGACCCCCGAGAGGGAAACCTTAGTCGGCCGCCCGGGCGGGCATGAACCCCATCCGGTCACGGACCTCACGCATCGTCTCACGTGCGATCCGGCGGGCCCGCCCCGCGCCCGTCGCCCAGAATCTGGACCACCCGATCCGGGGCCGCCTGATACCCGGCGGCCCGCTCCCGGATCGGTGCCAGCGCAGCGTTCAGATGCTCCGCCAGGACCTTCTTGCAGTCGATGCAACCCCAGCCCGCGGTCCGGCAGTTGTTCGCCACCAGACTCACCGTCCCGGCGGGGAGAAGTACCGGTGCAGCGAGTAAATATTGCAGATTTCGGGCGTTCCGGGGTCTTCTCGCCGGACCCGGGCCGGATCGGTCTTGGCCGGCCGGAGCTTGTTCCAGACCTCCTCCGGCGGGTCCAGCAAACCGATCGTGTTGCCCAGGCTCTTCGACATCTTGGCCTGACCATCGAGCCCCAGGATGCGCTTGGCTTCGGTGAGCAGCGGCTGCGGCTCGGGGAAGAAATCCTCGCCTCGGCCAAACTCGCCGTTCCACTTCCGGCAGATCTCGCGAGTCAGCTCGAGGTGCTGAATCTGATCCTCCCCGACCGGCACCAGATCCGCCCGGTAGAGCAGGATATCCGCCGCCATCAGGACCGGATAGGTCAGCAGCCCGGCGGGAATGCTCTCGACCCGGGTGGACTTATCTTTGAACTGCGTCATGCGCTCCAGCCCACCGAGCGGCGTCACCGTACTCAGCAGCCACTGCAGCTCGGTATGCTCGGGGACATGCGACTGAACGAAGACCGTGGCGCGGTCGGGATCAATCCCGGCCGAGAGCAGCCCGGCGGCCATCTCCCAGGTGCGGCGCCCCAGTTCGTCCGGCTGGTAGCTGGCGGTGATCGCGTGGAGATCCACCACGGAAAACAGGCAGTCGTAGGACTCCTGCAACCGGACCCAGTTCTGGACCGCACCCAGCCAGTTCCCAATATGGAGCTCGCCGGAGGGTTGGATTCCCGAGAAAATCCGTGGCATCAGGGCAAGCTATCGGGCATGGAGGGCCCACGCAAGATGCCATCAGCCAACGACTTACTGACCATTGCCACGACCGCCGCGCAGGCGGCCGGCGCCTACCTGCGGGCGGCCGAACGGCCCCGCGACCCAGCGGGGTGGACGGCCAAGGGGCGGGCCGATTTCGCCACCCACGTCGACCGGGCTGCGGAGGAGATCATAGCTGGGGTCCTCACCGCGGCCATGCCGGGTTCGACCGTGGTGGGAGAAGAGCTGAGCCCAACGGTGGTCACGGAGGGGCTGGTCTGGGTCGTGGACCCGCTGGATGGCACAACCAACTTCCTGCACGGCTTCCCGGCATACGCGGTGTCGATCGCGGCGGCGCTGGACGGCACCTTGGAGGCGGCGGTGGTCCTGCATGTTCCGCTCGATCGCCTCAGTACCGCCACCCGCGGTGGGGGGGCTTTCGAGAACGGCGTCCGGATCCGGGTCTCGCCCATCGAGCACCCGGAGCACGCCCTGATCGGAACCGGTTTCCCGTACCGGGACTTCGCCCGGCTCGACGCCTACATCGCACAACTCGCCCGCGTGACACTCGGCGCCACCGGGGTCCGGCGGCCGGGGTCTGCGGCGATCGACCTTGCCGACGTCGCCGCCGGCCGATTCGAGGGCTTCTGGGAGCAGCGGCTCTCGGCCTGGGACATCGCGGCCGGCACGCTGCTGGTGCGGGAAGCCGGAGGGCTGGTCACCGACTTCCACGGACGGTCCTTGGGCATCGAGCATGGCGAGGTGCTGGCCGGAAACCCCGGGATTCACCGCTGGTTGCTTTCAACCCTCAACCAGGGCGCTTGATGAACCCCGAGCACACGCTTCGCTCGTTCGGGGTGGCGGTGGCGGCGGGCACTCCCGCTCCCGGCGGGGGGGCCGTTGCGGCCGTGACCGGGGCCCTCGCCGCAGCGCTGGCGGCAATGGTTGGGCGCCTCACCCTCACCCGGGCCGGCGCGGATCCCGGAGTCGAAGGGCTGATCACAACGGCCGACTCCCTTCGGGATCGGCTGTTCGAACTGGCCCAGGCCGATGAGACCGCCTTCAAGAGCGTGGTCGAGGCCACCCGGACCCGGGATGTCGCCGCCATCGATCAGGCGTGGCGGGCGGCCACCCGGATACCGGCCGAAGTCATCCGGCATTGCTCCGAAATCGCTGAGCTCGCCCGGCGGGTCGCCAAGGACGGTCCGCCCGCGGCGCTGGGCGACGCGGTGATGGCAGCGCTCCTGGCCGCCGCCGCCGCCGCCGGCTCCCAGGTGAATCTCCGGCTCAACGTGCAGGCCGCGGGACGGCCGGAGGATCTCAGCGTGCTGGCGGACACCTCGGAATCGATCCTGCAGGCAACCCAACGCGCGGCGGCGGAGGCAAGGCTGGCGGTGGAGGAGCGGCTTGGGGGGAGCGGTAAGCGGTGAGCGGGTCTTGGGTTCAGGGCAGCGGAGGTCGAGCGGGGCTCGAGTCAGCCCGCTCACCGCTCACCGCGGCTTCTTCTCTGACCGTCAGTATCCGCGGCCCGTTCTTGGTGATCGCCACCGTATGTTCGAAGTGGGCGGCGAGGCTTCCATCGGCGGTGACCACCGTCCACTTGTCGGGGAGGGTCCTGGTCGTGTAATGGCCGGCGGTGATCATCGGTTCGATCGCGATGGTCATGCCTTCGAGCAGCCGCGGGCCCCGCCGGGGCTGACCGTGATTGGGCACCTGCGGTTCCTCGTGGAACTGGCTCCCGATACCGTGCCCCACCAGCTCCCGAACGACCCCGAAGCCCGCCGCCTCCGCGATTGTCTGCACGGCGTGGCCGATGTCTCCGACGTGGTTTCCCGCCCGGGCGAGAGCGATCCCCGCGCTCAGGCATTCCTGGGTGACCCGCAGCAGTCGTTCGGCCTCGGGCGACACCTCGCCCACTGGCACGGTGGTGGCGGAGTCGGCGTGCAGCCCGTCCAGCTGCACGCCCACATCGACGCTCACGATGTTCCCCTCCCGGAGGACCCGCTTCGAGCTGGGGATTCCGTGCACGATCTCTTCGTTGATCGAAGTGCACAGCGTCTTCGGAAAGCCGTACAGGCCCTTGAAGGAAGGCCGGGCGCCGGGATGACTGCGGATGAATTCCTCGGCGACCGCGTCGAGTTCGCTGGTACTGACCCCCGGGCGAACCGTCCGGCGCACCAGCGCCAGCGTCTCCCAGACGATGCGCCCGGCCCGGGCCATCGTGTCGATCTCGCGTGGGGACTTGATGGTGATCATGGGAGCTCTCCGCCGGCTCTCACCCGCCGACCGCCTTCACCGCCCCAGCATCTGGCGGACGCGCTCGGCAATCGCATCTACGGTGCCGACCGCCGGAATCACCGCGACACCACCCCGGGCACGGTACCAATCGAGCACCGGTGCGGTCTGCTGCCGGTAGGCCTTGAGCCTGGTCGAAACCGCGGCCGGGTCGTCGTCCGCCCGGCCCTCGATATCGCGGCGTCGATCGAGTCGCGCGAGGATCTCCTCGTCGGTGACGTCGAAGAACAGCACCTGATCCATCCGCCGTCCCGCCTCGGCGAGGACGGCGGTGACCCCCTCCGCCTGGGGAACGGTGCGCACCACGCCATCGAAGATCACCCCGCGGCCTGCCTCGGGCTTCGCCAGCTCGTCGCGCACCACGCCGAGGATGATGTCATCGCTGACCAGCTGGCCGGCTTCCATGATGGCCTTCGCCTTCAGGCCGATGGGGGTACCGCGCTTCACCGCGTCCCGGAGCAGGTCACCGGTCGCGAGTTTGGGCAGTCCCAGGCGTTGTGCAAGGATGCCGCCCTGGGTGCCTTTGCCGGCGCCTGGCGGCCCGAGAAGGAGAATGTCCATCGCTCACACCTGCCGTAAGGTAAGGGCGTCCTGACCGATCGTCAGCCTGCGGGTCGAAGCGACGAAGGATCTCTTCGCAGGGCGGAGAGATCCTTCGCTGCGCTCAGGATCACGCGTGACACTCCGCATCCGCGCGTCACATGAAGCGTTGCTGACGTCCCCGGAACTTGATGCGTCCCGCTTTCATGAAACTGTCGTACTTCCGCAAGGTGAGATGCTGCTGAATCTGGGCGATCGTATCCAGCAGCACGCCAACCACGATCAGCACCGAGGTCCCGCCGAAATCCTGCTGAAACCCGAGGTTCCGCGTCAGGGTCACCGGGACGAGGGCGATGGCCGCCAGGAACAGGGCGCCCGGCAGGGTCACCCGTCCCAGCACGTTGTCGATATAGTCGGCAGTACTCGATCCCGGCTTGACCCCGGGGATGAACCCGCCCTGCTTCTTCAGGTTCTCGGCCAGATCGACCGAATTGAAGATGATGGACGTGTAGAAATAGCTGAACAGCAGAATCAGGATGCCAAACGACAGGTCGTACGGCAGCTCACCGGGGGTGAAGAAGTCGGCGAGGGCCCGGGCCCACGGCGTCTGCGTGAAGCTGGCGACCGTGCCGGGCACGATGATGATCGTCTGGGCAAAGATGATCGGCATCACCCCGGCGGTGATCAGCCGGATCGGAATGAAGGTCTTCTGGCCCTGGGTCATGCGACCCCGCCCCATGACCTTGCGCGGGATCTGGACCGGGATCCGTCGCGCGGCCAGCGACATCCCGGTGACCGCGGCCACCGTCGCGACCAGGATGATGATATACAGGACGATCTTGCCCAGCGACAGCACGCCGGACTGCCAGAACCCGATCGTCGTCACCAGCCCCGGCCAGAGCCGGTCCAGAATCGAGAAGGTGATCAGCAGGCTCATGCCGTTGCCGATGCCCCGCTCGGTGATCTGCTCGCCAAGCCACATCACGAACACGGCGCCCGTGGTGAGGACCACCACCATGGTCAGACGGGTCCAGAAGGACGGGGCCGCCACGGCGCCGGGAATGCTCTCGGTGAAGACCGCGAAGGTGTAGGCCTGGCTCAGTGAGATCGCCACGGTCACGTAGCGGGTCCACTGGGTGAGCTTCTTCTTGCCTTCCTCGTCCTTCTGCATCTTCGCCACGGACGGCACGATGCCGCCCGCCAGCTGGAAGATGATCGAGGCCGAGATGTACGGCATGATGCCCAGGGCGAACACCGTCGCCCGGGACAGGCCGCCGCCCAGGGTGTCGTACAGACCGAAGAAGCCGGCCGCCGCCGAGTTGCGGATGAAGTCGGTGACCGCCTGGACGTTGACTCCAGGGGCGAAGATGTGCGCCCCGATCCGGTAGATCACCAAAGCCAGGAGGGTGAACCCGATCTTCCGCTGCAGCTCCGGATCCATGCCGAAGCTGGGCCGGGCGGGGGCGGTCATTCGACGCTGATCTTCCCGCCGGCGCTCTCGATCTTGCCCCGGGCCGCACCGGAGAGCGCCACCCCGCGGACCGTGTAGGCCCGGGTGGCCTCCCCGGTCGCGAGCAGTTTCACGGGGGTGTCGCGCCGGGAGATGAGTCCGGCCGCGTGCAGGGTCTCGGGATTCACGTCGGTCGCCGATAACCGGCCGAGATCCCTGAGGTTGACCGGCTGACTGCGGACCTTGAAGGGGTTGGTGAATCCGCGCTTCGGCAGGCGCCGGTACAGCGGCATCTGCCCGCCCTCGAACCCCGGATTGGTTTCCCCGGCCTGGCGGGCCTTGTGGCCCTTGTGGCCGCGGCCCGAGGTCTTGCCCTTGCCCGACCCCGGCCCGCGCCCCACGCGCATCTTGGCCTTGGTCGATCCGCGGGCGGGCCGGAGCGTGGACAACGTCACCGGGGCCCGCGTTTCCTTCTTCTCCTTCTTCTCAGCCATTTACTTCTCCCGGGCCGGCGCCACCTCGACCAGGTGGCGCACCTTGACCAGCATGCCGCGAATCGAGGCGTTGTTGGGGACCGTGGACACCGATTGATGCCGCCTGAGTCCGAGGGCCTTCAGGGTCCGCTTCATGGTTTCGGAGTGGCCGATGCCGGAGCGGATCTGCTTCACCACCAGGCGGGTGGCCTCGCCCTCCGCCGGAATCGTGGCGGCGTGATACGCCGGTCCCTGCCGGCCGACTACCGGATTGCGTCCCATGACTCAGACCTCCTGCGGGGCGCGGTAGGCAATCTGGTCCAGCTCCACCCCGCGCTCGCGCGCTACCTGTCGGGCCGTCACCAGCTGCGAGAGGCCGTCGATCGTCGCCCGAACGATGTTGTGCGGGTTGTTCGAACCCAGGCTCTTGGTCAGGATGTCGGTAATCCCGGCGCACTCGAGCACCGAGCGCACCGGGCCTCCGGCGATCACGCCGGTACCGGTCGCCGCCGGCTTGAGCAGGACTTTCCCCGCCCCGTGGGAGCCCAGCACTTCGTGCGGAATCGTGGCTCCCACCCTGGGCAGCTCGATCATCTGCCGCTTGGCCGCCTCGACCGCCTTGCGCACCGCCTCGGACACCTCGTTCGCCTTCCCGGTCGCGACGCCGACCTTGCCCTTGCCGTCGCCCACGGCCACCAGCGCGTTGAACGAGAACCGCCGGCCGCCCTTCACGACTTTGGCCACGCGATTGATCGCGACCACGTTCTCGACGAAGTCGCCTTTCTCGCGGTCCTGGTCCCGGCCCCGGTCTCCCCGCTTCCCGCCCGGGCCGCCCCGGCCCCGGCCGCCGCCCTGGCCACCGCGACCACCGCGGCCGCCGCGCCCGCCGCCACCAGTGCGTGGTTCGGTGCCGGTCGTTGGGGCGGTCTCGCCGCCCGTGGTTCCCTGTTCATCAGCCATGTCAGAACTCCAGTCCGCCTTCGCGCGCGCCGTCCGCCACGGCTTGCACGCGCCCGTGATACCGGTAACCCGCCCGGTCGAATACCACCTTGCTGATGCCGGCGGCCTTGGCTCTCGCCGCCAGCGCCTTCCCGGTGGCTTTGGCCTTGTTCACCTTGCCCGCACCGGAAACCTCGACGCCTTCGGAGTGGTCGCTCACACCGAGGAGGCACACGCCGCGGTCGTCGTCCACCAGCTGAGCGTAGATGTGCTTGAGCGACCGGAAGATCACCAGCCGGGGCCGCTCGGCCGTACCGGCCACCTTCTTGCGGACCCGGAGATGCCGCCGTGCCCGGAGTTCCTGCCGCGTCGAGGGCGACTTCACTGCACGCATGATTTACTTCGCTCCTGTCTTGCCGGCCTTGCGGCGCACAACCTCGCCCAGGTACCGCACGCCTTTGCCCTTGTACGGTTCCGGTTTCCGCAGGCCCCGGATCTCCGCGGCCACCTGGCCCACCAGCTCCTTGTCCGGTCCTTCGATCTTCACGATCGTGTTGTTGTCGACCGAGAACTTGATCCCCTCCGGCGCCTTGTATTGCACCGGATGAGAGAACCCCAGGGCCAGCTGCAGCCCGAACGGCTTGGGTTCGGCCTTGAACCCCACGCCCTGAATCTCGAGGGTCTTGGTGAATCCCCGGGTGACGCCGTCCACCATGTTCTGCACCAGCGTGCGCGACAGTCCGTGGAGCGCCCGGTGCCTGGCCTCGTCCGACGGCCGGCTCACGAGCACCCGCTCCGCTTCGACGGCCAGGCCGATATCGGAGTGGAACTGGCGGGAGAGTTCGCCCCGCGGGCCCTTCACCGAAAGGGTCCGTCCCTCCAGCCGGACGGTCACCCCCACGGGTACGGCCACCGGTTTCTTGCCGATTCGCGACATCGCGGCCCCCTACCAGACGACGGCGAGCAGCTCGCCGCCCAGGTTCGCCGACCGCGCTTCGCGGTCGCTCATCAGGCCCTTCGGCGTGGACACGATCGCCATGCCGAGCCCGTTCTTGACCCGCGGGATCTCGCGCGACTTGACGTAGCGCCGGAGACCCGGCGAGGACACCCGCTTGAGCTCGCGGATGACCGGCTGGTCGTTGTGGTACTTGAGATAGAGCCGGAGGACGCCGCGGGCCCCGTCATCGAGGATCTTGAAATCCGCGATGTAGTGGTTGTCGCGAAGGATCCGGGCCAGCTCTCCCTTGAGCTTGGACACCGGGATGTCCACCCGCTTGTGTCCCGCCGCGCACGCGTTGCGCACCCGGGTCAGCATGTCCGCTACAGGATCTGTCATGCTCATTTCAGTGGCTCCCCCTACCAGCTTGCCTTGCGGACACCTGGGATCTCGCCCCGGAGCGCCTTCTCCCGGAAACAGATGCGGCACAGCCCGAATTTCCGCAGCACGGCCCGGCTCCGCCCGCAGCGCTGACAGCGCCGCACGGCTCGGACCTTGAACTTGGGCGTCCGCTTGGCCCGCTCGATCCAACAGGTTTTTGCCATTCGTCTGCTCCTGCGACTTCGTTTCAGGTAGGCGGTGAGCGGTGCGCGGTGGACGGGATCGCTCCCGCCGGCGCCCCCCTGGGCTCGACCCGAGGCCCGTTCACCGCTGACTGCTCATCCCGTCACGCGACCGCCAGCGGCGTCTCCCCGCGGAACGGCCAGCCGAACTCCCGGAGCAACGCCAGCGCCAGGTCGTCCCGGCCGGCGGTCGTGACGATCGTGATGTCCATCCCGTGGATCTTCTCCACCTTGTCGAAGTCGATCTCCGGGAAGACCATCTGCTCCTTGATGCCGAGCGTGTAGTTGCCGCGGCCGTCGAAACTCTTGCTGGGCAGCCCGCGGAAGTCCCGCACCCGCGGCACGGCCACGTTGATGAACCGGTCCAGAAACTCGAACATTCGCGCGTTGCGGAGCGTCACGGACACCCCGATGGGCTGGCCCTGCCGCAGCGAGAAATTCGCGATCGCCTTCTTGGAACGCCGCACCACCGGCTTCTGCCCGGTGATCACCGCCAGCTCATCGGCCACCGCCTCGATCAGCTTCGGATTCTTGGCTCCCTCGCCCATCCCCACGTTCAGCACGATCTTCACCAGCCGCGGCACCTGGTGCGGGTTGGTGAGCCCGAACTGCTTGGCCAGATTGGTCCGGATGACCTTGTCGTAATAGGTCTTGAGCCGCGGCACCCCGTCCACCGACTTCGGTGCCGGGTCCGTCGCGCTCGCCGCTCCGCCCTTGTCCTTGCCCTTGCCTCCGCCCTTGGCCGGTTCGGCCTTGGGCGGCTTGGCGGGCTTGTCCTTCGTCTCGGCCATCGTCAGCGGCTCCTGGGGATGGACTGACCCGACTTCACCGCGATCCGCTCCAGAGTGCCGTCGGCGTCCTTCTGCCGGCGGATCCGGGTCGGCTCGCCCGACTTGGGATCGATGAGCATCAGTTTCGAATGGTGCACCGGCGCCTCGCGCTGGATCTTGCCGCCCGGAGTCGTCTGGGTCGCCTTCTGGTGCTTGGTGATCATGTTCATGCCCTCGACCGCCACCCGGCCGGTCTTGGGGTACACCCGGAGCACCTTGCCCCGCCGCCCCTTGTCGTCTCCCGACAGCACCTGCACCGTGTCACCCTTGGTGATGTGCAGGATCTGCCGGACCGGCGGCCGGTGGCGAATGCGTTTCGCCTTCCGGTAGACCAGTGGCTTCATGTCAGATGACCTCTGGCGCGAGCGAGACGATCTTCATGTATCGCTTCTCGCGCAGCTCACGGGCCACCGGCCCGAAGATCCGGGTGGCCCGGGGTTCGCCCTGGTCGGTGATGAGGACGACCGCGTTCTCGTCAAACCGGATGTAGGACCCGTCCTTGCGGCGGGTCTCCTTCACCGTGCGCACGATCACCGCCTTGGCCACGTCGCCCTTTTTCACCTGGCCGGTCGGGATCGCATCCTTGATCGCCACCACCACCTTGTCGCCCACCCCGCCGTAGCGGCGCTTGCTGCCGCCCAGCACCCGGATGACCAGCGCCTTCCGGGCCCCGGAGTTGTCGGCAACCTTGACGATCGATTCCTGTTGGATCATTCATCCCTCACGGCTATCAGCCATCAGCAATCAGTTATCAGTTATCAGTTATCCGCGATCAGTCGTTCGACGAACCTCAACCACCCGCGGCCAGCCCAGAGATCACCCCTCTGATAGCTGATCGCCGATAGCTGATAGCTACTTCGCCCGCTCCACGACCTCGATCACGCGCCACCGCACCGTCTTGGCCAGCGGCCGCGTTTCCATGATCCGCACCGTGTCCCCCGCCTTGGCGCCGAACTTGTCGTCCCGCGCCTTCACTTTGGTCGAGCGGGTCATCTGCTTGCCGTACACCGCGTGGGCAAACCGCCGGGTCAGCGTCACCGTGACCGTCTTGGTCATCTTGGCGCTGGTGACCACGCCCTGGCGGGTCTTGCGGCGGCTGCGGGTTTCCGTTTCGGTCTCTGCCATCGTCTCCTCGTGGCCAATCAGCCGTCAGCACCGACCCCTCGCCCGACCACCAGCTGCTGACGGCTGATGGCTGACGGCTGCTACTGCCCCAGTTCCTTCGCCCGCAGCAGCGTCTTGATCCGCGCGATGTCGCGGCGCAGGTGCCGGAAGCGCATCGGGTTCTCGATCGACTCGGTGGCCGACCGGAACCGGAGTCGGAACTGCTCCTCGATCAGCTCGGCCTGCTTGGCCTTGAGATCGTCCACCGACAATTGCTGCAACTCGCTCGGCTTCATGGCTCAGTCCTCCGGCCGCTTGATGAAGCGGGTCCGGACCGGCAGCTTGGCCGCCGCGAGGTCGAGCGCCTTCTTCGCCAGGGCGACATCCACCCCTTCGACCTCGAACAGCACCCGGCCCGGCTTGACCACCGCCACCCAGCCCTCGGGATTCCCCTTGCCCTTCCCCATCCGGGTCTCGGCCGGCTTCTTGGTGATCGGCTTGTCCGGGAAGATCCGGATCCAGACCTTGCCGCCGCGCTTCATTTCCCGGGTCAGCGCGACCCGGGCGGCCTCGATCTGGCGGTTGGTGATCCAGCCCGGCTCGAGGGTCATCAGGGCGTACTCGCCGAACGCCACCGTGCTGCCCCGGATGGCGATGCCCCGGGTCCGGCCCTTGAACGTCTTGCGGAACTTGACGCGCTTCGGTGCCAGCATCGCTCAGTTTCCCGTGCTGTAGGTGCGGCCGGAGAGATCCTCCACGACCTCACCCTTGAAGATCCAGACCTTGATCCCGATCGTCCCGTACGTCGTCTTGGCCGTGCTGGTGGCGTAGTCGATGTCGGCCCGCAGCGTGTGCAGCGGCACCCGTCCTTCGCGGTACGACTCGGTCCGCGCGATCTCGGCCCCGCCCAGCCGGCCGCCCGCCCGGACCCGGATCCCCTGCGCCCCCATGCGCATGGCGCTCTGCACCGCCCGCTTCATGGCCCGCCGGAATGAGATCCGCTGCATCAGCTGATGGGCGATGTTATCGGCCACCAGCTGGGACGACACCTCCGGCCGCTTGATCTCCTCGACGTTGATCGCGGCCTCCTTGCCGGTCAGCTGGGCCAGCTCGTCGCGGAGCTTGTCGACCTCGGCACCCCGCTTGCCGATCACCACGCCGGGTCGCCCCGTGTGCACCGTCACGGTGACCTTGCCCGGCTTCCGCTCGATGTCGATCTGGGCGATCGCGGCGTGTCCCAGCCGGGCCTTGAGATACTTGCGAATCAGCTCGTCTTCCTTGAGGAGCGCCGGCATGTCCTTGTCGGCGAACCACCGGGAGATCCACGGCTTCACGATCCCGAGACGGAGACCGGTCGGATGGGTCTTCTGCCCCATTACTTGCTCTCTTTCGTGCCCACGTGAATCTCCACGTGGGAGGTGCGTTTCTTGATCGGCACGCCCCGGCCCTGCGCCGCCGTGGTAAAGCGCTTGAGCGGCGTCCCCATGTTGATCACCGCCTTGGTGACCAGCAGGTCGTCCACGTCGAGGTTCTCGTTGGCCTTGAGCGCCGCCTGCTCGGCGTTGGCCACGGCCGAGCGCAGCGTCTTCTCGATCTGCTTGGCGGCGTACTTCTTGTTGAACTTCAGAATGGCGAAGGCCTCGTTCACGTTCTTGCCGCGAATGAGGTCTACCACCAATCGCATTTTCCGGGACGACTGGCGCGCGTACCGCTGGATCGCACGGGCTTCCATGGTCACTCCGCCTTGGCCTTCTTGTCGGCCACCAGCTTGCCGCTGTGGCCGCGGAACAGCCGGGTGGGCGCGAATTCACCGAGCTTGTGCCCGACCATGTTCTCGGTCACGTACACCGGGACGAACTTGTTCCCGTTGTGGACCGCGAAAGTGTGCCCCACGAACTCGGGCAGGATGGTGCTCGCGCGGCTCCAGGTCTTGACCACCCGCTTCTCGTTGCGGCCGTTCATCGCCTGTACCCTGCCGAGCAGCGCGGCCTGGACGAAGGGGCCCTTCTTGACGCTCCGCGACATCAGTTACCCCCTCCGGTCGCTTTGCCGCGCCGCCGTCCGCGGACGATGTACTGGTTCGAGGCCTTCTTCCGGTGCCGGGTCTTCCGGCCTTCCGGCTTGCCCCAGGGGTTGGTCGGCGGCCGCCCGCCCGACGACTTGCCCTCACCGCCGCCCAGCGGATGGTCCACCGGGTTCATGGCGACACCCCGGACCCGGGGGTTCCGGCCCCGCCACCGGGTCTTGCCCGCCTTCCCGGCCGACAGCAGCTCGTGTTCCGCATTGCCGACCTCACCGAGCGTCGCCAGGCACTTGCTGTGCACCCGGCGCATTTCCGTCGAGCGCAGGCGCACCGTCACGTAGTCCCCTTCTTTCGCCACGACCTGCACGGCGGCGCCGGCCGATCGGGCCAGCTGCCCGCCCTTCCCGATCTTGAGCTCCACGTTGTGCACCGTCTCGCCCAGCGGCACTTCGCCCAGCGGGATCGCGTTCCCGATCCGGGGGTCGACCCCGGGGCCCGACAGCACCGTATCGCCGACCGCCAGCCCCTTCGGGTGCAGGATGTAGCGCTTGTCGCCGTCGGCATAGAAGATGAGCGCGATCCGGGCGCTGCGGTTGGGATCGTATTCGATGGCCGCGACCTTCCCCGGCACACCGAACTTGTTCCGCTTCCAGTCGATCCGCCGGTACATCTGCTTGTGGCCGCCGCCGATGTACCGCATGGTCACGTGGCCCTTGTTGTTCCGGCCGCCGCTCTTCTTGAGCGGCTCGAGCAGGGACTTTTCGGGCTTGCCCTTCGTGATTTCCGCAAAGTCTGATACCGAGCGGAAACGGGTGCCCGCGGTCACGGGCTTGAATTGACGGATTCCCATGATCAGCCCTCGAACACCGGAAGGGTGTCCCCTTCCTTCAGGACGACAATCGCCTTCTTCCACCGGGAGGTGGCCCCGCGGGTGCGTCCCCGGACGACCGTATCGCGGCGCATCTGCATGGTGCGGACGCTGGTCGCCGTCACCCCGAACAGCTGCTTGAGCGCGTCGCGGATCTGGTACTTGTTGGCCTCCGGATGCACCTCGAAGGCGTATTCCTTCCGCAGCTGATAGGCGGCCGACGACTTCTCGGTCACTACCGGCCGCACGATCGTCTCATGCAGGCCAGGCATTACTTGCTCCCCTTCTTCTTGGGCGAGGGCTTCTTGGCGGCCGGCTTCCTGGCCGCCTTGGCCTTCGGCGCGGCTTTCTTTTCTGCCTTCGGCTTGGCGACCTTCTTCACGGCCTTGGGCTTCCCGGTCTTGGGCTTCTCGGCCTTCGGCTTCGCCGGCGCTTTGGCACGGACCGGCCGTTCGGGGCTCCCCTCCGCTCGCGGCCCCGGCACCATGGGACGGACAAACGGCTGCGCCGGCTCTCCGGCCAGCGCCGGCTCCTCGACCACCACCACCTCGGCCCAGAGCACGTCGTAGGCGCTGGCCTCGGTGTAGGGCAGCACGTCGACCCGGGGGAGGTTCCGGGCGCTGAGATAGAGCGCCTCGCTCACCCCATGGGTCAGCACCAGGACCTTGCGCCCGGCGATGCCCAGCTTGTCGAGCAAGGTCAGCAGCTCCCGGGTCTTCGGACTCTGCTGCTCGAAGCGCTCCACCACATACAGGTTGCCCTCGCCGGCGCGCGCGTTCAGCGCGCTCTTCCGCGCGAGCTGCTTCACCTTGCGGGGCATACCCAGCCGGTAGTCGCGCGGCGAGGGGCCGAAGACCTTGCCGCCCCCCGGCCACAGCGGAGAGCGGATCGAACCCTGACGGGCGCGGCCGGTCCCTTTCTGTTTCCACGGCTTCTGATTGCCGCCGGAAACGAAGGCGCGGGTCTTGGTCGCGTGGGTGCCCTGGCGCTGATTGGCCAGGAACACCTTCACCGCCTCGTGCAGGACCGGTTCGTTCACGGTGCCGTCGAACATCGTCGCCGGGAGCCGGAACGCCGCGCCCTTCTTGGCGCCGACCGGAGAGAAATGCGGTGCCTCAATCATGGCGGCTCCGGCCATGTTGCTTGTTCACCAGCAGGATGCCGTGCTTGGCGCCCGGCACGGCGCCCCGGACGAACAGCAGGTTCCGTTCGGCATCGATCTTGACCACCCGGAGGCCCAGCTCGGTGTGTCGCTCAGCGCCCATGTGGCCCGGCATCTTCTTGCCCTTCAGAACCCGCGACGGGTCGGTGCCCGGGGAAATCGACCCAGGTTTGCGATGCCGGGTGTTCCCGTGCGTCGCCGGGCCGCCACCGATCCCGTAGCGATGCACCACCCCCTGGAAGCCCCGGCCCTTCGTCGTCCCGGTCACTTTCACCCGTTCGCCCGGCGCGAAGATCCCGACCGTGACCGAATCGCCCGGCTTGTAA
This sequence comes from uncultured Gemmatimonadales bacterium, assembly GCA_963709905.1. Taxonomy (GTDB): domain Bacteria; phylum Gemmatimonadota; class Gemmatimonadetes; order Gemmatimonadales; family GWC2-71-9; genus JADJOM01. Next base: position 575,535 of record CAVPYI010000002.1, read on the forward strand.
CTCTGCTGGTTGGTGCCGAACTCGCGCAGTACCTTCGGCGCGGCCTCGAGGGTCGCCGCCTTCGCGTGCCCGAGCTCCGCCCTGGTGGTCCGGCCGGGCAACCGGGCTCCGTATCCCAGCTGCACGGCGCCCTCCCGGACCTGTAATACCCGGCAGGGCCCGGCCTCGATCACCGTCACCGGGACCGAGGCGCCGTCTTCGGTGAAGACGCGGGTCATGCCGAGTTTCCGCCCGATCAGTCCGTTCGCCATGGCTATTCGACCTTGATCTCCACGTCCACGCCGGCCGGCAGATCCAGCTTGGTCAGCGCGTCCATCGTCTGGGGCCGCGAGTCGTTGATGTCGACAAGCCGCTTATGCGTCCGCAGCTCGAACTGCTCCCGGCTTTTCTTGTCGATGTGCGGACTCCGCAGCACCGTCCACCGCTCGATCTTCACCGGCAGCGGGATGGGCCCCGACACCTGGGCACCGGTTTTTTCGGCGGTGCGCACGATGTCGGCCGCGGCTTGATCGAGCACGCCGTGGTCGAAGGCCTTCAACCGGATTCGAATGCGCTGCGCCATAGTCCGCCTCGACGTTGAAACCGCGTGGTACCGCCCCGCGCCATGCGAAGATCCTGGCGTCGGGGCGACCCGCGGGTTGCCCCTACTTCAGGATCTTGGTCACCACGCCGGCACCCACCGTCCGCCCGCCCTCGCGGATGGCGAACCGCAGGCCCTCTTCCATCGCGATCGGGATGATCAGCGTGATGTGCATCTGGATGTTGTCACCCGGCATCACCATCTCGACGCCCTCGGGCAGCTCCACCGAACCGGTCACGTCCGTGGTGCGGAAGTAGAACTGCGGCCGGTATCCCTTGAAGAACGGGGTGTGCCGTCCGCCCTCTTCCTTGGTGAGGACGTACACTTCGGCGTTGAACTCGGTGTGCGGGGTAATGCTGCCCCCCTTGGCCAGCACCATGCCGCGCTCGATCTCGTTCTTTTCGATGCCGCGGAGCAGGAGGCCGACGTTATCGCCCGCCTGGCCGTCGTCCAGCAGCTTGCGGAACATCTCCACCCCGGTGACGGTGGTCTTCTTCTCCGCGTTGAAGCCGACCAACTGCACTTCCTCGCCCACCTTCACCTTGCCGCGCTCGATCCGGCCGGTGGCCACCGTGCCGCGGCCGGTGATCGAGAACACGTCCTCGACCGGCATCAGGAACGGCTTGTCGATCTCGCGCTTGGGTTCCGGGATGTAGCTGTCGAGGGCGCCCATCAGCTCCCACATCTTGTCCACGTACGCCTTGTCGCCCTTGATGGCGCCGGTGGCCGAGCCCCGGATGACCGGCAGCTCGTCGCCCGGGAACTCGTACTTGCTGAGCAGTTCGCGGACCTCGAGCTCGACCAGGTCGAGCAGCTCGGCATCGTCCACCAGGTCGCACTTGTTCAGGAACACCACGATCGACGGCACGTTCACCTGGCGGGCCAGCAGAATGTGCTCGCGGGTCTGCGGCATCGGGCCGTCGACCGCGCTCACCACCAGGATCGCGCCGTCCATCTGCGCGGCGCCGGTGATCATGTTCTTGACGTAATCGGCGTGGCCCGGACAATCGACGTGGGCATAGTGCCGCTTCTCGGTGCTGTACTCGACGTGGCTCGTGGCGATCGTCAGGATCTTGGTGGCGTCCCGGCGGCCCTGGGACTCGGAGGCCTTGGCGACCGTGTCGTAGGGGATGTACGCGGCCAGACCCTTGTCCGCCGACACCTTCGTCAGGGCGGCGGTCACGGTGGTCTTGCCGTGGTCCACGTGACCGATGGTTCCGACGTTCACGTGCGGCTTGGTGCGCTCGAATTTGGCCTTGGCCATGTGATCCTCGCTGGTGGCTATCAGCTGTCGGCGATCAGCGATCAGCTGTCTGTGATCCGTGCAACCTGCTCCCGCTCCGGCTTCTGCCCGCCATGCGACCGTTCGATCACCGAGTGACGGCGGGTGACTGAACCCGGATGGCCGGGGTCCTGCTATCCCTTCTTCTTGGCGACGATCGCTTCCGCGATCGACTTGGGCACTTCCTCGTAGTGGTCGAACTCCATCGTGTACACCGCCCGCCCCTGGGTCATGCTGCGGAGCGTCGTCGAGTAGCCGAACATCTCCTTGAGCGGCACGTCGGCCGCGACCACCTGGGCGTCGCCCCGCTGCGTCATGCCGCCCACCTTGCCCCGCCGGCTCGAGAGGTCGCCCACCACGTTGCCGAGGAAATCGCTCGGCGTCACGACCTCTACCTCCATCACCGGCTCGAGGATGATCGGCTTGGCCTGCTGGGCCGCCGCCTTGAACGCCATCGATCCGGCGATCTTGAACGCCATTTCCGAGCTGTCCACGTCGTGGTAGCTGCCGTAGACCAGCGTGGCCTTGATATCGACCACCGGATACCCCGCCTGGATCCCGTTCTCGAGCGCCTCGCGGATCCCCGCCTCGACCGGCTTGATGAACTCCCGCGGGACCACGCCGCCCACGATCTTGTCCTCGAAGACGAAGCCCTCGCCGGGTTTGGTCGGCTCGAGATGGATGACCACGTGCCCGTACTGCCCCTTGCCGCCCGACTGCCGGATGAACTTCCCCTCGACGTCGGTGACCCGCCGGGTGATGGTCTCGCGAAAGGCCACCTGCGGCTGGCCCACGTTGGCCTCGACCTTGAACTCCCGCTTCATCCGGTCGACCAGGATCTCGAGGTGCAGCTCGCCCATGCCCGCGATGATCGTCTGGCCGGTCTCGACGTCGGTCCGCACCCGGAAGGTGGGGTCCTCTTCCTGCAGCTTCTGCAGGGCCACGCCCAGCTTGTCCTGATCGGCCTTGGTCTTGGGTTCGATGGCGACATCGATCACCGGATTCGGGAACTTCATCGCCTCCAGAATGATCGGCTGGTCCTCGTCGCACAGGGTGTCCCCGGTGCGGGTGTCCTTGAGTCCGATCGCCGCCGCGATGTCCCCGGCCAGCACCTCCTGGATCTCCTCCCGCTTGTTGGCGTGCATCTGCAGCAGCCGCCCGACCCGCTCCTTCTTGTCCTTCACCGCGTTGTAGACGTAGCTGCCCGACGTGAGCTTGCCCGAGTACACCCGGAAATAGGACAACCGGCCCACGTACGGATCCGTCATGATCTTGAATGCCAGAGCCGCGAACGGCTCGTTGTCATCCGGCACCCGGGTGATGTGGTCCGTGTCGTGCAGCGGCACGTGCCCCTGAATGGGGGGGACGTCCATGGGACACGGCAGGTAGTCGATCACCGAGTCGAGCAGCGCCTGCACGCCCTTGTTCTTGAACGACGCCCCGCACAGCACCGGGACGAAGCCGTGGTTGATCGTGGCATGCCGGATCGCCTCGCGGATCTCGGCCACGGTCAGTTCCTCCCCACCCAGGTACTTCTCCAGCAGCTTGTCCTCGTGTTCCACCGCCGCTTCGATCAGCTCGTGCCGGTATTTCGCCACCAGGTCCTTGTAGGCATCGGGCACCGGCATCTCGGAGAAGGTCTTGCCCAGGTCTTCGTCATGGAAGACGATCTCCACCTGCCGGATCAGATCGATATGCCCCGTGAACGTGTCCGAGGCTCCCACCGGCAGTTGCAGCGGATGCGCCTTCCGCGTCAGCCGGTCCCGGATCATGTCGAGGCACTTGTAGAAGTCGGCCCCGATCCGGTCCATCTTGTTGGCGAACACCAGGCGCGGCACCATGTAGCGGTCCGCCTGACGCCAGACGGTCTCGGTCTGAGGCTCCACTCCCGCAACCGAATCCAGCAGAGTCACCGCCCCATCGAGCACCCGGAGACTGCGCTCCACCTCGGCAGTGAAGTCCACGTGGCCGGGGGTGTCGATGATGTTGATGCGGTACAACTCATCGTTCCGGCTCCAGAAGCAGGTGGTCGCCGCCGAGGTGATCGTGATCCCTCGCTCCTGCTCCTGCTCCATCCAGTCCATCGTCGCGGCGCCCTCGTGCACCTCACCGATCTTGTAGTTCTTGCCGGTGTAGTAGAGGATGCGCTCCGTGGTCGTGGTCTTCCCGGCATCGATGTGCGCCATGATGCCGATGTTCCGGTACCGCTCCAGCGGAGTCGCGCGGGCCATTCCGTTTCCCAGAGTGAGGCGGGCCGCGCACCGGCCCGCCACGGCTTCTACCAGCGAAAAAGCGGGGCGACCGACCGGGCACGCCCGGTGGTATCGCTCCGCGCACGCCAGGGCATTCACCCCGACGAGGACCCGTCGGCCCCACGCGTTGTCTTCAGAGGGCCCGAGGTGGCTGGCAAGATCCCGCTGCCCTGGAACCGGCCGTCACATGACCCGATGTCGTGCTTGAAGGACCAGCGAACAAAGCCCGATCCAGAAAAGCCCGGGTAAGGTAACTATAGATGCTCCAATGTCAACCGGGCAGGACAGGCGGACGCGAAGGGTTGGTTCAACACCCGGTCAACACAAGAGGCCGGACTCCGATAGGGAATCCGGCCTCAGTGCCGAGCCACCAGCCGCCGAGCCGCCTATTACCAGCGGTAATGGGCGAACGCCCGGTTGGCCTCGGCCATCCGGTGGGTGTCTTCCTTCTTCTTGATGGCGTTGCCCTCGCCCTTGGAAGCCAGGATCAACTCGGCCGCCAGCCGTTCCTGCATCGTCTTCTCGGACCGGCTCCGGGCAAAATCGATCACCCAGCGCATGGCCAGGGCCGCCCGCCGCTCGGGCCGGACTTCGACCGGCACCTGCAGGGAGGCGCCGCCGACCCGGCGGCTCTTCACCTCCAGGGCGGGCTTCACGTTGTTCACGGCCTGCTTGAAGACGGTCACCCCGGGCTGACCGGTCCGCTCTTCGATGAGGTCCATCGCCGAATAGAAGATCCGCTCTGCGGTGCTCTTCTTCCCCTCGTACATCAGGGAGCTGATGAACTTCGAGACGGTCTGGCTGTCGTACCGGGGATCGGCCGGAACCGTTCGGCGAACGGACTTGCTCCGACGACTCACTTCTTGCCTCCCGATGCCGCGGCCGCCTTGGGCCGTTTGGTCCCGTACTTGGACCGGCTGCGCCGCCGGTCATTCACTCCGGCCGCGTCCAGCGCGCCGCGGACGATGTGGTACCGGACGCCGGGCAGATCCTTCACGCGCCCACCCCGGACCAGCACGATCGAGTGCTCCTGCAGATTGTGCCCTTCGCCCGGGATGTAGGCAATGATCTCGAAGCCGTTAGTCAGGCGCACCTTGGCCACCTTGCGCAGGGCCGAATTGGGCTTCTTCGGGGTGGTCGTATAGACCCGGGTGCACACCCCGCGCCGGAAGGGGTTCTGCTTGAGCGCCGGCGACTTGTCCTTGTACGCCGGGCTCTTGCGGCCCTTGGCGACGAGCTGATTGATCGTGGGCATAGGGCGCCAAGTCTAGCCGCGGGGGCCACATCGGTCAAGCGCGCCGGGCGCCGGCCCGGCTACGGTCCCGCCCGGGCCTGGAGCAGGTAGCGCCCGGTGTGTGGGGCTCCCCCGATCACGTCTCGCGTCACCCTGAGGTAGTACGTCCCGGGCAAGAGCGTCTGGGAGACTCGGGAGCAATAGTTGAAGTTGTTGAGGTCGATGTCGATCGAGGCGGCCAGGACGGTTTGGGCCGAGTTCCGCAGCTCCAGCACGGTATCCAGGTCGAGCGCGAACCCGCAGAAGGCCCCCGCCACGCCAGTGGTTTCGAACGTATAGATCCTGGAAACCGGGATTTCGACCCGGTACATATCCGCGGTTTCGGACGAGCCCATGTACCCTTGGACGGAGCCGTCCACAATCAGCCGGTTTGCCGTACCGCTGACGTCGTTGGGCTCCTCTTCAGCCGGGTAGCCTGCCGTGAAGTCGGCGTATCCCCCGGTCGCGGAACTGACCTGGACGGCGACCGGCGAGGAGACGCCGCCGTAGGCCCCGAATCGGCGGCCCGGAATCCCGATCTCACCGTCGCCGCTCTCATCCTCGCCCGCCACGACGTAGTAGCTCCCGTCGGCGAGACCGGTGATGCTGAACGGGGCGCCGGCGCTGGCCGCCACGGTGGCCATCGTGGCGCCGGTGCTCGCGTCGAGGGCACGGACGAATAGCTGGCGGGCCGGTGCGCTGGTCTGCGTCAGCGCGTTCCGCGCGTTCACCAGGTTGCCGATCGGCTGCCCGGACGGGATCGGGATGGCGGAGGTGAGCAGTCGGTTGCGCAGCTGGACCGGGGTCAGCCCGGCATTGTCCGCCAGCAGGAGCGCCGCGACCCCGGCAACGTGGGGAGCGGCGACCGAGGTCCCCGCGGAGATAGCATAGTTCGGGGTGCAGGGAGTTGGAAACGGCGTGAAATCACAGGCGGTCGATGCCACGCCGAGCTTGTCGATCGGAAGCTCTCCGCCGGGGGCGGCGAGGTCCACATGGCTGCCGTAATTGGAGTACGAGGCGCGGGTCCCCGCCGGCCCTACGGCCGCAACCGTCAGGACCTCGTCATACGCCGCCGGGCATAGCGCCTCCGACGAGTTCTCGTTGCCCGCCGACACCACAACCAGGGTTCCGCCGTTGGGGCGCCCCGGATCGGTCACCGCCTGGACCGCGGACAGCAGCGGATCCGGGCCAACCAGGCACGTCCCGCCCAGACTCATGTTGATGATGCGCGCCGGTGACGCGGGGGGAGCGAGCACACCGCCGGACCCGTCGTCCGCCGGCAGGCCGGCCGCATACAGGACGCCCTGCGCGATGTCGTAGTAGTCCCCGCCATCGATGCCCAGCACCCGAACCGGACGGATGCCGACTGTCCAGCTCACGCCGGTGACGTTGGCCCCATCGTTGCCCTTGGCGCCGATGGTCCCGGCAACCTGGGTGCCGTGGGATCCCAGTTGGCTCCTGCCACAGGGGAGATCCTCCGGGGGATTGCTGGGATCCCGGTCGTCCGGCGTACTGGGATCGGGATCGTAGCCGTCACCGTCGCCGGCGTTGTCGATCGTGCCGCCGCCTTGGGCCGCACACAGGGAGATCACGCTGGAGTGGACGAAGTCGTAACCATCGTTGCGATAGTTCCCGCCCCCGGTCAAATAGGTGGCCCCGGCCTCACCAACGGCGGGATGATGGAACACCGCCCCGTTGTCGAGCACGGCGACGATCACGCTGGCGGAGCCGGTCACCGTGGCCCACGTGCGGGGCAGGTCGATCATCGAATAGTGCCACGACTGTACCGGGAAGAACGGGTCGTTGGGGATCCTGCCGGGTCGGGCGGGACCGGCATCGGCCCGGAGCCGGCCGTTTCGCCCGACAGCGGCGACCGCCGGGTTCAGCATCAGCGCCTTCGCCACCGAGTCGACCTTTCCGGGGTCCGTCACCTTCAGCCGGGCGGTCAGAATCGCCGGGGACACGCCGGTGATCGCAACCCGCCCGGGCGCCGTGTGAACGGCAAGGCGGCCCCGGATCGTCTGCCCGACCAGCCTGGCGGTGGAGAGACTCGCCCGCGCCTGTACTACGGCGGGTGCGTCGACCGAACCCGCCTTGAGCCGCACCAGCAGCTCGTCGCGGTTGGGGTCCGGCGTATTCGGTGCGTGGCGGAAGAAGCGCCGGGCCATCGGTGCCTCGGCCCGGGTTCGGGCCGGAGCGCCGCTCGCCTGGCCGTCGCGCCCGACCCGGAGAGCACTCAGGAGGGTGTCCGCCAGGGTCACCATCCCGGTGATCGTCGATGGCGGCGGCACGACGGCGGTCGCGGAGAAGGCCACGCTCGGCGGCGACAGGGAACCGTTCATCGCCGCCACGCCCTGGGGCCCGGCCCCCGGGCCGAGTATCCAGCTCACGGTCGCGATCCCATTCGTGCCGGTGAGTGTCGAAGCCGACGAGACGCTCCCCCCGCCGCTGGTCACGCTCCAGTCGATCGGTACATTCGCCACCGCCTGCCCGCCCGACGTCAGCACGAGCGCTCCCAGGGCCCCACCAAGCTCCTGGTTCGCTGCGCCCGTCTGGCCATCCCCCGAAACCGTGGCCAGGGTGCTGCCCGGCCCCAGCGTCGCGCTGGCGGTGACAGTTGCCTGAACCGCTCCGGCCTGGGCTCGAAGGGTGTGCCCCGGACCCATTGTGTATCCCAGCGTCCAGGTGGTGCTGGTCCGCCCCCCCGCGTCGGTTTGCACGCTGGCGGCGGGCACGGTTCCGTTTCCCCCGAGCACGGTCCACGATACCGCCTGATTCGCGATCGGGTCGTCCGCGCCGTCCCGCACCTCCACCACAACGGGCTGGGCCAGAGTCTGCCCGGCCTCGGCGGCCTGGGTGTCGCCCGACACGATGATGATTCTGGCCGGCCGGCGGTTCTCGTCGTTGCCGCCGCACGCAGCCAGAATCCAGCCGGCGAGGAGGGCGGTCGAGCGAAGGGCGCGCATGCCTGCAATTAGGCCGTCGTTCATCCGGGAAACCAGCCCTCCATCCGGGAAACCAGCCCTCCCCCGCCCCGACGCCCGGCGGGGGGTCTGGCAGGGCCCGGGCGGTCAACAGATATTCCGGCCGCGCCAGGTATCCACCGCCCGCACCGCAGGCCCCAACGGAGAGATCGATGCGCTGGAACCGTGGTCCGATGAGCCAGAACGTGGAGGATAGGCGCGGCCAGACCGGTGGTCGCCGGGCGGGCTTGCGACTCGGAGTCGGCGGGCTGTTGGTCCTGCTCGTTCTCAGCGTGGTCTTCAAGCGGGATTTCTTCCAGCTGGTCGGCGGGACGGAAGGGCTGCAGGCGGGGGTGTCTTCCGGCGCGGCGCTCACCCCCGAACAGCAGGCCCACGAAGACTCGCTTGCCCACCTGATGTCGGCAGTTCTGGACAGCACTCAGGGCGAATGGGCCGAGATCTTCCCGGGACTCGGGACCCGGTACCGCGATGCCCGTCTGGTGTTGTTCCGTGACGCGGTCCAGTCGGCCTGCGGGTATGCCGAATCAGCGACCGGCCCGTTCTACTGCCCTGGCGACGAAAAGGTGTACATCGACCTCGGCTTCTACGACGAACTGACTACCCGATTCGGGGCGATTTCGCCCAGGCCTACGTGCTGGCACACGAGATCGGGCATCACATCCAGAAACAGCTGGGGATCGAGGCCGACGTGCGCCAGGCCCAGCAGCAGCGGCCGGGCGAAGCCAACGACCTGTCGGTGCGGCTGGAGCTGCAGGCGGATTGCTTCGCCGGCGTCTGGGGCGGGCGGTACCAGGCCAAGGGGGGGCTGGAGCAGGGAGATCTCGAGGAGGGGATGCGAGCCGCCGCGGCCGTGGGAGACGACCGCATCCAGTCCCGCACCCAGGGGTACGTGAATCCGGAGGGATTCACCCACGGGACCTCGGAACAGCGCCAGCGCTGGTTCGACCGCGGGTTTCGCTCTCGCGATCCCCGGCAGTGCGACACCTTCAGCGCGCGAAGTCCCTGAGGGTCCGGTCCTGCCGGGAGAAGCCAAAGGGGCGGATCTCGCGATCCGCCCCTCTGGCGTTCCGGGGTCTGCTGTTACACATCGTCGTCCACCGCGATTCCCACCGGGATCGGCGGGGTGGCGGCCTCCACCGGTACTTCGGACGGCGGCGGGAGCGGCTCGTAGCCTTCCGGCGGCTCGATCTCGATTTCGGCGTAGCGGTAGATACCCGATCCCGCCGGGATGAGGTGGCCGATGATGATGTTCTCCTTGAGGCCGAGGAGGTCGTCCTTCGCCCCGCGGATTGCGGCGTCGGTCAGCACCCGGGTGGTCTCCTGGAAGGACGCGGCCGAGATGAACGACTGCGTGGTGAGACTCGCCTTGGTGATGCCCAGCAGCACCGGCTCGGACTGGGCCGGTACGCCCTTTCGCTTGATCATGCGGTCGTTCTCCTCGCGGAACATCACCTTGTCGACGGTTTCGCCCTCGAGGAAATCGGTATCGCCGGGGTCGGTGACCCGCACCTTCTGCAGCATCTGGCGGACGATCACCCCGATGTGCTTGTCGCTGATCCGCACGCCCTGCAGGCGGTACACCTCCTGAACCTCGTTGAGCAGATACTCCTGCACGGCCCGTGGTCCCTTGATGCGCAGGATGTCGTGCGGGTTGACGGGGCCCTCGGTGAGGCGGTCGCCCGCCCGCACCCGGTCTCCCTCGTGGACCCGGAGGTGCTTGCCCGACCCGACCTCGTAGAGCTGGGGTGGCTCGGGTTCGCCCTTCTTCCCCGGTTCGGCGAGCGGGTAGACGAAGATCTCCCGCTTGCCCCGCTTGATCTCGCCGAACTTCACGGCGCCATCGATTTCCGAGATGGTGGCCGGATCCTTCGGCCGGCGAGCCTCGAACAGCTCGGCCACCCGGGGGAGCCCGCCGGTGATGTCGCGGGTGCGGTACGCCTGCCGCGGCATCTTGGTAACCGTGACCCCTTTCTGGATCTTCACGGCCGGCGAAAGGAATACCGTCTTGTCCTTCGCTTCCTTCTTGCTCTTGCCCGGCCAGGCCACGTTGATCGGGTATTCCTCGACCTTGAACCGGGTCGACCAGGGGTTGCCTTCGTCCGGCAGGTTCATGGACCGAGTGATCATATCGGCGTCGCTGCCCAGGATGATCCGGGAGCCTTCCGCCAGAATGTACTCCTGCGGCTCCTTGCGGTTCGCCGCATAGACCAGGACCGAGGGATGGAGTTCGCGGTCCGGGTCGGCCATCACCACGATCGACCGGAGCCCCGTCGATTCGTCCAGTTCCTCGCGCAGCGTCGAGCCCGGCACCAGGTCCTTCCAGCGCAGCTCGCCATCGAGCTTGATGATGCTAGGGTCGTTGTACGGGTCCCAGGTGTAGAGGATCGTCATCTTCCCCTGCACCGCGTCGCCCTCCTTCACCTGGATCTGCGCTCCCTCCGGCACGGGATAGCGGTTCAGCACCCGCTTGGGATCGCTCTGATCGACGACCAGGATGCCTTCCTTGCTCTCCTCATCGGCGGACTCGTCGTCACGGGTCAACGCGATCCGCACCGTCACCCGGGTTCCGTCCTCGTATTCCACCGGCACGTCGGCGAACTCCAGCCCGCTGGTGTATTTCACCACCCCGCTGGCCCGGGCGCGGCGCTCGGCCTCTTCGGCGATGCGTGACGACGTGCCGCCGATGTGGAACGTCCGAAGGGTCAGCTGGGTGCCGGGCTCGCCGATCGATTGCGCGGCCAGAATGCCGATCGCTTCGCCCATGTCCACCATGTCCATCGTCGCCAGGTTGCGGCCATAGCACATCCGGCAGCAGCCCCGCTTCGACTCGCAGGTGAGCACCGAGCGGATTTTCACCTTCTCGATGCCCGCTTCCTCGATCTGGGTGGACACTTCCTCGTCGATCAGCTTGCCGGACTGCACCAGCAGCTTCGGGTCGCCGTGTTCGTCGAGCTCGTGCGGGTCGAACGCGTCTTCCGAGGCCACGCAGCCCAGGATGCGCTCCTTGAGCGGCTCGATCACGTCCTCGCCTTCCTTGAGCGCGGAGATCTCGAGACCCTGGATGGTGCCGCAGTCCTCTTCGGTGACCGTGACGTCTTGCGCCACGTCGACCAGGCGGCGGGTCAGGTAACCGGCGTCGGCGGTCTTGAGCGCCGTGTCGGCGAGACCCTTCCGGGCGCCGTGGGTCGAGATGAAGTACTCCAGGCCGGTCAGGCCCTCGCGGAAATTCGACTTGATCGGGCTCTCGATGATCTCGCCGATCCCGCCTGTCAGCTTCTTCTGCGGCTTGGCCATCAGCCCCCGCATGCCCGCCAGCTGCCTGATCTGGTCGCGCGATCCGCGGGAGCCCGAATCGAACATCATGAACACGGGGTTGAAGCCGCCCCGGCTCTGCCGCATGTGGTTCACCATCGCTTCGGCGACGTCGTTGTTGGCGTGGGTCCAGGCATCGATCACCTTGTTGTACCGCTCGCCGAACGTGATCTGCCCGGTGTTGTACGCCCGCTGGAACCGCTGCACCCGCTTGTCGGCCTCGTCGAGCAGCGTGGCCTTCTCCCGCGGGATCTCCAGATCCTCGACCCCGATCGAAATGCCCCCCTGCGTCGCGTACCGGAAGCCGAACTCCTTCAACCGGTCGAGGAACACCACCGTGTCCGCCAGACCGGCCTCACGGTAGCTCTGCAGCACCAGCTCCGACAGCGCCTTCTTCCGCATCAGGTCGTTGCGGAAGCCGTGATTCACCACCACCTGCCGGGGGAGAATGCTGTTGAACAGCACTCGACCGGCGGTGGTCCGCATCCAGCGCGGCTTCGGCTCGACCGAATCACGGGGCGGCTGGTACCAGAAGTGGATCGCGGTGTGGTGGCCGATCGCCCGGTGCAGCAGGGCCATCTCGATTTCGGCCAGCGATCCGTAGTGCTTGGTCTTCTCCCAGGCCGCGGCCGGCTTGCCATCCCGCGGCTCCTCGGCCCCGGCCGGCAGCTTGGTGAGGAAGTAGCTCCCCAGCACCATGTCCTGTGAGGGCTCGGCCACCGGCCGGCCGTCGGACGGCTTCAGGATGTTGTTGGACGAGATCATCAGCAGCCGGGCTTCGAGCTGCGCCTCGAAGGACAGCGGCACGTGCACCGCCATCTGGTCGCCGTCGAAGTCGGCGTTGAACGCCGCGCAGACCAGCGGGTGGATGCGGATCGCCTTCCCTTCGACCAGCACCGGCTCGAACGCCTGGATGCCCAGCCGGTGCAGCGTCGGCGCCCGGTTGAGCAGCACCGGATGGTCCTGGATGATCTCCTCGAGAATCTCGTAGACCTCGGGGCTCTCCTTCTCGACGATCTTCTTGGCCCGCTTGACCGTCTCCGCGATGCCCTTTTCCACCAGTTTGTGGATGATGAACGGCTTGAACAGCTCCACCGCCATGGCCTTGGGCAGGCCGCACTGGTGCAGCCGCAGCTCCGGGCCCACCACGATGACCGACCGGCCCGAGTAGTCCACCCGCTTGCCCAGCAGGTTCTGCCGGAACCGGCCCTGCTTGCCCTTGAGCATGTCGCTCAACGACTTGAGCGGACGCTTGCCCCGGCCGCGGATGGCTTTCGAGCGACGGCCGTTGTCGAACAGGGCGTCGACCGCCTCCTGCAGCATCCGCTTCTCGTTGCGGAGGATGACCTCCGGCGCCTTGTGCTGAATGAGCTTCTGGAGCCGGTTGTTCCGGTTGATCACCCGGCGGTAGAGATCGTTGAGGTCCGAGGTGGCGAACCGCCCGCCGTCGAGCGGCACCAGCGGCCGGAGATCGGGCGGGATCACCGGGATCACGTCCAGGATCATCCAGGCCGGGTTGTTGGGCACGTCGCCGTTGTCGCCGGACGTGAGGAACGCGTCCACGATCTTCAGCCGCTTGAGCATCTGCTTCTTGCGATGCTGGCTGGTCTCCGACGCGACCGACGCGCGGAGCTCGTGCGCCAGCTTCTTCACGTCGATCCGGTGCAGCAGCTCCCGGACCGCCGGCGCCCCGATGTCCGCCTTGAACGCCGTGTCGCCCTCGTCCTTCGCCTTGTTGCGGAGCTGGAGGAACTCGTCCTCGTCGAGCAGCTGGTTCTGATCGACCTCCTGCTCGCCGGGCTCGATGACCACGTAGCTGGAGTAGTAGATCACCCGCTCCAGGTCCCGGAGGGTCACGTTGAGCAGATTGCCCATGGGCGACGGCAGGGTCTTGAAGAACCAGATGTGGGCCACCGGCACCGACAGTTCGATGTGCCCCATCCGCTCCCGCCGGACCTTGCTGAGCGTCACTTCCACCCCGCAGCGGTCGCAGATCACCCCGCGATAGCGGATCCGCTTGTACTTGCCGCAGTGGCACTCCCAGTCCTTGACCGGGCCGAAGATCCGCTCGCAGAACAGCCCGTCCTTCTCCGGCTTGAAGGAGCGGTAGTTGATGGTCTCCGGCTTGGTCACCTCGCCCCACGACCACCAGTAGCGCTGGCCCTGGAGCTCCAGGCGCTCGCGCTCCTTGCCGTCACGCGGGCCCCGGATCTCCTCGGGCGAGGCGATCCGGATGCTGATGAAGTCGAAGCTCGAGCTCTTGGGCTCGCGACCGCTGCGGAAATCGATCATTGGTCCCTCTTCCTGAATTCGGTGCGGTGCACACCGAGTATGGATTCGCGTCCGTCACGCCGGCTGGTGGGTCCCAACCTGCCCGCCATCTATTCGTCGCCCTCGGCGGTGGCCCCGAGCGTCACCTTGAGACCCAGGGCCTGCAATTCCTTCACGAGCACGTTGAACGACTCCGGGATGCCTGGCTCGGGCAGATTCTGCCCCTTCACGATCGCCTCGTAGACCTTGCTCCGTCCGTTCACGTCGTCGGACTTCACGGTCAGCATCTCCTGGAGGACATGCGCGGCGCCGTAGGCCTCGAGCGCCCACACCTCCATCTCACCGAACCGCTGCCCGCCGAACTGCGCCTTGCCGGCCAGCGGCTGCTGGGTCACCAGCGAATACGGGCCGATCGACCGGGCGTGGATCTTGTCGTCCACCAGGTGCGAGAGCTTGAGCATGTAGATCGTGCCCACGGTCACGTCGCCCTCGAACTCCTGCCCGGTGCGCCCATCCCGGAGCCGGACCTTGCCACTGGGCGTGAGGCCGGCCGCGAGGATCAGCTCCTCCGCCGCCCGGGCGGTCTCTTCCGGCTCTCCTTTCCCGCCGGCCAGCACCGCCAGCGCCGGTCGGCCGGCCGCCTCCAGCAGCTCGGCGGGGGAGAGTTCCAGGCTCTTCTCCATGTCCTTCGCCAGCTTCTGGAGCACCTTCTGTGCGGCACCCTCGGCCGATTCCAGACGGTGCTCGTGACTGGCCAGCTCCTGCTTCCGCTGGACCAGGTCGCGCTGGGCCAGTTCCTTGGCCGCCGTGGCCAGGAAGGTCTTGGTGCTCTGGTACAGGTCGCGGCTGACCTGCCCCGTTCCCCGGTGCGCCAGATCGGCGATCCCGGCGTCGGTGAGCGCATGGGTGGTCTGGTGCAGATCGGCCACCACCTCGGCAATGGTGCGGGCATCGGGATCCGGCGCCGGCTGCTTCAGCCCGAGCGCCTGAGCCGCCCACTTCATGCCGGCAATCCGCAGCAGCACCCCGATCTCGTGCTCATCGGCCCCCCGGAACACCGGAGTCTTGGCCTTGAAGCCGAGGATGGTGGCACACCACCCGAGGTGGGTCTCGAGAATCTGGCCCACGTTCATGCGGCTCGGCACGCCCAGTGGATTCAGGACGATGTCCACCGGCCGGCCGTCCGGCAGGAACGGCATGTCCTCCTCCGGCACGATCCGGGCGACGATCCCCTTGTTGCCGTGGCGGCCGGCCATCTTGTCGCCCACCGAGACCTTGCGCTTCTCGGCGATGTAGACCTTCACCAGCTGGATCACCCCCGGCGGCAGCTCATCCGGCTGCAGGATCTTGTCGATCTGGTCCTCGGCCTTCTCCTCGACCTTGGCACGCTCGCGGGCCCCGGTGTCGATGGCGGCCCGAATGCGATCGTTGGCGGCCTTGTTGGCGACCCGGAGCGTCTTGAGATCGACGTCGGCCAGATCCATGTCGGCCAGGCTGGCTCGGGTGAGCCGCGTCCCGGCGGGGATCGCCTCCTCGACGGTCCCGGCCTTGAGAATCAGGGCCACCTCCTGCCCCTCGAGCAGCTGCCTGAGTTCATCGAACATGACGGTGCTGATCCGGGCCTTCTCATCGGTCTCGACCCGCCGGACTTCGCCGATCCGCTCGCCCCGGTCCTTCTCGACCACCTGGTCCTCGACGCGACTGAAGATCTTCACGTCGATGACCACGCCCTTCATCCCCGGGGGCACCTTGAGCGAGCTGTCCTTCACATCCTTGGCCTTCTCGCCGAAGATCGCCGTCAGCAGCTTCTCTTCCGGCGAGAGCTCGGTCTCGCCCTTGGGAGTGATCTTGCCGACCAGGATGTCGCCCGGCTTGACATGGGCCCCGATCCGCACGATGCCCCGCTCGTCGAGGTCCACCAGCGCCTCGTCCGAGACGTTGGGGATTTCCCGGGTAATCTCCTCCTGGCCGCGCTTGGTATCGCGGACATGGAGCTCGAGCTCCTGGATGTGGATCGACGAGTAGACGTCGTCCTTGACGAGGCGCTCCGACAGGACGATCGCGTCCTCGAAGTTGTGCCCGTACCAGGGCATGAAGGCCACCAGCACGTTGCTCCCCAGCGCCAGCTCGCCGTCCTCGGTGGCCGCCCCATCGGCGATCACCTGGCCGGCGGCCACGCGGTCGCCCGCGCGCACCAGAGGCCGCTGGTTGATGGCGGTATCCTGATTGGTGCGCCAGAACTTCCGCACCCGGTAGCGGTCGTGCTGCGACAGCCGGGCGAGCGGCACGTCGGGATCGACGTGGCCCTGTTCCCCGGAATCCACGATGATTTCATCGGCGGTCACCCGGGTCACCTGGCCGGCCCGCCGGGCCACGATCACCGCCCCGGAATCGGCCGCCACCTTGGCCTCGAGCCCGGTGCCGACGATCGGCGACTGGGGGAAGAGCAGCGGCACCGCCTGGCGCTGCATGTTCGAGCCCATGAGGGCCCGGTTGGCGTCGTCGTGCTCCAGGAACGGGATCAGCGCCGCCGCGATGGACACCAGCTGCTCGGGGGCCACGTCCATGAAGTCGATCCGGTCCGGCGCCAGTAACGGGTAGTCATCCCCCTTGCGACAGAGCACCAGACCCTCGACGAACCGCCCGGCCGCGTCGAGTTGGGCGTTGGCCTGCGCGACCGCGTAGCCTTCCTCCTCGCTGGCCGACAGCCAGCGGATGTCGTCGGTCACCTTGCCGTCTTTCACCACCCGGTACGGCGTCTCGATGAAGCCGAGGTCGTTGATGCGCCCATACGTGGAGAGGCTCGTGATCAGCCCGATATTGGGGCCTTCCGGGGTCTCGATCGGGCACATCCGGCCATACTGCGAGTAATGCACGTCGCGCACCTCGAATCCCGCGCGCTCGCGGGTGAGGCCGCCCGGACCCAGCGCCGACAGCCGCCGCTTGTTGGTCAGCTCGGCCAGCGGGTTGGTCTGGTCCATGAACTGGGACAGCTGCGACGACCCGAAGAACGCCTGGATCACCGCCGAGACCGTGCGGGCGTTGACCAGGTCGTCGAGCGAGATCTTCTCGGGATCCGAGTTGATGCTCATCCGCTCCTTGACCAGCCGCGCCATGCGGGACAGACCCACCGAAAACTGGTTGGCGATCAGCTCGCCCACCGACCGGATGCGACGGTTGCCGAGATGGTCGATGTCGTCGGTGAAGCCGCGACCGTCGTTGAGGTCCATCAGGTAGCGGATGATGGCGATGAAGTCTTCCTCGGTCAGCACCGTGTGGTTGGCCGGGGTCTTGGTCTTGAGCCGCTGGTTGATCTTGTACCGCCCCACGCGGCCCAGGTCGTAGCGCTTGGGATTGAAGAACAGCCGCTTGAGGGCCTCCCGGGCGGTCTCCAGGTTAGGAGCCTCGCCCGGCCGGAGCAGGGCGTAGATCTGCTCCAGCGCTTCGGCCTCGCTGTGGGTCGGGTCCTTGGCCAGAGTGTTCTTGATCAGCGGCGATTCACCCCGGCCGGCCGGCAGCAGCACCTCCACCTTGGTGACCCGCGCCTTGGCCAGCGTCTTGCGCACGGCCTCGTTGACCTCGGCCCCGCCCTCCGCCAGCACCTCGCCGGTCTCGGGGTCGGCGACATCGAAGGCCAGGATCTGCCGGGCCCGCTCCCGCGTGGTCGTGGGCTGCTCGTCCTCGCGGAGATCGAGCGCGGTGTAGCCGGCAAACACGGTCACCCGCTTGACACCCACGTGCCGGAGGTGATTGAGCCGTTCCGGCGTGAGTTCGTCTCCCACCGAAGCCAGCGGCGGCCCCTCCTTCTCCTCCGGGTTGGCCACGTCCGCCGCCACCAGCGCCCCCATCAGCTCGCGGCGTTCCTGTCGTCCTTCCAGCTTGCCCGTGATGTCGAGCTCCTTGGTGGCAAAGAACAGCCGCAGGATCTCGGCATTGGTGCCGTAGCCGAAGGCGCGCAGCAGGGCCGTCGCCGGGAACTTCTTCTTCTTGTCGATGTGGACGTAGATCACGTCGTGAATGTCGATCGTGAACTCCACCCAGGAGCCGCGGAACGGGATGATGCGGGCGGAATAGAGCAGCTGCCCGTTGGGGTGGGTATCCTCCTCGAACACCACGCCCGGCGAGCGGTGCAGCTGGCTCACCACCACCCGCTCCGCCCCGTTGATCACGAACGTGCCGAGCGGGGTCATGATCGGGAGTTCCCCGAGATAGACCTCCTTCTCGATGGCGTTCTTGAGCCGGCGCTGGCCGTCCACCTCCTCGAACACGTCGAGCCGGAGGGTCGCCTTGAGGGGGGCGGCATAGGTCATGTCCCGCTCGATGCACTCTTCCACCGAGTACTTCGGCTCACCCAGCTGATAGCTGATGAATTCCAGGCTGTACTTCCCGTTCACATCCGCGATCGGGAAGAGGTCCCGGAAGACCCGCTCCAGCGAGACGTCCTGGCGCTCGCCGTGCACGTCGTCGGGCACCAGCAGGCTCTGGAACGCCCGGGTCTGGATGTCGAGCAGGTCGGGCATGGGCATGCCCACGTCCCGCTTCGAGAAGAGGATCTGCGGTCTGGTTACCGTCATCGGTCACACTCGCGCAACACAAATGGCCCCGGCGCGTGCCTCCCTGCCGAGTGCAGGGAGGCCACGCGGGGCTGCTGAGTCCGTCGAATTATCGCCGCCGTCCAACCGCCATGTCGCCTCGCTGAAGTAGTGCGGCCTGAGAGATCCCTCGCCACCCGGGGGCGCACCGCCGGGCGCTGGGGATAGGCTTCGCCTACTTCAGTTCGACGACCGCCCCCTGATCCTCAAGCTTCTTCTTCATTTCGTTGGCCTCGGCCTTCGGCACGCCTTCCTTCACGGTCCCGCCGTTATCCACCAGCTCCTTGGCCTCCTTGAGGCCCAGGCTGGTGAGCTCGCGGACGACCTTGATGACCTGGATCTTCTTCTCGCCGCCGCTCTTGAGGACGATCGAGAAATCGGTCTGTTCCTCGGCGGCCGCGGCCGCGGCAGCTCCGGCACCGCCCGCGGGCGCCGCGGCGGCGGCCATGACGGAGACGTTGAACTTGGTCTTGAACGCCTCGATCAGATCGGCCAGCTCGAGCACGCTCATCTTGCCGATCGCCTCCAGGATCTCGTCTTTGCTCTGCGCAGTGGTGCTCATGTCGTTGTTCTCCCTCAAGCGTTAGAGGCCGCATCGCGCTGTTCGCGAAGCGCCTCGAGACAGCCAGCAAACGAAGCCAGGATGTTGTTGAGCGACCCCGCCACCATGGCGAGGAGCGTGGGGCGGTCGGGGATCGCGCCCAGCCGCTGGATATGCTCCGTCGACACCGCCGCCCCATCCACCAGGCCGGCCCGGATGCCGGGCTTCTGGTGCTCCCGCGCAAACTCGGTCAACACCTTGGCGGCGGCCAGCGGCTCCTGGCTCAACACCAGCCCGGTGGGCCCCTTCAGGTGCTCGGTCAGGACGCTGATGCCCTGCTGCTCCAGGGCGCGCCGCGCGAGGGTGTTCTTCACGACCACGAACCGCGCTCCGGCGCCGCGCAGCCGGCGCCGGAACTCGGTCATCTTGGCCACGTTGAGACCGGCGAAGTCCGCCACGTACACGTTCGGGCTGGCCTTGATGGCCGCGGTGATGGTCTCGACCTCGGCCTCACGTTCGGGTTTGCTCATCGGTACACCGCCGTGTCGAGCCGGACCCCGGGGCCCATCGTGCTGGACACCGTGGCGCTCCGGATATAGTGACCCTTGGCCGCGGCCGGCTTGGCGCGGAGAATGGTATCCATGAAGGCCTGGACGTTCTCGGCGAGCTGTTGCTCCGAGAAATTGACCTTGCCGACCGGCACGTGGACGTTGCCGGTCTTGTCGACCCGGAACTCGATCTTGCCGGCCTTGATCTCCCGGACGGCGCGGGCCACGTCGGTGGTGACCGTGCCGGCCTTGGGGTTGGGCATCAGGCCACGCGGACCGAGAATCCGGCCCAGCTGACCGAGCTGGCCCATGACGTCGGGCGTCGCCACGATCACGTCGCACTCGAGCCAGCCGTCCTTGAGCTTCTGGACGAACTCGATCCCGGAGAAATCGGCGCCCGCCGCTTCCGCTTCTTTCACTTTTTCGCCCTGCGTGATCACCAGCACGCGGACCGACTTGCCCGTACCGTGCGGCAGTACCACCGTGCCGCGGACCACCTGGTCCGCATGACGGGGATCCACGCCCAGCCGGACCGCCACATCCACGGTCTCGTTGAATTTGGCGAACGCCGCCTGTTTGACCAGCTTCACCGCATCGCTGATCGGGTACTCGCGCCGCCGATCGACCTTGGCCAGCGCCACCCCGAACTTCTTGCCGTGCCCGGACATCAGTCGATCACCTCCAGCCCCATCGAGCGGGCCGTCCCGGCGATCATCCGCATCGCCCCTTCGAGGTCGGCGGCGTTGAGGTCCTGCATCTTGAGCTCGGCGATCTTCTTCACCTGCGCCCGGGTAACCCGGCCCACCTTGGTGCGGTTGGGCGCAGCGCTGCCCTTCTCCAGGCCGGCATCCTTGAGCAGCAGGTTGGCCGCGGGAGGCGTCTTGGTGATGAACGTGAACGTGCGGTCCTGGAAGACCGTGACCACGACGGGGATGATCATCCCCGACTGGCTCTGGGTTCTGCCGTTGAACTGCTTGCAGAACTCCATGATGTTGACGCCGTGCGGCCCGAGGGCCGTGCCCACCGGCGGTGCCGGATTGGCGGCGCCGGCCGGGCACTGCAGCTTGATGACGGCGGTAACCTTCTTGGCCATACCTCTCCTTCAAGTCGCCCGGGGACCAGGCCCCGAAAGCTCCCGCGAATCCGCGCGGTGGCGGGAGAAGCCAATGCTGAATGGAGGAATGGCGGCGTGGATGAATGAGGGCCGGGTTCACGGCTATTCGTCCATTCCGCCATTGTTCATTCCGCCATTCGCTAGTGCCCCCTCAACTGCAAGTAGTCCAGCTCGACGCTGGTCGGCCGCCCGAACAGGCTCACCGACACCTTTACCTTGCCCTTGTCGCTCAGCACTTCCTCGACCGTGCCGCTGAAGTCCGAGAACGGACCCTCGGTGATTTCGACAACCTGTCCCACCAGGAACGGGATGTCTTCCTTCGGCGCGGTCTCGGCGACTTCCTCCGCGATGCCCAGCAGGCGGTTGACCTCGTCCTGGCGCAGGGGCTGCGGGAACTTGCCGGCGCCCACGAACTTGATCACGCCCTGGATGCTGTTGATCACGTGCAGCGACTCCTGGTTCATCGCCATCTCGACCAGGACGTAGCCGGGATACAGCTTCCGTTCCACCGTGACCTTCTTGCCGTTCTTGATCTCCACGACGTCCTGGACCGGCACCAGGGCCTGGCGGATCAGCCGCTCGATCTCCGGCCGCGGATCCTGGACGATCCGCTGAGCCACAAGGGACCGAACCTTGTTCTCGTGGCCGGCCGTGGTCTGAATCGCGTACCAGCGGTACTCGGGCGCCTCACTCACCGGGTCAGGGCCGCCACCCCATCCACCAGGACGAGGTTGAGAAGCAGGTCCATCCATCCGATCGCGAGGCCCAGAACGACCGACAGGATGACGATCATCCGGGTGGCCTTGATCAGTTCATCCCGGCTGGGCCAGGTGACCTTGCCCAGCTCGGACCGCACGGCGCGCAAGAAGTCGATCGTCGCTCCGGCCCAGCGGGCCGGACCGCTCGCCGCTTCCGGGGCGGTATCGGCGGTCACTTGGACTCCTTGTGCAGCAGGTGCTTGTTGCACCGGGGGCAGAACTTCTTCCATTCGACCCGCTCGGGATGCTTCCGGCGGTTCTTGTCCGAGAAGTAGTTCCGATCCCGGCAGGTGGTGCATTCGAGGATGATCTTGTCTCGGGGCACGGTGTCCTCTGCCGTCTGCCATCCGCCATCAGCGGTCCTTCGTGGAGTCCGGGTGGCGTCGCCCGATCTCGATCACGCGCCCCAGCCCCTGGTGGCTGACGCTGACGGCTGACGGCTTCGTTCCCAGAGCTCGCGACCGGGATTGAACCGGTGACCTCATCCTTACCAAGGATGCGCTCTACCGACTGAGCTACGCGAGCGTCGTCCCGGACGGTGCCACATTTGCACTCTTCCCGCGCATGCGCGGCAAGCGGGCGACGGGGCTCGAACCCGCGACATTCAGCTTGGAAGGCTGACGCTCTACCAACTGAGCTACGCCCGCAAACAGCGCGGACCGGCGGACAGCGCGAACCGGCGCACGGAGGATCGAGCGTCCTCACACGCTACCGGCGCCTTCCAGCCTGGTCTGTCGTCCCGGTCCGCCAGTCCGCCCACCCGTCCGTCCGCCTGACAATGGTGGGGGTAGGATTCGAACCTACGTAGCGCAAAGCGCGGCAGATTTACAGTCTGCTGCCATTAGCCACTCGGCCACCCCACCGGCGCCCGCACGCTTCCCACCTGAATCGCTCGAGCCGACAGAGCTGACGGAGGGAATCGAACCCTCAACCGCCGGTTTACAAAACCGGTGCTCTGCCAGTTGAGCTACGTCAGCGGGTAGCCAAAACAGACAGATCGCCATGATAATCGGTGACTTAGGGGCCTGTCAACAGGGCGGACAGGGCGGACAGGGCGGACAGGGCGGACAGGGCGGACAGGGCGGACAGGGCGGACAGGGCGGACAGGGCGGACAGGGCGGACAGGGCGGACAGGGCGGACAGGGCGGACAGGGCGGACAGGGCGGACCGAAGCTAGGCGACGCCGGGGGCCGTGCCAAGCCGCGACGAAACCGGGGGGAGGTGGGGCGGTATTCGCCGCGGCGGCGGCGCGGTCCCCGGCGAGCAGCTGGTCATGTACGAGTTCGTCTCACCTCGACAGTGCCGTCCTTGTTGTCTCGGACCTCCCAGCCGGCCCCGGCCAGAAGGTCGCGAATTCGGTCAGCTTCCTTATAGTCCCTGCGACTCCGAGCACCCAGGCGGGCCCTGGCCAGCTCCCGGGCCCACTCCTCGGCCTGACCGGCATCGTTGGGGGGCGTGTCCGTAGTCGAGGCGTCTGACACCTGCTCCCCCCGGCCTTCGGCTCGCGGCGTCATGGAGACGTCTCCGTGTCCTACCACGACTCGATTCGGCGCAGCCGGAAGCACATCGAGGACGTCAGTAGTACGGCCCCAAGCCGTCACGTGCGGCTTCAGAGAAGGACGTAAACCTTCATCTAGCATACGGTTGCCGTCACGAACAGCACCGAAAACAAATGCCAGAGCCTGCGGGGCATTGAGGTCGTCGTCGAGTGAGTCTCGAACCCCGGCCTCGAGGTTGTTGCCCCAAGAGTCAAAGGCCTGGGCACTCTGTCCAGTTGTTGGCCCGTCAACCGCACTCTCTCTCAGCCGCTTGTCGAATTCTCCAATCCGACGACTGCCCTCCTGGGCCGCCTGGAGGGCCTCATCGGTCAGGTCGAGCTTCTGGCGATAGTGGGTCTGGAAGGCCAGCAGCCGAAACGCCCCCGCGTCCACTCCGTCGGCCTTGAGGTCGCGCGGAGTCGTGATGTTACCGAGGCGCTTGGACATCTTGGTACCGCGCACGTTCAGGAACTCGCCATGCAGCCAGTAGCGGGCAAAGAGGCTGCGGCCGGTGTAGGCGCAGCTCTGGGCGATCTCGTCCTCGTGGTGCGGGAAGATCAGGTCCACCCCGCCGGCGTGGATGTCGAGCACATCCCCCAGCCCATGACGCTTGAGGAGGGAGAGGGCCATCGCCGAGCACTCGAGGTGCCACCCCGGCCGGCCCCGGCCAAACGGCGCATCCCATGCCGCCTGGACCGCTTCGTCTTCGGGCTTGGCCGCCTTCCAGAGCACGAAGTCCTGGGCATTCTCCTTGTCGTAATCGTCCGAGGAGACCCGGCCACTGGCACCGGCCTTGAGCTCGCGCTGGTCCAGCCGTGACAGCCGGCCATAGGCCGGAAAGCGCTGAATCGCGAAATAGACCGACCCATCCTCCCCCTGGTAGGCGGTGCGGCTCTTCAGCAGGCCCTGCACCAGGTCGATCATGGCGGGGACGAAGGCCGTGGCCCGTGGGTACTCATGGGCGGGCCGGATCCGCAGGAAGTCGCGGTCCTGGAAAAAAGCTTCGGTGAATGGCGCCGTGAATTCCTGGACCGAGACGCCCTTCGCCCCGGCTTCCCGGATGATGCGGTCGTCCACGTCCGTGAGGTTCATGATGTGCAGGACGGCGTAGCCACTGGCCTCGAGCCAGCGCCGAAGCAGATCCTCGAACAGGAAGGTGCGGAAATTCCCGATGTGGGCGTAGTTCCACACCGTCGGGCCGCAGGTGTACATGCTCACCCGGCCGGCGTGCTGCGGGGTGAATACCTCGATTTCCCGCGACAGGGTGTTGAAGAGCCGGAGCGCCATCGCGTCAGTCCGCGTCCGATGTGCCGGAGTGACGTCCTCCGGTTCTTCCCGGAACCGGGTCGCCGGTGGCGGGCGTAAGGACGTCCGTCTGGGGGTGCCCGGTCCTCAGATGAATGGTTCGCTGCGGCAGCGGGATCTCAATGCCCTCGCGGTCGAGCCGGTTCTTGATGCGGCGCCGGAATTCCCGGCCCACGGCAAACTGCTGCCCAGGCTGGGTGCGAAGCAGGGTGCGAATGGTCACGGCGCTCTCCTCGAGCCCCTGCACCCCGACCACTTCGGGCTCGCCGTCGAACCTGGTGCGCCACTCGCCGTCGGTCGCGAACCGCCGGGCTTCGTCCCGGAAGACCTCGAGCGCCGTGTCGAGATTGGTGCCGTAGTCGATCCCGACGTCGATGACCGCCCTGGACCACCTCCGGGTGAGGTTGCTGACCGTCGTAATGTGCCCGTTGGGAATCATGTGGAGCGCCCCCTCGATATCGCGCAGGACGACCATGCGAAGGGTCATCTGTTCCACCACGCCCGACTTCCCGGCCACCTGGATGATGTCGCCGATCGCGAACTGGCCCTCGAACAGATAGAAGAAACCAGCGATCACGTCCTTCACCAGGCTCTGGGCGCCGAAGGTGAGCGCGAGTCCGAGGATACCGGCGCCGGCGAGGATCGGACCGATGTCGATGAATACATTGAGGGTCAGGAGCAGCGCCAACAGGGCCAGCAGGGCGCGTCCCACGCTGCGCAGCAGTTGCGAGATCGTCTTGCCACGCTGCTCCCGCTCGTCAAACGGCGACTCATGACCCTTATCGACGGCGCGTTCGATCCGGCGGGCCACCAGCCGCACCACCCGCACGCCCGCGTAGCAGAACAGCCAGATCAGGGAGACCTGGAGCAGCTGCCGCATCAACTTCGCGGCGTCGACCTCGAACAGATCCGCCAGTTGGCGGATCCAGTCAGGCACTGCCAAGAACATGGAAAGCACGACGGTGCCTTTCTGAATGCGGCGGGAGCGGACGGGGCAGGAAGTTAGGAGCCCCTTCCACCGGACTCAAGCCGTCGTCAGAGGGAGAATCCGACCCCGGCGGTGATGCCGAGGTATTCCTGGCTGGAAATGGTGCCGATCCGGTCGAAGCTGGTGTGGAAGCGGGCCTCGAGCAGGAGGTGCACATGGGACGACGCGACGGACAGCAGGACGCCCGGCCCGACGCTCCCGCCAATGGCGTGGGTCTTTCCTCCGAACGCCGGACTGTAGCGATAGTCGGCGAGGCCCAGCACGAAGTACGGCCGGACCCGACCGCTGGTGCGGGCCGGCAGCCGCACAAACGCCCCGTACTGCCTGGCCTTCCGGTCGTTGCCGACCGAGTGCCGGCCGAACTCGGCGCCGATCGTCAGCCGGGACAGCCGGAGGCCGATCCCGGTCAGCACGCTGAAACCGCCCCCGCTTTCCGGGTCCCGGTCATCGATGTCGAACGTCGCTCCCGCTGCCCCCGTCACGACCACCGGCACCTGGCCCGCTGCCGGGAGCGGCGCCAGGGGCAGCATGATGACCAGTCCCGCCAGCAATCGACGCATCAGCCAACCGTGGGTTGAGGTGATCCTCCCTTTCCCTGCAAGCTACCGCAGGACGACGGCTTGACGGGAGCCCGAAACTAATTAACATTCCAGTTAATTATGGTTCGCGCCAGCCTTCGTTCCGATGCTGCTTTCCAGGCCGTGGGCGACCCGGTCCGACGAGCCATCCTGGAGCAGCTTCGCCAGGGCGAGCACGCCGCTGGCGAGATCGCCTCGCGGTTCGATATCAGCTGGCCGGCGGTCTCCCGGCACCTACGTCTCCTTCGGGAGGCCGGACTCGTAACCGAGCGCCGCGCCGGCCGGGCTCGGCTGTATACGCTGAACCGAGCCGCCATCCGGGAGATCTTCGGCGACTGGGTCGCCGCGTTCGATGCGATGTGGGACGAAAACCTGCGATCGCTCAAGACGTACGTGGAGAACCGGCATCCACCAAGGTGAGTTCATGATTCGCCAGGTCGACCCGTTGGTCTCATTCCCCGCCACCGACCTCCCGCGCGCGGTGCGATTCTATACCGAGGTGTTGGGGTGCAAGTCGCTCATCGCCGAGGAGGCGGCCGGTTTCTATCTCTTTCAGTTGCCGGAGGGGCACGGCTGCCTTGGGCTCCACCGCCACCCGGGCCCCCTGCCGCCGCCGGATCCGCAGGGCATCTGGGTCTGGGTCTGGGTCGGCAGCCTGGACGAGGCGCGGCAGCGGCTGGAGCAGGCCGGGGTTCACGTCCTGGACCAGCCGCGAGAACTCGGACCGGGACGGGAACAGCCCTTCGTCGATACCGAGGGCAACGTCCTCCGGCTCTACGAACCGCTCGACCGGGTGGAGCGATCGGTCCTGATCGCGGCACCGGCGGAAGCGGTGTTCGACGCCCTGACGACCGCGGCGGCGATCGAGCGCTGGTTCAGCACTCTGGACGACGTGGTCTTCGAAGCGCGCCTGGGTGGAGCCGTCAGCTTCCGCGACCCCACATTCGGTGAGGTCCGGGGCGCCGTTACGGCATGGGAGCGCGGTCGCCACCTGGTCGTGGAGTTCTCCCAGAACTGGCCCAGGCGTCTCGAGTACGTTCTCTCTTCCGAGCAGTCCGGGACCCGGCTCGAGGTCCGGCACAGCGGATTCGATCTCATCCGCGATCGCGACTTCGGAATCCCCGGTCTCATCCAGCACCTCGACCAGGCCCTGGCGGTCCTCGCCGCGGCCGCGCAGGCAGGCGGCATGGTGTTCGGGGCCGTCGAGCTTGCCAAGGGGCTCCGGGATCACACTCGAAAGCGTTAGGAGGGGCACATGCGAAAGTTCCTGGTCCTGACCTTGATCGCCTTTCCGGTGACTCTGGCGGCGCAGGCCGGCACCGGCGGCCGGGACCGCGAGATCGCGCTGGCCCGAAGTGCGGGGCCAGCGGCGGTGGGGCGCGGCGCCACCATATATGTCCTGGGCGCCAGGGGTTACGAACGGGCCGTCGAGGGCACCAACGGATTCGTTTGTCTGGTCGAGCACGACTGGGTCGAGACCGTAGAGCCGGTGTGTTACGACGCGGAAGGGAGTACCACCCTGCTGCCGATGATTTTGAGGCGCGCCGAGCTGCGGGCGGCGGGCGCTTCCCGGGAGGCCATCGAGCAGGAGATCGCGGAGGGCTATCGTACCGGGAAGTTCCGTGCCCCGGGCGGTCCTGGCATCGCCTACATGCTGTCACCCGAACAGACGGTCTTCGACCCCTCGCGAGGAAGGGTGATTCCCTACGTCCCGCACGTCATGTTCTACGCCCCCAACCGCAAGGCGGCGGACCTCGGCATGGCCGCCGATCACGCCGAACCCGGGCTCCCGTTTCTCATCTTCGAAGGCCAGCCGAACGCGATGGTGATCGTTCCGGTGGGCGTGGGGGGAAGCGGTCAGCCCGGACCCTGAATGGCACGCTGCCTCCCCGGGCGGACCGTCGGCCCGGGACGGTCCAGGGCACCGCCCGGCCCGGCTGGTCGTGAAACCGGGCGGAACCGGCTCAGTCAGCGGCCCGCGGCGGGCGGACCACGAGCGTCGGATGCGTCGATCCCCGGATTACCTTGTCGGCAACGCTGCCGACGACCAGCCGCTCGAACCCACCCGCGCCGTGACTCGCCAAGGCCACCAGGTCGGCCTTCAGCTCGTCGGCCTGGGCGATGATCGTGTTCGCCGCCCCCGTGGCGTCAACAGGGTGGATCGTGACCGCGAACCCTTGCTTGCCCAGCCGGTCGGCGTGCCCTTGCAGGTACCTGGTCGCCGATTCGCGCAGCTGCTTCTCGGCGCCGGCCATCAGGGGCACCACCATGAACCCCGACGGATCGGCGATCGGCAGCGGCGGCTCGACCACCATGAGGAGTGCATATTCGGCGCCGAACGGCTGTCCCAGCGCCGTCGCGGCAGCAATGGCCCGTTCGGCGAACGGCGAGCCATCCAGCGCGATGAGTATCCGCCCCAGTCTGGGCGGGACCGGATCCCCGCCCGTCGGTCGAACCAGGAGCAGGGGCACGTGGAGGCGACGCATCAGCGTGTCGGCCACGCTGCCGAGCCAGAAACGGCTCATCGACCCGCGGCCATGGGTGGTCATCACGACGAGGTCCGCGCCCGAGCTTTCGATGTGATCCTGCAGGGCGTCGGCCACCGGGCCGTCCAGGAGGGCGGCGGTCACGGGAGCATTCACCGATTGCCGGGTGCGCTCCACGATGGATTTCAGATAGGCCTGTTCCCGCGTCCTCGCCTCCTGATCGAGTTGAGCCTCGATCTCCGGCACTTCGAGGGCGGTGGCGAGGGCCGGGACGGGATGATGCACCAGCCCGAGCTGCAGGATGGCTCCGGCGCGCCGGGCGATCTCGGCCGCGAACGGCAGAGCCTGCTCACCGAACGGCGAGCCGTCCAGCGGGACGCAGATCGAGCGATAGCCAGCGTGGGCCATAGGGCCTCCTGTCATACATAGAGAAAGAACGACTGCAAGCTGGCGCGAGCAGGATGAAGATCGCTTGAAAGGGCGGCGAAGGTCCAGCTACCGGTTCCCCAGCCAGAGTCCGAGAATACTCGCCGCCACCAGCGCCAGAAGGCCGAGCCCTGCCCGCCGCCGGAACTCCCCGGCGCCAAGGCCGACGACCACCGCACACTTGAGGATGGAGTTGGCGAGCAGGCCCGCGGCGACCGCGGTGGCCGCCAGACCGAGCCGGGCCGGTTCGGCGCTCAGGCGACTCATCGAGAGGGCGAGGGCGTCCATGTCCGTGAGTCCGATGAGAGCCGCCGACCAGAGCACGCCGGTGGATCCGAATCGTTCGCGGATGAAGACCATGGCCATGAGTACGGCCTGAAATCCGGCGGCGAGCAGCATGGCCGAGCCGAGTCTGAGCGGGCTGCGACCCTCCGGCTGCGGGGATTCACCCGCCGCGAGATCGGTTCGCCGCATCCCCAGCGCGATCATCGCTACCCCGACCACGAGCGGAGGCAGCAGGAACGGCGCCAGTTGGAGGGTGAGGGCTGGTCGCAGAATGAGGGTCAGCACCACCAGCCGCGGGATCAGCACGGTGCAGGCGCCGATGACACCGAGCGCGAGGGCCCCGCTCGCGCCCGGCCGGTCGCGGCTCTCCCGGGCGAACGACAGGCTCACCGCAGTCGAGGAGACGATTCCGCCGAGCATGCCGGCCAGGGTCAGGCCGCGGGTCTCCCCGATCGCCCGCCGGGCCAGGTAGCCGGCGAAATTGAGCCCGGAGACCAGCAACACCACCATCCAGAGCTCGCGCGGGCGTACGCCGCCCAGCGGTCCGTAGGGGCCTTCGGGCAGGATGGGGAGAATGACCAGGGCCAGGACGGCGAACTGCACCGCGACCCGGAGTTCGATCTCGCCAAGGCGTTGTACGAACGCCCGGATCGCGCTCTTCTCGCGAAGCGCCAGGACGATGACGGCCCCGGCAGCAGCGGCCACGGGGAGCTTTCCCAGTCCGGCCGTCACGCCGAGTGCCAGGACCGCGATGGCCGCGGCTTCGGTCGTTCCGTCGATGGACTCGGGGCCGCCGTGCCGCGCCGCCATCGCGTAGGCGGCCACCACGAAGGCCCCGCCTGCCGCCAGGAGCACGGCGCCGAGGGCCTGGTGACCCTGATCCGCCAGCAGCCCGGCCAGGCCGCCGAACAGGCCCAACAGCAGAAAAGTCCGGACCCCCGCGAAGCGGGCGCCCGGACCGACAGCGTGGCCGGACCATTCGCGCTCTATCCCGACCGCAAGGCCGATCAGCCCCGCGACGGCCAGTCGAAGCGCCGACTCGAGTTCGGGGGCGATTCGATCTCCATGAGGCGCACGGCCTCAGTGCTGATGTGGCTGCCCGCCAGCCTGGGCGCTATCGGACTGCATGCCCCGGTTCATCCCGCGGTCCGGCTGGTCCTGCTTCATCCCGCCATGCTCCATCTTAGCGCGGTGCATCTCACGCCGCATCTCGAGGTGGTGGGAGACCAGAGTGTTCAGGATCCCGGCCATGGCGTCCACCTTGCGGGCTCCCTTGGCGCCGTTCATCAGCGCCACCAGGCTGTCCAGCCGGGCATCCATGGAGTCCATGCTCGCCATCATGGTGTGGTCCATCTTCATCCCCGAGGTCCCGGTCTCCGTCGTGCCCGGATCGTGATGCTGGGCGCGAGCCGGTTGAACGGCCAGGGCCAGGGCCAGGGGTGCAAGGAACAGCAGAGTCGTTCGGACCGTCATGGTAGACCTCGTCGAAGGCCGGCGGGTGAGTCCATCACCGTTCCGCCGGGCGTCGGCAGGAGGAAATGCCCATCAGCCGGTACGCCGGGCAGAAACCGCTTATCGCGGTCCCGATCAGCACCAGACCCAGGAGGGTGACGTACTTCCAGGGAGACTCGAGCGCCCCGTACAGACCGAGCAGCCCGACGCCGAGGATGAACCGCAGCCCCCGATCGATCTTGCTCATATTGGTCAGCAGCATGGGAACCCTCACAGCGGAATAGTGAGAACGGCACAGGGAGATTCGTGAGCCAGTCGGCGCGCGGTGCTGCCGCCTTCGATCACGCCCGCCGGGCCGCCCCGGTGATTGCCGACCACGAGAATGTCGGCCCGGGAGCTTGCAATCTCCTGAATCAGCGATCCGACGATCGGTCCCCGCCGGATCACGATCGGGGAGCCCCCGCGGGAGTCGGCGGCCAGGTCCCAGCCGCCGCGCCCGAGACCGGCGGAGTGGCGGAGCTCGTCGACGGCCTGCACCAGACGGGCGCTTCGTGCCGTGGGCAGGTGCGGTTTCGACGCCTCCTCGTAGTCCGGTTCGACCGTGACGACCCGGAGGCGCGCCTCAGCGTCCCGCGCGAAACCCAGGGCGGCGATCAACACCGACAGGCCGCGTTCCGTGCCATCGAGCGCAACCAGCAGCCGGTCGAACCGCTGATCTCCCCCAGGACGAAGAGGCAGGGGGTCCGGCTCCGGCGAGCGACGGCGTCGGCGGTATCGCCCAGCAGCAGTCGCTGGATCCCGCTGCGCCGCTTGCGCCCGATCACGACCAGGTCCGCGTCGCTGGCTTCGGCGACGTGCCCGATCTCGATCCCCGGCAGCCCCAGGGCGACCTCAAGGTCCACCGGGGGCTTCGTCGGTAGCTCTGCCAACGCGGAGTCAACGGCGGCGCCCAGGCTGCGCCGGGCGGCGTGGTTGGCGCCGTCACCCTGGGCGACGTCTACCACCGTGAGGACGGTGACCCTGGCTCCGCATCGTTGAGCCAGTCGGGCCGCGGCGAGAATCGCTGCCCGGCCTTCGGTCGATTGATCGGCGGCAGCGAGGACGTGACGCACCTGCATCGCAACCTTCGGCTGATTCGAGGGCACTGTAGCCCCCCGACCGTGAAGCGAAGGTGAATTCTCGCGGAACATCGCCGGTCGCCACATTCTCCCGGGCGGGCTAGAATTACGTCGATGCCCCGAACCACTTCATCGCCCCCCGCTTCCCACGCCGCGCTCAACACCCGGCTCGAGCGCCTGGTGGTGGGCAGCTCGGCGCTGATCGCGGAGCTGCACCTTGAGAATGTCCTCCAGCGGGTGGCCGATCTCGCCGCCTACGTGATCGAAGCCCGATACGCGGCGGTGGGCATTCTGGCGCCGGACGGACGAACCCTCGCCACCTTTACGACCTCTGGTCTCACCGCCGAGGAGCGGGCCCGGATCGGGTCGCCGCCCACGGGGCACGGCATCCTCGGGCTGGTGATCCACAAGGGGCACAGCATCCGTCTGGCGGATCTGCAGAAACACCCGAGCCGGCACGGCTTTCCCCCCAATCACCCCCCGATGCGATCGTTCCTCGGCGTGCCCATCATCGGCAAACGGGGCGTCCTGGGCGACCTGTACTTCACCGAGAAGATCGGCGCGGACGAGTTCTCCGCGGAGGATGAGCACCTGGCCACCCTGCTGGCGGCCAAGGCCGGGGCCGCGATAGAAAACGCGCAGCTCCACGAGGAAAGCGCTCAGCTGCTCGAGGAGGTGCAGCAGCTGCACCGGTCGCGAGAACGATTCTTCGCGATGGTCAACCACGAATTGCGTAACTCCCTGGCCGCGGTCTTCGGCTGGGCGGAAATGCTGGTGCGCCGCAAGGACCCGGCGACGGTGCCCCGGGCCGCCTTCGAGGTGCTCGATTCCGCCGAACAGGCCATTTCCCTGATCAACGACTTGCTGGACTTGTCCCGGCTGGATGAGGATCGTCTCAAGCCGGTCATCCGCGATGTGGACTGCGGCGCGGCCGCTCGCCAGGCGGTGAACCGGCTGACGCCGACCGCGGAGGGAAGGTTGGTTCGCCTGACGGCGGACCTGCCGCCCGAGGCTCCGCGCTGCCGCACCGATCCTCACCGGCTGGAGCAGATCCTGGTGAACCTGCTGGCGAACGCCATCCGCCACACACCCGCCGGAAGCAACGTCACGGTCCGAGTTGAGCCCGACGGGCCTGAGGTGGTGTTTCGGATCCTGGACGAGGGTCCCGGCGTGCCGCCGGAGGAAGTCGAGCGGATTTTTGACGTCTACCAGACCAAGGCCGGGGAGGAGGGCAAGGGCAGCGGGCTCGGCCTGCCCCTATCTCGCCGGCTGGCCCGCCTGCTGGGCGGGGAACTCAGCGCCCTCCCCCCAGGCGTGGCCGGGGTGGAACGGGGTGGCTGCTTCGTGCTGCGCCTTCCCGGGGAGCAGCCCTGAAGACATCTTCATAAAGGGTTCGCGGGGCGTTCATTCCGGCATCCTAAGATTTCAGCCATGAAAATCCTCTGCGTGGAAGACGACCGGAAGGTCGCCGGCTTCATCGAGCAGGGCCTCAAGGAAGAGGGCTACGTCGTCGACATCGCCACCGACGGCGAGGAGGCCACGACCCTGGCCCACGTCTATGACTATGACGTCATCCTGCTCGATCTCGTCCTGCCCAAGAAGAACGGTTTCCAGATCGCGCTGGAATTGAGGCGGGAGGGTCGCAACACCCCGATCCTGATGCTCACCAGTCGCGACGCCGTGGAGGACATCGTCCGGGGCCTGGACTCCGGGGCCGACGACTATCTGGCCAAGCCGTTCCGGTTCGACGAACTGCTGGCGCGGATCCGGGCGCTGGCCCGCCGGGGCGGTGCCGAGCGGATGGAGGTGCTGCGATATGGACCGCTCACCCTCGACCGGTTGCGGCACATCGTCCTGGTCAACGAGAAGCCGCTGGACCTCACTCCCCGGGAGTTCCAGATCGTGGAGTACTTCCTGCTCCACCCGGAACAGGTGGTGCGCCGCACCACGCTCCTCGAGAAGGTATGGGACATGCACTTCGATCCCGAGAGCAACGTGGTCGATGTGCACGTCGGGAACGTGCGGCGCAAGCTTCAGAAGGCGTCCGGGGAGCACCTCATCCAGACCGTCCGGGGCGTCGGCTTTGCGCTGCGCCGGGAGAATGCCAGCGCCGAAGTCCCCGACGCCCAGGCATCGTGACCCCCGGCGGCGGAGCCCCCGGGCTCCGGTCAGCCGCGGCACCGCTCGCAACCCTCATCCTGCTGCTGCTCGGCCTCGCCTTGAAGGCGGGGCCGTCGCCGATCTGGGGCGATCGAGTACTGCTTGGCGGTCTGGTGGGCCTCGGGCTTCCCGTCGTCTGGCAGACGGTCGCCGGGGCCTTTCGCGGCCGCCTGGCGGCCGACCTCGTGGCCACCCTCGCCATCATCACCGCCTTTCTTCTCCTCCAGCCGATCCCGGGCCTGGTCGTCGTGCTCATGCAGACCGGCGGTGAGGCGCTCGAGCGCTACGCGGCCGGCCGGGCGTCCCGGGCTGTGGCCGCACTGGAGGCGGCGGCCCCGAGACGGGCCAATCGCAAGCGGGACGGCACCGTCGAGGAGGTGCCGGCCGACGCGGTCCGGGTAGGCGACATGCTGCTCGTCCGCCCCGGCGAGATGGTGCCGTGTGACGCGGAAGTGGTGGAGGGGTATTCGCACGTGGACGCGTCCCGCCTGACGGGCGAACCGATGCCGGTGACTGCCCAGCCGGGTATCGCCCTCCTGAGTGGCAGCCTCAATCTGGAGAGCCCGCTCACGGTCGTCGCCCGGGCGCTCGCAAGCGAGAGTCAATACGAACGGATAGTACAGCTGGTCCGTACCGCGCAGAGCAGCAAATCGCCGCTGCAGCGTCTGGCGGACCGGTACGCGGTGGCTTTCACGCCGCTTACACTGGCGGTCTGCGCCGCGGCCTATCTCGCCACCGGCGATCCCACCCGGGTGCTTGCCGTGCTGGTCGTGGCCACGCCCTGCCCGCTGATCCTGGCGGCACCCGTGGCCATGATAGGCGGCATCAACCGGGCGGCCGGCCAGAGCATCGTCATCCGCCACGGCGAGGCCCTCGAGCGCCTCGGCCGGGTTACCGCGGCGCTGCTCGACAAGACCGGCACGCTGACCATCGGGCGCCCTGCGGTTCGCGAGGTCCGGCCGATCGCGCCGTATCAGGCGGACGAGATTCTGACCTACGCGGCCGCCGTGGACGCCGAAGCAGGGCACACCCTGGCGCGCTCGATCCTCGAAGCCGCCGCGGAACGCCGGATCCGGGTCCCGGTCGCGGTGGCCGTGGTCGAGAGTCCAGGTCAGGGAGTATCCGGCCGCGTTGGCGGCCGCGAAATCACCCTGGGAGCACGATCGTTCGTGGTCGGACGCCATCCGGCTCTGGCCAGCGGGTGGGAGGATGGGGAAACCTCTGGTCTCAAGGCGTGGCTCGCGATCGACGGGACGCCGGGGGGAGTCATCGAGTTCGCTGACCGCCTGCACCCGCGCTCCGGCTACCTGGTGAGCGCGTTGCGGAAACTGGGGATCCACCGGATCGTGCTGGTGTCCGGAGATCATCTGGCCCAGGCGAGAGCCGTCGGGGACGCCGTGGGGATCCAGGAGGTGCGGGCGGATCTGCTCCCCCAGGACAAGGTCCGGATCGTCGAGGCGCTGGAGCAGCAGGGAGAGCGGGTTCTGATGGTGGGAGACGGCACCAACGATGCGCCCGCCCTCAGCCGCGCCAGCGTGGGTGTGGCGATGGCTTCGCACGGGGGCGGCATTTCCGCCGAGGCCGCTGACGCCGTCGTGCTCACCGAGGACCCGGGCCGAGTCGCCGACGCCGTCGCCATCAGCCGGCGGACGATGACCATCGCGCGGCAAAGCGTCTGGGTCGGGCTCGGTCTGTCGAGCGTCGCAATGGGGTTCGCGGCATTCGGCTACATCCCGCCAACGGCCGGTGCCCTGCTGCAGGAGCTTATCGACGTGGCGGTGATTCTGAATGCCTTGAGGGCCAGTGGGGAGTAGGGGGGACGAGGGGACGAGGCGACGAGGGGACAAGGCGACGAGGCGACGGAGCGACGGGCGACGGGCGACGGGGCGACCCAGGCGGGTCGCACTATATTCCGGCTCTCCATGACCCCGCACGGTTGGCAGCCTCCCGATCTTCGCCTCATGGCACGGTCGCCTTGTCGCCGTCGTCGCCTCGCCGCCTTATCGCCCGTCGTCTTGTTGCCGCGTCGCGTCCCCTGGTCGTCCCCACCTGATCGGCCCTAACCGGACGATCTGCCGTGCTCCTGCCCAAGCTGTTCACCACTCTGCGTGGTTATACCGCCGCTCAATTTGCCGCGGACCTGGCGGCCGGCATCGTCGTCGGCATCGTGGCGTTGCCCCTGGCGATCGCGTTCGGGATCGCCAGCGGGGCCACGCCCGAGGCCGGCCTCGTCACGGCCATCATCGCCGGGTTTCTGATCTCGGCCCTGGGGGGCTCGCGGGTGCAGATCGGCGGACCCACCGGGGCCTTCGTGGTCATCGTGTACGGTGTGATCCAGCGCTACGGGATGGATGGGCTCGCGGTCGCCACCATGATGGCTGGCGTGATGCTGATGGTGCTCGGCGTGGCCCGGCTGGGCGGAGCGATCAAGTTCATCCCCTACCCTGTCACCACCGGATTCACCACCGGAATCGCGCTCATCATCTTCTCCAGCCAGGTGAAGGACTTCCTCGGCCTGAGAATGACGGCGGTGCCAGCCGAGTTCATCGCCAAGTGGGAGAGCTTCTCGGCCAATCTCGGAACGGTCAACCCGTGGGCGGTGGGGGTCGCGCTATTCGCGCTGGCGATCCTGGTGTTCTGGCCCCGGGTCACGTCCCGGGTGCCCGCTCCGTTCGTGGCGCTGGTCGTCGTCACGGCGGTGGTGCGGCTGTTTGACCTGCCGGTGGAGACGATCGGAGATCGCTTCGGCGAAATCCACGTCGCTCTGCCAACGCCACGGATCCCGGCGGTCTCGTTCGAGATGCTCCGGGACCTCGGCCCGGCGGCCTTCACCATCGCAATGCTGGCGGGCATCGAGTCCCTGCTCTCGGCGGTCGTCGCCGACGGGATGATCGGTGCCCGCCATCGTTCGAACATGGAGCTGGTGGCCCAGGGGGTCGCCAACGTGGTCACACCGCTGTTCGGCGGGATCCCGGCGACCGGCGCAATTGCGCGAACTGCCACCAACGTGCGGAACGGCGGCCGCACGCCGGTCGCGGGGCTGATCCACGCGGTGACCCTGCTGCTCATCACGCTGTTTTTCGGACGGTGGGCCGGGCTGATCCCGATGGCGGTGCTGGCCGCGATCCTCGTGATGGTGAGCTACCACATGAGCGAATGGCGACGGTTCCGGGCCGAGCTCCGCATGCCCAAGAGCGACATCGCCGTGCTGCTGACGACCTTTTTCCTGACGGTCCTGGTGGACCTCACGGTCGCCATCGAGGTGGGCATGGTCCTGGCCGCGCTGCTCTTCATGCGGCGGATGGCCGAGGTCACCAACATCAGCCTGCTTTCCGGCGAGTTCCAGGATGGCCCGGATCGCGACCCGGGCGACCCCAATTCCATCTCCCGGCGCAGCGTCCCTGAGGGCGTGGACGTGTACGAGATTGACGGGCCGTTCTTCTTCGGCGCGGCCGAGTCGTTCAAGTCCGCCCTCACGAGCGTGTCCCGCAAGCCCAAGGTGCTGATCATCCGCATGCGGCGCGTACCGGTCATCGATTCGACCGGCCTGGCCGCACTCAGGGACGTGGTGGAACGGAGTCGACGGGAAGGGACCCTGGTGATCCTCTCCGACGTGCACTCCCAGCCGGTCATCGCCCTGACCAACTCCGAGTTCTACGAGCAGCTGGGCGAAGCCAACGTGACCGGGAACATCGATGACGCGCTGAACCGGGCCAGGCTCTACCTCAATCTCACGACCGGCGAGCGGCCGGCCTTCGCCCAGGCCACGGTGGCCCGGGAGACCGACCACGGAGAACGCCGGAGCCGCCCGCGACTCTAGCGTTGCATGAAAGTCCCTTCATCTCACCTCGTGGCTCTTTTCACAAGCACTCTCCTAGCGTTCGGGCCGAATCTGCGGATCCAAGCCGGTCGGAGGAGCCGCATTGTCCGCATGGCCTGAATGGGGGTCGGCGGCCCCCGATACAGCGGCGCGTGTCCAAATGGTCCAGCAGCCGATTCCGAGGATCAGGACCGCGAATGCGCGCCGACGCCCTAGTGTTGCCATCACCAAGCGGCGGAGTCCAAGCGCCGCGGCCGTCAGCGCCGGCACGGTGCCCGCGCCGAATGCGAGCATCGCCAGCGCGCCGGGAAACGGTCGGGCCATCGCCACGGGAATGGCGAGGGCCGAGTACACCAGACCGCACGGCAGGAACCCGTTCGCGACGCCGAACAGGAATTGCGGCCCGGATGCCGTTCGGGCAGCGGCCCGGGTGATCCCCGGCGGCACGAGCCGGGGTTCCGGGACGAGGCCGGCCAAGGCAAGGGAGAACCAGGCGAGCAGGCTGGTTGCGAGGACCGCGGGGAGCCACGGAGGGCCCGGGAGCAGGTGACCGACCGCGCCCGCGAGAGCGCCCAGTCCCGAGTACGTAGCGACCCGACCGGCGTGCCAGGCCGCCAGGCCTCCGCCCACGCGGCTGCAGGAAGCGGCGAAGGCGCCGCACATGCCGACGCAGTGCAGACTACCGAGCAGGCCGGCCACGAAGGCCGCGACGAGATAGGTCAGCATCGTTCCACAGGGAGGAGACCGCGCCGTGCAAGATACCGGAGTGCGTGCGGGGGACGAAACCCGCTACGACGAC
Source organism: uncultured Gemmatimonadales bacterium (assembly GCA_963709905.1). Classification (GTDB taxonomy): domain Bacteria; phylum Gemmatimonadota; class Gemmatimonadetes; order Gemmatimonadales; family GWC2-71-9; genus JADJOM01. The sequence continues at coordinate 613,997 of CAVPYI010000002.1, forward strand.
GCCATCGTCAAGCTGTTCCTCACGGCGACGGTCGTCTGGGTGGTGGTCGGGCTGCTGGTGGGGGTATGATCGCGCTGGAACTCGCCTGGTGGCCCGCGAACCTGGGACTGCCGTGGACGACGTTCGGGCGCCTCCGGCCGCTGCACACCAACGCGGTGATCTTCGCGTTCGCGGGCAACGTCTGCTTCACCGGCATCTACCACTCGATCCAGCGCCTGCTGAAGACCCGGATGTTCAGCGACCTGCTCTCCCGGATCCACTTCTGGGGCTGGCAGCTGATCATCGTCTGCGCCGCGCTGACGCTCCCGCTCGGCCTGACGCAGTCGAAGGAGTACGCCGAGCTGATCTGGCCGATCGACATCGCTGATCACGCTCGTCTGGGTGGTCTTCGCGGTCAACTTCTTCGGCACGATCGCGATCCGCAAGGTGAAGCACCTGTACGTGGCGATCTGGTTCTACATGTCGTTCGTGATCACGATCGCGGTGCTGCACATCGTCAACAGCCTGGCTGATGCCGGCCAGCCTGGTGCGATCCTATCCGATCTACTCGGGCCTGACCGACGCGCTGGTGCAGTGGTGGTACGGTCACAACGCGGTGGGCTTCTTCCTCACGACCCCGTTCCTCGGGCTGATGTACTACTTCCTGCCGCGGGCGGCGGAACGGCCGGTCTACAGCTACCGGCTGTCGATCGTCCACTTCTGGGCGCTGATCTTCCTCTACATCTGGGCCGGCCCGCACCATCTGCTGTATTCCGCGCTGCCGGAGTGGGCGCAGACCCTCGGGATGGTGTTCAGCATCGTGCTGCTGGCGCCGTCGTGGGGCGGGATGCTGAACGGCCTGCTCACGCTGCGCGGAGCGTGGGACCGGCTCCGCACCGACCCGGTCCTCAAGTTCATGGTCGTGGCGGTGAGCTTCTACGGGATGAGCACGTTCGAAGGCCCGATGATGTCGATCCGGGCGGTCAACGGCCTGTCGCACTACACGAACTGGGTCATCGGCCACGTGCACTCGGGCGCGCTGGGCTGGGTCGGCATGATCTCGTTCGGCATCCTCTACTGGCTGGTTCCGAGGCTGTGGAAACGCGACCTGGCCTACCCGACCTGGCCGACGACCCACTTCTGGCTGGCCACCATCGGCATCGTGCTGTACACGGTCTCGATGTGGGCGGCCGGGCTCATGGAAGGACTGCAGTGGCGGGCGATCGACGAGGCTGGGCAGCTCGGAACCCGATCTTCGTCGACATCGTCCACCAGCTGGAGCCGTTCTACTGGCTGCGGCTGCTGGGCGGGCTCATGTACCTGACGGGCGCGATCATGATGGCCTGGAACTTCTACCGCACCGTGAACGGTCCCGCCCCGGCCCAGGCACCGGCCGCGGTGGCGACCGCGGGCTGAGGGGACCCGAGCGATGACTGACTCGACCGAGCGCGGCTACACCGCGACCCATCGGATCCTCGAGGGGAAGAGCGCCATCTTCGCGGTGCTGGTGACGGTCGCGATCCTGATCGGCGGCCTGGTGGAGATCGTCCCCATGTTCTCCGCCACGCTGGGCCCCGAAGTCTGCCCGGGGTGACGCCGTACACCCCGCTGGAGGTGGCCGGCCGGGACATCTACGTCCGCGAGGGCTGCTACCTCTGCCATTCGCAGATGGTGCGACCGATGCGGGCGGAGATGCTGCGCTACGGCGACTGGACCCGGGCCGGGGAGTATGCCAGTACGATCGGCCGTTCCAGCTGGGCTCACGCCGGATCGGCCCCGACCTGCAGCGGATCGGCGGGAAGTACCCGGACGCCTGGCACTACGAGCACATGCGCGATCCGCGAAGCACGTCACCGGGCAGCGTGATGCCGCCGTACGCCTGGCTGCTCCGGCAACGCTACCAGGCGGCCGACATCCAGGCGTCCGTGCGGGCGCTCAGCAAGGTGGGGGTCCCCTACACCGACGCGGAGATCGCCGGAGCACCGCAGTCGATGCCACCCAGTCGGCGAGATCGTCGCCCGGCTCCAGCAAGCCGGCATCACGGCCGAGCCGGACCGGGAGATCATCGCCATGATCGCCTACCTGCAGCGGCTGGGAAAGGACGGCCGGGCAGCGATCGCGGCCGGGCAGCGCGAGTCGCCGGCGCCGGTCGGCGCCGGAGGGTCGGCGCCATGAACCCGCTCCTCAGGGAGGCGGCCGAGAGCGTGACCCTGGGCTGGATCCTGGGACTCACTACGGCCGTGTTCCTGGCGGGCTTTCTGTTCTGGACGTGGTGGGCCTGGACCGGCAGGAACAAGGCGCGCTGGGAAGCGCACAGCCGTCTCCCCTTCAATGATGGAGGCGAGTCGTGAGCAAGGAGATCGTACGGACCGGGTGCTCGGCCACGCCGACGAAGCGGACGGCATCGAGGAGTACGACAATCCGATGCCGAACTGGTGGCTCGGCCTGTTCTGGTTCACGATCGTGTGGGCCCTCCTGTACACCGTGCACTACCACTTCATCGCCGACCGCTCACAGCCGGCGAAACTTGCCGCCGAGATGGCCGAGGCAGACCGGCGCTGGCCCGGGAGGCGACCGCCGCCGCGGCCCAACGTTCGCGGTGACGCCCGAAGCGGTCGCGGCCGGGGAAGCGATCTACACGACCAACTGCGTGGCCTGCCACGGCGCGGACCTGCAGGGCGGCATCGGACCGAACCTGATCGACACCGAGTGGATCCACGGCGGGACCCCGGAAGCGATCCTGCACACGATCACGGACGGCGTCCCGGAGAAGGGGATGCTGACCTGGGGGCCGATCCTCGGGCCGGAGAAGGTCAACCAGGTGACGGCGTACGTGGTCGAGAAGCACCGGGAGGCATTGGAAGAAGAGGGCGAGCGGTGAGCGGTTAGCGGTGAACGGGGAGTGACGGGGGAGGCAGGATGCTGGGATTCGAGACCAGGCGGAAGTGGATCTACGCGCAGACGGTGACCGGCCCCTGTCAGCGGCTCCGCCAGTGGACGTTCGCGCTGCTGCACCTCATCCTGTTCGTGACCCCGTGGCTCGGCGTCAGCGGGAATCCGGCGCTGCTGATCGACCTGCCCGGGCGGAAGCTCTACGCCTTCGGCGCGATCTTCACGGCGGCCGACACGATCTTCCTGCTGCTCCTGCTCCTGTTCCTCGCCTTCTCGCTGTTCTTCTTCACCTCCCTGTTCGGGCGGCTCTGGTGCGGCTACGCCTGTCCGCAGACGGTGTTTCTCGACACCTGGATCCGGCCGTTCGAGCAGTGGATCGAGGGCGACTGGGTGCGGCGTCGCCGGCGGGATGAGCGGGGCTGGTCCTTCGACCGGGTCTGGCGGAAGGCCGTGAAGTGGGGTGTCTTCCTGGCGGTGTCGGTCGTCATCTCGATGACCTTCGGCAGCTACTTCGCCGGGGCCCGGGCGCTGTGGAGCGGCCAGGGAAGCGCACTGGAGTACACGATCGTCGGCATCTTCAGCGCGATCTGGTTCCTGGACTTCGCCTGGTTCCGCGAGCAGTTCTGCAACTATCTCTGTCCGTACGCCCGGTTCCAGAGCGCGCTGACCGACCACGAGACCCTGCTGGTGCAGTACGACATCCCCCGGGGCGAGCCCCGGGCGGGGACGATGCGCGCGAGGCCGGGCGCTGCATCGAGTGCAACAAGTGCGTGTTCGTCTGTCCGCAAGGCATCGACATCCGCGACGGCTTCCAGCTCGAGTGCATCGCGTGCGCCCGCTGCATCGACGCCTGCGAGATCGTGATGAGCAAGCTCGGCCACCGGACGCTGGTCGAGTGGGGCTCCATGGCCCAGCTCCAGGGCCGGAACGTCCGGCGCTTCCGGCCACGAACCATCGTCTATGCCGGGCTGCTCACCGGGATCGCCGCCGCCGCCGTCGTGCTGATGGTCGCGCGCGCGCCCTTCGAGGCGGCGGTGAAGCGGGCGCCTGGCTCGCTGTTCACGCTCGACGCCGACGGCTACGTCCGCAACACGTTCCTGCTCAGAGTCACCAACAAGCAGGCATCGACGGCGCCCGTAACGTTTCACATCCGGGTCGAAGGCCTGCCGGAGGCCCAGGTCCTGGTGCAGGACCTCGCCCTGGGAACGACGGAGAGCCGGACGGTGCCGCTGATCATCCGGGTGAAGGCCAGTCCGGACCTCCCGCGAACCATCCGGTTCGAGGTGCACGTGGCGTCCCCGGCAAAGGACATGCAGCTCGAGGCCACCTTCAAGACGGAGGGTCACCTTGGCAGCGAGACCTGAGCGCGGAGCCGGCCGGCACTGGCCCTGGGGCATCGCGATCGGCCTGGCGATCGTGATGGTCGTCAACGCGGTGTTTGCCTTCATCGCCGTCACGGGGGCGGACTCGGTTGTTCCGTCGTACACGACTGAACCCCGGTAACGACGGTTCGGCGGCTCGGCGGCTCGATGGCTCGGCCTCTGACCGGGCCGCCGAGGCGTCACACCGCCCGGCCGCCGCCCAGTGCCCCCACTGCGGCACGGCGGTGGAAGGCTCCGTTGACGCCTTCTGCTGCCTCGGCTGCGAGGCGGCGGCCGCGATCATCCGCGGGGCCGGGCTCGAGCGCTACTACCAGGAGCGGGCGGCGTTTGCCCCCAGGCCAGACCCTTCTCCCGCCGAGGATTGGCTGGCCGTCCCGGTCGCCGACCGACGACCTCGGGCGCTGCGAGGCCCGGCTGCTGATTGACGATCTGCGCTGCGCCTCCTGCGTCTGGGTCACCGAGCAAGTGCTCGAGCGCACACCCGGCGTCGATCACGCGATGGTGAGCTACGCCACCGGGCGGGCCACCTTGCGCTGGGATCCGGCCAGGGTGGATCTCGCCACTCTGGCGCGGCGGATCGCGGCGCTCGGCTACCGGCCCCGCCCGCTCGGCGTGAAGACCGCCCCGGACCGGGGCCTCATGCTGCGCCTGGGCCTCTCCGCCATGGCGGCCCTCGCCATCATGGGGCTGTACGAAGGCCTCTACGCCGGCTGGTGGTACGGGACCATGGACCCCGGCTTCGCCGCCCTGTTCCGCTGGACCAGTCTGCTGCTCGCGACGCCGGTGACGCTCTGGTGCGCCGAGCCGTTCTTCGCCGGCGCCTGGCACGGGCTCCGGCACCGGGTGCTGCACATGGACCTGCCGATCGCGCTCGGCATCGCGATCACCTACGTGCACGGCCTGGCCGCCACGCTACTGCACCAGGACGCGTATCTCGATTCGCTGACGATGCTCGTCGCCCTGCTGCTCGCGGGCCGTGTGCTCGAGGCCCGGGGGCGGCGCCGGGCCAGCGAGGCCGCCGCCGCCCTGGTGGCCACCGTACCCCGGACGGCGCGACGGCTCAGCCGCTCGGCGGATGAGTCGGTCGAGCCGCCGAGCCGCCGAGCGGCCGAGCCCACCATCGAAACCGTGCCGGTCTCATCGCTGGGACCCGGCGACATGATTGATGTGGGCGCCGGCGAGGAGCTGGCCGCGGACGGCCGGGTGGTCGAGGGCTCAGGCCAGGTCCGCATGGCGCTGCTCACCGGCGAATCCGCCCCCGTGCTGGTTGGACCGGGCGATCGGGTCGTCGCCGGGGCGCTGCTCGCCGACGGCGCCCTCACCGTGGCAGTCGAGGCGGTGGGCCAGGAAACGGTCGTGCACCGGATGGCCGCCGAGCTGCACGCGGCGCAGGACCGGGTCATGGCCCCGACATCCGCCGACCGGATCGCACCGTGGTTCACGGCGGCCACCCTGGTGGTGGCCGCGGCGACCTTCGCCGCCTGGCTGGCGTTCCGGGACACTGCGTCCGCCGTCGCCAACACGGTCGCGGTCCTGGTGGTCGCCTGCCCTTGCGCGCTGGCCCTCGCGCAGCCGCTCGCGGGCGCGGCCGGCGTCGGTGCCGCGGCCAGACGGGGTCTGCTTCTCAGGTCCGCGGACGCCCTGCGGGAACTGGCACGGGTGAACGTCGTGGGTCTGGACAAGACCGGCACAGTGACGGCCGGGGCCATCGGGGTGACCGACGCGAACGATGCCACGATCCGGATCGCCGCGGGCCTCGAACGCTACAGCGGGCATCCCATTGCCCGCGCCATCACCCAGGAGGCGGCGGATCGGGGTATCCCACTCCCGCAGGCCACCGAGGTGCGGGAAACACCCGGCGTGGGAATCAGCGGGGTAGTGGACGGCCGGCGGTGGGAACTGCGGGCAGCCGGTCCTGGCGCGGTCGAGCTGGTTGCGGATTCCTCCGCCCGGAATCGTGATGCGCACTCGGCCCTGATCCGGCTCGGCGACGCTATCCGGCCGGATGCCAGCGCCGCGGTGGCACGCCTGCGGGCCCTGGGTCTCCGCACGACCCTCCTGACCGGCGACTACGCCGAGGTTGCCGATCGCATCGGCCGGGAGGCGGGCGTGGATTACGTGGTGGCACGGGTGGATCCGGCCGCGAAGGCCGAATGGATCAGGCGGCGCCAGGCGGCCGGCGAACGGATCCTGTTCGTGGGTGACGGCCTCAACGATGGGCCGGCGCTCGCGACCGCCAACGTGGGGATCGCCATGGGGACGGGAGCAGCCAGCTCCGTGCTGGTGGCCGACGCCATCGTCTCGAGCGGCACCCTCGCCCCGGTAGCCGCGGGCATCCGCGCCGGGCGGGTCGCCGAACAGATGACTCGCTCCAGCCAGCTCGGGTCGATTGTCTATAACATCGTGGCGGTGGGCGCCGCCGCGGCCGGGCTGGTCAACCCCCTGGTCGCGGCGGTTCTGATGCCGCTCTCGAGCGTGCTCGTGATCTGGAACGCCGCCCGGGTGGAACGAGTCGTCCGGCGGGGCGACTGATGCGGGCGGTCCTGCTGCTGCTGCCGATCGTTCTGGCGCTCGGGGGAACGTTCGCCTGGCTGTTCTTCAAGGCGGTGCGGGATGGCCAGTTCGACGATCTCGATGACCCGCCGGAACGGATGCTGCACGACGAAGATTGAGATGGGGGATTGGGGGGATTGGGGGGATTGGGGGATTGGGGGATTGGGGGATTGGGGGATTGGGGGATTGGGGGATTGGCGGAATGGCCGAATGGCCGAATGGCCGAATGGTCCAATGCGGGTCCCCCATTCCGCCATTCCACCATTCCACCATTTCGCCATTCCGCCATTCCCCCATTCCCCCATTCCCCCAATCCGCCTCACGCCCTCCTCACGATCATTTCACGGACTTTTCTGCAGAATGAAGGTGTTAAGGCGACCTCTGCTCGAGCACGGGGAGGAACAATGCGACACTCGAATAATCGGCTTGCAACGGCGATGGCCCCGTGGCTGATGCTGGGACTTGGACTCCTGATCAGTTCTCCGGCCTCGAGCCAGGAAGTAGCGGCTCCGGCGGGGGTCACCACCGAATCGGTCCGCACCGGCTTCGACCTGTACCACGGGAAAGGGGCCTGCGACCAGTGTCACGGCGAGCTCGCGCTGGGCACGCCCGACGGACCCGCGCTGGTCACCGGCCGGTGGAAACTCGGTCCCGGTACCGTCGAATGGCTGGCTCACATTACGCGCCACGCCGGCTGGGGGGCCACCTCACGCGGTGGAGACCCGCTACCGATGCGCGGGCCAACCGTGCTCGATACCGCCGAGATCCGGGCAGTGGCAACCTATGTCTGGAGCGTGAGCCGGGGCCGGGGGCTCCAGGCCTCACCCTGATTCAACCTGCGCCCGCGCCTGGAGCCCTTTCGATGCGTGTTCTGCGTGCTGTTCCGGCAACCCTGTTAGTCGTTCTGGGTGCCCTGCCCCTGCTGGCCCAGGAACCGGCTCCCATGCCCACCGGACCGGCGCGGCCCATCCAGGTGACCGACTCGGCCGTGGCGAGGGGTCGGGACCTTTTCCACGGCGCTGGTAACTGCTCCGCCTGTCACGGGGTGGCTGGAGTCGGCACCGACAGCGGCCCGCCCCTGGCGCAGGGAATCTGGCTGCACGGCCCGGACAGCTACGAGGGGATCCTCGAGCGGGTGGTGCACGGCATACCGCGCTCCTACTCCACTCGGGACATCGCAATGCCGATGCGCGGATGGAACTCGCTCTCCGACGCGCAGGTACGGGACGTGGCGGCCTACGTCTGGACCATCAGCCACGCCTGGCGCCGGCCCGAGCGACCCAGAAAACCTTCATGACGGCTTCTTGCATGGGCATTCAGCGGGGCTTCACTGCCCTGGCCCTAGATTGTGTGCCGGTGGGATAGATGACGCAGGTGGCTCACCAGGTGGCTCACAAGGAGGGTATATGAAACTCACCAGAACTCCGGCCGGCGCTCCGACTCTCGTCCGCGGCATCGACGAGGTCTTCGACCGGCTGTTCACCGCGCCGCTCCCCATTCCCGCGTTCGGCTTTGAGCCGTACAACAGGAAGATGGCGGAGGGGACCTGGATGCCCGCGATCGACCTGACCGAGAACGACAAGGAGTATGTGGTCCGGATCGAAGTGCCGGGCGTTCCCCGGGAGAACCTGGATGTCCATCTCGAAGGCGGCATTCTGACCCTGACCGGCCATCGGGAGAAGAACATCCGGGAAGAGAAGGAAAACGTGCTGTGGGAGGAGAGGGAGGAAGGGAAGTTCCTCCGCACCCTCCGCCTGCCCAAGGCGGTGGAGGCGAACAAGGTCGAGGCGCTGCACAACGAGGGGATCCTGACGGTCCGCCTGCCCAAGACGGAAACCGCAGTCAAGAGCAAGATCCTCATCAAGGGCTGACCTCGATCACACCGCTCACCGCCCCGGCCTGCCTCGGCCGGGGCGGTACTTTATTCAGGATTTTCCTTCATATTCGGATCACGTCGCGTTGCACCCCAACCAGCCACGTTTTGACCCGGGTCCGCCGCCTGGAAATCCGATGAGCATAGTCGCCAAGATCCTCGAGAGGATCCACAGTGGCCGAGACCGATTCGCCTCCGCGTGACCACGGCGGCCCGTCGAGCGGTCCACTCGCGGGGCCGGAATCGGGCACGCCGGCATTTCACGCCGAACCGGTCGAGGCCCTCTTCGACCGGCTTGGCACCTCCGCCTCCGGCCTGAGCGCCGCTGAAGCATCCGCGCGGCTGGCCACGTTCGGCCCCAATCTCTTTCAGCGCGCCCGTCCGACTCCCGCGGCCACCATCCTGCTGCGCCAGTTCCGCGGGATCCTGGTCTGGCTGCTGGCCGCGGCCGCCCTGGTCGCGCTCCTGGCTGGAGATGCGCTGGACGCGATTGCCATCGGCGCGGTCCTCGTGCTCAATACCGGAATCGGTTTCATCTCCGAATTCCGCAGCCGACGGGTCATGGAAGGTCTGCTCTCGCTCGAAACGCCGAGGGCCAGCGTTCGGCGCGGCGGTGCGGTGGTGGCGATCGATGCTCGCGAGGTGGTACCTGGCGACATCCTGGTGCTCGAGGACGGCGCCGCCGTCTCGGCGGACGCCCGCCTGGTCTCGAGCCTCGAGCTGGCCACGGTGGAGGCAGCCCTGACCGGTGAGGCCCTGCCGGTCTCGAAGCGAGCCGACGCGGTCGTTCCGCCGGAAGAAGCGCTGCCCGCTCGGCGCACCATGGTCTTCAAGGGCACCAGCCTTGCTCGCGGCCGGGGGGAGGCGGTCGTCGTGGGCACGGGAATGGCGACCGAAGTGGGGCGGATCGGCCAGCTCACCAGTACGCTCGGGGAACCGGCGACGCCGCTCGAGAAACGGCTCGAGGACCTGGGCCGACGGCTGTTCTGGGCCGCCCTCGGCGTGGCCGCGATGTCGGGAGTGGTGTCCTGGATCCGCGGAACGCCGGTGGACGTGGTGCTGCAGACGGCGCTGGCGCTGGCCGTCGCGGCGGTGCCGGAAGGCCTTCCAGTCGTCGCCACCATCACCCTGGCAGTGGGGATGCGTCGGATGGCGCGCCGCCGAGCGCTCGTGCGTCGCTTGCCGGCCGTAGAGACCCTCGGCTCCACCACCGTGATCTGCACCGACAAGACCGGGACCCTGACCGCCGGAGAGATGACCGTAACGGAGATCCGGCTGGCCGAGGGCGGGTACCGGGTCACCGGCTCGGGCTACCAGCCGACCGGCGAGTTTCTCCAGGAAGGCGCCCCGACCGATCCCGGGCGCGACGGCCCTCTCATGGAAGCGCTGCGGATCGGCGCCCTGGTCAACCACGCCGGCCTGGATCAGCGGGAGGGACACTGGATCGGACGGGGCGATCCGACCGAAATCGCGCTGCTGGTTGCGGCCCGTAAGGCCGGCGTGGACCCCGCCGCCCTGGGCACCGAGTGGCCGCTCGCCGGCGAAGTCCCGTTCTCCAGCGAACGAATGCTCATGGCGGCGTTCCACCACCGCCCGACCGGGCTCTACGCCAGCGTGAAGGGCGCGCCCGACGTGATCCTCGCCCGCTGTAGTCGGGTCCGTACCCGGGAAGGCGTAGCCCCGCTCGACGACGGGCGGAGGCAGCGGCTCGCCGCCGAAAACGCGGCGCTGGCGAGTCGCGGACTTCGGGTCCTGGCCGTGGCGGGGGGAGCAGTTGATCGCGCGGCGGACACCGCCCTCCAGGGTTTGACCTTCGCGGCGCTGGCCGGGATCACCGACCCTCCAGCCACCGACGTCCGCCTGACCCTGGAGCAGCTCCGGTCGGCTGGCATTCGCACGGTCATGATCACGGGCGATCAGCGGGGCACGGCGGCGGCCATCGCGGCGGAGTTGGGGATGATGGCTGTCGGGGATCGGGTCGTCGACGGCGCCGAAGTGGACGCGGCCTCGGAAGCGGAACTGGCCACCCAGATCGCGAGCGCAGCGGTCTTCTGCCGGGTCAGCCCGACGGGAAAACTCAAGCTGGTCGGGGCCCTGCAACGTCGAGGCGAGGTCGTCGCCATGCTCGGCGATGGGGTGAACGATGCAGCCGCCCTGCGCAAGGCGGACATCGGCGTGGCCCTCGGCGGTCGAGGAACCGACCTCGCCAAGGAGGCGGCGGACGTGGTGCTGACGGACGACCGCCTGGTGACGGTGCTGCACGCGGTGCAAGAAGGACGCGTGATCGTCGCCAACATCCGCAAGGTCATCTTCTACCTGTTCAGCTGTAACCTGGCGGAGATCCTGGTGGTCTTCGGGGGAGCGCTGGCCGGGTTTCCGACCCTGCTGCTGCCGCTGCAGATCCTGTGGCTCAACCTGCTGACCGATACGGCACCCGCCCTGGCCCTCGCGCTTGAACGGGGCGGACGGGACCTCATGCGGCACCCGCCCGAACAGCCGGGAGCACCGATCATGGATCGTTCAGCCGTGTGGCAAACGGGCGCCTATGCGGTGCTCATCGCCGCCGTGGCGATTGGCGCCTTCCTGGTGGGTCGGGCGCTGCACCCCTCGGACCCGGCCGGTGCCGGAACCCTGGCCTTCGTCACCCTCGCCCTGGCGCAGACGTTCCACCTCGGGAACGCGCGAAGCGAGGAGCACGTGCTCGCGCCCTCGCGCGCGGCGGCCAACCGGCACGCGGTGATGGCGGTGATTCTCACGCTTGCTCTCCTGGTGGTCGCGGTGACCTGGCCGCCGCTCGCGGCTATCCTGGGATTGCACCACCTGACCCCACGTGAATGGCTCCTGGTGGCGGGCCTCGGGATCATCCCGGCAGTGATCGGCCAGACCGTGAAACTCATCCGGAGCCTTCGAAATGCCCGGCTTAGGCCCGAGCGGTAACGGGGAACGTTTCAGACTGCCTTCAGCCCCGCTTCAGTGCTCAACACCGACGTTTGAGGTACGTTCGACACCGCCTGCAGCGGCTCCGAGCTGGCCGCCCGCCGGTTGCGGGCCAAGGACCTGCAGTGGGCGGACTGGTACCACACGCCTGGAGCGGAGGAGGAGCGATGTCACGTTCTACAGACCGGCTGCGCCGCACGGCCAAGAAACTCACTGCCAAGGCCGTTACCGCCGCCAAGGAAGTCAAGAAAGCCGCGAAACGCCGGATCCGCCGGCAGCGGGTGAAGCGGGTGGTCCGCCATGCGGGAGAGGCGGCCGCGATCGCCGGGGCAGCAACGCTCGCCACGGCCGCGGTGGACGGAATCCGTCGACGGCTCAAGGCACGGAGCGAGTTACGCCCGGGGTCGCTGGGCTTCGAGCTCCACTTGAACCTCGCTCCGGCCGCCGCGATCGAGCGGGTCACCGAGGTGCTCAAGGCGGAGGGTTTCGGGATCCTGACCCGGATCGATGTCCATACCACGCTCGCCGAGAAACTCAGGGTCAGTTTCCGCCCGTACACGATCCTTGGTGCCTGCAATCCCGGGCTGGCGCACCAGGCGCTCTCGGCGCGCGCCGAAGCGGGGCTGATGCTCCCCTGCAATGTGACGGTGGAAGAGCACCCTGGTGGGGGTTCTACGGTCCGGATTGCCGATCCCGGAGCCATGCTGCAGGTGGGCGACCTCCGCAAGGACCCGGATCTCCGGCTGATCGCGCGGAAGGCCAGAGAGCGTCTCTCCCGCGCAGCCGAGGCGCTGGAGCCTCATGGAACTGAATCTCCCCGAGCGTCGCGGGACTTCGCTGCCGCCGGTGATGGAATCTAGGTTCGACCGATTCAGTTGCCGGCGAGCACCTCGAGCTCGGGGCGGCTGTTGCGCACCATCGCCCGGACGTCATACCGGGTCGTATGCCTGAATTCCGGGTCGCAGACCAGGGCACGGTCGGGCGCGCCTGGCTCGTGCAGGAACAACAGGTCGTCGCAGCACTCTTCGACGGCAGCGCGCACCTCGGGGGTCGCGCAGGGAGCGGCCAGGATCACCCGCCGGGGACCCGACTGGCGCAGCGCCTGGGCGGCGGCGGCCAATTCGACCGCGTAGCTCCCCCCGTCGTCAGCCAGGATCACGGTCCGGCCGCTCAACGAGAGCGGTGCCGCGTTCCCACGCCAGCCCGACGCTACCCGGTCCACCTCACGGCGGGCGAAGTCCACCAGGCCGTCGACATAGGCGTGCGGCAGGCCGAGCTCGAGGACCCGCCGGCTGACGACGATGGCGGCCCCGTCGGCGACGGCCCCGAAGATCGAATGCAGGCGTCCCGGCACCTCGAGACGACTCACGGCGATGACATCGAGCGGCGCGTCGAAGGCCCGGGCGATCTCGCTGGCCACACTGGCCCCGCCCGGCGAGATGGCCACGACTACCGGCACCTCCTTGACCAGGGCGCCGAGCCCGGCGGCCAGCCTTCGACCAGCCTCGGATCGGGTGAGAGTCGTCATGTACGCCTCCAGGTTGTCGGTTCCGCCCGGACCCTGTAATCTCGCCCTCTGCGCATGAGTGGACCGTGAAGGACCGGTGAGGAAATGGCCGAGATTGATCAGATCTTCGTGTTCGAGGCAGCCCAGGGCATCGACCTCGAGCAGGCCGAGCGCCTGCTGGGAGGGCAAACGGAACGTCCGCTGTTCCGGCACAGGGGCCGGGTGACGTCATTCCTCCAGTACCGACCAGCCCCGCTCAGGGTGTCCCAGGAGCACACCCCCTTCGCCATCGAAGAGTGGAGGACCGACCCCACCGTCGACCTCGTGCTGTACGATTTTGGGGCGGCCTCGGTGGCCTACCACATCCCGGTTCCGGGCGGGCTGGAGGCGCTTCACGCCGCCACCATGGCCCTGCAACGGTTCGGGCGCCTGCGGCAGGATGCCCGGACTCGAGTGGACGGCCTGGTGCGTTCGCTGGGCCGGGCCGTGCTCCGGGCGCGGGCCGCCGAGTTCAGCGAGGACTACCGCATCGTCGGACTCCGGGAGGGGAGTGGCGACCTGGCCGCCGGGGCCTTTTGTGACCGGCACGCGGAACGAATCGCCCAGATCCTGCGGCCCGAGGCTGGGCGACTGTCGGTGGACGAAGTGAGAAACGCAACCGAGGCCCGGATCTCTTTCGGGCCATCGGACGTCACCATCGTCGACTGGGACGCCGCGTTCGTCCTCGACCCCGATCCGGAGGATGTGCAAGCGGTGCTCGAGTTCGCCAACGTCCAGTTGCTGGAGATGCGCTGGCTCGATCTGCAGCTCGATGATGCAATCGAGCGGTCCTATCAGCTGCTTCGCCGGCGACCGGGATGGCGCCGGCTGCTGCCGCGGGGCCAAGCCGCCGACATGAATCAGGTGGCGGAACTGCAGTTGGAGGGCGTCGTACTGTTCGAGCGCGTGTCCAACGCCCTGAAAGTCTTCGGCGAGGAATACCTGGTGCGGATCTACCGGCTGGCGGCCGGACGGTTCCAGCTGGGAGAGCTGGACGCGACCATCAGCCGGAAGCTCGCCACGATCGAAGGCATCTACCAGAAGGTCTCGGACCGCGCCAGCACCGTCCGCATGGAATTCCTGGAGTGGGTGGTCATCATCCTGATCGCCACCGAGATCGTGCTCAGCCTGCTGCGGCACTGACCGTCCGGCCTTGAACCGGATACGCCTTCCATACCTCCCCTTTCCCGCTGGTTCATCAAGGCCGGGTTCATCGCCCTGGTGGTCGCTCTGGTTCACGAGCTGCTGCTGGTCCGTCCACCGGGGCTCCTCGGGCGTTTGCCCGACACTGCCCTGCGCCTGGGGGCCCTCCACCTGCTCACGGTGGGGTGGCTGCTGCAGGTAATGGCGGGGGTCGCCTTCTGGATGTTCCCCCGCCACCCCTCGGCGCCTCCGCGCGGCAATCCCCGTCCAGGCTGGGCGGCGCTGGTTCTGCTGAACACCGGCCTGGCACTCCGGCTCGTGGCGGAGCCGTGGCAGCACGCCTTCGGGGGAGTCCTCTGGAGTCTGCGGCTTTCGGCACTGCTGCAACTCGCCGCCGTGATCCTGATCGCGGTGATGCTCTGGCCCCGGATCCGCGAGCCGAAGAGCTGATGCCGAGGCTCTCGGTCTGGATGATACGCTCGGCGCTGGTTGCGCTGGTCGCCGGGAGTATTCTGGGGGCCGTCCGGCTGGGCGACCTGCCAAGCGCTGGCGAGCACGCCGAGCCCTTGCGGGCGGCGCATGCGGACTTGATGCTCTTCGGCTGGCTGGTGCAGTTCGTCCTGGGGGTGGGCTACTGGATTCTGCCGCGGTACGCTCAGGCGCCGGATCGAGGGCCGGCATGGGCCGCGTGGGCGGCCGTGATCGCGTTCCAGATCGGACTGGCCGCGGCGGTGACCGGGGCGACATTCATGCAGGCGAAGGCCACAATCGCGGCGCGGCTACTGTTCGCCACCTCTACGCTGGTGCTGGTGGTGCTCCTTTACCCCAGAGCCAAAGCGTTTGCCAACCCAAGCGCCGGCGACTAGTGCGCTCTCCCGGTCCTCCTCGGAGCCGCCAGATCCGCCACCGTGGTCTCACGGAAGAACGCGACCGTCCGCTCAGCCACGTCCTTCCAGCGCTCATGCGCAGGGCACGCATGCTGGTCGCTGCAGACCGGCCGGCCCAACAGGCAAGCCCGGTTCCCTGTCAACGCGTCAATCGATCCCACGACGTCGAGCAGCGGAATCCGGCTGGCCGGGCGGGCCAGTCTGAAACCGCCGAGCTTGCCGCGGGATGAATCCAGCACCCCGGCCCGCGCCAGCTGATGGAGGGTCTTGGAGAGGTAGTTCCGGGGGATGCCTAGTGTCTCGGCCAGTCGGGCGGCACCAACCGGCTGGCCTTCGTGCTGGGCGATAGCCAGGACCGCCCGCAGGGCGTACTCAGCGGTCTGAGAAAGCACGCAGACAGCGCTCTGAGAGAGGGTTCACGGTTCTAAATATCATTTGTTCATGTTAAAAGCAATAATATCACTCGCCAACCAGCGACGGAATGAGCCACCGGGTCGCCCGCGGCATGACGAGACCTTCATGAAGCATTCATCAGCATGAGGGTCATACCGTCTTAGGCTCCATGGCGAAACCCGGCCGCCGACGGCCGACACCGACTACGCAGGACGACCAATCGCCGGAGGAGTTCCCCAATGTCGCACGTGTCGCACGCGCGTCTCGTGTCACCGCTGTCGCTGGTCCTGCCACTGCTGTTGCTCTC
Source organism: uncultured Gemmatimonadales bacterium (assembly GCA_963709905.1). GTDB lineage: Bacteria > Gemmatimonadota > Gemmatimonadetes > Gemmatimonadales > GWC2-71-9 > JADJOM01. Next base: position 629,889 of record CAVPYI010000002.1, read on the forward strand.
GGGCTGCGGTGGCAAGCCCGACGCGGCACCCGCGGCCCAGGCCGCGGTGCCGGGATCGGACCTGACGCCGTTTCAACTCGAGCACGGCATCGGTCCAGTGACCGAGGTGATTCAACTCGGGCCGGTGGACGAGCACATGGCGGAGGAGGGCGAGAAGCTGTTCACGGCGAAATGCTCCGCCTGCCACAAGATGACCGACAAGTACGTCGGCCCCCCGCTCGGGGACGTCACGTCACGCCGCTCGGCGGCATTCGTGATGAATCAGATCCTGAACCCCGAGGAGATGTACACCCGGCACCCGGAAGTGCGAAAGCTGCTCGCCGAATACATGACCCAGATGCCCAACCAGGCTGTCACGCGGGACGAGGCGCGGAAGATCGTCGAATACCTGCGGTATGAAGCCCACAGCGAGGCCGGCAGCTGACCGGCAGACTCACAGGAGAGAACCGATGATGCGCAACACTTCGTGGATCCGCTACGCCCTGTTCGCCGGTGGCCTGACCGCGGCGATCCTGACCGCCGGCTGCGGCCGGGGCACAACCCAGGCAGGCGGCACGGGCGATGCTGCGTCGAAGGTGTACGTGCCGCCGGGCCAGTACGATGAATTCTACATGTTCACCTCCGGCGGATTCTCGGGGCAGATGAGCGTGTACGGGCTTCCGTCCGGCCGCCTGCTCCGGGTGATTCCGGTGTTCGCCATGGACCCCGAGAAGTCCTACGGGTACAGCGAACAGTCGAAGCCGATGCTCGAGACCAGTTACGGCTTCGTGCCCTGGGATGACGCCCACCATCCGTCGCTGTCGAAGACCGACGGCATGAACGACGGGCGCTGGGTGTTCATCAACGGCAACAACACGCCGCGGGTCGCCCGGATTGACCTGGCCGAGATGAACACCAAGGAGATCATCGAGATCCCCAACGGGGCCGGCAATCACGCGTCACCGTTCGTCACCCAGGGGACCGAGTACGTGGTCTCCGCGACGCGATTCAGTGTGCCCACGCCGCAGAAGGACGTGCCGATCGCCTCGTACAAGGAGAACTTCTCCGGCCAGATCTCGTTCATCGCGGTCGACCCGAAGTCGGGCAAGATGACGCCTCGCCTTCCAGATCAGCATGCCCGGCTTCGACTACGACCTCGCCCGGCCCGGGAAGGGCCCCTCGCACGGCTGGGCGTTCTTCACCTCCTACAATACCGAGCAGAGCCCCACCCTCAAGGAACGGAACGCGTCCCAGAACGACAAGGACTTCATCGCCGCGGTGAACTGGAAGCAGGGAGAACAGTGTGTGGCCGCCGGCAAGGCCAAGGCGTTGCCCGGCAAGTACGCCCACAACTGGGTGGACGAAGCCGACATTGCCCATTCCGAAATGCTCTCCGGCTCGAAGGTACTCGACCCGGCGGACTGCCCCGGTCTGGTGTACTACCTGCCAACCCCGAAGTCTCCTCACGGCGTGGATGTGGACCCGACGGGCGAGTTCATCGCCGCCGGCGGCAAGCTGGCCGCCCTGATCCCGGTGCATTCGGTGTCGAAAATGCTGCAGGCGATTGCGGCCAAGGATTTCGAGCGGGAAGTCAGCGGCATTCCGGTGCTCAAGTATGAAGCCATCAACTCCTGCGAAGTGAAGGATGCTGGCCTGGGCCCGCTGCACAACGAGTTCGACGCGAACGGGCACGGCTACACGTCGATGTTCATTTCCTCCGAGATCGTGAAGTGGCGGGTCAAGGACTGCGCCGTGCTGGATCGGATTCCGGTCTACTACTCGATCGGCCACCTGATGGTTATCGGGGGGGACACCCGGAAACCCGACGGCAAGTACGTCGTCGCGCTCAACAAGATCACCAAGGACCGCTACCTGCCGACCGGCCCCGAGCTGGCGCAGGCCGCCCAGCTGATCGACATCACCGGCGACAAGATGAAGCTGCTGCTGGACTTCCCCACGATCGGCGAGCCCCACTATGCCCAGGCGATCGCGGCCTCGGCCATCAAGGACCGGCAGATCAAGACCTTCGCGCTGGCCGAGAACCGGGATCCGCGCGCGGTGAAGGCGGAGAAGGACACCCGGGTCGAGCGCAAGGGCAACGTGGTGCACATCTACATGACCGCGATCCGCAGTCACTTCATGCCGGACAACATCGAAGGCGTGCAGGTGGGTGACAGCGTCTACTGGCACGTCACCAACCTCGAGCAGGACTGGGACGTCCCGCACGGCTTTGCGGTGACGGGAGCCAACAACGCCGAGCTTCTGATCATGCCCGGTCAGACCCGCACGCTGGCCTGGGTGCCAACGCGTGTCGGGGTGTTCCCGTTCTACTGCACCGATTTCTGCTCGGCGCTGCACCAGGAGATGCAGGGATACGTCCGGGTGTCGGCCAAGGGCGCCGGTGTCCCGGTCTCCTTCAACAGTCCCAAGTAACGTGCTTCCGACCGACGTGGTGCTCGGCTCGAACGCGGAACTGGTCGAAGACCCGTTTCACGCCCGGGCCGAGCCCGCCGCCGGCGCAACCCGGATGACCACCATGGCCCGTTCGTCCCGTCTGGCCCTCGCCGCCGCGGCGCTGTCGCTGTTGCTGGTGTATGTGCTGCCGCTGTGGCACGTGGGTCTCAAGGCCCCCCAGTACCCGGAGGGTCTCGGACTCTACATCGGAGTGGACCGGATCGTGGGCGAGAAGCCGCAGGATCTCAACAGCATCAACAACCTCAATCACTACATCGGGATGAAGGTGATCACCCCCGAGGACATCCCCGAGCTGCGCTACATGCCATGGCTGGTCGCTGGCCTGATCGCCCTGGGGCTGGCGGCGGCGGCCAGCGGCAAGCGCTGGCTCCTCAATCTGTGGGTCGGGCTGTTCGCGCTCGGCGCGATCGCGGGCCTCGCGGACTTCTACCGCTGGGGGTACGATTACGGACACAATCTCGCCCAGGATGCGATCATCAAGATTCCGGGCATGACCTACCAGCCGCCCCTGGTGGGCAGCAAACAGCTGCTGAATTTTCACGCCACCTCGTGGCCGGCGGCGGGAGGTTGGGTCCTGGTGGTCGCGCTCGCGGTCGGGCTGTACCTCGTTGTCCGGGAGCATCGTGCGTCGCGGCCCAACGCCGCGTGACCGGTCCCGCGTCATGCAAGTCATCTGCCGGTTGTTCATCCTGGCCGTCGGGATTCCCCTGGCCGCGGGCTGTGGCCCGCCGCAGCCCCGGGAGATCGCCTGGGGCAGTGAGCCCTGCGCCCATTGTCACATGAGCCTGATGGACGAGCGGTTCGCGGCGCAGCTGCGAACCGGGACCGGGAAAGTGGTGGTCTTCGACGATGTTGGCTGCCTGGCCGGCTGGATCCGGGAGACCGGTGCGCCGGTCGCCGCGGCGTGGGTGGCGAGCTACGCCGAACCGCGCGAGTGGCTGGCAGCCGATGAAGCGGTGTACCTGCACACCGATACGGTCCGCACTCCCATGACCAGCGGGCTGGTCGCCCTTCGGGCGGGACGCGAGGCCGACAGCGTCCGCGCCGTTCTGGGCGGACGGCTGCTCGCCTGGCCCGACGTCCTCGCCATGCCGCATCGTCATACCCCGCGCGCCGGCGCCTGATGCCAGCGCTCGCGGTCGTGCTGCTGAGTTCCGCGCTCTTCGCCGCGCCCCACACGCTCACCGTGGCCCCGGGGTCGGCACTCGCCACCGTGTCGGCCGCGCTGCTCCAGGCCCGGGACGGCGACACGATCGTGGTGACTCCGGGGGAATACCGGGAAGGCAAGATCGTCGTGACCAGGCGCGTGGCCATCATCGGCCACGGATGGCCGGTCTTCCATGGCGGCGATCACACGGTCTTCGTCGTTGCCGCCGACAGCGTGACCATTCGGGGGCTGGTGATTCGGGACGTGACCCCGAGCGCCACCGAGGACCGGGCGGCGATCCTGGTCGCGGGCGCCCGGGATTGTCTGATCGAGAACAACACCCTGCTCGATACCTACTTCGGGATCTACCTGTCGAAGGTGGCCGGCTGCGCGGTCCGGCAGAACCGCATTCGGGCCTCAGGGCAGAGCGAAACCCGGTCGGGGAACGCTGTTCATTCCTGGAGCTCGAGCGACCTGGTGATCGAGGACAACGTGCTCCGCGGCCACCGGGACGGTATTTACTTCGAGTTCACTACCCGGGCCCGGGTCCAGCGCAACCTCAGCACGGACCACCTCCGGTACGGCCTGCACTTCATGTTCTCCAGCGACTGCGAGTACGTCGACAATACCTTCGCGGCAAATCGCGCGGGGGTGGCCGTCATGTACAGCCACGACGTCCGCATGGTCGGCAACCGCTTCGAGCGGAGCTGGGGCAGCAGCGCCTACGGGCTGCTGCTCAAGGACATCGCCGACAGCCGGCTGGAGGGGAACATCCTGCGGGGCAACTCGGTGGGGCTGTACGCGGAAGGGACCATCCGGGTCACGGTGACCGGCAACGAGTTCCTGGCCAACGGCTGGGGCGTGCAGGTCATGGCCAATGCCGAGCAGACCACGTTCCGCCGCAACCGGTTCGAGGGCAACTCGTTCGACGTCAGCAGCAACAGCGTCAACGCCGCCAGCGAGTTCACCGAGAACTTCTGGGATCGCTATGCCGGCTACGACCTCGATCGCGACGGATTCGGCGACGTGCCGTTCGCCCCGGTGCGGCTCTTCGCCCTGGTGGTGCAGCGGAACCAGCCGGCCCTCATTCTGCTCCGCAGCTTCTTCGTCTCCCTGCTCGACGCCGCCGAACGGGTCGCGCCGGTGCTGACGCCGCACATGATGGACGACCGGCGACCGCTCATGCGATGGGGCTCCTGATGCCCGGCGAACCCGTGGTCCTCGAGGCGATCGGGATCACCAAGCGTTACGGCCGGCTCGAGGTGCTCAAGGGCATCGACGTGTCGGTGCTGGGTGGCCGGATCACGGGCCTGGTGGGCCCCAACGCCTCGGGCAAATCGACCCTTCTCAAGAGCATCCTCGGGCTGGTCCACCTGGATGCCGGGCGGCTCATGGTGCTGGGCCAGAGCGTCAACGGGGATGAACGGTATCGCCACCGCGTCGGGTACATGCCGCAGGACGCCCGGTTCCCCGACAATCTTACTGGCACCGAGGTGCTGGCCATGGTGCGCGACCTCCGTGGCCCCAATCGTCCTCAGGATACGGAACTGATCGAGCGCTTCGGCCTGGACCGGGAGCTGCCGAAGCCGGTCCGCACCATGTCCGGCGGAACCCGGCAGAAGCTGTCGGCCGCGCTGGCCTTTCTGTTCCGGCCCGACCTGCTGGTGCTCGACGAGCCGACCGCCGGCCTCGACCCGATCGCCAGCGGGATCTTCAAGGAGAAGCTGCTGGCGTGCCGACAGCAGGGCGGCACGGTGATCCTGGCATCCCACACGCTGGCCGAGCTGGAGGAGGTGGCGGACGACATCGTGTTCCTGCTCGACGGGAAAGTGCGCTTTCAGGGTCCGATCGCGCGGCTCATGCAGCTCACCGGCTTTGCCCGACTCGAGAAGGCGATCGCGGGACTCATGCAGCAGGGAGCGGGTGCCGCATGAGGACCGCGCTGAAGATCCTGGGGTATCAGCTCCGCGACGTCGGGCGGAACCGCTGGGTCATCGCCTACGCCGGGGTCCTGCTGGTCCTCACCGAGGCCCTGTTTCGCCTCGGGGGAGACGGCGGCCGGGCGATCCTTTCTCTGCTCAACATCGTACTGATCTTCGTTCCGCTGGTGGCGCTCGCCTTCGGAACCCTCTACGTGTACACCGCCCGGGAGTTCATCGAGCTGCTGCTGGCGCAGCCGGTCAGCCGGGGGGCGATGTTCGCCGGACTCTGGGGCGGCCTTACGCTCCCGTTGGCCGGCGCCCTGCTGGCGGGGGTCGGCGCTCCGTTCCTGTTTCACGCCTGGGACAGCCCCATCCCGGTGCGGTCACTCGTCGTCCTGCTGGCGACCGGGACCCTGCTGACGGCCGCCTTCACGGCGCTCGCGTTCCTGATCGCGCTGCGCTTCGAGGACAAGGCGCGGGGCTTCGGCGTGGCGCTCCTGGTCTGGCTCGGTTGTGCGGTGGTGTACGACGGACTGGTCCTGCTGGCGGCGACCCTCCTGGCGGACTACCCGCTCGAAACGCCGCTGCTCGTGCTCACGCTCCTCAACCCGCTCGATCTGGGCCGGGTCCTCCTGCTGCTCGATTTCGACGTGGCGGCGCTGATGGGGTATACCGGCGCTGTGTTCCGGCGATTCCTCGGGACGGCCCTGGGATTGACCGTCGCTGGTGGCGCCCTGGTGGCGTGGACGGTGGTGCCGTTGTTGTACGCGGCGTTGGCTACAAGATGAAGGAGCCCTGATGCTGGCCCCGCTCGCGATTTCTACAGGAGATCCGGCGGGTGTTGGCCCTGTGGTGACGGCGGCGGCCTTGGCTCGGTGTTTGGAAACGGACCGGGCGCTCGTCTATGGTGACGCTGCCTGGATGGAGCGGGCGCTCCAGCGGTATGGCTTCGAGGCCGTGCGGCGCATCGTTCCGGCCGATGCGGTGCGTTTGGCACCAGGCGAAGTCGGTCTAGTTCACGTCGCGGACTGGCCGCTCAGCATGGTGCACGCGCGAGCCCCCACCATCCACGGCGGGGGCGTTCAGCGGCAGGCCCTCGAAGCCGCATGCGATGCCGCCATCGCGGGCCATGCACGGGCGATCGTGACCGGGCCGGTGAGCAAAGAGGCCGTAAGTCTCTCGGGCGTCTCGTTTCGTGGACAGACGGAGCATCTCGCGCGGCGCGCCGGCGTCCATGTCGAGAACGTGACCATGATGTTCCTGGGCCCCCGATTGAAAGTCGCTCTCGTCGCAACGCACTGGCCGATCAAGCGTGTGCCATCCACCGTGACTCGCGAACACATCGAGCGCACAGTTCGCCACTTGACGGATGCACTCGGGCGCTGGGTGCCGGATACAAGGCCGCTTCGCATCGAGGTTTCCGGCCTCAATCCACACGCTGGAGAGGGCGGACTCCTCGGAACCGAAGAAGAAACCATCATCGGCCCCACGCTCGAGGCGCTCCGAGAAGAGGTCCCGTACTCGAACGGCGAGGTCGAGCTCCTCGGACCGACGCCCGCTGAGGCGGCGTTCCGCTACGCCGCAGATGGTCGCGCACATGGGGTCGTCGCGATGTTCCACGACCAGGCCACGATTCCGTCCAAGCTCCTCGACTGGGGTGAAGCGTCGAACGTCACATGGGGACTGCCGTTCGTTCGCACGAGTGTCGATCACGGCGTCGCCTACGACGCAGCAGCGAGCGGAACCGCTTCGGAGAGCGGAATGGTTGCCGCGATACGTGCCGCCCAGCGCCTCACCGGCGGTGCGGCGGAATGACGGCGGACATCGTCATTCGTGGAGCGCGCGAGCACAACCTGAGAAACCTGACCGTGACCCTTCCGAAGGAGAGGACCACCGTTGTCACCGGTCCGAGTGGCAGTGGTAAATCGAGTCTGGTGTTCGACACGCTCTATGCGGAAGGGCAACGCAGATACATCGAGTCGCTCAGCGGACATGCGAGGCGAGTTCTCACGAGACTGCGGCGTCCCGACGTCGACGTCGTCGAAGGACTGTCGCCTGCAATTGCAGTGAGAGAGCATGCACCTTCGCGCAATCCACGTTCCACGGTGGGTACGTTGACCGAGGTCAATGACTACTTGCGCGTGCTCTATTCCAGCATTGGAGAGGTGCATTGCCCGGTGTGTGGGGAGCGCTTGCAGGCACACTCCGTGGCGCAGGTGGTCCGTGAGGCACTGCGCTTACCCGAGGGCGGGCGGTTTTCAGTCCTTGCGCCGATCGCGCGTGCCGGGGGATGCAATTCCCAAATCGCTGGTTGTCGAGCTCCGGAAAAAGGGGTTCGTTCGCATTCGCGTGAATGACGCTGCGACCGATTTGGAGGACGTCGGGGCGTTGCCATCGGGCGCGTCGGTCGACCTGGTGATCGACCGATTGTCAGTGCGCGATGAAATTCGATTGCGGCTCTCCGAAGCGGTCGAGCTCGCGTACCAGTTGGGCGACGGTGTCGTCGAGTTGCGGCTCGAGGACGGCGAGCGTCATCGGTTCTCGCAGAGCTACCTGTGCTTCGACCGGCATGCCTCGATTCCGAGGATCAGCCCGCAACTGTTTTCATTCAATACGCCGCTCGGCGCGTGTGTGAGCTGTGACGGACTCGGAAGAAGACGACGGTTCACCGAGGAGTTGGCTGTGACCGACGCGAGCCTCCATTCGGCGAGGCGCGGTCGTCGCCTGGGGTAAGCCCAAGCTCGCCTACTATCGATCCATGATGGCGAAGATTGGCACGGCCGGGGTCGACCTCGATGCTCCGTTCGCGAAGCTTTCTCCGGCGCAGCGGCGCATCGCGCTCGAAGGCGGGGCAGGGTTCGAGGGCATCTTGCCCGGCCTGGAGCGTCGCGCGCAGGACTACGCAAGGCGCAAGCTCGCAGAAGGCGGGGACGAGGAACGCGTGCTGGAGTTTCTCGACGAAGAGCTCGGACAGTTTGCGCGAACCGAGACCTGCCCCGAATGCTCCGGCTCGCGGCTCAACCAGAACGCGCGATCCGTTCGGATCGCCGATCGCCCGATCAACGACGTGAGCGCCCTCGACATCGCGTCGCTGCGGGCATGGCTCCACACCGTTCCGGTGTCTGAGCGACGTGAAGACGCAGTGCGCCCGCTGCTGCGGTCGATTGAAGACCGTCTCGTCTTCCTCGACCGTGTGGGTCTCGGCTACCTCAGCCTCGATCGCGCCGCCGCGACCCTTTCGTCAGGCGAGGCGCAGCGCGTTCATCTCGCGACACAGTTGGGCGCTCGACTTTCCGGGGTGCTCTATGTTCTCGACGAACCGACCGCAGGGCTGCATCCGGCGGACGCTCAGCGCCTACTCGGCACTCTCGGCGAGCTTCGCGATTTGGGAAACACGTTGGTGGTCGTCGAGCACGATGAGCAAACGATGCGCGCCGCGGATTATCTCCTCGAGTTGGGACCGGGAGCTGGAGAGCACGGCGGGCGCGTGATGGCCGAAGGCACACTCGAGGCGTTCATGGAGATCGAGCAGTGCTTGACGGGCGCCTTCCTCTCCGGGCGTCGCAAAATCGCAGTTCCGACGACTCGTCGGCAGGGTTCCGGCGTGCTCGAGATTGCGGTCGCCGGGCTCCACAACTTGCGAGACGTGCGCGCCGATATTCCCAATGCGCTCGCTCTGCTGCGTGACCGGGGTGAGTGGAAGCGGCAAGAGCTCGCTGATCGTAGACGCCTTGCTGCCGGCGGTTCGCTCGAAGCTCGGCCTGAGCGCAGAGGCACTCCCCGGTGTGGCGGTCCGAGGCGGGAAAGGTCTTGGCCGCGTGTCTTTCGTCGACTCCGCGCCGATCGGAAGAAGCGCACGTTCGAATCCAGCCACCTATCTCGGCTTGCTCGGGCCGTTGCGGGAGCTTTTTGCGGGGGTTCCCGAGGCCCGTGCCCGAGGCTATCGGGCCGGGCGCTTCAGCTTCAACGCCAAGGGCGGTCGATGCGAAGCGTGCAAGGGCGAAGGGGTTCAGCGAATTGCGATGCAGCTCCTTCCGGACGCGGAGGTCGAGTGTGAAATCTGCGGAGGCAGCCAGTACAACGCGGAGACCTTGCAGATTCGGTACCGTGGCTTGAACATCGCGGAGGCGCTCGCTCTGTCCGTCGACGATGCCTACGGATTGTTCGAAGCGGTACCCGCGATCCGCAGCCGCCTCGACGCGCTACGGCGCGTTGGCCTCGGGTATCTAGCGCTCGGCCGGCGATCGACCACACTCAGCGGTGGCGAGGCGCAGCGGATCAAGCTTGCTCGCGACCTCGCCAGGCCCGCGCGTAAGCCCACGCTCTATGTCTTCGACGAACCGACCCGGGGATTGCACTTCGTCGACGTCGAACAACTGATCAAGATCCTCCACGAGCTCGTCGATGAGGGGCACAGCGTCATCGCCGTCGAGCACCATCTGGATGTCATTCGCAACGCCGACCACGTCCTCGAATTGGGCCCGGGCTCTGGTCCATCCGGCGGGCGAATCGTGGCCACAGGCACTCCGGAAGAGGTGCGCCGATCGGGTTCTGCGACCGGTCAATTCCTCTGAACGGGGGCAGTGGCAGGGCCAGTGACCGCGTTCACCCACTTGCGTTGAGCGAGCGGCTGAAGGCGTCTCCTACGGTTACGCAGGCTTCGCGAAGCTCGAGGTCGCCCCCCACCAGGATCGCGAGCGGGTTGACTTCCACGGCTTCGACTTCAGCGCGCCACTGGTGGACGAAGGCTGCGAGTCGCATCAGGACGTCGCCGATTGCGCTCACGGCCAGGGTTCGCTCCTGGGGGGTGCCTGCGAGCAGGAGTGAGCTGCCCCGAAGCCGCAGCAGAACGCGCTCGAGGGCCTTCGCCGTGGCTGGAAGCACCGTGCGGGTCGTGTCGGCGGAGGCTCTGCCATGCGGGTCCGCGAAGCCGATCTCGCAAAGCACAGGGCCGGCAGCAAGCGGCTCCATCCGGACGCGTAGAAGCGTGCGTGCGATCGTCGATGCGCTCACGCTCACTCCAAGCAATCGTGCATCCTTCGCGCGGTTCTTCGCCATGGCCATGATCTGTCGAAACGCATCACGAGCTTGACCCGCGGAATAGACCTCGGCCGCCAAATCAGGGTGATCCCAGAGTCTGAGATCAGGTGAGGCAAGCGCGACACGGACGGGAAATCCTATTCGTGAGGCCTCCGAGGCCGCGCGCGACGGAGTCGCACAAAGCTCTTCGACGGGAAGAGGAACATCGTACTGCGCGAGGGCGGCCTTACTCGCGGGATCCGAAAGGGCACGCCTCGGGCCGAGGATCACGTCGCGGACCGTGTGAGGTTCGACTCCCTGGACCACCGGCACCTTCGGGCGCGACGGATCCTGCGATGCGCGCATCGCGTGCAATGCTGCGGCCACGTCGCGCGGCGTGCCGATGGGCCGAGTCTTGGTGCCGTCGCCCGCATGTGCGATCAGGCCATCGTCGATTCGGACGAACCTGCCGTCGCTCCGGTGGCTCACGCTTTCGCCGAGCCGAATTCGGTCGACCGCCGGGAAGCTCCTTGGTGGTCGCGGCCCAGGGGCGTTCCGTGCCGAGCTCGAGCAAGTCCGGCCACCGCCGCGGAGCGGCCCGGTTTCATGGACTGCAGGAAGCCCTAGATCATGAGGGAGGCCCAGCGGCTGTGGGCCGATGACCGCGAGCGGCAGTTTCGTCGTCCCGGCGCGCATCGCCTCGGCCAGCCGCACGAGGACATTGGCCCCGAGTGGTTCTTCGACCGCCAGGGCGGCGAGCTTGCCCCCTTTCAACGCCTCGATCGCGGCTTCCCAGGGGCGCTCGAGGACGCTGGGCTCCACGGACAAACCGATCCGCTCGGCGTCGCGCGCCACATCGACCGCCAGCTCCGGGCAGTCACAGAAAATGCTCCACGCCTTCGGCATCGCCGCGACTCGAAGGATACCCGCCAGGCGCCACTTCGCCCACTTCCTCGAATCCGGACTTCATCTCGAATTGTCCTTTGTGCCCGAGCCGCTCGATCCCAAACATCGGATCAGCTCTAGGTTCAGGGTGACACGAGCTTGACGCCTCGAAGCGCAGGGTGATAATCCGGGCTCGGCTGGTGTAAACCCTCTGATCAAAAGGGAGAATCAGCGGGTGGGGGTCATTCTGAGGAGAGTCGCGGCATGCGCCTGAAGCTGATTGCGGGCAACCTCGCCATCGTATTGATGCTCGGGTTGGGGTCGTACCTCGTCGTCCGGACCCAGCTCCGGGGCGAGCTTTCGATGCAGCTCGAGGACCGAATCGGCGACGATTCTGAGCTTTTCGCCCGCTCCTGGCGCGCCGACGGGGCTCGACTCGCCGAGGGGGTGTCCAATCGGGCCACGAGCAAGGCCGTCGAGAACGTGTTTACCGCGTCTGGCGAGGCCAAGCGGCGGCAACGCGCCTTCGAGGCGGCGCAGCATGTCTCCAAGTGGTTTCAGGATCCGGCTCGTGGCCGCGGGGAGCGGCCGCACATCGTCGCTGTCATCGACGAGACCGGCCGGGCGATCGCCCGCGACACCGATCCGAATCGAATGGTGGGCGAGCCCATGCTCGCTCAGGTTCCGGTTTTGCGCAGTGTGCTCAAACGTGGTGGCTCGCGCTATGGCGTGTGGCAGCATCAAGACAAGCTGTTGCAGGTCGGTGTAGCCGCGGTTCGAAACGACCAAGGCGGCGTCGTAGGGGCGCTACTCGTCGGCTACGACCTTTCGAACGGCTTTGCCCAGCGGGAGTCTGCGCTGGTCGGACACGACCTTCTGTTCATCGTGGCGGACGGCATCTACAGTACGTCGACGACCGTCGAGGTGCGTGATGCGCTTCAGCAAGCCCTTTACGCACCCCCACTCGATGTCGATACGAAAGCAGCGCTGGGGGGCAAGCCAACCCTCTCGTGGAACACGGACCTCATGGGCGACAGGTACCGAGGGATCACCGCCGCGCTTCCGATGGCGCGCGGAGTGGCGGCCGGCTACGTCGTTTTGGCCCACGAGGGGAAGCACACCGCGCTTGCAGAGGTGACGACGATGATCCTGTGGCTCACCTTGTTGGCCCTGCTCGGCGTGACCATCTACGGCTTGATCATCTCGAACAATTTGATGGAACCGATCGAGCAAATGGAAGACGACATCCTCGCCGTAATCAACGGACGCGGCGATGTTCGCCTGGAAGTGGAGACTCCGGGAGCTCGGCGGTCTCTCGTATCGGGTGAATCAGCTGATCAACTTGTTGACCGGTGTCGCCGAGGAGGATGACGAGGGCCGGGCGGTGACGAGTAGCGGCGCCTGGGAAGCGGTGAGTATCACCGGTCCCGATTCGGCGTTGCGGCAGAGCTCCGTGGGGCCGAATCAAAGCGATGACCCGGAGGCGGTGGCGCTCGCCGCGCTTTCCGAGGACCAGTACTACGCGCAGCTATTCCGGGAATACGTCGCGGCGAAGCAATCCGTTGGCGAGGACGTATCGAGCATTCCGCAAGAGCGTTTCGTCGAGCGGATGAAGGGCAATGCCGCGCACCTCGCCAAGAAGCACGGCTCGCGAACTGTGCGCTTCAAGGTGGAGACCATCGGCGGCCAGGTGAATCTGAGGCCCGTCGTCATCCGCTAGAGTCGTGCTGGGAGTGGAAAGCCCCATCTCGTTGCGCCGAAGGCCCGTTCGGCCTAGTGCTTGACCCGTCATGGGGCTTTTCGATGTGTTCAAGGGTGGCGGCGGCGGGCTGAAGAAGCACGTCGACCGGGTTGGGAACAAGCGTGCGCAGAAGCACGAGCGTTGGGAGTCGATTCAGGTGCTCGCGAACGACGGCTCAGACGAGGCGATCCGAGCGCTGCTGACCCGGTTCACGATTCGTGTGGACCCGAGCATCACCGATGGCGAGGAGAAGAACGCAGCCTTTCATGGCATAGTGCAGAACGGAGACGCCGCGCTCGAGCCGGTGCGAGAGTTCCTGGCCTCGTCGGAGACCTTGGCTTGGCCCTTGAAAATTCTCAAGGAGCTCCAGACCGAAGAGGAAGTCACCACGATTCTGCTCGATCTTCTTGCCAAGATGGACACCGAATACGAACGAGATCCACAAAAGAAGATCGACCTGATCGCGAGCTTCGAGGAGTCCAAGGATCCACGCATCGTCGAAGCCGTGATTCGCTTTCTGGACGACATGAACGAAACCGTTCGCTTTCATGCGGCCGGCGCCATCCTCGCCCAGGACGAAGCAGACGCGGCGCGTGAGGCGATGACGGCGGCTTTCCTGGCCGAAGAGAGCGTTCGAGTGCGAATGCGCATTCTCGACGGCTACGTCGAGCGGGGCTGGACGCTGGACGACGTCAAAGAAGAGGCGAGCAAGCGCATGCCCACCGGGTACACGCTTGGGAAGAAGGGCGAAGTCCGAAAGAAGTAGCCGTCTGCGGGGTCGACGTGCGAACCGCGCGGGGCTTTCCGGCCTAGTCCGTGGTCTTGGTCTTCGGCGGAAGGACGAAGATCAGGCCGATCGTGAACATGTTGTTGAACTGCTTGATGCGGTCGCTGCTGTCGATCACGCCGTCGTTGTTGTTGTCGGTGCCGCCCGTGTTGTACTTGAACGGGATGCCCCGCCAACGCAGCGCAATGCCGAGGAAATCCTGGAAGAAGGCATTGAACGAGACGCCGAAGGAGGGGGCGATGGCCGTGCGCTTCGATCGCGTCATTTGGCTTTCGAGGCAGCCTTGGTCGTTGGGATTTCCAGCGATCTCGCAGAAGGAGACATCTCCCACGGCGGGTTGCCCCACAGCGTCAGCTCGTTCTTCCACGCCGACGAAGGCCGCGCCCACGAAGAAGTCCAAATCCGCATCGAAGAAGACTTTCTGGAACATCGCGAGCTTTCCTCGGAACGGCACGAAGTGCAGCTCGACGCCGGACCACCAATTCAAGCGACCGACCTGATCTGGGAAGTTTTCGCGGCTGGGCAGATCCAAGCGGTTGGCGTTGGTCGTGACGCCCTTCGCCTGGACCTCCTGCGTGAGGTTCGTGTCGAGCTGAGCGACCGAGTAGCCGCCCCAGCCACCGATTCCGAGCCAATCGAGGAAGTGGAAACGAACCTCGCCGCCGACGATGAGGGATCGGGAGTACTCGTCACCGACCGTGAACGCAAAGAAGGGCTCGACGTGGAGGCGCATGTCACGCCAGAGTCGCAGCTTCCTCACGGCCGGGGCGCCGGCCAGCGGCCCGCTCACCTGTACGTCTTGTGCACTCGCTGAGCCAACGCCGTCACGCATGCCGTCTCCGAGGATCAGGCAAAGCGCCAACGCGGCCAGCAAGCCGATTCGCAAAAGCGTCTGTCGTGCGAGCATCATCATTTCGGTAGCCGGTATTCGAACTTGACCGGAAGGAAAAGGGTGAATCCAATCTGAATCGAGGTGTTGGCCACGAAAGTCGAGCCGTCCTGAGTCCAGGTCGATGGATCGGTTCGGTTGCCCGGATCCACCTGAACGTTCTCGAACTTGTCGGGCCACATGTAGGCTCGGAATTCGGTGAAGAACGTCAGATACCGTGTGAGGAAGATGCGAAGGCCCGCGCCGACGTTGAACGCGACGTCGGTCTGCCAATCGAAGCTGCGAATCTCGGGATCGAAGATCGGAATCGGTTGCGTTCGCATGATCCCGACGCCACCGATGAGATACGAGTCCCATTGGAATATCTTCTTGCGAACCTTGAACTTCCCATAGAAGGGAACGTAGGTGAAGTTGGCCCAGAGCCCGAACTGCCACTCGTTGAGAGGCACGCCGAGTCGGAACTGGTTGCGCACCCTGAATTCGAGGTCGGTTCCATTGTCGAGTGGGTTTCCGCCCCAGTCGTACCAGTTGAAATTGACGCCGATCGCCAGAACGTTCGTGAACCAATAGTTCATCGCAAAACCGAGGCCGTAGCGCTTGATGTACGGATCGTTGAGCGTGAACGCGACCGACGGTGCGAGCTCCAAGCGCTTCAGGCGAAGCGCATAGATCTGCTGGACGGCATAGATCATCCTCCGCGATCTCCTCGCGCTGAGGCGTGAGCTCCGCTGGACCGTCTTCGGTGCCATCGGCCGCGGCGAGCTCTTCGATGAGGTCGCCCTGGTTTTTGGACGTCCCGGCCGGCTTCGCGTCTTCCTCGACCTCGTCGAGGGAGAACTCCATCTGGGCCTCGGCCGCGGTCGGAATCGCCATCCCTAGCGCCGCCATCAAGAGCGCAATCCCCCGAAATTCTCGCATCGGCCTCTGGCCTTCCCCCCCGAGCACCCCGGCCCCCACCGTGGCAACTCTCTGAAATCACGTAGCAACTATCCGATTTCACTCGGACGACAAGACTATACCATGGCGAATATCGCACTACCAAATCCGGTCGCGATTTTCGACCGATTCGGGCGTAGCAGCGGGGGCTTAGCCCGGTTCGGCAGAGTCTTGCGCCGCCTCGATGGCTTCTGGCGATTCGAAAAGGGCTTGCACGAACGCATCGGTATCGAATGGCTTCAAATCCTCGACCTTTTCTCCAACTCCGACGAATTGAACGGGCACTTGATGCTGGTCGACGATGCCCAGGACAACGCCGCCCTTGGCCGTTCCGTCCAGCTTGGTGAGGACGATCCCACTGAGAGGAAGGGCTTCCTTGAAGAGCTGGGCCTGCTGAATCGCGTTCTGGCCGGTGGTCGCGTCGAGCACGAGCAACACCTGATCGGCCGGACGGCCGAGCGCCTTTTCCACCGTGCGCCCGAGCTTCTTGAGCTCGTCCATGAGCGGGGTCTTGGTATGAAGGCGCCCAGCGGTGTCTGCGATCACGACGTCGACGCCGGTGTCCTTCGCTTTCTGAATCGCGTCGAAGATCACAGAGCCGGGATCGGCGCGATCCTTCCCTTTGACGACTTCACATCCAACCCGTCTGCCCCAGACTTCGAGCTGCGTCACCGCGGCGGCGCGGAACGTATCACCCGCGGCCAAGAGCACGGACTTGCCCTGACGACTCAGACGACTTGCGAGCTTTCCGATCGTGGTCGTCTTACCGACGCCATTCACGCCGACCACCAAAATCACAGTGGGTGTGTCCGCGATCGTCAGCCCGCCCCCTGAGGATGCGAGGATCTCGCGCGACTCTGCACGAATCGCCTCCCAAGCCTCATCCACCGAGGAGAGCTGGCCGCCGTTCATCTTGGCGCGCAGTGCTTCGAGAACCCGTTGAGTCGTGTGCACGCCCACGTCCGCCGTGATCAGCACTTCTTCGACCTCATCGAGGATCGAGGCATCGAGCTCGCGTCCACGCCGGAAAACATTCGCGAGGCGTGAGATCAAGTTGCCGCGGGTGGACTTCAGCCCGCTCCGAAACGCGCCGAGGTCCGTGGGCGGAGGAGGCGGAGGCGTGGGTCGCGGCTCAGGCGCCGCCTGGGGCGCAGGCGCCCGAGAAACCAGGTCTTCGAGCTGAATGGGCTGGGTCGGCTCAGGTTCTGCTCTGCTCGATGGTTCGGGCGAGATCTTCGGTCGTTCCTCCGCAAATGCCTCCGGCGGTGGCGGAGGCGGCTCCTTCGGAAGCTGGGTCTTTCGCCGGCCTCGAACCAGTCCGATGATGATCCCGATGACGATGAGTGCGGCGACGGCAGCGACCGCCCCGAGGATGCTTGGGTTATTTAAATCTAGCGACTCCATTCGACCTCTCACAGCCCCCGCTGGTCGTTGGGACCGACGCAATATAGGGATGTGAGCACTGGGCAGTCAACGCGGCTGCCGGACTGAATCGTTTGCCGACCGGTCTCACGAGCTGTGATACTGAAAACGCAGGGGAAGGGCGGGAGTTGTTGAAACGGCACATCGGCCGATGGCACTGGTGGCGACTCTTGGTTGCGATTGTGCTCGTTCTTGCAGCCACCGCTCAGGCGGATACGCGGCAGGATTATCTCCTGCGCTTGCTTCGTGAGTCCGACGCGTTTCGTGTCCGGGCGCAAGCTGCTCTTTCGCTCGGACAGCTGGAACGCACACAAACCAGCGTGACCGCACTCGAGCGGGCAGTGGCCGATCGGCACCCTGCGGTGCGCATATCCGCGATATCCTCGCTTCGACACCTGGGAGCCAAGGAATCGTTACCGGTCGTGGAGCGGGCGAGGAGGGACAAGGACAAGGCAGTGCGACGCGCGGCGGTCGAGGCGGCCGCGGCTCTCAGCGCAATTGGGGAGCGCGAACGGGGTCCGGGCAGAACCGAGTATCTGGTGGCCATCGGCATGCCTGGCGCCAAGGCCGAGCGGGTTTCCCGGCAGATGTTGTTTGACGCAAGGATCTTCCTCTCGGAGCAGTTGCTGGCGCTTCAGGGCATCGAGTTGGCGCCTGACGACTTGACGCCCGCCGACGCGAAGCGCGAGATCGCGCAGCGACAGCTCCACGGATACTACCTCGAGAGCTCGATTGTGAGCTTGGAGCCCAACGGCTCCGGAGTACGAGCGGTCGTTTCGATCATCGTTCTCTCGTATCCGGCTCGCGACATGCGCGGAATGCTGACGGGGCGCTGCCACTGCCTCCGGACACTATGGCGCGGACACGGCTGAACAAGCGATTCAAGGCGCCTACGTGGGCGCTCTTCGTCGTCTCCCCACGGTGCTTCAATCCGCCAAGGGAAAAGGAAGCCTTTGACCTCCGGAGAACGATGGGCGTAGGAAGTGAGAAACGTGATGGGCGATAAGAAGCAGCGAAAGATTCGAAACTACCTCATCGATCGGCGTTTTCAGCTGAAGTACACCGGCATGGTCCTGCTCGTCACGGTGTCCGTCGCCAGCGGGCTTGGCTACGTCGCGTATCGCTTCTCGAAAGGGCAGACCGAGGCTCTCACCGCGCACATCGCGTCTCAACCCGACCTCGACGCGAATACAGCTACCGATCTCGAACGGTTTGCGCAGCAAGAGGACCGAAAGATTCGAAACGCAATTGTCTTCGGCGTGCTCGTGCTGACCTTCGCCTTGGGTATCACCGGAATCATCGTCACCCATCGTGTGGTTGGCCCGGCGTATCGAATGAAGCGCTTGTTCGCGCACGTAGGGAGCGGAAAATTCGAAGTCACGACCGGAATCCGAAAAGGTGACGAGCTGCAGGAGCTCTATCATTCCTTTGCGGAGATGGTGGAGTCCCTACGCGACCAGCGAGCCGGGGAGATCGAGCAGTTGGAGGAAACGCTCCGGAAGATGGACGAAGCAGGCATCCAGTCCGAATACATCACTCAACTCCGAGCCGTTCTGGAACGAATCCGCAAAACAGTAGACTAACCACCGCGCCGCGACGGAACGCGATGCGGGGTTCCGACGAACGGCTCGGCTTGCATTTGTGGCCGTGGGACGGGGCCGGAGGCCACGCAAGCCTCGCCTCGGCGCTCACGCCAATCGGAGCTGGTTGCTGTCTTGCCGATTGTCATTCGCGACGTCGCCGGAACCCCGCATCGCGTTCCGCCGCGCCCCTCCGTATACTCTCCAGTGCCAGTGCCAGTGCCAGTGCCAGTGCCAGTGTCAGCGTCGGTGCCCTTGGACACGCTTCGACGTGTGCGGAGGAGGGCGGCTCGGGATGGGCAGCACAGCGATTGGGTCGAGCCTAGCCGTAGGTCATCTTACGGGATTGGGGGCGAGTGGGTCCCAATCGCGAGCACGCCCGTCGCGAGCCGTTCTCCGTTGGTGTGGTGGACCTAGGAGCCCCTGGTGCTCGGTCTTGGGTCTCGGGTATGGTTCGGGCATGCGTGTGTTGAAAATGTCAGGGCTGGTGTTGCTTGCGCTCGTGCTCGTCGTTCTGGGCGTCGGGTTGTTTCTTCCGAAAGACTTCCGGGTCGAGCGTTCGATCGAGATCGACGCGCCGCCGGAGATGGTTTTCGATCGGGTGAGCTCGCTCCGTACCTGGGACGCATGGTCACCTTGGTTGGCGCGCGATCCTTCGATTCAGAACACATACACGGGGCCTGAAGCCGGCGTTGGCGCATCGGTGACCTGGACGAGCGAAAACTCGGGAGATGGAAAGCAGACCATCACGCTCGGCGAGCGTCCAACCCGAATCGAGATGGCACTCGATTTCGGCGACATGGGACAGCCGACCGCGGACTGGACTTTCGAACCCAGTGGAAATGGAACTCGGGTGACTTGGGGCCTCAGTGGCGCCACCTCCGGTCCGCTCGGGCGGGTACTTCGCCAAGATGATGGATGGCTGGGTGGGCGCGGACTACGAGGACGGGCTCGCACGCTTGAAGCAGTTGCTCGAATCGAGCTCGCAGGTCGAGTAGATGCGCCGGGTGACTCGAGCTTGCTCGCTCGTGACTGTACTCTGCATGGTCGCCTCTGCGTGCCACAGCATCCCCAATCCAAACGACCCGCAGCGACAAAAACGAATCGACGACTGCTTGAAGCAGTGTGGGTCGGATGACGCCGGACGAACGCACACCGCGTACCCACCCGCGCCGAGCGAAAGGGCCGATAGCCGCACGCCCTGCGAGCGAAGATGCCACGGCATCCCGTGACGAGCTGAGCGCCAGCGCCAGTGTCAGTGACAGCGCCAGTGTCAGCGCCAGCGAGAGGCGGGGATGGTGCTCGGCTCCTGTTCTGCTTCAGCGCATGGGGAATGAGATGTTTTCGTAGTATTCGATTCGCGGCTCTCCGCCCGGTCCATCGAACACCACCGCCGCGGCGTCGATACGCGTACGCACGGGACCGAGTCTCTGCTCACGCAACCAGACCGCCGTTGCCCGACGGACGCGATCGAGCTTCTTGCCGCGGATCGTCTCCGCGGGAAACACCGGCCTCGCCTTTGCACGAGAGCGCACTTCGCACACCACGACGAGCGTTCCGCGCCGCGCGATCACGTCGAGCTCGAGGCGACCGACGCGCACGTTCCGGCCGCAGATCTCGAATCCCCGCTCCTCCAACAACGAAGCGACGATTTCCTCGCCGCGCCGCGCGAGCTCGCTACGGTTCTGGCTCGGCGAGCGGGTCTCGGACGCAGTAGCTGCCGCGAAGTCCGTCGCCGCCCGTCTCGAGCACTTCTTCGCAGAGGAAGCCACTCGGGCAGCCACAGGTGGGCACGCCGCTCCCCGCGGGCGCGGCGCATCGGCAGGAGCAGTAGACGTCCCGCTCGACCTCCGCGGCGGTGACGCAGGTCGCTTCGCCCTTCGGGCACTCGTCTTCTTGCAGGTTGTTCGGGTCACCGTCGAGTCCTCGGACGAGGCATACCCGCGTTGCGCACTGCACCGAGCTGGTCTCGAGATAGGTCTCCGACTCGAGGAACCCGCCTTCCGGCACGGCTTCGGGCACACAGGGATCGCCCACCCCGCTGCTGGAACAGCCGGAACCGGCCATCCAGAGCAATGAGATCGCCACGCACCCCATCAATTAAGGAATTTTCCACGCATCATGTCCCCCTAAGAATCCCCCGGTCATCCACAGCATAACGGCAATAAGACTTCGGACCCAAACTTCCCCCGCCGGGAGGGGTCAGAAAGGAGGGACGTGGGGCAAGCCCACGGCTCTGCACGAAATTTGTCAGGTCCATGCATAGGTTTCCAGCGTCAATTGCAGTCAGCCCATCAAAAGCTCAATGGCGCTATACCTTGACGACCCCTTCGGCTGCTTTCTATGATGGTGGGCGAGCGAGCCGGAAGGGGCTGGTTTCGTTCGAATTTTGGGGATCAGGGGGGAACTTGGAAAACCAGGCTTCCGCGACAAGGAGCGATTTATGAAGTCGATCCGCTTTTTGGCGGCGCCTATGTTGATCGGCGTGTTGGCCGGCGCCGCGGTGGCGGGCGCGCAGGACATGAGCTTTGGTCTCGAGGAGACCGGGCAGAGCGGCGCGCCCGTGAAGCCAGGCAAACCGTCCGCTCAGCTCGCCGAAGCGCTGACCGCGTTTGAGTCCAAGCGATATGAAGCCGCCGCGATTGGCTTCGAGCAAGTCGTGTCGGGCAAGTCGAAGGATGGTCGTGGCAATCGGCAGCGCGCTGAGTTCTTGCTCGGTCAGACGCTCTACAAGATGCGCTACTACCAATCTGCGCTCAACGTGTTCGACGAGATCAGCGCGATGGGGCCTGCGCACCTCTTCTTCGGAGACACCTTGGAGTGGCTCGGACTCCTTGCGTCCAAGCTGCCCGAGTCCTCCGGGATCATCGAGAAGGTCGGGCGATACGGCATCGGTGCTCTCGACGAATTTCAAAGAGAAAGACCCCAAGCTCTACGACCAGTTGCTCTACTTGATGGGGCGACACCTCTACGCGCAGGCGTCGTTTCGTCAGGCGATCGATGTCTTCCAAGAAGTCGCGCCAAGCTCTTCCGCAGTACACCTATGCGAAGTTCTTCGAGGGGATTTCCTTCGTTCGCATGCGTCAAGCGCGCCCCGCGATCGCCTCGTTTCGTTGATGTCTCGAGGCGCTCGATGCTGGAGACGTCAAAGGGGTGGACGAAGAGCGCATGCGCAACCTAGCGTGGATATCGCTCGCGCGCGTCTATTATACCGCGGCCAATCAGGGGAAGGGCGGTCAGATCGACGGAACACTCCTCGGTCAGTCCGTCGAGTCGTGGACCAAGGTCGAGCAGGCAAGTGAATACTGGCTCGATTCGCTCTTCGAGTCTTCCTGGGCATTCTTTTTGGCGGACGAGTACTCGCGCGCGCTCGGCAACGTTCACACCTTGTATTCGCCGTATTTCGAGGACTCGTTCTACCCTGAAGCGCTCGTGTTGAAGGCGGTGACGTTTTTCGTGAACTGCCAGGTCGACAACGCGGAAGCCACGGTTGCGCAGTTCCACCACGATCGCTCGATCCGGTCAAGCAGGGGCTCGACGCCGTCCTGCAGAAGAACCAGAACAATTCGGACTTCTTCGAGTTCCTGGAGCGAGTTCGCGCCAAGGAGGACGACCGTCGCGGCGCGTCCGCCCGATCGTATCGACCGCGTTGAGTGATCGCACCGTGCTTCAGCATCTGGAGTACGTCTCGATTTTGGACCGCGAAGAGGCACGCCTGAGTAAGTCCAGTGAGGAGTTCCAAGGTGCTCCCATCGGTGCGCAAAGATTCTCGAGGACGTCGCGCTCGCGAGATCGATTCGCCGTCGACCAGGCCGGGGACCTCGCCGCGCGGCCGCTATAAGCGACTGATTCGCGAGTTGCGGGACCTAAGCAATCAGGTCGACACGGTCGAGGCGCTTCGAGATCGCGACCTTTCGTCGCGGTCAAATCGATCAAGAGCTTCAGCAACAGATGTCGCTCGCGAAGCAGTCGAGAGGCGGCGATGTGAACGTGGACGAGGAACACCAGCTCTGGCCGTTCGATGGGGAGTGGTGGCGAGACGGCTCGGATTTTATCGACAACAGGTGACCAACCTATGCACGCGCTAACGAAATTGAGGTACACCGCGAGCCTTCTTTTGGGGTCGCTCGCACTTCTAGTCGGGGGGCATGCCTCCGCTGAGCAAGCACCGATGGGCACCGCTCCGATGTGCATTCCAGAAAGCACGGAGCGAGCGATCGCGGCCTGTCCCGCCGGGGCACGAAAGGAAGCGGCGAAGGAAGGCGGCAACGCCCCCGTGTCTCGCATGAAGGCGGCAGAGCCCGAACGGAGCAGCACTGGAGGGCCAACGGGTCCTTCGCTAGAAATCGACATGAGCACGAGGCTTGGTCGGGAGCAGACGCGAGCCAGGGCCGAGAGTCTTCTCGAAAAAGGAATCGCCATTCTTCAACGTCTGGTCAAGAACAGCGCGGAAGATGATCGACGTCGTCCGGACGTCCTTCTTCGCCTCGCCGAGACTCAAAGAAATTCGAATCAGAATCGCGAAGAACGCCAAAGTTCGTTCCTTCGATGACCCGGTCTACGAGGCCTGCACGCGTGACCAAGACAAAGCGCGCTGCAAAGAGGCGCAGGATGGCCAAAAGGCGGCTCAAGCCGAGCTCGATGCGATTCGCGAAGACAGTATTCGCACCTATGCAACGCTCGTGCGCGACCATCCGGACTTCAAGCGGATGGATGAGGTGCTCTTCTCGCTCGCCTTTGCGCTGCAGGAAGTCGACCAATTCGACAAGGCGCGCTCCGTCTATCGACGCCTCATCAAGGACTACCCGAAGAGTCGTTTCGTGCCGAACGCCTACCTTTCGTTCGCGGAGTACTACTTCAACACGAGCGACATGGAGGCGGCCGGGAAAGTTCTACCGCAAGGTCATCGAGTTCCCTCCGAAGGAAAACTCGGTCTACGGCTACGCGCTCTATAAGATTGCCTGGGTCGAATACAACCTCGAGCGATATCGGCAATCGTTGCAGGGTTTCGTCGATATCCTCGAGTTCGCCAGCAAGAACAAATACGCCAACGACGCGAAGAACCTCGCGCGCCAGGCTCGCAAGGAGCTCGTATTGCCGATACTCGCACTACGGCTCCCCGGGCAAGGCACTCGATTTCTTCAGGCGCT
>CAVPYI010000003.1:0-41935 GCA_963709905.1 uncultured Gemmatimonadales bacterium
TTCTACCCCCACATTCCGCAGCCCGAATTCCCGGCCCAGACGCTGGCGGCGGAGCTGTACCTCGACTCGGGGATCCGGGCCATGGAGCGGGGGGTGGTGAGCGCCGGTCGGAACCCCGGCACCGGTGACCACTACTACCCGAAGCTCGAGCTGACCCGGCTCACCATTCCGCGGCGGGTGTACACCCAGGCGCACATGGATGTGGTGGCGGAGTCGGTGACGATCTTCGATCGGCGGGCGGAGACCCGGGGACTGCGGATGACCTACGAGCCGAAGTATCTGCGCTTCTTCCAGGCCAAATTCGAGCGGCTGTGACGCTTGGTGCGATGGCCGCCGCCTGGCGGAGACGAACGGACCGGGTGAGCTTGACCACGCGGTCGGCCGTCGGGCTCCCGCCATCCAGCGCCCCAGGCTCGGCTGAACGGCCAACAGCTGACGGCTCTTACTGCGAAGACTCCGCGACCCGAACGGGCGTGAATCGGTCGGTCTGGGTACCGTCACCGAGTTGTCCACTGCCGTTCGCCCCCCAGCAGTAGATCGATCCGTTGGGGGTGACGCCGCAGGTATGGGCACCACCGGCGCTGAGGGAAACGAACGTGAGGCCGCCGCCTACCAGGGCGGGGGCTGAACTGCTTCCTCCAATAGTGCCCCGCCCGAGCTGGCCGTTGGAGTTCTGACCCCAGCACCAGGCCTCTCCGGTGGCGGCGAGCGCGCAGGTGTGCTGACTGCCGGCCGCCAGTGCAGTGGCTGGAACCGGGAGTGCGGCCCGAAGCGGGAACAGGGCATCGCCTGGGACGGCGTTCCCCAACTGACCGCTGGCGTTCGAACCCCAGCACAACACCCCGATGGCGTCGAACGCGCAGCTGTGACTTTCCCCGCTGAGCCCGAATTCGGGGCTGCCATCACCACCCGGGTTGTCGATGAGTGGCCCGCCCACCCAGGTGAAGGGGCTCGGGACCCGCTCGTTGTCGGTGTTCCCGTCGCCCAGTTGACCGTGGTTGTTGACCCCCATGCACTGGAGCCGAGGGCCGTCGTTGGTCCTGACACAGAGATGCCAATAGCCGGCCGCGACCTCCAGGACGAGAGCCGAACTACTCCTGCCCGGCATCAGTTCCGGAGCCGCGGCGGCGGTGAGAGCCAGCGCCATCCCTCTGCCAAACTCATCGTTCGTTCCCCAGCATCTCAGACTGCGCTTGGCGAAACTCCCCGGGTTGGCATTGACGTCCACGATGCAGGTGAAGGTGCCTCCCGTGACGACTTGGGCCAGGTGCAACTGCCCGCTTCCCAGGACCCCGCCGCTGACGATGGACACGGGAGATTCGGTCGAAGCGAAACACGTGGAGCCCATGCCACTCGGGATCGCACTGGCCGTCGCCCAGCTGCGCCAGTTGCCGTGAACCCCAGCAGAGCAGGTTCTGGGAACCTTCTTCCTCCCGCAGCTGTGCACGGCGCCGGCCTTGAGTTCGGTGAACTTGTGCGACGTCGCTATTCGGCGCGGCCGCGATGCCTGGGGGATTGCCGACCCTGCGAACCCGATGCCGAGCTGCCCATCCGAGTTACTCCCCCAGCAATAGCCGGTGCCGTCCGATGCCGCGATGCCACAGGTATGGTTGCCCCCGGCACTCACCGCGCCCCACTTCTCGACCACCTGCAACGGTGCCCGATGTTCGGCGACCTGGAAGGGCGGGCACCCCACGCTCGCCACCACCTCCACCACCAGTTCAGGGCGGTCTCACGCCGCTGGCATCGACGGTGAAGGCGAGGTTCGGTCAAGCTCCAGCGTATGGCTAAGCCAGGCACCGGTTGCCCGGCAGCGTCCCGCACGGTCACTGCGGGTTGGTAGTTCTCGGTCATCGAGAAGCACAGGCGGGCCAGGCGGGCTGCTGGGCGGTCTGCACGCTCCCGACGCTGAACCCCTGCTGGAACTCCAGCGCCTGCCGCGCACCGGTGACCGTCAGCGTCACCTTTGCCGTCCCGCTGGCGCGGGCCGTGAGCTGCGCGCGCGGCGCGTCCGTCGCCGCCGGTGTCGCCTGGAGCACCGAGGGATCGCTGGACTGCCATGCGTCGTCCGTGCCGAGCACGGCCCGGTAGGCGTCCCGTCAGTCACCAGTCCTACGGTATCCTGGTTGCCGACCTGGGCGGCCAGGCCAGCGACGCTGCTCGACCACCACCGGCACCCGCAGCTCGGCCGGCGCGAATCCCCGGCCAGTTGAGGCGCGCAGATGATGTCGCCGTTCCAATTGGCCATCAGTGGCATAATGACGGCGCGCCGGCCGAGATGCTCAGCCGTTCCGCCGCTTCGGTCGGCATGATCCCGGTGTCGGGCACCCATCACCGAACGACGGAAGAATCCGACGAGCTCCATTTCCAGCTCCACGCCGACGAAGGTGGAACCGCTTTCCACGACGTCGGTGACCATGGTGGCGATCTTGGCCAGCGCGAGCGTGTCCGGCAGCGCTCGGGCCGTTTGGAGCGTGACCGTCGCCGCGGCGTCGGCGCCAGCTCGCATTCGCCCAGTCGCTGACCAGCCAGGGCGGTGCACAGGCCGGCAGCACCGACTGCATCCCGGCGGACCGTCTTCATCGGCTTGCCATCTGACTGGACACTCGGCACATTCTGGAGCGGCCTCGGGTGAAGAATTCGACCAGGGAGGAGAACGCGCGCCGGAGGCGCTGTCCAGCCCAACTCTGGATTCATTTCATGGCGTCAATCAGGACGCGCTTGCTAGCGCGACCCTTGAAACGCCTCCAGATACCGTGACCGCCTACAAGACAAGAAATCCGAGAATCGAGAGCCTCGGTCGGTGCAATGACGTTGGTGTGCTGGACTCTCGTGCTGAGCTGTACCCTGCACGGCTCCCGTGACCGGCCGATCTCGACCGCCGGCACCGTGGCGTGCGATGAGACCCTGATTGGTTGTTCGCCTGGCCCGGAAACGGCTATCGCCGGCTGGGAGCTCGCTGCGAGGGCGTTTATGCCGAGCAGGTCAGGGGAGCCACGCTGTTCCTCGCCTCGTTCACCGAAGCGTTCGGCCAGGACTACGATCTCGAATCCGGATTCGCTGACCCGTGTCATCGTCGGTCCCCGCAGGGTCCAGCGTTCAGCTAACGGGCCGAGCCCATCCAGCTTGAGGCTCTGGTGGCGTGGATCCCCGCCGCCCGGCTCGCGACACCGTCTACCGCTGGTCGATCAGGTGCTCAGCGCCAGCAGCTCGTGCGCCGAGCTGGGCGTCGTCGGATGGGTGCCGCTACCAGATCGCGGAGCACCCCGTCAGGTTCACGTCCCGCTTCGGGTCGAGCAGCAAGCCTGGGCCGGAGCTGCAGGACTATCCGTGTCAGATCGTCCCCGGTGAGCGCCTCGAGGTCTACCGTGGCCGCCGTCGGTCAGAACGGTGGGCTCGAGTACTCTCCTCCGTCAGGACGCGCCGCTGGGGTACGGTTTCTATCCCGCCGAAGCGCCGATCAGGTTCAAGGTGGATAGGGCGCGGCTCCCTCGGGTCGGCGTCTCCTACTTGAAGGTCTGGCTCGGCTCGACACCGGCTTTTCGACCACCGAGGAGTACTTTTTTCTGTATTCACACCGCGTCGGCTCCGCCGGCTGGACGTGGGACAAGCCACTCCCTTATGCGACCTGCGGTTCGAGTATTCCCCGGCGTCGTCCTTTTGTCCGGTATGCGGGTCAGCGACGCCCGACCATCCTCAGCGGTCAAACCGCGCACCTCGGCCCCAGCACCGGCAGCCCCAGACAACGCGGCGACCTGCTCCGGCGACTCGCTCGGGGTCCCGGCTTGGAGATCAAGGCACTGCTCGGCTCCGGGAGCTTCGGGATGGTGTTCCGCGCCCAGGACGTCCAGGCTGGCGCCGAGAGATGTCGCCGTCGAGACGCTCCGGCGCCAGTTTCTGGTGGATTCCGGAATTCGTGCGCCGGTTCGAGCAGGAGCGCACCGGCCCTGGCCGCGCTCATTCAGCCCAACATCGTCGAGGTCTATGACATCGGGGTGAGTGACGATCTTCGTCTACCTCATCATGCCGCTGATCAAGGGAGAGATTGGCGCGGCTGATCTGCCGCAGCCACCCCATGCCGGCGCCCTGTCCGAGGGCGGCTCGGCTGGTGAATGGCATGGCCTCCGGGCTGAGCGCCGCCCACAGGGCGGATTCGTCCATCGGGACGTCAAGCCGGTTCACGTTGATGATGAGGAAGAGGGTTGATCACGCCGCCCCTTGCTGATGATTTTCAGTACCAGCCACGTCCATACAGACAGGCCGGCAAAACCCGGCCGGCACCATTCTTCGGTACGCCGCTGTACGTGAGCCTGAACAGGCCATCCCGCGAGTCCCCAGATCGACCACCGGTCCGACATCTACTCGCTTGGGGTCTGGCCTTCGAGCTGTTCACCGGCGCGTTGCCGTTTCAGGGCGAGACCGAACAGGTCCTGGTTGAGCAGCATGTTCTGGTGCTCACCGAATGCTCGAGACACCAGCCTCCGACCTTCCGGTCCCGTTCTGCCGGCCATCCTCCGGGCGCTGGCCCAGCAGCCCGGCGATCAGGTTCGGTGGGCCGATTCGTCTCCGCACTTCGATGCTGGCGCCGGCTCGGAGCTGGGGGCCGGGCGTCCGTTGAGCACCCGGGCGCGGGATCTGCTCCGGGGCGCTGCCTTTCGCTGGACTGGCGGCGGCGGTGGCCGCAGTCATGGGGCGAAAGGGCTTGGCACCGCCTGAGACACCCCATCGCCGTCAGCGTTCACTTCCGGGGAGGTCCGCTTCACGCTCGGAACCGCGCAGCCGATCTGGGGTGAGATGAGAGGCTCAGGCGTCTAGCAGCCGCCGATCTGGACGGCGTCGTCGTCCCCCGCCGTCGGTACCTTCGCGGGGGGGTGGTCGAGGAGTCGGTCATCCGGCTGACAGCCAAGAGCGACAGCGCCGGCACCGGCGTCATCTTCCTTCGACCCATCGTATTTCCAGCAGGAACCTGGTGGTCCTGTCCAGCAGTCTCAGGACACCGCCCTTGCGGGTGACGCTCGGTGACTCGCTGCCAGTCCTGCGGTCTTCGGTCGATGCGTCCCATCGAGATGATCGCCGGCGCACCGCCGGAGATCCTCGTTCACGCTGCAGCGCCTCCAGCTCATTCCGTCGGCGCCGGATGGATCTGGAGCTGCCCCGCGCCAGGCGGAGAAGACCGGACTCGCCCCGATGCTCGCCTCACGGGTTTCGTTCGATGGGGTGGAGAAGATCCGTGAGGAGATCAGCCAAGGATCTCCTGACCTCCACGGTGACAGGCGGAAGATCCGGGTGATCGACAGCCTCCGGGATCCGAAGCCGCTCGTACCCGGGGGCGAACTGACCCTGACGGAGGTCTCGGGCACGGTCGGCAAGGTCGCGCTGGACACCGCCGGGCTCACCCTGATCTCGACGGCACGGTCCGCGGGATCCCCGAGGCCCTGGGCGGCATGCCCGCCCAATGGGAGAGCTGGTGGACGGGGCAGCGCTGGCGGACCATCGCTCTGGCGCTGCTGTGGCTCGGCGTGATGGTCTGGGTTGTTCTACCAAGACGGAGGCCGGTCTCGTGAAGCTGTTCAGCGCAGTGCTCGACTTGGGGCTGTTCGGTGGCCTGTCCAGGGCCGATGCCCGGAGCCGGTCGCCATGCCCGATGGGGCGGCGACCTGGTCGTCGAAGTCATCGCGTTTACGGCTCGACCGTGCTCGACCAGTCCGGCGCCGGATCGTCGTGGCCGCGTCGAACCGGGTGATCATCGCGACGGCGGCTCACGTGGTGCTGGCCGCGACGCGGGGCGGGCACATTCGGGTCGTATTCCATTTCGCCCCGAGGGACACCGTGGCTGTCGACGTCGACAGACCGATACCGACCTGGATCTCGCCGTGCTGAGTCTCAGTCCGACTCAGATCCGCGGACCGCGGTTCGAGTTTGACCGCTGGGTGGTCCGTCGGCGCTCCACATCGGGGATCCGGTGTTCCCGGTGGGCTGTCCCGCGCGGTCTGCTGGAGACCCCGATCTCCCCCGACCGGCTGATCGCGTCGCATGAGCGGGGCATCGCGTTCGAGTCGTTCTTCATCAGTACCGGGAGTTCCGGCGGCACATTGTTCAATCGGTACTCGGAGGTGCTGGGCCTGGTGGTGGAGAAGCGCGCCCCCAGGGCCGGGCCTTGAGCATGCGGCAGGTCACCCAGCGGCTGAAAGCCTCGGGGCTATCCGTCGCGGCTCAGGGCCCGCGGCATCCGAGGGCGGGGTACCAGACCCGGGTCAGCCTCACCGCGCTCACGCCGACCTCCGGCTCGGTCTACGAATCCGGCCGGTTCCCGAGCGGGCGCGCAGCGCTCCTCCTCCGCGGGCAGCAGAAGATCGGCTGGCACCTCGTGCTGCTCCGGCTGGCGCCGTCGAATCTCGCGGTGTCGGCCGGGATGGCCGGCTTCGATCTTCGGCTCCAGGCCGGGCCGGTCGCGTTCACTCCGTTCGCCGAGGTCGGGTTCGGGCGGGTCGAGGGACGGTTCGACGCCGGCGGGTTCTTCGTCTCGGGAGCCGGCGGGCCGGTGTATCAGCCCTTGTGGCAGAAGGAATCCAACGACGTGATCGGTTACGGCGCCGGTGCCGCGCTCGAGCTGGCCCTGTTCCCCCATGTGGCGATCGAAGCCACGGGCGGCCACTGGAACTTCAAAGTGCCGGCGAGGCTGTCGACCCTGCCAGATGTCTACCTGGGTACCGGGTTGCGTTTCGGGTTCTGATCTTTTCGGACCGGCGCGTCTCGGAGCACGTGCCGACTTGGCGCTCGATTCACTGTGCGGTCGACGAGCACGGCCCGAGTTGGATAAGCGCACGAGGCAGGATGACCGTCAGGTGCGATATCCTCCCGTGATTCCCCTTGTGTGGGACGATCGACTACTCAAGCAGGGGCTGAGCCGCTCCCCTGACGTAGATTGGGTCCTGGAATCCGTATTAAGTTCCGGCCGCGGCGATAGGAACGGATATGGGCGACCGTTTCCAGTATTTTCCACTGCTCGGATCGATGGCAATCCTTCTGGTCGTGGCGGCTGTACCAGCGAGTTCACGTCGACAATCGTGCCACGGATCATTCTCGAGCCGCTCGCCGCCTTTCCTGGAACCATGGCACACACAGACACAGCGAGGGTTCAGGTACGCCTTCGAGCTGATGACAGGCGTTCCAGCGAGGTGGTTAGTGCGCGGGTGACTTGGGCCTCTAGCGACAGCGGCGTAGTCTCGGTCGTTCAGGACACCGTCCCCACGGGGAGCGACACCTTCGAGGTCCGCGCAGCCGGACTCTCGGCTACCCTCAAGGCGCGTCGCCGCGGGTCTGCTGTGATCACCGTAAGGATCACCGACGGAACAGGCATTGCCAAGCCGGTCACCCTGACTCACATCATCGCGGTGAAGGAACGCTGGATCGCCGTCAGCGCCGGTGCACGGCACAGCTGTGGCATCAGCATCGATAGCGTTGCGTATTGCTGGGGAGGATCCGGGGGGTTGCTCGGAAATGGCGACGGTGCCGAAAGGGTGGTTCCGGGGCCGGTCAGCGGCTTGACAGGTGCCGAAGCTCACGAAGATCAGCGCGGGTGGTGACGTGACCTGTGCGCTCGCGGCAGGTGGACTGCTCTATTGCTGGGGCAGCAATGATTACGGCGAGGTCGGCAATGGGTCCATCGACCCGCAACTGCTGCCGGCTCTTGGGGGCGCGGGGTTGTTGTACGCTAGTGTGAGTGTGGGGAGAAACCATACTTGTGCACGAAGACTAGCGTGGTGGGCCGTCCAACTTGCTTTGTTGGGGAGAGAACAGCCTTGGCGAACTGGGGGTGTCACGGGCAGACCCGACACCGTCCCGTGCGGCTTCGTCTTCATTTTTGTCGCCGTGGCGACTCGGCAGTGCTTGCCGAGACCCGTAAACCCGGATGTAGCGGTGTAAGTGTCCACCGCGAGCGGTGGTGGCCATACCTGTGCAATTGGGCTCCCCGGTGGAGGTCCTCCTCTTCCTCCCCCACCTCCGTCTGGTCCTGCCCGTCTTGCTCAGCAGCCAGGTTTCCTCTCCTTCTGTTGGGGATTGGCCACCGTCGGACAATTGGGACTGGATCCTGCCATGCTGAATGGGGTTCTCGATCGCTGTGCCGCGAAACAGGTTCTCACGTCTACGGGATCGCTGGGCCACCCCCAGCGCCAATCGAGCTTGTCCTGCCTTGTTCCTCGGTTAGTGGCACGGTCGGGACTAGCGTCGAGTTTACGGCGGTCTCAGCGGGGTGGGACGTGAACTTCGAGGCACATTCCTGCGCTTTGGACGTCTCCGGTGTCGCATACTGCTGGGGCAGCAATCAGCATGGAGAACTCGGCACGGCTTTGCAGGACGCGATCGTTCTGCGCCTGGACCTCCGATACTGCAAACCCGCCAGATACCGTCTATGTCCACCCACACGGGCCAACCGAGTGCAGGCGCCTGCCCACGCCGTCGGTTGGCGGATTCAGGTTCGCAATGATCGGGGCCGGACGCTGCCCACACCTGTTCGGTTCGGGAGAGCGATAGCGTCGCGTACTGCTGGGGAGACAATTCCTTTGGGCAACTGGGGGACCCTGCTGCCGCCTCGCAACGGTTCTCAGCCGGCCCCGGTGCTCGCGGCGGCACCATTGAAATTCACGTCCTGAGCGTGGGAGAGTCTCATTCCTGTGGTGTATCACCCCGGAGGGTTCAATCTACTGTTGGGGACACGGAAATGAGGGCCAGCTTGGGAACGGCGTCCTTGGGGACCAGACTCAGCCCGTTCGAGTGGCGGAGCCACAACGATGAGGGCCGGCGTGATCACCCGGAATGACTAAATACCCGGCCGCTCTTACGTCCATCCAACTGGATATTCCCCGTTCTTGGGCCGCGCACATCGGCTCCAGACCCTAGTTTGGAAACCGCGACACGCCGGAGGGACATTACCACCGCGGCCTCCGCGGTGGCTTCAGGCTACCCGTCGTTTGTTCGGGCAATCAGGGCCGTGAAGGGCCAGAGCAGGGGATTCAGTTCCGTGCGCCGGGAGGGTTTACCGCCACTAACCCACTGTAGACGTAGCCACCTTCTCCCCATTCGCCACCACCCGATACCACTCCTCGCTGAGTGAATCCACCAGCACGGGCTCTCCCGGCTCGAGCACCGTCACTACGGGTGCCTTGGGCCGCCGCGCTTCCCGGACATTGGCCCAGATGGTCGTGAAGCGGCGCTCCTGTAAGGCAGCCGCGGGAGTGCTGACGGTAGGGATCGGCGGTCGCTGGATGCGGCTGGCTGATCGCGGGACCCGGCTCGTTGGTCGCCGGACGCGACTCGCTCGGCGCCGGTGCGCGCGGCTCGGGGAGCTGCGCCTGGGGGTTCGAGCGGTTGTCGGCGGGGGGGAGAAGCCGGCTTCCAGGGGCGCGGGACTGCGCCGTACGGCATCGACTCCGAGGTAGACGAGCAGCAGGGCAACGATGGCGAGCACCGCCGGCGTGTCGCGGAGGCGCCAGCGGGTTTCGTAGTTGTGCCGGGTCCCGAATGGATCGCCACAGTGCGGGCATCGGGTCGCGATGCTCAGGGCCTTCTGGCCACAGCGTGGCACACCGTGTAGGACATCCGGGCACAAGCCGACTTGGGGGAGAGCTGCTTGGCCGCCCAGGTGCTGGAGATCTGGAGCGGGGGGGACAATCTGCATCTTTCCCACGTCTCTGCTAGGGCGGTTCGGCCGCCCCGATCGCCCCCCGTGCCAGGCGCCAGCGGAGGCGCCGTCCAGCCGGGCCCGACCCCGGCCGCCGGCAGACCCTGTCCAGGCTCGGTCTGGCACGGCCCGAGCACGGGTCCTCGTTCGCGACCGCTCCCCGGACCACCCCGGTGGTCGTCCCCCCTCCCGCAGTTACCTTTCCCGACCTCATGACCACACCCCCCCTTCAACTCGCTGCCGCCCTCGCCGACCGCTACCGCATCGAGCGGGAGCTGGGCGCAGGGCGGCATGGCGACGGTGTACCTCGCCCAGGACCTCAAGCACGACCGCCAGGTGGCCATCAAGGTGCTCCGGCCGGAACTCGCCGCCGTCATCGGCGCCGAGCGGTTCCTCAGCGAGATCAAGACCACCGCCAACCTGCAGCATCCCCACATCCTGCCGCTGTCGATCGACTCGGGCGGGCGACGGCGGACGATGACTTCCTCTTCTATGTCATGCCGTATCATCGAGGGCGAGTCGCTGCGCGACCGGCTGATCCGCGAGAAGCAGCTCCCGATCGCCGACGCGGTGCGGATCGCGACCGAGGTCGCCGGCGCGCTCGACTACGCCCACCGCCACAACGTCATCCACCGCGACATCAAGCCGGAGAACATCCTGCTGCACGACGGCCGGGCGCTGGTGGCCGACTTCGGCATCGCGCTGGCGGCGAGCAAAGCGGGCGGCACCCGGATGACCGAGACCGGCATGTCGCTCGGCACGCCGACCTACATGAGTCCCGAGCAGGCCATGGGAGAGCGGGAGATCACCGCCCGCTCCGACGTGTACGCGCTGGGCTGCATGACCTACGAGATGCTGCTGGGCGAGCCGCCCTTCACCGGCCCCACCGCGCAGTCCATCGTGGCCAAGGTGATGACGGCGGAGCCGGCCTCGCTCACCGCGCAGCGGCGGAGCATCCCGCCGCACGTCGAGGCCGCGGTGTTCACCGCGCTCGAAAAGCTCCCGGCGGACCGCTTCGCCACCGCGGCGGAGTTCGCCGCGGGGCTGGCCAATCCGTCGCTCACCATGGCGCACACCGGGTTCATGCCGGCGGCGGCCCGAGGCCGTCGCGCCTGGCTCACCACCGGCGCCCTTGCCGTGGTAGCGCTGATCGCCGGGCTGGTGATCGGCGGACGGAAGGGCAATCCCGGCAGCGTCGGCCCCGGCGACGTCGTCCGCACCACGCTCTTCCTCGGCGACAGCACCGTGGTCCGGGCCATCGGCAACCTGCGGCTGGCCATTTCGCCCTCGGGGAAGCGGGTCGCCTTCATCGGCCCCGACGGCAACGATGAGGCCCTCTGGGTGCGGGACCTCGACCAGCCCAACGCGCGGCCACTCGCGGACACCAAGAACGCCTTTGCCCCGTTCTTCTCGCCCGACGGCGAGTCGCTCGGCTTCTTCACCGCCGCGACCGGCCGGACCGTCCTCAAGGTCATCGCCGTCACCGGGGGCGTCTCCCGCACCGTGGTGGCGGACTCGGTGGCATCGTTTGGCGGCGGCGACTGGGGCGATGACGGCCAGATCTACTTCACCCATACCCGCCGGGGCCTCGCCCGGGTGGCACCCTCCGGCGGGGCGGTGACCGTGCTCTCGTTTCCGGACTCGAGCGACGGGCGTGGTGGAGCACGACTTTCCCGATGTCCTGCCGGGCAGTCGCCAGGCCCTGGTCATGCTGTGGAAGGGTTCCATCGGCTCCAATCAGATCGGTGTGGTGGACCTCAAGACCGGGACCACAACCGAGCTGACGCCGGGGTCCTTGGCCCGCTACGTGGCCCCGGGCTTCATCGCCATCGGGGGAGCGGATGGCCGGCTCCTGGTCGCGCGCTTCGACGGCGAGAAGGGGAAGACTCCTCGGGACCCCGGTGCTGATCAGGCAGGATGTTCAGGAGGAGAACAGCAACGGCACGGTCCAGTTCGCGGTGTCCGAGACGGGAACGCTGGTCTACCAGCGGAGGTCCACCGGGTCGGTGGCGGTCGTCTGGGTGGATCGGAGCGGCAAGGTGACGCCGGTGGACACCACCATGGTGGGTACCTTCCTGCAGCTGGCACTGTCACCCGACGGCAGCCAGATCGCCCTGGCCAGGTCGCATGGGAGGAGGGACCCAGATCTGGGTGAAGCAGCTGCCCGCGGGCGCCTTCAGCCGGCTCTCCTTCGATGTCGAGAACGCCGACCGCCCGGTGTGGACGCCCGACGGGCGCAAGGTCGCCTTCATGGCCACCCGCAACAATCGCCGCACCGCCTGGATGCAGCGCGCCGATGGCAGCGACAGCGTGCAGCCCGCCTCACCCCAGGGCACTCTGCTGGACGAGGTCTGGTTCGACCCCCTCGGCCGCTACACGGTGTACCGGAGCTGTGGAGGCGCGGCGGGCACCCGTCGACTCCTGATCCTCCAGAATGGGGTAGACACCACCGCCCGGACCCTGCTGCAGAGCCGCTTCGACAACTTCGCCATGGTGGTCTCGCCCGACGGCCAGTGGCTGGCCTACGTCTCCAACGAGTCCGGTGCCCCCGAGGTCTACGTCCGGCCGTTCCCCGACGGTGGACTCGGCGCGATTCGCCATTTCGGTGGGGGGCGGCGTGGAGCCGCTGTGGCGGCGGGACGGGACCGAGCTGTTCTTCCGGAACCGCCGCGGCGACATGTTCGCGGTGCCGGTCACCACCGGGCGCCGCTTCAGCGCCGGGACGCCCAAGGCTGCTGTTCTTCCATTCCGGGGCTGGCGATGTCGGACTACCATCGCAGCTACGACGTCCATCCCGACGGCAAGCGATTCCTGATGCTTCAGTCGGGCGGACGCGACGCGAAGGATCTCAACCTGGTGTTCAACTGGCCGGTCGAGCTCGACCGGCTGGAGCAGGCCGCGCAGTGACGACCACGCCCGACGGCCTCGCCGCCGCCCTTAGCCGTACGCTACCGCATCGAGCGGGAGCTGGGCCAGGGCGGCATGGCGACGGTGTATCTCGCCCACGACCTCAAGCACGACCGCCAGGTCGCCATCAAGGTCCTCCGGCCCGAGCTCGCCGCGGTGATCGGCGCCGAGCGGTTCCTGAGCGAGATCAAGACCACCGCCAACCTGCAGCATCCGCACATCCTGCCGCTGTTCGATTCGGGGATCGCACATGCTACCGCTGCCGGCCCGAGGCCGAGCCGCCGAGCCACCGAGCCGCCGAGTTCCTCTTCTATGTCATGCCGTTCATCGAGGGAGAGAGTCTCCGCGATCGCCTGACTCGCGAGAAGCAGCTTCCCATTGCCGACGCGGTGCGGATCGCCACCGAAGTCGCCGGCGCGCTCGACTATGCCCACCGCCACGACGTTGTTCACCGCGACATCAAGCCGGAGAACATCCTGCTGCACGACGGCCGCGCCCTGGTGGCCGACTTCGGCATCGCGCTGGCCGCCAGCAAGGCCGGCGGCACCCGGATGACCGAGACCGGCATGTCGCTCGGCACGCCGACCTACATGAGCCCCGAGCAGGCGATGGGCGAGCGTGAGATCACCGCCCGCTCGCGATGTCTACGCCCTGGGCTGCGTGACCTACGAGATGCTGGTCGGGCGAGCCGCCGTTCACCGGCCCGACGGCGCAGGCCATCGTGGCCAAGGTGATGACCGCGGAACCGCCGATGCTCACGGCCCAGCGGCGGACCATCCCGCCGGGGGTCGAAGCGGCGGTCTTCACGGCGCTGGAGAAGCTGCCGGCCGATCGGTTTGCCACCGCCGCCGAATTCGCCGCCGCCCTGGCGGACCCGGGCTACCTCACCCGGTCGGGGACCGCCGCGCGCAACGGGCTCACCAGCGAGCGTGTTGTCCGGGCGGCCCGGACTCGCGGCCATCGTGTCCGGTCTCGGGCTCGGTGCGCTGGGGCTGGCGGCCGGCTGGCTGCTGGCGCGGCCACGCGCCGAGCCGGCCCGCACCGTCCAGTTCACGCTCGCGCTCCCGGATTCCGCTCGTTACGTGGACACCTTCGGGCGCTCCGTCGCGGTGTCGCCTGACGGCTCGGCGCTGCTCTACACCGGCGGCACCGTGGGGCAGCACCGGCTCTTCCTGCGCCGGCTGGACGAACAGCTGCCCAGCCCGATCATCGGCACGGAAGGCAGTTACATGCCGTTCTTCTCGCCCGACGGCGAGTGGATCGGCTTCGTGGCCAACCAGCGGCTCATGAAGGTGCGCCTCGCGGGCGGGGCGCCCACCGTCGTGGCGCAGCTGCTCGGCAACGTCGTCGCCGGCGCCACGTGGGGGAACGGCGATGAGATTGTCCTGGAGGACATCTCCGGACTCTCGAGGATCAAGGCGTCGGGCGGACGGCTGGAACAACTGGTGCCGCAGGACTCGCTCGCTCGTCTCATCGAATGGCCGACGTTCCTTCCCGATGGCGACGCCGTGCTGTGCAGCGTGAGCAGCAACGATGGGACGGTCTTGCTCGGCCTGGTCACGGTTCCTGAGGGCAAGCTGACCATCTTCGACGACGTCCCAGGGACCGATCCACGATTTCTGGACGGGACCGTGTTCTGGCTGTCACCGGGCGGGGTCTTGCTTGGCGCCCCATTCGATGTGAGGAAGCGCCGTTTCACGGGCAAGCCGATGCCCGTGCTCGAAGGAGTGGTCGAGGAGGCCCGTGGTGCCAAGGTGGCCATCGGCCAGGGGATCACCGTACAGGTGATGGGGACGTCACAGCGCGCTCAGCTGCTCCGGCTGGACCGCCGAGGCGGGGCCCGGATCGAAATGGCCGGCGGGCTGGACTACGCCAATCCCCGGCTCTCCCCGGACGGCCGGCGCGTCGCCTTTGTCACCAAGCAGCTGGGTGGTGAACTCTGGGTTGCCGATCGGGGCCAGGGCACCCGGCAGCGCCTGGCGCTCGCCGGCCAGGCCATCGGGCCCGAGTGGTCCCGCGACGGGCAGCGGCTCTTGTTCGGATACATTCTCTCTACCAGTACCAGCTGGGACATCTACGCGGCGTCCCCCGACGGCTCGGGCACGGCCGAATCGCTCGTGGCCAGCCCCCAGACGGAATTCCCCGTGGGATTGTCGCCGGAGGGCACGCTGGCATTCTGGCGGCTGACCCAGAAGGGTGGCGACGTGTTCTACCGGGATTCCACCGGTGAGCATCCCTTCGCGGTCTCCTCGGCCGATGAACGCTCGCCCGTGCTCTCGCCCGACGGACACTGGCTGGCCTACGTCTCCGACGAGTCCGGCCGGCGCGAGGTCTACGTGCGGTCATTCCCTTCGGGCGCCGGGCGCTGGCAGATCTCCAGTGAGGGCGGCATCGAACCGCGCTGGACCAGGCGTGGTCACGAGATCATCTACCGCGATCGCGGCTGGTTCCTCGCAGTGCCGGTGACGCCCGGAGCGGATTTCAGGATCGGCCGGGTGGACTCGCTGTTCCAGGGAACGTACCTGCTCAGCGGTGGCCGGGCCGAGTACGACGTTTCCGCCGACGGCTCCGAGTTCCTGGTCGTGGGTACCCCGGGAGAAACCCGGACGCTGATGGTGACCCTCAATCCCCTCGCCCGAATCGCCGACCCGAGCCCGGCAGGTGGGCGGCCGTGAGTGAGGCGCCGGGATGGCCACGGTGTACCTGGCCGAGGACCTCCAGCACCGCCGCCAGGTCGCGGTGAAGGTGCCGCGGCCGGAGCTGGCGCCCACCCTCGGTCCCGAGCGCCGTGCCCGGGGGATGGGTCGTGTTGTTGACCAATGTGACTATATATGACCATATTGTGACCATGAAGGAACGACCCGAGAAGACCGTCAAGGTCGCCGAGCTCAAGGCGCGGTTGAGCGCGTATCTGCGAGCGGCCCGTCGCGGGCATCCGGTCACGGTCTGCGACCGCGACACTCCCATCGCCCGGCTGGTGCCGTACTGGCCGGCCGGCGAGCCGCTGACCGTCCGGCACCCGGCCCGCCCGCTCCACGACGTCCCGCTGCCCCCGCCGCTCGGCCGCCCGGTCGACAGCCTGGCCGCGCTGCTCGCCGAGCGGCAGCCGTCGCGATGATTGCCTACCTCGATGCGTCGGTCGCCCTGCGCCTGGTCCTCGGCGAGCCCAACCGACTCGCCGAGTGGCAGCGCATCGAGTCGGCGGTCGCGAGCGCGCTCACCGAGGTCGAGTGTCTTCGGACCCTCGATCGCCTGTCGCGCCTCGGATCGCTGTCCGGCGACGAAGTGGCCGCACGGCGCACGGCCGTCTACCGGCTGCTCGAGGCGGTCGAAGTCGTGGATGTGGGCCGTCCCGTGCTGCGCCGCGCATCCGAGCCGTTCCCGACGCCGTTGGGCACTCTGGACGCCATTCACTTGTCCACCGCCATTGCCTGGCGCGACGCGCGCAACGCGGACCTGACCATGGCTACCCACGACACGGCGCTCGCGACGGCCGCGCGCTCGGTGGGGTTGCAGGTGATCGGTGCCTGACGTCACCGGGCGCCTCACCGCCGCCCTGTCCGACCGCTACCGTATCGAGCGCGAACTGGGCCAGGGCGGCATGGCCACGGTGTATCTGGCCGAGGACCTCAAGCACCATCGCAAGGTGGCGCTCAAGGTGCTTCGTCCCGAGCTGGCAGCCATCCTCGGCGCCGAGCGATTCCTGAACGAGATCCGGACCACGGCGAACCTGCAGCATCCGCACATCCTGCCGCTCCACGATTCCGGCCAGGTCGAATCCACCGTCTTCTATGTGATGCCGTTCGTGGCCGGCGAATCGCTCCGTGACCGGCTGAACCGCGAGAAGCAGCTGCCGATCGAGGACGCAGTCCGGATCGCCAGCCAGGTGGCCGGGGCGCTCGACTACGCCCACCGGCATGGGGTCATTCACCGCGACATCAAGCCCGAGAACATCCTGCTCCACGACGGGGCGGCGCTGGTCGCCGACTTCGGGATCGCCCTGGCCGCCAGCAGCACCGGCGGCGGCCGGATGACCGAAACCGGGATGAGCCTCGGGACCCCGCATTACATGTCGCCCGAGCAGGCGATGGGCGAGCGGGAGATCACCGGGCGGAGCGACGTCTACGCGCTCGGCGTGGTGACCTACGAGATGCTGGCCGGCGACCCGCCCTTCACCGGCTCCACGGCGCAGGCCATTGTCGCGCGGGTCATGACCGAGGAGCCGCGGTCGCTGGCGCTGCAGCGGAAGACCGTCCCGCCGCACGTCGAGGCCGCGGTGCTGACGGCGCTGGAGAAGCTTCCGGCCGATCGCTTCGCCACCGCCGCCGAGTTCGCCGAGGCCCTGGCGAAGCCCGGCTTCACCACGACGCGTACCCGCTCGGCGCGAGCGCATGCCGGTCCTCAGCGCCTCCCGCTGACCGGAACCCTGCCCTGGGCACTGCTGGCGCTGGCGGGCGCGGTGGCCGTCTGGGGCTGGTGGCGGCCGGCACCCCGCGCCGGCGGCGGCGCGGTGGTCACCTCGACGATCGTGCTCCCCGACTCGGCACCGCTCGCCTTCATCGGGAAGGCGCCGCTGGCCCTCGGGAGGACGGCGCTGGCGCTGTCTCCGGACGGTGCGACGCTGGCCTACGTCGCCCAGCGAGGCGACGGGACCCAGCTCTACCTCCGGCCGATGGACCGCGACACCGCGGTCCCGGTGGCCGGCACCGAGGACGCCTGCTGCCCCTTCTTTTCTCCGGACGGCGCCTGGCTGGGCTTTCACGCGCGCGATCAGCTGAGCAAGGTGCGCCTCGGCTTCGCCGGCTCGCCCAGCCCGATCATGACCGTGAACAGCTTCTTCGGGGCCGACTGGGGCGACGATGGCTGGCTGGTGGTCAGCGACCTGCAGGGCCGGCGGGTGATCCGGGTCAACGCCGAGACCGGCGCCAGAGAGGAGCTGCGCCAGATCATGGCCCGGCCCCAGATCCTGCCGGGTGGCCGCGGCATCATCTCCGACACCAGCCTGTTCCTCCCCGAAAGCCGCGAGCGGCGGCGGCTCGTCGCCGCGGGAACCGATGCGCGCTATGCCCCGACGGGGCACATCACCTATGCCCACCAGGGTGAACTCTGGGCGGTACCCTTCGACCTGTCGGCGCTGAGAGTGACCGGCGAACCGCTGGTCGTGCTGCCGCACCTGAGGACCGAGGCCAGTCTGGGCGCGGCCCAGTACACCTTTGCCCGCACCGGGCTCCTGGTCTATGCCCGTGGCGTCGCCAACGACCGGAGCCGGCTGGTCGCCCGGAACCGGTCGGGGCGGGTGGATACCCTGCCGTTCGAGGCGGCGCGGTTCGGGTGTATCTCCCTTTCACCCGACGGCACCCGCATTGCGGCCCGCGTCGCGGACCCAGGGACGGGCCAGTGGGATCTCTGGGTATACGAGCTGGCTACCGGCGCCCGGGTGCGACTGACCTCCAGCGGGGGCATGTTCTGCCCCAGCTTCTCGCCGGACGGCCGCGTCACCTATGTCACCCGATCGGGGGACGAGGCGACGGTTGTGGCCCAGAATGCCAGCGGCCGGGAGAGCCCGGTCACGGTAGCGACGCTCAAGCTCAAGGTGACCGGCTCCGCGGCGCGCTGGTCGCCGGACGGGAGGCGCCTGGCCGTGTACGTCCAGGAGGACTCTACCGGGGCGGACGTGCTGGTGGCCGATCTCGACGGCGGCGCCGTGCATCCGGTCGCCGTGACCCCCGCGCTCGAATGGGGCGGAGTGTTCTCGCCCGATGGCCGCTGGATCGCCTACTCCTCCAGCGAATCGGGAACCGACGAGATCTACGTGCAGCCCTACCCCGCGACCGGTGAGCGCTGGCGGATCTCCCGCAACGGCGGCGAGGAGCCGCTGTGGACCCGGGGTGGCAGCGAGCTGGTCTGGCGTATCGGTGGGGAGTGGTGGAGCGTGAGCGTGAAAGCCACGGGGCAGTTTGCGGCGGGGGAGCCCCAGCTGCTGGCCCGGGGCTCCTGGCTTAATGTCAGCGGCGTCGAGTATGCTGTCTCCCCCGATGGCGGCCGGCTGTACCTGCTCGCGCCGGTCGCCGGGCCGGCCACGACCACCCGGCTCACGGTGGTGACCAACTGGTTCACGACGCTCACCGAGCTGTCCCGGCGGGCGGGCCATGACTGAGGTCCGCGACCGCCTCACCGCCGCATTATCCGACCGCTACCGCATCGACCGCGAGCTCGGCCAGGGCGGCATGGCCACGGTGTATCTCGCGGAAGACCTGAAGCACAAGCGCAGAGTGGCGGTGAAGGTCCTGAAGCCGGAACTCGCTGCCGTCCTCGGCGCCGAGCGCTTCGTGCAGGAGATCACCACCACCGCGGCCCTACAGCATCCGCACATTCTCCCGCTGTTCGACTCCGGCAGCGCCGACGGCTTCCTCTTCTACGTCATGCCGTTCATCGACGGCGAGACCCTGCGCACCCGGCTCGACCGCGAGACCCAGCTCGGCATCGACGAAGCCGTTCGGATCACCCGGGAAGTGGCCGACGCCCTCGACTACGCCCACCGCCACGGCGTCATCCACCGCGACATCAAGCCCGAGAATATCCTGCTGCACGACGGCCGGCCCATGGTAGCGGACTTCGGGATCGCGCTGGCGCTGAGTGCGGCGGCGGGCGGGCGGATGACCGAGACCGGCATGTCGCTGGGCACGCCGCACTACATGAGCCCGGAGCAGGCGACGGCGGAGAAGGAGATCACCGGCCGCTCAGACGTGTACTCCCTGGGCTCGGTGCTGTACGAGATGCTGGCCGGCAATCCGCCGCACGTGGGGGCGTCGGCCCAGCAGATCATCATGAAGATCGTGACCGAAGAGGCGGCGCCGGTCACCCGGTTCCGGAAGTCGGTGCCGTCGAACGTGGCGGCGGCGGTGGCCATGTCGCTGGAGAAGCTGCCGGCCGATCGGTTCGAGAGCGCCAGAGCGTTCGCCGATGCGCTGGGTAATCCCGGTTTTGCGACCACCCGGACCTCGGCGGCGGTGGCTGCCGCACCCGGCGGCCGCGCCTGGCTCCGCAATCCGCGCACCATCGGCACCCTGGCCGTAGCCGCGCTGGCGCTTGGGGCGGCCGCCTGGCTGGCCGCCCGTCCCGGGGCGGGACAGGGGCCACGGGAATACGATGTCGGTCTCCCCGACAGCGCCGAGATGTGGACCATTCGCGGCACCGGGTTCGCGGTAGCGCCCGGGGGCGATTTCGTGGTCTACCAGGCAGTGCGGGCCGGGCACGCCGAGCTCTGGTACCGGTCTCTCCTCGACGGCAGCGCGCGCCGCATTGACGGCACCGACGACGGCTGGCAGCCGGCTCTCTCACCAGACGGCGCCCGGCTCGCCTTCCTGCGCGAGCGCGCCGGATCATGGACGGTGGAGGTCATGGCCGTAGGTGGCGGGTCCACCACGACCCTGGGCAGCGGAACCTCGACCGCGGATCTGCAGTGGCTGCCCGACGGCAGGGTCATGGTGGTCGAGGCGGACGGCAAGCGGGTTCGGTGGTTCGATCCGGCTGGAGGACCCAGCACCGCCACGGGTCTGGCCTACTGCATCATGCCGGCCCAGCTCCCCGACCGCGACGAACTTTTGTGCGGGGGCGGCGGCGACAAGCGCATTCATCGGGTCGATATCCACGACAGCATCAAGGCCACCTACCTGTGGACGGGGGCGGGCCCCGACTCGGCGGTGGTCTTCGGCTCGAATCCGCGGGTCGTCGAGGGGAAGTACCTGGTCTACGTGTCGCTGGGCGGCGATCTGCAGGCCGCCCCCGTGGATCTCGGTACCGGCCGGGTCGGGCGGTCGGTGCGCCTGGCGACCGGACTGGGCCGGCGTGAGTACAGCGGCGCAGGAACCTACGACATCGCGGCCTCGGGAACGCTTGTCTACGCCCACGGCATCGACCACGCCGTGGGCCACCTGGTGCAGGCCGACGAGCGGGGGGTCGACACCCTCCCCCTGGGCCGGGCGGTGTTCCTGCGCATCGCGTTCAGTCCCGATGGGCGCCGCCTGGCGGCGGTGGTCGAGGGCCGAGAGGGCCAGGAGCTCCGCATCTACGACCTCCGGACCGGCCAGTTCGTGCCCTGGGTGCGCCGAGCGGAGATCCGCCAGCCGGTGTGGAGTCCCCGGGGGGACCGCCTGCTCTTCAGCGATGCGAACGCGGTGTTCGTCGGCTCGCCCGGGCGGGCGGAGGCGCCGGAGTCCGTCTACACCACCCCGCACCGGTTCGAGGGATTCACCTGGCTGCCTGACGACCGCGTGATCGGGCCGCTGCTCCGGCTGGGCGTCGCGGTGGCCCTCCACGTTAATGC
Source organism: uncultured Gemmatimonadales bacterium (assembly GCA_963709905.1). Taxonomy (GTDB): domain Bacteria; phylum Gemmatimonadota; class Gemmatimonadetes; order Gemmatimonadales; family GWC2-71-9; genus JADJOM01. The sequence continues at coordinate 20,916 of CAVPYI010000003.1, forward strand.
CCGGCCCGCCACCCTCGACACCCTGCTGGCCGATGCATCGTTCACAAGGCTCTCCCCCGACGGCCGGTGGATCGTCTACAACGATCGCAGCATCACTTCGGTCTGGCTCGAGCCGTTCCCGCGGGATGGCCGGCGCTATCAGCTGGCGGCGAACCATGCCGGCGAGCCGCTGTGGCGGTCACCGTCCGAGATCGTGGTGGAGAACATGGGCTCGCCCCAGGGGATCGACCGCCTGATGATCAACACCAACACCGAGCCGCCGGAGGTGGTGCGCCGCCCCTGGCTCAAGCTGCCCGGGTTCCTGGAGACCGCGGGACAGTCGGCCACGCTCGCGCCCGATGGCCGGATCGCGTACGCGCGCGGCGCCGAGGAGAGGCCGGTTCCCTATCTCCGGGTGATCCCCGGGTGGGTGAACCGGATGCGGCGGGCCGTGGACGAGGCCAACCGATGAGTCTCCAGGCCGACCGCCTCGCCGCCGCCCTTAGTCACCGCTACCGCATTGAGCGCGAGCTGGGCCAGGGCGGCATGGCCACGGTGTACCTCGCGCAGGATCTCAAGCACGACCGCAAGGTCGCGGTGAAGGTCCTTCGCCCCGAGCTGGCCGCCGTGCTCGGCGCCGAACGGTTCCTGGCCGAGATCAAGGTCACCGCCAACCTCCAGCATCCCAACCTGCTGCCGCTGTTCGATTCCGGGCGAAGCCGACGGCTTCCTGTATTACGTCATGCCTTATATGGAAGGCGAGACCCTGCGGGCCAGGCTCGAGCGCGAGCGTCAACTGCCGGTGGACGACGTCGTCCGCCTGGTTACCCTGCTCGCCAGTGCGCTGGATTACGCCCACGCCCAGGGGGTCATCCACCGCGACCTCAAGCCCGAGAACATCCTGCTCCAGGCCGGCCAGCCGGTGATCGCCGATTTCGGTATCGCGCTGGCCGTGGCCCAGGCCGGCGGTTCCCGCGTGACCGAGACCGGGCTCTCGCTCGGCACCCCGCACTACATGAGCCCGGAGCAGGCCGCCGGCGAGCGCAATCTCGATGCGAAATCCGACCAGTACGCGCTGGGCGCCGTGACCTATGAGATGTTGAGCGGCGAACCGCCGCACACCGGTCCCACGGCGCAGGCCATTATCGCGCGACTGATGAGCGAGACGCCGCGGAGCCTGCGCGCCACTCGGCCCGCGGTGTCCCCGGTCGTCGATGTGGCGGTACTCCGCGCGCTGTCGAAGACGCCGGCCGATCGATTCGCGGCATGCGGCGACTTCGCGCACGCGCTCGTGGGCGGTGTCGGCTCCGCGTCACCAGCGGGCTCCCCGGTCGCCCGCGTCACGCGGCCCCGGGTCGCGGTCGGGATTGCCGTGGCCGCGGTGGTTCTAGGTGTCATCGGGTTCGGGATCTACCCGCGCGGAGGACCAAGGTCGCTGGATTCCATCGCGGTCCTTCCCTTCGACATTCGTACCAACGACCCGGATGGCGACTACATCTCCGATGGAATCACCCAGAGCATCAGCAACAGCCTCACCCGGCTGCCCGGCGTGAGGGTCATTCCGGTGAGCGTGGGGCGCGACTACAAGGGCAAGGGGATGACCTCGCAGCAGGTCGGCGAGGAGCTGGGGATCGCCGCCGTCCTCACCGGGCGGGTCACCCATCGCGGCGACTCGCTTGGCGTTGATGTCGAGCTCGCCGACATCCAGCAGGGCAAGCTGCTGTGGGGTGAGCGATTCAATCGCCGACTCGCCGACCTGCTGGCCATCCAGGACGACATTGCCACCGAAGTATCGCGGCGGCTGACCTCGCTCTCCAGCTCCGATCAACGGCGACTCCGGCGCGGCTCGACCGACAACCCCCAAGCCTACCAGCTCTACCTCAAGGGCATGTATTTCACCGCCAAGTTCACCCTGGAGGGCTTCGACCGGGGGCGCGCCTTCTTCCAACAGTCGCTCGCCATCGATTCGAACTATGCCCTGGCCTGGGACGGCCTGGCGTGGAACTTTATCACCGCCGGTGACTGGTTCATCCCGCCCAGGGAGGCTGGACCAGCGGCGAAGGCAGCCGCCCGGAAGGCCCTGGCGATCGACTCGACGCTCGCCAGCGCACACCTGTCACTTGCCCTTGTGGCCCACTGGTACGACTGGGATTGGCCCGCGGCGGAGCGGGCCTTCTCCCGGGCCATCGCGATGGACTCCGCCAATGCCCGGCCCCGCGACTACCACGCGTGGTTCCTGGTCTCCATGGGGCGTTACGACGAAGCCGTCGCGGAGGCCGAGCGGGCTCAGCAGCTCGATCCCGTATCAGTGGAAGCGAGCCAGGTACTGGGGATGGTGCTCGTCCTGGCGCACCGGTACGACCAGGCCATCACCCAGCTGCGTGCGGCCCTTGACCTCGACCCGAATTACTTCTACGCCGAGGACTTTCTGGGTCGGGCCTATGAGCAGACGAACCGAATGCCGGAGGCGTTGGCGGCGTATCAGAGGGCGGTCGATCTTGACAAGGACAACGCCGAAAACTGGTCCAATCTCGGGCATGCGCACGCGGTATCGGGTAACCCGGCGCGAGCCCGACAGATTATCAACGACCTGAAAGCGACCGCCAGGCGGACGTACGTCGGGCCGTACAATATCGCGCTCATTTACGCCGGCCTGGGTGACAAGGATCAAGCCTTTGCCTGGCTGGAGCGGGCCTGCGACGATGGTCAGGCGTTGCCGATTCTCTACATGGGCAATGACGCCCGTTGGGATCGGCTCCGATCCGACCCGCGCTATGCCGAGATCGCGCGGTGTTTCCGGCTGCCGACGCCCCCGCCCCATGCCGGCAAGCCATGAGCACCATGGATCGCCTCACCACAGCTCTCGCCGTCCGCTACCGGATCGAGCGGGAGCTGGGCGCCGGTGGCATGGACGTGGTCTGTCTGGCCAGGGACCTCAAGCACCAGCGTCCGTCGTGACACCAGCAGCCCGGTCATCTTCGGCCCTGCCGTCGGAGCGCAGGGCACGTGGACCGTTGGCCCTTGGATGCCCATCAAGGAGGGAGGGACGAGCGGTGGCGCTGGAGCTCACCAGGAAGGCCACGGAGCTCGACCCCACCTTCTTCTTCCCGATCGCGCACCAAGGGACGATAGCGCTCCTTGCCGGGAAGTTCCCCGAGGCGATCGCGAAGTACCAGAGGGCGCAGACCATCGGCGCCCCGCCCTTCAACACTGCTTACCTGGCCTACGCACAGGCTCGTCTGGCGATCGCGCCGGCGCGATGGCGAGCCTCGTGGAACTCCGGAAGATCTCGCCCGGGGGTGAGGCGGCTCCGTTCAACCTGGCTCTGGTGTATCTTGGGCTCGGCGATTACCCGCGCGCCATCGACTCTCTCGAGGAGGCCTATGCGGCCAACTCGCAGTCACTGGTCTGGCTTCAGAGGGACCCGATCTATGTCCCGCTGCGGTCGGACCCGCGCTTCATTGCCCTGATGAAACGGTTGAACTTCATCAAGTGAGGCCCGCGCGTGAGTCTTGACCGCCTCCGGGCCAGCCTCGCCGACCGCTACCGCATCGAGCGCGAACTGGGCGCCGGCGGCATGGCCAAGGTGTATCTCGCCGAGGACCTCAAGCACCACCGCCAGGTCGCCATCAAGGTCCTGAAGCCCGAGCTCACCGCCGTGCTGGGGGCCGAGCGCTTCGTGCAGGAGATCACCACCACCGCCGCGCTGCAGCATCCCCACATCCTGCCGTTGTTCGACTCCGGCTCCGCCGACGGCTTCCTCTTCTATGTGATGCCGTTCATCGACGGGGAGACCCTCCGGAGCAAGCTCGACCGTGAGACTCAGCTGGGCATCGACGAGGCGGTGCGGATCACCCGCGAGGTGGCCGACGCGCTGGACTACGCCCACCGCCACGGGGTGATCCACCGCGACATCAAGCCCGAGAACATCCTGCTCCACGACGGCCGCCCGATGGTGGCCGACTTCGGCATCGCCCTGGCGCTCTCCGCCGCGGCGGGCGGGCGGATGACCGAGACCGGCATGTCCCTGGGCACGCCGCACTACATGAGCCCCGAGCAGGCCACGGCCGAGAAGGAGATCACGGCCCGCTCGGATGTCTACTCTCTCGGCAGCGTGCTGTATGAGATGCTGACCGGCCAGCCGCCGCACCTGGGCGGCTCCGCCCAGCAGATCATCATGAAGATCATCGCCGAGGACGCGGCCCCGGTCACCCGGCTCCGTAAGGCAGTGCCGCCCAACGTGGCGGCGGCGGTGGCCATGTCACTCGAGAAGCTCCCCGCCGACCGATTCGACAGCGCGAAGGCGTTCGGAGAGGCGCTGGCTAATCCGGCGTTCCGGACCGCGACCGGCGCGGGCGCAGGTGTGGCGTCACCAACCGCCCAGCAGCCCAACCGCCTGACCGCCCTCCTCACCGGCATCGCGATCCTCGCCACCGGCCTCGCCGCCTGGGGGTGGCTCCGACCGCAGCGGCCTGCCGGCCCGGTGGTCCGCTTCACGGTGAACCGCGAGGGGGGGGACCTCACCGGCACGTCCGTCCCGGCCATCTCGCCCGATGGCCGGACGCTGGTGCTGCCCACGGCCTCCGGCGGCGCGCTGCTCCGGCATCTCGATGCGCTGAAGACGACCGCGATCTCAGGTTTTGACAACGTCTGGTTCCCATTCTTCTCCCCCGACGGCGCATCGCTCGCTTTCACGACCGGTTTTCCCGGGGACCTGGTGGTGCTCGGCCTGTCGGGAGGAGCTCCACTCACCGTGGTCCGCGACTCCGCCATGGCCTGGGGTGGCACGTGGAGCGATGACGGCTGGCTCTACTACAGCAGTGTGGACGGGGGGGCGCTGATGCGGGTGCGGCCGTCTGGTGGCGCGTCGGAGGTCGTTGCCCGGGCCGATACCACGAAGGACGAGTTGTTCATCCGCTGGCCGGAGGCGCTGCCCGGCGGGCGGGGGGTCCTCGTGAGCCTGTTGCGCAAGCGGGGTACCCCGGACATTGCCTTGGTCGATGTCGCCCGTGGCGAGATGCGGGTCCTGCGGCGGGGCATCCGGGCCTTCCTTGCGCCTACCGGACATCTCATCGTGGTCGAGGGAGACGGAAGCGTGGTGGCGCTGGCGTTCGACCCCAAACGCGGCCGGACCACCGGCGATCCGGTCGCGGTGCTTGACCACGTGCGCACGGAGCTCGGCCCGACCGCCAGCTTCGCGCTCTCAGCCAACGGGACCATTGCGTACAGCACCTACCGCGCGACCCCGCGCGTGGTCCGGGTTACCCGCGCGGGCAAGGCCACCGTGGTGGATCCCAACTGGACCAGCGGCGTGGGCGGCCTGGCCCTGTCGCCGGACGGCATGCGTCTGGCGCTGGACCAGATCGTGGACGGCCGGGCAGAGATCTGGGTCAAGACCCTCGATGTCGGGCCGATCACCCGGATCTTCTCGGGCGGCAGCCAGACCTACCGGCCGTTCTGGTCTCCTGACGGCCGCTGGATCGGTTTCCTGTCCGATATGAGCGGTGCCACTGCCGCGTACCGGGCGGCGGCGGACGGAAGCGGCATAATCGAGCGGATCGCAACATCGCCCAAGTCCGTGGATGAAGGGGCCTGGTCGCGTGACGGTCAATGGCTCGTGCTCCGTCTGGGGGCGGGCGGTGGGCGCGATATTTACGCACTGCGCATCGGCGTCGACAGCGTCCCGAAACCCATCGTGGCGACGCCGGCCGACGAATACGCACCGGCGCTCTCACCGGACGGGCGCTGGCTCGCCTACGGCTCCAATGCCAACAAGAAGGACGAGATCTACGTGCGCTCATTTCCCGGGGGCGGCGGGCAGTGGCAGATCTCGATCACCGGCGGAACCGAGCCTGCCTGGTCCCACAGCGGCCGTGAACTGTTCTACCGGGATGCCGGCGGGATGCTGGTCGCGGCGGCCGTCCGCGCCGACCCCGAGTTCCACGTGGTCTCGCGGCAGCCGTTGTTCTCTGCCAGCGCGTACCGCACCGACGGCCGCAACCGGGGCTACGCGGTCGCCCTGGACGATCAGTCCTTCCTCTTTGTGGATCCCCAGCAGCCTCCCACGGGTGAGCTGACCGTAGCGCTCAACTGGTTCGAGGAATTGCGACGCTTGATGAAGGGTCGGCAATGATCGATTCGCGCATCGCCGCCGCTCTCGCCGACCGCTACCGCATCGAGCGCGAGCTCGGCCAGGGCGGCATGGCCACGGTCTATCTCGCCGAGGACCTCAAGCACGATCGCAAGGTCGCGGTGAAGGTCCTCAAGCCCGAACTCGCCGCCGTGCTCGGCGCCGAGCGTTTCGTGCAGGAGATCAAGACCACCGCCGCGCTGCAGCACCCCCACATCCTGCCGCTGTTCGACTCCGGCGCCGCCGACGGCTTCCTCTTCTATGTCATGCCGTTCATCGACGGCGAGACGCTGCGCACCAGGCTGGACCGCGAGACTCAGCTGGGCATCGAGGAGGCCGTCCGGATCACCCGGGAGGTCGCCGACGCGCTGGACTACGCCCATCGCCACGGCGTGATCCACCGCGACATCAAGCCGGAGAACATCCTGCTGCACGACGGCCGGCCGATGGTGGCCGACTTCGGCATCGCGCTGGCGCTCTCCGCGGCGGCCGGCGGCCGGATGACCGAGACGGGGATGTCGCTGGGCACGCCGCACTACATGAGCCCCGAGCAGGCGACGGCGGAGAAGGAGATCACGGCCCGCTCGGACGTGTACTCGCTGGGGAGCGTGCTGTACGAGATGCTCGCCGGCCAGCCGCCGCACCTCGGCGGCTCGGCGCAGCAGATCATCATGAAGATCATCGCCGAGGACGCGGCCCCGGTCACGACGCTCCGCAAGTCGGTGCCGCCCAATGTGGCGGCAGCGGTGGCCATGTCGCTGGAGAAGCTGCCCGCCGATCGGTTCGAGAGCGCCCGGGCGTTCGCCGATGCGCTGGGCAATCCCGCGTTCCGGACCGCGACCGGCACTGGAGCTGCGAGTGCGGGAGGAACAACCGCCCAACCGCCCAACCGCCTGACCGCCCTGCTCGGCGCCGCCCTCGCGGTGATGACCATCGTGGCGGCCTGGGCGCTGCTCCGGCCGGCACCCCCTCTGCCGGTGATCCGCTACGCGCTGGCCCTGCCGGCCGGCCAGGAGCCGGTTGGCGGCGGCTTCGCGCTCATCACCGCGGACGGCTCGCACATCGTGTACGCCGGCCGGGGTGTCCGTCCCGGCCAGTGGCAGCTGTGGGTCAAGGCCCGAGACCGGCAGGGCGCGACGCCGCTCGACGGCACGGAAGGGGTCACCGCCGCGGTGATCTCGCCGGACGATCGGTCGGTGGCCTTCGTCCAGGGCGGCATCCTCAGGACGCTGCCGCTGGCCGGCGGCGCGGCGGTGGACCTGGTGGAGGGGGTGGCCAGTGTGCACGGCAGCGCCGCATGGCTGGACGACGGCACCATCCTCTTCAGCCACGGCCAGGCCCGGCTGCAGGGACGGGGCATCAGTCGCGTCTCCGAGGACGGCGGTACCCCGGAGGTGGTCTGGAGCTCCGATTCGCTGTTGCCCACCGCCCTGACGCCACTGCCGGGCGGGCGCGGGGTGTTGTTCGCCGCCTGCCCCGCGCCGTGTGATCGTTCGGCCATCTGGGCCCTGGACCTGGCGGCGAAGACCGCCCGGCAGGTGGCGGCCGACGGCTGGGCTGCCTGGTACCTGAGCACCGGCCACCTGGCCTTCGTCCGGCGGGATCGGCACCTGATGGTGGTGCCCTTCGACCTCAAGTCCCTCAGCCCCCGGGGCACCCCGGTGGCGGTGCTCGACAGCGTATCCACCGAGGCGCCGATTCCGTATTTCGCGGTCTCCGCCTCCGGCACGGCGGTGATGCGGCTGGGCGCCGCGGCGCAGGCCCTCCGGTTCAGCCTGGTCCGGGTGGACCGGACCGGGCGCGAGATCCCGCTGGACTCGAGCTGGACCTTCCGGGTCACCCAGTTCGCCGGCAACTATGGGTGGAGCATCTCGCCCGATGGATCGCGCCTCGCCATCGGCCTCAACACCCAGGAGGGCGACGACATCTGGGTCAAGCCGCTGCCGCGGGGCCCGGCCACCCGGGTCACCTTTGGCGCCGGGGCGGAGAACCGTCCCCGCTGGACCCCGGATGGGCGGTCGCTGACCTTCGTCTCCCCCGACGGGCTGAGCCTCCGGCGTGCCGACGGAACCGGGCGCGATTCGCTGCTGGTGCGCGGCCAGCTGGACGAGGGCCTGATTTCGCCCGACGGGCGCTGGATTGTCTTCCGGCGGGGGGCCTCCTCCGCGGCCAGCGGCGGGCGCGACATCTTCGGCTTCCGGCCCGGGGTGGACAGCGCGCCGGTCCCGGTGCTGGCCACGCCCTACGACGAGATGGCCATGTCGCTCTCCCCCGACGGCCGCTGGATGGCGTATCAGTCCGACGAGTCCGGGCGTATCGAGGTGTTCATCCGGCCGTTCCCCAACACCACCGACCAGAAAGTCCAGGTCTCCAGTGCCGGCGGCACTGGGCCGCTCTGGGCCCGGAACGGGCGCGAGCTGTTCTACCTCCGCGACGACGGCATCATGATGGCCGTGCCGGTCACCGGCGCCCCGGTACTCCGCCTGGGCGAACCCGAGCAGCTGTTCCGGCTGCGCGAAGACCTGTCCTATCTCGATGCTCGCTACTCCACCCCCTGGGACGTGGGGCCGGACGGCCAGTTCGTCATGGCGCGGAGCGTGGACGCCGGGGCAGGGGCGCGCACCCCGCTGGTCGTGGTGGAGAACTGGTTCGAGGAGATCCGGGCCAGGGTGCCTCGATGACGATCGGCTTCGAGCGCCTCACTGCCGTCCTCGCCGACCGCCACCGCCTCGAACGGGAGCTGGGCCAGGGCGGGCATGGCCACCGTCTACCTGGCCCAGGATCTCAAACACGACCGCCAGGTCGCGGGGAAGGTCCTTCGCCCCGAGCTGGCCTCCGTGCTCGGCGCCGAACGGTTCCTGTCGGAGATCCAAGACCACCGCCAACCTGCAGCACCCGCACATCCTGCCGCTGTTTGGTAGCGGACGGACAGGCGGATAGGCGGACGGGCGGACCGAGGACTCGTCATGCCTTTCATCGAGGGGGAGTCGCTGCGCGACCGGCTGACGCGCGAAAAACAGCTCCCCATCGCCGACGCGGTGCGGCTCGCCACCGAAGTGGCCGGCCCCCTCGACAATGCCCACCGCCACAACGTCATCCATCGCGATATCAAGCCCGAGAACATCCTGGAACTCAGCGACTCCATGCTGTCCTTGCGAGTCCGAGAGCGGCCGCGGCAATCCCCTTCCGTCCGAGCGCTGGCACGAGCCGGTGCCTGACGCGCCTGTCTTACTCTCCCACCGCCGTCGCGGTACATTTGCTAGGCTGCCTTCCCCATATGGCGGCCAAGCCATGGACAACGCGGCACCGCTTCAACTCGGCTTACTCCTGCACGCGCCTGACCCCGCAGCTCGCGAGGCGGCGTGGGAGGGACTCATTGCCGCGCATACCCGCCTGCTGCTCGGCGTAGCCCGCTCCTTCGGTGGCGGCCACGACGAGGCGATGGAGCGATACAGTTACATACTCGAAAAGGTGCGCGAGGGCGATTTCCGCCGCCTGCGCGCGTTCCAAATCGACGGCCGCGCCCGGTTCTCCACCTGGCTCACGGTCGCCGCCCGGCGACTCTGCCTCGACCACCACCGGACCCGCTACGGCCGCAACCGGCCCGATCGGGACACCGAGGGTGCGGCCCCGCTCCGAGCCATCCGGCGCCGTCTCGCCGATTCAGTCACCGCCGACCTCGACACCGAGCTGCTCCCCGATACCGAAGCCATGTCGGCCGACCGCGGAGCGATTCATGCCGAGCGCGACGAAGGCCTCCGCGCCGCCGTCGCGGCGCTGTCCGCGCGCGACCGGCTGCTGCTCACGCTGCGGTTCGTGGACGATCTCTCCGCGGCCCGGATCAGCGGCCTGCTCGGATTTCCGACGCCCTTCCACGTCTATCGCCGGCTGACCATCGTGCTCGGCCAGCTCCGCGGTGCGCTCCAGGCCCGCGGCATCGAGGGCGCCGATGGCTGATTTCACGCGCAATTCACTCCCGGCCATCCGTGTAACCTCTGCAGGCCGGCCCTCCACGCGTCGTCGAGGATCCCGGTGACGCAGCCGACTGCCGGCGGGGAGGGGCACATGAACGAGTTCGAGATGGCCGCCTATGTCGACCGCCGGCTGGGCCCCGCCGATCGTGAGCGCGTGGAAGGTCACCTCGCCGAATGCCCGAGCTGCCGGCACGAGGCGTTGGAGGTCCGCGGTCTGCTGCGCCGTGCGGCGCGTCCACGGCGGCTCCTCATCGGCGCAAGTCTGCTCGCGGCCGCCGCCGCACTCGTGCTCATCGTGCGGCCCGCCACTCTGGAGCCCGTGCGCGATGGCGGGGCCGCCTCGGTCCTCACCGCCTACGGCCCGACCGGGGACGCCGCGCTCGCCTCGCTCCGCTTCGTGTGGGGCGCCGTTCCCGGCGTGGCGACGTACCGCCTCACCGTGTCGGGGACGGATGGCGCACCGGTGTGGTCAGGCAGCGTGGCCGACACGGCGATGGCACTGCCCGACTCGGTCACCCTCCGGGCGGATCAGCGCTACTTCTGGATCACCGACGCGCTGTTGCACGACGGCTCGACCCGCTCGACCGGCATGCATGAGTTCCGGCCGGTGCGATGACCCCGGCCCCCCGGGCCCACCTCTCCGGCCTCCTCGTCCTGGCAGCGCTCGCCTCCGCCTGCGATCGAGAACGCCCTTCCTCCGCCGGTGAACCAACCCGTTCCGAGTCGGCGTCGCTGACTCTTCCCACCGATCCCGCCGCCCTCGCCGCGGCACTCGGGGTCTCGCAGGATTCGCTTCGAGCCGCCGGTCAGGAGCGCTACTACCAGGGCGCGTTCGACAGCGCGAAGGCGATCTTCGAAGTCGAGCGTACCCGAGCCCATCGCGCCGGAGATGCCCCTGCCGAGGGCCGGGCCGGCATGTGGCTCGGACTCGCCGCCTATCGGCTCGGAGATTACGCCACCGCACGCCGCGAGGGTGAGTCGGCCCTGGCCCTCAAGCAGCGTGCGGGCGTCGATGCCGAGCTGTCCCAGTCCTTCAACGCACTGGGGCTGGTCGCCTGGACGGAGGGAAGGCTCCGGGATGCGCTCCGGCTCTACGATTCCGCCGATGCGTCGGCCCGCCGGAATGACGACGTCAAGGGAGTGGCGCGCGCCGCCGGGAACGTCGGCCTCGTCGAGTTCGAGCTCGGCGACTACGACGACGCCCGCCGGGGATTCACCGCCATGCTGGAGGCGGCCCGCGTCATCGGGGAGCAGCTCTACCAGGGCAACGCACTCGCCAACCTCGCCATGCTGGAGATCCGCCTCGGCAATCCTTCCGCGGCGCTTCCGCTGCTCGCCCGGGCCCGGCGGCATTACGCCGAAGTCGACTACGCCACGGGTGAGTCCAACGCGCTCGGCCAGCTCGCCACGGCCTGGAGTGGGCTGGGCGATCTCCAGCTCGCCGTCGCCGCCGCCGATTCCGGACTCGCCATCGCCCGGGCGCTTGGGCGAACAGCAGGAGATCGCCGCCACTCTCGAGGTGCTGGCCGACCTGCACGTCCAGGCAGGAAACCTGCGGCTGGCCCTCGCCGCGTCTGCGCGAGGCCGACAGTCTCGATGCCTCTGCTCGGCCTCGCGGTGGAGCGCGGCACCAACCTCCGGCGCTCCGCCGCGATTCTGCTCGAGCTCGGTGAGGCCGCGCCGGCGGTCGCCCGCGCCGAGGGAGGCGCTCGCGGCTCACCGGTGGTCGAGGCCGGCGGAGGTGTGTACGACCGGCTGCAGTTCGCGCTGGCCGCCGCGGCGAGCGGTGACCGACGCCGCGCCGAGGCGGAGACCGATTCGGCGCTCGCCGACGCGGCCCGACTCGGCAATCCCGCCGCGCTGCGGGACGCGGCGATGGTCGCGGCGCAGCTCGCGCTCAAGGCGGGCCATCCGCGTGAGGCGCTGACCACCTGTCGAAGGTACCCCCGGCGACGACCGACGATTGGCGAGTCGCCGACCTTCGCGCCGGGGCGCTCCTCGCGCTCGGCCGACTGATGGACGCGCGGAAGGAAGGGGAGCGCGCGGTCGCGTTGCTCGAGCGCGAAAGCGGGCTCGCTCGGCGTGGGCCCGCTTCGCTCCGCGCTATCTCGCCAGCCGCGCCGGGCCGTTCTCACGACTGGTCGCCATCCATCTCGCGCGCGGCGACACCGCGGCGGCGTTCGCCGTCGCTGCCTCGCTGCCGGGCCGGAGCCTGGCCGAACGGCTCGGCGGCATGGGAAGACGCGGCGGGCTCGGTCGCCGCACATCGCCGAGGGCGAGCGGCTCCTGCTCCGGGCCGCGGCGCTCGAACGAACGCATCGATACCCTGAGCGCGGGGCCGAGCAGCCGTGGAGCGGCGCAGCAGCCTTGAGCGCGCGCTCACGACGGCCCGCGCGGCGTACGAGGAGCACCTGGCCCGTCGGGCCTCCGTCCCCCAGTGACCGCCTCCTCGGTCTCGCCCCCATGAGCCTGAGACGAGGCGCAGTCCAGCCTCGCGCACGGCGAGGCGCTGCTCACCTTTCTCTCGGGGCCGGAGCGGCTCGACCTCTTCGTGGTACGAGCCGGCGGCGTCTTCCACGATGGGGTGTGCCCGATCGGCGCGACGGGAGCTGGCGCAGCGGGTGCGCCTCGCCCGGGAGCTGATCGCCCGCGCGGCCCGGGACGCAGGACGATTCCGGCGTCACTCGGCGAGCTCCACGATCTGCTGCTCGGGCCGGCCATCGCCGCCGGTGCGTTCGAGCGCGTGTCCCGGCTCCTCATCGTGCCGCACGGAGCCACTCGGCGCGCTGTCGTTCGCTGCGTTGTGGAACCGAAGGACGGGGCGATTCCTGGTCGAGGACCAGGTGCTGATCTACCTGCCCGGCCGTGGCCGCCGTGGCCGGCAGGCCCCGATCGCCGGCCGACTCTGCGGGTCGCCTGATCGTCTTCGCGCCTCTCCCCGAGTCGCTCCCGGGCACCGGCCCGTGAGGCCCGGGCGATCGGCCGGCTGGTCGCCGGCACCGGGCTGCGGCTGGGGCGGGCGTCGGGAGAGGCCGGGGTGCGGCAGGCGCTCGAGGCCGGCCAGTCCATCCACCTCGCCTCACACGGATCTCACAATCCCCAGAACCCGCTCTTCTCCCGGATCGTCGCCGGCCGGGAGCATGGCCAGGGCACGGGGGACGACGGGCGCCTGGAGGTGCATGAGATTCTCGGACTCCGGACCACGAGCCCGCTGGTCTTTCTCTCCGGCTGCGAGACCGGGCTGGACCGCGGGGCATGACCCGTTCGCGCAGGGCGCCGACGAGGGGTCGTTGTCGCAGGCGTTCCTGGTGGCGGGGGCGGCGAGGGTGGTGGCAACGCTGTGGCGGGTTGGCGATACCGGCGCCGCGGAACTGGCCGAACGATTCTATCGCCATCTGCTAACCGGTGCCGGGCCGGAAGCCGCCTTGGCCGCGGCACAGCGGGAGCTGATCCCTGCCCGGGGCGGCTTCACCTGGGCCGCCTACGCCATTTCCGGGGCCGGCGGCCGCAAATCCGGCGGTGTAGTCCGTGCAACTGGTGGAGAACCCTAGATGGGAGTCCTTCGTATGCCACGCCTCAGCGCCCTCTGCCGACTGGTCCCACTCACCCTGGCGGCCGCGCTGGCCTGTGCGGGGCCGGACGACCCCGGGCTCGAGCCGGCATCCGTCAAGGCTCCCGCCGGGCCGACGGTCACATCCACCGACCCGGACACGGCCGTGCAGGACACTACTCTGGATGTCCAGATCTCCGGCTCGGGGTTCGATGCCGGCTCGCAGGCGGAGTGGCTGCTGGGCGGAGTGCCTGACGCGCGCGTCCATACCAACTCCACGCGCTACGTCTCCCGCAGCTCGCTGGTCGCCAACATCACCATCGCGAAGGACGCCGTGCCGGCGACGTATGACGTGGCGGTGACCACTTCCAACGGCAAGAAGGGGATCGGCACCGAAATGTTCGTGATCCAGCTCCGGGACCCGAGCGCCGACTTCGAGGTCGACGATGCCGTCGGGATGAAGGTGACCAGCGATGGCCGGGGCGCTTATGTCGGGAACACCTGCGGGGTGGGTGGACGGATCTATATCGCCAACGGTGGCGGGGATGCCGTGTTCAACCCCTACCAGACGAGCCCGACCACCAGTCCCCTGTGCGGCGGTGTCCCCCGGGTGTTGAACATCAACCTCGGCGGTACTCTGGGGATTCAGGCGGTCTCGGCGACGAATATCGCCGCGGTTGACCACCTCGCCGCTCCGAACAGCCGCCTGCAGGATCTCGGTTTCGGCCTGGTGAACTCGAACATCTGTATCCGGGTGAAATACAACGCCGAAGTGGGTGGTCAGGCGCTCGTGACCGCGACCGGCCTCGACGCACTCGGCCGCCGGACCTGGGTCGCGGAATCGCGAGCGCCGCACTACGCGGGCTGCTACAAGACCAAGAAGGGGGCCCAGACCTGGGATGGAGTCCAGCGGGTCATCCCGTTCCGGATAACGATCACGGAGGTCGTGGCGCAGTAAGAATCGCCAGACAGGGAACGGTTCGCGAGCGCCCGGGAATTCTCCCGGGCGCTTTCGTTTGCGTCCCCGACTTCCGAGCGCGAGCGCAATACCGGCTCGGCGGTCCGTGTCATCAAGAGGGCAGTACTCTCACCTTCTCCCCTCGGGTCCATCATGCGCCGCACAATTCATGCGCTCGTCCCGCTCATCCTGGTCGCAGCCTGTACCGAGCAGGCGGTCTCACCCGTGGCACAGCCAGATGCACCAGTGGCACTGGTTGGCCAGAGCCCAATCGTCCATCGCGTCTCGGTCGGCGGGCCGGACATCTGTACCTCGCTTGGAGCAGGGCCGGGATGCGACGGGAATTTCTCGCTCCTCGCGATCCAGTATGCGAATGGCAGAGTTACCGGGCAGTTGATCGATCAGTACGGTTCCGCCGGTGGCCTGCATGCCGTCGTTGACTGCCTCAAGGTTCAGGAGATTCCGGAAAGAGTCCCCGTGGCCCTGGAGGCGTGGGTCGGCGGCGTGGTGACCCGTCCTACCCACCAGGCCGGCCATCGCGTCATTGCGTGGATGCGGGACAACGGCACCTCCACCAACGATCCGCGTCCGGACGCTCTCAGCAGGGGGATTGTGGATCCGGAGGAAGAGGGGTTCAGCGCCAACTGTCAGGACATGCCGGGGATAGGCCTGGCTCGGCTGCTGCAGGGACAGGTGACGATCTGGTAACCGGCACCCGGAAGACGAACGCGAGAACAGGGTCGCCGGCCGTAGAGCCAGGATCGGGGCGCAGCGACCCTCAACCCGAACGACGAGGCACACCCTCATGCCACTGTCACGCTGTCTCAGCCTGATCGCGCTCCTGGCCGCTTTGGCCGCCTGTGCGGATCAATCTACCGCCCCGACCGCGCCACTCGGCACGGGTCCCCGTGCGGCCGCCAAGCCCGGCGGCACCACCGACCCGACCGCCACCTTCACGTTCCCGAACAGCGGATTCTCCCTGCTGGGTGACGGACTCTACCTGACCGGTGGGAACTCCGTGTATGCCAACGGCGTATGCGGTGTGAGCACCAGGATATTCGCCACCACGGCCGGCTCCAATAGTGGAGATGCCACCATCCAGACCAGCAAGGCAAAGAACTGCCAGCGGCGCTTCACCCTGCGCTATCCGGACGCAGTGACCGAGGTGGTGCCGAGCTTCAATAATCTCCTCCAGCTGCAGAACACGACGTTCTCGATTGCGATAGGCGCAACCGTCAAGCGCCGGCTCATCGTGAACCCGGGCGCCATCGCCAACAACCCCTCGCGCTGTGGGCGGCTCCTGTTCGGGCCTAACGGCGCCGTGGGCGCCGGCAGCGACAGCGTGAACGTGTCCCGCACCGACGCCAGCACCTGGCAGGTGCAGTCAGCCGGATCGCACCTGGCCTACTGCGAGGCCAATGACTCGCTGTACGCGATGCCGGTGAGCTTCGTCGTGGTGTCGAGCGAGCCGTTGCCGTGAGCTGCGCAGTCACGCCGGAGTGGCGACCCCACCACGCTGACCGTAGCGACCGGTTGGCTCGCAGGGCGCGCCCCGCGGGCCCGGTCATATGGCTTCGCTTTCTCCGGGAATCACTGTTGCCTGGGAATCGGTAAGCCAGGTTCGCAGCCAACCCATTCATCGGGAGTCACATATGCGCCTCCGTCACCTCGCGTTCTTGCTCAGCACTTGCGCGATCGCTTGCAAGGACCTGCCCACCGCGCCTAACCGTGTCGCAGAGCGGCAAGGGCTCGGAGGCGTTTCATCAAGCGCCATCCTGTCAAGCGTGGCCATACTTGACCTCGGCACCCTTCAGGCAGGAACTCCGGCAACGGCGCGCGACATCAACAACGATGGGTACGTCGTCGGGTTCAGTGGGCATTTTCCAACCTACTGTTGCGGCTTTATTGTGAACCAGCCGCATGGATTCCTGTGGACCCAGGCCAGCGGCATGCGAGATATTGGCGTGTCGATGCGTGCCTTCGGCGGCGGCATCAACAGCACGGCGACGGCGATCAGCGGCTCGGGGTTGATCGCCGGAAACGCGCGAGAGGCCTACTTCGACAACAATCACTACCTGATTACCGGACAGGCGTCCGACATCCTCACCAGCCCACCGTGGGAAGCCCCCTATCCTCCCCCAACCTGGAACATGACGGTTCAAGGCCTGTTCCATAGCCAAGTCACGACCGCGCTGGACGTCAACGAAGCAGGCGTTATCGTTGGCACGGGTGATGACGCGTTCATGTGGACCGCGGCCTCGGGGTTCACCACGCTGACGACGTTGGGCCCCGGCCCAAGCGCCGCAACTGGAATTAACGATGCTGGTCAGATCGTGGGATGGGGCACGGTTGGTGGATCGTCGCGACCCGTTCGCTGGGCTCCGGGCACGCTGGCCGTAGAGAACCTCGGACTTCCGAGTGGCTGGACGAGCGGGCGCGCGTCCGGCCTGAATGCGTCCGGTAGCGTTGCTGGCTTTGGTCGCGACGCGTCCGGAAACGATCGAGGGTTTAGGTGGGATCCGGCCACGCTCGCCTTCACCGTGGTCGGCACGCTCGGCGGAGCGCACAGCTATGCATACGCGATCAACGCCGACGGTGTGGTAGTCGGAGCGAGCACGACGGCGAGTGGGGCACTCCACGCCTTTGCCTGGGATCCAACCGGCGCCGAGATGCTGGATCTCGGCGCGCTATCGGGCGACACGCAGAGCGAGGCGCGCGCCATCAACGACCATGGTCAGGTTGCTGGGCGCAGCTTCGGCGCGGGCGTTGATCACGCCGTCCTCTGGACGGTCACCTTCCAGCACAACGCGGCGCCGACGGCCGCTCCCGGCGGCCCGTATGCTGGCACTGAGGGTAGCGCCATTGCGCTCTCCGGAGCGGGATCGGCAGATCCCGACAATGACGCCCTGACATACGCCTGGACCTTCGGCGACGGTTCCACGGGTATTGGAGTTGCTCCTTCCCACGCCTACACAGATAACGGGACCTACTCCGTTACGCTGACCGTCACCGACGAGCACGGAGTCTCGAGCTCCCCGGTGTCCACGACGGCGATCATTGCCAACGTGGCACCGACGATAACCGGGCTCACCCTGCCGACGGGCCCGGTGCCGGTCGGATCGCCGGTCGCGCTCGCGGGCAGCTTCACGGACCCGTCTGCACTCGACACTCATGGGGCGACGGTGGACTGGGCCGACGGGGCCGGGGCGGTCACGGCGGCGGTGAATCAATCGGCCCGCACGGTGAGTGCGTCGCGCACGTTCTCCACGGCTGGCGTCTACGCGGTGACGGTGGTGGTGGCCGACGATGACGGTGGGAGCGCCACCGCGGTGGCGACGAACTACGTCGTGGTCTACGACCCGTCCGCCGGCTTCGTCACCGGCGGTGGCTGGATCACCACGCCGGCAGGGGCATATCCGGCCAGTCCCACGCTGACTGGCAAGGCCACGTTCGGCTTCGTCTCGAGGTACAAGAAGGGCGCCACGACCCCGTCGGGGAACACCGAGTTCCAGTTCCACGCCGCCGGCTTCGAGTTCAGCAGTTCGACGTTTCAGTGGCTGGTCGTGGCGGGGGCCAGGGCCCAGTTCAAGGGCACGGGTACCATCAACGAGACGGGCAATTACGGATTCCTGCTCTCCGCGATGGACGGACAGGTCAATGGTGGCGGTGGAACCGACCGGTTCCGGATCAAGATCTGGGATATCGCTACGGGAACCGTCGTCTACGACAACCAGATCGGCGCCACCGACGATGCGGCGCCAAACACCGCGCTCGGTGGTGGAAGCGTCGTCATTCACCCGTAACCACCGCGCGCCGGTACCGTGATGGGATGGGCTGGCTGGCTCACCCCATCACGGACCAGCCCGGTCGGCGGCACCGCCGGCCCGACCGCCACTTTCACCTTCGGAACAGCTTTCGGGCCAACGAAACACGAACGGCCTCTGGCGCTTCACCCTCTACTATCCGGACTGAGTCACGGAGCTGGCGGCGATGCCAGGGGCGGCCCGCTACTCCCCACCCCGAATCCGCGCCGCAATCCGGCCATAACGCGGATCGCCCACCAGCGGGTCCAGCTGCACCTCGAAGAAATTCTCCGGCATCAGCACGTCCCGCTCCCGGATCCCGCGCTCCAGGGCCGCGAAGGCGCGGTCCCGGTCGCCGAGGTTGGCGTAGGCGATCGCGAACACGAACGGCGAGACCCGCTCGCGGGCCGAGCGTGCGGTGAGCGAGTCCAGCAGCGCCGTGGCGCTGGCCCGGTCGCCGGAACGGGCGTACACGGCCACCAACGTGGCCGTGCCGTGTCCGTATTCGCCGCCCAGCTCCCGCGAACGCTTCAGCGCCGCGATCGCCTCGGCGTAGCGCCGCTGCTCCATCCGGCACCATGCCCAGGATGAAGAACGACTGGGCGTAGTTCGGGTCGAGCCGAAGCACCCGGGTGATCGTTGAGTCGGCCTCCTCCAGGCGATGCAGCGACGGTGTAGATCCAGGCCATCTCGCCGCCGATGATCCGCGACAGCGGATCCAGCTGCTGGGCCCGGGTCATCTGCACCAGCGCCTCGTCCGGCCGCCCCCGGCCCGCCAGGAAATCGGCGTACCAGTGGTGGGCGGTGGGGTAGCTGGAGTCGGCCGCGATCGCCCGCCGGAAGGCGCGTTCCGCGGCAACCCAGTCCCACTCATACAGCATGGTGCCGTAGGCCAGTGAGGTGTACGCCTCCGTGCTGGTGCTGTCCAGCGCGATCGCTCTGAATGCCGCGGCCTTGGCACGCGGCCAGGCGGTCGTCGGCGCCATGGATGTGTAGATCGGGAGCAGCAGGTAGGCATCGGCCAACCCTGCCCAGGCCCGACTCATCAGGGAATCGCGCCTCGTGGCCTGCTCGAAGTAGCGCACCGCCTCCGGCAGCGAGGCCGAAGTGCGTTGGTTCCAGGCGAACCGGCCCTTGAGGTAGAGATCGTAGGCATCGAGATCGGTCGTCGGCCGGTGTCGCAGTGCGGTGTCCGCCTGGCCGGCGAGCCGGATCCGCAGCGCCGCCCCGATGGCCCGCGCGATCTCCTCCTGTACCTGGAAGACGTCGGCAGGGTCGCGATCGTAGATCTCGGACCAGAGCTCATAGCCACTCTGGGCATCGACCAGTTGCGCGCTCACCCTGAGCCGATCTGCCGCTCCGCCGTACCGATCCCGCGAGCACCGCGCCGACGCCGAGCTGCCGGCCCACCTCGCGCACGTCGGCCGCGTCGCGGAACTGAAACGCCGACGACCGCGCCGCCACCCGGAGGCCCGGGATCCGGGCCAGCGTGGTCGTCAGCTCCTCGGCCAGGCCGTCGCTGAAATAGACCTGGTCGTGCGCGGGGCTCAGATCCGAGAACGGCAGCACCGCCGCCGAGGTCGGGAGCGACGCGGCTCCCGAAGTGCGGGAACGGAACAGCAGCCCGCCAACGACCACCAGGGCCACAACCGCCACCGCCAGCAAGCCCGATCCTGGACTCCGGCCGACGACCGTGGGCCGCGAAGGGAGCCGGGGCGGTCGGGGTGCTGCCGCCGCTGGGGGCGAGTGCTGCCTCCAGTTGAGGAATCAGCTCGTCGATCGTCTGCCAGCGGTCGGCCGGGCGCTTCTCGAGGCACCGCATCACCAGGGCCGCGAGCCCGGGCGGGACACTCGCCCGGTACTTGGTCACCGGGTCCGGCGCCATGCGTCACCTGTGCCGCCAGCACCGCCTGCGCCGTCGCTGCCACGAACGGGGGCCGTCCGGCCAAGCAGCTCGTAGGCCAGCACGCCGAAGGCGTAGATGTCGGCCCGGTGGTCGGTGTGGCGATCGGCCGCCGCCTGTTCCGGCGCCATGTACGACCGGTGTCCCCACCGCCACGCCCGCCGTGGTGAGGCCCTGGCCCCCCGCGTCGCTCACCGCCTTGGCCACGCCGAAGTCGGTGACCAGGGCGTGCGCGGTCCGACAGCATCACGTTCTCGGGCTTGATGTCCCGATGGACCACGCCCTGCCGGTGGGCGTAGGCCAGGGCGTCGGCCACGTCGCGCAGGATGCGCACCGCGTCGCCGATCGGCAGCTCTCCCTCGCGGGCCAGCTTCTCCCGGAGCGACTCGCCCCGCGACGAACGGCATCACGTAGAAGAGCAGGTCATCGGTCTCGCCCACTATCGAAGCAGCGGCAGGATGTGGGGATGCGAGAGCCCGGCAGCGATGGTGATCTCGCGGACAAACCGCTCGGGCCCGAGCGCCTGGGCCAGCTCGGGGCGGAGCACCTTCACCGCCACCTGGCGGTGGTGCTTGAGGTCCGGGCGAGGTAGACCGTCGCCATCCCGCCCTGACCCAGCTCCCGCTCGATGCGGTAGCGATCGGCCAGCGCGGCGCGGAGGCGTTCGAGGGGGGTCGTCACGGAAAGGGAAGATGGCCGTGGAGGGCGGGTGGCGCGATAAAA
>CAVPYI010000004.1:0-17961 GCA_963709905.1 uncultured Gemmatimonadales bacterium
GAGCTCCCATGGCGAACCTCATGAGGCGCTGCGGCTGACCCCCCAACAGGCGAGGCCATAGTGTGATGTGTTGTTTGGAACAATCGGGCTTGTTATCGGTCGGGATTTGGGAGATCCCGGCTGTTGCGGCCTCACCGGACTTCTGGTAGTACCGTCCACCTCGGCCGGAGTTCCCTCGCAGGGAGCCCTCGGTTGTCCGAAGTGGGGCTGATTATACGGCGCCCCCGGGGACCTGTCAAATACGGCTGGCTGGGGCCAGGCTAGACCGGGACAGCCCCCCGCCGGTGTCTCCAGCCAGGACTACGCCCCCTCCACCGGCTGCCAGAGCGCGAGTCGATCCGCGCCCCCCGGTCCGCAAAGGGCGTTTCGATCACCGTCCCCCGGCCGCCCAGATGGGCCCGGACTCGCTGGGCCAGATCGCGTGCGGCGTCGGGATGGGGCACCAGGCCATAGACCGTGGGCCCCACGAGCTCTGCCCCACCCCCGCCGCCCCGAACTCCGCCAGCCGGTCGATCATCGCGGTGGCCGCCTGGGCAAAAGCCCCGCCCTGGGCGGTGGCAAACCAGGTCCCCGTGATGCGCTGAACCTCCGACAGCGCGGCGCCGAAGCCGGTCAGGTCGGCATCGGCGAGCGCAGGCAGGAGCTGCATCAGCACCAGATGCGCCACCCGCTCGACCTCCGCCTCTGCCGGGGGCGGGAGCTGGCGAAACGCCTCCGCCTCCGCCGGACCGCTCAGGCCGGGGCGCTCGTCGGGGATGACGATCACCGCCCGCCAGTGACTGGGCATGGGCAGCCGGGAGAGGAGCGGGGCCATCTGGTCGGCACCAGGGCGCCGACCGCCCTCCAGCACGAACCCGCCCAGCGCGAAGGTCCAGGTGCCGATCGCCGAACGCTTCCCCCGGCCAACCGCCTGGGCCAGGGTGACGGGATCCGCCGGCCGCTGGTACAGCTCCGCCAGGGCACGCGCGACGGAGAGTGCCAGCTGTGTCCCCGAGCCGAGTCCGGCGTGAGCGGGGATGGCGCGGATTACGCGCAGGTGGGCGCCTCCACCGAGCCCCTCCGCCTCCAGATATTGCCGGGCGAATGCCTGGGCTCGGCCCGCGTCGGGGCCCTCGGCGGTGACACGGGAATCGGGTGTGGCCTCCAGCAGCACCGCCGGTTCGGGTACCGCCGCGCCGATCCCGCCGAAGCGCCGGCCGCGATGCCCTCGCAGGTCCAGCAGGCCGAAGTGCAGCCGGGCGGGGGCCTCGACGGTCACCTTGACCGGTCCAGCCGGGCCGCGGGTCATGCGGCGGGCTCGCCGCTGAGCCGGTCCCGCACGAACGCCTCCAGCAGGGCCATGGCCTCCTGCTCTCGCGGGCCCGCCGTCTTGTCCACGATGATCCTGAGCCGGGTGAATTCCGCCCGTATCTCGGCGGCCCCAATGAGGTGGGTCCGGGTGGCCACAATCGCGGCTTCCAGCACCGCATGCCGGGCGCGGTTGAACCCGAGGAACTCTCGCTGCGTGCCTCGGTGTACCACGCGGGTGACAATCCGCGACCGGGGCGGGCTGTCGTCCACGCTCTCCACCTCCACCTCCCGCCAGCCGCACGCAGCCTCCAGCACCACACCGCGGACCCGCTCCGCTGGGCGGTGGGGGAACACCGCCGTCTCGATCACCCCCCGCGCGAAGAGCAGTACGTCGTCCGTCAGGTTCACCACCGCTGCTCGTCCCGCCACCAGATTCCGGAAGGTGGTGGTCTCCACGAACGGCTTGATCACGATCCGCTCCTCGGCCCACTCCACCCCCATGGGGGCGCAGTTGACTGTCCCGTCCGGGCCGAGGGTCGTGAGAATGGACTCGATGATCATGGGCGGCCCGGCGGCTCGGTGCGTCCCCATCTCATGGACTGATCACCGGAAGCTCGAGGTGTGAGGGATACCGTTCGCTCCGGTACACCCGGTGGGTCTGGGCCCGGAAGCTGGTGGCGGGGGCGGTGAAGATGTTGGGCACCCAGGTCTGGGGGTTGCGGTCATACACCGGGAACCAGGTGCTCTGCACCTGCACCATGATCCGGTGGCCGGGCTTGAAGGTGTAGCTCTGGCCCCGGAGATCAATGGAGAACGGGGTCACCCGGTCAGGCACCAGCGGTGTCGGCCGGCTCCAGCTGTCACGGTAGCGGCCGCGAAGAATCTCGCCCGCGACCATCAGCTGAAAGCCACCCATCTCGGCCGCCTGCCGTCGGGCACTGTCGGGGTAGACGTCGATCAGCTTCACGATCCAGTCCGCGTCCTCACCGGTAGTGGAGGCGAACAGCCGGGCGGTGAGGTCGCCCGCGATGGTGACTCCTTCGGACAGCGGCTCGGTCTCCCACGAGAGCACGTCGGGGCGGTTGTGGACCTGACGCTGGTCCTCCACCATCCAGGGAGCCCAGCCCGAGCCGGCGGGATGGTAGGTGAGCTGGATCGGGCGGCGGCGGTAGGGCACCGGGTGCGCCGGATCGGAGATGAAGGCATCGAACCCCGTGGCTCCGGCGCCCGGTGGGTCGAAGGACAGCCGGCCATCGCCACCGAAATACAGGTTGCGCACCCTGGCCTCACGGGGGGGCCAGGCATCGAACGCGCGCCACCGGTTGCTCCCGGACTCGAACATCAGCGCCTCGGGCAACGGCAGGCGTCCCTTGTCCTTGAGCCAGTAGGCGAACCATGGCGCCTGCGCCTCCTGCCGGAAGTACGCCCCGGTCTCGTCGCCGAAGCTGATCCTGCCGAGGCTGTCACCGGCGCGCTGCCAGCCACCGTGGTTCCATGGACCCATCACGAGGTAGTTGATGCCGGCGGTGTCCAGCTTCTCGAGCGCGCGGTAGGTGGCCAGCGGGCCGTAGAGGTCCTCCTGGTCCCACCAGCCCCCCACGGTGAGGGTTGGCACCGTGAGCCGGGTCAGGTAGGTGGGCAGCGCCCGGGCCTGCCAGAACGCGTCGTAGGTTGGGTGCGCGACGAAGCTGCTCCAGGTGGGCACCCGGCCGGCCAGCAGCGCCGTCAGGCCGCTCAGCGGGCCCTGGGCCAGGTACCAGTCGTAGGTGTCGTACCTGGTGATGGGGAGCTGAGTGGAGCCGTCGTTCGTCAGCTCCATGTCCGCGGCGTACTCAAAGCCGTAGGAGAGCCGGAAGGCGCCGTTGTGGAAGAAGTCGTCTCCCATCCAGGTGTCGGTCATCGGCGCCTGGGGGGAGATCGCCTTGACCGCCGGATGCGGGTGGATGCCCGCCATGGCCGCCAGCCACCCCGGGTAGCTGATCCCGAGCACACCCACCCGGCCGTTGTTCCCGGCGACATGCGGGAGCAGCCACTCAACCGTGTCCCAGGTGTCGGTCGTCTCGTCCACGCCCCGCGGATCGAGCGGCCGGTTCATGACGAACCTGCCCTCGGAGCGGTAGCGCCCGCGGATATCCTGCAGCACGAAGATGTACCGATCCCGCGCCAGCTCGCGGAAGTAGTTCTGGAGCAGGCGCAGGAACCGCGCCTCGATGCCGTACGGAGTCCGAAGCATCAGGAACGGCAGCGGCCCGTCCTGGTCCTCCGGGGCGTAGATGAGGGTGTTGAGCCTGGCGCCGTCCCGCATCGGCACCATGGCCCGGGTCTCTCGGTACGCCGGGATGACGTCGGCAACCGGGTCCTGCGCGCCCACAGGAAGTGCGGAACCCAGGAGCAGCGCTCCAAGGAGAATCAGTGTCTTAGGGTGCACGAAGCTCTCCTGTCGAGGTACCACCGCCAAACCGCCCAAACACAGAGACGCCGGGGACTCAGAGACCACAGAGGATTCCGCGCCGCTGACGCTGGCTCAGGCTCCCAATCCTCTGGCCCTCTGTGTCTGCGTGGTTGATACGATGTTCGAATCGCCGAGCTACCGAGGCGCCGACTCCGCCAGGGCGTCCGCCGCCGCGGGCAGGTCGCGGCGCTTCCCCCCCGTCAGGAACCA
Source organism: uncultured Gemmatimonadales bacterium (assembly GCA_963709905.1). GTDB lineage: Bacteria > Gemmatimonadota > Gemmatimonadetes > Gemmatimonadales > GWC2-71-9 > JADJOM01. The sequence continues at coordinate 3,953 of CAVPYI010000004.1, forward strand.
GTCGAGCATCCGGTAGCCGTATTCCGTCAGCACCGACTCGGGATGGAACTGTACCCCGGTCACCGGCAGCTCCCGGTGCTGCACCGCCATGATCTCGCCATCATCCGTGGTGGCCGTCACTTCCAGCTCCGGCGGACACGACTCCGGGGCGATCACCAGCGAATGATAGCGGGTGGCTATGAGCGGGCTGGGCAGTCCGGTAAAGATCGAACGGCCCTGGTGCATGATCGGCGAGGTCTTCCCGTGCATCGGCCGCCGGGCCCGGACGATCTCTCCTCCGTAGGCCGCGCCGATGGCCTGGTGGCCGAGGCACACCCCCAGGATGGGAGTCGTAGGGCCGAGCTGCCGCACAACCTCCACCGAGATCCCCGCCTCCGCGGGGGAGCAGGGTCCGGGGGAGATGATGATGTGGCTGGGAGCCATCGTGGCGATCGCCTCGAGGCCAAGGGCGTCGTTGCGGTGCACCGCCGCCGTCTCGCCCAGTTCGGCGACGTAGCGGGCCAGGTTCCAGACGAAGCTGTCGTAGTTGTCGATCAGCAGGATCATGGCGTCGTCACCGCGCCCGCGACGGCGGTGAGCAGCGCCCGCGCCTTGTGCAGGGTCTCCTGGTATTCCTGTTCGGGGTCGGAATCGGCGACAATGCCGCCCCCCACCGAGGCGTACACTCTGCCGGCGGCGGCCACGAGTGTGCGGATGACGATGCTGGTGTCCATGGCGCCGGTGACGCTCCAGTAGCCGATCGACCCGCAGTAGATCCCCCGGCGGGAGGGCTCCAGCTCGGCGATGATCTCCATCGCCCGCACCTTGGGCGCACCGGTGATGGAGCCGCCCGGAAAGGTCGCCGCCAGCAGGTCGGCGGCGTCCTTCCCCGACTGCAGGCTACCGGTGACGGTGGACACGAGATGATGAACCGTCTGGTACTGCTCCAGAGCGAACAACTCCGGCACTCGGACGGTCCCCGGACGGCAGACGCGGGAGAGGTCGTTCCGCAGGAGGTCCACGATCATCAGGTTCTCGGCCCGGTCCTTCTCGCTCTCCTGCAGTGCCTGGGACAGCGCCGCGTCGTGCTCCGGGCCGATGCCCCGCGGCCGGGTGCCCTTGATGGGCCGGGTCTCGGCCTGGCCGTCGGGCGTCAGCCGCAGGAACCGCTCCGGGGAAGCGCTCGCTACCGCCACCCCGCCGAATTCGAGGTAGGCCGCAAACGGCGCCGGGTTCACCTCGCGGAGCCGGCGGTAGAGGTGCCACGGGTCCTCCTCCAGCGGCGCCTCGAGCCGCTGCGACAGGTTGGCCTGGAAGATGTCGCCGGCGATGATGTACTCGCGGACCCGGGTCACCGCGTCGAGGTACCCCCGATGGGTAAACGATGAGCGCAGCCCGATCTCCGTCGCGTTGCCCGCACCCATCACCGGAAAGCTCGGGGCCGGCGCGCCGGGGAGGTGGGCCGGGAGTCGGCGGCCCGACGGGCCGGCGCCGTCCGCCGCCAGCGTTCGCTGCACCATCGTCAGCCGATCCGCCGCCCGCCGCTCGCGGGCGGGCCCGGTCTCGGGCAGCCCGGTCGAGATGATCCAGGCCCGCTGGTCGTGGTGGTCCCAGGCGATCACCCAGTCGTACAGGCCGAGCACCGCATCGGGGAGCCTGAGGTCATCGTACCGCGACGGCGGCAACCGCTCCAGCACCGCCCCGAAGTCATAGGCCAGGTAGCCGGCGACCCCGCCCTGGAACGGTGGCAGCCCGGGCAGCGCCGGAGTCAGGTACGGAGCCAGGAGCGCCCGCGCCTGCTCCAGGGCATTGGGTCCGGGTCCCCGTCCACGGGTCTCGATCACCCGGGCCGGGTCAGCGGTCAGGAACGAAAAGCGGCCCAACCGGCCTGGGTCGGTCGCGCTATCGAGGAAGATCAGGTGCGGCTGGCCGAGGAAGCGCTCCGCCGTGGCGGCGGGATCGGGGGGAGGTGTGAGTTCAGCGACCAGGGCGCGCTCGGACATGCCGCATGATGCCGCTCCGCGCGCCGCGATGGAAGGGGTCAGGGTGTGACGAGGCGGTCCAGCAGGATGGCGGTGAGCGCCCGGGCACCGATCACGATGGCGGCCTCGTCGGCGATGTAGCCGGGAGAGTGGGGCATTCCCACCCAGCCTCGTGCCGCGTTGCTCACGCCCAGCAGATACATCGCTCCCGGCACCTCATCCAGGAACGCGCCGAAGTCCTCGCTGAACAACGGGCTGACAACGCCCACACGGGCGACACTCGAGTCGCCCAGCATGGCGCGGAGCCTGGCGTCTGCCCGTGCGGTGAGCGCGGCATCGTTGGTGACGCCCGGTGTGAAGCGCTCCTCGTAGGTCAGGCGCACGGTGACCTCCGGGAGCCGCAGCCGACCAATCGCCGTCTCGATGCCGCGCCTGGCCCTGGCCCGCGCCCCGGAGTCGGCGATGCTGAGCGATCCGCCTACCGTCCGGGTCCGCGCCTCCACCCGCGTCGGCCAGACCTGCGCCAGCACGAAATCCGCGGGCACATCGCCACCCGCTGCTTCCGCCGAGATCGTCCCGGCTCGCTGGATGATCGCCCGGGCGGAGTCGTCGGCCGCGGCAAGGTTGCCAGTGCCGGTGAGGACAATGATGAGACGATCACGGCCCGCCAGCATCGGTCCCGGCTCGCGTGCCGAACCGGCCCATCTCGAGTGGCGCTGTGTGGACGGCGTAGATCGCGTCGGGACGGGCCAGCGAGAAGACGCTGTCCGCCAGCATGGCGCGCGCGCCGGCGGCCCGCTCCTCCGCCGGCTGGAAGATCAGGAGCAGCTTTCCCGGCAGGTCCATTCGCACCGCCGCAAACCCCTCGGCCAGCGCCAGGGCGAGCGTGGTGTGAATGTCGTGTCCGCAGACATGGCGGACCCCGGGACGGCGTGATTTGAACGGAACCGGGTCGAGATCGGTTGACGCCACCGCATCCATATCCGCGCGGAAGGCAACGACGGGGCCGGGGAGGCTCCCCCGAAGGAGGGCGACGACGCCGTGGCCACCCACGCCGGTCCGGACCTCAAACCCGAGCGCCCGCAGGCGCTCGGCGACCTTGGCCGCAGTGCGGATCTCCTCGCCGGAGAGTTCGGGGTGCTGGTGCAGATCCCGCCGGAAGGCGATCAACGCGGATTCCCGTTCGGTCAGGACGAGGCCGATGCGGGTTTCGAGTGTGGGGGTTTGGGCGCTGCTCTCGGTGGCGAGGAGCCCAGCGAGGATCAAAGCGGTTGCAGGGCGAATCATGGCGGCGCCTGTAAGGGGGGCACGCCCGCTACGGCTGCACGGCGGTCACGGTTTCGCCAGCGGTCAGCTCGTGGCCTTGGGGCGCGTCCGTTCGGTAGGCTTGAAGTGCTCGCGGATCGGATCCTCCGGCGGGGTCAGGTAGCCCCAGTCGAGCTGGCCCTCCTGGCGATAGTTCTTCCCCAGCACCAGCGACAGCTTGGCCCGCGCCAGCTCCTTGCCCAGGTAGAAGGCGTGCCCCGCGTCGGTCACGTCGAGCTGGTCGAAGATCTCCTGGATCTCGGTGCCCTGCACGAAGAGCGCGTGGTTGAACACGGTGATCGTCTTTCCGTCCGCGAAGATCCGGAAGTTGGCGTCCTTCACCTGGGCGTGCAGCTCGCGCAGCTCCACGTCCGTGTAGGTGAGAATGCGCGGATCCTTCAGGGTCACCAGCCGGTCGTCCACCCGCTTGGGCAGGGTACGATGGGTCACGGCGTGGTGCATCAACCGACGCGCGATGTCTATTTCCCGTACGGCACCCCGGGACCAGGGGATCACTTCAGTCGTGAGCACCGCGCGCACCCCCACCTCCTGGCACACCGCGAGCAGGATGGCATGCACCCCGGTGGTGTCGGCACTGGTGAGTTCGGTGATGTTGCCGACGCCCATGAGCTGGCCCGCGTCGGGATAGCGCCGGTGGATCTCGGCGTAGCGCTCCAGGGAGGCCATGAAGCCGAAGCCGATCGGCTCGATGATCGGGTCGATCAGGTAGGGAAGCCCCACCCGCTCCAGCGCGTTCAGGGTGGGCTCGAGACTCGAGAGATCCTGGCCGAAGTCGGGGATGGCCACCACAGCGGGTGCCGCTCCCGCGGAGATCCTCGAGGACCTCCCGGTTGGATCCGTTCACGCTCAGGACCAGCTCGGCGCCGGCACCGACCGCAGCGCGGATCTCCGCGGGGTCAAAGGAATCGATGCTGACCCGCATCCCGGTGGCACGGAATTCCCGCACCAGCTCGGCGAGGCCCGGGAACGGCACACCTGGCGTGCAGCCCACGTCGATGACGTCCGCGCCCGAGGCCCGGTAGTACGCCGCCTCGGCCCGTACCTCCTCAATGGCGCGCTTGGGGGCGTTGTTGATCTCGGCGAGGATCTCGATATCCCAGGCGCCGTAGTCGGGCGGGAGTGCTGGGCGGCCAAAGTATTCGGGCAGGTCCCTGAGATCCTTGGGGCCCTTGTCCACCGCCACGCCGAATCGCTCGGCCAGCACCGCGCGCTCTCCTTCCACGAGGCCGGGGAGGAGGATCAGGTCGGTGCCCGGGGGGACCTCGAGGAACTTGGCAATCCAGGGCGTGGTCATGAGCGCCGCGACGGTGATCTTCATGACCGCTACGTCGTGCGCAAACGGCAGCGCCAGGTCGGCCAGCACCCGCCGGAGCGCCGGCTCGGCGAGTTTCCCGGTGACGAGCAGCACCCGCCCAGGCTGAGGCCCGGCTGCCCCCGTCCCGGGCCCTTCGGTCACTTCGGATCCCCGCCCCGTACCCACTTGTTCGGCGTTCCCTCGAGTGCACCGCCGCTGGGCTTCCACAGGACGGCGTCCTCCATCTTGCTCGCCAGTTCCCAGTCCTTGTCGGTGATGCCGCCGGCGGAATGAGTCTGCAGCTTGACCCACACCTTGGCCCACGTCACGGTCAGGTCCGGGTGATGGTACGCGGCTTCGGCGAGGAAGCCGAGGGTATTGACGAGGGCCAGGGTGGTGAGCCAGCCGTCGGTCTTGTACTGACGCCGGATCCAGCCGTCCTCGTAGTACCAGCCGGGGAGCGCCTTGAGCTTCTCGGCGATCTCCGCATCGGTATAGGTGCGTTCCTTGGTTGCCATCGGGACCTCCTCCAGAGATAGACTGTCAGGCAATAGCCCGCGATGAGCCATTGGCCATGTTCTTCGCCTGCTGTTCCTGCGGCTCGCCGAGTCGCCATTACATCACGTCTCCCCCGTTGACCATCAGCGTCTGGCCGGTGATGTAGCGGGCCGCGTCGGAAGCGAGGTACACCGCCGCGCCGGCCACATCCTCGGGCGTTCCCCAGCGCTGCATGGGGATCCGGGCCGCGACATCCCGATGAAAACCGGGGGACGCTTCCTGTCCGAACGCGGTCTGGATCCAGCCCGGGGCGATGACATTCACCCGGATGCGCGGCGCCACCGACCGGGCCAGCGCCCGGCTGAAGCTCTCGATCCCGCCCTTCACCGCGGCAAAGAGCTGCGGGTTGAGTCCGGCCATCCCGCTGGTGGCGCCGTCCCACGACATGTTGATGATGGTTCCGCCCTCGGGCTGGCTCTCCATGATTGCCGCCGCACGCCAGCAGGCGAACATCGTCCCGCGCAGGTCCACCTGCAGCAGCTGGTCCAGCTTGGCCCGGCGGGAGAGCGTGGCGCCCTCGCCGGTGAGGATGTCGGCTCCGGCGTTGTTGATCCAGGCGTCCACCCCGCCGAAACTGGCGACCGCCGTCTCCGCCATCCGCTCCAGGTCCCCCTCGGCGCTCAGGTCCGCCTGCACGATCACTGCGCGACGGCCGGTGGCCCGGATGGCCGTCGCCACGGCGTCGGCGCCTGCTTCATTGGCCCGGTACGTGAGCACAACGTCGGCACCGGCGGTCGCCGCTGCTTCGGCGATGGCCCGGCCGATGCCGCTGGAACCCCCGGTGACGAGAAGGCGTTTGCCGGCGAGGGCGCCGCTCCGGTTGTCTGCTGGCATGATGGGGCGTAACATACCGGCGGGAGCCCCTCATACAAGGGACCGTGATGCGATTGCTGGTCAGTGTGCAGGACGCCGAGGAAGCTCGGGCGGCGGTGGCTGGCGGAGCGGAGATCATCGACGCCAAGGACCCTGCGGCGGGGTCACTCGGACAGGTCTCCGCCGGCGCGCTGGTGGCCATCGCAGAAGCGGTGCCCACGGGCGTCCGGCTCAGCGCCGCCCTGGGAGACGTCGCCTCCCTGGAGGAGATCGCCGCCGCTTTCGACAGGATCACCGTCCCGGTCAACTACGTGAAGCTGGGCTTTCGTGGTCTGACCGACCAGACCCTGGTGGAGGATCTGCTCGCCGAGGCGGTGCATCTGGCTCGTGAACTGCCTGGGCGGCCAGCCGTCATCGGTGTTGCCTATGCCGACCATGAGCTGGCAGGGTCGCTGTCACCGGACATCTTCCAGCGCATCCTGCCGGAGGTGGGCGCCGATGGCCTGCTCCTGGACACCTGCTCCAAGGACCGCGGCACCCTCTTTGACTTTCAGAGCGGCGCGCAGCTGGCCGAACTCGGCGCCGAGCTGGCGCCCCACGAGCTCACCTTCGCCCTCGGCGGGGGGTTGGGCGCGACCGACGTGCGCCGGGCCTGGGAGGCGGGGGCCATGATCCTGGGCGTGCGGGGCGCGGCCTGTGAAGGGGGACGCCACGGGCGGGTGGCCGAGCGGCGGGTCCGACTGCTGGCGGAGGCGGTCCGGGGGGTCTCGGCGCAGCGATAGGCAGATATGATGTCCAGGGGCACGCGCACTTCCAACCACCCGCCTAACCGCCTAACCGCCCACCCGCTTCATCCTCCAATAGCTCCTCCCACCCCACCACCCGCCACGGCAGCCCCGCGGGCACGGCCCGCTCGAACCACGGATCGCACAGCTCCCGCCCACCCGGCACGGGCTTCACCAGCAGCAGCTCGCCCGCACCCAGCAGGGTGGTGAGATAGGCGGCAAGGCTGTCGCTGGTGACGTCCCATGAATGCGGCAGCTCGTCAGCGGCGCGGAGCCAGCGATACGGCGCCAGGATGGGGACTTCGTGGGCCCGGTGGGCGGCCGCGATCCCGCCATGGTCCTCGACCACGACGCTTTCGGGAATCCGCTCCGCCAACGCCCACGCGTACTGGTCCATCGCGAGGATGGCCATCCAGTGTGCGGCCGACGGGGACAGCGCGTGTACCTGGTCGTAGTCGCGCACCGCCCGCGCGAACGGCCCGCCGCCGGGGATGACGATGACCCGTCGCCTGGCGGCCAGCCGACCCACGGCCTGTCCCACCGCCACCGCCGCGCTGGCGATGGTGCTCAGTGCGCCGCCGATCTTGATCACCAGCGGGGCGGTTCGGTCCGGCTTCACGTCGTCCGAGAGATGTGCCACATCCGCTCCTTGGAACAGGTACCCGACGGCTGGAGTCACCGCCTCGCCGCCGAATCGGAAAGCCCTTATTCTTCCCCGCCTCCATGCAGATCATCCCCGTCATCGACCTGCTCCGAGGCCACGCGGTACACGCCCGCCGGGGCGACCGGAGCGCGTATCAGCCAGTCGAGTCGGTGCTGCTGCCGGGCAAGGCGGGCGACGCAGGGGCGCTGGGTCGCGCCTACCGCATCAGGCTCGGCGCAGAGCTCTGCTACGTCGCCGACCTCGATGCCATCCAGGGCTGGGGGCCCCAGCACAAGCTGCTCCGCGGCCTCGCCGATCCTGCGGCGGGTTTTGGCCCCGGGCTTCTGGTCGATGCCGGCGTGGCGACGGTCACCGCGGCGCGCGAGGTGCTCAAGCACGGTGCCACCATGGTGGTGGTGGGCCTGGAGACGCTGGGTAACTTCGCCGATCTCAAACGCATCGTCACGGCGGTGGGCGGAGAGCGGGTGCTCTTCAGCCTCGACTTGATGAACGGTCTGCCCATCCGCCGTCGCACCGGGCGCATGGCCACCCAGGAGGCGGTGGGACTCGAACTCGGTGCCCGGGCTGCCGAGACCGGCGTCGCCGGCATCGTCGTGCTGGATCTGGCCGCGGTGGGCAGCGAGGCTGGACCGCACAGCCTCGGCCTGGTGGCTGGGATCAAGCGGCTGATCGGGGTGACCGTCTATTCCGGCGGCGGCGTGCGCTCGCAGGCGGATCTTGATGTGCTCGCTGATCTGGGTTGCGACGGCGCGCTGGTGGGCACCGCGCTGCATTCCGGGGCGGTGAGGCGGCTGACCGCCTAGACGGTTGAAGGCGCGTTCGTCGTGGGTAGCCCGCGTCGAGCCCGGTGGTTCGAGAGTGACGAACCACCGTTGCGCTCGCTCAGTCTCCCATCCCCCTCCGGTACGTCGCGGCCTGGCCGAAGCTCTCCTCCACCTCCATCTCGATGGCGGTGAGATTCGTGATGCCCATGCCGATCAGTTCCTCCCGAGTCCGGCAGGCAAAGTACTGCGCGATCATCTCCGCCGTGGTGTTCTCGATCGGCATCATGGCGCAGTCCACCACCGGAAAGGTGTAGGTGTGCACCCCGAAGTAGTCCACGTGCCGCTGGGCCCCGGCATCCCGGAAGGCCAGCTTGGGGTTCTTCAGCGGCAGCAGCACCTTGTGGTCGATCTCGTCCACCAGCTTGCGAACACACTTCTTCAGGATCGAGAAGTCCACCACGAACATCGTCTCATCGTCCACGCTGCCTTCCACCGTCACACCGACCCGGTAGTTGTGGCCGTGCAGGGTCTCGCACTGGTGGCCGCGGAAGGTGATGAAATGAGCCGAGCTGAAGACCAGGTAGTCCTTGCTGACCGACACCTTGAAATCACTGCGCACGAGGGGTCCTTGGGTAATCGGCGGTCCCGCCGGTCTCTGCCAGTTCGACGAAAATGGCAGCGGCAGTCAGGTCGGCGGTGGTGCCGGGATTGCGTGAATTCTCGCTGTCGCGCAGGCTCGCGTCAAACGCGGCCAGCCGGGCCCGGGCCGGCGCGCCGCTCCGGTCGCCCAGCGCCAGGATCGCCCGTGCCTCCACGGTGACCGCCAGGGCGGCCGCCGGGCCCAGCTTCCGGGCGATCAGGGTGTCGGGTTCCCGGGCCAGCAGAACGAGGAACGCCTCTACGACGGCGTCCTCCCAGCTCTTCCCGGCGGCCCGCGCCCGCCTGAGCGCCGGCACGCCGGTCTCGAAGGTCAGCGCGTAGTCGGTCACATACTCCCGTGCCACCAGGTCCCGTTCCGCGGCCAGCGCCATCGCCTCCCGTAGCGTGACCGTCGGCTCGGCGCTCACGTCCTGCTCTGGGGCCGTCCCCAGCCCGGTGGGCCGGGCTCCCCGAATCGCCTCGTAGGCCAGCCGGGCGTCCTCCACGGTGGTCTCGGCCAGCACGGTGACCAGGGCCTCACGCAGTGAATCGGTGCCTTGCCGGGCCGCCGAGCTGCCGAGTCGCCGGGCGGCCCTGGCCAGCGGTGCCAGCAACAGGATGATGCCGAGGTTCGTGTTGGAGTTCGCGGCTGTCCGGGTGGCCTCCACAGCGGCCAGGATGGTCTGGCCCAGCGGGCGCTCGCCGGCTTCGCCGAGCGGCGGACCGATGGCGACGGCGCTGGCCACGAAGTCCTCGAACGTCATGTTCTCGAACGGCCGCCCGGGGGAGACGTTGCCGGGTTTGGGCGCGGTCGCCTCAAGGATGCAGGCGGCGGTGACCACTCTGGAGACCTCGGCCGGCGTCATGGTCGCTCAGTGGCCGAGCAACTGGCGGATGATCGCTCCCGCCACGTCGATGCCGGTGGCCTGCTGCAGGCCCTCCCAGCCGGGGATGCCGTTGACTTCGATCACGTAGTCGGTGCCGTCCTCGGCCGGGAGCAGGTCCACGCCGGCGTACTCCGCCTCGACCGCGGCCGCCGCCCGCACGGCGAACTCCTCCTGCGCTGGCGTCAGCCTGACGGCCTCCACCGTGCCGCCCCGGGAGAAGTTGGTCCGCCATCCCGGCGCGTGCCGGGCAATGGCGCCGAGCACCCGCCCGCCAACCACAAAGGCGCGCAAATCCCGGCCGCCGTGGGGGATGAACCGCTGCAGGTAGTAGACCCCGTTGATGGTCTCGATGGTGCGGAAGACCCGCCAGGCCATGTCCTCGTCCGACACCCGGGACATTCCCAGCCCCATGGAGCCGAACAGCGGCTTGACGACCACGTCGTTCAGGCGGCGGAATGCCTCGAAGGCATCCTCCGCCCGCTCGCAGGCCACCGTATCCGGGGTCGGCAGGCCCGCCCGTTCGAGGATGGCGGAGGTCCACGCCTTGTCCACCGTGCGCTCGATGGCGCGCGCGCTGTTCATGACCCGGACGCCAGATTCCTCCAGCCGGTGGAGGGTGTTGACCCGGTAGATGATCTGCTCCAGCGAGCCGCTCGGGATGATTCTCGGCAGGACCGCCACCGAGCGATCCAGCGCCGTCCCGGAATTGAAGACTCCCGGCTCTCGCTCCCATCCGGCCGACGTTGCCTTCCCACGGCAACAGCACCGGGTCCGCGCCAGCCTCACGCGCGGCCCGGAGCAGTTCGTCGGTGTGCCAGCCGGTGACGGATGTGAGGATGAGGAGGTGCATGGGTGTACGGAGGTATCTGCTGTCGGCTATCGGCGGGGAGAGCGCCTCGGCCGTGGGCCTGAACGGCAGACTCACGTGAAGGAGCTGCCCCCCGGCCCGCAGCCGATAGCCGATAGCCGAACGCCGAAAGCTATCGGCTCCCCGTCACATGCCCCACCAGGGCCACCAGCCCGCCGTCGGCGAAGTTCCCCAGATCGCCGCCCACCGCCTTGAAGCCCGCGGTAGCGGTACCGGCCTTGAGTGCGGCCTGGGAGGGGAAGTAGAGCTTGGCCTGCCGGTAGAACGTGGCGGGTGAGCCGTCGAGGTTGGACGAGAACTTCGTCAGCTCGGCCCGGGTGAAGCCGATGCCCGGCGGCATGCTGGCCCACAAGGGGAATGTGGGTGGCCGAGTAGTACGCCTCGAAGGCTGCGGCATCCTTGGGATGCTGGTAGATGACGGTCACGAAGGTGGTCGAGTCCCCGGTGAGCGCCGCCGCATCATTGGTCTGCTCTCCGACCATGGCGGTCAGGCCTCCGCTGGCGAAATTGGCCAGGTCGTCACCGATGGCCTTGAAGCCGGCGGTGGCGACTCCCTTCTGCAGGTCGGCCATGTTGTGGAACCACAGCACCGCCTGCCGGTAGTGCGTCGGCGCCTTGCCGTCGAGGGTGGCGTCGAACTTCGTCAGTTCGGCCTGGATGAACCCCACTTCCGACTGCTTGCTTCCCACCAGCGGAACGTGGTTGTCCCAGTAGTACTTCTCGAACGCCGCCGCATCCTTGGGCAGGTTGTAGACGACCGTCACGAAGGCCATCGGCCCCGCCGGCGCCTGGGCGGTGGTGTCCTGCGCCGGCTTGGCATCGGGTTTCGAGCAGGCCGCGGCGAGCGCGAGCAGAGACATAACGGTAAGGCGACGCATACTGACTCCAGGAAGTGGGAAACAGACGCGCGTGCGGGGGTGCTGGACCGCGCGGGGCTGGTCAACAGGTGAATGGAGAGGTCGCTGGCGGCGGTTCATTCCGGGTAGAGTGACCGGCGCAATACATCGGTGTCGGTGCGGCCCGCGTGATGGGTCTTGCCCGAGGTCACGCTCGTCAGCCACACCTCGGCCGGCGAAAAGAGCAGCGGGTCGATCTTGTAGAAGTCCCGGTCGTACCGCTCGAAGATGTCGTAGAACGGCGTGCCGTAGTCCTTCGAGGCGCTGGCCGGCAGACGGGCGGCGAGATCCGCCAGTTCGGTGTCGCTGGCGTTCACGGTGTAGTGCGCCTGGCCGCCGTAGAGGATGCAGTCGTTGGTCCGGCCGATGCCCCGCAGGTCGTTCTTGGCCAGGGGGGCGACCGGCGCGGTCCCGATGCCGCTCACCACCGTGCGGACGTCGAAACCGAGTGTCTCCATCTTGTGGAGTCCGGTTTCGAGGATGCGGGCCGAGATCTGCACCCCACCCGCCAGGCTGGCCGTCGGCGCCACGATGAAGATCAGCTGCCCCGGCGAGAGCCCCGCCTTCCGGGCCACCCATTCCGCCACCGCGTCCGTGGGCAGCTCCCGGCCCTCCAGCACCAGGACACCGACCGTTGCCAGCTCGGCGTAGCCCAGCTTCTCGAACAGCTCCTTCTCCACCCGGGCATGGGCCCGCAGCGGCCCCGATCCCATGGCGAAGAACTCGTCCACCTGGATGGCCCAGCCGGCGTACTGCGACGCCATGCAGGCCTGGGCGGGGTGGTCGGTGCGGACCTGCACCGACGGCCAGTTGTGTCCACCAAGGGACACCGAGCCGTATTCCACGTCTCCCAGCCCACCCATGCAGATCTCGCTCAGGAGCAGGCCGGCGTTGTAGCCGCCTGCCACGCCGACACCGGCGTCGATCACCCGCGCGCCACCGGGCAGCAGCTGCTCGGCGATGCGGAGGCCGGCTGGATCTTCGGTCATGACGTCCGCCAGGTCGCGGGCGCGTTCGTTCATGTTGAGACTGGTCATCCGATATCAGTACCGTGGTGGCGGGGTCTACCCAAGGGGCGAGAAGATAAGGCGGAAGTTGCGGTTGTGCGAATGGCGCCCGGGCAGGGGAGGCCAAGCGGGTGGTTCAGGCCAGAATCAGGATCTCCCCGACGCCGCCGTTGGCCCGGTCTCCCAGCCAGCGTTTGGCGCGCAGCCCCGTGTCCGGAAGCGATCCGAACGGTCCCGGCAGTCCGCGCCAGGAGCGCACGAGGAGGGTGAGGACATTGAGGGGGAACTCGCCGCTCAGGTTGAACGTGGGTAGTAACTCCGCGGGCTGCTCGCGGAGCACGACCGTTCCCCGCCGCATGGCGAACCCCGGAAACCGTCCCGGCGTTCCCCAGACCGCCAGCGTTCCCGCCACCATCCGTGAGGCCGGATAGTCGCCAGTGTCCCCGGCGATGAGCAGCATCCCCCGGCGCATCCGGTCGCCGGCCCGGTCGCCGGCCCGTCCGCCTACCACGACGGTGCCGCCACGCATGCCCTGGTGGTCGCCGGGGATGGCCGCGCCGAGGAAGTCGCCGGCATGCCGGCGATCGTGATCGCCGGCCCGCAACCGTTGGCCGCGAACGCGCCGGCATTGCCCTCGACTTGATGCTCCCACCCGTCATGTCCTCGCCGAGGTAGGCGCCCGCGTTCCCCTGGATGCGGATCCGGCCGGTGGTCATCCCGGCGCCGATCCGGTCCAGCCGGTCGGTGGCACCGGTGATCTCGATGTCGGCCCCGGGCGTGCCCTTGATGGAGAACAGGTGGTCGGCACGCAGACGCCGGTTGCCGGTTACCAGCTCGAGCGCCCCGAGCTCGGCCAGCGACATGCCGTCGAGCCGGTCTCCCGTCAGGGGCGACCAGGTCAACCCGCTGAGCGGGCGGTTCGCGCAGCGCCAGGTGAAGGGCACTCATCCCGCCAGGATCTCCCGCAGCCGGAAGTGGTACTTGCCGAGCTTGCCGCCGTAGTTCCCGGCGCTGATGCGCCGGATACCCTGCTTGATCCCGAGGTCCGTCACGGCGCGGATGCCGGCCCGCATCGCGGCGCTCACGTCGTCCGCGGTCAGCCCGTCAATGACGATCTCCATCACCGAGCCCGATCTCCGGCGACAGCTGCGAGGCCGTGACCCCGCGCAGGGTGGGGCAGAAGGCATCGTTGGTGGAAGCACTGAGCGCCTTGTACTTCGATCCCACCTTGGAGCCCGACGCACCACCCCGCCGGGGAACGGCATGATGACGTTGGGTACCCGCTGCATGGCGGCAATCGCCGCCTCGCACGCCGCCAGCGCCTGCGGTTGCGTCTCCGCCAGCAGCAGGAAGTTCCCGCCCCCCACCGCCGGCACCATCGCCGTCGTCTTCCGCCATGAACTCGCCGTCCATCACCGGCACGCGCCAGTACCGGCGTCCCCGCCATCAGCTTCGATGCCTGGAAGCCATCGCCGAAGTACCGGAGGTTCTTGCCGAGGGGCACCGGCTCCCCCTTCGGTGAGACCCGCGAACACCGCGCTGGTGGG
>CAVPYI010000005.1:0-47500 GCA_963709905.1 uncultured Gemmatimonadales bacterium
CCTAACTAACAATGGACCTGCCTAGCCGGCCGGGGCCCCTTTGAGCCCCTCCATACCAAGGTAGCCGTGTCGACCTAATCCGGTATGCCTGCATCCGGGAGAAGCCGGTCGGCCGGGCTGCGGACTCCGCCAGCTCCCCGGTTCAGGACGTGGGTATAGATCATCGTCGTCGAAACGTCCCGATGCCCCAGAAGTTCCTGGACGGTCCGAATGTCATATCCCGACTCCAGCAGATGGGTCGCGAAGGAGTGGCGTAAGGTGTGACAGCTGGCCCGCTTACCGATACCGCTCCGGCGAACCGCGTCGGCCATGGCCCGCTGGACCGCGGTCTCGTGCAGGTGATGGCGGCGGAGCTGGCCAGACTCGCGGTCGAGGTGACGCCGCCGCGCCGGAAACACCCACTGCCATGAGAGCGACCGCCCCGCGTTGGGGTACTTCCGGTCCAGCGCCCCCGGAAGCAGGACCCAGCCGGCACCGTCCCCCAGGTCGCGAGTATGGATGGCTCCGACCAGCTCGAGCTGCCGGCGCAACGGGCCACTGACCCGGTCCGGCAACATGGTGATCCGGTCCTTGGCACCCTTGCCGCGCCGGATTCGGAGCTCGCCCCGCTCGAAGTCGAGATCCTTGACCCGGAGGGTAAGGCACTCCATCAGACGCAGGCCGCTGCCGTACAACAGCATGCCGATCAACCACATGCGTTCCCGCAGCTGGGCCAGCACCAGCTGGACCTCGGCAGGGGTGAGGACGACGGGCAGGCGCTCCGGCCCCCGGATCCGGGGAATCTGACCAAGAGCCGCAAGCGGGGTCCGCAGGACCTCCCGGTACAAGAACGACAGGGCAGCCAACGCCTGGGTAAGGGTGGATGGGGCCACTCGACGGTCGACTGCGAGGTGGGTCAGGAAAGCCAGCACCTCCTGTTCGGCCATCTGGGCCGGAGGCTTGAGGCCGTGGAACCTGACAAACCGGACGACCCAACCGAGGTAGGCCTCCTCGGTGCGGCGGCTGTATTGCCGGAGGCGAATGGCGGCTCGCAGCGTTGGGAGCAGCCTGGTGGAATTGGACTGCATAAGGACCGGGCAGGATCGGGTGTCCACCCACTCTACTGACGACCAACCGGTCCCCCGTCATCCCCGTAACGCGCGCTGGTGCCAGAATCTGCGCGTTGACCCTCCGGCAAGGCCTACTTCGAGTCGGCGCCCGGCCCGTCTTCGTTGCCTTCACCGCTTCAGACCGGAACGCGGGCCTTCCCCGAGGGCGGTCGGTTGCTAACGGTGGGCCGGTGGCCGACATTGCCTGTAGCCACGACACTCCCAAGCACATGCCCCTCAGACACCGCCACTGCATAGCCGCGCTTCTCCTCGGCCTTGTCGCTTGCGGGGGCGACGACCGGGCGGGTCCGCACGCCGTTCCAGCCGCGATCGCGATCGTGGCCGGCGCCACCCAGTCGGGAACGGTGGCCAAGCCGCTCCCCACCCCGCTCACCGTGGCGGTTCAGGACCGGGACGGTGACCCAGTCCAGGGCGTCACCGTGCGGTTCGCGCTCTCCGCCACCGACGGCGCCCTGTCGGCCACGGCTGCGCAGACCGATGCCTCGGGTCGGGCCAGCACGATCTGGACGCTTCCCACGACCACCGGCCGCTACACCGCCTCGGCCTGGGTGGCCCCGCTCGACTCGGTTCAGTTCGAGGCGACCGCAGTGGCCGCGGCGGCGGGGAGCATCACGGTTCTGTCCGGAGACAGCCAAGTCACCACTGCCGGCGCCTTCGCGGACAGCGCCATCGTGGTCAGGGTCACCGACCCGTTCGGCAACCCGGTTCCCGCACAGGCGCTGGTGCTGGCGCCCAGCGGCGACGGTGCCGTCCCCGAGTCCCCCATCCTCACCGACTCCCTCGGCATCGCTCGCACTACCTGGATCGTCGGCGCCACCCGCCGAATCGGCGTACTCCGGTTCATCGCTACCTCGGTGTTGTCGCGGGGGGTCACGGGATTCGCGCTCTCGGCTGTGACGCCCGACTCCGTCGCGATCAGCTGGCTGCACGGGTGCGCGCTGGAGCGGGGCGGCGCGCTCCTCTGCTGGGGGTTCAATGGCAGCGGGGAGGTCGGAAACGGCAGCACGATTACCGCCTTCACCCCCGCGGTTCTCGGCACCGGGACAGGATTCCGCTCGCTGGGGGCTGGGAACAGCACCACCTGCGCGCTTGATGGGAGCGGGGCGGCGTACTGCTGGGGCGTCACCGGCTCGGTGAGCTCCTCCGTGCCAGCCCCCGTCGCCGGCGGGCTGGCCTACACGTCACTCTCCGCGGGCGCAGGCCACGCGTGCGGCGTGGTGGCGGACGGCAGCGCCTACTGCTGGGGAGAGAATGGTCACGGGCAGCTCGGCAATGGGACCCGGGTGTCTCGGAGTTCGCCCACCATAGTGAGCGGAGGCCACCGATTCCGGCGTATAGACGCCGGCGACCGGGTCACCTGCGGCATCACGCCGCAAGGGCGGGCCTACTGTTGGGGCCTGTCCGTTAACATACCCGTGCGCGTGAATACCTCCCAAGTATTCGACCAGGTGAGTGCGGCAGGCACCCGGGCCTGCGGACTGAACGCGGATGGCGAGCCCTATTGCTGGAGCATCGGTTCCAGTCTCCCGCAAGCGGTGGCCACCCCACTCCGATTCCGGAGCGTCAGCGCGGCCATAGGGTTCGCCTGCGGCGTTGCTACCTCGGGCAGTGCCTACTGCTGGGGTGAGAATCAGACCGGACAGCTGGGGATCGGCTTTGCGGACTGGAATCCGCTTGCCGCCCCGGACCCGCCGGTCAGCGGAGGGAACGTGTTCACCGAGGTGCATGCCAGTGGACAACGTGCCTGCGGACTCGCAGCCTCCGGCGCAGTCATCTGCTGGGGCTCCAATTGGATGGGAGCGATGGGCATCGGCGACCCGAGCCGCCTGGTACCGGATTCAGTGTTCGGGGGACATCGGTTCAGCCAGCTGGTCGCCGGCCAGTACCATACCTGCGGTCTGGCGCTGGATGGATCGACCTGGTGCTGGGGCGAGAACTCGCAGGGCCAGCTTGGGCTGGGGAATCGCCAGTGGCATTCCGTGCCGCAGCTGGTGTCCGGAGCACCCGCCTTGGCCGCGCTGGCCGCGGACGGCTATACCACCTGCGGGATCACTACGAGCGGCGTCGCGCACTGCTGGGGGATCAGCGCCTCGTTGTCGCTCGCCCCGGTGCTGGTGCCAGGCAACCAGACCTTCGCCACGATCGCCGCCGGTTTCGGCTGGGGGTGCGGCACCACTGGCACGGGTGCGGCCCTCTGTTTCGGTGGCAACGGTGAAGGCCAGCTGGGCGATGGCACAACCACGGGCTTCCGGGTCAGCGCGCCGGTGGCCGTAGCCGGCGGACACCTCTTCCAGGGCCTCGCGGCGGGGAGCTCGCACACCTGCGGCGTGACGACACAGGGGATCGGACTCTGCTGGGGCGGGAACCATGTGGGACAGCTCGGCGACGGCACGCTCAACAGCAGCAACCTGCCGGTCGCGGTCAGCGGGGGGTACGTCTTCCGTCGGGTTACCGCGGCCTTTGCCCGTACCTGCGGCATCACCACGCCTGACGACGCCTATTGCTGGGGTTCCAACACCCTCCAGCCGGCGATCATACCGGGCGGACTCAAGTGGAGCCAGCTGGCCTCCACCATTGGCACTGACTGCGGCATCAGCCTGGCGGGCACCACCTATTGCCGAGGCGACGGCTACCTCGGCCGGGGCAGCGTGGAAGCCAGCCCTGACCCGGTTCCCGTGAGCGGGGCCCACGCACTTGTCGCCCTGACGGCGGGCGCGCGTCACACCTGCGGCTTGGACACCGCTGGCCAGGCGTGGTGCTGGGGTGAGAACGCCTTCGGGGAGCTGGGGAATGGCGAACGCATGGCCAACCACCAGCCGGTGCCGCTGCCGCTGCCATGAGGACCGGGGGGCCATGGGCCGGCGGCGGTGCGCCGTCCTGACCGGCACGGCACCGGCCAAGTCACTTCCCCCGGGCACCGGCCTTCGCCACCGCCAGCTCGCTCCGGCGGCCGCTGTCGGACTTGTCCATCAGCTCCAGATAATTGCGGTACCCCGCGGCCGCCGCTGCACGGTCTCCCGCCAGCTCCGCGGCCCGCGCGGCACCGAACACCGCCCGGGCCCTCCTGGGCTCCCGGGTCAGCGTCGCCAGATAGGCCTCCCGCGCCGGCCCGAAGTGCCCCAGCGTGAAGTGCAGGTCAGCCTCCAGCTCCCGCGCCGGCAGCAATTCCCCCGGAGTAATCGGATGCTTCTCGGTGCGGTCCTCCTGATCGGCGGCGGCCCGCGCCTCCCGCAGGGCCCCGGTGGTGTCGCCCGACACCAGCAGCAGCCAGGCGTTGAGCGCCTGGCGTTTGATGCCGGCGACCCTGGCCCAGTAGCCGTCGTTCCGGCTGGTGAGGGTCTGCTCGATGCGGTCGAGGGCGTCGACTTCCTCCCTGAGCTGTCTGGCGTCGCCGAGCCGGGCGGCGCCGATGCCGCGGGCAAACCGGCTCAGCATCTCGGCGACCGGCACCTCGGTGGTCCGCACCGGGAGCGCCGCCGCGGCCCGCCAGTCGCCCCGTTCGAGGGGGATCCGGGCCTCCATCGCCGTCCGGTTGTAGCTCCCGATTGCCGGTGACGGCGAGCGCACCTCGCTGATCGTCAGCCCGTCGGCCACGGTGCGTTCGGCCGCCGAGTCCCGGCCGCGCTGAAGGAAGCCGTAGACCATGTAATCGAGCGCGTGGAACTCGTGGTAGTTGACACCCGACTGCCCCTGGGAGCGGGCGAAGGCGACCCCGGCCTCGTACGAGCGCCGATTGGACTCGATGTTCTCCTCCCACAGACCGAGCCGGATGAAGATGTGCGACGGCATATGGAGCGCGTGCGGCACGTCCGGGGCGATGGTGGCGTAGCGCCGGGCGGCCTCGAGCCCGAGGTTCGCCAGCCGGGGTGAGTCGTTGGCGTGGATGATGTAGTGCGCCAGGCCCGGATGATCGGGATAGCGGGCATAGAGCGGATTGAGAATCCCCGCCGCCTGTTGTTGCCGGGCGTAGGTCGTATCGGTGGGCGACGCCGTCGCGACCAGCGCCAGCGCGTAGTACAGGGCTGCCTCGGCGTCGTCGGGGAAATCGCGATGGACCCGGGCCAGAGTGTCGGCGTACGCCCGCAGCCGGACCGGAGCCGGCACGGTGGCGTAGTCGCGGTAGAGCGTCGCCCCGGCGGCGATGAACCCGCGCTCCCGCGCCGTGGGCGCCCCGAGCTTCGCGGCCCGCTCGGCGCTGGCCGCACCGGTTTTCGTCAACTCCGCGTTCGGCCCGCCGCCAAAGGGATTGCCCCAAGCAGTGAGCGCCAGGCCCCAGTGCGCCATGGCGCAGCCCGAATCGGCCTTCAGCACGGCGCCGAAGGCGTTCGGGCCTTCCTCGAACCAGAACGAGTGCAGCACCGCCATCGCCCGTTCGAATCGCTTCGCCGCGTCGGCGTTGCAGGATACCGGGAAGGTGACCCGGCCCAGGCGTTCGGCTTTGCCATGGCCGTGGTCGTGCTCCTGCGCTCCGGCAGAGCCGGGCGAAAGAGCGCTGAACAACAGGATGATCGCGAGGGGACGGGTCATGGAAACCCCCTTGAGACGGCGGTCTGGACCGGGACCGCTGCGGACGTTGATCGATTTCACGACCGTGTACCGGCCTGCCAAGTGCCCACAAAATGATGCCGGAACCGCGCCGTGCAACCCCCAGCTGGCCGGGATTCTGGAGCCCGGCCCGGATTCGATTGGTGGGCGTGGGGAGGAAGGGCCAACTGCGCAGGGAACGAAGGAAATGGCAAAACAAAACGGACCGCCTTGCGGCGGTCCGTCGGTCTGGCACGGCGGGCACTGGGCCCGCCCACCATTCCGGTTACACCCGGGTGACCTTCTCCGCGGCCGGGCCCTTGGGGCCCTGAACCACGTCGAACTCCACCTTGTCACCCTCGGAGAGGGACTTGAAGCCCTCACCGGTGATGGCCGAGTGGTGCACGAAGCAGTCCTTCGCTCCGCCCTCGGGCGTGATGAACCCGAAGCCTTTGGCGTCGTTGAACCACTTCACCGTGCCGGTAGTACGCATTTGTACTGACTCCTGAACTGTCGAGCCGGCCCCTGGCGTTGCCACTGACATCGGCTCTGTTCCCGTGACGAACCCTCACGAGTCGGGGGCGTTCCCACAACGTTGGGGACTCCCCCAGCGTTCTGTGCGATCATCGATAAACAAAAAGGACCCGCAACTGCTGGGCCCTTACGTTTACTCGGAACTTGTCCGCGCACTGGCGCCTCGATCGCGGGCAACAAAGTAACAACTTCCGGCTCCGGCGGCAAGAGCCGGGACGGGGGATTGGGGGATGGGAGCATTGGGGGATTGGGGGAGGGGGGATTGGGGGAGGGGGGATTGAGGAATGGCGGAATGGCGGATTGGGGGAATGGGGGATTGGAAGAACGGGAGAACGGGAGAACAAGATGATCATGAACGGTGAGGGAAACACTCACCCCATTCCGCCAATCCCCCAATCCCCAATTCCGCCATTCCGCCATTCCGCCATTCTTCCATTCCGCCACTCTTCCATATCCCCATTCCCATTCTCCCGTTCCCCCTTCTCCTTTCTCCTTTCTCGCTTTCTCCTTTCCCCCGTAGATTCCACCATCCTCGCCGGGACAGCCCATGCTCCGCCGGATGTCCATTGCCGTTTTGAGCCTCATTGCCGGCCTGTCAGCCACCTACCTGCACCTCTATAAGAACGGGGTGTTCGGCCTGAGCTGCAGCGGCGGCGGGTGCGCCAAGGCGATCTTCAGCCAGTACGGCGCCTTCCTGGGCGTCGACGTTGGGCTCATTGGCGCCATCGGATACGCCCTGATCCTCGCCACCACCATCGTCAGCCTGCAGCCCCGGTTCGAGTCGGCCCGCGGCCCGCGGACAGCACTCCTCGTCCTGGCCCTGGGCGGATTTCTCTTCACCCTCCGCCTCAAGTACGCCGAGTTCTTCATCCTCGAAACCTTCTGCCCCTGGTGCGCGATTTCGGCGGTGGCGATTTCGGTGATTACGGTGCTGGCTGTGATCGAATGGAGGACAGCAGCCATCAGCCATCAGCCGTCAGCCATCAGTTCTTAGCAATCACTCACCAGCCACCGCGAGGCGGAGTGGCCGACATCGGATGGCTGACGGCTGACGGCTGACAGCTGACGCCCAACGCCCAACGCCTGACGCCCTTCCCCCTGCAACCTCCCGCTCGCCGCTTCCGTAGACTCTCCTAACCACCCGAGCCGCCTCATCATCCAACGCTCCAAAGTGGCACGATGCCCATTTCCACTATACCATCTCTTGGCGCATCTCCCCACCCCCCGTTACCGGAGCTGAGCCGTGGAACGGCGTGACTTCATCCACCTGACGGGCATGGCCACGGGCGCCATGCTGGTGCGCCCCTGGGACAGCTTCGCCCGTCCCTGGTCGGGCAGCCTGACGCCCATCCCCACCGCGGACAAGAAGGCGCTGGCCGATGTGGCGCTCAATACGGCTCGCGGGCTCGGTGCCAGCTACGCCGACGTCCGCATCGGCCGCTACCTCAATCAGTTCATCAACGGTCGCGAGACCAAGATCCAGAACATCACCAGCACCGAGTCCTTCGGGGCAGGGGTCCGGCTCATCGCCAATGGCACCTGGGGCTTCGCGGCGACCCAGGACCTCACGCCCGATGGGCTCAAGCGGGCGGCGGAACAGGCGGTGGCGATCGCCAAGGCCAACGCCCGGCTCCAGACCGAGCCCGTCACCCTCGCGCCCCAGCGGGGCTACGGCGAGGTGAGCTGGCGGACCCCGATCAGGAAGAATGCCTTCGAAGTCTCTATTAAGGAGAAGGCCGACCTGCTCCAGGCGGTGGGCGACACCGCCCTCAAAGCCGGCGCCAGTTTCATCTTCACCGGACTGTTCCTGGTGAACGAGCAGAAATACTTCGCCTCCACCGACGGCAGCTATATCGATCAGGACGTGCACCGCACCTGGCCCAATCTGCAGGTGACGGTCACCGATCCGGCCACGGGCAGGTTCGATACCCGGACCGAGTTCGCCGCCCCGGTCGGCATGGGGTGGGAGTACCTCGACGGCCGCCCCGCGGATCGCATCGTGACGCCCGCTGGCGCCGTGGTCTACGGCCGGTCCTACAACATGATCGAGGATGCGCGGTTCGCCGCCGAGCACGCCCGGGAGAAGCAGAAAGCCAAGTCGGTCGAGGCCGGCAAGTGGGACCTGGTGCTCGACCCCTCGCACACCTGGCTCACCATCCACGAGTCGGTCGGCCATCCGCTGGAGCTGGACCGGGTGCTCGGTTACGAGGCGAACTACGCCGGCACCAGCTTCGCCACCCTCGACAAGTGGCGCAGCAAGAACTTCCAGTACGCGGCGGACAGCGTCACCTTCTTCGCCGACAAGACCCAGCCCGGGTCCCTTGGCGCGGTGGGCTACGACGACGAAGGCGTGAAGACTCGCGAGTGGGACCTGGTGCGGAACGGGATCCTGGTCAACTACCAGGCCATTCGCGACCAGGTGCACATCCTGGGCGAGACCGGCTCGCACGGCTGCTGCTACGGCGACAGCTGGAGCTCGATCCAGTTCCAGCGCATGCCCAACGTCTCGATGCGGCCGGGGACCAAACGGCTGGCGCCGAAAGACCTGATCGCCGGGGTGGAGAAGGGGATCTACATCCTGGGCGACGGCTCCTACAGCATCGACCAGCAACGATACAACTTCCAGTTCACCGGCCAGATCTTCTACGAGATCAGGAAGGGCAAGATCGTCGGCATGCTGCGCGACGTCGCCTACCAGTCCAACACCCAGGAATTCTGGAACTCCGTCGCGGCCATCTGCGATCAGAGCGATTACCACATGGGCGGATCGTTCTTCGACGGCAAGGGCCAGCCGCCGCAGTCGAGCGCGGTCTCGCACGGGTCGAGCACGGTCCGGGTCAACGGGGTCAACGTCATCAACACCGCACGGAAGATCGGGTGATCGCCATGCCGGAACTCAACCAATCCCAGGCGCGCGAACTGCTCGACCGGGCCCTCAAACTCTCCCGGGCCGAAGCGTGCGAGATCAACATCGGCGGCAACGCCGGTGGCAATATCCGGTACGCCCGGAACACAGTGAGCACCGCCGGCGCCACCGAAGATCTCACCGTCGTGGTCCAGTCGTTCTACGGCCAGCGGAACGGCACCGCCACTGCCAACCAGTTCGACGACGCCACGATCGAGCGGACGGTGCGGGCCTCGGAGGAGCTGGCCAAGCTCGCTCCCGAGGATCCCGAGTCGCTGCCGCCGCTGACTCCCGCAGAAGTACACCTCGGTCCCCGCCGCCTACGACGAGGCCACGGCGAAGATCACACCGGAAGTTCGGGCCCAGGTCGCCGAGGCGAGCATCCGCCCCGCCAGGGACCGGCACTGCGTCGCCGCCGGCTTCCTCCAGGACAGTATGAGCTGGCAGGCGATGGCCAACAGCACCGGTCTGTTCGCCTATCACCGGCAGACCGGGGTGAATTTCTCGGTCACCATGCGGACCGAGGACGCCACCGGCTCCGGGTACGCGGAACGGGACGAGAATGCGCTGACCCGATTCGACGGCGCGGCGGCCAGCACCATCGCCGCCGAAAAGGCCGCGGCCGCCCGCGACGCCCGCGCCATCGAGCCCGGCAAGTACACCGTGATCCTCGAGCCCTCGGCCGGCATCGGGATGCTGCAGCCGCTGGTCTTCGGACTCGGCGCGCGGCAAGCCGACGAGGGCCGCAGCTCCATGGCCAAGGCCGGCGGCGGCACCCGGCTGGGAGAGAAAGTGCTGGACGAGTCGGTGAACATCTGGTCCGATCCGGCCCACCCGGACGTTCCGACCGCGCCATGGAACGGCGACGGCCGCCCGTTCGAGAAGACCACCTGGATCGAGCGCGGCGTGGTGCAGAAGTTCTTCTACACCCGCTACTGGGCCGAGAAAAAGGGCGTTCCGGCCACACCGTTCCCGCCCAACTACATCATGGACGGCGGCACCGCCTCGCTCGAGGAGCTGATCCGCGACACCACCCGCGGGGTGCTGGTGACCCGGCTCTGGTATATCCGGTTCGTGGACCCGCAGACCCTGCTGCTCACCGGCCTCACCCGGGACGGCACCTTCTACATCGAGAACGGAAAGATCAAGCACGCCATCAAGAACTTCCGGTTCAACGAGTCCCCGATCATCATGCTCAACAACGTCGACGCGCTGGGCCGGCCGATGCGGGTCAACGGGAACCTGGTGCCGCCGATGCGGGTGCGGGACTTTACGTTTACGAGTTTGTCGGATGCGGTTTGAACGACGGGGGAACGGGGGAACGGGGGAACGGGGGAACGGGAACCAGTGAATGACAGCGCGCACCACTTACGCAAGGGCTCAAAGGAGAATAGTCAGGGCGGAGCGCGAAGGTCCTTCCCGTTCTCCCGTTCCCCTGTTCCCCCGTTCCCCCTGCTTCCATGACGAGATTCACCTTCACCCGGCTCCAATACGACTCCGGCGACTGGGACGTGGACCAGCGCATGCCGGCGAATCTGCTCAACTCGCTGGTCGAGTACACCACCATCGAGATCGCCGAGCGGGAGCGGGTGGTGTCGCTGGCCAGTGCGGATGTGTTCGATGCCCGGTTCGCCTATCTCGCCGGTCACCGGCTGGTGCAGTTCTCGAGTCGGGAACGGGCCAACTTCGAGCGCTTCGTCCGCCGCGGCGGCTTCGTGTTCGTGGACGACTGCAATCATGACGTCGACGGCCTGTTCGCCCGCTCGTTCGAAGGTCAGATGGCCGCGATGTTCGGCCCCGACGCGCTCCAGAAGCTCCCCGCGAGCCACCAGCTCTACCGGGCGTTCTTCAGCTTTCCCGATGGCCCGCCCACGACCGGCCTGGAACTCAACGGCTGGGGCGACGACCTGGTGCACGAGTATCTCAAGGGGATCGAGATCGACGGCCGGCTGGCGGTGCTGTACAGCAACAAGGACTACGGCTGCGAGTGGGACTACGATTTCCGGAACAAGCGGTTCCTGGCGGTGGACAACACCCGGTTCGGAGTGAACATCGTGGTGTATGCGATGACGGCGTAGGGGCGGGCGGACAGGGCGGACAGGGCGGACAGGGCGGACAGGGCGGACAGGGCGGAAGGTACTCGAGAACGGGAGTGCAACAATGAAGGACCAGTGTGGATGCGCGGTGCTTGATACACCGACCGTCGGACCGTCCGACCGTCCGACCGTCTCCTCAACCCCTCGCCCATGACCAGCACCCAGACCGAATCCCACGCCCAGGCCCTCACCGCTCGCCTCGCCGCCCTCCGGCGCGAGGTGGGCCGCGTGGTCCTCGGCCAGGAGCGGGTGATCGACGAGCTGCTGCTCGCGGTCCTCGCCGGCGGGCATGCGCTGCTCGAGGGCGTGCCCGGGCTCGCCAAGACGCTCCTGGTCCGCACCCTGGCCGAAGCGACCGATCTCTCCTTTCGCCGGATCCAGTTCACGCCCGATCTCATGCCGTCCGACATCATCGGCACCGAGATTCTCGAGGAGGATCACGCCACCGGCCGGCGGTACCTCAAGTTCAATCGCGGCCCGGTGTTCGCCCAGGTGGTGCTGGCGGACGAGATCAACCGCACGCCCCCCAAGACCCAGGCGGCGCTGCTCGAGGCGATGCAGGAAGGCGCGGTTACCTACGGCGGGACAACCTACCCGCTGGAACAGCCGTTCTTCGTGCTCGCCACTCAGAACCCCATCGAACAGACCGGCACCTATCCGCTCCCCGAGGCCCAGCTCGATCGGTTCCTCCTGTATGTCCGGGTAGCGTACCCGGCCTACGACGACGAGCGCGAGGTGCTGGCCCGCACCACCGGCACCGAGAATCCGCGGCCGGCCAAGGTGGCCACCGCGGCCGACCTCATCGCGGGGCAGCGGCTGGTCCGGGAGGTAAGCGTCTCCGCCGATCTGCTCGATTACGTCGTGCGCCTCACCCGGGCCACCCGGCCCGCAGACACCAACGTGACCTACGTCCGGGAATGGGTGCGCTGGGGCGCCGGCCCGCGCGCCGGCCAGGCGATGCTGCTCGCCGCCAAGGCCCGGGCGCTGCTCAACGGCCGGTACGCCGTGATCCTGGAGGACCTGCGCGCCGTGGCGCCGCCGGTGCTGCGGCACCGGGTGCTGGTGAACTTCCGGGCCGAAGGCGAAGGCATCGATGCCGACCGGATCACCGAGGTGCTGCTGCAGCAGGTGCCCGCGCCCAAGAGCCCGCTCGAATGACCGCGGCGCCGGACTCCGGCTATCGGTTCGTCACCGCCCGCACGGTCGCGCTGCTCCGCGACCTCGAGCTGGCCGCCCGCCAGATCGTCGAGGGCTCGATGCTGGGCCGCCACCGGAGCCGCCGGGCCGGCGCCGGCCTCGAGTTCAGCCAGTACCGGAGCTACCAGCCCGGAGACGATCTCCGGCGGGTCGACTGGAAGCTCTACGCCCGGTCCGACCGCCACTTCGTGCGCGAAGCGGAGTCCGAGACCAGCGTGGTGGTGCGGCTGGTGCTCGATGCCACCGGCTCGATGGCCCACGAAGAGGACGGCGTGGCCAAGTTCGACTACGCCCGGTTCCTGGCCGCCGCCCTCGCCCTGCTCGCCCACCGCCAGGGCGACGCGCTCGGGCTCTCCATCCTGCGCGCCGGCCGAGTCGAAGTGATCCGCCCGCGCCGGGACGGTCCCCAACTCCATCGCGTTCTGCATGCTCTCGAACGGGCCACGCCCGCCGGACGCTGGCCGACCTGGGAACGGGTGGAGCGCGCCGTCGCCCTCGACCCGTTGCCGGGAATCACCCTGGTGATCGGCGACCTGCGCGAGCGCGAACGCGAAGTCGAGGCTGCCGTGCGCCATCTGACCGGTGCCCGCCACGAGGTGACGCTGTTCGAGATCGTGGGCCGGCAGGAGCGGGAATTCGGCTACCGCGGTGTGGTCACCGTCGAGGATCTGGAGACCTTCGAGCGGCTCGATCTCGACGCCGGGCTGGTGCGGGAGGCGGCGGTGACCAGC
Organism: uncultured Gemmatimonadales bacterium; assembly: GCA_963709905.1. Taxonomy (GTDB): domain Bacteria; phylum Gemmatimonadota; class Gemmatimonadetes; order Gemmatimonadales; family GWC2-71-9; genus JADJOM01. The sequence continues at coordinate 13,097 of CAVPYI010000005.1, forward strand.
CTGGCGGCCGAACGGAGCCGGCTCCGCGGCCGGCTCGAGCATCGCGGCGCCGCCGTGGTGACCTGTCCCCTCGATCAGCCGTTCGAAGGCCCGCTCCGCGCGTATCTCACGCGCCGGGAGCGTCTCGCTTAGCAGGAGCCGCCATGTTCGCCGCTCCGGCCTGGCTCTGGGCTCTCCTCGCGCTGGCCGTTCCGCTGGCACTCCACCTCTGGAGCCGGCGGCCCAATACCGTGATCCGGGTCAGCTCGCTCCGGCACCTGCTCGACCTGCCGACCGCCCGGCGCTGGTCGCGCAAGCTGACCGAGCCGCTGCTGCTGCTGCTGCGACTGGCGGTGGTGGCCCTGCTGGCGCTGGCGCTTGCCCGACCGCGCCTCGCCGGTTTCTCCGCCAGCCACCGCGGCCCAGTGGTGCTGCTCGACCCGAAACTCCTCACCGATAGTCAAACACTCGCCACCGATCCACTGCTCGACTCACTCCGGCGTGCCGGCGAGAAGGTGCGACTGCTGGCCGCCGGCTTTCCCGCCAGCCCGATCGCCAAGCCGGCCTGGTATAAGGAAGAGCCCACGGCCCTCTGGGACCTGATCGCCCAGGCCGACCGCCGGCTGGCGCCGGACGACGGACTCCTGGTCATCGCCCGGCCCTCACCCGATCGGTTGGGCGGGGTCCGGCCACGGCTGTCGACCACTCTGCAGTGGCACATCCCGATGTCGCCCTCATCCGGCGGATGGTGGATCGGCGACGCCCGCCGGCTCGGCGACGAGATCCGAATGTGGCTCTACCACGGCGATGCTCGACACATCGCCTCGCACGCGGTGACGACGCCGGCCCGACCGGGGATCGTGCGGCCGGCCGACTCGCCGGCGTTCGAGATCGACAGCGGGGTGAGTCGCCTTCGCATGCTCGCGGACAGCCGACAGCCGACAGCCGTCAGCCGTCAGAGCTCCAGTGGTTGGATCGAGATTCAACCAACGTCGGTGCGTCGCATTACAATCGACTCGGCACTCCCTGAGACCCAGGCCGCCCGGCTCCGGCTGGCCGCCACCGCGGTCGCGGCCGAGGTCGGCGACTCGCTGCTGTTCACCCCCGCCAAGGCCGACCTGCAACTTCCCGCCGGCTTTTCCGATTCCGTCATCCTGAGTCCCGCGCTGGCCGATTCGGTACTGGCGCGGTGGCCCATTCGGCTCGGCATGTCGCGTGATCCGCGCGCCGTCGGGCTGGCCCAGCTCGAGCCGGTTCATGCCCGGACGCCCGGCCGTTCGCGCCCGGGCGACGCCATGCGCTGGCTGCTCGTTCTCGCCGGCATCGTGCTGCTGGCCGAACGCTGGCTGGCCACCCGGCGCGGCCCGGGGAGAGCGCTGTGAGCGACCTCCACGCCGAACTCTCCTCGATGGCCCGCCGGATCGGGCGAGCCCGCGTGTTGGCCTGGATCGCAACCGGCATCGGGATCGGGGCGGGGGCGGGCGGGCTCGCGGCGTGGTGGTTCGGCGATCCCGCTGCCGGACTTCCGTCCCTGATGGCCGGATTAGTCGCCGCCGGCACCATTGCCTGGCTCGACCGCCGCCAGCGACCGGTCGGCGCCCGTGAACTGGCTCGGCACCTCGACCGCGTGGTGCCGGAACTCGAGGAGAGCACCACGCTGCTGCTGGTACCCGGAGAATCGCTCAGCGCCCTGGCTCGGCTGCAGCGGGCGCGGGTAGAACAGCGCCTCACCACCCGGGGCCTCGACGTCGCCGCGCCGCCATCACCCTTGAAGTGGGCCATCATTGTCGGTGCCGGCGGGCTCCTGTTCGGCACCGGGCTGCTGGCCGTGGTGAGGGGCTCCAGCGCCGCTTCCGACGGCCGGCCGGCCACCCCGTACGCCACCTGGACCACGCTCGCAGTGGCGTCGGTCGGCTTCGATGTTCGCCCGCTGGCCTACACCGGCGTGAAGCCCCACCGGAGCGCTGGCCCAGAGGTCGAGGCGCCAGAGGGCGCCATGGTGACGCTCAGCGCCGACATCCGGGGCGACGCGCAGGCTGGGTGGGTGATGTTTGCCCGCGGAGATTCGCTGGCGTTGGAACGCCACGAGCGCACAGGATGGTTGGCCAAGTTTCCGGCGCTCCGCTCCACCCTGGTGCAGGTCCGGGTGCTGGGTCGCGACGGCGCGGTTGCCACGTCGGACGATTACCGGATCGCGGTGCGTCCGGACCGGCCGCCGGTCCTCGTGGTGGTGAAGCCCGAGCCCCGGGTCGAGTTCGCCCCCGGCGACCGCGCCTTCACTCCGGTCAAAGTCCTCGCCAACGACGATTACGGCATCGACAGCACGTTCATCGCCCTCACCCTGACCACCGGCCAGGGCGAGGCGGTCACCTTCCGGCGCCTGACGTTGCCGTTCCAGACCCGGGAGCGGCGCGCCGACGGCGGGCTGGTCCTGACCACGACCATCGACCTGGCGAGCCACGGCCTGGGCCCGGGCGACGAGCTGTACTTCACCGTCGAGGCCAGCGATCGCCGGCTCCCGATTCCCAACCACGCCCGCTCGGAAACCATCTTCCTCGCCATCCGCGACACCGCCCACGTCATCACCGCGGAGGCCTCGAAGCTCGCCCTCAACGCCGAGCCCGAGTACTTCCGCAGCCAGCGCCAGCTCATCATCGACACCGAGCGGCTGCTCGCCGCCAGGCGCCGCCTGAAGACGATTGTATTTCGGGACCGGTCCAACGGGCTCGGCATCGACCAGGGCCTGCTCCGGCTCCGCTACGGCCAGTTCCTGGGGGAGGAATTCGAGGAGGCCGTGCCGCACTCTGGCCAGGAACATGGGGCGGAAGACCGGCCCGTGGAGCTGACGGAAGAGGCCGCCGATAGCGCCGCGGCCGATCCCCAGGCCCCGTACCGCCACGAGCACGACATGACGGAGAATGCCACCCTGCTGGCCCTGTCCGTCAAGGACAAGCTCAAGCTGGCGGTGGGAGCGATGTGGCAGGCGGAGCTGCACCTGCGTACCGCCGCGCCCGAGCGGGCCTTGCCGTTCGAGTACCGGGCGCTCGAGCTGATCAAGCTGGTGCAGCAGGATGCCCGGGTGTACGTCCAGCGAGTCGGATTCGAGCCGCCGCCGCTCGACATCGCGGGCAAGCGGCTCACCGGCAAGCTCAAGGAGGTCAAGAGCCTCAGCATCGCGACCACCATGCATCCCGCCGATTCCCTGGCCCCGGTACGCGACGCCATCGCCGCGGTTTCGCGGACCATCGCCCGGCCCGGCAGCGCCGACGCCGGGAAACTGGAGCAGGCGGGACGCGGCGTCGCCCGGTTGGCGGTCGACGATCCCCGGCTGCTCGCGGCACTCCTGGCGTTGCGCCAGTTGATCAAATCGATCGAGCGCGGGGCACCGTGCGTCGAATGCGCGGGTGCCGCTCAGCGAGCACTCTGGGCCGTCCTGCCGGCGCCGCCGCCCCAACCGGCGCCGGTCGCGTCCCACCTGGAGTCGCCGGTCTCCCGGCGCTACGCCCGGCTGCTCGGGGAACTCCCGGCCATGAACATCTGGATCCTGGCCGCGCTGGTCATGGGCGGGGCACTGATCGCCTTCGAGGCCACGCGGCCCCAACGCCGGCGTGTGGCGCTCCGGGTTGGCGTGGCGTTGATCTCCGCCGTGGCGTTGGTCGGCCTCGTGGTTCTGGCGGGCCCCCAGGATCCGGCGGCCGAACGACTCACGATCGTGACGCCGGGCGCGGCCGAGCCGACCCGGCCCAGGGGCCTCATCCGGATCGGAGAGCCGGGCGACCCGCGGTCGCTCGCCACCCTCGGCGCCGCCGGCGATGAGCTGCGTCGCGCCCGGAGCCTCACCGTACTCGGCTGGGGGTTCCTGCCTGACGAATTGCCCGCGTTCGAGCTTCCCAGGATCGTGCATCGCGCCCCGGCGCTTCCCGCCGGCATTACGGCCCTTGCTGCTCCCGCCATCGTTGCGCTGGGGACGCGCTTCGTCGTGCGGGGAACAGCCGAGTTCCCGGGCGGCGACTCTGCCTGGATCGTGCTCGAGGATCCCGGCGGTCCCCGCGACTCGGCCGTGGCACGCCGGACCGATGCGCGCTTCACGCTGAGCGACCACCCCCGGAGCGCGGGCGCGGTTGACTATCGAGTCCGAATCCGCGGCGCGAGCCCGGCCACCACCGACACCCTCGGCGTCTGGGTCACCAGCCGGCCTCCGCCGTCGGTGTTGATCCTCGAGGGCTCACCCAGTTTCGAGACCGGGTTCCTCAAGCGCTGGCTGGCCGGGCAGGGCGGGGCGGTGGGAATCCGCACCACCGTGAGCCGGGATCGCTATCGCACCGAAGCGATCAACGGCGCCAAGCGGCCGGCGGCGCTCGACGACCGGCTGCTCAAGGCCTACGACCTGGTGATCGTCGATGGCGCGGCGCTATCGGCGTTCCGTTCCGCCGAACGCGATGCCCTGAAGCGCGCCCTCCGGGCCGGGGGCGGTCTCCTGATCGCAGGGGCCGCGGACCGCTATCTCGCCGGACCCCGGAACGAGCGGCTGTGTGAATTCACCACCGTGGCCCGCGGCGCCGGTGAGCCGAGACTGGTCCGCCCCGCCTGGGCGGACGCGCCCAGACCGGGCCGCACCGCCATTCGCGCCGTACCCGCGGCGCTGGCTGGCAAAGTTGGAATACCGCTGGTGAGGGACGGACAGGGAGACATCCTTGCCGCCGTGTCGCACATCGGCGACGGGGCGGTGGCCGTGACCATGCTCGAATCACCATCCCGCTGGGTCCTGGAAGGAGATGACGAACTCTTCGCCGGCTACTGGGCCACCCTTATCGGCGCCGCGGCGCGAGACACCGTCGCCCGAGTGCGGATCGCCGGTTCCGTCCCGATCGTGCCCGATCGCCGGCTGACACTCGAGCGTCGCGCGCGGGCTCCAGGTCGGCCGCTGATCGTTTTCGCGCCTTCCGGCGCAGCCGATACCGTCGCCCTCGCCCAGGATCCGTTCGACCCGGCTCGCTGGAGCGGCCGGTACTGGCCCCGTGAGACTGGCTGGCACCGGGTGGCCGGAACAGATGCCGGGTTCAAGGTTCAGCGCGCCGGCGCCTGGCCCGGCGTCGAGGCCGCTACCAGGCTCGCGACCATGGCCCGGCTCTCGGCCACCCGGTCCACCGCGCCGGCCGGGCCGCCGTCGAGCCTGCTTCGGCTCATGTGCTGGGCCGCGCTGCTGGCGGCGCTGACGGTGTTGTGGGCCGAGGACCGCTGGCGCCGGGATGGTGGATGACGGTCGCCCCGTCGTCTTGTCGCCCCGTCGCCTTGTCCACCCTCGCTCTCGGACCCCACGGGATGTAGACTCAGACCTGGCGGCTATCCGGAGGAAACGTGGACCCCACCAGTGTCCTGCTCGGCGCCCTGATTGCATCAACCAAGGGATTCGCGATCGAGTCCAGTCTCGAATACATGGCGGGCGCACTGGACCGGCTTGGCCGGGGCCAGGACGACCTCCGCCACGCCCTGCCGCCCGGGTCCGAGCACGACCCGGCGCCGCCGGCCGATTCACGGGAGACTACGCCCCGCTGACTCCGCTCCCGCCCGCCGACCTCGCCTACGCGGCCGACGAGAACCTCGCGGTCCACGCCACGTGGGCCGCCAGCTCCCTGCCGGCGGCCCGGGTGTCCGCCGACCGGGACCTCGTGCTGGTCGACGCCGGTCTTCCGTGCGACACCTTCAACCTCGCCTGCCGTGCTCGCCTGGCGGACGACACCGCGCCCGACCGGGTCCGCGAAGCGCTGGCCTTCTTCGATCAGTCCGGGCACCCGTTCTCGTGGTGGCTCGGCCCGGGCCATACGCCGGCCGGACTGGGTGCGCTGCTCGCCGAGGTCGGCCTCCAGGAAGCCGAGTCGTCGTCGGCCATGTCCATCGACCTGCGCCGGCTGCCCGAGGCACCTGTCCGCCCGCGGGCCCTGCAGGTCCGGCGGGTGCGCAGCCGGGATGAGTTGCGCGCCTTCGCCAAGATCGCAGCGGCCAACTGGTCGCCACCCGATACCCAGGTCATGGATTTCTACCGGCTGGCGGAAGCCGCGCTCCTGGCTCCGGAGTCGCCACACTGGCTCTATCTCGGGCTGCTCGACGTGCTCCCGATCGCAACCGCCGAGCTGACCCTGGGCGGCGGTGTCGCCGGGCTGTACAACATCTCCACCGTCAACGCCTATCGCGGCCGCGGGATCGGCTCGGTTCTCGTCTATGCGCCGCTGGCCGAAGCGCGGGCCGCGGGATACGAGACCGCCATCCTGCAGGCCGCACCCGATGGAGTGGGGGTCTATCAACGGCTCGGCTTCACCCCGTTCGGCACCGTGACCGAATACAAACGGGGCGATCTGGCCGAGTGAGGCGAAGCGGGGAATCAGCCGGCGACCTTCGGGGGTGTGCGGTAACGCACCGGCCGGGTAGTTTTGCTCTCCCTACGGGGTGTGGCGCAGTCCGGTAGCGCGCCTGCTTTGGGAGCAGGAGGTCCCGGGTTCGAATCCCGGCGCCCCGATCAATTGACCAGAAGCCCCGCCGTCTCCCCAGAGAGGGCGGGGCTTCGGTCATCAACTGCCCTCACTTCGTGTCGCGGAACCGTCCGGTCGCCAGCCGCTCCCACCAGGGGTGGCGCCACCGGCCCATGGCCTGCCAGGCGGCTGGGTCCTTCACCTCCGGTTCGTCGCCGGTGTCGCCCAGCGGCACCCGCGCCAGCCACCGATCGATGATCCGGTGACTGCGCCTGAGGTGGGCGCCCATCACCACGATGGCGACCAGGTTGCCAACCACCAGCGACCACCACGTCAGCGTGCCGGCGTCGATAGCCAGCACCAGCATGTAGGCAAAACCGCCGAACAGCACCTCGAACATCACGAACGCGAGGAACAGGGCGAAGAGCAGTGTCGGCTGCCGAATGGCCAGGTGAACCAGGCTGACGATGACGAACCCGAGCAGCGTGAATGCGAGGAGGTGGAGCCCGCTGTACGCCACAATCGCGATGAAATCCAGACCTGGCCGGGCCAGGGGGTCGCCGTACACCAGGGCCTGGCCCAGGAGGTTCGGAGTGCGGAACGGTTCCCCGGCCACGGTGTCCACCACCAGGAACCAGAAGAAGACGGCTACCGCCCCGAGGAACCCGGAGTCGGTCGCCTCCCGCGCCAGCGAGTGATGATGAGTCATGGAGCCTCCGGGACGTGGCCTGAGACGTTCGCCGCGGGTTGACCCGCGGCATCCGGAAGCTGGCGCAGGGGGCGGCGCCTACCGCCTCCGTCTACCCGACACTGGTGTTAGGGACATGAAGGGAGGCTGAACACCGGATGAACCAGACCGTCGGGCTTGGAGGCCAGGGGTCGCGCACCTAAGTTGCCGCAGCACGACCCGGCCGTGGAATCTGGTCAGTCGCCCAAGGAACTGGGCACTGGGCACTGGGCACTGGGCACTGGGCACTGGGCACTGGGCACTCCAAAACCGAAACCTCCCGCCAACCGCTTCGTATAGCCCCCATCCATGCTCTCAGAGTTGGTGACGTACCTCCGTCTCGGCATGCACCACATCGCCGATATCCGGGGTTACGACCACATTCTGTTTGTCGCGGCCTTGACCGTCGCCTATCGGCCCGCGGACTGGCGCCGATTGCTCTGGCTGGTGACCGCCTTCACCCTGGGTCACTCGATCACCCTGGCGCTGGCGACGCTCGACCTGATCCGGGCCAATGCCCGGCTGGTCGAGATCGGGATCGCCGCCTCCATCGTGCTGACCAGCCTGATGGCGATCGTCGGTGCGGTGCGATCGCGGGCCGCGGGCAACGTCGACGATCCGGTCTCCGACATTGGCCAGGGTGTTCGCTACGCGGTGGCCGCGGGATTCGGATTGATCCACGGTCTGGGATTCTCGACCTTTCTGCGCAGCCTGCTCGGCGATGAAGAATCGCTGTTCGTCCCGCTGCTGTCGTTCAACGTGGGACTGGAAGTCGGGCAGCTGGCGATCGTCCTGGCGGTGCTCAGCCTGGGCGTCGTCGCCGAGCGGGTACTGCGCCTCGCCCGGAGCGACTGGGTGCTGGTAGTTTCCGGGGGGATCGCCGCGGTCGGGACGACGATGATGGCGGACCGTATCGGAAGCTGAGGGAAGAAAGAGGGCCCGGGGCCCAGTGCCCAGTGCTCAAAGGCAGTGCTTCGGCCCCTTCGGGGCCTCGCAATGACAGTCACTATGGAGATCTCGAGGATGAAATCCCTGTCCGCCCTGTCCGCCTCGTCCGTCTTGTCCGCCCTGTCCGCCCTGTCCGCCCTGTCCGCCCTGTCCGTCTTCTCCGCCGCCCCAGTCGCCGCCCAGCAGTGGCTCAATGCCGGGCCCAATCCCAAGACCAACCAATCGACCTTCCGGGCGATCGAGGAGTGGGCCGAGCCTAACGAATACCGGAACGCGGCCGGGAAGCCGGGCCCCAGGTACTGGCAGCAGCAGGTGGACTACAGCATCAAGGCGAGCCTCGACACCGCCAGCCACACCGTGACCGGCTCGGAGCGGGTCACCTACCACAACAACTCCCCCGACCGGCTCGACTACATCTGGTTCCAGCTCGACCAGAACATCGACGATCCGGCGGTGAGCCGGACCATCCAGGGCGCGCCGGCGCTGCCCAGGCAGCTGTCCCCGCAGGCCCGCCGCTTCCTGGTGCCGGAGCCGTTCGATGGCGGGCACAAGATCACCCGGGTCCAGGTCGTCACCGCCCGCCAGGGCCGGGCGGCCCGCAAGGTCGACGCCCCCTACGTCATCAACGGCACCATCATGAAGGTCGCCCTGCCGGCACCACTGCTCTCGGGCCAGCGGGCGGTGATCGAGATCGATTGGCACTTCATCGTCCCGGAGAGCAGCCGGAACGGTCGAGGCGTACGCGATCTGGTGCGGGACGGCTGGCTGTACGAGGTGGCCCAGTGGTTTCCCCGGGCGTCCGTCTATGACGACCGGAACGGCTGGCAGACCGATCAGTTCTACGGCCAGGGCGAGTTCTACCTCAACTTCGGCAGCTACGACGTCGAGCTCACCGTGCCGCGCGACCATATCGTGCAGGCCACCGGCGTGCTGCAGAACCCGCTCGAGGTCCTGACCGCCACCCAGCGCCAGCGGCTGGCCCGGGCCCATGACCTCGGAAACGCCGGTGTTCATCATCGCCAAGGACGAGGTCATGACGCCGGGCAGCCGCCCCCCGGGGACCGGGCCGCTGACCTGGCGCTTCCACGCGGACAGCGTCCGGGACTTCGCCTGGGTGTCGTCCAAGACCTTCGTGTGGGACGCCGCCGGCTTCCGTTACCGGCCCGACAGCCGGGTCATCGAGATGCACTCGCTCTACCCGCGCGACGCCATGCCGCTGTGGGACAGTGTTTCGACCAGGGCCATCGCCCAGACCATGCGCACCTATGGCCGCATGGCCTTCGAGTATCCCTATCCCAAGGCGTCCAACGTCCACGGGCGCGGTCTTCGGCATGGAGTACCCGATGATCGCCTTCTGCGGCGCCCGGCCGGCGCCGGACGGCTCCTACACCCCGCAACTCGCCCGGGCGCTCATCAGCGTCACCATCCATGAAGTCGGCCACAACTGGTTCCCCATGATCGTGGCCTCGGACGAGCGCAAGTGGACCTGGATGGACGAGGGCCTCAACAGCTTCCTGCAGTATTACGCGGAGAAGGACTGGGACCCCAACTATCCCAGCAACCGGGGACCGGCCAGGAATCATCGTCAATTACATGAAGGACCCGGACCAGACTCCCATCATGACCGAGTCCGACATGATCCAGCGCCAGTTCGGCAACAACGGTTATGGCAAGCCCGCGGCCGGCCTGGTCATGCTGCGGGAGCAGGTACTCGGACCGATCCTGTTCGACCAGGCGTTCGGCGAGTATTCCAAGCGCTGGGCCTTCAAGCACCCGGAGCCCGGCCGATTTCTTCCGGTCGCTGGAGGACGGCGGCGGGGACCTGCTCAACTGGTTCTGGCGGGGCTGGTTCTACACTACCTATGCCAACGACCAGGCCATCACCGCGGTGGAGGCTCAGCTGGCCGACTCGCTCATCGGCACCAGTGCCCGGGGCCGGAACTACTATCGCATCACGGTGGAGAACAAGGGTGGGTTGGTCATGCCGGTGCAGCTCGACATCGCGTTCGATGACGGCACCAGTCAGCGGGTCAAACTGCCGGCCGACGTCTGGCGCCGGGATGAGCTGTCGTACACCTACGGCCTGTTCACCGACAAGACGGTCATCCGGGTGGTGGCCGATCCCGACGAAGTCTTCGCCGACGTCAACCGCGACAACAACACCTGGGCGAAGGTGCCGCCGCCGGCGTCGTGATTCGTCTGCTCCTGCTCGGCCTGCTGGTGGCAGGGCCCGGGGCCCAGGGCCCAGGGCCCAGTAACAGCATGGCGTCTGAGACGGTCGCGGCTGCCCCGAGTACCTCTACGGCCTTCAGCGGTGGGAGAATCGAGGGTCCGCCGTTCGCTGGGCCCTCGGCCCCGGGCCCTGGGCCCTTTCACGACGTCCACATCTCCCACACCCGGCTGGTACTGGAAGGGCAGACCGTCGCCCTCCGGGTCCGGCTCTTTCACGACGACCTGACCCTGGCTCTCCGGGCGTTCGCCGCCCGGCCCGACCTCGAAATCACCGCGGAACAACGGGCCGATTCGCTCTTCGCCGCCTATTTCGGCCGGGTGGTGAAGCTGGAGGCCGACGGGCAGCCGGTCCGGGTCCGGGTCACCGGGTCGGGCATGGAACGGGATCAGGCCGAACAGGACGTGGTGTGGTACCTCATGGAAGGCGCCGTCCCCCGGACGCCGAAGCAGCTGGTAATCCTCAACGGCCTGCTGTTCGACACCTGGCGCGACCAGCAGAACATCGTCCAGCTGCTCCGACTGCCGGGGGAAGAGCGGAAGACCCTGTACTTCACCGCGGGAGATCCGAGGGAGCAGACCGTGGGGTACGAATAGCGGGACAGGGGTCAGGAACGGCAAGCATACTGTCATCCCGAGCGAAGCGAGGGAGCCCTGCAGGTACAAGGGCAAGCATACTGTCATCCCGAGCGAAGCGAGGGAGCTCTGCAGGCACAAGGGCAGGCATACTGTCATCCCGAGCGAAGCGAGGGATCTCTGCAGGTACAAGTCATCCCGAGCGAAGCGAGGGATCTCTGTAGGTGTAAGGGATTCCTCAGTCGCTTCGCTCCTTCGGAATGACACGCCGTCGCTTATTGTCCACCGCTCACCGCCTACTCCACCCACCCCGGTCTCCCATACCCATCGGGGTCGAACAGCCCATCCGGCAGCGGCACGTCCACCTTCACGTCAGCGTAGGTCTCCTTCAGCGTCAGCTCGCCGTTCAGGCTGAACAGCACTTCGACCGCGACCCAGCCTCCACCGAAGCGCTGGTAGTTGTTGAACAGCGTCTCGGAGATGCCGGCATTGTTCGGGGCGGGCTGGAGCATGCGCACGAACAGCAGCCGTTCCCGATCGATCCAGAACTGCGCCGCGGTGGTGTCGCCCTTGGCCGCGCCCACCACGTACGCCGGCCGGCCCTGCCATTCGGCCTCGTGGATCCGGGAGAGGTCGAACCCCAGCGCCGTGAGCTTCGCTGCCGTGCGCTCCGGCGGGTCGCCATAGACGTCGAAGCCCAGCACCATCAGCGGATGCACCAGCGACCGCCCGGCGTGGAATGCCGACTGGCGGTACTGGTACAGCGAGTCCGCCCGGAAGAGCAGGGTGTTGCCCGAGTCCACCGGGGCGATGTCGATCCGCAGCAGGCCGGGGAGCCGCATCGCCTCATACCAGATTTCGGTCCGGGGCGTCGGCTTGAGGAACAGCGTGGTCTGCACGAATGTCAGGGTCTCGTACCATTTGCCGTGATACCGCGCGTGCATGGCCTGGATCAGGGCGGTGCCGTCGGGATAGGGCGGCGACCGATTCCGCCATGGCGGGGCCGTGCGCGAGCACGGCAGGTGGCCAGCAGGTGCTGGATCACCGGGGATCCTCCGGTAGCGGTGGCTGTGGTGGTCAAGTCGTGAAGCTGTACGGGTTGGAGACCGGGGGGTTTCCAGCTTAGGTTAGGGTCGGCGGTACGGAGAGGGCTTGCATCAGCTGTCAGCTGTCAGCCGTCAGCCGTCAGTCGTCAGCCGGTAATCTGATAGCTGATACCTGACACCCGACACCAATGCGCACCACACCGGCGCCCGTAGCTCAGCTGGATAGAGCAACAGCCTTCTAAGCTGTGGGTCGGAGGTTCGAGTCCTCCCGGGCGCGTCGCTGTGAGGGCCCAGGGCCCGGGGCCCAGCACCGAGTGCCCGGCGTCCAGGATCGGCAACGCCTGCGGAGCCCGACTGGGCCCTCGGCCCTGGGCCCCCCGCATGCAACCATCCGTCCCATCCCCTCGTCTACCTACGGAACATCACCCCAGATCGGCTAGGCACCACGGCACCGACCGCGCGAGCCGCCGGCCGCCCAGCCGACGAGGACGGCCGTGCCCAACCTCAAGCTCGCCTTCCGCGCCCTGTTCAAGTCGCCGTTCGTCACCGCGTCGCCATCGCTGTCGCTGGCACTCGGCATCGGGGCCAACGCCGCCATCTTCTCGCTGTTCAACCAGTTGCTGCTCCAGCCGCTGCCGGTGGCCGACCCGGCGAGCCTGGTCAACCTGAGCGCACCCGGCCCCAAGCCCGGATCGCAGTCCTGCAATCAGGCCGGCGATTGCGATCTGGTCTTCAGCTACCCGATGTACCGGGATCTGGAGAAGGTCCAGGACGCCTTCACCGGCCTCGCGGGACACCGGCTCTTCGGCGCCAATGTCGCCCTTCAGCGGTCAGACCCCGATCAGCGGCGATGCCATGCTGGTCTCGGGATCGTACTTCCCGATCCTGGGCCTCACGCCGGCTCTGGGCCGGCTGCTCACGTCCGATGACGACCAGAGCATCGGAGCCCATTACGTGGCGGTCCTCAGCCACGGCTACTGGCAGACCCAGCTCGGCGCCGACCCGGGGGTCCTCAACCAGACCGTCATCGTGAACGGCCAGGCGCTGACGATCGTCGGCGTGGCCCCCAAGGGATTCATCGGCACCACCCTCGGAGGCCAGCCGCAACGTCTTCGTGCCGCTCAGCATGCGCGCGGTGATGAATCCGTGGTTCACCGGGTTCGAGAACCGTCGCAACTACTGGATCTACGTCTTCGGACGGCTCAAGCCTGGCGTGACGCTGGACCAGGCGAGCGCCCGGATCAACACCCCCTACCACTCGATCATCAACGAAGTCGAGGCGCCGCTGCAGGAGGGGATGAGCGAGCAGACCATGGCACGCTTCAGAGCGCGGAGCCTCACCCTGGAGGACGGCCGGCGGGGGCAGAGTTCGGTGCACGGCGAGGCCCGGGCCCCGCTGATCTTCCTGTTCGGCATTACGGGGCTGGTGCTGCTCATCGCCTGCGCCAACATCGCCAACCTGCTCCTGGCCCGTGGCGCCCAGCGGAGCGGGGAGATCGCCGTCCGGCTGGCCCTGGGCGCCACCCGGGGGCGGATCCTGACCCAACTTCTAACCGAGTCCATGGTGCTGGCTCTGCTGGGCGGCGTGGCCAGCCTGCTGGTGGCGACCTGGACCCTGTGGGGCATCGGCTCCTGCTGCCGGAAGAGGCGGCCAACACCGTTCACCTTCGGCTCGAGGGTTCGGTCATCGTATTCACCGGCCTGCTGGCGATCGCCACCGGGTTCCTCTTCGGCCTGTTTCCGGCGCTCAACAGTACGCGGCCGGACCTGATCGCCAGCATCCGGTCCAGCGCCGGCCAACTGGCGGGGGCCCGGGCCGCGGCCCGGTTCCGGTCCGGGCTGGCCACGGCGCAGATCGCGCTCTCGATGGCGCTGCTGATCGCCGCCGGCCTCTTCCTCAAGAGCCTGGTGAACATCAGTCGGGTCGATCTCGGGCTCAACACCGAGCGGCGTCATCACCTTCGGGCTGTCCCCGGATCTGAACGGCTACTCCAACCAGCGTCTCGGCCGTGTTCCTCCGGCGGGTGGAAGAGGAGCTGGCGACCCTGCCCGGCGTCACGGCGGTCACCGCGTCCCGGGTCCCGCTCCTGGCCGGCAGCAACTGGGGCAGTGACGTCTCGGTCGAGGGATTCGCCAAGGACCCCGACACCGACGACAACTCCCGATTCAACGCAGGTGGGACCGGGGTACTTCAAGACCCTGGAGATCCCGCTCCTGGCGGGGCGCGAATTCACCGCCAGCGACGTGCCCGGCTCCGGCAAGGTTGCCATCGTCAATGAGGCCTTCGCCCGCAAGTTCAACCTCGGGCGAGAGGCGGTGGGCAAGCACATGTCCACCGGCGACGACTCGCTCGATATCGAGATCGTCGGCCTGGTGGCCGACGCCAAGTACAGCGAGGTGAAGGACGCCGTGCCGCCGCTGTTCTTCCGGCCCTATCGGGCCGACACCTCGGTCAGCTCCCTGAGCTACTACGTGCGGACGGCCATGGACCCGCAGCGGGATCCTGCGCGCCATTCCGGCGATCATCGCGCGGCTCGATCCGAACCTGCCGGTCGAGGACCTCAAGACCCTGCCGCAGCAGGTGCGGGAGAACTTCTTCCTCGACCGGATGATCGGCACGCTCTCCGCCGCCTTCGCGCTGCTGGCGACGCTGCTGGCGGCCGTCGGCGTCTACGGCGTGCTGGCCTACACCGTCGCCCTGCGCACCCGGGAGATCGGCGTCCGCATGGCCCTCGGCGCCGACGAGAAGCAGGTTCGCCGCCTGGTGATGCGGCAGGTGGTGCGGATGACCGTCATCGGCGGCGTCCTCGGCCTCGCCGCGGCCATCGGCCTCGGCCATGCCGTGCGCTCGCTGCTCTACGGCCTGGCGGCCAGCGATCCGACGGTGATTATCCCGGCCACCGTCACCCTCGTGCTGGTGGCGCTGGCCGCCGGCTACCTCCCGGCGCTCCGGGCCTCGAAGGTCCATCCGGTGCAGGCGCTGCGGTACGAGTAGACGGCGGGGAACGGGAGAACGGGGGAACGGGGGAAGGGAGAAGAGAAGGGAGAAAGGAGAAGGGAGAAGGAGAACGGGAAAACGGGAGAACGGGAGAACGGGAGAACGGGGGAACGGGAGAACGGGGGAACGGGAGAACGGGAGAACGGGAAGACCGAGGATCCCTCAGGCCGGCCTCGCCTGTCATTCCGAGGGAGCATAGCGACCGAGGAATCCCTGTAGGACTGGCTGGGGGCTCGAGCCCACAGGGATCCCTCGCTTCGCTCGGGATGACACCGGTTCTGGCGTGTGCTGTTCCCCGTTCTCCCGTTCTCCCGTTCCCCCGTTCTCCCGTTCCCCGTTCTCCTTTCCCCGTTCTCCCCCCAACACGCGCCTGGCTTATCTTCCAGCCCTGCCATGCCTTTCCGTCCGCCGCGCGCTTCCGATCTTCGCGCCCTCCTCACGCTGGCCCTGCCGCTGGTCGTCGTCCAGGTCGGGCTGATGACGATGGGCGTGGTCGACACCATCATGGTCGGGCATCTCTCACCCGTCGCGCTCGCCGCGGTGGCGCTCGGCAACGTCTACTACTTCGGGGCTGCGATCTTCGGCATGGGCACCCTGATGGCGCTCGACCCGGTGATCGCCCATGCGGTCGGCGCCGGCGACGACGAAGCCGTAGCCACCGGCATGCAGCGCGGCCTGATCATGGCCGCCATCCTCTGTGTGCCGACTGCGCTGCTCCTGCTGCCGGCGCCGGAACTCCTTGCCTGGTTTCGTCAGCCGGCGGAAGTCGTCCCGCTGGCCGGCGCCTACGCCCGGATCTCCATCCCGGGCAGCATCGGGTTCTTCGCGTTTGTCGTCTTCCGGCAGAGCCTGCAGGCGATGCATCGGGTGCGGCCCATCGTGATCACCATCGTGATCGCCAATCTCATCAACGCCGCCCTCAACTACCTGCTCATTTACGGCGGCTTCGGTATCCCCGCCATGGGCGTCATCGGGGCAGCCTGGGCCACCACCGTCAGCCGAGTGGCGATGGCGGCCATTCTCCTTGGCCTGGCCTGGCCGGTGCTCCAACCATACCTCCGGCCCGTCCGGCCGGCCGCGTTCCACCTGGCGCCCATGGGCCGAATGTTCCTGCTGGGATCGCCCATCGGCATGCAGCACCAGCTCGAGTACGGCGTGTTTGCCATCGTCGGCCTGCTCATGGGGGCGATGGGCACCATTCAGGTCGCCGGTCACCAGGTGGCCCTCAACCTCGCCTCGATCACCTTCATGGTCCCGCTCGGGCTCTCGGCCGCGGCCGCCGTGGTCGTCGGGCACGCCGTTGGCCGGGGCGACCGCGACGCCACCCACCGCGCCGCCAACGCCGCACTCTATATCGCCGTCGGCTTCATGGGCGCCACCGCGATCCTGTTCCTCACCCTGCCCGGACCGCTGGCGCGGTTGTACACCGACGCCGCCAGCGTACTGGCCGTGGCCGTCGTCCTGATTCCGCTGGCTGGCGTATTCCAGGTGTTCGACGGCATACAAGTGACCTCGATCGGCATCCTCCGCGGCCTGGGCGACACCCGCACCCCGATGCTCACCGGCATCCTCGGCTTCTGGTTCCTCGGCCTCCCGGTAAGCCTGCTCCTCGGCTTCACCCTGGGGTATGGACCGGAGGGCCTCTGGTGGGGCCTGGTGCTCGGACTCGTTGCGGTCGCGGTCTTCCTCCTGTACCGGCTCACCCGCAAGCTGCGCGAGCCGCTGCGACGGGTGACCCTGGACCTGCCCGCACCGCTCATTGGTGAAGATCTCGGTGCGTCGTAGCCATGGGTACCGTATTCGGGAACCTAGCGCGGTACCGGGTGGTCCCGGAACGCGCGGTTCGGCGTTCACGGCTCTCGGCCAGCGCGGGGCCGGGTGGTCCCGGAGCGCGCGTTGGTGAGCGGCGGTCGGGTATGAGCACTCCGACGTGTCCGCGCGAACCGCAGCGCGCGGCGGGACCAGCCGGCACCGCGCGGTACTCGAGCGGTCAAGGGGTCGGCCGGACCGCCCGGCACTGCGCGGTACTCGAGGTCCACAGGGACGCAGCCGGCACGGCGCGGTACTCGATTTCCCCTGGGCCGCAGCCAGCGCGGGGCCGGGTGGTCCCGGAGCGCGCGTTGGTGAGCGGCGGTCGGGTATGAGCACTCCGACGTGTCCGCGCGAACCACAGCGCGCGGCGGGACCAGCCGGCACCGCGCGGTACTCGAGCGGTCAAGGGGGTCGGCCGGACCGCCCGGCACTGCGCGGTACTCGAGGTCCACAGGGACGCAGCCGGCACGGCGCGGTACTCGATTTCCCCAGAGACGCAGCCAGCGCGGGGCGGGTGGTCCCGGAGCGCGCGTTGGTGAGCGGCGGTCGGGTGTGAGCACTCCGACGAGTCCGCGCGAACCACAGCGCGCGGCGGGACCAGCCGGCACCGCGCGGTACTCGGTCACTCAAAGGGTCGCATCCGGCTCCGCTCACAAATGACACAGGCGTGACATGCGTTTCCGCACCGTCATCTTCGACTGCGACTCCACCCTCACCGCCATCGAGGGGATCGACGAGCTCGCCCGCGGTCACCGGGCCGAGATCGAGCAGCTCACCAGCCTGGCCATGACCGGCGCCGTCCCGCTCGAAGACGTCTACTCCCGCCGCCTGGCCATCATCCGGCCCTCGCTGGAAGCCATCGACGCCGTCGGACGGAAATACGTCGAACGCATCGTCCCCGGGGCCGACCTGGTCGTGTCGTCCCTGGCCCGGGCCGGTGTCACCGTGCAGATCCTGAGCGGCGGCCTCGAGCCTGCGGTCCGCATCCTGGCTCGGCACCTCGGCGTGGCGTCCGATCGGGTGGCCGCAGTCGCCGTGACCTTCGGAGCCGGGGGGGAGTACACCGGATTCGATCCCGACTCGTGGCTGGCGCGATCGGGCGGAAAACGGCGCTGGATTGAGCTGTTCGGCGGCCAACTCCCCCGACCGATCCTGCTCGTCGGCGACGGCGCCACCGATCTCGAGGCCCGTCCGGCGGTGGACGCGTTCGCGGTCTTTACCGGGGTGGTATCGCGTGAAGAGATCGTCAAACAGGCCGACTTCGTCGTCGCCGGCCCGTCGCTCGCCGGCGTGCTGCCGCTCTGCGGGCTCGGCGCCGGGCCGTAACCCGGCCGGCGGAGCGAGACACCGCCGCTCAAGCCCCTCCCGGCTTATAATTCCAGCCCACGATTCACCCGTTCTGGAGCGCAGGTAATGCCCATCGCGACCGCTCAGGCCGCCCCGGTGTTTGGCCGGTTCTTCCTCCCTGGCCCGACTGAAGTCCTTCCCGAAATCCTCGCTGCCCAGAACCGACCCATGATCGGTCACCGCGGCAAGTCGATGGAGCAGCTCATCGGACAGATGATGCCCGGGCTCCAGCAGATCTTCCGCACCGCGAGGCCGGTGTACATCTCCGCCTCGTCGGCCACCGGCCTGATGGAGGCCTCGCTGCGGAACTGCGGCGGGCGCCGCGTGCTGGCCCTGGTCAACGGGGCCTTCAGCGACCGCTACTGCCGGATCGCGCAGGCCAACGGCTTCGCGGTCGATGCCCTCGAAGTCCCGATGGGCCAGATCCACCCGCCGGGGCTGGTGGAGGAATCGCTCCGTCGCCATCGCTACGACGCCGTCACCGTGGTCCACTCCGAGACCTCCACCGGGGCCTTGAACCCCATCCGGGAGCTGGCCCAGGTCGTCCACCGGAGCGGCGATACCCTGCTGCTGGTGGACAGCGTCACCGGCCTGGCCGGCGCCGAGGTCGAGACCGACGCCTGGCAGCTCGACTTCGTGCTCACCGGCTCCCAGAAGGCGCTCGCCCTCCCGCCCGGCCTGGCAC
This sequence comes from uncultured Gemmatimonadales bacterium, assembly GCA_963709905.1. Lineage (GTDB taxonomy): Bacteria > Gemmatimonadota > Gemmatimonadetes > Gemmatimonadales > GWC2-71-9 > JADJOM01. Next base: position 31,911 of record CAVPYI010000005.1, read on the forward strand.
TCGGCGTGGCCAACGCGCAGGCGCTGGAGCGCGCCCGGCACGCGCCCAATCGCGGCATCTACTTCGACCTGATCGAGTTCGAGAGCTACATCCGGAAGAACCAGACTCCGAACACCCCCGCGGTCTCTCTTATGTATGCGCTGGCCGCGCAGGTCGACCGGATCGCCGCCGAGACCATCGAGGGCCGCTGGGCCCGTCACCGGGCGATGGCCGAACGGATGTGGCGCTGGGTCGATGAAATGCGGGGCAGGGGGGTGGATATCGGCGTGTTGGCGCCGGAGGGACATCGCTCGCCGACCGTCACTTGCCTGACCCTGCCGACCGACCGCAGCGGGCCCGAAATCAACGACGGGATGAAGGCTCGCGGCTACACCATCGCCACCGGCTACGGCACCCTCAAGGACTCCAGCATCCGCATCGGGCACATGGGTGACCACTCCGTGGCGGAACTCGACCAACTGCTCGGAGTGCTGGCCGACGTGCTCACCCGATGACCACCTTTCGGGTCCTGATCGCCGACCGGATCGCGCGCGAAGGCCTGGGTCCGCTCGCCAACGATCCCCGCTTCGAGCTGATCGACCGCCCGGGCCTCAAGGGGGAAGACCTGGCCGCGGCACTGGCGGAAGCCGATGCCGTGCTGGTCCGCAGCGCCACCAAGATCACCCGCGAAGCCCTCGCCCGGGCCACCCGCCTCAAGGTCATCGGCCGGGCCGGCGTCGGGGTGGACACCATCGACGTAGACGCCGCCACCGAGCGCGGCGTCGCCGTGATGAACGCGCCCGCCGGGAACACCGTCTCCGCGGCGGAGCTGGCCTTCGCCCTGCTGCTGGCCCTGATCCGCAAGGTGGCCGCGGCCGATCGATCCATGCGGGCCGGCGAGTGGGATCGGACCAGCTTCAGCGGCACCGAATTGCACGGCAAGACCCTCGGCCTGGTTGGCGCGGGGCGGGTGGGCGGCGAAGTGGCCCGCCGGGCGCGGGCCTTCGGTATGCGGGTGGTCGCCTACGATCCCTTCCTGAGCGCCGATGCCGCGCTGGAGATGGGCGCCGAACTGCTGCCGCTCGACGCGGTCCTCCGCCAGGCCGACGTGCTCTCCCTCCACGTCCCGCTCACCGACAAGACCCGCGGCATGCTGGGCGACGCGGAACTCGCCTTGATCAAGCCCAGCGCGGTGATCGTCAATGCCGCGCGGGGCGGGATCCTGGACGAAGCCGCCCTGCTCCAGCGCCTGACCGACGGCCGGATCGCGGGAGCGGCGATGGATGTGTTCGACCAGGAGCCGCTGGCCGCCGATCATCCGCTGCGCCGGCTCCCCAACACCGTCCTTACCCCGCACCTGGGGGCCTCGACCGAAGAAGCCCAGATCAACGTGGCGGTCGAGATCGCCGAAGCCGTCCGGGCCGCGCTGGTCGAGGGCGATTATTCCCGGGCCGTGAACGCCACGCTGGTCGGTGGCGAGCGCCTCCGGCGGCTGCGCCCGCTGCTCGACCTCACCACCAGGCTCGGTCGCCTGGGCGCGGCCCTGGTGGACGGCGCGGTGACCTCGGTCGAAGTGCTGTTTGCCGGCGAGGGCGACGACCTGCTTCGGCCGCTGGCGACCGGGGCGGTCATCGGCGTGCTGGAAGACGCGGTCGGCGCCACCGCGGTCAACATCGTCAATGCCCTGCATCTGGCCAAGCTCCGGGGCATCCAGGTCCATCGCACCCGGGTCGACATCGCCCACGACTACACCGATCTCATCGAAGTGCGGCTGACCGGTCCGGGACGTTCGGTCCGGGTCGCCGGAGCCATCCTGGCGGAAGGCCACCCCCGGCTGGTGCGGATCGACGAATTCCGGGTGAACGTCGTCCCGCGCGGTGTCGTCCTGGTGTTGCAGAACCACGATGTGCCGGGCGTGATCGGCCGGGTTGGCACCCTCCTTGGCGATGCGGGGATCAACATCGCCGAATACCATCAGGCGCGGCTCACCGCCGGTGGCGACGCCCTGGCCGTGATCAGCGTGGATGCCGCCCTCCCCGGGGCCATAGGCGAGGCCCTCCGCGGTCTGCCCGAGATCCGTTCGGTGGCCCAGGTGGTGTTCGACTGACGCCACAATTGCCCGGCTCCGCGGCAGCGCTACATTGAGACCACCCCAGTAACAATCCCACCAGCTGCTCTGCCGCAGCTGGCGTCGTTCCCGGAACCCTCGAGGCCTTGAAAATGTCCCGTTCAAAATCCCTGTTCCTGATCGGACTCCTCCTCGCCGCCTGCGGCTCGCCCACGGTGCAGAACACCGAGCTGGGGTACTCCGGTGTCTTCGCGGGTGAGAACGGCACTGAGGCGGGCAGTTTCAGCGTGACCCTGATCGTCGAAAACTCGAGTGGCCACGGCAGCTTCACGGTGAACGGCGACCAGAAGGCGTTCGTGTCCATGACCTACAACCCCACCACCGGCGCCTTCAGCGGCACCGGGAGCGGGTACACCTTCAGCGGAACCGCCACCGGTGCGACGGTCAGCGGGTCCTACACCAGTGCGACGGGCGGGGGGCTCTTCACCGGCATGGGCCGGTCGTCGGCCGTGTCACCCGTGACCTACTGCGGGGCCCACATCGGCACCAATCAGGGCGTGCCCATCGCCGGCCCGTTCGTGTTCGTGGACGGCGGGGGCCACCGGCGCGGCGTGTTCACCTCGGTGCTCGCCGATCCATTCCGCGGCGAACTCAGTTCCCCCAGCAGCGCCGGCGCCGTTACCCTCGAGGAGCCTGAGCGGCGACGCCAGCCTGGCCGTCACCAGCGGCGGCTTCACCGGGATCTACGAGATGGACGCCGGCGATACCGGCTCGGTGCAAGGCATTCGCTGCCGCACCAGCGTTACCTCGCCCATCGCGTCCGTGCTCGAAGGCGTGCTCGGCAGCTTCAACGGCGGCGAGCTGGGGGATTTCTCGTTCAGTCTCTCCTCCACCGGCATCGGCAGCACCGGCAGCTACACCCTCGGCGGGGTCGGAAAGACGTTCCTGGCAGTGGTGTCCGGGGTAGGGAATCAGGTTGCAGGCTTCGACACGGATTTCCGGTTCCTGGCGAAGCTTGGATACGAACACCGTAAGCGGCACCTATGCTAGGCCCGGATCGGTGGCCGGCCGCGTGGCACGAATCCTGACTGAGGGTCAGCCGGTTGAGAAGTACTGCGGGTACACGGGCTAGGCGGGCCGAGCGTTGGAGCCTTTTCTTTCGTGATCCGGTCGGACAGCGCCCTGTTCGGTCTCTACACGAGCGGCATCGGGTCCGCATTCCAAGGTGACGTATCTGGCAGAGCCTGACACAGATACCGCCTCGATGGAGGGCCAGTCGGGCTGTGGTGTCATTCTGCCGAGCCCAGGCAGCTTCGGCGGTCTCTTCGACTTCTCCGGCGCCGGCGGTCCGACCGGCGCCATGACTGGCCAGTCGTGTCCCTGAGGGCCCTTTGCGCACCTGAGCTGGTCAACGAGTCGCCGTAGCACTCCTGGCCTGCGGAGCGGTGGGCCTACGGGCCCGGGCGATCCCGCCACAGAGCTCCGAGCCGCGCCGCGGCAGCGGAGGTAGTTCCGCTGCATCGGATTGACACCGCCGGCACTGCGCTCCGGCGGCTCGGCCAGGCGCTCTTCTTCGACAAGGTCCTGAGCGGAAACCGCGACGTCTCCTGCGGCACGTGTCACAGCCCGGTCTACCACACCGTCGACCTGCTCACCCTCTCAATCGGAACCGGCGGGACTCCGCCCCGCGGCTCGTCCGTCGAGCTGGGCACCGGCAGCTTCACGCCACGCAACGCGCCCGATCTCTTCGACCGCGGCCATCCGAGCTGGCGCCGCCTGTTCTGGGACGGTCGGGTCGGACCGGATCGCCACCGGGCTACCAGACTCCGGCGGGCGACGCCCTCCCGCAGGGCCTCGCAAACCCCCTCGCGGTTCAGACGCTCTTTCCGCTGCCAGGCGCGGATCCGAGATGCGTGGCCGCCGGGGAGAAAACGACCTCGCCGATATCCGGACGACGGAGACCCGTGTCCGTCTGGGATGCGATCGTAGCCCGCCTCCAGACGATCCCCGGCTACGATACCCTCGCTGCCGCGGCGTTTCCCGAGCGGCCGATCCCGCTCTTGACCATCACCGACGTCGGAAACGCCATTTCGGCTTTCGTCGGCACCTCCTGGTTGCTGGGCAACTCGCCCTTCGACCGGTTTCTCCGGGGAGACGACGGCGCGCTCACACCGGCGGCGAATACGCGGCGGCCTGCTCTTCTTCGGCCGGGCCCGCTGCGGCGAGTGCCATACGGGCCCTCTGCTCACGGACCAGGAGTTCCACAACATCGGCATCCCGCCCCTTGGCCCTGGGTTGGATGGCGGTCCCGACATCGGCCGCGCCGTACTGACCGGCAGGCCGGAAGACCGGTTCGCCTTCCGCACCCCATCACTCCGCAATGTCGCCCACAGCCGCCCGTACATGCACAACGGCGCCTACCCGAGCCTCGAGGGCGCGGTACGGCACTACGCGAACGTGACCGCGTCCCTGGCCGGCTTTTCGCCGGCCGGTGTGGATCCGCGTCTCCGTACCACGGTTGATCTGTCGCCAGCGACCTTCGCTGACATCAACCGGACACTTGATGCCAAGGTGCGACAGCCCGTTGCGCTCAGCGATCGGGACATCCAAGACCTGTTGGCCTTCCTTCTAGGCTTGACGGATCCCGGGGCGAGTCTGGTGGTCGGCGACATCCCGTGGAGCGTGCCCAGCGGCCTGCCTGTTTCAGACTACTGAGGCCCCAGTTCACCCCGTAACATTCGATTGACAACCCGGCCCAGCACGGGAACCTTTCCCGGGCCCGACTCGTCCGATTCAGTCTCCCACACCACGACGGAACACCATGCTCGCCCTCGGCCTGATCCTCCTGGTCCAACAGCCTTCCGCGCCCCAGCCCCAGGCGCCGTCCCCCATCGCCAGGGTGATCATCAGCCCGGCGGTGCAGGCCCTGACCGCCGGCGACACGGTGCGGTTGTCTGCCCAGGCCCTGGATTCCGCCGGCCGGGCCATCCCTGACGTCGTGATCCGGTTCGTAAGCGCGGGCGGACGGTTCGAGGGTCGGGTGGATTCGAGCGGTCTGGTCACCGCCGGCTCGACCGGCACGCTCGGAGTCGCGGCGCTGGCCAGCGTCACGGGAACTCGCCCGGTGATCGAGCGGATCGAGATTCGAATGCTCCCCGGAGCCGCTGCCCGCGTAGTGGTTACCCCGGAGACGGTCCGACTGGTTGCGGGACAGAGCCTCCTGCTCGAGGCCCAGGCCTACAGCGCCGCCGGCGACCAGCGGCCTGAGCCGCCCAGGTGGCGCAGCTCCTCGGCCCGGATCGCCAGCGTGACCCAGGACGGGCTGCTGACCGCTCGGGCTCCCGGTCGCGCGACCGTGACCGCGCGGGTGGACGGGGCCGAACGCGCGATACCGATTGATGTCCGCGCCAACACCATCGCCTCGTTGGAGGTCACTCCAGCCACCGTGACCACCCGCCAAGGCGATGTCATCCGCTTCAAGGTCGTGGCCCGCGATCGGGCCGGGCAGCGCCTGGAGGGCATCACGCCGAGCTGGGGCTTCTCCGCCGGCCAGGGAATGATCGACAAGGACGGCGCCTTCGTCGCCTACGAGGCGGGCAAGTACGTCGTGACCGCCACCGTCGCCGGTCGGGCCGCCCGGGCCGTGGCCTCGGTGTCGTGGCGGGACGTGCGGCGGCCGGCCCAGGTCGTGGGCCGACTGGCGCGATCGCTGTTCTCCACCGAAGAGGTGTGGCTCCACCCCAACGGCAAGATCGCCTATCTCGGCACCGGCAGCGGCGGCGACCGGATGTACGCCATCGACATCAGCGATCCCGCCAAGCCGGTGGTGACCGACTCGCTCATGGCCAATACCCGGCGGGTCAACGACATCATGACCACCCCCGACGGGAAGTACCTGGTCCACACCCGCGAGGGCGCCTCCGACCGCAAGAACGGCATCGTCATCGCCTCGGTGGAGGATCCCGCCCACCCGAAAGTCGTGGCCGAGTTCACCGAAGGGGTCACCGGGGGCGTCCATTCGGCATTCGTCTACCAGCAGCCCAGGTACGGCACCCACATCTATCTCACCAACGATGCGACCGGCTACCTGCACGTCCTCGACATCAACGACCCGACCAGGCCCAGGGAAGTCGCCCGCTGGAGCACCCGCCCGGATCAGATGGGGAACTACGTCCACGACGTCGACGTGCAGGACGGTCTGGCCTACCTGAGCTATTGGAACGACGGCCTGGTCATCGTCGACGTGGGGAACGGCATCAAGGGTGGCAGTCCGGCGAATCCGCAGTTCGTATCCCAGTACAAGTACGACCTGAATGCCCTGTACCGCGACGTGGAAGCCAGTGGTGGCCCGGGGTTCATCCGGGGTACGCACACCGCCTGGCGGCATGGCAAGTACGTCTTCATCGCGGACGAGGTCTTCCCGGCCGCCCCGGTCAAAGGGGCCAAGGACGCGTCGGCGTTCCGGGCCTACGGGCGCCTGCAGGTCATCGATGTCAGCGACTTGTTCAGCCCGAAGGCCGTGGCCTGGTACGAGCCCGAGTACGGCGGGGTGCACAATGTCTGGGCCGCGGGCGACACCCTCTACATGGGCGCCTACAACGCCGGGTTCCGGGCCTTCGACATTTCTGGGGAATTGCGCGGCGACCTGCGTGCCCAGGGCAGGGAAATGGTCCACGTCCACACCGCCGACATGGACGGCAAGGTCCAGAACTCGGCCATGACCTGGGGCGTGGTGGTGCGCGACGGACTGGCCTACGTCAACGACACCTTCAACGGCCTGTGGATCATCCGCATGGAGCCCAAGCGGGAGACCCTTACTCCCTGACGTTGCTCGGGACCGACTCCAGCAGCACCTCGACGCCGAGCCCCTCGGAGAGCGGCATCGCCGACTCGAGCTTGCGATCGAACGCCTCGAGCGCCTCTTCCGCCGCCCAGTACAGCAGCCGGCAGGCGGTGAGATCGGCCGGGTGGTCGTCGCCCAGCTCGTGGGCCGCCTCCCGCATGGCCTCCTGCTCGATCAGCAGCCGCGCCATCAGGGCCAGATCGTGGCAGCGGGCCTCCGCCAGGGTGGCATCACGGTAGCCGTTGCTCCCCTGGCTCTGGGCCAGGGTGAAATCCCGCAAGGCCGCCTGCTGCAGCAGCGCCAGCATCGTAAACCGCCGAGTCGATGCCCGGCGGACCTCGTCCCGCTGAGCCTGCAGCGCCGCGACGATGTGCTCCTGAAGGCCGGGGTGCTCCGCCACATTGAGTGGCACCTGCTGCCACAGACCCGGCACCGGCCGGTTCAACTGGCCCCGCACCATCTCCTGTACGGCGAAAACCGTGTCTCCCGTCATGGTGGCGTAACGCCAGCAGGCGCGTCCCAGGGAGCCTTCGCGAGCCCAGAGGGTCCGCAGGTACTCGTGCCGCTGCTGGTCATTGGGGACGACTGGTTTCATCTGCCCGGCGCTCCCATTCTTCCTTCGGGTCACGGCCTTGTGGCGGTCGCACGGGTCGAAACCCGCCCCGCTGTCATGCGACCAAAAAGCAGCAACCGTGCCGTAAATCCGTGGCCCGCCGTGCGCCACGTAAGCCGTTGTCAGTACACCATATAAAGTCGCGACCAACTCCCATGCGAGCTCCTGCTGTTTTTTTCGACACGGGCTTCCAGACCGGGAATCTGCGGAACCCCCATCAGCCTGCACGGGAGCTGACGCTTGCCCGGTGCTTCTGAACGGCTCCCTGCCCGCCGGCTGCTGCTGGTCGCGGCGGTCGCCATCGGGGCATCGGTCAGCGGGCTGGGTAATGGCTTCGCCTACGACGATGTCCGGGTGGTCGAGCGGAATGAGCGGGTCCATACCTTGGCGGATCCGGTCGGCTTCTTTACCGAGGCGTACTGGCCTCCCGGCAAGTTCGTGGGCGGATCCACCCTGTACCGACCCCTGACTTCCTTCGCGTTCGCAGTCCAATGGGCGATCGGCAATGGACGCCCCGTGGTCTTTCACGCGACCAGCATCCTGCTGTACGCCCTCGTCGCGGTTGCCTTCCTTATGCTGGCGACCCGCCTGCTGCCTCCGATCCCGGCGCTGCTGGCGGCCGCGCTCTTTGCCGCCCATCCCGTCCACGTCGAGGCGGTCGCCAACGTGGTGGGGCAGGGCGAGCTGGGGGTCAACCTCCTCCTCCTCCTTGGGGTGGGGATCTTTCTGCGGGGCCGGAATGCCGCCGGCCTTTCGGAGCGGGATCGCATCCTGATCTGCCTCTGTTACGGCTTGGCCTGCCTCACCAAGGACAACGGGTTCGTCCTGCCCGGACTCCTGGTCGCAGCCGAACTCACGGTCGTGCAGGACCCTCGTCCGCTGCGGGACCGCCTGGTCGGGATGGCACCGCTCTGGGCCTTGCTGGCGGGCGTGGCGGTACTCTATCTCGTTGTCAGGACCGCCGTTACCGGCACACTGGCGGGCGATTATCCCCACATCCTCATTGGCACCGCCAGTCATTCCGAGCGGATACTCACGATGCTCCGGGTCGGACTGGAGTGGCCCAGACTACTACTATGGCCAGCCCACCTGCAGGCGGATTATTCCCCTCAGGACTTTCAGCGGGTGGGAACTTTCGGGGTGGGTCAGGCGCTGGGAGTCGCGATGGTCCTCGGGACGGCCTGGCTCGGCTGGTGGACCCGCCGGCGGGCCCCGGTCGTAACTTTCGGGCTCCTGTGGCTCGCCGTGGCAATCTTCCCGGTGAGTAACCTGGTGCTCAAGTCGGGAATCGTCCTCGCCGAACGAACCCTGTTTCTGGCCAGTGCGGGCGCCATGCTGGTCGTGGGCGCGGCGCTTGCCGGGGCGCTTGAGCGCTGGCCCCGCCGGCGGCCGGTCACCCTCGCCCTGGCGGCTGGGGTCGTCCTGCTGGGCGTTTGGCGCAGTGCCGTCCGGCACCCGGTCTGGCGCGATACCACTACCGCCTTTGCCCAGGCGGTTCAGGACGCGCCCCGGAACTACCGCGTGCACTGGACCTACGCCATCGATCTCTACGAGCGCGGAGCCCGCGAGTCGGCCTTCAAGGAACTGGAGACCGCGCTCGCGCTCTACCCGGCCGATCCCTCGCTGTACGCGGACGCGGGAGACCTTTACCGGACGGACGGTCAGTGCGACCGTTCCATTCCCATGTATTCCCGGGCGCTGGCGCTGATGCCCGACCTGCGGTTCACCCGGTCCCGGCTGGCCTCGTGCTACATGCGGCTGGGCCGCTACGCCGCGGCCCGGGGGGAGCTGCGCCGGCTGGTGGCGGAGGGGTCGCCCGAATTCGACAAACTCCTGCCGGCGGTCGACAGTGCCGCCGCGGCCAGTGGCACCTTCCAGTGAGGTCCGAGGTGGCAAAGACCCTGACCAAGAGTCGGACGCGCGAACTGGATGTCGAACGCTTGCGTGGGCAGTTCCCGGCTCTGGGCCGGCGCCATGGCGGGCATCCGGTGGCCTATTTCGATGCTCCCGGCGGGACCCAGGTGCCGCGGTCGGTGGCGGACGCCATGACCGACTACCTGTTCCATCACAACGCCAACACCCACTGGGCCTACCCGACGAGCGAGGAGACTGACGCGCTCCTGGCCGAAGCGCGCCTGGCGTTCGCCGATTTCCTCGGTGCCCGCCCGGACGACATCGCGTTCGGGGCCAACATGACCACGCTCACCTTCCATCTCGCCCGGGCACTGGGGCGCCGCTGGGGGCCGGGCGACGAGATTGTGGTCACCGAACTCGATCATCATGCCAACGTCGCGCCCTGGCAGGCGGTGGTGCGCGAACGCGGCGTGACCCTGCGAACCCTCCCGTTCGACCCCTCGAGCGGCGAGCTCGACATCCCGGCTCTCGGCGCGCTCCTCGGACCGCGCACCCGCCTGGTGGCCATCGGGGCGGCATCGAATGCCCTGGGGACCATCACCGATGTCCGGCGCGCCGCGGAGCTGGCCCACCAGGCAGGGGCCCTGTGCTTCGTTGATGCGGTCCACTTCGCGGCCCACCATCGGGTGAACGTGGCCGAACTCGGCTGCGATTTCCTGGCCTGCTCTTCCTACAAGTTCTACGGCCCGCATCTCGGCATCCTCTACGGCCGGAAGGAGCTGGTCGCCGAGCTGGACGTTCCCAAGCTGCTCCCAGCGCCGGAAAACGCGCCGGATCGGCTGGAGACCGGTACCTTGAACCACGAGGGGATCGTGGGCGCCCGGGCCGCGGTGGAGTTCATCGCGTCCCTGGGAGAGGGAGACAGCCGGTCCGATCGTCTCGACGACGGCCTTCGCCGCCTCCACGACCGGGGCCAGTTTCTGATCGACCGCCTCTGGCAGGGCCTGTCCGCCGTCCCGGGGGTGCGCCTCTATGGTCCACCGCCGGACCGCCCGCGGACCCCAACCGTGTCGTTCACGATCGACGGATGCCCCGCGATCGACGCGGCCCGGAAACTCGCGGCCCTCGGCGTGTTCGTGTCCCATGGCGATTTCTACGCCACCACCGTGATTTCCCGCCTGGGACTCGCCGAGCACGGAGCGATCCGCGCCGGGTGCGCATGTTATACCACCGCCGAAGAAGTGGATCGCCTGATTCAGGGAGTGGCCACTCCGTGAAACCGCTCGCCGTCGCTCCGGTCCGCGCTCCCACCGGCACCGCCCTCAGCTGCCGGGGCTGGCATCAGGAGGCCGCCCTCCGCATGCTGATGAACAACCTCGACCCCGCCGTGGCCGAACGGCCGGACGAGCTGATCGTCTACGGCGGCACCGGCAAGGCGGCCCGGAACTGGGAGTGTTTCGACCGCATCGTCGCCACGCTGCGCCGGCTGGAGAACGACGAGACCCTCCTGGTGCAGAGCGGCAAACCGGTCGGCGTGTTCAAGACCCACGACGAGGCCCCGCGGGTACTCATCGCCAACGCCCACCTCGTCCCCCGCTGGGCCACCTGGGACGAGTTCCGGCGGCTGGAGCAGCTCGGCCTCACGATGTACGGCCAGATGACCGCCGGCTCGTGGATCTACATCGGGACTCAGGGAATCCTTCAGGGCACCTACGAGACCTTCGCCGAATGTGCCCGGCAGCACTTCGCCGGATCGCTCGAAGGCCGCCTCGTGGTCACCGGTGGACTGGGCGGCATGGGGGGCGCCCAGCCGCTGGCCGCCACCATGAACGGCGCCGCCTTCCTGGGTGTGGACGTCGATCCGGAGCGGATCCGGCGCCGGGTCGACAACGGCTATTGTGATCGCCTGGAGACCTCGCTCGACGCCGCCCTCGAGGCGGTGCTGGCCGCGCGTTCCGAGCGCCGGGCCCTGTCAGTCGGACTGGTCGGCAACATCGCCGTGGTGCTGCCGGAGCTGGTGCGGCGCGGCGTGATCCCGGACGTCCTCACCGATCAGACCTCGGCCCACGACCTCCAGATCGGGTACATCCCGGCCGGATGCTCGCTCGAGGCCGCCGCACTCCTCCGGGAACGCGATCCAGCCGGATACCAGGCCCGGGTCCTCGATTCCATGGTGGCGCACATCGATGCCATGCTGGCGCTCAAGGCCCGGGGAGCGGTGACCTTCGACTACGGCAACAACCTCCGCGGACAGGTCGCCGATCATCGCGGCCGGGCCGATGCGTTCGACATCCCCGGGTTCGTCCCCGAGTTCATTCGGCCGTTGTTCTGTCGCGGGGCGGGGCCGTTCCGCTGGGCCGCGCTGTCGGGGAACCCGCACGACATCGCGGTTACCGACCAGGCGGTTCTCGAGACCTTCCCCCGGAACGAGGCCCTGGCCCGCTGGATCCGGAAGGCCCGCGAACAGGTCAGGTTTCAGGGCCTCCCCGCCAGAATCTGCTGGCTCGAGTACGGCGAACGGGCGGAGATGGGCCTGCGCTTCAACTGGCTGGTCCGGCACGGCAAGGTGGAGGCCCCGATCGTCATCGGCCGGGATCATCTCGACACCGGATCGGTGGCCTCGCCGAATCGCGAGACCGAGGGCATGCGCGACGGCTCCGATGCCATCGCCGACTGGCCGTTGCTGAACGCGATGCTCAACACCGCCTGCGGGGCCAGCTGGGTATCGTTGCATCACGGGGGCGGAGTCGGTATCGGATACTCCATCCACAGCGGCATGGTCGCGGTGGCCGATGGTACCGACATGGCAGACCGGCGACTGGCTCGGGTGCTCACCGCCGACCCCGGGACGGGCGTCATGCGGCACGCCGACGCCGGCTATGAGATCGCGATCGATACGGCCCGGAAACGGGGCGTCGACCTCCCGATGGTGCAGGGTGAGAGAGTGAAGGGTGAAAGGTGAAGGGTGAAGGTGAGTGGGCCGGAGGAGAAACCCTGCAGGGCAGCCTCACCGTTCACCCTTCACCTTTCACTCTTCACCTTTCACCTTTCACCTTTCACCCTTCACCTCTTGTCACATGCCCGTTCTCCGCGACATCGGCCTGTTGGCGACCTGCGCCCCCCCGGGCGGCCAGAGCGCCATCCACCCGATCGCGAACGCCGCCCTGGTCTGGGAGGACGAGACCATCCGCTGGGTGGGACCCGCCAAGTCGCTGCCGGCCGAGTTCTCGCGCTGGGAGACTTCGGATGCCGGCGGGGCGCTGGTGATTCCGGGGCTGGTCGATTGCCACACCCACCTCGCCTTCGGCGGCTGGCGAGCCGACGAATTCGAGCAGCGGATCAAGGGTCGCTCCTACCTGGAAATCGCGGCGGCCGGCGGCGGGATCGTCTCCACCGTCGCCCGAACCCGCGACGCCACGACCGGAGAGCTGCGGCGCCGGGCGGAAGGTCATCTTGCCGGCATGGCCGAGCTGGGCGTGACGACTATCGAGGCCAAGAGCGGGTACGGCCTCACCACCTACCACGAGCTTCGCCTGCTCGAAGTGTATCGCGATATAGGCGCCGGCCCTCAGCGGGTGGTACCGACCCTGCTCGCGGCTCATGCCGTGCCGCCGGAGTTCCGCGACGATCGGGAGAAGTACCTGCGACTGGTGACCGATGAGATCATCCCCCAGGCCGCCGCCCGTAGTCTGGCCCGCTTCTGCGATGTCTTCGTGGAGGAGGCGGCTTTCTCAATCGAGGAGGGGCGGCGGGTGCTCAAGGCGGGTCTCGCGAGCGGCCTCCAACCCAAGATTCACGCGGATCAGCTGTTCTGGACCGGCGGGGCCGAACTGGCGGCCGAGGTGCGGGCCTATTCCGCGGACCACCTCGAACGGGTGTCGCCAGAGGGGATTCGCCGCTTGCGGGAGACCGGGGTAGTTGCGGTAAGCCTGCCATTCGCGTCCCTGTATCTCAATACCGTCCCCATGCCGGCTCGGGCCCTGATCGGGGCCGGTGTCCGGGTAGCGGTCGCCACCGACTTCAACCCCGGGTCCGCACCCAGCTACCACCTTCCGATGGCCTTGACCCTCGCCTGTACCATGCAGCGCATGACTCCGGCGGAGGCGCTGAAGGGCGCCACCTTGTATGCGGCGCGGGCCCTCGGTCTGGAAGCGGAAGTGGGATCGCTCGAGCGCGGCAAGTCCGCCGACTTCGCCATCCTGGACGCCCCCAGCGTGGAGCACTGGCTGTATCACCTGCGGGCCAACGCCTGCGTACGCACGGTCGCCCGGGGAAAGGAGATCTGGCGCCGGCCCTACTGACCCCTTCCACTCACGAGTCGCCGAGCCGCCGAGCCGCCGAGCCGTCTACCCCAGCTTCTCGTCCACGATTTCGAGGATCTTCGCCTCGCGCTCCTGCGCCAGGCGGACCAGGTGGTCGCCCTGCGAGAGCAGGTGGCTCTCCTCCGCCTTGTCCTGAAGACCGGGCAGGTTGATCCGCACATTGAGCCAGGCACCACGCACCGCCGCACGGGCGCACATCGCCCCCACGCCGACGTCCGAAATCGACTGCTGGTTGCCCTCCCGGGCCATCGCCTCCAGCACATCGTAGGTGTTGGCGGTCACCTGCATGACCTTGAACGGCACCGCGATGGCATGTCGGGTCGCCCGGTTGAGCGCGTCGTGCCGTACACCCTGCTCCTCCGCGGTCCGGTTCGGCAGCCCGATCGCCTGCAGCACGCCCATGAAGGCCCGGGTGTCCTCGTCCACCAGGCGCAGCAGCTCGTCCTTCAGCAACTGTCCCCGTTCGGCCCACTGTGAAAACTCTTCCCAGCGGTCTTCCCAGCCGCGCTTGTGGGCCGAGAGATTCGCCACCATCGTGCCCAGCGCCGCCGCCAGGGCGCCCACCGCGGCCGCCACCGAACCGCCACCGGGGGCGGGACTCTCGCTGGCCGTTTCATCGACAAACTGGGCCACCGAGATCCGGGCCAGCCGGTCGGTATCGGCCTGGCGCAGTCGATACTCGATGATCCGTTCGTCGGGCTTGAACGGTGCCACCTCGCCCAGGCCAAGCGACTTGACTGCGATCTTGATCAGCTCGGCTTCGTCCACCCCGGTGGAGCGGCGCTGTTTGCGGAGGTAATGCCGGCCCGCCTCCAGCATGGCGGTCAGGGGAACCAGACCTACCAGCTCGGAGCCGGTGACCCGGAGCCCCCGGGCTTCCGCTTTCCGGCAGACCTCATCGAAGGCCACATGGAGCGGGGTCACGGCGAGATCGGTCAGGTTCATCGAGACCTGCGCGATCCCGTACTCGGGGATGTACCAGCCGATGGCCTTCACTCCCTTGAGCGAGCCGGGGACCATGACGGGGGCCCCCCCGGGACCGGTCACCAGTTTCCCGGTCAGCTTGTTGCCCCGGCGCTTCGGCCGCCCCAACTCGCGGACATCGAAAGCCACCGCATTGGCCCGCCGGGTCGAGGTGGTGTTGAGGTTGACGTTGTAGGCCACCAGGAACCCCCGCGCCCCGATCACCGTCGCCCCGGTCACGGGATTGAACTCGGCCGGTCCGAAGTCCGGGCGCCATTCCGGCTGCGACAGCTTCTCCGCCAACCCCTCGTATTCACCCGCCCGGATCACCGCCAGGTCCTTCCGGCTGGCGTCGGGCTGGGCCGCCTCATAGAGGTAGACCGGGATGCCGAGTTCCCGCCCCACCCGCTCACCCAGGCGCCGGGCCACCAGCGCCGTCTCCTCCAGGGTGATGCCCGAGATCGGGACCAGGGGACAGACATCGGTCGCCCCCATCCGCGGGTGGGTGCCCTTGTGGCGGCGCATGTCGATCCACTGAGCCGCCGCGTGAATGCCCCTGAACGCCGCCTCCGCCACCGCATCCGGTGCCCCGGCGAAGGTGACGACGGTGCGGTTGGTCGACTTGCCGGGGTCGACGTGCAGGAGAGTTACGCCATTGCTGGAGCCGATCCGGTCGGTGATCCGCCGGATGATCTCGGGATCCTGTCCCTCCGAAAAGTTGGGGACGCATTCGATGAGAGCGGTCATTCCAGGCGCTGGTTGAGGTGTGGATAAGTTACCGTGACCTGGGCTCCGTGCCGAGTACCCCGGAATCCGGGGTCGGTATGCAGGTTGGATGCCCCGGCGGCGCCTTCGGTGCGACGATTTCCCTCGGACCCTCCCGCGGCAGGCGTTGAGCCCCTTGCGCGTCTTGCCGGCTGGAGGTACAATGCCGCCCCCGCAGTATTC
>CAVPYI010000005.1:50000-224522 GCA_963709905.1 uncultured Gemmatimonadales bacterium
CGTGAGGGAAAGGTGAAAAGTACGCCAGGTGGCGAGTGAAATAGTACCTGAAACCGTGTGCTGACAAGCTGTAGGAGCCTCCGCAAGGGGGTGACTGCGTGCCTTTTGCATTATGATCCGGCGAGTTGCTCCTCACGTGCAGGTTAAGGCCTTCAGGGCCGGAGCCGTAGCGAAAGCGAGTCTGAATAGGGCGATTTCGTACGTGGGGGCAGACCCGAAGCCGTGGCGATCTACCCTTGAGCAGGTTGAAGCCGCCGTAACAGGCGGTGGAGGACCGAACTGATGTGGGTTGAAAACCGCTCGGATGACTTGAGGGTAGGGGTGAAAGGCCAATCAAGCTCGGGGATAGCTGGTTCTCCGCGAAATATATTTTGGTATAGCCTCGGGAAATGAGTTCCTGGGAGGTAGAGCACTGGATGGGTCCGGGACGTGAATAACGTTACCTCCCCCAACCAAACTCCGAATGCCCATGGAATGCTGCCCGGGAGGCAGTCGCTGTGCGCTAATGTACAGCGGCGAGAGGGAAAGAACCCAGAACGACGGCTAAGGCCCCGGAGTGGTGGCTCAGTGTAGCAAAGGATGTGATCTTGCTGTGACAGCTGGGAGGTTGGCTTAGAAGCAGCCATTCCTTTAAAGAGTGCGTAATAGCTCACCAGTCAAGCGAGGTCGCGCCGATAATGGTCGGGACTTCAAGCCACCCGCCGAAGCCTCGTCTTCTGCACTCACGTGCAGAGGGGTAGCGGAGCGTTCTCAGAGCGACGAAGCCGGGGCGGAAGCCTTCCGGTGGAGCGATGAGAAGTGAGAATGCCGGATTAAGTACGCGAGAAACCATGTGAAAACCATGGTCACCGTAAGCCTAAGGGTTCCTGAGCCATGGCAATCAGCTCAGGGTCAGTCGGTCCCTAAGTCGAGGCCGAGAGGCGTAGACGATGGGAAACGGGCGAACATTCCCGTACCAACAGTGTGCCGTTACGAGTCCGAGGAGGGACGCAGGAGCAAGGCCGCCGGCGGGTGGGTGGATTATCCGCTGTAAGGCAGGTAGACGTTTCTTCGCAGGCAAATCCGCGGAGATAGTCGAGTGCCGATGCCGAAGGGGCCGCAAGGCCCCGCAAAGGGCGACCGACGCATGCTGCCAAGAAAAGCTTCGCGGACCAGGACCGCTGTTGACCGTACCGTAATCCGACACAGGTAGGCGAGGCGAGCAGCCTCAGGTGCTCGAGTGATTTACGGAGAAGGAACTCGGCAAAATGACCCCGTAACTTCGGGATAAGGGGTGCCCCCGCGAGGGGGCCGCAGAGAATCGTGTCAAGCGACTGTTTAACAAAAACACAGGTGTCTGCTAAGGCATATTCCAAGCCGACGTATAGACACTGACGCCTGCCCGGTGCCGGAAGGTTAAGGCAAGTTGTCAGCCGCAAGGCGAAGCGATGAACCGAAGCCCCGGTAAACGGCGGCCGTAACTATAACGGTCCTAAGGTAGCGAAATTCCTTGTCGGGTAAGTTCCGACCTGCACGAATGGCGTAACGACTTGACAGCTGTCTCCTCCGTAAGCTCGGCGAAATAGCAGTATCGGTGAGGATTCCGATTTCCCGCGACAGGACAAAAAGACCCCATGCACCTTTACTACAACCTGTCATTGATCGTCGGTATCAGCTGCGTAGCATAGGTGGGAGCCGTTGATCTCCAGGTTTCGGCTTGGAGGGAGGCACCAGTGAAATACCACCCTTCTTTTACTAACGATCTCACTCTGGCGGCAACCCCGCCGAGGACCGTGACTGGTGGGTAGTTTGACTGGGGCGGTCGCCTCCCAAAGAGTACCGGAGGCGCGCGATGGTGCCCTCAGTGCGGTCGGTAATCGCACGTTGAGTGTATAAGCAAAAGGGCGCCTGACTGCGAGCGCGACAGCGCAAGCAGGGACGAAAGTCGGCTTAAGTGATCCGGTGATCCCGTGTGGACGGGTCATCGCTCATCGGATAAAAGGTACGCTGGGGATAACAGGCTTATCGCGCCCGAGAGTTCACATCGACGGCGCGGTTTGGCACCTCGATGTCGGCTTGTCACATCCTGGGGCTGGAGAAGGTCCCAAGGGTCCGGCTGTTCGCCGGTTAAAGTGGCACATGAGCTGGGTTCAGAACGTCGTGAGACAGTTCGGTCTGTATCCGTCGTGGGCGTGGGAGTGTTGAGGGACGTCGTCTCTAGTACGAGAGGACCGAGACGAAGCGACCGCTCGTGTACGGGCTGTCCCGCCAGGGGCAGCGCCCGGTAGCGATGTCGCGCGGAGATAACCGCTGAATGCATCTAAGTGGGAAACTCTTCCCAAGATGAACACTCCTGGAGCTTAAGCTCCCTGAAGGGCCCTGGAAGACTACCAGGTACATAGGCGGCAGGTGTACGGGGAGCAATCCCTTCAGCCGAGCCGTACTAATCGCCCGTGAAGTTTGATCTCTCCCAGTTGCATTGAATTCCCTGACGCCATCCGGTCTTTGGTAGCCGTTAGCCGTTAGCCATTAGCCCTAAAGGGCTGACGGCTAAGGGCTGATGGCTCAGTAATGGCTGACGACTAGCGCGCAGGGGCCACACCCGGTCCCATTCCGAACCCGGCAGTTAAGCCCTGTAGCGCCGATGGTACTACGCCTGCGAGGGCGTGGGAGAGTAGGCCGTCGCCAGCCACCCCCCTGACAGCCCGGGCGCCATGCGCCCGGGCTGTTTGTCTTCAAGTCGCGATCCTCCCTGAACCCGGGTAGCTCTCGCGATCCACCCTGCGCGCCGTTCCGCCGGACCCCTAGATTCCCGCATGCCCCGATTCGGACACGTCGCCCTCGCCGGCCTGCCCAACGCCGGCAAGTCTTCCCTCCTTAATGCCCTCGTGGGCAGCCACCTGGCCTCGGTCAGTTCGAAAGCCCAGACCACCAGACTCCCGGTCGTTGGCGTCCTGTCCACGCCCGAGACCCAGTTCGTGTTTCACGACCTGCCAGGGCTGCTGGAACCCCGGTATGCTCTCCACGAACGGATGCGAGAGGTCGCGGCAGCGGCGTTGGGCCGGGTTCATGTGATACTTCACCTGCACCCCGCTTCCGAGGCCCCGGCGCCCGCGTTCTGGCCACTGACCGGCCTTGAGAAAGCACTCGAGGTACCGGTCATCACCGCGTACACGAAGTCCGACCTTGGCCAGCCCCGCACCTCGGGGCAAGATCATTCCCTTCGCATTTCAAGCAGGACGCGAGAGGGGCTGAACACCCTTCTCGAGGAGATCCGGCAACACCTGCCGGAGGGCCCGCCCGGATACGACCCGGACGATGTGGGCACCCAACCGCTCCGCTTTTTCGCCGCCGAATACGTCCGGGAAGCCGGCTTCGAGCTGCTCGAGGACGAGCTTCCGTACGCCCTCGCCGTCGAGGTCGAGGAGTTCCGCGAGCACACACGGCCGATGTACATTCGGGTAACGCTGCTGGTCGAGCGGGAATCCCAAAAGGGTATGGTGATCGGGCGCGGTGGCCGAACCCTCAAGGCGATCGGGCAGCACGCCCGTGCCCGGATCGAGGCCCTCGTGGGTGAACCGGTCTATCTGGACTGCTGGGTGAAGGTGCTCCGGGATTGGCGGCGGAATCCGGCCGCGCTTGACCGGCTGGGATTCTCGAAGCCGTCAGGCGTAAGGGGTCTGCGCACTGGTCCATTGATCCCTGACGCCTGACGCCTGACGCCCTGACGCCAACGCCCTGACGCCCAACGCCCTGACGCCCGACGCCTCAACGCCTGATGCCCATGCCACTCGCGCCCGAATTGCTCGAGATCCTGGTCTGCCCGAAATGCAAGGGCGACCTCGAATACCGCCAGGATCCCGAGGCGCTCGCCTGCCACGCCTGTCGCCTCCTGTACCCGGTTGAAGACGGCATTCCCATCATGCTCGTCGACGAGGCCCGGCCGCTTTGACGGACCTGCTCGCCGCCGCCCGGAGCGAGGCCCTCCGGCTGCAGCACGACTATGTCGGTACCGAGCACCTGCTACTCGCTCTGATCCAGGGCGGCGACCCGTCGCTGTCCACCATCCTCGCCGCCTTTTCCACTACTCCCGAGGCCCTTCTCGAACGGGTCGAAAAGCGCTGTCCGCAAGGGAGAAGTGCTCCCGCGGAGGGCGCGGATCTTCCCCTTCGGTCCGGGGCAAGGCGGGCGCTCGAAGCCGCCCGGGCCGGTGCCGGCGGTGACCCCACGCCGCGCCACGTCCTGGCAGCCCTCCTCGGGGACGGGAAGGGCATCGTGGCGTCCAGCCTCGGCGACCTCGGCGTCCCGGTGGCCAAGGTGCGAGACGCCCTGGGGGTGCCCCAACCGGGAACCGGGAGCCGCGGTCGGCCTGACCGGCCGGAAGGGGACGACCGTCCCGAAAAAGCTCCTCGGACCGACCGGGCCACGGAGCGGCCACGGGCGGGTAGGGCGGAGCGACAAGAGCGTAAACCGAAGCCGGAGCGGCGGGAGCGCGCCGACCAGGGCCGGGAGCGCGAGGAGCGGCGAGACGGCCGCAGCCGGGAGCGGGATCGGCCGGAAACCCGGTCGCCAACCCCGCCGCGGATAGCCCCGGTTCACGAGCCCTTGCTGACCTGGCGAAAGCTCCCCCTGCTGGCCATTCCGGTCAGCATCTACCTGGGGTACTTCGGTGATTACCCCCCGTGGGCGGTCTTTGTGACGGCCTGCGTCGCGGTGCTGCCGCTTGCCGGCTACATGGGTGAGGCGACGGAACACCTTTCTTCACGGACCGGTCCCACCCTGGGTGGGTTCCTGAACGCCACCTTCGGCAACGCCGCCGAGCTGATCATCGCCATTGTGGCGCTCCGGGCCGGCCTGATCGACCTGGTCAAGGCGTCGATCACCGGCAGCATTCTCGGCAACCTGCTGCTGATCCTCGGCCTGTCCCTGGTGGCGGGCAGCCTGAACAAGCCCCTGATCCGCTTCAACCGGACCGCGGCGGGCGTGAGCTCAGGCATGCTTGCCCTGGCCGTCGCCGCCCTCATCTTCCCGGCGCTGTTCCACGGCCTGTATCGTGGCGACAACATCGCCCTGGAGGAGCTGCACCTGTCCGAAGCGGTGGCGATCGTCCTGGCCGTGACCTACGGATTCTCACTGCTGTTCTCGCTCAAGACCCACAGCCGGCTCTTCGCCGGCGATCCGCACCCGACCGAAGCGCACCTGTGGAGCGTCCCCGGGGCGATCGTCATCCTGGCGTTGGCCACGGTCTTTGTCGCCGTGGAGTCCGAGATTCTGGTGCACGCGGTCCAGCAGATCACTAGCCAGAGCAGCTGGGTATCGGAGACCTTTCTGGGGCTGATCGTCATCCCCATCATCGGGAACGCGGCCGAGCACGCCGCGGCGATCGTGGTGGCCCGGAAGGGGAAGGTGGACCTTGCACTCAACATCGCCATGGGATCGAGTACCCAGGTGGCGCTGCTGGTGGCCCCATTGCTGGTGTTCATCGGGCTGCTGATCGGGCCGAACGCGGCGGGGCAGTACATGAACCTGGTGTTCAGTCCGATCGAGGTGGTCGGGGTGGCGATGTCGACCATTCTCACGGCCATCGTGATCCTCGACGGCGAATCGCACTGGTTCGAGGGAGTCCAGTTGCTGGCCCTGTACGCTCTGGTGGCGATCGCCGCCTTTTTCGTCTGAGTCCGCCCATACCGGGGCGTGAGCCCGGCTCTTGCTGAAAGGCTAGCGGCAGGCGGATAATGGGGAGGCTTGGGGCGGGGACTGTTGACGGCCCGTCCGAATGCCCGTAAGTTGGTCTTTCTGAACCTCTTAGGCCTCGTCATGGGAGTCCAAGGCTGCGCACCCGACCGACGGTACTCTACCACGCGCCGGCTGCGGAGGTCGTGCCAGAACTGGTGCGACAATGGGCGGAAACCCGAGATTTCCCGCTGCTGGCTCTCCCGTCGGCGGATGAGGTGCATTCGATCATACTGCGGGGTTTTCCGTGCTTTCTCTTCGTAGACGCCGATCGGGCGGGCACCGGCGCCGTGGAGCTGGTGCGGCGGCTGAAGAGCGATGCTTTTACGGCGATCGTGCCGGTGGTAATGTTGGCCGGTCACCACGATGCCGAGGCAGTCGAGAGCTGGTTCGCGGCGGGGACGGACGAAGTGGTGACCACGCGGTTTCCACCGGCCGAGCAGCGGGCCCGGATCGACGCGATTCTCACCCGGACCGAGCGGGACGTGTCGGTCCATCCGTCGACCCGGCTGCCGGGCACGACAGAGATCGAACGGGAGATCCGGCGTCGCATGGAGACCGGAGCCGAGTTCGCGGTGTGCTACGCGGATCTCGATCATTTCAAGGAGTTCAACGATCGGTACAGCTATTACGACGGCGACCGGGTCATCTACATTCTGTCCAGGATCCTCCATGATGTGGTCACCGGGCTCCTGGGAACCCGGGGGTTCGTCGGGCACATCGGGGGAGATGATTTCATATTCGTGGTCCCGATGGGTGGGGTCAGCGAGGTCTGCACCGAGATCATCTCGGTGTTCGACACGCTGGTTCCCCTGCAGTACAACGACCAGGACCGTCGCGCGGGCTACTTTTTCGGGAAGGACCGGCGAGGCCAGCTGCACCGGGTGCCGTTGATGACGTTGTCGATCGGCATCGTCACCAACCGGAGCCGGAAATTCACCCATCCGGCCCAGGTGAGCGAGCTGGCAACCGAGATGAAGAGCTACGCCAAGACGCTGCCCGGTTCGGTGTTCGTGGTAGATCGTCGCCAGCAGGTTGAATCGGAAGATCCCGGTGACCGTCGACCGGGAGGAGCCCGCTAGGGGGACGCATGAACGTGACCTGTCCGTCCTGCACGACGATCTATCGTGTAGATCCGGCGAAGGTTCCCGAGGCCGGAGTGCGGGCCCGCTGCAAAGTATGCTCGGCGGTGTTTCCAGTGACCCGGGGCGGCCTGGCCCCCACGGCGCCGGCTCCGACCGCCGGGCATTTCGCGCCCCCACCCCCGGCGCCAGCGCCGCACGCGCCGCTGGCGGCACCGCGCCAGCCCGAGCTGGAAGTGACCGCGCCGCGGCCATCCATTCCGCCCGTGGCCGTCCCCCAGGGCGCCGGAGCCACCGGCGCCGGCCAGGTGGCCAGCCACCCCGGCCGTGCCCGATCCCGACTCCACCGTCAGGCGGCCATCCGTCCCGGCCGGGTCGGGGTTCGATCCCAACGCGACGGTCAGGCGTCCCGCCATTCCGCCGGGGCCCTTGCCCCCGCCTGCGGCACCAACGCCTGCGGCATTCGACCCTGAGGCGACCGCCAGACGGCCCTCGGTGCCCCCGGCGCCGCCGGTAACCACATCGGGGCAGCGGCCTTCGATCCCGACGCCGCCCGCGCTGCCGGGGCAGCCACCGCGACCCACGGCTCCCCGGCAGTTCCCGCCTCCGGCAAACGCTCCGCGCGGACCGGGGATGCCTCCCCCGGCGGTTCGACAGACCGCGGGCGTGGCGCCCCCCGCAGCCCCCCAGATGCCGTCGGCACCGAGCGCCGCGCCGCCGCCGCCGCCGCCCCGTCCGCCGGTCGGTACCACCCCACCGACCCGGCCCGCCGGGCGCGCGGTCAATCCGTTCCTCGCCCAGGATCCCGCTCAGAAGGCCAGACGGCTGGCCCGGGCGCTGATTTCCGACCTTGCGGTCTATTACCCGGATCGCCGAAAGGACGGTCTCGCCAACGGGACCCTGAAGGAGCTCTTTCAGGAGGAGATCAAGAAGAGCTGGGAGGAGTACACCGAACAGGTCGGGCCGGAGATGGCCGAATCCACCAGCTTCTTCAACGACGCCCTCAACGAGATCCTCGCCGGGGGCCAGAAGATCTTCTAGCACCTGACCGGGGCCCGGTCGGACACCGGGGCCCGGCCGGGCCGCGTCACCCCTCGCCCGGGCATCGCTGTTCCACACCGGCCCCCAACCCTCCTCGCGGCACGCTCGCTCCGCGGGCCCGCTCGCGGTCTCTGATTCCCAGCGGTTGATCCCTTCCCACGCCGCGCCGTGGTGGCCCGGCGGTCGGGGGAAGCGCTTATGTTGCAGGGCAGCCGTACTCACCTTCAAACTGTGAATCTGCCCTATGCGCGAGTTGATCGAACGCCTTGACGACCTCGAACGCCGAGTCACCCAGATCAGAGGGTTCCTTTGACCTCGATCGCAAGCAGCACCGGCTGGCCGAACTGGAGGCGAAGCAGACCGACCCCGCGTTCTGGGCCCGGGCCGAAGAGGCGCGGAACGTCGTCCACGAAATCCGGAGGCTGAAGGCCTGGTTGGAGCCCGAATCCGACCTCAGGCGCCGGCTCGGCGACGCCCGCGCGATGGTCGAACTGCTCGAGGCCGAGCCCGATCAGGAGCTGTCCGCCGAACTGGCGGGCGAGGCCGATGCCCTGGGCAAGGCGGTCGAAGGATTCGAGCTGCAGGCCATGCTCCAGGGTCCCGACGACGCCGGCGATGCGATCGTGACCATCCATCCCGGCGCCGGAGGCACCGAGTCGCAGGACTGGGCCGAGATGCTCCTGCGGATGTACGTGCGCTGGGCGGAGCGCCACGGATTCGAGGTCAGCATCCTCGACCGGGTGGATGGCGAGGAAGCCGGGATCAAGGCGGCTTCGATCGAGATCAAGGGCAAGTACGCCTACGGATTCCTGAAGGCCGAGAAGGGAGTCCACCGGCTGGTGCGGATCTCTCCGTTCGACTCCCAGGCGCGGCGGCATACCTCGTTCGCGTCGGTCTTCGTCTATCCGGACATCGACGATACCATCGAGGTGGACCTCCGGGACGAAGACATCCGGATGGATGTGTACCGCGCCTCCGGCGCCGGCGGGCAGCACGTCAACAAGACGTCTTCGGCCGTGCGCCTCACCCACGTCCCCACCGGCATCGTGGTCGCCTGCCAGCAGGAGCGCAGCCAGGGCAAGAACAAGGCGACCGCTATGAAGATGCTCCGCGCCGCCCTGTACCAGAAGAAGCTCGAGGAGCAGGAGGCCGAACGGGCGAAGCTGGAAGCGACCAAGACCGACAACTCGTGGGGCAACCAGATCCGTTCCTACGTCTTCCAGCCCTACACGCTGGTCAACGATCACCGCACGGAACTCAAGATCGGCGATGTTCAGCGGGTGATGGACGGGGATCTCGACGCCTTCATCGAGGCCTTTCTGAAGCGGTACGGGGGCCAGGCGGCGTGACCGGGGAGCTGAGCCAGCCGGAACGCCATCGCCGGGAGAAGCGTCGCGCCATCGAGGCGCTCGGCGTCCAGCCGTTCGCCTATCGATTCGACCGGACTCACACCGCAGCCGAAGCCCTGCGGGCCTACCGGGATGACATGGGCGACCAGGGACCGGCGGTGGAGATTGCCGGCCGGATCCAGGCCTGGCGACCCAAGGGGAAGGTGGTGTTCGGTCATCTCGAGGACGCCAGCGGGCGGATTCAGGTCTACCTCCGGGCCGATGACCTGGCTGCGGCGTGGGACCTGGTGCAGCTGCTCGATCTCGACGACCACATCGGCGTTCGGGGTCACCTGATGCGCACCCGGAGCGGGGAAGTCACGGTCAAGGCGAGCGCCCTGGAGCTGCTGAGCAAGTCTCTCAAACCGCTGCCGCGCCCCAAGGTCGAGGTCCTGGACGATGGATCGACCCGCGACTCACGGCGGGCTGGCCGACCCCGAATTCCGCTACCGCCAGCGCTATGCCGATCTGGCCGTGCACGCGGAGGTGCGGGAGGTGTTCCGCCTCCGGGCCCGGATCGTCACCCGGATGCGGGCCTTCCTCGACGGGCGCGGGTTCCTGGAGGTCGAGACCCCGGTGCTGCAGCCCCTGTACGGCGGCGCGGCGGCGCGGCCGTTCACGACCCACCACAACGCGCTCGACATGCCGCTGTACCTGCGCATCGCGGACGAGCTGTACCTCAAGCGCCTGATCGTCGGCGGGCTGGAGCGGGTGTACGAGATCGGCCATGATTTCCGGAACGAGGGGATGGATCGCTCCCACAACCCCGAGTTCACGATGCTGGAGTTGTACCAGGCCTACGCCGATTATGGGGACATGATGGAGCTGGCGGAGTCCCTGCTGGTCGAGCTGTTGCGGGAGATCGGGCGACGAGGATCTCATCCTCGAGCGCGACGGGACCAGGCTGGATTTCACCCCGCCGTTCCCCCGGATCGGCTTCGTGGACGGGATTCAGGCGCGCAGCGGGCTCGATGTGGTGGCCGCGACGGAAGCCGAGATGCAGGCCCGTCTGCGACAGGCCGGTCGGCCGACCGACGAGGTGCGGAGCTTCACCGGCGCCAAGCTGCTGGACGAGATGTTCACCACCTTCCTCGAGCCGGCCCTGGTCCAGCCCACGTTCGTGCTGGACTACCCCAAGGCGATCTCGCCCCTGGCCAAGCAGCACCGGAGCGACCCCCGCCTCACCGAGCGCTTCGAGCTCTTCGTCCAGGGCCGGGAGTATGCCAACGCCTTCAGCGAGCTCAACGATCCCGATGACCAGCGGGCGCGATTCGAGGAGCAGCAGCGCCAGCGGGCGGCTGGCAATGAGGAGGCCCAGCCGTACGACGCGGATTACATTCGGGCCCTCGAGTATGGGATGCCACCGACCGGCGGGATGGGAATCGGCGTGGACCGATTGGTCATGCTGCTGGTCGATCAACCGTCGATCCGCGACGTGATCCTGTTCCCCAGCATGCGGGCGGAAGACTGATGCGAAACCCACCGGCGGAGGGGCGGAGGGCAGAGGGCGCCAGCCTGCGCCAGCTGTTACGCTGGCCGACGGCCCTGGAGCGGGACATCGCCCGGCGCTACCTGCGCAGTCGCCGGGCGTCGGGCCGGGTCTCGCTGATCACCACCATCGCCACCGGCGGCGTGGCCGTCGGCGTGTGCGCCCTGATCGTGGTCCTCGGCGTGATGAACGGGCTGCGCAACGATCTGCGGGACCGCATCCTGGTGGCCAACCCGCACCTGCGGATTCTCACCTACGGCAATGGCCTCCGGCTGGACGACTGGCGCAGCATCATGGAGGAGGTTCGCCGCGAGCCCGGCGTGGTGGCCGTGGCGCCGGAGGTCCTGACGCAATCGGTGATTTCGGCCGGGGCCGACTACGCCGAAGGGGTGAACGTGCTCGGCTTCGACCCGGACACCGGTACCATGGCCGTGACCACCCTGCCCGGAGCCCTGACCCGGGGGGATCTGTCCTTCATCCCCACCCGGTCGGATGTCGACGGGGGGATCGTCCTCGGCATCCGGCTGCAGGAACGGCTGACGGTCTACCCCGGAGACGTCGTGACGCTGGTGCCCGCCAAACCCCCGGAAGTGAACCGAGCCCTGGGAGTCGGGGTACCCAGATACTGGAAGTTCGAGGTCACCGGGATATTCGATACCGGCATGTTCCTGTACGACAACCAGTTCGTGGTGATCTCCAGGGTCCTGGCGCAGCGCTTCACCGGGTTGGGAGACGCGGTCTCGGGGATCGAGGTACGCCTCGCCGATCCCTGGCGCGCCCCGGTCGTGGGGCGGCGACTCGAGACCAAGCTGGGGTATCCATACCGGACGCTCGACTGGCAGGCACAGAACCAGACGCTGTTCAGTGCCCTCCGGCTCGAGAAGCTGGCGATGGGCCTGATCATCTTCTTCATCATGGTGGTCGCGGCATTCAACATCGTCGGCACCCTCACCATGGTGGTGACCGAGAAGACCCGCGAGATCGGCATCCTCAAGGCCATGGGGCTGGGCGAGGGCGCGATCGGCCGGGTGTTCCTGATGCAGGGCGCGATCATCGGGCTCACCGGGGTCGCCATCGGGCTGGTCACCGGGTTGGCGGTCTCGCTGGCGGTGGACAGCGGCCGACTCATCCGGATCGATCCGAGCGTGTATTTCATCGATCACCTGCCGATCCATATCGAGCCGCTGGACGTGGCGGTCGTGCTGGCCGGGAGCTTCCTGCTCGCTATCGTCGCCACTCTCCACCCTTCGCGAGTCGCCTCCCGGCTGATGCCGGTCGACGCGATTCGCTACGAATGACCGCCGTCCTGGAGGCCCGCGGCCTGCGCAAGGTCTACATCGGGGGGGATGGGCGACCCCTCGAGGTCCTGGCGGGCGTGGATATCGCGATCGGCCGGGGAGAGTTCGTGGCGATCGTGGGCGAGAGCGGCGCCGGGAAGAGCACGCTGCTGCACGTGCTCGGCGCCCTGGAGCGGCCGACCAGCGGGACGGTGACCCTGGACGGGTCGGACTACACCACCTGCGCCGCCGAAGAGCTCAACCGCATTCGGAACCGGAAGATCGGCTTCGTGTTTCAGTTCCACCACCTGCTCAGGGACTTTACCGCCCTCGAGAACGTGATGATGCCGATGCGCATTGCCGGGCTGTCGGAGCCCCAGGCGCGGAGCCGGGCGGAGGCCCTCCTGACCCAGGTGGGTCTGCAGGAACGGCTGACCCATCGCCCGCTGCAGCTCTCGGGCGGCGAGCAGCAGCGGGTGGCCGTGGCCCGCGCCCTGGCCAACGACCCCCGGGTGGTGCTCGCGGACGAGCCTTCGGGCAATCTCGACGTCCAGCAAGCCGACCGCCTGCACGCGCTCCTGAGCCGCCTGGCGCGCGAGTTCGAGACCGCGCTCGTCGTGGTGACTCACAATCGCCAACTGGCGGCCAAGGCCGACCGGGTGCTCGCGGTCGAGGGTGGGCGACTGGTTCCGGTGGACCGGGTCGAGGTGGCCGGCTGATGCGTTGCAGCCAGTGTCACGAGCGGGAAGCGGTCGTGTTCCTGACCCAGATCGCCGAGGACCAGGTGGTCAAACGCCATCTGTGCGAGCGCTGCGCGGCCGAGCAGGGCGTCGAAACGGCGGCGAGTCTGGGCAAGACTCCGGTGGGAACATTCCTTGCTTCGATGGGGAAGGGGCTGGAAGCCGCCACCGACCTGCCAGGGGTCACCACAGCGGAAGCCTGTCCTACCTGTGGCGCCACCCTGAGTGATTTCCGGGAGTCCGGCCGGCTGGGCTGTGCCGATTGCTACCGGGCCTTCGAGCAGCCGTTGCGCGACCTGCTGCGCCGGCTCCACGGATCGAGCCGTCATCTCGGCGAACGCTACGTCGCGCCGGGTGGCAGCCCGGACGCAGGGGCGCCGTCGATCGCCCAGCTCCGGTCACAGCTCAAGCTGGCGGTGGAAACGGAGAACTTCGAGCTGGCGGCGGAAATCCGGGACCAGCTCCGCGCGATCGGAGGCGAGGGGTGATCGATCTCAGCCTGCTTCCCGATGGGGGCATGGGCTGGCTGGATGCCAGCGGTCCATCGAGCCACCTGGTCCTGTCCACCCGGATCCGGCTGGCCCGGAATCTGGCCACCTACGCCTTTGGCAGCCGCACCAGCCTGACCGACCGGGAGGCGATTCTCAGCAACGTCGTGGGCGCCGCCCGGGAAACCGTGTCGCTCCGCAACGCCCTGACCTTCCGGCTGGACCAGCTGGACCGGGACGACCGGCAGCTCCTGCACGAGCGCCACCTGGTCAGCAAGGAACTGGCTGGGGTCGAGGAGCAGGCGGCGGTCCGACCCGGGGCGGCCCTCCTGGTCCAGGAACGGGTCGGGGCGATGCTCAACGAGGAGGACCACCTCCGGCTCCAGGGTCTGCGCTCCGGGTTCGACCTCGAGGCGGCGTATCAGGATGTCGAGCGGCTGGACGTTGAGCTGGGACAACGACTTTCCTTCGCATTTCATCCGGAGTTTGGTTACCTTACCTCCTGCCCGACCAACGTCGGAACGGGGCTCCGTGCCTCGGTGCTTATCCACTTGCCGGGCTTGGTGTTGACCAAGGAGATCTCCAAAGTCCTGCAGGGTCTGGCGCAGGTGGGGCTGACCTTCCGGGGGCTGTACGGGGAAGGCAGCGAAGTGGTCGGGAATTTCTTCCAGCTCTCGAACCAGACCACGCTGGGCAAGTCCGAGCAGGAGTTGCTGGACCACCTCGGGAAGATGGTCCGACAGGTCATCGAATACGAGGAACAGGCGCGCGCGGTGTTGCTGCGCGACGTGCCGACCATCATCGAAGACAAGGTCTGGCGCGCGTACGGCCTGCTCCGGCACGCCCGCAGCCTCTCTTTCGACGAGACGATGAACCTGCTGTCGGGTGTACGCTTGGGCGTCGGGCTGGGCCTGGTGAACCGCTGCGGCATGTACGCGCTCAACAAGCTGCTGGTCCACACGCAGCCGGCACATCTGGCTGCGCTCGAGGGCGTTCGGCCCGATGATCCCGATTTGAGTGTTCGCCGCGCGCGTTATGTGCGCGCGCTGCTGGAAGACGAAGCAGGACGCCGAGGGCAGGTGCCATGAACGGTTACAACTTCACCGACCGCGTGCGGAAGGTGCTGCAGATGGCCCGGGAGGAAGCGGCCCGGCTCCACCACGAATACGTGGGGACCGAGCACATCCTTCTCGGCCTCATTCGCGAGGGTGAGGGCGTCGCCGCGGCGGTGCTCCAGAACCTGAACGTGGATCTCGAGGAAATCCAGCAGAAGATCGAGGAGACGGTCAAGAAGGGGAAAGCCGCGGCCGCCACCGGTCCCGATCTTCCCTACACCTCCCGGGCGAAGAAAGTGCTCGAGCTGGCGATGACCGAGGCCCGCGAGCTCAACCACAGCTACGTCGGGACCGAGCACCTCCTGCTCGGGCTGCTGCGCGAGGAGAAGGGCATCGCGGCCCAGGTGCTGACCGATGCCGGCGTGAACCTCGAGCAGAGCCGGGCCGAGACCCTGCGCCTGCTGGGCAGCGACATGCCGCAGCCCCAGCAGCCCGGGAGCTCCCCGGCGCCGGCGGCCGCGCCCAAGTCGGAGAAGAAATCCAAGACCCCTGCGCTCGATCACTTCTGCCGCGATCTGACCCAATTGGCGGCCGAGGGGCAGCTCGACCCGACCATCGGGCGGGCCAAGGAGATCGAGCGGGTCATGGAGATCCTGGCCCGCCGGAAGAAGAACAATCCGGTCCTGATCGGCGAGCCCGGGGTCGGCAAGACCGCGATCGTCGAGGGCCTGGCCCTGATGATCGCCAACGGGCTGTGCCCCGACGTGCTGAAGGATCACCGGGTGCTGTCGCTCGACATGGCCGCGGTCATTGCCGGCACCAAGTACCGCGGCCAGTTCGAGGAGCGGCTGAAGGCGGTCATGAACGAGATCGCCCAGAACAAGCAGATCATCCTGTTCATCGACGAGCTGCACACCCTGGTGGGCGCCGGTGCCGCCGAGGGCGCGATCGACGCCTCCAACATGCTGAAGCCCGCGCTGGCGCGGGGTGAGCTGCAGTGCGTCGGCGCCTCGACCCTCAACGAGTACCGCAAGTACATCGAGAAGGACGGCGCCCTCGAGCGCCGGTTCCAGACCGTGATGGTCGATCCGCCGAGCATCGACGAGACGATCGAGATCCTCAAGGGCCTCCGCAAGAAGTACGAGGATCACCACCGCGTCGTGATCCCCGACGATACCATCGAGGCCGCGGCCAAGCTGTCCGAGCGCTACATCACCGACCGGTTCCTGCCGGACAAGGCCATCGACGTGATCGACGAGGCCGGCGCCCGGGCGCGGCTGGCGTCCCAGGTGCCGCCAGCGGAAGTGGCCACGCTCAAGGCCGACCTGGAGAAGGTCAACGTCGAGAAGGAAGACGCGGTCC
The DNA here is from genome assembly GCA_963709905.1 of uncultured Gemmatimonadales bacterium. Taxonomy (GTDB): domain Bacteria; phylum Gemmatimonadota; class Gemmatimonadetes; order Gemmatimonadales; family GWC2-71-9; genus JADJOM01. Next base: position 65,635 of record CAVPYI010000005.1, read on the forward strand.
GCGACCAGAATTTCGAGCGGGCGGCCTCGCTGCGCGACAAGGAACGCGACCTCCAGACCCAGATCCGCCTCAAGCAGGAAGAGTGGGAGCGGGAACGGCAGACCCGCCGGCCGGTGATCGGCGAGGAGGACATCGCCTTCATCGTCTCGCGCTGGACCGGCATTCCGGTCACCCGGCTGCAGGAGCAGGAAACCGCCCGGCTGCTGCGCATGGAGGACGAGCTCCACCTCAGCGTGGTGGGCCAGGACGAGGCCATCACGGCGATCTCCCGGGCGATCCGGCGCTCGCGCGCCGGCCTCAAGGACCCGAAGCGCCCGATCGGCTCGTTCATCTTCTGCGGCCCCACCGGGGTCGGGAAGACCGAGCTGGCCCGGGCGCTGGCCAAGTTCCTGTTCGCCGACGCCGCGGCGCTGATCCGGGTCGACATGTCGGAGTACATGGAGAAGTTCTCGGTGACCCGCCTGATCGGCGCGCCCCCGGGCTACGTCGGGTACGAGGACAGCGGCACGCTCACCAAGGCGGTCCGGCGGAAGCCCTACTCGGTGGTGCTGCTCGACGAGATCGAGAAGGCGCACCCCGACGTGTTCAACATCCTGCTGCAGGTGCTGGACGAAGGACATCTGACCGACAACTACGGCCGGGTGATCGACTTCAAGAACACCGTCGTGATCATGACCTCGAACGTCGGCGCCCGGGACATCATGCAGGGGAAGACGCTGGGCTTTCACGGGCAGGATTTCAAGTCCTCGTTCGAGAAGATGCAGGAGAAGATCAAGGACGAGATCCAGAAGGTGTTCAATCCGGAGTTCCTGAACCGGATCGACGACATGATCGTCTTCCATCCGCTCGCCAAGGAGCATATCGCCCTGATCGTGAACATCCTGCTGCGCGAAGTCCAGCGCCGGCTCGGCGACGAGCAGATCCGGCTCACGCCCGCCGCCACCGAGTTCCTGGTGGAGCACGGCTACGACCAGAGCTACGGGGCACGGCCGCTGAAGCGGGCGATCCAGAAGTACATCGAGGATCCGCTCAGCGAGAAGATCCTGCTGGCCGAGTTCACCCGGAACGACGAGATCGAGGTGGACGTCGCGCCCGACGGCGAACGGCTGGCATTCCGCGCGCTGACCGGCTCCAAGGCCTGATCCTGCCACCACCGGCCGGCGGTCTGACCAGGGATCGCCGGTCCCACATCGCCCGATACTCCGCGTGCGCCCTGTCGCTCTGCTGTTCTCGCTGCTGACGCTGTCCGCCTGGCCGTCGGTGCTGCCCGGGCAGGAGCCCGAGGCCCTGCCGGCCCCGCTGCTCGACAGCGTCGCGGTGGAAGGCAACTCCCGACTGACCGCCCAGCAGATTCTCGGCAGCTCCGGCCTGGTCCTCGGCCAGCCCATCAATTATCGCGACATCCAGCGGGCCATCACCGCGCTGTTCCGCACCGGCCAGTTCGACGACGTCGCCATCGGTCAGGTCGACGACGCCGCGGAACGGGCCATACTGCTCATCCGGGTGAAGGAGCGCCCGATTCTCTCCCGCTGGGCGGTCAAGGGCGTCGAGCGGCTGTCCGAGCGCTCGGTCAAGGACCGGGTGAAGCTGGCCCAGGGGCGTCCGCTCGACCGCGCGGCGGTCGAACGCTCCCGCGCGGCGATCGACTCGCTGTACCACGCCCAGGGCTACTACGCCGCCACCGTCAAGGTGATCGAGACCAGCCCCGGCCCGGCCCAGGCCGGCGTGGTGTTCGATATCGAGGAAGGCAACCGGGTCGCCATCAGCCAGGTGCAGGTGGACGGCAACGAGAAGTTCTCCGACAAGGCGCTGGTGAAGCGGATGGCCACCCGCCCCGAGGGGTTCTTCTGGTGGCAGAAGGGGCAGTACGACGACGACAAGCTGCAGGACGATCTCCGGGAGCGGCTGCCCGGCTGGTACGGCAGCAAGGGCTACGTGGATTTCCAGGTGGTCCGGGATTCGATCGCCGTCGACTCGACCAACGGAAAGGCCGTCCTGCACCTGGCGGTGGAGGAGGGCCAGGCGTACCGCGTCGGGACCTTCCAGATCACCGGCAACCGGCGCTTCAGCACCGAGGACCTCACGGTGTTCTATCCGTTCGGCCCCGGCGGGGGTAGCGGGCTCCCGTTCAACAGCGTCGAATGGGGCGTCGGCCACCGAGAACGTCTCGTCGCTCTACGGCAACAACGGGTACATCTACGCCCAGGTGGAGCCGGAGGAGACCCGCCGGATCGGCCCCGACGGCGAGCCGTTGATCGACCTCCGCTGGAACATCCGGGAGGGACAACCGGCCACCATCAACAAGATCAACATCGTCGGCAACGACGTGACCCACGAGCGGGTGATCCGCGAGGCCATCGTGATGGCCCCGGGAGATCTGTTCAACCGGGACCGCCTGATTCAGAGTTACCGGAACGTCTCGAATCTCGGGTTCTTCCAGCAGCCGATGCCGCCGCCGGACGTGAAGCCGACCGACAACGGCGTGGACGTGGACATCATCTTCCGGGTCGAGGAGCGGCGCACCGGCAACATCAATTTCGGCGCCTCGCTGGGGCAGGGCACCGGGCTGGGCGGGTTCCTCGGGCTCGAGGAGCCGAATCTCTTCGGCCGGGGCAAGCGCGGGCGGCTGCTGTGGCAGTTCGGCCGGAACATCAACGACTTCACCCTGAGCTACACCGACCCGGCCATCCGGGAGAGCCGCATCTCCGGGACGTTGACGCTCTTCAATTCGCGCCAGCGCTTCACCGTCGGCGACCTCGGCCGGCGCCGGCAGATCGGCGGCAGCCTGCAGCTGGGCTTCCCCTTCCTGGGCTCGCGCTACACCCGGATCTTCCCGACGTACGGCCTGCAGCGGATCAAGTTCACCGAAGGCTCGGCCGACCTCCGGGCCCGGTTCCGCTGTTCCAACTGCACCCGGTCGACCCTCGGCAGCAGCGTGGTGCGGGACACCCGGTTCGGTCTGCCGTTCGCGACCGGCGGGGCGCTCACCAACGTCTCGCTCGAGTTCAACGGCGGCTTCCTCGGCGGCACCGGCAACTACCGCAAGCTGGATTTCGAGGGCCGGTAGTACGCGCCCCTGGGCAGCGCCGGCGGAAACGCCCAGCTGGGGGGCGGAGTGCAGTTCGTGCTGGGGCTCACCGCCAAGAGCGGCTTCATCTTCGGCGACGCCGGTCCGTTCTTCACCGAGCTCTATTCGCTGGGCGGGACCCAGTTCGGCATTCCGCTGCGCGGCTACGACGAGTTCTCGATCACGCCCAACGGGTTCGATCCGCTCGCCGGAGGCAGCGCGGCCGCCGGAGTCAACTCGTTCGGCAAGGCCTACGCCGCGTTCACCGTCGAGGCCGGGGCCCGGGTCAGCCAGTCGCTGTACTTCAGCACCTTCCTCGATGCGGGCAACGTCTACCGCTCCGCCCGGCAGTACGATCCCAGCCGCCTCTTCCGCGGCGCCGGTTTCGGCGTCGCGGTGCTCTCGCCGCTCGGTCCGATCGGCATCGATCTCGGCTACGGATTCGACCGCGTGGATCGGACCGGGACGGCCGATCCCGGCTGGAAACTGCACTTCAAGCTCGGCAATTTCTTCTAATGCCGCCCGTCACTCTCAGCCCGGAGTTTTCGATGGTCCGTCGTTCGTACGGCCGGTGGTTTTCGCTGGTTCTGCTGCTGACCGCCAGCCCTGGCTGGCTCGCGGCCCAGGGAAGCCAGAAGATCGGGTACATCAACGCCCGGGCCGTGCTGCTCGCCACGCCCGGGTACGCCCAGGCGGAGTCGACCTACAATCGCGAGCTGGCCGGCTTCCGCACCGAGGTCGACAAGCTGCAGGCGTCGCTGGACTCCGCCGCGGCGGATTTCGAGCAGAAATCGGTCATGCTGTCGGCCACCGCCAAGACCGCCAAACGCCGCGACCTGGAAGCCCAGCGCACCAAACTCGAGCAGCGCGCCACCGAGCTTCGTGAGCAGGCCACCCAGCGCGAGCAGCAGCTGCTCTCGCCCCTGCACGGTCAGGTCAACGACGCCATCGAGAGCGTGCGCGCCGACGGCGGTTACGCCGTGATCTTCGATGTGAGCGCCAACGATGGCCTGATCGTGGCGGTGGACAAGTCGCTCGAGCTGACCCAGAAAGTCGTCGACAAGATCAAGGCCAAACCCTGACCCCGTCCAGAGCCCACCCGGAGCCGGACGGCCCGAGCGCTCGCCGAGTTGGTCGGTGGGCGACTCGAAGGCGATGGAGACCTCGTGCTCCAGCGCCTGGCTCCCCTGGACCGGGCCGGGCCGGACGCACTGACCTTCCTGCTCGCTCCGAAGTACCTCGCCGCCTACCGCGCCACTCGCGCGGGGGCGGTGCTGGTTTCCGCCGCCCTGTCGGGTGAGGCCGGCGGGCCGGCGACCCGGATCATCGTCGGGGATATCGACCGCGCACTGGTCCGCCTGGCGGACCGGCTGGCCCCGGCGCCTCCCGCGCCCCAGGGGGTCGACCCCGCGGCCCGCATTGGACGGGCGGTCGAACTCGGCCCGGAGCGTGTATATCGGGCCCTTTGTCCAGATCGGCGACGAGGCTCGCATCGGCCCGCGATCCCGGATCGAGGCCGGGGCATGGGTGGGTGCGCAGGTCGTGGTCGGGGCCGACTGCCAGATCGGGCCGCACGCCGTCTGCTATCCCGGCGCTCAGCTCGGGAACCGGGTGCTGCTCAAGGCCGCCGCCGTCGTAGGCGGCCCGGGGTTCGGCTATGTCCGGGGGGCCGACGGGCACCGGCGCCTGCCGCACCTCGGCCGGTGCGTGATCGGGGACGATGTCGAGATCGGGTCGGCAAGCTGCGTCGACCGCGGCAGTTTCGACGACACGATCGTGGGCCGGGGGACGAAGATCGACAATCTGGTCCAGATCGGGCACAACGTGCATCTGGGCGAGCGCTGTCTGATCATGGCGACCACCGGCATCGCGGGCAGCTGCCGGATCGGCGACGACGTGGTAATCGCGGGCGGCGTAGGCGTCGCGGACCATGTCGAAATCGGCGCGGGAGCGGTAATTGGCGCCAAGAGCGTGATCTTCGGGCCGGGCCGGGTCGCGGCCGGGGCAGTGGTCTCCGGCTACCCGGCGCGGCCCCACCGGTCCTTTCTCCGGGCCCAGGCGGCGCTGTACCGCCTGGCCCCCCTCGCGGATGATCTGGCCTCTCTTGCTGAGGAGCGTCGCACCGGTGCCGCGGCGGACACTCGCACGCGCGGTTGACCTCCGGGGGATCGGGCTGCACACCGGCGCCACGGTCTCGCTCCGGCTGGAGCCGGCGCCCTCGGGGCAGGGCATCGTGTTCGAGCGCCGCGACCTGGCCGGGCGGCGGCGGATCCCCGCCCGACTGGAGAGCGTCGCCGCCATGGAACGACGCACCGCGCTGCGCAACGGCGGCCACCGGGTGGACACGGTCGAACACCTGCTCGCCGCGCTGTACGCCCTCGGCGTGGACGACGCCACCATCGCCGTCGAAGGCCCCGAGATTCCGATCCTCGACGGCTCGTTCGCTCCCTTCGTGGCCATGGCGGAATCGGCCGGTCTTCGCGGTCAGCCCGGGCCGGTCTGCATCGCTCGGGTGGATGCCCCGCTCGAAGTAGTCGAGGGCGATGCCCGGTACCTGGTCGAGCACGACGATACCTACTCGGTGCGGGTCTCGCTGGAGTACGCCGAACCGGTCATCGGCAGTCAGAGCGTGGCCTGTGAGGTCACCGCCGACACCTTTCGCCAGGAGATCCAGGACGCCCGGACCTTCGGGTTTCTGGGAGAGGTCGAGCCCCTCCGGGTCCGTGGCCTGCTCGGCGGAGCGACGACCGAGTGCGCGATCGTCATGGACGAGACCTCCGTCGTCAATACGACGCTGCGCTGGCCGGACGAGTTCGCGCGCCACAAACTGGGGGATCTCATCGGCGATCTCGCGCTGATCGGCGCCCGGCTGGTCGCCCGGGTCCAGGCCAGCCGACCGAGCCACCGGGGCAACATCGCCTGCGCCCAGGCCATCGCCCGGGTGGCCCGGTTCACGGAGGAGACATGATGGACATCCGGCAGATCCTGGAGGTCCTCCCGCACCGGTACCCCTTCCTGCTGGTGGACCGGATCGTCGAAGTGCAGGGCACCCGGAAGATCGTCGGGATCAAGAACGTGACGATCAACGAGCCGTTCTTCCAGGGTCATTTCCCCGGCCACCCCATCATGCCCGGCGTGCTGATCGTCGAGGCCATGGCCCAGACCGGCGGTCTGCTGCTGCTGGAACAAGTGCCGGACCGGACCAACAAGGTGGTCTATTTCATGGCGCTCGACGCCGTCAAGTTCCGAAAGCCGGTTGTGCCGGGCGACCAGTTGCGGATGGAAGTGGAAATGCTCCAGTTCCGCGGAAAAGTCGCCCGCATGAAAGGCGTCGCCACGGTCGACGGTCAGGTGGCGACCGAGGCCGAGATGATGGCCTGCGTGGTCGACAAGTGACGATCACCGTTCACCCGACCGCGGTGATCGACTCCGACGCCCGGCTCGGCGAGGACGTCGAGATCGGTCCCTACGCGGTGGTCGGTCCGGGCGTGGAACTCGGTGACGGGGTCCGGCTGGGCGCGCACGCGGTGCTGGAACGCAACGTCCGGCTCGGGACCGGGGTGGTGATCGGGTCGGGGGCGGTGCTCGGTGGCGACCCGCAGGATCTCAAGTTCCGGGGCGAAGAGACCTGGGTCGAGATCGGCCCGGGCACCGTCCTGCGCGAGTGCAGCACTGTGAACCGGGGCACCGGAGCCACCGGGGTCACCCGGATCGGCGCGAACTGCTTTCTCATGACGTACGTGCATGTCGCCCACGATTGCCAGATCGGAGACGGGGTCAGTATCGCCAACGCCACCCAGTTGTCCGGCCATGTCTCGGTCGAGTCGCACGCCACTCTCAGCGGCCTCCTCGCCATCCACCAGTTCGTCACCATCGGCGGGTACGCCTTCATCGGGGGCGCGTCCCGGGTGAACCAGGACATCCCTCCCTTCGTGAAAGCCGTCGGCAACCCCACCCGGCTGCTGGGACTGAACGCGGTGGGACTCTCACGGGCGGGGTTTGCGCCGGAGCTGATCGCCGCGCTCAAGCACGCCTACCGGCTGCTCTTCAACTCCCCGGTGCCCCGGGCCGAGGCGGTAGGCCGGCTGACGGAGGCCGGTCAGCGTTTCCCGGAAGTGCGGCGCCTGGTGGCGTTCGTGACCAGCGCCCGGCGGGGCGTGCCCGGATGACCCAGCCGGTACCAGTGGGCGTGATCGGCGTGGGCGCGCTCGGCTGGCATCATGCCCGCCACCTCGTGTCCATGCCCGAAGCCGAGCTGGTGGGCATCTACGACATCCGGCCGGAACGCGCCGCCCACGTCGCCCGCGCCCTGGGAACTCGCGCCTGCCGCACCCGCGGGGAACTGCTCGACCGGGTCCGGGCGGTGACCATCGCCGTACCCACGCCGGCCCACGGCGAGGTGGGCCTGGCCGCTCTGTCCGCCGGCGTCGCCGTCCTCATGGAGAAGCCGCTGGCCGCCAGCATGGTCGAGGCCGACGCCCTGGTGCTGGCGGCCGACCGCAGTGGCACGCTGCTGCAGGTCGGCCATATCGAACGACTCAACCGGGCGCTCCGCGCCGCCCAGCCCTACCTCCATCGGCCACTGTTCATCGAAGGGGAACGGCTGGCGCCGTTTCAGACCCGTGGAACGGATGTTCCGGTCGTGCTCGACCTGATGATTCACGATCTCGACCTGATCCTGCATCTGGCCGGGGGTTCGAGCGCCATCGATGTCCGCGCCAACGGTGCGGCGGTGCTGTCGGACCTGCTGGATGTGGCCCACGCCCGGGTGGAGTTCGCCAGCGGCCTGGTGGCCAGCGTCACCGCCTCGCGGATCGCCGAAGAGCGGGTCCGCCGACTGCGGATCTTTCAGGAGGAAGGGTACCTCTCGCTCGACCTGGCCTCGGGGCGGGGGGAGTTCCTCCGGCTTCGCCGCTCCTGGCTCCCAGGAACAGCGCGTGACTTCGACGATGTGGCCGAGCGGATTCCCCTGGAGACTCCACCAGCCGACGCGCTGCAACTGGAACTCGCTGGGTTCCTCAGGACGGTTGGCGGCGAACAGCACGCGGTCGTGACCGGGCATGAGGGTCGTGCGGCGCTCGAACTCGCCCTCAAGGTCACCGAGGCCGTCCGGCTCACGCCCCACGGCGTCCACGCCGATTGGTGAGCGGCGAACGACCACGGCGCATTCTGCTCTCTGCCGGGGAGCCCTCGGGCGACCTCCTCGGCGAAGGGGTCGTGGCCGCACTGCGGTCGCTCAGACCCGATCTCGAGCTGGAAGGCAATGGCGGGCCGCGAATGGCCGCGGCGGGAATGAAGGTACGATACCCGGTGTCAGAGCTGAGCGCCTTCGGTTTTTTCGAGGTCGTCCAGACTCTGCCGCGGCACCTCCGGCTGCTGCGAACCATCGTGGCCGAGGCCAAGGCCGGTCGCTATGGGGTGGCCGTGCTGGTGGATTATCCCGGGTTTCACCTCCGCCTCGGAGCCGCATTGCGCGCCGCCGGCGTGCCGGTCGTACAGTACGTGGCCCCGCAACTCTGGGCCTGGCGCCCCGGTCGGCTGGAGCGAGTAAAGCGGGCCGCGGATCGAATCGCGGCGATCCTGCCGTTCGAACCGGACTGGTTCGCCTCGGGCGGTATCTCCTGCGCGTTCGTCGGCCACCCGGTCCTCGACCGTCGCTGGCCGTCACGGGAGGAGGCCCGGGCCGCACTGCACCTGCCGCCGACGGTTCCGGTCCTGGGTATCTTTCCCGGCAGCCGGGAAGCCGAAATCGAACGCAACTGGCCCCTGTTTCGCGATGTCGGTCGGCGCATGCTGGCCGAAGGCCGCTGCCAGCGCGTGGTCGTGGGCGGCACGGCCGGCGGATATTACCCGGACGCCCCGCCGTTCGCGGTTCACCGCGGCGACCCGGAGCTGACTCTGGCTGCTTCCACGGCGGCGCTGGTCAAGTCGGGTACGACAACCCTCGAGGCCGCGTGCACCTCGACCCCGATGGTCGTCGCGTATCGAACCTCTCGCACGACATATGAAATCGCCCGGCGGCTGATGACGACCCGCTGGATCGGCCTGGTGAACCTGGTGCTGGAGGAACCCCTGGTGCCCGAGTTCTGGCGGCTGCCGGTCTCCGCGGCGCCGGTGGCCGATGCGCTTCGACCCCTCCTCGACGAGACCAGCCAGGCCCATCGGATCCAGCAGTCGGGCCTGCAGCGGGTGCGCGATCGGCTGGGCACCCCCGGTGCCGGTCGCCGGGTCGCCGACCTGGCGCTCGAGTTGCTGGCGTGCTGAAGCGCGCAGGCCGGGCCGCGGCCGGCCGGTTCGGCCCTCGGGCGGTGCGCCTGCTGGCGCGGTCATGGCGGATCGAGATCATCGGCCCGGATAAGGGCTCGGTCATCGCGGCCGCGGGGCGACCGTACGTCCTCGTGTGCTGGCATGAGGCCCTCCTGCCGGTCATGTGGCACCATCGCCGCCGTGGAATCGCGGCCGTCGTCAGTGAGGCTCGAGACGGCGGATACCTGGCCGCCTTCGCCGGCGCTCTGGGGTATGGCCTGATCCGCGGATCGAGCACCCGGAGCGGGGACCGGGCCCTGCTGGGCGCGATTCGGGCGTTGCGCCAGGGAATTCCGGTGGGAATCACGCCCGATGGGCCGGTGGGGCCGCCCAAGGTGGTCAAGCCCGGGGCTCTGGCGGCGGCGCAGCAGGGCCCTGCGGTCGTGCTTCCCGTCCACGCCGATGCCCGACCGACATGGCGGGCCAGATCGTGGGACCGGTTCCAGGTGCCCCGGGTGTTCTCCCGGGTGCGCCTGGCGTACGGAACAGCCTTCGAGGTAGGAGCCGGCGCCACCGCACTGCAAACCGCGGTGATCAGGTGCGCGCGCGAACTGGACGACGCAGCGAGGATGGCCGCATGGCCAGACGGCGTGGCGACACTCACCGGCTGATCCGGTGGCTGTGGACCAGCGGGCGAGTCGATGCCCGGCTGGCCCGTGCGGCGCTGCTGCCCATCGCCGGCCTCTGGCGATCGTGGACAGCCCTGCGGGCCCTCGCCTACGCGCGGGGCTGGCTCCCGGTCCATGATCTGCCGCTGGTGGCGGTCGCGGTCGGCAATCTCACGGTCGGCGGTTCCGGCAAGACCCCGGTCGCCATGTGGGTAGCGAAATACTACTCCGAACGCGGACAAACCCCGGGCATCCTGCTGCGAGGCTACGCCGGAGGCGACGAGGCTCGCATGCACGCGCGGGCCCTCCCGGCCGGCCATGTGGTCGTCGATCCGGACCGGGTCGCGGGAGGCGAGCGTGCCCTGGCACGGGGGGCCACGGTCCTGGTGCTCGACGACGCCTACCAACGGCTGGACGTTCGGCGCGACCTCAACATCCTCGTCGTCAGCGCCGAGACCACCCGCGCCGTGCACTGGCCCCTCCCGGCCGGACCGTGGCGCGAGGGGCTGGGGGAGGTCCGTCGGGCGGACCTGGTGGTGGTTACCCGGAAGCGGGCCAGTCTGGAGGCGGCGGAAACCCTGGCGGCCGAACTTCGGACCCGCACCACTGTCCCGGTGGCCATCGCCCAATTGGGGTTGGCCCGGCTCACCGGACTGCTCTCGGCGCAGGTGGTGTCGCCCGAGGCCCTGGCCGGGCGCCGCGTAGTGGCTGCTTCCGCGGTCGCCGACCCGGAGGCGTTCGTAGCCCAGATCAAGGCGACGGGGGCGGCGGTCCAGGTGGCGACCTGGAAGGACCATCACGAGTACCGAAGCGAGGATGTCGCGTGGCTGGCCCACGCCGCTCGTCGGGCCGACCATGTCGTCGTCACGGAGAAAGACGCGGTCAAGCTCCGGGACCAGTGGCCCGCCGAGGCGCCGGAACCGCTGGTGGCGGTGCTGGATCTGGTCTGGGAGGAAGGCGGTGACGCCGTCACCGTCGCGCTCGATGCCGTGGTGACCCCGGCCGAGCGGCTGTAATCATCACCGGAGAGGATATGACGTCGAGCAGTCCGCGCGCCAAACAGACCGTCATGCGGCCCGAGAAGGATCACTTCCTCGCGGCGGAGAATCCGTTCGAGGAGATGATGTCGCGCTTCGACGACGCCGCGCTCAGGCTCGAGCTCGAGCCCGGGTTGTACAAGATCCTGCGGGCGCCGGAGAAGCAGATCATCGTCTCGGTCCCGGTGCTCCGGGACAACGGCCAGGTGGAGGTCTACACCGGGTACCGCGTGATCTACAACACGTCGCGCGGACCGGCGAAGGGCGGGATCCGGTTCGACCTCCAGGTGACTCTCGATGAGGTCACCGCGCTCGCCGCCTGGATGACCTGGAAGTGCGCAGTCGTCAACCTGCCGTTCGGGGGGTCCAAGGGCGGGGTGATCTGCGATCCGGCGACCATGTCCAACGCCGAAATCGAACGCCTCACCCGTCGCTACACCTCCGGCATCATCGAGACCCTGGGTCCGGACTCCGACGTCCCGGCGCCGGACGTGAATACCAACGAGCGGGTCATGGCATGGGTGATGGACACCTATTCGATGCACAAGCGGCATACCGTCACGGCCGTGGTCACCGGCAAGCCGGTCGAGATGGGGGGGTCGCTCGGTCGCCGGGAAGCGACCGGACGGGGCTGCATGTTCGTGACCCGTGAGGCGCTCAAGAAGCTCGGCATGCCCCTCAAGGGCACCCGGGTCGCCGTGCAGGGATTCGGGAACGTCGGCTCGGTCGCGGCTGATCTGATGAGCAGGGAAGGCATGACGATCGTGGCGTTGAGCGACAAATCCGGCGGGATCTACAATCCGAACGGCCTCGACCTCCCCGAAGTCTTCCAGCATCTGCGGGACAAGAAGCCGCTCCCCAGTTTCTCGAACGCGGAGCCGATCTCCAACGCCGACCTGCTGACACTGGATTGCGACGTGCTGCTGCCGGCGGCGCTCGAGAACGTGATCACCCAGGAGAACGCCGACCAGATCAAGGCCAGGATCATCTGTGAAGGCGCCAACGGACCGACCACCGCCGCGGCGGACCGGATTCTGAAGGACAAGGGGGTGTTCATCATCCCCGACATTCTCGCCAACGCCGGCGGGGTCACCGTCAGCTATTTCGAGTGGGTCCAGGACCGGGGCGGGTATTTCTGGGACGAGCCGACCGTCAATGAACGGCTCGAGCGCATCATGGTCCGCTCGTTCGAGGAAGTAACCGCCATGGCCGAACGCCAGGGCGATGACAACCGCCTCGGCGCCTATATGCTCGCGATCGACCGGGTCGCCGCGGTGCACCGCCTGCGTGGCATGTACGCCTGACCGGCGCCCGCGGTGCGACTGACGCTCCTGGCCGTCGGCCGACTCCGCCCGGCCTTCCGGGAGGCCGCGGAGGAGTACCTCAGGCGCCTGCGACGCTATGCCACGGTGCACGAGATTGAGATCCGCGAGGTCGGCAAGGCCTCAACTCCGGCGGAGACCCGCCGGAAGGAGGCCGAACGGCTGCGGCCACACCTGCCGGCGGGCGGCTACGTCGTAGCGCTCGATCGCCGTGGTCGGGCCCATGCCAGCGAGGAGCTTGCCCGTCGCCTCGCCCAGTGGCAGGTCGCTTCGCGTCCGGTGATGGTCGTCGTCGGCGGATCGGAGGGGCTCGATCCCGCACTGCTCGAGGAGTGTCACGAGCGCTGGAGCCTCGGACCCTTGACCCTGCCGCACGAGCTCGCCCGGATCGTCGCCTGCGAGCAGCTGTACCGGGGATTCACGATTCTGCGGGGAGAGAGGTATCACAAGTGAGAAGCTATCAGTTATCAGTTATCAGTTATCAGCTATCAGTTATCAGCTATCAGCTGTCCGCTGTCGGCTGTCAGCCATCGGCCTCTCGCCCTCAGGCACCCGGGGGCCCACCTTGGCCATCGGCCTGAGATCCCCATAGCCGACAGCCGACAGCCGATACCCCTGCCACCGCGAGCCCGTCACCCGCAACCCCATGCCCGAATGGTTCGAGGAATGGTTCGGTGAGGAATACCTTCACCTCTATCCCCACCGCGACGATGCCGATGCCGACCGGGTGGTGGCATTGCTGCAGCGGACACTGCCTTGGCGGCCCGGATGGCGGGTCCTCGATGTGGCCTGCGGGGCAGGGCGCCACCTTGCGGCCCTGGAGCGAGCCGGCGCGGTGCCCTTCGGGTTCGATCTCTCGGCCGCGCTGCTCCGGCGGGCCCGCGCGGCGACCACCCGGCCCCTGGTGCGAGCCGACATGCGAGCCCTGCCGTTCCGGTCGCGGTCGATGGACCTCACGGTCAACCTGTTCACCAGCTTCGGCTATTTCGCGGCGGATGAGGAGCACACCGATGCGCTGGGCCAGATGCTCGCCACGGTCCGGCCCGGGGGGTGGTTCGTCATGGACTTCCTGAACGCCGAGCATGTGCGCAGCTCGCTGGTACCCTACGAAACCACCAGCTACGGCGACGTCGAGGTGGAGGTCCGGCGCGAGATCACCGCCGATCGCCGGTTCGTCCGCAAATCGATCCGGGTTCCCGGCGGCCGCCACTTCGAGGAACGGGTGCGCCTGCTGGGCCCCGAGGACCTGGAGCGGATGGTTCTGGCTCATGGGGCTCGCCTGATCGGCCGGTACGGCGGCTACGACGGCGGCCCGCTCGCGGGCGGGACCCGGACCATCCTGCTCGCCGAGGTCCCCGCGTGACGCTGCGCTTCGTCTCGACGCCGATCGGCGCGCCGCTCGGCTGGCCGGATGCCCGCCCCGGCGGCGTCGCCCCCGACCTGCTCGATGCGTTCATCACCGCCGAAGGTGCCCGGATGTCGCTCGATCGGCTGCGCGACCCGGCCACGCTGGTGGTGACCACCGGGCAGCAGCCGGGACTCCTCACCGGCCCGCTCTACACCATCCACAAGGCACTGTCGGCCGTCGCGGTCGCGCGCCTCTGCGAGCAACGCTGGGGACGACCCGTGGTGCCGGTATTCTGGGCCGCGGGCGGCGACCACGATTTCACCGAGGGCAACCACGCCTCGTGGACCGCGGCGGACGCCTCGACGGTGACGATGACGCTGCGGGAGCGGTCGCCAGACGCCCCGCTGACCCCGCTCTACCGCGAGCCCGTCGGGCCGGAGATCGGGCCGGTGCTGGACCGATTGGCGGCCGATCTGCCGCCCTCGGAGTTCCGCGAGCAGGTGCTCGACCTGTTCCGCCGCTGGTACCGTCCCGAGGCCAATCTTGCCGAAGCTTGTGCCCACACGTTGGCGGAGCTGCTCGCCCCGTTCGGCGTCGTGATTTTTGACGCGACCCATCCCGCGGTCAAACAGGCTCAGCTGCCGTATCTGCTCGAGGCGCTCAACCGGGCGGACATCCTCGACCGGGCACTGATGGAGCGGCATAACGAGCTCCACGCGGCCGGACGTGATCCCGGCGTTACCGTGGGAGACGGGGCGACTCTGGTCATGCTCGAGGGCCGGCTGGGGCGGGATCGCCTGGTGGGCCACCAGAGCGGAGTCATGACGCGACGGAGCCAGGAGCAGTTCTCGATGGCCGAGGTCCGACGCATCGCGGCGGCGGAGCCGGGACGGTTCTCGCCCAACGTCCTGCTGCGGCCGGCGGTGGAGAGCGCGCTGCTGCCCACCGTGGCGTACCTGGCGGGACCCGGCGAGCTGCCCTACCTGGCGCTGGCCGAGGTGATATACCAGCCGCTGGAGATCGTCTGGCAGCGACCGCTCCCCCGCTGGTCCGGGATCCTGGTCGACACCCGGGTGGATCGGGTCCTGGAGAAGTTCGGCTCGACCCTCGAGGAGCTGACGGCGCCCGGTCAGCGGCTCGAGGCCAGGGTAGTCCGCGATCAGATTCCGGCCGACGCCCGCCAGGCGCTCGCATCACTGCGGACCGAAATCAGCCGGCACTACGAGACCCTGTCCCGGGCGGCGGCGGCGATCGATCCAACCATCGAGAAACCGATCCGGAATCTGGCCAGTCAGGCGCTTAGCGGGACCCAGGATGCGGAAAAGCGGCTGGTCAACCATCTCAAGAACCGGCAGGCCATCGAAACCCAGCAGATCGCCCGCGCCCGCGAGCTGGTGCTCCCGCTGGAGCGGCCCCAGGAGCGGGTGCTGACCCTCGCGCCCTGGCTGGCCCGGTATGGCCCCACGCTCCTGACCGACCTGGCGGCGGCGATCCACGACTGGTACCGCGCAGGGCTTGAAGCGCCTGCCAAACCCTCGTAGACTCGTCGCATGGTGTTCCTCGGCATCATCCTGCTGGTGGCCCTGCTGATTCCGATCTTCGGGATCGTGATCGATTCGCCCATCGGCAAGGCGCTGGCGCGTCGGCTCGAAGGACCGGACGCCGCGCCACCGCACGTGGCGGAACTGGCCCGAGAGGTCGAGATCCTGCGTGGCGAAGTAGATGACCTGCAGCGGTCGGTTCAGGCCCTGCAGGAAGAGAACCAGTTCCTGCAACGGCTCCTCGAGGACCATCCCGGTCGGTCCTCACTTCCGCGCCCCACGCAATAAGGACGGGCCGCGTGCCCGACCCGGCACCCTCGCCCGGCGGCTCCCGGTCGGTGAGCCATTCCGTCCTTGTGGCGGCCGGGATCTTCCTGAGCCGGATCTTCGGCCTGCTGCGCCAGCGGGCTCTCGCCCACTA
The DNA here is from genome assembly GCA_963709905.1 of uncultured Gemmatimonadales bacterium. Lineage (GTDB taxonomy): Bacteria > Gemmatimonadota > Gemmatimonadetes > Gemmatimonadales > GWC2-71-9 > JADJOM01. Next base: position 81,285 of record CAVPYI010000005.1, read on the forward strand.
TCTGGGACTCTCCGCCCAGGCCGATGCGTTCTCCCAGGCCTTCCGGATCCCGAACGTCCTGCAGAACCTGCTGGGTGAAGGGGTGTTGTCGGCCGCCTTCATTCCCGTATATGCCCGGCTGCGCGCGGAGGGCAGGGACGCCGAGGCCGGCCGGGTAGCCGACGCGGTGTTCGGGCTCCTCGCGGTGCTCACCGCGGTGCTCGTGCTCATCGGGGTCCTGGCCGCCGGTCCGATCACCGCGGTCATCGCCCCGGGATTCCAGGATGCCAAACGGGAGCTGACGGTCCGGTTGGTGCGCCTGCTCTTTCCCGGCGCCGGGATCCTCGTGCTGTCGGCCTGGTGCCTCGGGGTGCTCAACAGCCACCGCCGGTTCCTGCTGTCGTACTCCGCTCCGGTGATCTGGAATCTCGCCATCATCGTCACCCTCGTCGCCACCGCGGGCGGGAAGGATCAGGATACGATCGCCATGGCGGCCGCGGTCGGCTCGGTGATCGGCAGCGTGCTCCAGTTCGGGGTGCAGTTGCCGGTGGTGCTCCGCCTGCTCCAGGGCCTTCGCCCTTCAATCGATACGGCGTCGACCCATGTGCGCACGGTGCTGGCCAACACCCTGCCGGTGGTGCTGGGACGCGGCGTGGTGCAGATCAGCGCGTACGTGGACAGCATCATCGCCAGCTTGCTCGGGAATGGTCCGGTGGCTGCGATCCAGACCGCTCAGGTGCTGTATACCCTCCCCGTGAGCCTGTTCGGCATGTCGGTCTCGGCGGCGGAGCTCCCGGCCATGTCGAGCGCCACCGGCAACCCGGCCGAGGTGACGGCGCTGCTGCGCGACCGCCTGCAATCCGGGTTGAACCGGATTGCGTTCTTCGTGGTGCCGTCGGCCGTGGCGTTTCTCGCCCTGGGTGATGTGATTGCGGCGGCGCTATTCCAGACCGGGCGTTTCACGGCGGCTGACAGTACCTACGTCTGGGCCATCCTCGCGGGCTCGGCCCTTGGCCTGCTCGCCGTGACGATGGGCCGCCTGTACAGCTCGGCCTATTATGCGCTGCGGGACACTCGGACCCCATTGCGGTTCGCCGTGGTCCGCGTGGCCCTCAATACGACCCTGGGGTTGCTGGCCGCCATTCCACTCCCCGCGCTGCTCGGAGTGGCCCCCAAGTGGGGCGCCGCGGGCCTGACGGCCGCGGCGGGCTTCGCGGGATGGGTGGAGTTCCTGCTGCTCAAGCGTGGGCTGCGTGACCGGCTGGGACAGACCGGACTATCCCTCGGCGATCTGGCCCGGCTCTGCGCCGCCGCCCTGGCCGCTGCCGCGCTCGCCTTCCTGGTGCGGGTCGCGCTCCCCGACCTCCAGCCGGTGCTGCGGGCGGTAGTCGTGCTGCTGCCGTTCGGCGTGAGCTACCTGACCCTGACATACCTGCTGGGCATACCCGAACCCCGAGCACTGCTGCGCCGCCTGGGTCGGGGCGGATCCGCCGGCCGGAGCTGATCCGGCCTGCCATCCGGCCGCGCGGAGGGACTCGTACCGCCCCGCCCGCCATGGCACCCCGCGTTGGACGCACCGGTGGACATCCGATCCTGCTCCCCGTTCTCACCCGCTGGTTCTATCTTTCGACTCGATGGCCAGCCTCCCGGACACCCTGCAGCGCAAGCTCGACACGCTCCCCGACCAGCCTGGCGTCTACCTGTGGAAGGACCGCCAGGGAACCGTCCTGTATGTCGGCAAGGCCAAGCGCCTCAAGAGTCGGGTGCGCAGCTACTTCGCGGCGGATCATTCCGACAGCGTCAAGAATCAGTACCTGCTGCGGCATATCGCCGATGTGGAGACGATCGTCGTGGCCAGTGAGGCGCAGTCGCTCCTCCTGGAGAACAACCTGATCAAGGAGTACTTGCCGCGCTTCAACGTGCGTTTGAAGGACGACAAGAGCTATCCATCCATCGCCGTCACCCTTGGCGACTCCTTTCCGAGAGTGCTGGTCACCCGCCGGCTCGACATCGCCGGGGCCCGGTATTTCGGTCCGTACACCGACGTGGCCCTGCTTCGGAAGACGCTGGCTGTGGTGCGCCGTCTGTATACGGTGCGCAGTTGCCATGACGACCTTCCGCGCGAACGGCGTGACCGCCCCTGTCTCGATTTCCATATCGGCCGCTGCAAGGCCCCGTGTGTCGGCTGGCAGAGCGCGGAGGAGTATCGCGCCATGATCGACGACGTGCTCGAGTTCCTCGCGGGCCGGACGGTGGACGTTCGGGGCAAGGTGCGGGACGCGATGCTGGCGGCCAGCACCCGGCAGGATTACGAACGGGCCGGCTTGCTGCGGGACCAGCTGAAATGGCTGGAACAGGTCGAATCACCCGCCGGGGTGGAGGTTTTCGGTACCGGAGACGCGGACGTGGTGGGCTACGCCCGGGATGGCGACGACGCCGTCGGGGTATTCATGCGGGTGCGCGAGGGGCGGGTCATCGCCCGCGAGCACTCGTTTCTCGAGAATCTCACCGACGAATCGGACGAGACCATCATCAGCTTCCTCTTGGTCCGATCCTACATCCCGATGACGGGGCGGGTCCGCCGGCTCATTCTGCCCATTCCGCCGGCGGATGTGGATCTGCTGCAGGAACTCCTGCCCGAAACCGAGTGGAATGTCCCGCAACGCGGGACGGCCCGCCGGTGGCTCGATCTGGCGGACCAGAATGCCCGGCATCTGCTGGAGAGCCTTCGCATCGAGACCTTCGAAACCGACGAACGGGCCGGCGATCCGGTGTACGCCCTGGGTCGCGACCTGGGAATGAACGCGGTGCCCCGCAGCATGGTTTGCGTGGACATCTCCACCAACCAGGGGAAGGACACCGTCGGCTCGCTGGTCTGGTTCGAGGCCGGCCGCCCAAAGAAGGCCGAATACCGCAAGTTCAAGATCAAGGGCATCGCCCAGCAGGACGACTTCGCCGCGATTCATGAAGTCATCACCCGATTCCTGACCCGCCGCCGCGATGAGCAGAAGTCGTTCCCCGACCTGATCGTCATCGACGGCGGCAAGGGACAGCTGACGGCCGCGACCCAGGCGGCCGAGGCGCTCGGGTTGGGCCGGATTCCCATGGTCAGCCTGGCCAAGAAGGAGGAGGAGGTTTTCCTGCGCGACCGGCCCGAGAGCCTGCGGTTGCCGCGACGCAGCCCGTCGCTGCGACTGTTGCAGCGTCTCCGGGACGAGACCCACCGGTTCGGGGTCGCCTACAATCGTCAGCGACGGAAGGCCCGGACCGTCACCTCCCAGCTGCTCGACATTCGTGGGGTCGGCCCTTCCCGGCGGCGGCTGCTCCTGGAACGGTTCGGCAGTCTCGCGGGCGTCCGCTCGGCGACGCCGGCCGAGATCGCCAGTCTGCCCGGCTTTTCAGTGCAGCTGGCCGAACGCATACTCCAGGGACTCGCCGACGGCTGAGTTCTGCCGGGCCGCAGCCGGAACCCTATCTTTACCGTGCCATGTCTCGCGCGTTCGTCAGGGAAGAGCAGGACGAGCCGCCGTCCCGCTACGATCTCCCTCCGCGGCACGACCCGGGCTACGATCCGGCGGCCGCCTGGGCCCTCCTGGAAGGCGCCGATCGTGGCGACTCGCTCGGCGCCGAGCGGGTCACCGGCTATCGGTGGGGCGAGCCCACGCTCCGCCCCTATGTAGAACTGATCCTGGCCCATGCCAGGACTCGCGGCGACGAGCGCCTGGAACAGCTGGCTGAACGGTTTCTCCGCGCGTGAGCGGTCTTTCCCGTACTCCCATGGATTGGATCCTCGAATGTTCGGGCTGCGGCCGGTTCCGTGATCCGGCGGGCCTCCCGGGCGTCTGTGACCAGTGCGGCCAACCGTGGCTGGTTCGGTATCCCGAGCGCCTCCCGCCGCCGGTGACCGACCGCGAGGCGGTGAAAGCCGGGCAGGGGATGTGGAAGTTCCGCCGCTTCCTGCCGCTGACGGATGAAGAGCTGCCCATCACTCTGGGTGAAGGGGATACCCCGTTGGTCGAGGCGCCCCGGATCGGGGCGCGTCTCGGCCTCACCGATCTCCGCATCAAGGACGAGTCCACCAACCCGACCGGCTCCTTCAAGGCCCGGGGCTTGAGCGCGGCGATCACCCGGGCGGCGGCCGCCGGCGCCCGCACCCTGGTGATCCCGACCGCCGGCAACGCCGGGGTCGCGGCCACGGCGTACGCGGCGCGCGCGGGGCTGGGAGTGCGGATCTACGCGCCCAGGAGCACACCTCCCATGATTCTCGCCCAGATCCGGGCCCTGGGCGGCGACCTCGAATTGCTCGACGGTCACATCGGCGATTGCGGCAAGGCCGCTCGGACATTCGCCAGCGAATCCGGCGCGATGGACCTCTCAACCCTGCGCGAACCGTACCGGATCGAGGGCAAGAAGACTCTCGGCTTCGAGCTGGCGATGCAGTTCGACTGGACCCTGCCTGGCGCCATCATCTACCCCACCGGCGGTGGCACCGGCATGATCGCCATGTGGAAAGCCTTCGAGGAATTGCGCGCCGCGGGCTGGATCACCGGTCCATCGCCCCGGATGTACTGTGTCCAGGCCGCGGGTTGTGCTCCGATTGTCCGGGCATTCGCCGAGTCGGCCGACCAGGCCACCGCGTGGCCGGATCCCCGAACGGTCGCCAGCGGGCTGCGGGTTCCGGCTCCGCTGGGCGATCGGTTGATCCTGCGGGTCCTCCGGGCGAGTGCGGGGGACGCCATCGCCGTCAGCGATGCCGACCTCGCAGCCGAGGCCCGCCGTGGCGCTACGGAAGAGGGGATCGACCTTTCGCCGGAAGGCGGCGCCGCGCTCGTCGCGGCTGGTCTGCTGCGGCGCCGCGGGATCCTGGAAGCGGGTGAGCGGGTAGTAGCTTTCAACACCGGCGCGGGATGGCTGTATCGCACGCCGGAGGAATTGCCCCCCGGTAGAACTTGAGGTGATATTTCAAGTCTATGGGACTCGACCGATTCGCGATCCTGGATCCCGCCGCGGGAATCAGCGGCGACATGCTGCTCGGGGCGCTGATCGATGCCGGCGCTCCGGTGGAATGGTTGACCGGCCTGCCGGGCCGCCTCGGGTTTTCCGGCGTGGTGGCGGGAGTGGAGCAGGTACAGCGCTGCGGCATCGCGTGCACCAAGGTCACGCTCCGGCTGGCAAACGGGGCGACGGAGCCGCCCAGTCCGGTATACGTCGCGCCTCACCCCCACGACCACGCGCACCCGGCGCATGGCGACGACCCCACCACCCACCGCCATCTCTCCGATTTCCTGGCAATCGTCGAACGGGCGCCCCTGAGCCGGCGGGTGCGCGAGCTTGCCGGTCGGGCCTTCCGCCTGCTGTGTGAGGAGGAGGGTCGTGTGCATGGCGTCGCGGCCGAGGCCGTCGCCTTGCACGAGGTCGGGGCGGTCGATGCGATCGTGGACATTGTCGGAGGAATCGAGGGGTTCGAGCGGCTCGGAATCGATCGGGTGTATGCCCGCCCGGTGGCGGTCGGGAACGGCTGGGTTCAAACGGCTCACGGGGTGATGGCGGCTCCGACCCCGGTCACGACCCGGCTCCTCGAGGGGCTGGAGATCGGGCCAGACGGGCCCGTGGTTGGCGAGGCGACTACGCCGACAGGTGCCGCGTTGCTCCGCGTGCTGACTTCCGGCCGGCCACCCGCCAGGTGGCGCCCCGCCATGACCGGGTGGGGTGCCGGCGGACGCGACCCGACGAACTACCCCAACGCTCTGCGCCTGGTGATCGCCGAGTCCGCCGCCGAAGCCGGCGAGGTAGTGACCCTCGCCTCGGACCTGGACGACCTCAGTCCCGAGTACGTCGAACCACTGCGGGAGGCGCTGATGGCCGCCGGCGCCCTGGATGTGCAGGTCTGGACCACGATGATGAAAAAGGGCCGGCCCGGGTTCCGGGTCGAGGTCGTGTGTGACAGCACCAGCGAGGCACGGGTCACCGAGGCCTTCTTCCTGCACAGCACCACGACCGGGGTGCGCCGGGCGGTGGCCGAGCGGGTCACCTTGCCTCGACGGCGGATCGAGATCGCCGGAGCCGACGGACTCCCGATCGCGGTCAAGGTCGTCGAGACCCCGGCCGGGCCACGGGTCAAGGCCGAGTTCGACGACGTAACCCGGGCGGCAGCCCGGCTGGGGCGGCCCGCCCATGAGTTGGCACGCGAGATCGAAACCCAGGCTCGCGCCCTGGTCGGCGGGACGGCCGGCGCCGGTTCACGTTCACCGAAGGAGCAGTGATGACGAAGGGCTTCGCTGGTTTGATGCTCGCCGGGATTCTCGCCGCGCCGCTGGCGGCCCAGGAAGAAGTGGCGAGCAGAGTGCAGGGAGCTCTGGACACCCGTTTCGTCCAGCCGGACTGCAAAGTGGAGGGAGGAGATTTCCGGGTGAGCAGCGGCCGGACCTACCTCAAGACTGGCATCGAGGGAAGCGGTGACCCGGCCAATCGCGTCAACGCGCTGCGAAGCGGTGTTCGCGTGATGACCGAGGCGGTCCTCAACAGTCAATCGAAGAGCTCGGCAGCCTGGTACTGGCTGGCCCGCCTGTACCTGCAGCAGGGCGACCTCGCCGGGGCCGATTCGGCCTTCACCCGGACCGAGGCCCTGGCACCGGGCTGCAAGGAGGAGATTCGCAAATACCGTTACCGCGCCTGGGCAGCCCTGGTCAACGCCGGGAGCGGGTTCCGCCAGGCTGGGCAACCCGACTCCGCCCTGATGATGTACCGGGCCGCGAACCGGATCTCGCAGGCCGCGCCGCTGGCGTTCACCAACATGGCCGAGATCTTCACGGCGGCCAAGCAGAACGACAGCGCCATTACCTATTTCGGCAAGGCAGCGGCGACCGAGCCGACCGACCCGCAGCAGCTCAAGCTGCGCAACCAGACCATCTTCAATTACGCCGTCCTGCTGCACAGCAGCGGGCGGTCGCAGGACGCCGTGGCCGCATTCGCTCGATACTTGAGCCTGGAACCGGGTGATGCGGCTGGCCTCAAGGGGCTGGCCCAGGCCCTCAGGGCCGCCGGGATGCCGGACAGCGCGCAGTCCGTGGAACGGCAACTCGTGGCGGGTGTCGGCGCCGAGGCGGGCTCGGGAGAGGCTCCCGAGGGGATCTCCGAACGCGACCTGATGGACATCGGGGTGCGGCAGTTCAACGACAAGAGCTACGCCGAAGCCGCGACCACCTTCGGCCGCGTCCTGGCGATCAACCCCTGGAACCGCGACGCCGTGTACAATCAGGCCAATTCGTACCTGGCCCTGGGGGATGGCGTCAAGGTGGCGGCTGCGGCCGAAAAACTCATCGCCATCGAGCCACTGGCCGAGTATGACCACACGCTCCGGGCTCAGGGCTACAAGCTGGCCGACAATCAGAACGCGCTGATCGAAGCCATTGTGACGCGCGAAGCCCTGCCGGTGAACCTCGAGCTCACGAGCGCGAGAATCACCGGCGAAGGCGCCACCCTCACCGGCAAGCTGACCGGGCGCGAGGCGAGGGACGAGAACAACAAGCCGCTTCCCCTCAAGCCCCTGTCCGTGACGGTCGAGTTCCTCACTGAAAGCGGTGCCGTCGTGGCCACGCAGGATGTCCAGATCGGGCCACTCAAGCCGGGAGAAGTCACCAGCTTCGAGGCAACGGGGAAGGCGGTCGGGATCAAGGCTTATCGGTACCGCGTCAAGTAGATCGAGGTCCCGGCCGACCGGATCAACCTCAACTTCGTGCTCGGCAACAAGGTCATGGTGGGGACGGTCAACGCCAACCGGGAGTATTTCGAGATCGGGGTGAAGGACCTGGCCCAGTGCGAGGCCCAGTACGCCGGGTGGGTGAAGCGATTGCTGACCCACCCCGTTTCCGGCCTCGACAACTACCGCCAGTTGTTCGATACGCTGACCACCGCCAAGGATGCGATCAAGGTTTTTTGTGAGGTGTCGCCGGAATGATGCGGCATTGACAATGCGCCGCCCGCTTCGGCACATTATCTTCCTCGTTGCGGGCGTAATTCAGTTGGTAGAATGCCAGCTTCCCAAGCTGGACGTCGCCGGTTCGAGTCCGGTCGCCCGCTCTGGCTTCCGCCCCCACCGAGTCGTGGGGGCGAGCTTTTCCGGCCCGCTTCCATTCGTACCTCCCCACGGTGCGATCGCCAAAGGTGTCTACTCGAGGGCCTGAAGGACCCGGCCCGAGACCCCGCTCGAGGGCGACGACTTGGTCAGCCAATTGCTTCCTAATGCGCTGGCTTACAAAGACTTACAGCTGTCAGTCGAGCCGCGGCACCGGACCCACCCACGCGGCGCAGCTCTTGCGCTTCCAAAGACAGAGTGGGATCATCACCCTTTCAGAGGGGAGTTCGGGATGAAGTGGACTTTGCGTGCAGCCTTGATGCTCGGCGCGCTTTTCCTTGGGGCGCGGTCCGTAAGCGCTCAAGCCGCCCTGCCGCAGGGCGTCACCCAGGCGATGGTAGACAAGGGCAACGAGATCTATCACAAGCAGGGCCTCTGCTACGCCTGCCACGGGCAGGACGGCAAGGGCCTGGTCGGACCGAACCTCACCGACGACGTCTGGCTTCACAGCAAGGGGTCCTACGAGGATCTGGTCAAGCAGATCCTGGTTGGGGTCACCAAGGAAGAGTCGAAGAGCGGAGTGCCGATGCCCGCCAAGGGTGGCGCGAGCATCTCGGAGGACGACGTGAAAGCCGTTGCCGCCTACGTCTACATCATCAGTCACAAGTAGCCGTCCGGTCCGGGCCTCGGTACCACCAAGGCGCCGCCCGGGTGGTCCCGGGCGGCGCCTTCTCGTGGCAGGACGCGGGCTTCATGAAACAATGCGGCTATCGCGTCGCGGCGCGCCAGGCGTTTAAGGCTATTAGCAGTAAAGTGTTACCGTGTATGGCGCCCCTTGGCACACCTGTTGCCTTCATTGTCCCATCCGTTGTAGTACCGCCCGGCTCGCGACGCCAATGCCGCCTGAGGAGGATCAGGATGTCAACCAGGGGCTTTACGCTCATTGAACTGCTGATCGTGGTGGTGATCATCGGGATACTCGCTGCCATCGCGATCCCGAAGTTCGCCAACACGAAGGAGAAGGCCGTCCTTGCGTCGATGAAGACCGACCTGAGGAACCTGGTGACGTCACAGGAAGGCTTTTATTTCGACAACAACGATTACGCCGGCGCCACCACGACCGGAGCCCAGACCAATGGCACGGGCGGGGCGGGGAGGATCACGTTCGTGCCGTCCACCGGCAACCTGCTTGCCCTGACCTACGTCTCCAACACCGGCTACAAGGCGGTGATCACCAACCCGATCCTGGTCGGCGGAATCACCTCCTGCGGGGTCTTTGTCGGCCCCTCCGGCAACTCCCCCAACGCCATCGTGACCCAGGAGGGATCGCCAGCCTGCTGGTGATTGATCGTGTTGTCCCTTAAGTGAGCGAGGGCGGGATCCGGGACGGAGCCCGCCCTCGGGCTTTCAAGTACGGTCCGCCTTCCCGCCTGTCCGTCCGCCCGCCTATCTTTGGCCCCCTCATGCTGAAGGTCACTGCGGTCGCGCCGGAGTCCGTGGGCGCCGAACTGGGGCTCCAGGTCGGCACCGAGCTGCTTAGTGTCAACGGGCGGGAGATCGAGGACTTCCTGGACTGGGAGTTCCTGACCGCGGACGACCAGTTTCTCCTGCAGGTGCGTCAGCCGGATGGCGAGGAAGTCGAGTACGACATCGAACGTCCCGAAGGGCTGGGAATGGGTGTGGGAGTCGAGCCGCCCCGGATTCGGCGCTGCGCCAACCGCTGTGATTTCTGCTTCGTGGACGGCCTGCCGCCTGGACTCCGCGAGACGCTCTATATCCGGGACGACGACTATCGATTGTCGTTCAAGTACGGCAATTTCGCGACCCTGACCAACCTGAAACAGCGCGACATCGACCGGATCATCGAATACCGGTTGTCCCCGCTGTACGTCTCGGTCCACGCGACCGATCCGGTGGTCCGCCGGTGGCTGCTTCGGAACCCCCTCGCGCCGGATATCCGTGAGCAGCTGAGGTCGTTCTCGGCGCATGGAATCCAGTGCCACACCCAGGTGGTACTCTCGCCCGGCGTCAATGACGGCGAGGTCCTCGAGCGGACCCTGGCGGACCTCTGGTCCCTCGGTCCGCCGATTCTGAGCGTATCGCTGGTACCGGTGGGACTGACGACGTTCAGCAAGCACCACCTGGTCCGGGAGCCCACGCGAGACGAATGCCGGGCGGCCATCGCCTCGATAGAGCGCTGGGCCGTCCGGGGCAGAACGGAGCGGGGGTCGAGCTGGGCGTCCGGGGCGGACGAACTCTACCTCCGCGCCGGGCTCGCTCTGCCTCCGGCGGAATCGTATGACGGCTTCGAGCAGGTCGAGAACGGTGTCGGATCCGTCCGCTACCTGCAGGGCTGCCTGGAACGCGACCAGGCCTCGCTGGCCGACTGGCGCGGCAAACGGATCGCGGTGCTCACCGGAACCTCGATGGCGCCGCTGATGCCACTGGTCCTGGCCCCGCTCGAACGGCACACCGGAGCCCGGTTCGAGTTGATGGCCCTCACCAATCCGCTGTTCGGCGATTCCGTCAGTTGCGCGGGGCTGCTCCCGGGCGCCGCGTTCCAGACCGCGCTGGCGGGTCGCACCGACCTCGATCTCGCCCTGATCCCGGCGGAGTCCCTGAACGACGATCAGATTTTTCTGGATGACCTTTCGCTGGCCGGCCTGGAGGCCGCCACCCCGGTCGAGATCCGCCCTTCCTATCATTTCACCGACGCCCTCGACGTCCCCTCCGCCCCGTGAACAAGCCGACAGTCGCCATCGTCGGCCGTCCGAACGTAGGGAAGTCGACCCTGTTCAATCGCATCCTCGGGGGACGCGACGCCATCGTCTCCGACCGGGCCGGCACCACCCGGGACCGGCACTTCGGGGAAGCGGATTGGGCCGGGCGTCAGTTCTGGCTGGTGGATACCGGCGGGCTCGTGCCCAGCTCCACCGATTCGATGGATGTCGCGGTCCGGGCGCAGGTCGACCTGGCGGTGGAGGAGGCCGACCTGATCGTGTTCGTGGTCGACGGGCCGGAGGGCCTCAATCCCGTGGATCGCGAGATCGCCACCCGCCTCCGCCGCGCCGGCCGACCGGTAATCCTCGCCGTGAACAAGCTGGACGACCTCCCGCGGACCACCGCTCACTACGCCTTCTTCGAGCTTGGCCTGGGTGATCCGCTTCCGGTCTCCGCCGCGGTGGGCAAGGCCAGCGGCGACCTGCTCGACGCCATCACCGACCAGCTGCCCCCCCGGGACCAGGCCGAAACCGATGACGCGGTGCAGGTGGCGGTGGTAGGCCGACCGAACGCCGGCAAGTCCTCGCTGATCAACCGGCTGCTGGGAACCGACCGCTTGGTGGTGGCCGCCGAGCCCGGCACCACCAGGGACGCAATCGACACCCCCTTGCGCTATCATGGGCGGACGCTCAACTTCATAGATACTGCGGGTTTACGCCGTAGAGCTAAAGTAGAAGATGACATCGAGTTCTATTCCACGCTCAGAACTCATCGAGCGATCGAACGGGCCGATGTGTGCGTGCTGGTGGTTGACGCAGAACTGGGCCTGCACGCCCAGGACCTGCGGATCGCGACCGAGGCCTGGGATCGCGGTGCGGGACTGATCATCGCGGTGAACAAATGGGACCTGATCCCGGAGAAGGACTCCAACACCGCCAAACGGGGGCAGTCCGCCCTGGAAGAGAAAGCGCCATTCCTGAGGTACGTGCCCTTCGTGTACCTCTCGGCGCTGTCCGGCCAGCGGGTCACGCGGTTGCCGGACCTGATTCTCGAGGTTGCCGAGGCCCGGAACCGTCGGGTCACGACCTCCGAGGTCAATCGGGTGCTTCAGGAGCTGATCGCGCGGAACGCCCCACCCCAGGAACAGGGGGAGGAAGTCCGACTGCTGTATGCGTCGCAGATCGGGATCCGGCCCCCGACGATCGCCATCGTGAGCAACCGGCCGGACGATGTGCCGGAGTCGTACCAACGGTACCTCCACCACGGCTTCCGCAAGGTCTGGGCGTTCGAGGGCGCGCCCTTGCGACTCCGATTCACCGCCCGGGGGGCGGGCAAGCACGACTCCCGGGATGACGGCAGGAGGGTGCGGGGCGGCGGCTGAGTCACCGGCCGGCACCAGGGCGGATCCCCAAACAGGAGACCAATGCTTCCGGCGCTTCCCTGGCTGCTCGCTTCATACCTGGTCGGCGCCATTCCCACGAGCTACCTCGTCGGAAGGTGGTTTCAGGGCATCGACCTCCGGGAGCACGGCAGCCGGAACCTCGGTGCGACGAACCTGTATCGCGTCCTGGGATGGCGGTTCGCGATTCCCGTCGGGTTATTCGACGTCGCGAAGGGAGCCCTCCCGGTCCTGCTGTTCGGGCCCCGGGCGCCCGGCATTCCCTACTTCCCGGTATGGTGCGGCGCGCTGGCCGTGACGGGCCATGTGTTTTCGGCGTTCGTGGGCTTCAAGGGTGGCAAGGGAGTAGCGACCGCGGCCGGGATGGTGATCGCGCTGGCTCCGCTCGCGTTCGGGGCCATTCTGGTCATCTGGGCGCTGGTCGTCTGGGGAACCGGATTCGTGTCGCTGGCGTCAATCATCGCCGCCACGCTCTTTCCGGTCGCCGATTACCTGCTGCATCCGGCGCGCCGGTCGCCGATGACCCTGGCCGTCGATATCGCGCTGGCGGCGTTCATCGTCTGGAAGCACCGGGCAAACATCCAGCGGCTGCTGGCGGGAACTGAAAACCGGTTCGGAAAGCGAGCGCCCTCGAAGCCGGCAGCCCCGTCCGCATGACCGCCGTCGCCGTCCTCGGGGCAGGGGGATGGGGAACGACCCTGGCCGACCTCCTGGCCAGGAAGGGACACCAGGTCCGGCTCTGGGCGTACGAGGCCGAGGTAGTCCAGGCCATCAACACCGGTCACGAAAACCCGGTTTTTCTGCCCGGATGCAGGCTGGCCGACTCATTGAACGCCACCAGCGATGCGGTGGCGGCAACCAGCGGCGCAGAGGTCGTGGTGACCGTGGCGCCGAGTCATGTGCTCCGCCGGGTGGTGGAACAGGCCCGCCCGGGGATCGGGCCGACTGCCCTGGTCGTCAGTGCGACCAAGGGCATCGAGCCCGAAACACTGGCGCTGATGTCCGCGGTGCTGGCCGAAAGCCTGCCCGGTCGACGGCTGGCGGCGCTTTCCGGCCCGAGCTTCGCGCTGGAGGTGTTTCAGGGCCAGCCGACGGCCGTGGTGGCGGCCGCCGACAGCGAAGAAACCGCGCGGGCGACGCAGGCAGTCTTCGTGACCCCGAGGTTCCGGGTCTATTCGAGCGCGGATCTCGTCGGGGTTGAGCTGGGGGGCGCCCTCAAGAACGTGATCGCGATCGCGGCCGGGATCCTCGAGGGACTCGGGCTCGGCAACAACCCGCGGGCCGCGCTCATCACCCGCGGCTTGGCCGAGATGACCCGACTCGGGGTCGCCCTGGGCGCAGATCCGCTGACCTTCGCCGGGCTCGCCGGGATGGGGGACCTGATTCTCACCGCCACCGGGGCGCTCAGCCGGAATCGGGCGCTGGGCCTCGCGCTGGCGGCCGGTGAGACCCTGGCGCAGCACACGGCCACCCATCGTTCGGTGGCCGAGGGCGCGAACACGGCCCGGGCCGCAATGGCCCTCGCGGCACGGGTGGGGGTCGAACTGCCGATCTGCGAACAGGTCTCGGGCATTCTCTTCAGCGGCAAGCCGGCGCGTCCGGCGGTGGCGGAGCTCATGGAGCGAACTCTCAAGTCGGAGCAGTGGCGGTGACGATGGCCCGTCCGGTTCAGGAGTTCTTTTCCATCGGGGAGGTGTGTGCCCTTACCGATCTGAAACCGCACGTCCTCCGCTACTGGGAAAGTCAGTTCCGGTTTCTGAACCCCGCCAAGAACCGCTCCGGCAACCGGGTGTACAAGAGCCGTGAAGTCGAACTCATCATGCTCGTCAAGCACCTCCTGTACACCGAGAAGTACACGATCGAAGGGGCCCGCCAGCGGATCGAGCACTATCGCCGCACGGGAGAGCTGCGGGGGGCAGCCCGGGTGGCCATCGAACGCGAAACCCTCCGCGAGCTCCGGGAGGCCATCGAAGAAATCGTGCTGATCCTCGAGGGCAAGGTTCCCCCCTCGAGGCCAGAGCCGGAGACCGAGTAGCTGCCTCGCAGCGGCACCGGGGCCAGCGCTCGCCGGCCCGGCGGTTGAACCTCCCCTCCGGTGTTATCTTTCGCGCCCGATGAACATCCTCGTGTCCAACGACGACGGGATCCTGGCGCCCGGCCTGGCCCTCCTCGCCGAGGTCTGCCAGTCGGTCGGACAGGTGACGGTCATCGCTCCCGATCGGGAGCAGAGCGGAACATCTCACAGCCTGACGATGCACCGGCCACTCCGACCCGCGCGGAGACCTGATGGCTCCTACCAGGTGGACGGCACCCCGACCGATTGCGTGCTCCTGGCCCTCGGCGTCCTGATGCCGAAGGCTCCCGACTTCGTCTTCTCCGGCGTCAATCACGGCCCGAACATGGGAGAAGACGTGCTCTATTCGGGCACCGTCGCGGCCGCCATGGAAGGGGTCACCCTGGGGGTCCCCAGCGTGGCCATCTCGTTCGCCGGTCCGACCGGCGACCTGGAGACGCTGTACACCTACCGTGACATGCTCACCAACCTGGTCCGCCGGGTGGTGGAGGTCAGCGCCTTTCCGCGTGAGACGCTGCTGAACATCAACCTGCCGGCCTGCGGTGCGGCGGAGGTAAAGGGCATCAAGGTTACCTCCCTGGGAAGCCGCTATTTCAGCGAATCCCTCACCCGGATGCGAGACCCATGGGGGAGGGAGATCTTCTGGATCGGCGGCGGGAGTATCCACTGGACCGGCGGGACGGACTCCGATCACCACGCCGTCGCCGAGGGCTACGTCTCCATCACCCCGCTCCACATGGATCTGACCAACTACCATCTGCTCGAAACGGTGCGGGGATGGTCGCTCGAGAGGTAGGGCAGGGCGACAGCTACGGCGGCTACCGGGCCCAGCTCGTCTCCGAGCTCTCGGCCAAGGGCATCCGGGATCTTGCCGTGCTCAAGGCGATTTCCGAGGTTCCCCGACATCTGTTCGTGCCGGAGAGTATCCGACACCGCGCCTACGAGGACAGCGCCCTGCCCATCGGGGCCGGCCAGACCATCTCCCAGCCCTGGGTCCAGGCCCGGTGTCTCGAGCTGGCGAGAATGACGGGTCATGAGAAAGTGCTCGAAGTCGGAACCGGTTCCGGCTATCAGACCGCACTGCTGGCCCGGTGCGCCGGCCAGGTCTTCAGTGTAGAACGCATTGCTGCCCTGGCCCAGACCGCGAAGGACATCCTCGCCCAGGCCAACATCAGAAACGTCTCCTTGCTGGTTGGCGACGGCACCCTCGGCTGGCGACCCTACGCCCCGTTCGATGTCATCATCGTGGCCGCGGCCTGCCCGGAGATTCCCAAGCCACTGCTCGAACAGCTCGCTCCCGGTGGGCGGATGATCCTGCCCCTCGGCGACCGCGAAAACCAGGCGCTGACGCTGGTCCAACGGGCCCCCGACGGCACGGTACACACTCGCACGCTCACCGATGTCCGCTTCGTTCCGCTGATCGGGCAGTTCGGATTCAGCGGCAACCAGCGGGCCTGATCCGGCGAACTCAATGGACTTCCTCACCGGTTTCATCGACTTCTTCCTTCATCTCGACAAGCATCTCGCGGAACTGATCGCGCAGTACGGAACCTGGACCTACGGGATCCTGTTCCTGATCGTGTTCTGCGAGACCGGGCTCGTGGTCACCCCGCTCCTCCCAGGCGATTCACTGTTGTTTGCCGCCGGCACGTTCGCCGCGCTGGGGGCGCTTCACCCCTTCATTCTGTTCATTTTGCTGAGCGCGGCCGCGATCCTGGGCGACACCGTCAACTACTGGATCGGTGCCCGCATCGGACCTCGGGCGTTTTCGGGGAAGGTGCCTTTCCTGAACCAGACCCATCTCCGCAAGACTGAAGCCTTCTACGAGAAACACGGCGGCAAGACCATCGTCATCGCCCGGTTCGTCCCGATCATCCGCACCTTTGCGCCGTTCGTGGCCGGGATCGGGACCATGAACTACCCCCGCTTTCTCGCCTACAACGTGATCGGGGCCGTGGTCTGGGTGGGGCTCTTCGTCTACGGCGGATACCTGTTCGGCAACATCCCCGTGGTCCGCCAAAACTTTACCCTGGTGATCGTGGCGATCATCCTTGTGTCCGTCGTTCCCATCGCGGTCGAGTGGGTCAGGGCTCGGCGAGCAGGCTGAATGGCCCGCCAGTGGCTCGTGTCCGGCGTGGTGCAGGGCGTCGGCTTCCGGTACTTTGTGCACCGTCGAGCCTTGGGGTTGGCGCTCTCGGGATGGGTTAGGAACTTGCCAGATGGGCGGGTCGAGGTCGTGGCGCAGGGTCCTCCTGGGGACTTGGCGAGCCTGGAGGTGGCGATCGCACGGGGTCCGCCGCATTCGCATGTCAATAATGTTGATAAGTCTGATATTTCGGATGAGGTTACATTGCCCAAAGCATTTGAAATCAGGTAGTTACCTTATCCACACGAACCAGTTTCAGGGAAGACGATGCCCGCCAATCTGACCGAGCGACTCCGTTCCGCCCTGCGGCCGATTCCCGATTATCCGAAGCCTGGGATTCTGTTTCAGGACATCACTCCGGTGCTGCAGAACGGGCTGCTTTTCCGGCAGGTTCGGGAAGAGCTCGCCGGTCCGTTCAGATCCGATAGGATCACCCACGTTGTCGGGATCGAGGCCAGGGGGTTCATTCTGGCAGCCCCAGTGGCAGTCACCTTGGGAGCCGGGTTCATCCCACTGCGGAAGCCGGGGAAGCTCCCCTGGAAGACCGTCCGGCATGAGTACGAGCTCGAATACGGCAGCGACGCCCTCGAGGCCCATGCGGATGCGTGTCCTCCGGGCGCCCGGGTACTGATAGTCGATGACGTTCTGGCTACGGGAGGAACCGCCGAGGCCGCCGGTGCCCTGGTGCGCCGGTTGGGCGGCGAAATGGCCGGGTGGTCGTTCCTGCTCGAGATCGAGGGGCTGGGCGGAGGCAGGCGGCTGACGGGGGCGCCAGTCCACATTGTTCTGAATGGGTGAACGCGTTGACGCCGCCACGGCCGGACGGGTAGCTTTGTCCGGTTCCGCCCCCGTAGCTCAGCTGGATAGAGCAGCGGTTTCCTAAACCGTTGGTCGGACGTTCGAATCGTCTCGGGGGCACCTCGCCCACCGGCGCATGACCGACCCCCTCAGTTATGGAAGAGCATGGCAGCAACGATGGAAGCATCCTCTCAGGCCCCGGCGTCACCGCGCCTGGCCGCCGTAGTCCCCGCGTGGTTCGCCGACCCCCGGAACCGGTATCTGGCGCTCGGCGGACTGGTCGCGGCCGTCGGCCTGGTTGCCTGGTTCGTGGTAACCAGCGGGAAACGGAAGGAAGCGTTCGCGAACCGGGCGCTGGACCAGGCCACGACCATCGCGGAGCAGGGGAACCTCCCGCTGGCAGCCAGTGAACTGCAGAAAATCACCACCACCTACGGCGGCACGGTCGCGGCTCAGGAGGCTGTGATCCGGCTCAATCAGGTGCGGCTGGTCAACGGCCAGCACGAATTGGCGGCAGTTGGCCTCCAGGACTTCATCAAATCAGGGCCGGCGCCGTACTTCCGCGGGGTTGCTTACAGCCTGCTGGGGCGGGCCCTGGAAAACGCCCGGCGCCCGGCAGATGCAGCGGCGGCCTACGTGAACGCGTCGGAAGCCGCCGAGGTCGACTACCTCAGGGCCTCACACCTGCTGGACGCTGGCCGGGCCTACACGGTCTCGGGACAGCGCGACCAGGCGATCGCCACCTACCGTCGAATCCTGAAAGACTACTCGAAAACCCCCGCCAAGACTGAGGCTGAGGTTCGTTTGGCGGAGCTCACTCTCGGCGCCATGTAGCAAACCGGTACCGGGCCCTCCTTCCTGCGTCGTCTTTCTGAATGTCGTATAATATGTATTATGTTAAGTTTGCCGGTGGATAAGTGGGGAAAACTCCTGGGCGACCCCACTGCCAGCGTTGTAAATAGTTGATTTTAAACGGTTTACGTATCAGATGCCGGTTCGGCAAGAACCCCTCGAAACACCAGTCTTCCCTCGCCGGCCAGCCACACATCAGTCGCCTTACCACGTGACAGTGTCGCCGTGATGTCCAGTTCATTTCCCCCACGAGTATGGATTCTGACCGGCCAGGTGGCCCTTCCGCCGGCCACCAGCGCCACCGCCGCGGCTACGGCCCCGGTCCCGCAGGCGAGCGTCTCGCCCTCAACTCCCCGCTCGTAGGTTCGAAGACCCCAGCGCTTCCCGTCAGGTCCGGGTACGCATGCCACGAAGTTCACATTGGCACCGGCCGGTCCCGCGGCAGCGGCGAAACGCAGGAACCGACCGCGTTCCATGAGGTCGGAATGATCGAGATCCTGTACCTCAAGCACCAGGTGAGGTACTCCAACGGTCGCGAGAGCGGCCCCGGATTCCCCTTCGATCAGTACCAACCCCTTCGGCGAAACCGGAAGGTCAAAGTCCGGCAAGTGGAGCTCGGCCCGTTCCCCGGGGCCAGGCAGGCAGCGAGCCGAGAAGGCACCTGCCCCGGTCAGCAGGTCCACCTGGGAGAACGTGCCAAGGCCGAGCGTCGCGGCCAGGCGGGTACTGCACAGCGCTGCGTTGCCGCACATGTCCGCCGGGGAGCCATCGCAGTTCCAGAAGTCCATCCGCACCCTGCTGCCGTCCGCCGGACTCAGGATGACCAGCCCATCGGCACCCACCCCCAAGCGGCGATCGCAGATGGCCCGGATACGCTGCTCAGGCCAATCGGCCGCAGTCGTGGTTCGCCCGTCGAGCATGACGAAGTCATTGCCCGAGCCGGTCATCTTGTAAAAGGAGAGTTCGTCTGGCATTGCGGCGGGTCGGCCCTCAGATCCTGCCCAGTATGGACTGCAGGCGCAGCCACCAGACCATCCAGATGGCCTCGCGCACGATCTTTCGGCTCATCTTGCTCTGCCCCTCCACCCGGTCGTGAAAGATGATGGAGATCTCCTTGAGCTTGAATCCCTTCTTCCAAGCGCGGAAGCTCATCTCGATCTGGAAGGCGTAGCCGTTGGAGCGCACCTGATCGAGGTCGATCGCCTCCAGTACCTCGCGTCGAAAACATTTGAAACCGCCGGTGCAGTCGGTCAACGGCAGGCCGGTCACCACCCGAGCGTACAGGTTCGCCCCGAGAGAGAGGAGCAGGCGGGAAATCGGCCAGTTGATGACATTCACACCGGTGGCATACCGCGATCCGAGCACCAGATCGGCTTCTTCGGAAGCCCGGAGAAACGCCGGCAGGAACTCCGGATCGTGAGAGAAGTCGGCGTCCATTTCGAACATGGCCTTGTAGCCACGGCTCAACCCCCACCGGAAGCCGGCCAGATAAGCTCGCCCCAGACCGTCCTTCGCCGGCCGCTGGAGCACGTGCACGCGGGGGTCGGACCGGGCGAGTCGGGCGGCAAGCTCGCCGGTACCATCGGGAGAATTATCGTCGACCACCAGGATTTCGAGCCTGGGGTCCTGATCGAGAATCATCGGAACGATCAACGGGAGATTCTGGGACTCGTTGTACGTCGGGACGATGACCAGGATCCGCTCAGACACCCGCCGACCTCCGCGTGAGGAAGCGCGGCGCCAGCAGCAGCCCGAGCGCGAGCACCAGGGAGACGGCAGTCAGCACTTTTCCCCTGGCGTAGGCGGTCGATTCGAACCAGAGCGAGACTTCACGGGCCCCGGGAGGCACTACGACGCTCAGCAGGCTGTGGTTCCCCCGGAGTACCTGGGTCTCACTGCCATCAACCGTGGCGCGCCAATCGGGATACCAGTTCTCCGAAACCACGAGGTATGACGGAGCGGGATTCGCTCCCGCCAGCTGGACCGTCATCCGGCCCGGGCTCCACTGGGTGACGGTTGCCGAGACGCCCGAGACGGGCAGCGGCTGCACCAGCGGCGCCGGTGTCACGGATGCGGTATCCGGATAGAGCACCAGCGATCGGACCGAGAATCGCGGATTGACCACGGCGGGAGCGACCTGGGTCTCCGGCACTGTCGCGGCCGAGGCCACCACCCGGGCATAGGCCGGAACGGTGTCCTGCTCGTACAGCACGACCGGATAGCCGAAGGCGTTGGTCGTGGGTCCGGCCACGTGATGCCAGCCGGGGAGCGAGGCCGTGTCCGGCAGCAGGACGAATCGGAGCGCCAGGAGATCCAGCAGGTTCCGGGTACGGAGACCGGCCCACCCCTGGTCCTTGCCCCCGATTTCGTCGTAGTACCGGAGCTCGTTGCCGTGGTACCCGAGCGCGTTCGGGATCCGGTACGCCATCAGGACCGACGACAGGTAGACTCCCTGCAGGTCATAGACCCGGTAGGGAGGCGTCACCCCGCGAAGGTGGGTTGTGACCTCGTCCTCCCGGAACAACTCCGCCGCCCGGGGAGAGAAATCGAAGAACCGCCGATCCACGCTCCAGAGGTCCGCTACCATGACGGCCACCATCACGGTCGCGGCCAGACCGCCTCGCAGCTTGTTCCCCACCACGGCCCACAGCGCCGCCGCTGTGAGCAGCACGACAACCAGCAACCGCACCGATCCCAGTCGAAGTGCCGCGGCGTTGGCCTGGACCGCTTCCATCCTCGGCTCGATCGCCATGCCTTCGGCGACGACCTGCAGAATGCCGGCGACTCCCAGAAGGGCCAAGGCACCCAGGGCGCCGGTCGTCCACCCGACCGCGCGCAGCGTTGCCGTGCCCCGCAGCACGCGGTCGAGTCCCATGCCGGCCATGACCGCGACCGGGAGGGCCACCAGGAAGATCACCATGCCCATGGCCCGGAGCTTCTTCATCATGGGCATGAACTCATACCAGGGCCGATAGAACGGCGTATGGCCGGCAAACGCGAGCAGCAGGAAGACGGCCCCGATTACTCCCAGCACCACGAGGAGCCTGCGGCGCTCACGGTCCCCCCACGCCAGCAGCGCCAGAATCACCGTTACCGCCCCCAGGTATTCCGTGTGCAGCTTGAAGGGATTCCGACCCCAGTAGTTCTCCAGCACGCCGTTGAACTGCGGCAGAAGAAAAGTGACGATCTCCTCCGGCGGCATGGAGAACAGGTTGGCATACTGCCACCCGGTGTTGGGACCGCCGGCGGCCCGGGGAGAGTACGGGATGTATTCCAGGAACGGCAGGATCTGGAGTCCCGCGAGGCCGAGCCCCACCAGAACTGCGGCTGCGGCAAGGCCGAGGTCGGTCCATCGGTGGCGGACGGCGGCACGGGCCGGATCCCAGAACGCGAGGTACAGGGTCCAGCCACCGAGTGCGATCAGCAGGAAATACGTCATCTGGTAGTGCGGGCTCAGAACACAAAGGCCAATGGTCACCGCCAGCCAGCCGAACCAGGCGGCTCGTCCATTGTGAATGGCGTGCCAGAGGCAGAGGAAGGCACCCGGAGCGAGGGCCGAGACGTACAGCTTTCCATCGTGTCCCGGACTCACCTGTGATGCCACGATGCCGCTCAACTGGTATGCGACCCCGGCCACGATGGCGCCGGTCCAGGTGAGGCCCAGGGCGCGTCCCAGACAAAAGGTCAGGTAGCCCGCCAGGACGAAATGCGCCACCATGCCCCAGGTAATCGCCAGATCGGCCGGGAGCACCCACCTGAGCCACGCCGTGGGGTAGAAAATGTCGCCGTGCATCGCCGCGACGAACGGCATCCCGCCAAAGAGATACGGGTTCCACTGCGGGATGGTCCCGGTAGCCATGAACTCCGCGGCCCCGAACAGCCGAAACGCATACCCTGCCCCGAGCATGTCGGAGCTGCCCCCGCCGAACAGGGTCTTTCCGGCCAGCAGCGGCCACAGCAGAACCATGGCAGCCACCACGCAGACCAGGACGGCCGTGCCGCGGGGCCACCGGGGTTCCCAGGACGCAGCGTCAGTGGACACGCGGGTTCCCCCGGTGGAAAAGGAATGGAATGGCAGCGCCGAGTTCGGTAACGGTCAGGAGCACCCGCGAGGCCACGGCCAGGGCGGTAGCGGCCCCCAGGCCCAGCGGGCTCGAGAGCAGGGCGATCATGAGTCCTTCCCGGACTACCAGGCCAGCGGGCGCGAACAGCGCTACCAGGCCCGCCACGTACGAGGCGGCGAATGCGGCGATGGCCGTGGTGGGATCAAGGGCAGGCGTCGGGAGGACCGCCCGGGCCAGTAACCAGAACGCGATCCCGTATCCGAACCAGGCCACGAAATTAGTGCCAATCCCGACCAACAGTGGCGCGAGGCCCGGCGCCTGCGCGTTGTGCGGCGCGCCCACGAGGCGGACCAGGCGGCGCGAGACCGCCGGATGAGCGATCGTGAGGGTTGCCGCGAGCACCGCGAGGCCGCCGGCCTGAACCCAGCCGGTGATTCCCGGGCGGGAGAGCTCGAGGGCCGGTCCCCCCGCCAGAATCGCGACCGCAGCTCCGGTGCCGATGACCATGGCCTGGATGATCAGGGCCGAGGCGGTCGCGGCCCAGGCCGACACCCCGGCGTCTCTGGCCATCAGCGCCATGCCGGCAATCGCCCACACCTTGCCGGGGACGTACTTGCCGAGGCTGGAAAGAACCCAGATCCGGGCCGAGGTCCAGGAATCGAGCCGCTCGCCCCAGCCACCGAGTATCCGGCGCCAGACGGCGATCAGCAGCGCGTACATCGCCCATACGGTGCACACGCTGCCCAGCGCCGGCAGGGGTCGGAAGGTCCAGTCGATCGGCTGGGAGGCGAGATCGGCCCGATGCCGGAGAATCGTGCGGACCAGGAAGGCCAGAATGGCCAGAGCGATCCCCCACCTGATCACCCGGATCAGCCGTTCAGCCACGCAGGGCCTCCTCGTACCATCGGCGACAGGCGAGGGCGACGGTCGCCGGGCTGAGCCGCTCCCGCCAGCCGGTCCCCAGTTCGCGCGCGCGGGCCGGTGCTTCCCGGTCCGCGAGCAGTTCGTCGATGGCCCGCGCGTACGCCTCCGGGGTTGGCTCGACATGTCGCCCGGCGCCAGTCGGCGGCACGATCGTGAGCACGCCGCCACCGTCGGTGCAGGCCACCACCGGAACACCGGCCATCAGGGCTTCGGCTGCGGCCAGCCCGAATCCTTCGTTCTTCGCCGGGAACAGCACCAGGTCAGCGGCGGCGAGCAGCTCCGCCACTCGGGACGGCGGCGTCGCGCCCAGGAACCGCACCCGAGTCCCCAGGCCAAGGCGATCGCGGAGGGACTCGAGCGCCGGTCGTTCGGGGCCCTCACCGATAACGGTAAGCACCCACTGGCCGTGGCCGGACACGGCCAAGGCCCGGAGGGCCAGGTCCACCCGCTTCTGGGCCGTGAGCCGCCCGACCAGCACGAGACCCCCGCCGCCGGCGCTCCAACTCCGGTAGGCCGAGCTGTCGATCGGCATCGGCTGACGGAAGCCGGGCCCGATGCCCCGCCCCGTCGCCCGCTCGACCAACTGGGCCAGGTTTGGCGACACGGCCGTGACGACCTGAGCGCGCCCGAATACGGACCGGGCCAGGCGCCGGGCCAGCCAGGAGCGCTCGAGCAGTGCCGCGTCCGTGCCGTGGACCGTCACGACCAGCGGAACTCCCCGGGGTGCCGCGACGCCGGCCGGCACCCACCAGTGGGCATGGATCAGGTTCGCGCCCAGTGCCACCTCTTCCCGGGCCGCTCGCCGCAACGCCGTGATGAGGGACCAGACGGCGACGGCTCCAGCCGGACTGCGGGCCGCGTCGGCCATGGTCCCGCGGTAGGCCAGGGTCTCCCGGTGCGGCGCGGCATAGCGCACCCGCCGAACGGGGATGCCGTCCAGGGTGGGTGACCCGGTTTCCCCGCCGTCGCTGGGCGCGATCACCCGAACCTCGGCGCCCTGGTCGACCAGGGCCCGGGCCAGGGTCGCGAGAAACGACCCCGAGACGTCGCCGGGAAAGCGGGGATAGTTGTGGGTCAGGAAGACGATGCGCACTTCCGGTCAGCGCGGGAGTGGCTCGGGGACCGGGCGCGCAGGCGCCCCCATCAGGGCTCTCGCGATGCGTCGCCCCGGTCGCTGCTCAGCCGCCGGAAACTCTCGCGCATTTCCTCGCGCTGCCCGGCGAGCATTTCCCCCACGAACCCCAGGCCGAAGAGGGCGACCCCGATGATGACCATGGTCTCGACCAGGTTGAGGAGCGGCCGGAATCCGAGTCCGAAACCGAACCGGAGCACCAGCGCCACCAGACCGCTGACCAGCCCGACCAGGAAGAGCCCGGCCCCGGCGACGCCGAAGAACAGCATAGGTTTCCGGCCAAATCGCAGCTGAAACCAGACCGAGAGCAGATCGAGCACTCCCACGGGGATCCGGCGCCAGTTGAATTTGGACGTGCCGGCCCGCCTGGGATAGAGGGGAACCTCCCGACTCGTCAGGCGAAAGCCGTCCGCGGCGGCGATGACCACCATGTACCGGTGCCAGTCGGGACGCAACGGGACACCCACCATCACTTCCCGGCGATAGGCCTTGACCGAATTGAGGTCGGTGACCTTCACGCCGAAGAGCCGCCGGCAGAGCGCGTTGTACACCCCCGACACGAAGGCCCGCTCGTATCGGCCCTGTTTGGTACCGGTCACGATGTCGGCTTCGCCGGCGAGAATGGGCCCGACCAGCGTCGGGATGTCCTCCGGGAGATACTGCAGATCCGCGGGGTAGAAGACGAAGATGTCGCCGCGCGCCGCATCGCCCGCCGAGCGCAGGGCGTCGGCGATTCCCCGCTGCCGCCGGTGGGTCACGACCCGCAGCCAGGCATACTGGCCGGTGAGCTTCGAGAGCAGCTCGCCGGAGCCGTCCCGCGACCCGTCGTCCACGATGACGACTTCGAACGTGAACGGCGCCGAGCCGAGGGAGGCGGCACAGAGCCGGCAGAATTCGGGGAGGTTCTCGACCTCGTCCTTGGCGGGCACCAGGACGCTGACGTCCACCCCGCGAGCGGTCATACCCGCTTGCGCATCCGGGCCGGGAGGATGCCGAGCTGATCGCGATACTTGGCCACCGTGCGGCGGGCGATCTTGATCCCCTGCTCCTGGAAGAGGTGGACGATCTGCTGGTCGGTGAGCGGGTCTCCCGGGGTCTCGTCGCCGACCAGCTTCTGCAGCTTGGCCCGGATCGAGCGCGCACTGGCGTCTTCGCCTGAGGCGGTCGACAGGGCGCTGGAGAAGAAGAACTTGAGGGGCAGCACGCCGCGGGGCGTCTGGACGAACTTCTCGTTGGTCACGCGGCTCACCGTGGACTCGTGCATGTTGATGACCTCCGCCACTTCGCGGAGGGTGAGCGGCTTGAGATACTCGATCCCCTTCTCGAAGAAGTCGCGCTGCCGATCGACGATGAAATTCATCACCTTGAGCATGGTCTGGCGCCGCTGCTCGATCGCTTGAATCAGCCAGTTGGCACTGTTCATCCGGGACGCGATGAACTCACGGTGCTCGGTGGTGAACTTCTTCTTGTCGCGCGCCAGCTCCTGGTAGGAGCGCGAGAGCCGGAGCCGCGGGACGCCGGTGTCGTTGAGGAAGACCCGGTATTGCCCGTCGATCTTCTCGACGATCAGATCGGGGATCACGTACCCGTCGCCACTCGAGGAGTACTTGAGCCCCGGCTTGGGGTCGAGCCGGGCCAGCAGGTCGGCCGCCGCCTGGACCTTGGGCGGATCGGTGCCGAACCGCCGGCCGAGATCGTTCCAGCGATGGGCGATGAGATCGGCGAACGCCTCGTGGACGAGGCGATAGGTCAGGGTATCGTTTTCCTTGCGCTCTTCGAGCTGGATCAGCAGGCACTCCCGCAGATCCCGGGCGCAGACCCCCGGCGGGTCGAGGCGCTGGAGGATGCGCAGCATCTCCTCGACTTCGCTCGTCGTGAAGTAGGGAATCCCGGGCCGTGGCGGACGGGGCGCCGCGGGCGCGGGCGCGGGCGCCGGCGGCTCCGGGCGACTCGACCCCACCATCTCGACCCCCCCTTCCGGCACACCGATCATCATCGGCTCGGTCGGGGTGGCCTGCTTCGAGTCCGGATCGCCGGGTCCCGACCGCGGGGGCCCGCCGGTGGCTGGTCGCCGGCTGGGCGGTCCGGCGGGGCCGACGTCCGCCGCGTCCTCTCCAGGCTCCGCGAAGACTTCCGGGAAGCCGTCATCGTCCTCCGGCTCCACCGGACTCGCTCCGGCGGCACGATCCACATGCTCTTCCAGCAGGCGATTCACCTGCTGCAGGATTTCGTCGAGCGAGGCCGCCAGGTATCCGTCTTCCTTGAGGTTGCCCAGGAACTCCTCCACCAAGAGCTTCTGCCGCTCGTTGAGGTCGAGCAGCATCAGTTGCTCACGCAGGTGGTCCACCAGATCGTGGGTCTCGACCGTGACCGGCTCGGTGTATTCCTTCTCCTCGTACTCCTCCCGGACCCCGCCCTGGACCTCGAAACCGTTCAGGAGGATCTCCTCCCAATCGGTCTCGTTTTCCTCCTTGGCCTTCTCCTTCTCTTCCTCCTTGGTCGGGGTCTGATCGCCCTGGGTCACATCCTCTTCCTCGGGTTCCACCATCTCGAGGAAGGGGTTGGTCAGGAGTTCCTGTTTCAGATGCTGCTGGAGGTCCATCATGGGCATGTACAGCATGTCCATGGCCTGATACAGCCGGGGATTGATGCGCAGGTCCTGCCGCATCGACGTCTGCTGCGAGAGTCCGGTTCTCACGCGACCTTCTCCAGCCGGGTGCGCAGGCGCGCCGTCAGGGTCGGCCCCAGGTAGAGCTGGGCCACCCTATCGTCGAAGACCAGATCCCGCACGGGACCCGAGACCTGGACCTTGCCTTCGAACATGATGTAGGCCCGATCGACGATATCCAGCGTCTGTTCCACGTTATGGTCGGTGATAAGCACTCCGATACCGCGGTGCCGGAGGCCCGCGACGATGGTCTGGATATCATGAACGGCGATCGGATCGACGCCGGCGAACGGTTCGTCGAGCAGCATGAACTTGGGCCGGGTGACGAGCGCGCGGGTGATCTCGAGGCGCCGCCGTTCTCCGCCGGACAGGCTGTAGGCCTTGGCCTTGCGGAGGTGCTTGATCGAGAGCTCGTCCAGCAGGGTCTCCAGCCGTTGGCGCCGCTCGTCCCGCGAGAGTGGCAGGGTCTCG
Source organism: uncultured Gemmatimonadales bacterium (assembly GCA_963709905.1). GTDB lineage: Bacteria > Gemmatimonadota > Gemmatimonadetes > Gemmatimonadales > GWC2-71-9 > JADJOM01. Next base: position 108,587 of record CAVPYI010000005.1, read on the forward strand.
AGAATGGCCAGGATGTTCTCCTCGACCGTGAGCTTGCGGAAGACGCTGGGTTCCTGGGCGAGATAGCCGATGCCCTTGCGAGCCCGCTGGTACGTCGGCAGGGACGTCAAGTCGTCACCATCGAGGGTCACCCGGCCGATCTCCGGGCGAATCAGGCCCGTGATGAGGTAGAAGGTCGTGGTCTTCCCGGCGCCGTTGGGACCGAGCAGGCCGACGATCTCGCCCTGCTCCACCCGCACGGTGACGTGGTCCACAACCTGACGGCGCTTGAAGCTCTTGCAGAGGTCGATCCCCTCGAGCACGCTGCCGCCGGCGATCGGGCCATGGGCGCCCTGGGCCAGGCTGGCGCGGCGGCGCAACCCGGCGACGGCGGCCGTCATGAGGCGTCCCCGCATCCCGTCCCGGTCGGCGCGGGCCTCCTCCCACCATGGACCGACGGCGGCCACCCTGCCCCACTCTTCACCCGGGTTGGACGCGATCCAGCCCTCGTCCGCCAGACGAGGTAACACCGACCGGGTGAGATTCTCGTGCACCTCGTCGCTGGACAGCTCTGGACCCCCTTCGCCGGCTTCCGCGCGGGCCCAGATGACGGTCTCCCGGTAGGACGGTCCGAGCGACGGCAGGTCCAGCGATCCGTCCGCGCCGGCGTCCCGGACGATCGCGGCCAGGGCCAGGGGCACGGAGGGGTCGCGTTCCGCCAGCCGTGAGACCAGATCGGTCATCGCGCCCCCGGGGTGGAGGGCGGGCCGGTGGAGACAGTATCGGCCGCGGGCGGCAGCGGTTCGAGGTGTACGCCGTCCACATGCCCGTCGATCTTGACCCGATCGACGCCCCGTCGGCCAGCCGTCTTCATGCGCACCACGATGCGGTCGCCCCGGGAGTAGTTGATGGACGGCAGGCCGGCGTTCTTTCTGGCGTCGGCCACCCGGTAATAGGATCGCGCCTCGCCGACGGCGCGCAGCTCCGCCAACGTGGTTCGCCGGGTGCCCGCCGAATCGAAAGTGGTGAAGGTCGCCACCACGCTGTCGCCCGACATCCAGTCCCGCTCTCCGCTGCTGTCGACCTGACCCCCGACCCACGCCTTCCGGTAGGCACGCACCTCTCGGAGCTGCTGGTCCGGGGTGTCGAACGCCATCGAGTCTCCCTTGATCTCGTACTCGGCGGTCACGCCCCTCGGCTTGATGCTGTCACCCCAGGCCACGGTCTGCACCAGCTGCTCGCCTTCGAGGTCCAGCCCGATGGTGTCGGCCACGAGATCCAGGTCCCGGCTGATCGCGTGCCCCTGCCCCAGGGCGGTCACGTACTCGATCACCTGGCGGTCGAGGGCGAGGTCGATGCGCCGCCCGGTGAGCTCGAACGAGTCGCGCCCCAGTCCCTTCATGACAGGCGACCCGATCAGCCGGCCGATGCTGCCCGCCCCGCTGTCGAGCAAGAGCGAGTCGCTCCGGGCGGAGAAATCGCTCCGGTCGACGGTGACCCGACCGCCCGCCCAGGTCCGGTCGTTGCCGCGCAACCGGACTCGATCCGCCACGATGAGGTAGGGTTCCCGGCTTCCACCGGCCGAGTCCTTCGGAAAGGAGCGGATTGTCGGTCGGCCCAGGGCGAACAGCTCCACGGTATCGCGCACTCCGGTCACCGCGCGGAAGTAGTCCAGCGACGGTCCGGCGATGGTGGAGCCGTCCACGGTGTTCTGGGTCAGGACGTTGCCACGCGCCTCCCAGCGGTCGCCGTTACGGTAGTACGTACCGCGGTTGGCCGTCTGCACCGTGCTGGAGTCCTCGTACCGGACGCGCCCGATGAATTCCACCACCGTGTTCCGACCGCGCCCGTACAGGGCCATGCTGTCGCTGGCGATCCGGGCGCTCGAATCGGCGCACATCAGCCGGACGCCACCGCTGGCGTAGTAGTTGGTGTCGGCTCCGACCACGACCTGTTTCCCGATCCCGCCGACGTGCTGCAGCTGGAACCGGCAGCCCGCCGGCTGGGCCGCCGGCGGCCGGCGCTCCTGGGCGGCGAGCGCCGTGGCGGCCAGCGCCAGCAGCATGACCCCCGGCATGGCGCTCATTGTCCCGGAAGCACCCCGGCCGCGCCCCCGCCCCGCCGTTCGCCGCCGCGGGGTTGCCGGGTGACGACGTTGCGAAAATCCGGGTCGCTGGTGAAGCCGTTGCCTTCGAGGTGCTGGTCCGCGCGATCGTACACGAACGGCTTGTCGGACGAGATCTGCTTGGACCGGCTGTCGTACTTGAGTTCGGCGCTCTGCAGGCGACGGTTGTCGGGCGTGACGGCCACCACGTGTCCCCAGGCGCTCATGGAACCGTCCCGCATGTGATAGAGTCCGGAGTCGGAGGTGACCGTCGAGCGCTCGTTGCCGTTGGCATCGTAGAAGGTGACCTTCACGACCTTGAGTCGCGCCAGGTTGGTACTCTCGTACAGGAACGCCGTGTCGGCGATCACCCGGGTCCGGCGGACGCCGTCGGTCGTGATCAGGTGCTCCATGCCCTCGAGGACCTGGTCCGCCGAATCGGGGGCGACCGCGCTGATCGGCGGACGGATCGCGTCGTCCTGGCAGGCGGCCAGGGTCAGGGCGGACAGGGCGGACAGGACGGACAAGGCGGACAAGGCGGACAGGTGGGCGGTCGCGACGGTCGCGGAGCCTGCGAATCGGTCCGCCGGTCCGCCCGATCCACGCTGCCCGTCCTGTCCGCCCTGCCCGCCTTGTCCGCTCAACTTTCCCCCCGATCCCCGAGATACACCTTCACCGCCTCCTCCCACCGTCCCTGGGCGCGCAGCAGCGCCTCGATCGCCTCGCGCACGGCGCCACTGCCGCCGGAGGCGCGAGTCGTATGGGCCGCGATCTGCTTCACCTCGTCGACCGCATTGGCCACGGCCAGCGGCAGACCGACCCGCCGGAGGACCGGCAGATCGGCGAGATCGTCGCCCAGAAAAGCCACTTCTTCCCAGCCGATCCCGCGACGGAGCAGCATCTCCGTCATGGCGGGCACCTTGCGGGCGCCGCGATCCTGGATGACCTCGTCGATCTTCAGTTCCGTGGCGCGCAGCGTGGTGGCGTCGGAATACCGACCGCTGACCCAGGCCACCAGCAGGCCCATGCGCCGGGCCAGCCCCATGGCCAGGCCGTCCTGGATGTCGAACTGCTTCATCTCGACCCGTTCGCCCCCCACCAGGCCGAGGTAGATGGCGTTGTTGGTGACGACGCCATCGACGTCGAGGCCCAGCAGCTTGATGCGTCCCGCAAGGGCGGCGTCGATCATGCCGGGCGGCTCGGCGACTCGGCGACCCGGCGGCTCGCGTACCAGACCTCGAGGGTACGGACCAGGAGGTCCTCCAAGCCGTGGAGCGGCCATTGCGTCGCCCCGTCGCTGGCGGCCCGGTCCGGCTCGGGATGAGTCTCCAGAAAGAAGCCGTCGGCCCCGGCCGCGGCAGCGGCCATAAGCAGCGCCGGCACGCTGTCGCGCTGCCCCCCGCTGGCGCCGGCCGTCCCGAGCCCGGGTTGCTGCACCGCGTGGGTGGCATCGAACAGCACCGCCGCCTCGGTCGCGCGCCGGAGCCGGGCAAAGCTCCGCATATCTACCACCAGGTCTCCGTACCCGAACATCGTGCCCCGCTCGGTGACGGCGAGATCCGAGCTGCCGCCCGTCCGCACCTTCTCGGCCGCACCGGCCATGGCCTCCGGCGCCATCCACTGTCCCTTCTTGACGTTGACCGGCAGGCCGGTCCGCCCGGCCGCCAGGAGCAGATCCGTCTGCCGGCACAGGAACGCCGGCACCTGCAGGGCATCGACGACCTTGGCGGCGGCGGCCGCCTGCAGCGGCTCGTGAATGTCCGTCAGGACCGGCAGACCCGACGATCGCTTGACCCGCTCCAGCGCTGCCAGGCCCGGTTCGAGCCCCGGTCCGCGCGGCGCGCCGAGCCGGGCGCGATTGGCCTTGTCGAAGCTCGCCTTGAAGCACACCGGGAGCGCGAGCCGCTGGGCGATTTCCGCCAGCCGGTCCGCGACCCGCTCCGGCAGGTCACCCGCTTCGAGCACGCAGGGACCGGCGATAAGGAGCGGCGCCTGGCGAAACGTCCAGACCATGTCATCCCGCAGTGGCCGCCAGCGCCTTGGGCGGGGCGGCCGGCTGCGCCTGCCGGCGCCGCAGGGCGGCGGCGATGAACGCCGCGAACAGCGGGTGCGGCCGGGTCGGGCGCGACTTGAGTTCGGGATGAAACTGGCACCCGAGGAACCAGGGGTGGTCCGGCAACTCGATGATCTCCACCAACCCGCCATCGGGCGACTGCCCCGAGAGCCGCAACCCATGCTCCGCCAGCAGGTCGCGGTAGGCGTTGTTGACTTCCCACCGGTGCCGGTGCCGCTCGCTGATCTGGAGCGTGCCGTAAGCCTGGGCGGCACGCGAGTCCTTGCGCAGCCGGGCGGCATAGGCACCCAGCCGCATGGTCCCGCCCATGTCCTTCACCTCGCGCTGGTTCAGCATCAGCGCGATGACCGGGGTCTCGCACTCGGGCTCGAACTCGGTGCTGGTGGTCTCCGTCATGCCGCAGACGTTGCGGGCGAACTCGATGACCGCCACCTGGAGCCCGAGGCAGATGCCGAGGAACGGCAACTCGTTCTCCCGGGCCCAGCGGATGGCCTCGATCATGCCTTCGATCCCGCGAACCCCGAACCCGCCCGGCACCAGCAGCCCGTCGTACGACCCCAGCAGCCGCCCGGCGGCTTCCTGGCTCGCGAACTGGTCGCTCGACAACCAGTCGATCCGGACCCCGGCGTCGCTGGCGATGCCCCCGTGAATCAAGGCCTCCTGCACCGATTTGTAGGCATCGTGCAGATCGGTGTACTTGCCCACCACCGCGATGCGCACCTGATGCTTCGGGTGGAGGGCCCGCTCGACCAGGACTTTCCACGGCCCCAGATCGGGTTCCTTCGTTTCCAGCCGGAGCCGCTCGCAGACCACCCGGTCGAAGCCCTGGTCGCGGAAGCGGAGCGGAATTTCGTAGATCGAAGCCACATCGGGGCTCTCGATCACGCACTCGAAGTCCACGTTGCAGAACCCGGCGATCTTGCGCTTGATCTCCACCGAGATCGGCTGTTCGCTCCGGCAGATCAGAATGTCGGGCTGGATTCCGATCTGCATCAACTCGCGCACCGAATGCTGGGTGGGCTTGGTCTTAAGCTCGCCCGCGGCCGTGATGAAAGGCACGAGGGTCAGGTGGATGAACAGCGCGTTGTCCCTCCCCACCTCCTGCCGGAACTGTCGAATGGCCTCGAGGAACGGCAAGGACTCGATATCGCCGACCGTCCCGCCGATCTCCGTGATCACCACGTCGTGTCCGGGCGCGGTTCGCCGGATGGCGTTCTTGATCTCGTCGGTGATGTGCGGAATGACCTGGACCGTGCTGCCGAGGTACTCCCCCCGTCGTTCCTTGCCGATGACGTTCTGGTAGATGCGGCCGGTGGTGATGTTGTTCTGCTGGGAGAGCGAGCGATCGATGAAGCGTTCGTAGTGACCGAGGTCGAGATCCGTTTCCGCCCCGTCGTCGGTCACATACACCTCGCCGTGCTGGAACGGCGACATCGTGCCCGGATCGACGTTGATGTAGGGATCGAACTTCTGCATCGTGACCGCCAACCCCCGCTCCACCAGCAGCCGCCCGAGCGAGGCGGCCGCGATGCCCTTCCCGAGCGACGAGACCACCCCGCCGGTCACGAAGATGTACTTGGTGGCGTTGGCGCCATTGGTCATCGGTGAATCTCCTGTGCGAGCCAGTGGGCCTCGGCGCGGCGCAGGTCTTCGGGCGTGTCCACGCCGGGCTGAGCGGGTTCTTCCAACTGTGCCACCCCGACGCGCATGCCGTAATGCAGCGCGCGGAGCTGTTCCAGCCGTTCGGCAGTCTCGGCAGCCACCGGCGGGAGCCGGGTCCAGCGCTGCAACACGTCCCGCCGGTAGGCGTAGACCCCGAGATGCTGCCAGTACAGGCCCGCCGGAGCCGGGCCGCCCTCCAGCCGGAACGGAATCGGGGCGCGGGAGAAATACAGCGCCCGACCATCGGCGTCCGCGACCACTTTCACCCGTCCGGGGTCCGCGGCCTCGGCGGCCTCGAGCGGGGCCGCCGCGGTTCCCACGTCATCGCCCTGCTCCACCCGCCCGAGCGCGCCAGCGAGGGCCGCGCGCGGCAGGAATGGTTCGTCCCCCTGGACGTTGGCGACCACGTCATGCTCCGCAAACTCGGGCCGGGCGGCGACCTCTCCAACCCGCTCGGTTCCGCTTGAGTGGGAGCTGCTGGTGAGCACGGCCCGTACTCCGGCCAGTTCGACCACCCTGGCGATCATCGTCGAGTCGGTCGCGACCACCAGCTCGTCCACCAACCCGTGCGCCCATACACACTGGATCACTCGGGTCACCAGAGGCTCGCCTGCCAGGAGTTGAAGAGGTTTGTGGGGTATTCGGGTCGAACCGAGCCGGGCCGGAATGACACCGAGGACGCGCATTTCCAACGCTAATAGAGGCGGGTGGTCCTGTCAAAAGTCGTGCCGGGAAGGAGCCGAGCCGGTCACCTATCAGCTATCAGTCGGGGTGTCAAGGGGTTAGACAATTGCCTCAAGGGGCCGTGGAGCGAAAAGCCGAGCCAGTCTGAGGAAGTTCTGGAGCAGGGCCTTTCCGCTCCCCGTACCGATGGATTCGGGGTGGAACTGCACGCCGTAGACCGGCGCCTGGCGATGCTGGAGGGCCATGATCTCGTCGCCCCGAGGCCGGTCAGAGGACCAGGCCGTGACCTCGAGGTCGGGGGGGAGGGTACCTGCCTGAACCACCAGGGAGTGGTAACGCATGGCGGTGAGCGGGTCGGGGAGGCCCTCGAACAACCCCGCACCGAGATGGGCGACCTCGGTGGTTTTGCCGTGCATCAGCCGCTCCGCTCGCACCACCGAACCGCCGTATGCCTCACCGATCGCCTGATGACCCAGACACACCCCAAGCAGCGGCACCCGGCCGGCGGCCGCTCGAATGAGGGGGACCGAGATGCCCGCATTCCGGGGCTCACCCGGACCAGGTGAAATGATGATCGCCTCGGGCCGGAGGGCGAGCGCCTCGGCCACAGCAAGGGCGTCATTGCGGTGTACGACAGGATCGGCGCCCAGCTCTCCTACGAGCTGCACGAGGTTGTAAGTAAAGCTGTCGTAATTGTCGAGGACCAGCAGCATGCAGTGAAGCTACATTGCCCGAGGCAAGCAACCAGCCCCGGTCGACCCTACCGCGGCCTGGGGGCGGCGGGGGGCGGCACCGGCGGCGTCGGAGCTTCCACCCTGGTCTGTACCTCCTGAACCCGTTGGACTTCGACCCGAACCTGCTGCAGGTCCCGCGCGACGGCTTTGCGGACCGAGTCGGCGATCCGGGACCCGAGCCCGGCCAGCGAATCGATCTCCTCGGGTGAAAGGCCCGCCACCTCGGCGAACGCCTCACTGCGCGCCTCGTCGACCTTCTGCCGGTCGATCACCGCGCGCATGAGGGCGCGTACCGAATCGGCGCTCTGCTGTACTTGCCGGCGATCCCGGGCGGCCAGCGTGTTCGAGGAATCCTCGAGCGCCTCGGCACGGCCGCGTAGCACGTCCGCCGAGTCGGCACGGGCGGCGATCAGGCGGTGCAGCGCCTCGCGCAGCGAGTCAGTCCGAGCCGCCACCGCCTCCCCAACGAGATCCTTGGGGCCATGGACGTGCAGCCCATCGCCGTCGAGCCGGAAGGTCGTGGCCCGGAGCTCGGCGACCACCTTGCCCGGCAGCAGCAACGGAAAGACCTCCCCCGAGCCTTTCACGACAACGGTGCCGAACGGCTCGAGCCCGGTCATGTCGCCGCCGGGCGCCAGGCACCGGAAACTGGTCTTGTTCCCCATCTGGTCGACGTTGTCGACGACCAACTGGCAGGACCGCAACCGCTCCAGGCCCAGCGTATCGCCCAGTTTGACGAGCACCCGGACCCCCGACACATGCTGGGGATCGGATCGGAGCAGCTCCACTCGATTCAGGCTACCCAGCCGCGTCTCGTCCAGCTTGAACGGGATCAGGCCGGCCAGGGGGATCGGGATCGGGTCACTGCTGTCCAAAGTTGTGGTTACTTTGGACTTGATACTCCTGAAGCCGGTTATGAGAACCATCCCGACGGCGAAGATCCCGACGGCGCCGCCGACTATTCTCAGCCAATAGTTTCGCATAAGCTCGCTCCGGGGTCCGGACCCGGGGATGACTGCGTTTCACTCAGAGACGCGCGGGGCCCGGCCAAGGTTTCAAAGGGTCCGGGTCCGGCGGGAGCGGGAATGATCGAAATCGAGAGTCTGACGAAGCTGTACGGGTCCCTCACGGCCGTGCAAGACCTCTCACTGGTCGTTGGTCCCGGGGAGATCGTCGGTCTCGTGGGACCCAACGGCGCCGGCAAAACCACCACCCTTCGGGCCATCGCCGGGATCATCCCCCCGACCCGGGGCGGGATCCGAATCGCGGGGCACGACCTCGTGCGCGATCCCATCAATGCCAAGCAGGCCCTGGCATTCGTCCCCGACGAGCCCCAGCTGTTCGAGTATCTGACCGTCACCGAGCACCTGCAGTTCGTCGCCCGGCTGTATCGCCAACCCGAGGCAATTTCGCGGATCGAGCCCCTGCTCCGGGAGCTGGAGCTGCTGGAGAAACGGGACGCGCTGGCGGGGGAGCTGTCGCGCGGCATGAAGCAGAAGCTGGCGATCGCCTGCGGGCTGGTTCACGAACCCCGGGCGCTGCTGCTGGACGAGCCGCTCACCGGCCTCGACCCGGTCGGCATTCGCCGGCTGAAGCGCACCATCGCCGCCCGAGCCGAGGCGGGGGCCGCGGTCCTGTTGAGCTCGCACCTGCTGCAACTGGTCGAGGAAACCTGCACCAGGATCCTCATTATCCAGAACGGCCGGCGGGTCGCGCTCGGCAGCGTGAGGGAGATCGTGGCCGGGCGACCTGAGCTGTCCGGCCGGGGACTGGAGGAGATCTTTCTCTCGCTGACCGGCCACCAGGAGGAGGGGCCCGGGTGACCGGAGCGGCCCTGTTTCTGCTGGCCCGTTCGGCCCGCAATTGGGGCGTCAGACTCGGTCGCCGGCTGCGGAGTCCACGCTATTTCCTCGCGATCCTGTTCGGGATCGCCTATCTGACGCTCGCCCTGCTGGGCCAGGGACGGGGCGCCGCTGGGCCGGTGCCGACCTCGCTGGTGGCCACCGGCGGGACAATTCTCGTCGCGGTGCTGCTGGCCAAGTGGTGGCTGTTCGGCGCCGATCGACTCGCCCTCGCGTTTACTCCCGCCGAGGTCCAGTTCCTGTTCCCGGCGCCGGTTCGGCGGACCTGGTTGCTGGTCTACAAGCTGGTCCGCGCCCAGCGCCTGGTCATCCTCAACGTGCTGGTCTGGGGGGTACTGCTGCGCCAGGGGGGGCGAAGTGGCCTGGGTGCGGTCCCCTACGCACTCGGACTGTGGGTGTTCTTCTCCACGCTATCCTTTCACCGCCTGGGGGTAGCGCTCACGCGGGAATCGGTGCTCCGGCATGGCAGGAGCGGCCTGCGGCACGTCTGGCCGGCCCTGGCCATGCTGACGGTGGTCGGTGGCTCGGTCTGGCTCACCGTGGAGCGGGTCCCGTCAGGCCTGCTCACCGGCCATCCGTACGGACCGATCGGGATGCTCGAGACCATCCTGGGCACGGCTCCGCTCTCCTGGCTGGTCTGGCCACTCAAGCTCGCCGTCTGGCCCCTGGCCGCGGGGACGACCCGGGAATGGGCCGGCAGCTTTGGTGCGGCGCTCGGCCTGGCGGCGCTCCACGTGCTGTGGATCATCCGGGCCGACCGGAGCTTCGAAGAGGCGGCGGTCGAGGCCAGCGCCCGCCGGGCCGAACTGCTGGAACGGTGGCGCCGGCAGGGCGTCGCGGCGCCCGGTGCGTCGGCCCGGCGCTCGGTGCGACTCGGCGCCTCCGGTCCCCCGGTCACGGCGATCGTCTGGAAGAACATCACCCGCCTGATCCGCAGCGTGAGTCCGGGGTTTGTGTTGACCATGTTCGGTCTCATCGTCGCGGGAGTCGTGCTGATCATCCTGGAGGGTCGGCGCGATCCCAGCTTCTCCAGAATCGTCCCGGCCATGGCGCTGGGCTGGGCGGCCGTGCTGGCGATCCTAGGCCCGCAGTGGGTGCGGATCGACCTGCGTGGCGATATCGACCACCTGCCCGCGCTCAAGACCTGGCCCCTGACCGGCCTGACAGTCATGACGGGCCAGGTGTTCTCGTCCGCCGCTCTCTTGACGCTGCTTCAGGCGCTGCTGATCGGTCTGGGGATTGCCGCGGCGTTCCTCGAGGGGACCCTGGTAGTGTCATCGCGGTTGCTGCTGGCCGCGGTCGTTCCGGTGGTACTGTTCCTGAGCGCGCTGAATGTCGTATCGCTCTGTATCCAGAACGGGGCCGCCCTGCTCTATCCCGCCTGGGTGCGGACCGAGATCCGCCCGGGGGGGATCGAGCAGATGGGGCAGCATCTGTTGACGGCGGGAGCGTCGTTGCTTCTCCTGCTGCTCGCGGCGGCCGGACCGGGACTCATCGCGACCGCGGCGGCCTACGCGCTCTGGCCAGTGGTGGGTGCCTGGGCGCTCCTCCCCGCCGCGCTGCTCGGCGCCCTCGGCCTGGGGCTCGAGGGGTTCCTCCTGCTCGACTGGCTGGGTCGCCTGTTCGAGCGCCTTGATCCGACCAGCCAGTAAGGACTCTACGCCAGGTTGCTCCGGTCCTCCGGGCGGCGTTCGCCCGGCGGGGCGAACCGGATGTAACGGAGTGCCAGGGTCGGCAACAGGAACAAACTGAGCGCCGTGGAGGTCACCAGCCCCCCCATGATCACGATGGCCATCGGGCCTTCGATCTCGCGGCCAGGGTCACCGCTTCCGAGCGCGAGTGGGAGGAGGGCCAGCCCGGTCACGGTTGCGGTCATCAGGATGGGACCGAGACGCTCACGCGCACCGCGGAGCACCGTTTCCGGCCCCCAGGACGCTCCCTCCTTGGTGACCAGATGGTCGTAGTGCGAGATCAGCATCACCGTGTTGCGGGTGGCGATGCCGAACAGGGTGACGAATCCCACCAATGACCCGAGCGATAATGTCATGCCGGTGAGCGCAACGGCGGCAACACCGCCCACCAGCGAGAACGGCAGATTCGCCAGCACCAGGAGCAGCCGGCCCGTTTCGGCGAATGCCAGCCACAGCAGGAGGAGGATCACCGCGGCCGCCAGGAGGCCGTGCAGCAGCAGCTCCTGCTGAGCCTGGCGCTGCGCGGCCGCGGTGCCGGTCAGCTCCGCGTAGGTGCCGGCCGGCAGCAGTCCCGGCGTGGCCAGCCGGGACTCGAGTTCGCCGGCGAACTCCGCCACATCCCGACCCGAGGTATTCGCGGTCACGGTCTGGACCCGGCGGGTCCCCTGATGGCTGATCATGTACCGGCCGGACGACCGTCCCAGGTCGGCGACTTCGCCAAGAGTAACGAACCGGCCGTCGGCGGCGCGGAGTGGCAGCCGCCGCAGGTCCTCCGGGCGGCGCCGGGCCTCCGCCTCGAGCAGCACCACGACATCGGTTGCCCGACTGCCTTCGAAGGTCTGGCCTACCCGGGTCCCGCGGGTCGCCGTCTCGATATCGCGCAGCACGTCGTCGCCCATCAGGCCCGCCGCCTGCACCGCCCCGGGCCGGAGCCGAAGCGTCACCTCGGGAATCACGGCGGGCGGATCGTACTGCACGTCGGCGGATCCCGGCACCGAGCGGGCCAGCTCGGCGACTCGATGGGCGGCGAGGTCCAGACTGTCCAGGTCTTCGCCGACCAGCCGGATCACCACCTCCGCCGTAGATCCGGTCAGCGTTTCCTCGATGCGTTCCGTGAGAAATCCCCGGATGGCGAAACTGACCCCGGGAAAGCGCGCCAGGTTGGCCCGCAGGCTGTCCTCGACGGTTCGCGCCTCCTCGCCGGTCAGCAGTTTCATCTCGACTTCGATCTCGCTGTAGTGGGTCCCCCAGGTATCCTCCGAGAGTTCGGCCCGTCCGGCCCGCTGGGCCACGGAATTCACCCGCGGGTCTCGCGCGATGGCCTGGCTCACGAGGCGGCCAAGCCGCATCGACTCCTCGAGCGAGGTGCCGGGGACCGCGGCCATGTGCACCACGAAGTGTCCCTCGCGAAAATCGGGAAGGAACGCGGTCCCGAACAGCGGCAGCACCGCCAGCCCGCCGAGGCATACCAGCGCGGTGACGATCCCCACCGCACGCGGATGGGGCAGCAGTCGCACCAGCAGCCGGCCGAAACCCTGGCGCAGGCGGCGCAGCAGTCCGGATTCCTGACCCGGCCGGTCCCGCCGGGCCAGAAGCGCCAGGGTCAGCGCCGGAGTGACCGTCAGGGCGACGATCAGCGATGCGGTGGTCGCGAGGACATAGGCGAGGCCCAGCGGCCGGAACAGCGCACCCTGGAGCCCGCTCATGGTCAGCACCGGGGCAAACACCAATGCCACCACAAACGTGGCGTACACCATGCTGTGACGCACTTCGAGCGACGCGTCGCGGACCACGTCCAGGACCGGCCGAGGTGAATCCCGCAGCCGGTTCTCGCGCAATCGACGCCCGATGTTCTCCACGTCGATGATGGCGTCATCCACCACCTCACCCAGCGCGATCGCCAGGCCGCCGAGCGTCAGGGTATTGATGCTGAACCCGAAGCGATCGAGGACAATGATCGCCGTGAGCAGCGAGAGCGGGATGGCGGTGAGCGAGATCGCGGCGGCGCGCAGGTCGAACAGGAACAGCACCAGCACGCCCGCCACCAGTGCGGCACCCACCAGGAGGGCGGTCGTGATGTTGCGGATGGCCAGGTCGATGAAGGCCGCGGGCCGGAACAGGTCGGGGTGCAGCGTCAGGCCCTCGGCCGCGATGGTCGGGGCCAGGCCGGCCAGGACCGCCTCGACCGCTGAAGCGACCTCCTTGGTGTTGGACCCCAACTGACCCGAGACCACGAGGACGACACCGGGCCCACCGTTGATGCTGCCGTCTCCGAACCGGGTCTCGGCCCCTTCCTGCACCGTGGCGACGTCATGCAGGCGCAGGATTCCGCCGGAGCCGGCCCGGATCACACTCTGTCCCAGGGCGGCAGGCGTGAGCAGCTGGCCGTCGGTCCGGACCACGATCCGCTGATTCGGATCGTCGAGCACCCCGGCACCACGCACGCTGGTCGCCCGCGACGCGGCGTCCACCACATCGGCGAGCGACAGGCCATACGCCTGCATCCGGACGGGATCGGCCAGGACCTGCAGCTGCCGCACCTCGCCACCGAAGACCGCCACCTTGGCAACGCCGGGCGTGGCCAGCAGACGCGGGCGTACCACCCAGTCGACGAAGGTCCGCTGATCCATGGGCGTCCTGGTGGCCGATGTGAAGCCGACCATCAGGACGGTGCTGGACGATGAGGTGAGCGGAGAGAGAATCGGGAGTTCCGCCGCGGCCGGCAGCCGCCGGCCGAGTTCGGCGAGTCGCTCGGAGATAAGCTGTCGCGCTTCCTGCACGGGCACGCGGGGGATCAGGACCGCGGTGATGACCGAGAGCCCCTGGATGGACTGCGAACGGATCACGGCCACGCCATGCGCCCCGTTGATGGCGTCCTCGATGGGCTTGGTGACCAGAACTTCCACTTGCTCAGGAGAGAGGCCGGGGGCTTCGGTCTGGATCGAGACCTGGGGGGGAGCAAACTCCGGGAACACATCCAGTTTGGCGGTGGTCAATACCGCCGTGCCGTAGACAACCACGATCAGGCCCAGCCCGAGCACGATGCCGGGACGACGAACCGCGAAACGGACGAGGGAGGTCAGCACAGAGGTGGGACCGGGCGCGGTGCGAGGATCATTCACCGACTTCTTCGCCGACCACGATCCGGGCCCGGAATTCTTCGGACAGCAACTGTCCCGCACCAACCACCACGACCCGATCGCCCGGCTTGAAACCCTGCTCCACTCGCCAGCCACCCGGAACCGGCCGATCGGTGGTGACCCGGACCCGAGCGTACTTCCCGGGGGCGCGCTCGACGTAGGCCCACACCAGCGAGGCCCATTGCACAGCGGCAGCTGCCGGGACCTCCACACCGGCTACCTGGCCACGGGCCAGAACCACGAACGCGGTGATCGCTGCACCGGGTCGCAGCACCGTCTGCCCGGTGCCGATCCGGTACACGAAGGCCGGCCCACGGGTCACCGGATCGGCCTCGGCGCTCGGGCCGACCAGCGCCCCCGTGAGGCGGCGTTTCGCCCCCAGTAGGGACACGGCGACCGCCGGCGGTGGGGGCGGAGCGTCGGCGGGCCACGCCAGCCGGACGAGCGCCGAGGTGTAGTCCGTCAGCTCCACGAGCGTCTGGCCGGCCTGCACCAGCTCCCCGGGCTGGGCCAGCACCCGGGTTACGGTGCCACCGCGCGGCACCTGCACCGGCCGCGCATCTCCCACGTGGGCGACGGATTCACCTCCGGCGAGCAGCTCGCCGATGCGGGGCCACGGCCGCCCGGGAGCCTCCGCCAGCCGCCCGCTGATTCCGCTGCGAATCACGGTCGCGGCTCCGGGGTCCTCGATGACCGCTCCGGGCAGCTCGACCTCGGGTGCGTGCGTGCCCCGCCCGAGTTGCGCCGTCTTGAGCCCGATGCGGCTGACCGTTTCGCTGTCGAGTTCGATGATCGTTTCAGCGTTCAGCCGGGACACGCCGCCAGCCGCCGCCGGCCCTTTGGCAGACTCCTCCCGCTGCCGGAGGTCATCTCCGCAGGCCACAACCGCGAGTGCCAGCAGCAACCAGCAGTGCCGTGGATTCATTGGTTCCCCTCCGCCGGCTCCGCCGGCCCGCGGGTCCAGATACCCACGGCCCGCTCGAGCGCCAGTGCCGCCGTGCCCAGCCTCGAGCCCGCTTCAGTCATTCGCCGCTCGACCCGCGCAACCTCGAGTTCCACCAGCAGCAGCTCGAGCCGCCCGATCTCGCCCCGGGCCCAGGCGCTGTCCGCGATGGCGAGACGCACTCGACCGGGGGTGAGCCGGTAGACCTCCTGCTCCCGGGCTGCGGCGGCACACCCGGCGAGACCCAGTTCGACCTCGGCGAGCACCCGCTCCTGCACCTCGGCCACTCGCCGGGCCGCGAGGCTGCGCCGGGCTTCCGCTTCGGCGATCGGACCGCGATTGCGGCCAAACGGCAAGGCGGGCAAGCCCAGGAGGATCGTCCATTTTTTCACTCCATGATCGAAGAACAACCCGGGTCCGATCGCGAGGTCGGGCCAGCTCTGGGCGACCTCCTGCCGCAGGTCGGCTTCTGCCACCTGATACGCCGCCAGGGCCACCCGAAGCGACCAGCGCCGCTGCAGGGCCAGCTCCAGCAGCGAGTCCCGGGTTTCCATTTCGCGACAGACTGCGACTGAGCCCGCCGTCGGGCCGGCCCGGGCCAACTCGGACGATGGGACACCCACGGCTGCCGCGAGCGCCGCGGCGGCCTCGGCCCGCTCTCGCCGGCGCCCGGCGACATCCGCCCCCAGGGCTTCACGCTCCGCTTCGACGCGCGCGATCTCGAGCCGGCCGAGCGTGCCCTCGGCGTACCGCCGTTGGCTGTAGTACACCAGCGAGTCGAGCACCCGGCGTTCGAGGCTGGTGGCGGCCAGCCGCTGTTCGGCGAGGGCGTAGTCCCACGCCGCCTCCCGGACGCGCCAGCGCACCTCCCACCCCTCCTCTTCCCCGCGCGCCACCACCAGCAGTCGCCCGGCGTCGGCGCGCGCCAACCGCGCCCCCCGCCGCCCACCCAGCTCCACCGTGAACACCGAAGCGAGGGCGACCCCCCAGCGCGACTCACCGCTGGTTCCGCTGAAGGAGTACTCGGTTTCCGTGGTGACCCCCGGGGTCACCCGGGCTCCGGCGGTCACCCTGGCGGCCTCGGCCACCGCGAGTTCGGCGTGCAGCCGGGCACGTTCCGGTCGCACGATCCACGCCGCCTGGGCGAGCATCCAATCGTCCCAGCTGGCCGGCGGTCCCCTCTCACCGAGCGAATCGAGCGCCGCCGCGATCCCCGGATCGTCGAGGCGCCGGGCGTTCCAGGTCGCCGGGGATGGCGGGTCGAGCGGCCGGGGCACGTACGTCGCGCAGGCACACAGGAGGAGCAGCACGATCGAGACGCGCACGGCCATTCAGCCTCGCGGGTGGTACTGCCGATGGACCGACCGGAGGTACTCCCGGTCCACGTGGGTGTAGATCTGCGTGGTGCCGAGGTCGGCGTGACCGAGCATCTCCTGCACGGCACGGAGGTCGGCTCCGCCTTCGAGCAGATGAGTCGCGAAGCTGTGGCGGAGGGTATGGGTAGTCACCCGCTTGCGAATCCCGGCGATTCTGGCGCAGCGCTTGACGATCCCCCAGGCACCCACCCGCGAGAGCGGCTGGCCCCGGGCATTGAGCAGGACGCGATCTTTCGACCTGCCGCAGTCCAGTTCGGGACGAATCTGGTGCAGATAGACCGACACGCCGCCGATCACGCTGCGGCCGATGGGCACGAGCCGCTCCTTGGATCCCTTCCCCATCACGCGGACCAGCCCTTCGCCCAGCAGCAGGTTGGGCAGCACGAGCCCGCAGAGTTCCGAGACTCGGAGGCCCGCGCCGTAGCCCAGCTCCAGCAGCGCCCGATCGCGCCAGGCCAGCGGCTGGTCGGCCGTGGGGGCGGCGAGCAGCGATTCCATCTCGGCGACCGAGAGGGTGTCGGGCAGCCGCCGGCCCCGCCGCGGCAGCGTGAGCCGATCGCTGGGATCGGCGTCCACCCGTCCCTCCCCGACCAGGAAGGCGTAATAGGTCCGGATGGCCGATACCTGTCGCCGGATCGTCGCGGCCGAAAGCCCCAGGTCCTTGAGGGCGTAGACGAATTCGCGGACCAGCTTCGGACTGACCGCGGCCGGGCTTGAGGCGCCGTTCGCGCCGACCCAGGCCGCGAACCGCGCCAGGTCGCGAAGATAGCTTTCGATGGTGTTTGCGCTATGCCCCGCCTCGAGCGCGAGATAGTCGCGGAACATCTCGAGGAGGAACGGGTGTCCGGGCTCGACCTTCGGGGTCACGGCGAGGCCCGGCGCCTCGCTTCGGCGAGGTGTTCCGGAGTGAGGCCGAGCAGGTCACCGACCCGGCGCATGAGGCGTTCCTCGTGTCGACTGAGAGTGCCGTCGCCCAACGCGATGCGATACAGGCGCTCCGCCAGCTCGACACGCCGGGGCAGGTCGTACCGTTCGGTCACGATCGCGGCCAGTTCGGTGGTATCGGAGATCACGTGATGCGCACCCGACCCCGGTGGCAGCGGTTGGCGCCCGATGCCCCATCGCTCCCGCAGGAATCCGGCGATCGCGCTGCGCTCCTCGATGGAAAATCCGGGATCCCCGTGGGTCAGTTCGAACAGGAGGGCGGCGGCGCCCTGAGTGGCCAGATCGGATTCCGGCATCTGCGGCCCTTCGGGCAGGTCGCCGCCCAGGGCGTCTCGAACCACCTGCAGCAGACGGCGCCGGCGAGGACCGGCCTCGCGGCTGCGCCGCCAGAACCACCAGAGCAACGCCACCCCGATCGTTCCCGCGACGATCGCGAGGGTGCGATTGAGGTCATGGAGGAATCGGTTGATCGTCTCCCATTCGGCGCCGAGCCGCACGCCCGCCCACGTCAGGAAGCCGTACCAGAGCCCCGCGGCGAGGACCATGGGCAGAATGGCGGGCACCGGCCCCAGGTTCACCAGCCCCACGAATGGCGCGACGAAGCTCCGGAACCCGGGGAGAAGACGGGCGAAGAAGATGCCAACCACGCCAAAGCGGAGGTAGTCCCGCTCGAGGTCCAGAATCGCGTCGGCCGGCAGCAGCCGGCGGCCCAGCGGACCGGACACGAACCGCCGGCCGTGACGGCGAGCCACGAGATAGACGAAGATCGTCCCGGCGACGTTGGCCAGCCACGCGACCAGCCACACGATGACCGGGGCCACGCTGGCATGCTGGGTCAGAAACCCTCCCAGCGCTACCGCAACGTCCGACGGGGTTGGCGGGAAGATGTTTTCGACGAGGGTCGAAGCGCCGATGACGAGGTAGATGGTGAGCGGCGATAGCTGGCTGAGCCACGCCACGAATCCTTCCATCAGGCCGACTCCACGGTGGCCACCGCGATGACCGCGAGGCCCTCCCCGCGCCCGATGAACCCCATTCCCTCGTTGGTCTTGGCCTTGAGGCCGAGGCTGGTCACGGGAATCCCGGTGGCGCCGCTCAAAGCCTCGGCCATCGCGGCAAAGTACCCGCCGAGCTTCGGGCGCTCGGCAATGACGGTGATATCCGCCTGTCGCGGCGTGCACCCGCGCGCCCGAACCACCTGACACGCCTGGCGGAGCAGGGCCAGGGAATCGGCCCCGGCCCACTCGGGATCGGTGTCGGGAAACAGGGTCCCGATGTCCCCGGCGGCGGCGGCGCCCAGAATCGCGTCCGTCAGCGCGTGGGCAACCGCATCGGCATCGGAATGGCCGGCGAGACCGCGGTCGGACGGAATGCGCTGGCCGCCCAGGATGAGCGGTCGCCCCTCCACGAAACGGTGGGAGTCGAACCCGATGCCGGTTCGGAGCATCAGGCTGCGGCCGTGGACGGCTCCTCCACGAGCGTGTAATCCTGTCGCCGGCGGCGGGGCTCGAAGCCGGCATCCCGGATCAACCGCTCCATCTCGGCGATCGTGCTGCGGTGGGTGGTACCGGCGGCGGAGACGACGTTCTCCTCCATCATGAGACTGCCGTAGTCGTTGGCCCCGAACCGCAGGGCCACCTGGCCGACCTTGTGGCCCATGGTGACCCAGGACGACTGCAGGCTGGGCACGTTGTCCAGCACGATCCGGGCGGTGGCCAGCATCCGCAGGTAGGTGACCGCATCGGTCTTCTTCATGTGGGACATTTCCGGGGTGCCTTCCGGCTGCAGCGGCCAGCAGATGAACGCGGTGAACCCGCCGGTGCGCTGCTGCAGTTGGCGCACCCGGAACAGATGTTCGATGCGGTCGGCGTTGGTCTCGCCCATCCCGTACATCATACTCACCGTGGTTCGGAGGCCCTGGCGATGGGCTTCTTCCTGCACCCCGAGCCATTCGCCGGTCTGGGCCTTCTTGGGCGCCACCCGCTGGCGCACCGTGTCGACCAGGATCTCCCCGCCGCCGCCGGGAATGCTGTCGAGGCCGGCGGACCGCAGCTGGCCGATCACCTCGGCCACGGGCATCCGGAAACGCTCCGAGAAGAACATCACTTCCGATGGAGAGAACCCATGGACATGAATGGGATGATGGACCTTGATGTAACGCAGCAGGTCCAGGTACCACTCGAAGGGGATATAGGGGTTGTGACCACCTTGAATCAGGATCTGGACACCTCCCAGTTCCTTGCATTCGTCGATCTTGGCGCCGATCTGCTCGAAGGACAGCACGTACCCTTCGCCGTGCCCGGGACGACGGTAGAAGGCGCAGAACCCGCAGTCGGCGACGCAGACGTTGGTATAGTTGATGTTGCGGTCGATGATGTAGGTGACCACCGGGTCGGGATGCAGTTTCCAGCGGGTCTGGTCGGCCAGCTCGCCCAGTTCGAGCAGGCTGGTGTGCTCGTACAACGCGAGGGCATCGCGGAACTCGCCGGAATCACGATCGATGTAATCCATGTCGTCCATAACGTCCCGTTGCCGGCTGGCAGGCGCGACCCGGCGGGCCGCTCCTACGCCGCGGAGATGAAGCTCAGACTGCCGTCCGGCACCAGCCCGTCCTGGGCCAGCCGCCGGAAGAAGTCGGTCAATCCGGCGAGGTGCCGGTAGGAGAACCCGTAGTCCAGATCGCCAAGGTACGCCTGACAGATCTCCCGTGGGATTCCGGTCGTGGCCCACGCCTGATCGGCCAGGAGGTCGATGTTCCCGAGTCCCCACGCCCGGGACTCGAGCAGTCGTCCGTGGACCTCGCGGACCAGGGCGTCGTCGGCCGTGCGGCGCGCGGCCCAGACCGCGAACACGAACGGCAGTCCGGTCCACTCCCGCCAGGCCTGGCCCAGGTCCACCTGGACCGGATAGCGCTGCCGGGCCGCCAGCAGGAGCGCGGCGTCGCCGATCACCAGGACCGCATCGTGCGGCATCCGGCCGAGCCCGTCCAGATCGGACGGCTCGGCCCGAACGGTGGCGAACCGGGGTGCTACCCGCCAGCGGTGCCGGCAGAGCAGCTCGAGCAACAGCACCGACGTCCGCGACGACGCGGTCCGCAGCACCGTGGCGCCGCCCAGCGCTTCGACCGGACGGGTGGCGAAGAGCTTCACGCTATGGACCGGACCGTCGC
The DNA here is from genome assembly GCA_963709905.1 of uncultured Gemmatimonadales bacterium. Taxonomy (GTDB): domain Bacteria; phylum Gemmatimonadota; class Gemmatimonadetes; order Gemmatimonadales; family GWC2-71-9; genus JADJOM01. Next base: position 128,950 of record CAVPYI010000005.1, read on the forward strand.
AGCTGATGGCCAGGTCCGGCAGCAGATGGTAGGCGGCGGCGTTCCGGGCGTACTCGACCGCCGATACCACGCTCAGATCGAGTTCTCCGGCGGCCAGCAGGTCGTTCAGATCCGCCGCCGTCGCGGAGACCAGTTCGGCGGGCATCGGGACGATCCCCCGGTCGATGGCACCGTAGACCGGGTAACAGTTGATATACGGAATCCGCCCCAGTCTCATGCCGCATGCACCGCCGGCGCGTGGGCGCCGGGTCCGGGCTCCGGATCGGGTTCCATGTCATCGAAAGAATCGCGCACCGGCCGATAGAGGCTGTCACGCTCCACCGGACGTTTCCCCGCCCCGCGAATCAACGACACCAGATCGTGATACTGCATGTGCATGACGGTCGTGGCACCGGCCTCGTGGTAGATCCGCTCGTAGACTACGGTCCCCTCGACATCGTCACACCCGAAGCTCAGCGCGATCTGCGACAGAAATGGCGTGACCATCGGCCAGTGGGTCTTCACGTGGGGAATGTTGTCCAGGAAGAGCCGGCCCACCGCGATGTTCTTCAGATCCTCGTACCCGGTGGTGGCCGTCCCGACACGCCCCAACTCCTCGCCCAGCTCGTTGTGGTCGGGGTGATAGGCCAGCGGAATGTACGTGAGGAACCCGCCGGTCTCGTCCTGGAGGCCCCGGAGCATGTTGAGGTGCTCGATCCGGTCGTTCGCGGTCTCGACATGGCCGTACAGCATGGTGCAGTTGGTCGGGATACCGAGCTGGTGAGCCTCGCGGTGGACGGCCAGCCACTCGGCGCCGGTCAGTTTCCGCTCCGCGATGGTCGCCCGCACCGCGGTGGAGAACACCTCGGCACCGCCGCCCGGCAGGCTGGTGAGGCCGGCCTCCTTCATCGCGAGCAGCACTTCGCGGATGCTGGTCTTCTCGATCCGCGCCAGGTGGGCGATCTCGACCGCGGTCAGAGCCTTGATGTGAATGTGCGGAAAACGTTGCTTGAGCCCCCGGATCATGTCGGTGTAGTACGCCAGCCGGAGCTTGGGATGCAACCCGCCCACGATATGGAACTCGCTGGTGGGTCCGTGGCGGGCCTGCTCGGCCTCGGCGTACACCTCGTCCAGTGAGCGGGTGTAGGCCCCATCCTCTTGCGGCATGCGCGCAAACGAGCAGAACACGCAGGTGTTCCGCAGGACGCAGACGTTGGTGGGATTGATGTGCTGGTTGGCCGAGAAGAAGACCCGGTCGCCGTTCCGCCGAGCGTTGGCGAAATCCGCGATCCGGCCGATGCCGTGCAGGTCCGAGCTGGCGTACAGGGCGCGGGCGTCGGCAGCATCGAGCCGCCGAGCCTCGAGCACTTTCTCGGCGACCGCTCGTAGCGCGGGGTCGCGCAGCCGGGCCGGGTCGAGCGTAAGCGGCATGCTATGTCCTTAGCGGAGAGCTACTTACTCGCACGCCCAAATCTAGCTTGAGGGCGGTGGCCGTGGCCAGTCCGGGAGACAACCGACAACCTCAGTCGGTCGAAGGAAAAAGATAGCGGTCGGGCACCCGGGCGGGAAAAGTCACCCGGAACCCTGCCGGCGATGGAGCGAATCAGAACGCCTCGGTCGCTCCGATGCTCAGACCTCCGCTGCCGAAACTGGTGAGGGTGTAGTCGACCCGGAGGTTGAGCGGATCCGCCGGATTGAGGTTGAACCGGAGCCCTGCCCCGTAGGTGAACTTGAACTCATCGAAGAGATCGTTCCCTGGACCGCCGAAGACATTGCCGGCCGACCCGAAGACCACGTACCCGAATCGACCCTTGAGGTGGCCGCGATAATCGGCCTGACCGACCAGCTGGTGCCGATCGCGGAATCGCCCCAGATAAACGCCCCGCATGACGAAGAGCGAAGTCGCGTTGGACAGCATCGCCATGGCCTGGATCGGAACCTCCCGGCCGTTGAACTGGCCGTAGGCTGACAACGCGATGACATCCCGGCCACGACGGACCGGGACATAGGTGCGAGCGTCGAGGGCCACATGTGAGTAGGAGAAATCGCTGCCCAGCAACCGGGCCTGGCGCAGAGCGTCAATCTGGAAGTAGTGGCCGCGGGTGGGTGTCGTCATCGAGTTGCGACCGTCCACCAACACGGTGACCCCAAACCCGGAGTTTACCCCTCCCGCGCCACCGGGCAGGGACGGGGCAATACGGGCCGGGAACTGCCAATCGACATCGAAGATCGAGATCAGGCGGTAATAGGGGCCCAGATACAGTCCGCCGCTCACCCGCCGGAGCGCCTTCCCCTCCAGGCGCAGGAACCGATGGCCCAAGAGGTTGGTGTCCGCCGCGACGGTCCGGGGCCCGACGCCGTAGTAGAAGAGCGGGAACAGCCCGGCGGAGGCCCGCCCGAACAACGACCACCGGCTTCCGGGAGTGAACAGGCTGGTTTCGGCGAACGTGGTCCACTGCCCCTTGGTAGTGTAGGAGAAATTGGCGGCCAGGTACGAGGGCCGGGTCCCCGGATCGAGCGACTGGCCCGGCCACTTGAATTGGTATCCACCGGCCACGCCGAAGATGACTTTGGTCTGGGGCGAGTACGCCACGTAGGGAAGCCCAGTCAGCCGGCTCCGGTACGGTCGGGGTGCGGTGGTGTCGGCGATCGAGTCCTGCGCCGCCACGGTGCCGATGGGGATGGTCACCAGCACGGACAGTATCTGCCTGAATTGGCGCACTCGACCCCCGGTGATGAGGAAACGTGTTGGGGCAGCCGCGGAGGAGCGCCGGCCGCCCTTTCCGAAGATCGGGCGGTGTTCAGGTATCGGCGTTCAGGGGAGGCGGTCGAATGTCCACTCGTGGGCGTTCAGCCCCGGGGAAACCAGGTGGAGTCGGTTGAAGTTGGGATCAACTCCCAAGGCCCCACCCTGGCAGATCCACGACTCGGTGGGACACTTCTCGCCGGTGGTGAGCGTTCCAATCAGGCGGAAGTTGGCCAGGTCGTAGACCTGAAGCTGCACGGTACTGTCGGCGCCTAGGCCGCCCACATAGAAACGGCGTTCGTCGGGATCCGCCACGACCGCTTTCGTCCAGGCCATCGAGAGTGTGGTGGCCACGGATCGAAGGACGTCGCCAGACCCAGGCTCGACTTCGAGGAGCGAGTCCGGCCGTCCGCCCCAGTAGGGCGCGCCGGGATAGGTGGTCACTGCCAGAATGTTCCCGCCAATGTAGCCACCCGCCTGGATGCTTCGATCGAACACATAGAGCGAGTCTCCGGTTGCCGCGTCCAGCGCGAGACCGCCCGGGATCGCGAGCACGATGGCGGCCCCGGCGCGATAGACAAGATCGCGACAAACATGATTGAAGTAGGTGACCCCGCCGGGGACGAGCACGAACACCGTGTTATCGTACGGCCCTGTGCATCCAATCACAATGCTGTCCCCGGACATCACCAGTGCCCACACATCTGAATTGTCGGCCGCCCAGTAGCCCCTCCACAGCGGCCACACGAGAGTGGAACCAAACTGAGACAGCCGCCACAGTCCGGTTCGCCGGGTCACCGTATCCGAGAGCAGATACGCCCCTTGAATATGGCTGGCTGAGATGTTCTCAATGATCCCTTCCAGGCCGGGCGTTCCCAGCACTTGACCCGAGCGGAGATCGAGGGCCACGACCTGCCAGCTCCCGTAGCTCCTGGCCAGCAACACGGGTCCCTGGCCCACATCGTCGATGAAGGCGGTGTAGTCCGTGGCCACGCCCAAGGCGGCGCTGCGCCGCAGGCCGACGCGACGAATCGTCTCCGCGCCTGCCAGGTGCCCGTCCACCAGCACGCGGACACGGAGATCGCCGGAGGGACCCGTTGGCAGGATGAACGCGAAGGTGGTGTCGTCCCGGCGTTCCAGGGCCACCGCCTCACTCGCAACGAGAACATCCGGGGTTCCGTGCCGGAAGGCCCCGGAAGTGACCAGCAGCTCGCCGCCGCTCCATTGCTCCACGGCGGAAAGCCAAAAACTGAGCGGCTCCCCGGGACGACTGGGGTCATTGCAGGCGACCAGCGCCGCGAGGAGGCCGATGGACAACTGTCTCGGACGCATGCGTGTTTCTCAATGGACGGTCTAAGCTAGCCCGCGGTGGTCAGCGTCGCCAATCTCTGACCGTCGCGGCGGATGCCCACGATTTCAGTCGCCCGCCTGGAGCGTACCGGCTTCTGCGGTTCCAAGGGCATCGGCACATCGGACCGGCCGTGTCCTGACTTCCCGAAATCGGGATGATCCCGCTCCGGCTCACCAGACCCCATCGTTGGCTTGATCCCGACCGTGTCGAATAGCCGGCCCGGACCGGTCCTGACTTCTGATCCGCTCAAGCGACTCTCCGATCAAGTCGCGGCTGCCCCATTCTCCCCTTTCCAGCCCGTGCCTGAGCTGCCGAATACCCCGCTCGGCGCCCCCGCTTCCAGTCTGGCCCGGGATCTGCTGCCCTGTGGAAAAGTTACGTGACTTGATACCGACACCTTCGCCGGGCCAGAGCCCAGCTCCGGCTGCGACTCCGGCACACGCGAGAGAGTCCCGACGGGAAAGTTCGTTCGCGAACCCCTGGGAAGCTGGATCACCGCCCATTGAGGGCCTCCGTGCCAAGGTTCATCAGGCAGCACAGGACAGCCGAGCAACTACTGGATCGTCGTAGTCGGAAGCGCCCCGCTTGGGCTCCGGACCTCAACTAATCGTTGATGTGAACCAGATCTGTAAGCATCGTAATGACAACGATATACACAGGTGCATATGAACCTGGTTCGAGCACTGTCTCGACTGCTGCATATTTTCCGCGGCTCGGCGCCGCCGGGGAGGGCCATTTGAGCCTCGCCCGACCCAACGGTGCGGCCCCCACCCCGGATTGAGTCATGTATCGAATTCGGTTGGGCAACGGCGAAGAGGCGGTCTACCGGTCGCTGGAGGAACTCACCCTCGCAGTGCACACGGGGGTGGTGAGCCCCAAGGCCGATGTTTTCCACAATACGGCGAACCGATGGCTGCCGATCGAACTCCACCCGGACTACCGGGCCGCCCTCGTCGGGAGGCGACCGTCGGCCCCGCACGCCAAAATGGCGACCCCCGCACCCCAGGTCGATGACCCGCTGCACTCCCCGCCGGGTGGTCAACCGCGCAGCTCCGGGGCAATCCATTTGATGCGACTGGCTGATGACCCGCCGCGCACGCCAGTCGTTCCATCCCGCCGTTCCGGTGCCGTCCACCCTCCGCGGCAGGTCGAGGGGCTGGTGCACTCCGCTCTTGATTCGGTTGGCTCGGCTCCGGTCGCGCTCCCGGTTCAGGTCTTCGAGACGCCGAGCGAATTGCCACCCGTACCAAACCTGCTGGCCAGGGCGAAACGGAGTCGCCGGCGGAGGACCCGGCAAGCCGCGACAGCGGCAGCCACCAGCATCGCGGCCGTGGCGGTAGCGCTCTTTCTGGCATGGCGGACCGCCCTCCCGCGCCTCGAACGGCAGCCGGTTGGGCACTTCTTGTCCGCCGGGATGGCCGAGCCTCCGGTGCCCGAGTTCGAGCCGCGTGCGTTCGTCGACACTTCCTACCCTGCCCCGTCGCCACCCCTCCCAATGTCCGCCGGGTCCGATTCGGCGGCCGTCGCCGGAGTGACCCGGACCTCCCGGCTTCGGGCAACCCTCAATCGAGCGCCGACCTACTACGAGGCCTATGCCGATTCCCGGGCGGAGATGGATGACGCGCTGGCCTACATCCGGTTCGGGCAGGTGTTCGAGTCGAGCCGGTTCGCCTCGCCCGAGAGTCTCCGGGCCACTCGGCGGATGGTGTCCGCGGCGGGCAACATCCTCCGGGTGTATCGCGGCCGGGAGGTCATGCTGGAACAGAACTACCGGCCGGATGATCCCGGTGGCAAGGGGACGTTGCGCGAGCGCTTCGAAACCGCGGAGGCGACCCGGGCATTGCTCTCGGATGTCGACAGTCTGTTCGGCCTCCTGCTGGCGCAGCAGGGGCGATTCGTCTACGCCGGGGAATCTCTGCGTTTTCAGGATGGGCGCTCGGCCCGCAACTACACCGATCTCCGTGGCAGCATCGTGGCCGCCCTCAGGACCTGGCGTGACTCAACCGGTGCCCCGGACCTGGTGACGATGCCCCGGCTCATCCGGGCATTTGGCGACCGTTTACCACCCCCCGCGCGGTGATGGGGCGCGTCTCGCCCGATCGCCCGACTCGCGGTATACTCCCACATCATGTTCCGAATCAGGCTCGCCTCCGGCGCGGAGGCCGATTACGGCTCGGTGGCCGAGCTGGCCCAGGGGATCCGAAGCGGTCAGATCCCCGGTAATTCCGAGATTTTCCATCGGACGAGCCAGCGCTGGTTGCCGATTTCCGCCCACCCCGCCTGGGATGAAGCGGCTCCGCGACCGGAGGAGGCCACCAGCCTGAGCGACGGCCTGGCGCAGCCCCGTCCCGGCGAGCCGGTCTGGGGTAAGACGGTCCGGATCTACCAGATGTACTCCCAGAGCGGTCGGGAGATCGCGGAGCGCCGACGCCCGACCTGGATTGCCCCGGTCGTGAGCCTGTGTGCCGGCTCCGTCCTGGTCGCCGCGCTGGCCGTGGCGACAGCCCCGACTATGCGGGTGCCCGACGGCGTGGTCCGCCCCACCACGGGTCACCTCCGGGTCCCCGGGTACGCGCCTCCGCTCACGCTGACCACAACGACGTCGCGCAACTGGCCCGATGCTCCGTACACGCTCGCCGAGCGGATGGCTCGCACCGCCGACAGCGCCGCCCGCGCCCTGACCAGGAGTTTCAGGCAATTGGGACTCACCGGGATGCTCGCCCCCGAACGGCTGCGCTCGCCTGACAGTCTCCAGAGCGGCCGCGAGGCGCTACGCGCCTTCCGAATCCTGCTCGACGAGTATCGTACCACCCGCGAGGGGCTCTCGGCCGCGTATGACGACTCCGCAACGGTGCTCGTGACGAGTGGAACCTGGACCGGAACCGACCAGCGGGAGTGGAATCTCAGGGTCATTCGGCCCGATCCACCGGCGGAGCAGGCCCGTGCCGACTCGGTGCTCACCCTCTATGACCAGCTCTTCAGTGTGCTGCTCGAGGAAGCCGGCTCCTACAGCTGGGAACCCGGCGGCATCCAGTTCAAGACCCCCGAGGACGGCAACAGCTACGGGCGAATCCGAAACACCCTGGAGGGGTTCGTGACCACTCGCGACCCATTGGGCGAGCGGCTGTCCACTCCCCTGCTCCTGCTCCTCCCCACCCCTGCCGACACCATCCCACCCGCGGTGTTCGCCGCCACCCGTTAGGCCTCCGCCGGCTGGGGGTGCTGTTCACGGTCGAGGCGCTGGGCCTTCCGGCCGCTGCGCTCCATGGGTTTATCCAGTTCTCCCCGATGGCGATCAAGCACTTTCCAGAGGTCGACAGCCCGTTCGGCCAGTTCGCCCGCCGCCCGGGCAAGATGATCGCTGGCCCGAACCTGACGCACGTTGACCTCCATGTCCTCGGCATCCCACCCGCGGGTGTGGGCGATGAAGGGGAACTGCGGGAACAGGAACCCGAGTTCGCCCCAGAAGGTCAGCATCTGGCCGGCGACCCCCTGCACGTTGTCCTGGCCGCCTGTGATGATGAACGCGGCCACCTTCCGGTGAATGAGAATCCGGTTTTGTACCGTGACCTGGTTCTGGATGCAATTGAGGCGCTCAGCCATCCGGTAATAGAGCGAGGAGGCCTGCCCCCAGCGAATCGGCGTGGCGATCAGCACGATGTCGGCCCACTGGACCAGACCCTCATACACCGGGGTCAGCTGGTCGGCCGGGTCCCGCTCGGTGATGGCACAGGGCCAGGTGCAGGCGTGGGCTGCCTTCGAGTAGTTCCCTTCACAGGCTCGGAACTGCAGGTCGCGCAGCCGGACCAGTCGGGTTTCCGCTCCCAGCTCGGTCCCGGCGTGCCGCAGTCCCGCCTCCAGCAGGCAATCGGAGGTGGAGAACCGCGGATTGTCGGCATCCATGGCCGTAGTGGAGATCCCCAGGACTCGCGGTGGGCCTCCATCCGGGCGCGGCGTGAGGACGGTAAGCGGGTGGGGCTCGTGGTGAACCAGTTTGCGGGGGGAGACCGGGTCGCTATCGACGTAGATCCCATCCGCCCGCTCCTCCACGGCGAAGACCGGTACCGCCTCGGCGTCATAGCCAGGCGGCCCCTTTCCGGTGATCAGGCTGTACTCCCAGGCGTGCCAGGGACACATGACGAACTCGCCACGGACCCTCCCCTCGACCAGCGGCCCGCCCTGGTGATTGCAGCGATTGCCGATTGCCCGGAACCGTCCCTCATGCAGGAAGAGGCCCATCTGCTGCCGGTTGAGCTTGATGGCGAACGGCACCTTGGCGGTCAGTTCGTCGCGGGTACCCAGTCGGTGCCATGTGGTCATGAGATCTGTCGCGGCTCGGGTGGACGGTGACGACCATCGAAACGGTGCGGCCCCCGTTGAGGTTCGTCAACCGGGGGCCGTTCCCATGGAGGGCGGGGGGAGCCAGGCGATGGGTTAGGGGGTGAAGCCCCGTACCGCCAGGGTCACGTTGTGTCCCCCGAACCCGAACGAGTTGGAAAGCGCGATCCGGGTGGGCCGCTCCACCACCTTGTTGGGAGCGCAATCGAGGTCGCAGTCCGGATCGGGCGTGGTCTGATTGATCGTGGGCGGGATCTTGCCGGTCTGGACCACGAACAGCGCGACAATGAACTCGAGCGCGCCGGCGCCGCCGAGGAGGTGGCCGGTCATCGACTTGGTCGATCCGAAGATCAGCTTCCGGGCCTGGTCGCCGAACACCGACTTGACCGCGCGGGTCTCGGCCACATCGCCTTGCGGCGTGGAAGTTCCGTGGGCATTCACGTAGCCCACGTCGCTGGTCGCGATGTCGCCGTCGGCGAGGCAGGCCTTCATGGCCCGGGCGGCGCCGTTACCGTCATCCGGCGGGCTGGTGATGTGGTGGGCGTCGCCGCTCATCCCGTAGCCGACCACTTCGCCGAGAATGGTCGCTCCCCGCGCCTGGGCATGCTCCAGGCTTTCCAGCACCACCACCCCCGCCCCGTCGGCGAGGACAAAGCCGTCGCGCGCCTTGTCGAACGGTCGGCTGGCCTGCTCGGGCGCGTCGTTGCGGCGGGAGAGGGCTTTCATGTTGTCGAACGCCGCGACGGTGAGACCGGTGATCGCCGCCTCGGCGCCGCCGGCCACCATCGCCGGCACCGATCCGTGACGGATCATCTTGTAGCACTCGCCGATGGCGTGGGCGGAGGAGGCGCAGGCAGAAACGGTGGCGAAATTCGGCCCCCGGAGCCCGTAGCGGATCGAGACCAGACCCGCCGCGATGTCGGGGATGTACATCGGCACGAAGAAGGGAGAGACCCGATCGGGCCCCTTGGTGATGTACGCCGCGCAGTTCTCTTCGTAGGTCTGCATGCCGCCGATCCCGCTCCCGATGACGACCCCTGTCCGGTCCGGGTCGGGCACCCGGCCCTCGAGCCCCGCCTGGGTGATGGCCTGGTGGGCGGCGCCGAGAGCGAACTGGGCAAACGGGTCGTACCGGCGCGATTCCTTCCGATCCATGTACTGCAGTGGATCGAACCCCTTCACCTCACAGGCGAACCGGACCCCGAGGCGGGCCGGATCGAACTTGGTGATGGGGCCGGCGCCGGATCGGCCGGCAAGCAATCCCGCCCAGGTAGTGGCGACATCGGGGCCGAGGGGCGTGACCAGCCCGACCCCCGTGACAACGACGCGATGCACCGCGTTACTTCCCGAGCTTCTCGTGGAGATACTTGAGGGCATCGCCGACGGTGCGCAGCTTCTCCGCTTCTTCGTCGGGGATGTCGATGTCGAATTCCTTCTCGAACGCCATGACGAGCTCGACCGTATCGAGGCTGTCCGCGCCGAGGTCCTCCATGAAGCTGGCTTCGCCCGTGAGCTTCTCGCGCTCGACGCCGAGCTCCTCGACGATGATGTCCTTGACCCGTTCTTCGACGTTGCTCATGACGTCCTCTGGAGAGGGTGATGGTGTGGGCCCGTCAGACGGCGAGTCCGCCGTCCACGACGAGCACCTGCCCGGTAATGTAGCCCGACAGATCGGAGGCCAGAAAGAGCACGGCGCCGGCCACGTCCTCGGGCGTGCCGAGGCGGCCCAGTACAATCCCGCCCAACATGGCCGCTCGCGCCTCCTCCGGCAAGGCGGCGGTCATGGCCGTGTCGATAAACCCCGGCGCCACCGCGTTCACCAGAATCCCGCGGGCCCCGTACTCCTTGGCGACCGACTTGGTGAACCCGATCAGACCCGCCTTGCTGGCGGCATAGTTCGCCTGCCCCTTGTTGCCGATCAGCCCGATAATGCTGCTGATGTTGATGATGCGCCCGAATCGCCGCTTCATCATCCCCTTGAGCACGGCCTTGGTCGTATGGAACGCGCCCTTGAGATTGGCCTGGAGGACGTCGTCCCATTCGCTGTCGCTCATCCGCAATAGGAGGTTGTCCCGGGTGATTCCCGCGTTGTTCACCAGGATGTCGATCGGCCCCAGGGTCTTCTCGGCGGTCGCGATTGCGGCCTCGACCTGGCTCATCACGGCCACATCGCAGCCTACCCCCAGGGCACGCTCACCCATTTCCCTGGCCGCCGCCTGGGCGGCCGCCGGGTCGCGTCCCACGATTGCCACCTTGGCGCCGGCCCGATAAAGCGCTCCGGCCACCGAATGCCCGATGCCGCGGGTGGATCCGGTCACGAAGGCGGTCCGGCCGGTGAGATCAATCGCCGTCGCCATGGCGATCACCTCGCGACGGGGGACGCGGCCAGGAACTTCTCGACCTCGTCAGCGGTGCCGAGCGGGATGGCGGCGGCCCCGGGCACGATCCGCTTGAGCAGGCCCGACAACACATTCCCCGGCCCGATTTCGAGGAAGGTCGCCCCGGGGGCCAGCGCGGCCGCCTGCTGCATGCACGCCACCCAGCGGACCGGGGCGGTGAGCTGGTCGGCCAGCAGCCGGCGCGCGTCCGCCGCGCGGTCCACCGGTGCGCCGGTCGCGTTGGCGACTACCGGCACGGCGGGATCGCCGAAAGCGACCGCGTTCAGCGCCTGAGTGAGTCCCGCCACCGCCGGCTGCATGAGCGGAGAGTGGAACGCACCGCTCACCTTGAGGGCGATCACCCGCTTGGCGCCCCTGGCCTTGCAGTGCTCGCCGGCGCGTTCTACGGCACCGGGATCTCCCGAAATGACGGTCTGGTCGGGAGCGTTGAGGTTGGCGGCGACAGCCACTTCGGTCGCCGACGAGCCCTCCCGGCAAGCCTGCTCGACCGCTTCCGTGGCGAGCCCGAGCACCGCGGCCATGGCACCGGGACGCCGGCTGCCGGCTTCGAGCATCAGTTCGCCCCGCCGACGAACCAGCCGGGCCGCCTCGTCGGCGGCCAGGGAGCCGACCGCGACATAGGCGCTGTATTCCCCCAGGCTGTGGCCCGCCGCCGCCGCCAGGGTGGTCCCGACACGTTCGCTCACCACCGCCCACACCGCGGCGCTGTGCGCCAGAATCGCCGGCTGGGCGTTGTGGGTGAGCGTGAGTTCGCTCTCCGGGCCGTCCCACATCAGTCGCGACAGCGGGACGCCGAGAGCCGCGTCGATCCGGGCGAAGGTGTCACGGGCCGCCGGGAATCGGTCGGCCAGGTCCCTTCCCATGCCGACTTTCTGGGCCCCCTGACCGGGGCACATCAGCACGGTCACCACCGGATCACCGCGCTTCCCCACGTGAACCCCGCTCCGAAGGCCACCAGCAGCACCAGCATGCCGGGGCGGAGTCGACCCGACGCCTCCATGTCGGCCAAGGCCATCGGGATCGACGCGGCGGAGGTATTACCGTACCGGTCGACGGTCACGACCACCTTCTCGGCCGGGATACCGCCGTGCTTCGCGGTCGCCTCGATGATCCGGATATTGGCCTGGTGCGGGACGAGAAGATCGATCTCGTCGGGCTGGATGCCGGCCCGCCGGATGGCTTCGTCGCACGCTTCGGCCATGGTGAGCACCGCGTGCTTGAAGACCTCGCGGCCCGCCATCTTCATGTAGTGGCTGCGACTCCGAATGGCGGTTTCGCTGATCGGATCCGCGGTGCCACCGGACGGGATGTACAGCAGTGGCGCCAGCCGGCCATCCGATTTGATGAAGGACGAAAGCACGCCCCGGCCGTCGGGCGCGCCGGCGGAGACCACCGCCGCGCCCACACCATCGCCGAACAGAATGGCCGTCGAACGATCCTGCTGGTCGGTGATGCAGGTCAGTTTCTCTCCACCGACGACCAGAACATGTTTGGCGTGCCCGGCGAGGATGAGCCCCTCGGCTACCGTCAGCCCGTAGATGAACCCCGAACAGGCGGCCGACACATCGAACGCCGCCGCCCGATCCGCCCCGATCAGCGCCTGGAGATAGCACGCCGTCGACGGCAGGGGGTGGTCCGGGGTCGCCGTGGCGACGATCAGCGCATCGAGATCCGTCGCGGTGATGCCGGCTCGTTTCAACGCGGTCTCGGAGGCGCCGCGGGCCATGGTCGCGACGGTTTCCTCGGGACCGGCGTACCGGCGCTCGCGGATGCCGGTACGCTCGACGATCCACTGATCGGACGTCTCGAGCCGAGCCTCGAAATCCCGGTTGGTCACTACCCGGGCCGGGATGTGCACCCCCAGCCCCGCGATGTGAACGAAGGGGCGCGGCATCAGGCGCGCGACTCCGCGTCCCGGCGAGCGAACTGGGCGCCGATGTGGGCGCTCAGGTCGTGCGCGACCGCCTGGGTGGCGACCCGGATCGCGTTGCGGAACGCGTTGGCATTGGAGGAACCGTGGCAGATGATGGACACCCCTCGGACGCCCAGCAGCGGCGCCCCGCCGTACTCGGCATAGTCGAGGTGGCGAAAGACCCGCAGGATCTCGGGCTGCGCCAGCACGCCTGGGGCCTCCTTCTTCACCAGCCGCACGATGAGCCGAGCGACCGATTCATAGAACTTCAGCACGATGTTTCCGACAAACCCGTCGCACACCACGATGTCCACCATCCCGTGGGTCTGATGGCCGGCCAGGATGTCCCGTCCTTCGACATTGCCGACGTAATTGAGCCCCGGCGCCTGTCGCAGCAGGGCGTGCGCCTCCTTGGCAGCCGCGTTCCCTTTTCGTCCTCCTCGCCGACGTTCAGCAGCCCGATCTTGGGTTGTGGCCGGCCCAGCACGTCCTGCATGTAGATCGTTCCGAGCCAGGCGAACCCGACCAGTTCCCGGGCGGAGCAATCGACCGTGGCACCGGCGTCCAGCACCAGGACCGGGAGATCGGCGGTGGGAAAGAGGGTGGCGACCGTGGCGCGCTCGACTCCCTCGTGCAGTCCCAGCAGCAGAGTGGAGCCGACCAGGACCGCCCCGGTGTTCCCGGCGGAGACGAAGGCGTCGGACTTGCCCGCCTTCTGCAGGTTGAGGCCGACCACCAGACTCGACTGGGGCTTCTTGCGCACCGCGGCCAGCGGCTTCTCGTCCATGCCGATGACGTCAGCCGCATCATGGATCTCGATGCGCGACCGATCGGCCGAGTCGAAGCGGCCGAGTTCGGCCTCCAGCAGTGCCCGGCGACCCACCAACTGCACCACAAAGCCGGCGGGGAGCTCGGCCAGGGCCTGAACCGCACCCTCGATTTCCGCCTGAGGGGCATGGTCTCCCCCCATGGCGTCGAGAGCGACGCGGATCACGGTCAGGCGTCCTCGACCTCAACCATCTTCTTGCCGCGATAGTACCCGCAAGTCGGACAAACGCGGTGCGGCAACTTGGGCGAACTGCAGCGCGGACAGGCCTGGGTCGGCATCGAGGCGGCGTGGTGATGGCCGCGGCGCAGCCGCTTGCGGGATTTGGAAAGCTTGCGCTTGGGGACAGCCATCGGAAGCCTCAGTCAGTTGGGGCCGCGCAGCGGCACGGCCCGGAATTGAGATCCGCCCCGCACCGGGGACAGAGCCCGGCGCAGTCCTCACGGCAGATGGGATACGCGGATACGGCGAGTGCCACCTCTTCGCGCACCGCCGGACGAACGTCCACCCGGGTCACCGGCGCCGCGAGCGGGTACACCGACGGGTCATCGGCCGCCTCCGGGTCCGCGCTGAACAGCACCTGGATGTCCGTTTCCAGAGGATACACCAAGTCCGTCAAGCAGCGCCGACAACTTCCCCGGAGCCGACCGGTCAATCGTGCCTGCCAATAGAACTCGTGGTCGCCGGTTTGCGCGAGATGACCCGCCACCTCGACCGGTCCATCCAGATCCAGGCTGAGACCAGCGAAGGTCTGATCCTCGGGTAGAAGCCGGCCGAGAGTCTCCACCGGGCCACTGTGAAGGTCCCGGACGTCGACTTGAAGCATAGCGCGAAAACCTAAATGGGACAACGACTTGAGTCAAGTTCAGCGGCCCGGCTGAACCCGCTCCCGGCGAGTCGCGGGCCGATCCGATCGAGCCACCGGCCGTGGTGCCGGGACGTTAGCCCCAGAGATCGGCCAATTCGGCTTCCGGGAAGAAAAAGCCGACCTCCCGGAGGCCGTTTTCAGGGCTGTCGGAGCCGTGAACCGCGTTCTTTCCCTTCGATTCGGCATACAGCTTCCGAATGGTCCCGGCGGCGGCATCGGCCGGATCGGTGGCCCCGATGACGGTCCGGAAATGGGCCACGGCATCTTCCCGTTCGAGGGCCATGGGAAGAACCGGGCCCGAGGTCATGAACTCGACCAAGTCAGAGTAGAATGGGCGTTCCTTGTGAACCTCGTAGAACTTCCGCGCCATGGCTCGCGACAGGCGCGTGAGGCGGGCGGCACGGATGACGAAGCCCTCTCGCTGGATGTGGGCGATGATCAGGCCGGTCTTGGCGCCCGCAATGGCGTCCGGTTTCAGCATGCCCAGCGTCAGTATCTTTGCCAAAGCAACCTCATGCGGTCTGGTGATCAGTAAACCGGGAGCGGCCCGCGGGCCGTCCGTCGTTCGCCGTTCCGGTTCACCCTATTTGCGTTTGCGCCGGGCCTGGAGTAGTTCCACGACATCCGCCGGCCGTTTCATCACGGCGATGCCGGCCGCCTCGAACGCGGCAATCTTCTCGGCCGCCGTGCCGGAGGATCCGCTGATGATGGCTCCGGCATGCCCCATCCGTCTTCCGGGCGGTGCGGTCTGCCCCGCGATGAACCCGACGACCGGCTTGGTGACCTGCTCCTTCACGAACAGCGCGGCGTTCTGTTCGTCGGTCCCGCCGATCTCGCCAAGTATCACGATCGCCTCGGTGTCCGGATCCCCCTGAAAGGCCCGCAGGCAGTCGATGAACGAAGTGCCGTTCAGGGGATCGCCGCCGATGCCGACGCAGGTGCTTTGTCCGATCCCGTTCCTGGTCAACTGATGGACCACCTCATACGTGAGCGTACCGCTCCGGGACACCAGGCCGACCCGGCCCGGAAGACAGATATTGCCGGGGATGATTCCGACCTTGGACGTCCCGGGCGAAATCAGGCCGGGGCAATTGGGCCCGACCAGCCGGGCGCCACGCTCCCGCACAAAGGGAAGGACCTTCGTCATGTCCATGACGGGGACGCCCTCGGTGATGCAGACGATCAAGCCGATTCCGGCGTCGGCGGCCTCGAAGATAGCCCCAGCCGCCCCGGCCGGCGGGACATAGATGACCGTGGTGTTGGCCGCGGTCGCGCGGACCGCATCGGCCACCGTGTCGAACACCGGGACCGTGTCCTCGAACGTCTGCCCACCCTTGCCAGGGGTGACCCCGGACACGACCCGGGTGCCGTATTCCAGCATCTGCCGGGTGTGAAACGAGCCGTCCCGGCCGGTGATGCCTTGCACCAGCAGTCGGGTTTCGGCGCCGATGAAAATGCTCACGCGGCCTCCCCGGCCACGGCCACGACCTTCTGCACCGCCTCGTCCATGTCGGACAGCGCGGTCATCCCGATGCCCTGGAGGATGCGAACCGCCTCGGCTTCGTTGGTCCCGGTCAGGCGTACCACGATCGGCACTTTCACCGGGAACTGCGACAGCGCCGTCTTGATGCCGTTGGCGACATCATCGGTTCGGGTGATGCCGCCGAAGATATTGAAGAGGATCGCCTTGACTTTGGCATCGCTGGTGATGATCCGCAGCGCATTCACGACCTTGTCGGGGTTCGAGCTGCCGCCGATATCGAGGAAGTTGGCCGGCTCCCCGCCGTAGTACTTCACCAGGTCCATCGTCGCCATCGCCAGTCCGGCGCCGTTCACGATGCACCCGACGTTGCCCTCCAGCTTGATGAACGTGAGGTTGGCCCGGCGCGCCTGCACCTCGCTCAGCGCCTCGGCCGAATCGTCACGCAGCAGGGCCAGGTCCGGGCGGCGGTCCAGTTCGTTGTCGTCGATCGACACCTTGGCGTCCAGCGCGATGACCTTGCCGTCCGGGGTCGTCACCAGCGGGATTGACCTCGGCCAGCGAGCAGCCGTTGCCGGTGAACACCTGATACAGCTGTTCCATGATCCTCGCCGCCGCCCGAGCCTTGCCGATGTCGCGGTACAGGAACAGGGCGAGTCCCATCGCCTGATGGGTCAGCAGGCCGTACCGGGGATCCACGGCCAGCCGCCGGATCCGATCCGGCGACTTGACGGCCACCTCCTCGATGTCGATGCCGCCGTCCGGGCTGACCATGAAGACCGGCCGCTGGCTCGCTCGATCCATGATGAGACCGACATAGGCCTCGCTGGCGATGTCGGCGGCTGGTACCACGAGGACTTTCTGGACTACGAGGCCCTTGATGGTCATCCCCAGGATCTTTTCGGCGGCCGCGGCCGCTTCGGCTGGGGTCTTCGTCAGCTTGACGCCGCCGGCCTTGCCCCGGCCTCCGGCATGCACCTGCGCCTTGATCACGACCGTGCCCCCCACTCGCCTCGCGATGGACTCTGCCTCGGAGGGAGTGGACGCGACGTCGCCGTCCGGCATCGGTATTCCGGCCGCTCGAAACAGGGCCCGGCTCTGATACTCGTGCAGATTCACTTCGACCTCGACCGGAATGGGCCTCGGGACTCGGGCGGCCCGCCTGACGGGGGCGCCGACGCGCGGCGGAAGGTAAACAGCGAGCTAAGCAGAGGCAAGATCATGACTTAGGGGCTACGCAGAACCCGACGCAGGGCGTCCCACGCGCGCCCAAAGGCCTCGAGATCGCCACGACGCATGGCGGCTTCGGCAGCCTGGATGTGACGGCGGGCTTCCAGCAGCTGACTACCGCGGTCGCCGGCGGAGATGATGGGAGCCGAAAGACCGAGCATGTTCTGCCACGCCTCTTCGAGATCGTGCCCGGCGCCTTTCCGGTCGCCCAGCGCGAGGCTGACCCAGGCGAGGGTGGGTTCATGCCCCTCCCGGCGGGAGAATTGGGCCTGCACGGCGCCGAGTCCGGCCGTGGTCGCCCAATAACGCACCGGGCCGGGCTCGAGTCTGGCCCCCTGCTTCTCGACCGAGTCCTTGATCTGGAGAAAGGTGGGGAAGCGTGCCCACTTGGCCTGGAGCGCGGTCGGATCGGGAAGGGAAAGCAGGCTGTCGATTCGCAGGAGCGTGAGCATTTCCCAGCCGTCGGACACATGCGCCCAGGCCACGGCGGAGATCTGACGCTGGGGAGACTGTTCGAATGGGAGGATGATCTGGACGCCGCTGGTATCCGGCTTCCACATCCCCTCGTCGGCCGCGCCCGCTACCCCGATCGCCGCCGTCCGACCGATCACCTGCCCCAACCCCCAGTGGGAGTTGCCCAGCACCCGGGCCTGCGCTTCAAGCAGCTCGGCCGGGTACGAGAGGGCGCGCACGATCTCAGCCGGGAGCGCCGTGGCCGGCTGGATCAAAGTGTCCGAGATCCCCTGCCAGGCTTTCGCCAGTTCGTCCGCGGTGTGGCGCAAATAGATGTTGGTCTCACCATCCTGCGCACGCACCACGCCGAGGAATCCGGCGCGCAGGGCCCCGATCCGCCGCCCCCGCCACTCGACCCGGCTGGACCCCGGAAACGACTCACTGCTGAGGTAACCATCGACCAGCCAGACCAGCTCTCCACCGATGAATCGAGGCGACGGAGCCCCCCAGACGGCGAACGGGGCGACGGTGCCGAGTCGATCCGCTGGATCAAGATGCCAGTACACCCGCTGCCCGGCGGGGACCGGTCCGAGCAGGCGACCCGACTGCAGCGCCCAGGCGAGGGCCAGGCGCCGCAATCCGGATCCGATCTCGACTCCACCCGGCGCGCTGTCCACCACGCTTGCGGGGCCCCTGGGCCAGATGGCCCGCGGCGGGAGTCGCAGGATCGGCGTGCCGCCCGACGTCCTCAGGCTGTCCGGATCGTGAAACAGGATCGGCCGGCCGGTCGGCGTGGTCTGGTCGTCGAGCAGAACGACGATCGACGCTCCGCGCCCGCCCCGATCCCGGACCACGAGCCATGCCGGACGCGGCCGCGAGCCCACCTGTACCACCGCGCGATCGGCCGTCACGACCCGTCCGGAATCGCTGGCCGTCGCGTCCACGGCGAGTCGGGCCTGCCACAACGCCGGTGGCCTGGGCGGGTCGGGGGGAGCGTCGCGGCGGGCAAGCACCGAGTCGCGCAACGCTTCCATGCCGTAGGCGAGCTGATCGAGCTGGCGACGGGCAGCCGATGGGACCGCCGATGCGGTGCTGCCTCCGAGCAACGCCGGGATGATGTACCAGCCGAACAGCGACGTGGCCGCCAACAGGCACCAGATGGCCAGGACCAGGGTGTTGTGCCCGCGCAGAGCCCAGAGGAACGACAGGAAGGCGGCCGCGAAGGCCGTCCCGGTGAGTGCCAGCGCCACGTTGCGGCGAAACTCGAAGAGCCCCGCGTCCACCGACCCGCTGACGCCCCCGACGATCTCGTACGGCCTGAGCAGGTACTGCCAGGCGAGGGCGAGCGCGACCAACCCGGCGAGAATGCCCAGGTGCCGGCGGGCGTGATCGTTGATGGCGGGACGACGGTCGACCCAGCGCAGCGCCCCGATCACGATGTAGAGCACCGCGGATCCCACCAGCGCGGTAGTGGTCAGGAGCAGAATGAAGTCCTGGAGGCCGCCCAGGACCGGCAACCGCGCGATGTAGAAGCCCAACTCCCGCCCGAGCAAGGGATCGACTTCGCCGTACCGCACCCCGGCCCAGCCGAGCATGAGGGGACCGGTCCACTTTCCCGTACCGCTACCCACCAGGATGCCGAGCAGCAGCCCGCCGCTGACGCTGAGCCAGACGATGGCTCGCATGTTCACTGCTTCACGAATCTCCAGATTGCCCAGGCGACGGTGCACCTGGACGGATCCGATCGCCTGGTAGACCACCAGCAGGTGGCCGACGAACCAGGCGCACGCGATCAGAATCCCGGCACTCTCGAGCAGCAGGGACACCACCGCCCACTTGGTGACGAATCGGACGGCCTGGGGCGAAAGCTGCCCGGCCCACCAGCGCTCGGCCAGGAGCCCGGCCGTCCACCGCCCGGCGAAGAGCAGGGCGACGAACACCAGGACGATGCTGGTGATTCGGAGTGCGCGAGGGGACATGCCGGGAGAAGCTAGCCCCGGAGGGCTCCGAGGGAAGGACGGGCGGGCGATCGCGACCGCGCCGGGGTCACCCGCCGGGTCCCTGTGCGGCCAGCCAGCCCATGACTTCGGTGTGGTACGCGGAGAGCGCCGCCTGATCGGTCGCTTCGAAGCGCAGGACCAGGATGGGCTGGGTGTTCGACGCCCGGATGAGTCCCCACCCGCGGGGAAAAGACATGCGTACGCCGTCCAGCGTGCTGACCGGATACCGGGCCGAGAAATACGCCGCCGCGCGGTCGACCAGCGCCGCTTTTCGCTCATCGGCGCAATCCACCCGGATCTCCGGTGTGGCACAGGTCACCGGCAGGTCGGCCAGCAGCGGGGCAAGCCCGCCTGCCCCGTGCGACACGATCTCCAGCAGCCGGGCGGCGGCGAACAGGGCGTCGTCGAAGCCCAGCCAGTCACCGCCGAAGAACATGTGCCCGCTCATTTCTCCGGCCAGCACGGCGGCGCGTTCCTTCATGCGTGCCTTGATGAGCGAGTGTCCGGTCTTCCACATCTCGGGGCGGGCACCGGCGGCGGTCAGCGCGTCGGGCAGGACCTGGGAGCACTTCACATCGAAGATCACCGTGATGCCCGGACCGAAGCGCCGGACGGCGTCCCGTCCGTACAGCACCAGCAGCTGGTCGCCGAAGACTGGCGTGCCGGTCTCGTCGACCGCGCCGATGCGGTCGGCATCACCATCGAAGGCGATCCCCAGTTCGGCCCCGCTTCGTCGGACCTGACTGCGGAGATCCCTCAGGTTGTCGATGACCGTCGGGTCGGGATGGTGATTCGGGAAGGTCCCGTCCGACTCGCAGAACAGCGGGACCACGTCGGCGCCCAGGGCGGTCAGTGTGGCGACCGCGATCGGGCCCGCGACCCCGTTTCCGCAGTCGACTACCACCCGCACCGATCGCTGCAGCCGGTGTCGTTGCACGATGGCATTGCGGTACCTCGCGGCGATACTGCCGTCAGCGGTCTCCGCTCCGGTGCCGCTCCGCCAGCGCTCGAGCTGCACCGTCTCGTACAATCGCTCGATCTGTTCGCCGTGCAGGGCCTCGCCGGCGAGGACCATCTTGAAGCCGTTGAACTCCGGCGGATTGTGCGAGCCCGTGACCTGCAGGCCTCCGTCCGCCGCCAGCGCCTGCTCGGCAAAATACAGCGCTGGGGTCGGGATCTCGCCGACGTCGATCGCGGTCCCGCCGGCCGCGATGATGCCCGCCCGCACCCCCGCGGCCAGCGCCTGGCCGGACGGACGATTGTCCCGGCCGACCGCGAGCACCGGGGCCCGCCCGATTCGCTCCCACGCCATGGTGGCGTACGCCCGGCCGAGCCCGCGCGCGAAGACCGGCGTGAGCTCGGACCCGACCAGGCCACGCACGTCGTACTGTCGGAAGACGTTCCGGGGGACCTGCATGGTGGGTGTGCCGGAGTGCCGGAAGTCGGAGCAGCGGTGCAGGAGTGTGGAATCCCTCCCGGCGTGACCGGTGGCCGCGGGTTACGGGCCGGCGACCGTCTGCCCCACCGACTGCGCCAGAGAAAAGGCAGCCTCGTCGGTGAGATGCAGAATTTCGGTGGGCCAGACGCCCAGTACCAGCATGAGAACCACGGCGACCCCGACCGCCACCGCGGCGCTCCCCGGGAGCCCACGATCGTGATAGACCAGCGGAGCCCGGGCCGGCTGCATGTACATCGACATGATCACCGGCAGATAATAGCCCGCGGAGACCACGCTGGTGATCACCAGGATCACGGCCAGCCCCCAATGCCCGGTGACGGCGAGGGACGACAGGATATACCATTTCCCCATGAACCCGACGGTACCGGGGAAGCCAAGCAGGGAGAGCATGCAGAGCGCCATGGCGAACGCCATCCACGGCCGGGACGCCGCCAGCCCGGCGAGTTCGGCCAGGGTCACGTCCCGCTCGCCATCCCGGCCGAGGGCACCAAGCAGGGCGAACGCGGCCACGGTGGTCACACCGTAGGCGAGCAGATAGAACGTCATCGCCGAAATCCCGAACGGCGTGCCGGGCCAGGTTGCGGCCAGCAGGTACCCGGCATGCGCGATCGAGCTGTAGGCGAGCATCCGTTTGACCGACCGCTGGTTGAGCGCCACCAGGTTGCCCAGGATCATGGACGCGGCGGACAGCCCGAAGATGATCGGCTGCCACTCGACCGTCGCCGCCTGGAATCCGGTGTACAGGACCCGGGCGAACGCCACAAACCCCGCCGTCTTCACCGCGGCCGCCATGAAGCCACTCACCGGAGTCGGAGCACCATCGTAGACGTCCGGCGCCCACATGTGGAACGGGACCGCCGCCACCTTGAAGCCGAAGCCGATCACCAGCAGGCCGAATCCCAGCCGGGCCATCAGGGACAGGTCGCCCAGCGAAAACTGGGCCCCGATCAGGACCAGGTTGGTGGTCCCGGCGGCGCCGTACACCAGCGCGATGCCGTACAGCAGGAAGCCCGACGCGAACGCCCCGATCAGGAAATACTTGAGTGCCGCCTCGGCGGAGAAGATATTGCCCCGATTGTACCCGGCGAGCACGTAGACGGCCACCGACATGGTCTCAAGACCGAGGAACAGCACGATGAGATCCTGGGCGTTCACCATGAACAGCATGCCGACCACGGCGAGCAGGACCAGGACGTAATACTCCGGGGCCACCAGCCGCTCCCGCTCGAGATATCCCAGCGCGGCCAGCACCGACCCCGCCGCCACCAGCAGGATCAGGGCTGAAGTGACGTACCGGAACGCATCCAGCGCGATCATCTGCCCCAGACCAGGCTCCGCCGGCGTATTGCGCACCAGCCAGAGCAGCGCCAGCGCCGCGAGTCCCAGGCCGCCCAGGCTCAGCCAGCCGGCCAGGCGGCTGTCCCGCGCATCGGCATGGCGCCAGCTGACCACCAGCAGGACGGCGAGCGCCGCGACCGAGAGCACCACCTCCGGCAGCAGGGCCAGGACGGTGCCGACCGGCGTGGTTGGATCGATCGGCATGGTCATGGGCGCTCCTCTCGAGAGCGCTGAAGGGCGGTTTCGGGGTGCTGTGACAGACCGGGCCGCACGAGTTCCACATACCGCCTGGCCGCGGCATCCATCCGGTCGAGCACCGGCCCGGGGTACAGTCCCAGCCACACCATCCCCGCGACCAGCGGCAACACCACCCAGAGTTCCCGCGGGCTGAGGTCGCGGAGGTGCGCGTTTTCGGTCTTGTCCAACCGGTTGAACAACACCCGCTGCAGGGCCCAGAGCAGGTAGGCGGCGGCGAAGATCACCCCCGTGGTCGCGATGCCGGTTGCCCAGGGGTGGCGCTCGAAGCTCCCCAGCAGCACCAGGAATTCGCCCACGAATCCGCTCAGCCCCGGGAGCCCGATCGAAGCGAGCGAGGTGATCACCAGGATGAGCGAGAACACCGGGATCACCGCCGCCAGTCCGCCGTAGGCGTGGATCTCGCGGGTGTGCCGCCGCTCGTACAGCATTCCGATCAGCAGGAACAGGGCGCCGGTCGACAGGCCGTGCCCGATCATGATCATCAGGGCGCCCTGCACGCTCTGCAGCGTGGCGGCCCAGATGCCCAACATCACGAATCCCAGGTGGCTGACCGACGAGTACGCCACCAGCTTCTTCACATCCGGCTGGACCATCGCCACCAGCGCGCCGTACACCACCCCGATCACGGCGCACCCGATCACGATGGTGGTGACCGCCGGCGACAGCGCCACATCGGGAAAGAACGGCACCGCAAACCGCAGGAATCCGTAGGTCCCCATCTTGAGCAGGATGCTCGCCAGGATCACCGACCCCGCCGTGGGCGCCTCCACGTGGGCATCGGGCAGCCAGGTGTGGAAGGGAAACATCGGCACTTTGATCGCGAAGGCGAGAGCGAAGGCGGCGAAGAGCCAGGGAGCCAGCCCGCCGAGCTGGCGGGCACCGACGAGAAACGCGTCATAGTCGAACGTCGGGGTCCCCGTGACCTTCGAGATCTGGAACATCATCAGCAGAATCGCCAGCAGCATGAGCAGCGAACCGGCCATCGTGTAGATGAAGAACTTGATCGCCGCGTACAGCCGGTTCCGGCCGCCCCAGATCCCGATGATGAAGTACATCGGAATCAGCATGAGCTCCCAGAACACGTAGAACAGGAACATGTCGAGGGCCAGGAACACCCCGAGCATGCCCGTCACGAGCACGAGGAGCAGGCCGTAGTACAGCCGCTCGCGTTCGGTGATGTAGTCATAGCTGCTCAGGACGGCGAGCGGCATGATCGTCGTGGTCAGCAGCACCATGAAGAGCGAGATCCCATCGAGGCCGACCCGGTAGCTGATTCCCCACTCCGGCAGCCACGGGATGGTCATCCCGAACTGCATCGCCGCGGTCGACGCATCGAACGCCCACCAGAGCCCCAGCGACACCACCAGTTCCACGATGGTGACGGCGAGGGCGATGTACCGCGCCTGCCGCGCCGGTGCCACCGCTATCGGGATGGCCCCCAGCAGGGGCAGCACGAGCAGCGCGTTCAGGACCCAGCGGTCGTAGCCGATGGCGCTCAGAAGATCGATCATCGCTCGCTTTCAGGCGCCGGGCGCCGGCTGCTCATCTCCACGCCACCATGCCCAGCACGAACAGCGCGCCCACCAGAAACAGCATCACGTACACCCCCACCTGTCCGGTCTGAAGCCGGCTGCCGAGCCAGCCCAGGGCCCGTGACAAGCCGGCGGACCCGTTCACCCCCGCCCCGTCGATGACACCCATGTCCACCTTCCTCCAGAGGACGTTTCGGGAGAGGCGGACCAGCGGGTCGACGAGGAAGCGATCGTACAGCTCATCCACGTAGTACTTGTGGTACAGCAGCTTCCAGATGCCGTGTTCGGCCGGCGCTTCGCGCGCCGGGACAGTCCGTCCGCGCAGGGTCGCGGTCCATCCCAGGGCCAGGCCGATCAAGGCGACCGCGATGGCGACCACGACCAGCGTGGTCTCGACGCTTCCGTGCGGCGCTTCGGCCACCGTGCCCAGACCGGCCGCAATCTCGGCCCCGCGGGCGGCCACCGGCTCGAGCCAGTGATGGAGCCGTTCGGCGTGACCGAGGCCCCCGGCGAACGCCGGCAGATTCAGCCAGCCGCCGACGATGCTCAACAGACCGAGCACCACCAGGGGTCCGGTCATGATCCAGGGCGCCTCGTGGAGGTGCTTGCGCTCTTCCGCCCCCGTGCGATTCTCGCCGAAGAACGTCATCGCCACCAGGCGAGCCATGTAGTACGCGGTGAGGAAGGCCGCCACCACGCCCATGGCCCAGAAGTACCGGAAGATCGGCTGGTGCTCCCCGCGTCCGAACGTGACGGCCAGGATCTCATCCTTCGAGAAGAAGCCGGCGAAGGGCGGCACCCCGGCGATCGCCAGCGTGGCGACGATCATCAGGCCGGCGGTGACGGGCAGGTACCGGGCCAGGCCGCCCATGTTCCGCATGTCCTGGGCGTCGTCGTGTCGATGGGTCGCGTGGTAGGCGTGGTGCATCGCGTGGATCACGCTGCCGGAACCGAGAAACAGCAGCGCCTTGAAGAAGGCGTGCGTTACCAGATGAAAGATGCCTGCCGTGATCGCCCCGGTCCCGACGCCGAGGAACATGTACCCCAGCTGCGACACGGTGGAATACGCCAGCACCCGCTTGATGTCGTACTGCCGGAGCCCGATCGTGGCCGCGAACAGCGCGGTGAGCGCCCCGATGCCCGCCACCACCACCTGGCTGGTCGGTGCGAGGGCGAACAGCACATTGGTCCGCGCCACCAGGTACACGCCGGCCGTGACCATGGTAGCGGCGTGGATCAGCGCCGACACCGGCGTCGGGCCGGCCATGGCATCAGGCAACCAGGTGTACAGCGGAATCTGGGCCGACTTGCCCACACAGCCGAGGAAGAGAAAGAGCGTGATGGCGGTGACCAGCGCGCCGCCCGCGGGGAGCACCTCGGCGGCCCGCGGAAAGACGTCCCGGTAATCCAGGGCACCGAAGGCCTGCCAGATCATGAACATCGCGATGAGGAAGCCGAAGTCCCCGATCCGGTTGACGATGAAGGCTTTCTTTCCGGCATCGGCGTTGGCCTTGTCGGAGAACCAGAATCCGATCAGCAGATACGAGCACAGCCCCACGCCCTCCCAGCCGATGAACATCATCGGGAAACTGGCGCCCAGCACCAGCACCAGCATGAAGACGATGAACAGATTCAGGTAGGCGAAATACCGGGCGTACCCCGGGTCCGCCTTCATGTACCCGACGCTGAACAGGTGGATCAGGCTCCCCACGCCGGTGACCACCAGCAGCAGGACCATCGAGAGCTGATCGAACTGGAAGGCAAAATTGACCTGCAGACCGCCGACCGGAATCCAGGACCAGAGCGACACCACCGGGGCGAGCTCGGGCTCTGTTGCCCACACCGCGGCGAGGTCCCGGAAGCGCAGCAGGCTCGCGGCGAACGCCCCGAGCAGCACCGCCGGCCCGATGATCGACACGGCCATCTTCGCCTGGGGACGCCACAGCGCGATGGCCCCGTTGAGGAGGAAGCCCAGCATCGGCAGGCCGATGATGAGGGCGATGTCGACGGGCCCGAGTGCCTGGGGCATCATCCCTTGAGAAGGTTGATGTTCTGGAGGTCCACCGACCGATGATGCCGGAAGACTGCCAGGATGATCGCCAGTCCGACCGCGGCCTCGGCGGCCGCCACCGTCATGACGAAGAAGACGAAGATCTGGCCGGGCAATCCATAGGCCTGCGAGAGGGCGATGAACGTCAGGTTCACGGCGTTCAGCATCAGCTCCACGCACATGAAGATCACGATCGCGTTGCGCCGCAGCAGGACGCCCAGGACGCCGATGCCGAACAGCACCGCCGACACGCCCAGCGCCGGGCCCACCAGGCTCATTCGATCCTCCGCTTGGCCAGGACGACGGCGCCCACGATCGCGGCGAGCAGCAGGATGGACGTCAACTCGAACGGCACCAGATACTGGGTGAAGAGCGGTTCGGCCACGTCACCCGGCACCCCCCGCCGGGCAGTGGCGCGGGCCGGGTTCAGCCCCGCCGCGTTCATCGTCGAGTCGAACACCACCTCCGGCTGGGCCAGCGCGGGGGACCGGCTGAACTCGAGCGCCATGCGCTCCCGGCTGTACCCCGCCAGCGGCATCAGCTGGCTGGCGAGGACGCCGACCAGGCACATGCCGAGGAACCAGACTGGGGCGCCCCGGAGGTCGCTTTCCCCGCGACCGAGATTGAGCAGCATGATCACGAACAGGAACAGCACCATGATGGCGCCGGCATACACCAGGATCTGGATGGCGCCGATGAACTGGGCGTCGAGCAGGATGAAGATCGCCGCCAGGGCCAGCATGGTGACCACGAGGCAGCACGCCGACGCGATCGGGTTGCGGAGGCACACGACCATCAGGGCGGCCGCGATGGCCACGCCGGCGAAGAACCAGAACAGCTGCTCGACCATCACTCGCCTTTCGGGTCGGTGGGATCCCAGAGGGTCGACACCGGATGGGTCTGCGAAGACAGCCGTTCGAGATCGTAGACGAACCGGTCGCGACTGTACTCGGCGTTCTCATAGTGCACGCCCACGTGAATCGCTTCCTCGGGACAGACCTCCTGGCAGTACCCGCAGAACACGCAGCGGAACTCGTCGATCTCGTAGATCAGCGGGTAGCGGTTGCCCTCCTCATCCTCGCCCGGCACCAGCTTGATGCAGTTGGCCGGACAGATCTGCGGGCAGAGGCCACAGGCCACGCATTTCGAGCGTCCCTGCTCGTCAGTGAGCATGCGATGGGTCCCGCGCCAGCGCGAGGACAGGGTCCAGGCGCCGCGGGCGGCCTCGGGCGCGCTCTTCTCCTCGGGGTACTGCATCGTCACCTTCGGCTCGAGCATCTTGCGGAAGGTGATCGCCATGCCCTTGAGCGTGGCGCGCACGTAACTCACCCCTCGCTCCGGCCGTTTCAGGACCTTCACGCCAATTGCCATAGGCTCCTCACGCCAGCCGCTCCAGGCTGCGCCGGGGCGCCGGGCCCTGCGACCCGCTGATCAGCAACCCCCGATCGACGACCCGGAACACGATGTATCCCAGCCCCACGTTGATCAGCGTGAGGATCAGCAGCTTCACCATCGCGGAGCTCGCGGCGAGCACCGTGTCCGTGAGATAGATCGCGCCGGCGATGAGCATCACGTAGGCCAGCCCGATGGGCATCAGCACCTTCCAGCCGAGCGCCATGAGCTGGTCGTACCGGAACCGCGGCAGGGTCCAGCGGACCCACATGAACACGAACAGCCAGAAGAACACCTTGAGGAACATCACCGCGCCGGTGACGATCGTCTGCAGCACGCCGGGGGTTTCGTCCCAGTGGGTCAGGGGGATGTCCCATCCCCCCAGGAACAGGACGGTGACCATGGCCGACACCGTCACCATGTTGGCATACTCGGCGATGAAGAACATCGAGAACTTCATGGCCGAGTACTCGGTGTGATACCCGGCGATCAGCTCCGATTCGGCTTCCGGCATGTCGAACGGCAGCCGGTTGGTCTCCGCAAACCCGGCGACCAGGAAGATGAAGAACGAGAGGAACAGCGGCAGGATGAAGGGCAATCCCTGTTGCTGGGCCCGGATGATCTCGCCGAACGCCGCGTCGCCGGTCAGCATCAGCACCGGGACGATGGCGAGTCCCATCGCGACCTCGTACGACACCATCTGGGCGCTCGCCCGGAGGCCGCCCAGCAGCGAGTACTTGTTGTTGGACGACCAGCCGGCCAGCGCGATCCCGTACACCCCGGTGGAACTCACCGCCAGCACGAACAGGATCCCGATGGGCAGATCCACCACCGCCATGGACGTCAGCGCGTCATACGTGAACCGGCCCAGCGGCGGCAGCGTGAAGTCGAACTGGAGCCGCAGCGGCGCGGCCCAGGGAATCAGCGATCCCAGAATCAGCGCGGGCGTGAATGCCAGCACCGGCGCCAGCGTGAACAGACCGCGGTTGGCCGTGCCCGGAAAGGTCTCTTCCTTGAGAATGTTCTTGAGGCCATCGGCGGCGGGCTGCAGCAGCCCCCCGAAACCCACCCGGTTCGGGCCGAGGCGGTACTGCATCCAGGCGGAGACCTTGCGCTCCATCAGGGTCAGCAGTGCCACGCCCACCAGCGTGATGGTGAACACCACGATCAGCTTGATCGCGGACACCAGCACCAGGCCCTTGATCTCGGGTGTCATTGCCTAGGCTCCGGCGCCGGCCGTGGCGCGGACCACGCGGCCGGTCAGCCCGAGGTCGGCGTACGTCAGCCCGCCCAGTGCGGCGCTGGTCGCCGCGACCGCGGCGAACGCCTCGGCCGCCGTCGCCACCTCCGCCGCGCCGGCCATCGCGGCGACCCACCAGGCCGGCCGGGCCATCCCCGGCGGGGTGCGCGCCTGCTGATAGCGCTGCACCCGGCCATCGCGGTTGACGAAGGCCCCGCTCTCTTCGGCGACATTGGTCACCGGCAGCACCAGTTCAGCGCCCGGCAGCTCCTGGCCAACCGTGGTGCCAAGAACGACCACGGCGCCGGCCCCCGACACCAGCGTTCTCTCGGCCTCGGTCAGGGTCACGTCGACCAGCACGACGAGGTCGGCGGCGGCGGCGGCGGCCTGCAGCGCGGCCTCCCAGTCGGTCGAGTAGCCCAGGAGCCGGGCCCCGTCCCCATTCGGTGCGCGCTCCCGGCGGAGCGCGAGTCCCGGGATTCCGGTGAGCGGCTCTTCCCGGTCGCCCAGCGGCACTTGCACCGCCGCCGTCAGCTGGGTCGATCCCAGCAGCGCCTTGAGCAGGCCGAGGGACTCGACCGACGCACCGCCGGAGGCGAGCAGCACGGCCCGCCCACCCTTGGCGACCAGCATGCCGAGCCGGGCCAGCGCCGCCTTCCACTCGGTCGCCGCGTGGCGTCCGCCGTCCCGCAGCAGCGGCGCTTCGATGCGGTCGCCACGATTCATCCAGCGGTAGCTCATCCGGCCATGATCGCACATGAAATGCCGGTTGACCTCCAGATTCGGCCGCGGACGGAGCCGGACCACGGTGTTGTCCCGGGTGTCGATGGTGATGTTGCAGCCCTGCGAGCAGCCGGAACAGACGCTGGCGGTCTTGTCGAGCTCCCAGGCGCGGGCCTTGTGCAGGAAATCCTTGGAGATCAGCGAGCCCACCGGACAGAGATCGACCACGTTGCCCGCCCAGGGGTGATCCAGCGGCTGGCCTTCGTCGATGCCGATGTACGCGCGGTCCCCGCGCTCCGAGACGTTCAGCACCGGCGCCGCGGCGACATCCTCCATGAAACGGACACACCGGGTGCAGAGAATGCAGCGGTTGGCCACGTACAGCACGTCGGGCCCGAAGTCCTCGACCGGGTTGTAGCGCTTGGCGTACTCGGCATACCGGGTGCCGCTCCGGCCCTCCTGGAACACATAGTCCTGCAGCTCGCACTCCCCGGCCTGATCGCAGATCGGGCAGTCGAGCGGATGGTTGATGAGCAGGAACTCGAGCACGCTGGTCCGGGCGGATCGGGCCGCGTCGCTCCCGGTGTGCACCACCTGCCCTTCCGCCACCGCGGTGACGCAGGCCGGCATGAGCTTGGGGGCCTTCTCGACCTCGACCAGGCACATCCGGCACACGGCGGGCGAAGGCAGCGACGGGTGGTAACAGTAGTGCGGCACCAGCACGCCCGCGCTCTTGGCGGCCTCGATGATGGTGGTGCCCTTGGGGACCTGTACCACCATGCCGTCGATCGTGACGTTGACGAGGTCTTGGGTCATGTCAGGCGCCTGCCATCGCGACCTGCCGGGAGCGATTGAGGTACGCGGCGAACTCATCCGGGAACTTCCTGATCGCGCTCACCACCGGGGCGGCGCAGGAGTCGCTCAGCACGCAGATGGTCTTCCCGGTCATGTTCTCCGCGAGATCCAGCAGGAGATCGAGGTCCTCGGGCTTGCCGTGCCCCGCCAGGATGCGTTCCAGGATCCGCGTGGTCCAGGCGGTGCCCTCCCGGCACTGGGTGCATTGCGCGCAGGACTCGTGGGCGTAGAACCGCGCCAGCCGCATCACCTGGTACACCAGGTCGGTGGAATCGTCCATGACGATCATGCCGCCGGACCCCAGCATCGAGCCGCGGGCGACGATCCCCTCGTAGTCCATCAGGCACTCGTCCACTTCGGCCGGAGTCATGATCGGCACCGACGACCCGCCCGGGATGACCGCCTTGAGCGTTCGGCCGGGGAGCATCCCGCCACACATGTCGAAAATGAGGTCCTTCATGGGGGTCCCCATCTCGACCTCGTAGTTCCCCGGCTTCTGGATGTGGCCGCAGACCGAGAACAGCTTGGTTCCGGTGCTCTGGGGGTTGCCCCGGCACAGCCCCTTGTACCAGGCGGCGCCACGCACCAGGATGTGCGGAACGCACGCCAGCGTTTCGACGTTGTTGATCGTGGTCGGCGACGCCCACAGTCCCGCCTGTGCGGGGAACGGGGGCTTGATGCGGGGGTTGCCCCGCTTGCCCTCGATCGAGTTCATCATCGCGGTCTCTTCACCGCAGATGTACGCTCCAGCGCCCCGGTGAATGACCACATCGATGCGCTTGCCCGATCCCAGCACGTTCCCGCCCAGGGCCCCGGCCTTGTACGCCTCGGCTACGGCGGCCTCGAGAATCCGGTGCTCGCCGGTGAATTCCCCGCGAATGTAGATGTAGATCCGTTCGGCGCCGATGGCGTGGGCGGCGATGGCGCAACCCTCGAGCAGGCCGTGCGGCGTCCATCGCAGGATCTCCCGGTCCTTGAACGTGCCGGGTTCGGATTCGTCGGCGTTGCAGACCAGGTAGTGGGGCCGGGTCGCGTCCTTGGGCATGAACGACCACTTGAGGCCGGTGGGGAAGCCGGCGCCGCCGCGGCCCCGGAGCCCGGACGCCTTCACCTCGTCGATCACCTGATCGCGGCTCTGGCCCAGCGCCTTCTTCAGACCCTCGTATCCGCCGCGCGCGACCCACCCCTCGTAGGTGCGCGCGCCGGCGTCCCCGAAGTAGCGGGACAGCACCACCTGTTCGCCGGGATGGCTGGGGTGGGGATAGCCCATTACCGGTAGCCCTGCAGGATGCCGGGCACCCGCTCCGGGGTCACGCTCTCGATGAAATCGTCATCGATGAGCGCCGGGGTCGCGAACCCGCAGGCCCCGAGGCACTCGACCTCGATGACGGTGAATCGGCCGTCGGGGCTCGTGGCGCCGAGCTCGCCACACCCGGTGTGCTTGAGAAACGCCCGGGTCACCTCTTCCGCACCGCAGATGTTGCAGGGGGAGGTGGTGCACACCTGGATGAAATGGCGCCCGACCGGGTGGGTGTGATACATGGTGTAGAACGTGACCACACCGCGCACGTACGCCGGGGTGAGCCCCAGCACTGCCGCGACCTCGGCTATCGCACCGTCGGAGACCCAGCCCCGGCGTTCCTGTACCATCCAGAGGGCGGGGAGCAGGCACGACTGCCGCGTGGGATAGTTCGGGAACAGGGCCTCGAGCGCGGCCCGCGCCTCGCCCACAAACACCGGCTCGTAGGCGGCGTCGTGCCCGGCCGGACGCACGGCGCCGCTCATCGGTCGATTTCCCCCATCACGATGTCCACGCTCGCGTTGATGGCGATCACGTCGGACAGCAGCACTCCTTCGCACAGCTTGGGCAGGCAGGCGAGATTGATGAAGGATGGCGGACGGATGCGCCATCGCACCGGCTTGGCGGTACCGTCCGAAACGAAGTAGTACCCCAGCTCGCCCTTGGGATTCTCGACGCCGAGGTAGGCCTCGCCCACCGGCGCCGGCACCCCCTCCATCACCTGCTTGAAGTGGAAGATCATCGCTTCCATGTCGCTCATCGCCCGGTGCTTGGGCGGGAGGATGACCCGGGGATCGCTCACATTGATCGGCGCGCCGCGCAGGCGCTCCATCCGGTCGAGCGCCTGGTCGAGGATGCGAACCGACTGGTACATCTCCTCGAGCCGCAGCCGGTAGCGATCGTAGATGTCGCCGTGCTCGCCCACCGGCACGTCGAATTCGTAGGTCTCGTAGCCCAGATAGGGCCGGTCCTTGCGGACGTCGTAGTCGACCCCGCTGGCCCGGAGCATCGGGCCCGACAGGGAGTAGTTGATCGCCTCGGGCCCGCTGATCACCCCGACGCCCTGGGTGCGGCCGCACCAGATGGCGTTCCGGGTGAACATGGCGTCCACCTCGTCGAGCGTCCGGGGGAAGCTCCCGCAGAACTCCCGGAGCCCCTCCTCGAACCCGTCGGGCACGTCGGCCATCAGCCCGCCCACCCGGGTCAGGCTGGTGGTCAGGCGGGCGCCGGTCCAGGCCTCCTGCAGGTTGTACAGCCGTTCCCGCTGGTAGAAACACCACAGGAACGGCGTGAAGGCACCGAGGTCGATGCCCGTGGTCCCCAGCCACACCAGGTGGGAGATGATCCGGCTGATCTCGCAGGCGATCACCCGGAGCACCTGGCAGCGCTCGGTGATCGTGATGCCCATGAGTTTCTCGGCCGCGAGCGCGAGGCAGACGTTGTTCGCCATCGGGCTCAAGTAGTCGGTGCGGTCGGTGAGCGGGATGATCTGGTTGTAGTGGCGGTACTCGCCCAGCTTCTCGAAGCCCGAGTGCAGGTATCCGATGTGGGGCACCACCCGCACCACGGTCTCGCCGTCCAGCTGGACGACCAGCCGGAGCACGCCGTGGGTCGCCGGGTGCTGCGGCCCGATGTTGATGAGCATGTGCTCGCCGCTCAGGTCGTCGGCGGGCGGCTCATAGTCGGGAAGCTGCACGCCCAGCGGAACCCGGGTGGGGTTCCCGCGGGCATCGAGCCCGGGGGTCGACAGGCTGACGTCCAGCGTACGGGTGGTCACCGGACCTCGCCCCGCTGGCCGCGCTCGAGCCTTTCCTTCATGTCGGCCGGCAACGTGTCGTAGGCCTGGGCGATGGAGAGTTCCGCCAGGGAATAGTGGGCCTCGGGATTGGCCGCCAGCGCCTGCCGGGTCTGTTCGGCCCGGCTGAAGTGCCCGCGCAGCGGGAAATCCTTCCGCAGGGGGAAGCCCTCGGCGTAGGTCTCCCACATCAGGATCCGGCGCAGGTCGGGGTGTCCCCGGAACGAGACGCCGAACATGTCGAAGACCTCACGCTCCAGCCAGTCGGCGCCCTTCCAGAGGTCCCAGACCGAGTCCACCTCCAGCGGCGCGTGCTTGTCGAGCTCGGCCTTGACCCGCAGGTCGGCACGCCGGGCCAGCGATCGCAGCTGCCAGACGACCTCGAGCGGTCGCTCGACGTCGCGGTACTCGACCGCGGTGACGTCCGTGAGGTAGTCGAAACGCTGCCCCGGGTCGTCCCGCAACCAGGCGAGCACGTCGTGGGCCCGTGCCGCGGTGACGTAGACGATGGTATCGCCGCAGGAGATCTGGTGACGCTCGATGGCGGTGCCGAAACGACTGCGGAGAGCTCCGACCGATGGCGAGACCACGGGATCCTGCCCGGTCACGCCGACCTCGTCTGATGCACGCTGTTCCCGAAGGGCTCCGAAACCTCGTCGATGGTCCGGGGGTCGAGAAACAGGCCATCAGGCCCGACCAGGTGCTCCTGGCGCAGATCCGGGTCGAGAAAGGTCTCGCCCTTGATCTTCTTCTGCAGCAGCATGATCCCGTACATCAGCCCTTCGGGCCGGGGCGGACATCCCGGCACATACACGTCCACCGGGATGATGGTGTCGATGCCCTGCACCATCGTGTAGGTATCGAAAATGCCGCCCGAGGAAGCGCAGGCGCCCATCGAGATCGACCACTTCGGCTGAGGCATCTGGTCCCAGATCCTGCGGATGACGGGGGCCAGCTTGAACGGCAGCCGGCCGGCACAGATCAGGACGTCGGCCTGGCGGGGCGAGAAGCTCATCCGCTCCATACCGAACCGGGCCAGGTCGAACCGGCTGGCCGCCGTCGCCATGAACTCGATGGCGCAGCAGGCCGTGCCGAAGGGCATGGGCCAGAGCGAGTTCGCCCGGGCCCAATTGGCCAGGAAATCGAGCCGGGTGGTCACCCAGTTGGGCGACATGGTGGAGACTTCCGTCCCCGCTCCGGCCTCGGACGGTGTCAGTCCCAT
Organism: uncultured Gemmatimonadales bacterium; assembly: GCA_963709905.1. Taxonomy (GTDB): domain Bacteria; phylum Gemmatimonadota; class Gemmatimonadetes; order Gemmatimonadales; family GWC2-71-9; genus JADJOM01. Next base: position 163,696 of record CAVPYI010000005.1, read on the forward strand.
TGCAGGGCCCCGCGCTTCCAGATGTACACGTAGCCTACCCCGAGTATCACCACGAACACCAGCATTTCGACCAACAGGAATCCCCGGATCTCGGTCAGCTGGTGGAACGCCGCGGCCCACGGCAGCATGAACACGGTTTCGATATCGAAGATGATGAACAGCATGGCGACCAGGTAGAACTTGACGCTGAACCGCTCGCGGGCATCGCCGAGCACCGGCATGCCGGATTCGTAGGGCGCGAGTTTGACCGGGGTAAGACGATACGACGAGAGGACATGCGACAGCCCCAGCATCAGGATGGCGTTGGCCACCACGAAGGCCACCACCAGCAGCAACGGGATGTAGGCCTGCAGCATCGACGGCCACCTCGCTCGTGAAATCCTTCACTAAGGGGCGCGAAAAAGGTAACTGCGGCCGGGTCGGGATGGTAGGCGGGCGACTCCGCGGCTCGGCGGTTTGCCGGCTCGGCGACCCACCCTCGTTCACGGCGCCGCCGCGGTTTCACCTGTCGCACCGGCTGAGTCGCTCTATATTCCGTCCGCGAAACGATGCCGCCAGCCCGAGTCCTCCAGCCGCCGAGCCGACCCTATGACAATAAAATCCGACCGGTGGATCCGCCGGCTGGCCAAAGAGGCCGGGATGATCGACCCCTATACCGAAGCCCAGGTCCGGCAGACCGATGCCGCGGGCCGCCGGGTGATCTCATACGGGGTGTCCTCCTACGGCTACGACATGCGGGTGGCCCCCGAGTTCAAGATCTTCACCAACGCCCTCTCCGCCATCGTGGATCCCAAGGAGTTCGACAGCCGGAGTTTCGTGGAGTTCGAGGGTGAGGTCTGCATCGTCCCCCCGAACAGCTTCGCCCTGGCCCGCTCGGTCGAGTATTTCCGGATCCCGCGGAACGTGCTGACGATCTGCGTGGGGAAGTCCACCTATGCCCGCTGCGGCATCATCACCAACGTGACCCCGTTCGAGCCGGAATGGGAGGGCCACGTCACGCTGGAGATCAGCAATACCACGCCCCTGCCGGCGAAGATCTACGCCAACGAGGGGATCTGCCAGGTGCTGTTCTTCGAAGCCGACGCCGACGACATCTGCGAGACCAGCTACAAGGACAAGGCCGGGAAGTACCAGAAGCAGACCGGGGTGACGCTGCCGCGGCTGTAGCCTCAGCCGCTAGTTGAAATGTGATGTGGACAAACTTTCGACAGTGGGCCCGCGGCAATCCGGCAGCCCCCGGGCCACCATATCACGGCACCCCGACCTGCCACAGTCCCGACAGCATGTCCGCCACGTACAGGTCTGCTCCGGCGAGCATCACCCCCCAGACGTAAGTGTTACCGCCACCCCCCGGACGAATCCGGGCGATCTCCCGGTTGGCCAGATTGCCACTCAGGGTCCCCGAGACGTCCAGCGCAACCACACCGCCGTCGTAGAAGGCGGCGTACAACCGCTGATTCGGCTCATCCATCCAGAAGTTGTGTGCCCCGGCGCCGGGCGCCGGGTACCGGTACGTGGCCACTTCCACCGGGTTGCCGAGATCCGACACGTCCACCACGTGGATGTCGCCCGACGAGGAGGAACCGATCGAGCCCGGACCCTCCTGCCCCACGAACAGATACCGCTTCTCCCCAGTGGTCGGATTCCAGAACCACCAGCCGTTGTGCGCCTGCCCACCCGCCGTCTGCAACCCGCCGACCCTGACCGGGGTCTGGGGCGTTCCGCCCGCGGTCCCCTTCCCCACGTCGTAGATGTACACCCCCTCGTTCCAGACGAAGCTGAAACAGAGGCCGTCCCGGACGAAGTTGTCGTGGATGCCGTAGAACGGCGGGATCGGGGTCGAGCTCGCCAGCGTGATATTCCCGGTGGCCGCGTCCGAAAGATCGAAAATCACCAGTGCCGGACTGGGCGGGTTCTTGGCGGTGAAGGCGTAGAGAACCCCATCGACCACACCGAGTGACCCCGTGTGCAGTCCGGCGCTCACCGGGGCATAGGCCGACTGCACCGGCGCAGCCGGGCTTGCCAGGCTGTAGAGATAGATGCCCTGGTTGGTACCGCCTTCCGCTGTGGCGAGCAGCCACTGCCCGTCCGGCGATACCTCGAGGTCGCTGATGGTATTGACCCCGGCGACGATGATCGAATCCAACAGCACCGGGGCCCCGGTGCCGCTCAGCTGGAAGACCTTGATCGCCCCGGTGACCCCGGTGGTCCGTTGAAGGTGATTCCACGTCCCAACGTAGGCGTAGCCGTTGGCGACCCACAGGTCCGAACTGAACCGTTCGGGGAGGTTGTTCCCGCCGCCGAGTACCACCAGCGCGCCGGTGCCGGTGGCATGTACTACCGCGGTGTCGAGGCCATCCACTATGGCCAGTATTTCCTGACCCCCGACCAGCGGTCCGAGAGTCCAGACCGCTTCGGTCGTCCCGTCGACCGCGGTCGTGGTGCCTGCGGCCGACAGGCTCCCGCCACCCGCCCGGACCAGCCAGCCCACACTCGTTCCGGCGCCGACGTTGTCGCCCAACGAGTCGATGACCCGGACCCGGATCGGCAGCGGGAGCGCCGCCAACGGCGGACCCTGCTGATCGTCGCCCGCCACGACGGTGACGCCGACCGGATCGGGCCCGGGGTCGGGCCCGGTGCCTTTTCCGTCCCCACAGGCGACCAGCAAGGCGACGGCCAGCAACCCGGCAAAGGGTCTCGGCTTCCACTCACTTGTCCCGGGAGATCGATGGCGCTGCAGTTGCATCGAATCACATCTTCGAGTGATGGTGACGGTCCCCGTTCAGGCTATCGGGAACCAGGCCGCCGTAACGGCCCATCCGGTGGCCGCTCAGGCGCCAGCTGGCCCGGAGCCCGAGTGAGACCGAATTGAACGATTCTCTCCCGTAGAATACGCTGGGCTGGAAGATTCCGCCGTCGATGTTTCGCATTGTACCGAAGGTCACCTCGACGAATGGCCGCAAATCGAGACCACCGGGCCCCGTCACCCGAACCGAATAGCCCAGAGTCTGGAGGGTCCAGCGGGTCGTTCCCGCGATCGAGTTCTCCAGGTGAGGCCGGATCGAGCGGAAGGGATCACTGGTTCGGAGGTCCTCCGGCCGATCGCTCCGTTCGAAGCGGGCGTACGGCCGGTGGCGCCCGCGGGTCCACGCCGTTTCCAGCAGCACGCTCCGGAACACGAAGAAGCCGAACGCTTCCTCGGTGCGGGCCCATTCCGCCAGGGCATAGACGCGACCGCCGGCGAGTCCCCGCTCGATCCGGGCGGCGACGTGCCATTTCCAGGCGGTGGTCCCTGCGCCTGGGCGATGTTCGGGCGAATGGACCTTGGCCCGGGAGCCGGACACCTCCACACCGGACGCTGGATAGGCCGACAGCCGGGCCGACCAGGAATCCCCGAATCGCTCCCAATTGGGCCACTGTCCCGGGCGCTCCGGTTCGTCCCCGTTGAACAAGCCCGCCTCGAGCGCCACCGGGCCGGCGCGGACTCCGGCAATCACCACCGCCCGCTCGAGGATGTGCGCCAGGTGGTGGTTCACCGGATATCGGACGGGGGGACGGCTCATGGGATCGTCCGAGCCGAAGGGGGCGAATCCCTTCCCGGCGCTGATGGAAACCCGGATGGGTCCATCCCGGCGACCGAGTGGAGACGCCGCCGAGACCATCAGTTCATGGACGTAGGTGTGCGGGTGCCTCCGATCGTTGAACCCTTCCCCCCACGCACCGGGCGTCAGCTCCCCGTCGGGGATGGTCTGGCCCTCGAGATTCAGGGTTCCGAGTCCGCTCAGCCTGCCCTGCAGGGCCTGGGCGTGCACCATGACGACCGGCTGTACCAGCCGCGCTTCGGTGAGGTGGTTTCCGCCGGGGATCGGCTCCGCCCGGGTGAGCACGGCGACAGCCTGGCCGCTCACCGTCAGGGATGCCGCCTGCTGGGCCGCCAGAGCAGCGGAACCGGGAAGCAGCAGCAGGGTGGCGAGAACAGCAGGCGAAACGAGGGAGCTCACGCAGCGTTCAGGTGGCGGACTCGGCAACGGGTGCCGGCTCACGGGTCGCGCTCGCCCTGATGTAGTCACGGAACAGGCCCGCGATCCAGTCGATGGAGATCTCCTTGGGACAGGCCTCCTGGCACTCGCCATGCCAGGTACAGCCACCGAACCCTTCGGCGTCCATCTGCTCGACCATGCTGAGCGCCCGCCGCATCCGTTCGGGCTGCCCCTGCGGCAGCCGGGCGAGGTGGCCCGCCTTGGCCGACGTGAACAGCATGGCGGAGGCGTTGGGGCAGGCGGCGACGCAGGCGCCGCACCCGATGCACTGAGCCGCGTCCATCGCCGCATCGGCGTCGCCTTTTGGCACCAGGACGGTGTTCCCGTCCGGGGCGCTGCCGGTGGAGACGCTCACGAACCCGCCGGCAGCGATGATCCGATCGAACGCGCTGCGGTCGACGACGAGGTCCTTCAGGACCGGGAAGGCCCGGGCCCGCCAGGGCTCGATGTAGATGGTATCGCCATCCCGGAAACTCCGCATGTGCAGCTGGCAGGTGGCCGTGCCCCGCATGGGCCCATGAGCGATGCCGTTGATCATCATGCCACAGGAACCGCAGATCCCCTCACGGCAATCGTGGTCGAAGGCGATCGGAATCTCGCCACGCTGAATGAGACCTTCGTTCACCACATCGAGCATCTCGAGGAACGACATATCCGGGCTCACACCCGTCGCGTCGTAGTGTACCAGGCGGCCCGGAGCGGCAGCGGTGGGTTGGCGCCAGACGTAGAGGATGAGGTTCATTGGACCGCGCCTACTTGTAGCTCCGTGTGCTCAAATGCACGTTTTCGAACACCAGGGGCTCCTTGTGGAGCCGCGGCGCCTTGTCGGTCCCCTGGTGCTCCCAGGCCGCGACATAGCAGAAGTTCTCGTCATCCCGTCGAGCCTCGCCCTCGGGCGTCTGATACTCCACCCGGAAATGCCCGCCGCAGGATTCCTCGCGGTGCAACGCGTCGAGCGACATCAGCTCGGCGAACTCCAGAAAGTCCGCGACCCGGCCGGCCTTCTCCAGGGCCTGGTTGAGCTCCTCGCCGCTGCCCGGCACGTTCACGCTGTCCCAGAATTCCTCCCGGAGCGCCGGGATCCTCTGCAGATTCGCCTTGAGCCCTGCCGCGCTCCGGGTCATGCCGCAGTGGTCCCACAAGAGCTTGCCCAGTTCGCGGTGGAACGAATCCACGGTCCTCACCCCCTTGGCGGCGAGCAGTTTCCGGGTTCGCCCGGCCACCTCGGCCTCGGCGGCGCGGAACGCGGGATGGGTCGGGTCGATCGGATCGAGCCGCGCCCGGGCCAGATAGTCCCCGATGGTGTAGGGAATCACGAAATAGCCGTCGGCCAGTCCCTGCATCAGGGCGCTGGCGCCCAACCGGTTGGCGCCGTGATCCGAAAAATTGGCCTCCCCGAGGACGTGCAGACCGGGGATGGTGCTCATCAGGTTGTAATCCACCCAGAGCCCGCCCATGGTGTAGTGCACGGCGGGGAAGATCCGCATCGGTGTGCGATAGGGGTTGTCATCGGTGATCCGCTGGTACATCTGGAACAGGTTGCCGTAGCGCTCGCGGATCTGCTGCTCTCCCACGCGCACGATGGCGTCGGCGAAATCGAGGTAGACGCCGAGCTCGCCGGGCCCGACTCCACGGCCCTCGTCGCAGACCTCCTTGGCGGCCCGGCTGGCGATATCGCGGGGCGAGAGATTGCCGAAGCTGGGGTATTTCCGCTCGAGGTAGTAGTCGCGTTCCGCCTCGGGGATCTCGTGCGGCGGGCGCCGGTCGCCTCGGGCCTTCGGGACCCAGACCCGGCCGTCGTTGCGCAGCGACTCGCTCATCAGGGTGAGCTTGGATTGGTACTCCCCGCTCATGGGGATGCAGGTCGGGTGGATCTGGGTGAAGCAGGGATTGCCGAACGCGGCGCCGCGCTTGTACGCCCGGTAGCTGGCCGTGACGTTCGATCCCTTGGCGTTGGTGGAGAGGTAGAACACGTTGCCGTACCCGCCGGTGGCCAGGAGGACGGCGTCGGCGACATGGGAGTCAATCCGCCCGGTCACCAGGTCCCGGGTGATGATGCCCCGGGCCGCGCCGTCGACCACCACCAGATCGAGCATCTCGCCGCCGGGGGAACATCGTCACCGCGCCGGCCGCCACCTGGCGCTCGAGCGCCTGATAGCAGCCCAGCAGCAGTTGCTGGCCGGTCTGCCCCCGGGCGTAGAACGTCCGGGACACCTGGGCACCGCCGAACGACCGGTTGGCGAGCGTGCCGCCATATTCGCGGGCGAACGGCACCCCCTGGGCAACGCACTGATCGATGATGTTGACGCTGATCTGGGCGAGGCGGTAGACGTTGGCCTCGCGGGAACGAAAATCGCCTCCCTTGACCGTATCGTAGAACAACCGCCAGATGGAGTCGCCGTCGTTCTGATAGTTCTTGGCCGCATTGATCCCGCCCTGGGCGGCGATCGAATGGGCCCGCCGCGGAGAATCCTGGAAGCAGAAACAGGCCACGTTGTAGCCCAGCTCCCCGAGGGTCGCCGCCGCCGCGCCACCGGCCAGTCCGGACCCGACCACGATGATCGAGTACTTCCGTTTGTTGGCGGGATTCACCAGCCGCATCTCGAACCGGTGGCGGTCCCATTTCTCCGCCAGCGGTCCGGCGGGAATGCGGGAGTTCAGCTCCATGGTCAGGTCCGTTCCCTGCGGATGATGAACGGCGCCCGGGGCGGGAGCGTCCCGGCTGGCTGCACCGTTCCCGGTTCACGGTTCCCCGTCATCGTATCCACCTCAGCAGCACCGCCACCGGCACGATCGAGAACCCCAGCCAGATCGCCAGCGTCACCAAGGCCGCCACCGGCCGCCGCGCCGGGTTGGGGTCGGGCCGTGCCGCGCCCAGCGAGCGCAAGCTGCTCCACGTGCCGTGATAGAGATGCAGCCCCAGGGCCATCATGGCGACCAGGTAGAAGATCGCAACCACCGGTCGCCGGAGCCCGGTGACGAGGTTGTGGTACGCGTCTCCGGGGATGTAGTCCGGATGGGCCTGCCCCGTGGTGAAGTGCAGCAGGTGGTACACGATGAACACCAGCAGCAGCACTCCGCCGACCCGGAGGCTCCGCGCGGCGACGGTGGATCGCTGCATCTCGTGCCGGGCATACCCGACCGGCCGGGCGGCGCGGTCGAGCCGGGTGAGCTGCACCGCCGCGACGATGTGCAGGACGACGCTCACCAGCAGCACGATTCTGAGGGAGAGGGTCACCTGGTGCAGCGGTCCGTGAAGCAGCGCCGCATAGGCATTGAGCTTCTCGGGTCCCTGAAACGCCTGCAGGTTGCCCAGCATGTGCACCGCGACGAATCCGATCATGACGAGGCCCGTCGCCCCCATCACGACCTTCTTGCCGAGGCTCGATCGCCAGAACGCCAGCACTCCGCTCACCGGGGCTCCCGCTGGCGGCCCCGCGCCTGATCCCACGGCCGTGACACCCCTAGCCCAGCGCTTTCATGGTGTCGGTCACGGCGGCGGCGCTCTTGTGCAGATCGGCGCGCTCCTGGTCGGTCAGAACGACCTCCACGATCTGCTCCAGCCCGCGACGGCCGAGCTTGCACGGCACCCCGCAGAACACGTCCTTGAGGCCGTACTCGCCCGTGAGCCAGGCGGCGCAGGGCAGAATCCGCTTCTTGTCGTGGACGATGGCCTCGGCCATCTGGACGGCGGCGGCGCTCGGCGCGTAATATGCCGAACCGGTCTTGAGGAAATTCACGATCTCGGCCCCGCCGTTCCGGGTGCGCTGCACGATCGCGTCGAGCTTCTCCCGGTCGAGCAGCTGGGTGACGGGGATGCCGGAGACGGTGGTGTACGAGATCAGCGGGACCATGGTGTCGCCATGCCCGCCGAGAACCATCGCCTGGATGTCCTCGACCGACACGTCCATCGCCTCGGCGAGAAAGGCCCGGTAACGCGCCGTGTCCAGCACGCCGGCCATGCCCAGGACCCGTTCGCGCGGGAATCCGGTGGCCTTCAGAGCCACGTAGCACATCACGTCGAGCGGGTTCGAGACCACGATGACGATGCTTCCCGGGGCCACACGTTTGATTTCCTGGGAGACCGAGGTCACGATCCCGGCGTTGGTCTTCACCAGGTCGTCGCGGCTCATTCCCGGTTTCCGCGCGATGCCGGCGGTCACGATGAACAGCTCGGACCCGGCGGCCGCCTCGTACCCATTGCTGCCTGTTACCCGGGTGTCGAAGCCCTCGACCGGGGCCGACTGCCACTGATCGAGTCCTTTGCCCTGGGGCACTCCTTCGATCACGTCGACCATGACGACGGTGCGGGCCAGGTTCTTCTCGGCGACACGCTGCGCGGCGGTGGCGCCCACGTTGCCCGCGCCAACCACGGTGATCTTGTTGAACATATCGTTCTGGGAGGCTGTGAGTTGATTCGAGGTGCGAGCCGGGAACGCCCCGACCGCTCGGTAAAGTAGCCGCACTCAGTATCTGGAGCTAGGTACATCGAGCGCGCCGGCGCGTTGGACGCAGCGACGCCCGGCCTCTTGCGGGGCCGTGTACCGGACGCTAACTCACGCCCACCCCACACGCCCGCGGCTTCGCCAATGGACTTCACGTCCGATCGGCTCAGGCCCCTCTCCAGGGCAACCGGAGATCTCCCGCCTCCGGATCCGATTCCATTGCCCTGCCCGGCTGCCGAGAGCGATGGCCCGCTCTCACTCAGTCCCACGATTGCTCAAACCTTCCCCGGCGAAGCCGGACTCGCCCGGCGTCGCGTCGAACGCTCCAATCCCTGCTACCATGTGCCCCCTCGCGCCGTGGTCCTGGACGACCCGTCGCGCCGAACCGGACACCTGGTGGCGCCAGTCGCCCAGTCACAGGTAGGAGGCCTCATGAGTCGTTTGTCCGGTTGCGCCATGGTCCTTGCCTTCGTCGCGCTGGCGAGCTGCGGCGGAGATGGTGGAAGTGGAGGCACAGGACCGGCCCTCACCGCCCTCACCGGGACCTATTCAGGGACCGCGACCATCACCAACCAGGCGAATCCCAGCCAGCCGTTCACGGTCAACTTCACGGTAGTCGGCAACGGCTCGGGAAACACCCTGTCCGGGATCTGGGTCGTCGGTGGCAGTGCTGGAACCTTGAGCGGGACCGTCAGCGGATCGGCCGCAACGTTTTCCCTCCTCGAAACCAGCCCGTGCTCCGGGAGTTTCACCGGTACCGCCACCATATCCGACGATGGCAACCACGCCGAAGGTACCTTCTCCGGCTCCGACTGCGATGGCGTGCAGACCGCCACTTTCGTCCTTGACCGTACCGGAGGCGGCGCCAGCCTGACCGGAGATTTTGTCGGCACGGCGGACGTGAGTGGAGCCGGACAGTTCGACGTACAGATCACGATCATACAGACCGGCACGAGCCTGACGGGAACGTGGGCGAGCTCCGCTGGCGGTTCCGGCACGGCGGCAGGCGTCGTGAACGGGACGACCGTACAATTCACGCTGACGCAGACCGACCCCTGCGATGGCCTCTACACCGGCTCAGCGCAGGTGCAGAGCGGCGGCAATCGGATCTCGGGATCGTACAGCGGAAATGACTGCGGGTTCGCGCTCAGCGCGACGTTCAGCGTGAATCGGCGGTAGTGCAGAACGGTCGCCCTCGGTCCCGGGCAACCCCCGTCCCGCCGGCGCCGCCGACCTCGCCGGCAAGACGGGCTGCGGCGTTACGCTGTGCTGCGGCCGCGACGAGCCATCGCCTCGGTCTGGTCCACGGCGTTGAGCAACCGCGCCGAGTCCAGCTCCCAATTGTACCGGGTCGCGATCGCCGCCCGCCCGGCCTCACCGAAACGACGCCGCGCATCAGGGTCGCGGAGCTGAGCGAGCGCGCCCGCCAGATCCACCGGATCGCGATCCTTGAACACGATTCCGCAGCGGGTCTCGTGGATGACCCGATCCACCGGTACGGCGTTCGAGGCCACGACCGGTAACCCGGCCGCCATGTAGTCGAAGAGTTTGTTGGGAATGGTGCTGTTCCAGCTGGCGTCGGCGTGGTGCGGGATGATCCCGACGTCGGCGCTCAACAGCATCCGCAACGCGTCGCGATTCGGGACCCTCCCGAGAAACCGCACCCGGGCCGAGTCGAGACCCAGGGTCTGGGCGAGGCGCTCGAGGTCGGCGCGGTCCCGGCCATCGCCCATCAGCGTGAGCCGCAACGGTACCCCCTGCCCGGTGCACATGGCGCAGGCCCGGAGCAGCGTCTCGATCCCGCGCGGTGCTTCCATCAGGCCGAGGTAGGTCAGCTCCAGCGGGTCCGCGGGGTTCCGGCTCCCGGTGAACTGACCCTTCGTTGCGGCGAGTTCCTGCAGTCGGTCGAGTGGCGGTGTATTGCCGACCACGGTCAGGCGATCGGCCGGGACACCCATCCCCGCCAGGCGATCGCGTGATTCCTCCACTACGACCAGCGCGTGGTCGACCCGGCGGATGGTCCAGCGCTCGACCGCGGACACCACCCGGGGGTTCCGTACCACGTAATCGATGAGCCGCTGGCGGTCATTCTCGTAGATCCCGGCGATCATGGCCGGGTAGTTCTCCGCCATGTCCAGCATCACGGCCAAGCCGAGCGATCGGGCCACTCCGAATGCGGTGGGTGCCAGCGGCAGATCCCGAACCATGATCAGATTGGCGCGAATCCGGGCCGCAACCTCGCGGATCCTGCCCCACCACCGCGGATTGAAGAACGCCGGGAACATGCTGGCGGCACTCACCCGCTCCCCCACGCCCTTCAGGGGGGCCAGCCGGTGCACGGTGCATTCAGGCAGCCGCTCTTTGAGGGGCTGGTTGTCGCGATTGCGGGCGACGAGATGCACGTCGTGGCCGGCCTCGGTCAGCGTCCGGCACACCTTCTCGGCGCGGACGTCCCAGGGGTACTCCGAGTCCCAGATCTTGCAGATTCTCACAGGGTGATCGAATGCGCTAAGGTGAACCTGACTGATGATGCTCGGAAGCTCCTTCCATACCGCAAACGGCTGCCAATCCTGCCTTGCGAGTCGGCGTCACTTGGGTCGCGACCGCCGGCCCCGACGGCGGCGGGTACTGGCGGTGCCCTCGGCCGGTGCTTCCTCGACCGGATCGTCGACCATCGATTCGGGGGGCAGTCCGTCCGTCACGCCAAGTTGCCGGAGCCCCTCGTAGAGCACGATGCTCACGGCGTTGGCCAGATTGAGGCTGCGCACCTCGCCCGGCATCGGGATCCGGAAGCAGCGCTCCGGGTGTTTCTCCAGGATCTTCGCCGGCATGCCATCGTTCTCATTGCCGAAGATCAACACGCTATTCGGCATGAAGGGAGCTTCGCGATAGTCCCGCTCGGCGTTGGCCGAGAAATACAGGCAGCGCTCCCGGCTGATCGCATCCCGGAACCGGAACCAGTTGGGGTGCACCCAGAGATCCACCCGGTCCCAGTAGTCCAAGCCGGCCCGCCGGACCTCGCGGTCATCCAGGCTGAAACCGAGCGGCTCGATCAGGTGCAGCGGCGTGTCGGTGGCCGCGCACAACCGGGCGATGTTCCCGGTATTGGGCGGGATCTTCGGTTCGATCAGGGCGACGTGCAGAGCCATCGGTCGGTGGTCACCCGCCTCGGGTGTGCATTTCCTTCAATGGGTCGCGCCGCAGTTCCTCGAGCTGGAACAACACGCCCCGGCCCGGACGGGCGGCACGGTCCTCCGCGCCACGGTCGTCCCGCTCAGCCCAGGCCTGGCGGACGAGGCTACCGAGTTCGTCATCGCTCGCCCCGTCACGCAGGGGCGTCCGCAGATCGAGACCCGCGTCGGAATAGAGGCACAGCAGGAAGTGCCCGTCGGCCGTCAGCCTGGCGCGATCGCAGGTGCGGCAGAACGGTTCGGTGGTGGAGGCGATGATCCCGAACACCGTGCCATCGGGCAACCGGAACCGGTCGGCCGGCGCTGCGCTCACGGCGTTCTCGGCCAGCGGCTCGACCCGACCATAGGTTCGCGCCAGCCGTTCCAGCATCTCCCGCCGCGAGACCACGTCGGCCATCCGCCAGCCGGTCGCGCCGCCAACGTCCATGTACTCGATGAACCGGACTTCCACGCCATGCGATCGCCCGAACTCGATCAGGTCGACCAGCTCGTCGTCGTTGAAGCCCCGGGTCACCACGGTGTTGAGCTTGATGACCGTGAAGCCGGCGGCCTTCGCCGCCGTGATGCCGGCCAACACGTCGCCGTGGCGGTGCGACCGGGCCTGTGCCTGCATGCGGTCCGGTTGGAGGGTGTCGAGGCTGATGGTGACGCGGGTCAGGCCGGCTTGCTGCAGAGTCTCCGCCTGTTCCGAGAGCAGTATCCCGTTCGTGGTGAGGGCCAGGTCGGCCAGCGCCGGTCGTCCCGCCAGCATGCGCACCAGGGTGGCGAGATCCTGGCGCAGCAACGGCTCGCCACCTGTCAGCCGGAGCCGGCTCACTCCCAGGCCGGTCAGCACACCGACCAGCCGGTCGATTTCCTCGAACGAGAGAATCGAACTGCGGGGCAGCCAGACGTACTCGTCCTCCGGCATGCAGTAGCGGCATCGCATGTTGCAGCGATCGGTGACGGAGACGCGCAGGCTGGTGAGCGGTCTGCCGAGGCGGTCAGAGACCGGTGGCTCGGCGGCTCGGCGGCTCGATCCCTCCTTCATCATGGCCCACCCCCTCGCCGCGACACTCCTTCTTCGATGACCACCGAGCCGACCAGCCGCCCAGCCGCCGAGCCGTCTACCCAGGCCACCGATCCATCCTCGAAGTGCTCCTTCTTCCAGATCGGCACTCGCCGCTTGGTCTGCTCAATCACATATCGACAGGCTTCGAAGGCCTCGTCCCGGTGGGCTCCCGCCGCGGCGACACCAACCGCCGTATCACCGACTTCGAGCGTTCCCAGCCGGTGCTGGAACGCGATCCCGACCGGCCAACGACCCTCGGCCTCCGCGACGATGCGGGCGGCCTCAGCCTCCGCCATCGGCTCGTACGCCGAGTACTCGAGTCGGCGCACTCGGCGCCCCTCGTGGTGGTCCCGCACCAGGCCGAGGAAGGTCGCGACGCCTCCTCGGTCGGGTGCCGCAGTCGCGGCCACCAGGGTCGCGATATCGATTGGCTCGCGGGTCAGGAAGCGGGACATGGCCTCAGCCGCCCGCCATGGGTGGGAGGATCGCGACCTCGTCGCCGTCCGCGACCCGGGTTTCCGGTCCTGCCTGGACCAGATTGACCGCCACCAGCGGGCGCGGCGGAAGCCGTTCCGCCCCCGGTACGGCGGCTCTCAGATGCCGGAGCACGTCGTCGACAGTGGCCTCCGCTCGCACCGGGATTTCGACCGATTCCCGGCCGGCGAGTTCGGCATAACTGGCGAAGAGCAGCACCCGTACGGTCATGAACGGAAGATAACGTCCCGAGGGGCCGGAAATACGGCGGGGTGGGCCAAGGAGCCCACCCCGTGAAGGACCATCGGTCGGGCCGGGCGTTCTAGTCGTCGCTGCCCGATGCGCTGCGGTCAGCCTCGAACGGCTCGTCCGCCACGAGGGCCCGCAACTCCTTGCTGGGCTTGAACACGGGAACCGGCCGGGCGGCTACCTCGACCGGATCGCCGGTGCGGGGGTTCCTGGCCATCCGGGTCTTCCGGCGCCGGATCTTGAAGGTGCCGAAACCGCGTACCTCGATGTTGTGCTGGTTCTTAAGCGCCTCCTTGACCGCCTCCAGGAACGCATCCACCACCCGCGCGCAGTCCTTTTTGGAGATCATGGGACCGGCGGTGCGGGCGATCGACTCGGTCACCCGTTCGACGAGATCGGCCTTGGTCATGCTTTCCCCCGGGGGTCTTCGCGCCCGGCGCCCCTTCAATGGGGCGCCGGAATGCTTGAGACACTATGGCCTTACCCGTTGACTGTCAAGGGGTTGGGCCACCGGGGCCGGGTCAGACCCCCATCAGCCTGATGAATTCCCGAAAGTGGGGGTAGGCATCGTGGGGTCCCGGAGCGGCTTCGGGGTGGTATTGGACGGCAAAAACCGGAAGTTCTTTGTGGCGAACGCCTTCCACCGTTCCGTCGTTCAGATTGATGTGGGTGACTTCGAGTCCGCTCGCTCCCGGGACAGAGTCGCGATCCCCGGCCACCGAAAAACCGTGGTTCTGCGACGTGATAAGTACTTGACCGGTACGCACATCCCGCACGGGATGGTTGCCACCGCGGTGACCGTAGGGGAGCTTCACGGTGTGGCCCCCAAAGGCGAGACCGAGAAACTGGTGGCCGAGGCAAATGCCGAAGGTCGGCAGGCCGGTGGCGGTCAGCTCCTGGATGGTCTTGATCGCATATCCTACTGCGGCGGGGTCGCCGGGGCCGTTGGAGAGGAACAGGCCATCCGGTTTGAGTTCGCGCACCTTTGCCGCCGGGGTCGAGGCCGGCACCACCGTCACCTGACAGCCGTGCGAGACCAGCATCCGCACGATGTTGCGCTTCATGCCGTAGTCATAGGCGACGACGTGGGGCCCATGCTTGCCTTCGGTCCAGCTCTCCCTGGTAGTAGCCCGGGAGGCGAGGTCCAGACCCTCCATCGACGGGGATTCCATCAGGCGCAGAGTCAGGGCGGGGGTGGGTTCGCGGCCTTCGGCGACCACCCCACGCATGGCGCCCCGCTCCCGGATGTGGCGGGTGAGGCGGCGGGTATCGACCCCTTCGAGGACCGGAATGCGGAACTCGGCCAGCCAGTCGTCCAGGCTCCCGGTGGCGCGCCAGTTGGACGCCCGCCGGGCCATCTCGCGCACCACCACCCCGACGACCTTGGGAGAGGCGGATTCGAGGTCCTCCTGATTCACGCCGTAGTTCCCGATCATCGGCGCCGTCATGACCACGATCTGGCCGAGGTAACTCGGATCGGTGAAGACTTCCTGATAGCCGCTCATGTTGGTGGTGAACACCACCTCACCGAACGCGGCTTCCAGGGGGCGGTCGCTCGTTCCCGCGTACCAGGTCCCGTCCTCCAGCAACACGAACGCGGGGCGCCCCGTCATGCTGGCGCCCCGCGCGGAGTGTAGACCGTCATCTCGATCAGTTGCCGGGCGCCGGCACCGGCACCTTGGGCCCCGAATCGGTCGGGACCGGGATCGCCTCGATGGGGAGGCTCGAGGGTTGATTGGCCGGGGCCGTCTGGCGCAGCCGCTCGAGCACTTCACTGCTTCCGGTGCCGACGGCCGGTGAGACCAGGGAGAGGAGCAGCGCGAGGATCAGGAACGCCGCCCCGCAGATCCAGCTCATCTTGGTCAGCAAGGTGGCCGCCTGACGTCCGCCGACCACCAGGTCGGTCGTGCCACCGCCCAGCGAGGCGAGCCCGCCCCCCTGCCCGGCCTGGAGCAACACGACGGCTGTGAGGAGCAGCGCGTCGAGAATGATCAGAGTCAGCAGAAACGCGTACATGGCATACCTGGTTGAGGCGCGCGTATTTTAACGGGCCCGCACCCCGAACGGAAGGCGGAAAATTGCCGTTCGGCTAGGTGGTGCCGACTATCGCGGCCCACCCCTCCGGGTCGAGACTCGCCCCGCCAACCAGCACGCCGTCGATCGCCGGCTCCGCGAGCAGGTCCCTGACATTGCCCTGGTTGACACTGCCACCATACAGGACGGGAACCCGACCTGGAGCACCCAGCCGGGCGAGCTCGGCCCGGATGGCCCCGTGCACCAGGGCCGCATCCTGGGGTGTGGCGTTCTTCCCCGTCCCGATGGCCCAGACCGGCTCGTACGCGATCAGTACGCGGTCCCAGGCATCGGCGGCCACCTCTGCCAGTCCGGCTCCGAGCTGACGCAGGCAGATCCGTTCGGTCTCGCCGCGCTCACGCTCGGCCAGCTGCTCTCCGACGCACAGGATGGCAGTAAGCCCGGCGCCCAGCAGCGCCCGCACTTTTCGGCTGGTCTCCGCGTCGGTTTCGCCAAAGACATGCCGCCGTTCCGAATGCCCAACCAGCGCCCCCTGGGCTCCGGCGCCCTGAGCCAGCGGGATCGAGGTCGCGCCGGTGAAGGCACCCTTGGGCTCCCAGTGGACGTCCTGCGCACCGACCCGGATGTCGGGGCGTCCGGCGAAGGCGAGGGTGGTTGCTTCGATCGACACCGCCGGGGGAAAGAACCAAAGCCCGCGGCCGGGCACCGGAGGCGCCAGGGCAAGGAACCGGGCCGCGAAGGCCCGGGCGTCCGCCGGCGGGACGTGCATCTTCCAGTTGGCGGCGAAGTTCAGCGGCCGCATCAGGCGTCGTCCAGGGCGGCCACGCCCGGCAGCGGCTTGCCTTCGAGGAATTCGAGCGACGCGCCGCCGCCGGTCGACACATGGCTCATGCGGGACTCCAATCCTGCCTGGGCGACCGCCGCCGCCGAATCGCCACCGCCCACCACGGTGGTCACCCCCTTCCCGGTCGCCTCCGCCATGGCCCGCGCCACGGCCAGCGTTCCGTGATCGAACGGCGGAGTCTCGAATACGCCCATCGGGCCGTTCCAGACCACCGTCTTCGCCCGCGCAATCCGTTTCGCGAACTCATTCTCGGTAGCGGCATCGATATCGTACATCGCCCACCCGGGGGGAATGCCGGTGCGGGGCACGGACTGGGTGGGCGCACCGGTCTCCAGCCGCTGAGCGATCACCGCGCCGGCGGGCAGGACCAGTTTCGCGCCGGCCCGCGCCATGAGGGTCTTGCCCATGTCGACTCGATCCTGCTCGACCAGTGACGTGCCGGTCTCCAGGCCCATGGCCCGAAAGAAAGTGCACGCCATCGCGCCGCCTACCAGAATCTCGTCGATGCGGGGAAGCAGATGCTCGATCAGGTCGATCTTTCCCGAGACCTTGGCGCCGCCCAGGACGGCGACGAACGGGCGGGCAGGCCGGTCGAGCGCGCCACCGAGGTACTCGAGTTCCTTCTCCATCAGGAATCCGGCAACGGCCGGTTTCAGCAGTTTGGCGACGGCCTCGGTGCTCGCGTGGGCCCGGTGAGCCGACCCGAACGCGTCGTTGACGTAGAGGTCGCCCAGCGCGGCAAAGCCCTGGGCGAGGCCCGGGTCGTTCTTTTCTTCGCCGGTGTGGAACCGGGTGTTCTCCACCACCGCGACCCCACCCCGGGGAAGCCGCTTGGTGGTCGTCACCGCCTGGGCACTGAGCGGATCGGCGATGAACGTGACCGGTGCTCCGAGGAGGCGCTCCAGCTCGGTGGCGCAGGGCTGCAGGCTCTGGCCGGGGTCCGGGCCCTTGGGCCGCCCCAGATGGGAGAGCAGGACGACCCGCGCCCCTTTCTCGCGGAGATAGCGGATGGTCGGCAGCGAGGCACGGATCCGGGTGTTGTCGGTGATCGCGCCGTTCTTCACCGGGCAGTTGAAATCCACCCGGACCAACGCGCGCTGACCGTCGAGGGCCCGGGCGTCGAGAGAGCGGAGTGAGCGTTTCATGGTCGGGTCTCGGCGCCTCGGCGACTCGGCGACTCGGCCGTGCCATCTAGCCGCCGAGCCGCCGAGCCGCCGAGCCGCCGGCTAGAGCCGGGCTCCGATGTACCGCAGCAGGTCAACACACCGGGCGGAATATCCCATCTCGTTGTCGTACCACGACGAGACGTGGACCAGGCGGCCATCAATGACGTTGGTGAGCGCCGAATCGACGGTGCTGGAGTAGAGGTTGCCGATGTAATCCACCGAGACCAGGGGTTCGTCCGAGACCGCGAGAATCCCCTGCAGCACGCCACCGGCCGCGGCGCGAAAGGCGTGATTGACAGCGTCGATGCTGGCGGTCTGCGCGACCGTGCAGGTCAGGTCGACCACGGACACGTCGCAGGTCGGCACCCGGAGCGCCACTCCGTCAATCTTCCCCTTCACTTCGGGAATCACCAGGCTCGTCGCCTTGGCGGCACCGGTCGTCGTCGGTACGATGGAGAGCGCCGCCGCCCGGGCCCGGCGAAGATCCTTGTGGGGCAAATCCAGAATCGGCTGATCGTTGGTGTAGGAGTGCACGGTGGTCATGAACCCGTTCACGAACCCGAAATTCTCCAGGATCACCTTGACCACCGGCACCAGGCAGTTGGTGGTGCAGCTGGCATTGGAAATGACGTGATGGTTCTTGGGGTCGTACTTGGTGTGATTGACCCCGTATACGATCGTGATGTCCTCTTTCTTGGCCGGGGCCGAGATGATGACCTTCTTGGCGCCCGCATCGAGATGCTTCCCGGCCTTGTCGCGGTCGGTAAACAGGCCGGTGGACTCGAGCACGATGTCCACCCCGAGATCCTTCCAGGGCAGCTGGGCGGGGTCGCGCTGCGCCAGCACCTTGATCGAATCACCATCCACCAGCAGCGCGTCCCCCTTGGCCTCCACGGCTCCGCGGTACCGCCCATGCACCGAGTCGTAGGTCAGCAGATGGGCGAGCGTGGCGGTGTCGGTGAGATCGTTGACCGCGACGAAGTCGAGTTCCTTGGCGCCGAGCTTCTTGGCGGCGCGCAGGACGTTGCGGCCGATCCGGCCGAATCCATTGATGGCGACTCTGACGGGCATTCGGACTCCTGTTGGACGGTTGGCGGCGATCAGCGATCAGCTATCAGTTATCAGCTATCGGTCGGGCCCGTGGCCAGGACTACTTTCCTGGTCAGATCAGCGCTCACCCATCGGCGCTTGTTCCCTGATAGCTGATAGCTGATAGCTGTCAGCTCCTTGCCGACCGCCGACTCCCCCCCTTACACCACTGGCGGCCTGGCCCGGGCAAAAGTAACCGCCTCCACCGTGCCGGCTCCAGCCTCGAGCAGCGTGGCGGCCGCTTCCGCCAGGGTGGCACCGGTGGTAAACACGTCGTCCACCAGCACCAGCCGTGCGCCGGACGGCACATCGCCGGCAACGAACGCGCCGGCGATGTTGGCCTGCCGGGCCTCGGGGGCCAGGGCGGTCTGGGTCCGGGTATCGCGACAGCGGGATAGCAGCCCGGGCTCCACCGGCTGGCCGGTTCTCCGACCGAGCTGCGAGGCCAGCTGGAAGGCCTGGTTGTAGCCCCGGCCCCGGGTGCGCTTGGGGGTGAGCGGTACGGGCACCAGCAGCGCGAGGGTTGCCGGCCGCAGACGCGCCATGAGCCGGGCCATCGGCTCCGCGACCCGTCGCCAGCCGCCGTACTTGAGCTGGTGGACCGCCGCTCGAGCGGCGTCATCGAGCCAGACCGCGCTGCGCACCGGGCCGAACCCGTCCGGCCAGCCGGAGCAGACGCGACAGACATCCGCCATTCCGCCGTCCGGCTGGCCACACCGGGCGCACTGCGGCTCGGGGAGACGGCGCCAGCGCGATTGACAGGGTGGACAGACCAGCGGGTCCTCGTCCCCGACCGGCTCGCGGCACGACAGGCACTCGCCCGGGAGAAGCCAGCGCTCCGCCAGCCGCGCCAGTTCCGGCAGCTCAGCGAAGCGCACGGTCCACGGCGGCCCGCATCACCTCCGCCGGCGGGTCTTCCTGTGGGAACCAGTGCTGAAACGCGGCCACGCCCTGTGCCACCAGCATCAGGCGTCCGTCCGCGGCGCGCAGTCCTTCCTGCCGCATGAGCCGGACCCACGCCGTTTCGCCGCGGTGGTACACCATGTCCAGTGCCACCAGCGCGTGCGGCGCGTCCTCCAGCGCCAGCGGAAGATGATCCCCGGTCTGAAGGCCGAGCGGGGTGGTGTTGATGAGCACCTCGCACGCCGACGCCCCGATGATGGTCGCCCCCTGGGCCCGGCACCAGTCCTCGAACGCCTGTCGGCGGCCGGCATCGCGCGAGCGGATCGCCACGCCCGCGCCGCAGGCGATGGCGGCCGCGACGGCGGCCCGGGCACCACCGCCGGTCCCCGCCACCAGCCAGGCGGTGGATGGGGCCTCCAGCCGGCCCAAGGCCTCGAGAACGCCGAAGACGTCGGTATTCTCACCGGCGGAACCCCGGTCGATACCCCAGAAGGTGTTGCAGGCCCCGAGGGCTTTCACCCGTCCGCTCGGTTGGTCGACCGCCGTGGCGGCGAGCTCCTTGTGGGGCACGGTCACGTTGCCGCCCCCGCCGGCGCGGGTGAGGGCCCGGATCAGCGCCGGGACATCCGCCGGCAGCGAGCGCAGCGCCACATAGGCCGCGTCGAGGCCGAGCGCCTGAAACGCGGCATTGTGCATCGCGGGGGAAAGCGAGTGCGCCACCGGATCGCCCAGAATGGCGAACACCCGCGTGCTACCGCCGATCACCGAGCCGCTCCCGTTCCAACCGGCTCACGGCCACATCGAGCAGCGCATCCAGCTCGTCGAAGGTCTCACGATACGCCTCGAGTTCTCCGCCGAACGGATCGCGCACCTCAGCCGCGTCCCGGTCCCGCCCGGCATACTCTCCCAGCAGGTGGGCCTTGCCCCCGGCCCCGAGCTCTTCGACCCGGGCCAGGTGGTGGCGCGCCAGGGTGAGCACCAGATCGGCCGCACTCACCAACTCGCGAGTGAGCAGCTGGGCCCGGTGCCACGAGAGGTCGAGACCGTGTTCGAGACCCACCAGGTAGGCGCCTTCGCTTGCCGGCGCACCATCCCAGGCGCCGGTGCCGCCCGACACCACCGTGATGTCACCGAGGGCGCGGTCCGCCAGTTTGCGTCGAAGCAGGGCTTCGGCCAAGGGGCTCCGGCAGGTGTTCCCGGTGCAGACCAGCAGAATCTGCTTCACAGCAGCCGCTCCGCGATTCGCAGGTCTTCCTCCGTGGTGACCTTCAGATTGAACGCCGAGCCGGGCACGATCCGCACAGTGGCGCCGAGGCGTTCGACCAGCGCCGCATCGTCGGTCGCCGACGCCCCCTCACGCCGGGCCCGTGCATGGGCCTCCTCGAGTAGCCCGCGCGGAAACCCCTGCGGCGTCTGCGCACGCCAGAGCCGTTCTCTGGGCACCGTCCGCGTCACCCTCCGGTCCGGGTCGCCCTCCTTGAGCGTATCATCGAGCGGCAGCGCCGGAACCGCGCCTTCGCCCTGCCGTGCCACGGCAATGACCCCGTCGATCGTCGCTCGATCCACGAACGGGCGGGCGGCGTCGTGCACCAGGACGATGCTGCAGGTGGCCGGCAGGCTGGCGAGACCATGAGCCACCGAATCGCTCCGGGCGGAACCTCCGGCGACCAGGCTCAGCGCTCCGCCCAGCAGTTCGCTCAACCAGGGCGGCGGGCTGGCGGCGTCGGCCGGCGGCAGCGCGACGACCGTGTGGGCCACCTCCGGATGAGCGGTAAAGGGGCGCAACGCGCGCAGCAACATCGGGACGCCACCCAGCGGGTAATACTGCTTGAGCACCGCACCGCCGATCCGGGTGCCCTGCCCCGCGGCAACGACCACCACACCTACGTCACGCGGCAAGGGTCGGTACCAGCTGCTCGACGTGATCGAGCCCCACCAGGGTCAAGCCCTGCACCTGGCCCGTCGTCCGGCCGGACACGAAGACCCGCCGGAACCCGAGCCGCTCGGCCTCCCCCAGCCGCCGTTCCAGCCCCCCGACGGGCCGAATCTCGCCCCCCAGGCCCAGCTCCCCCAGAAACAGCGCGTCGGGGGGCGAGGGCCGGTTGTGAACGCTCGAGAGCAGCGCCGCAGCCACCGCCAGATCCGACGCCGGCTCGGTGAGGCGGAGGCCCGCCGTCACCTGCACGAAGACATCGAGATCGGCGAACGCCGTCCCGCCGCGCCGTTCGAGCACCGCCAGCAGCACCGCCAGCCGTTTCTGCTCCAGTCCGGCCGCCACCCGCTGGGGGGTTCCGTAGCCGCTCCGCGCCGCCAGGGCCTGGATCTCGACCAGCACCGGACGGGTCCCCTCCATCAGCGCCGTCACGGCGCTACCCGCGGTACCGGCGGATCGCGCGGCCAGGAACACCGCCG
This sequence comes from uncultured Gemmatimonadales bacterium, assembly GCA_963709905.1. Classification (GTDB taxonomy): domain Bacteria; phylum Gemmatimonadota; class Gemmatimonadetes; order Gemmatimonadales; family GWC2-71-9; genus JADJOM01. Next base: position 185,594 of record CAVPYI010000005.1, read on the forward strand.
ACGGATTCGGGACCGGGACAAGACCGTGCCCGGTCATCGTGAAGACGCCCAGCTCGTCAACCGAACCGAATCGGTTCTTGGTGGCCCGGAGCAGGCGGTGGTCGAGGCTCGCTTCCCCCTCGAAGTACAGCACGGTATCGACGATGTGCTCGAGGGTCTTGGGGCCGGCGATGCCGCCGCCCTTGGTGACGTGCCCCACGACGATGACCGCCGAGCCGGTCTGCTTGGCGAATCGCATGAGCCGGGCGGCACATTCACGCACTTGCCCCACGTTGCCCGGGGCGCCTTCGAGCAGCTCCGTGTACACCGTCTGAATCGAATCGAGGATCAGGAGATCGGCGCCCAGCGCCTGGGCCGCTTCGAGAATGGTCTCCAGCCGGGTCTCGCCCAGCACGTGCACCGGCCCGGCGTCCTCCTCCAGCCGCTCCGAGCGGAGCCGCAGCTGCTCCGGCGATTCCTCCCCGCTGGCGTAGAGCACCTTCCGGCCCTGCCCCTCCAGACGGGCGGCGACCTGCAGCAGGAGGGTGGATTTGCCGATGCCGGGTTCGCCGCCCACCAACGTCATCGAGCCGGGGACCAGACCGGACCCGAGCACGAAGTCCAGCTCGGGGAGCCCCGTGCTCCAGCGGACCAGCCGCGACGGCGCGATGTCCTGCAGGCGGTTCGGCGGCGCGACCGCATGGCGGCCCGCCCGCGGCTTGCCGGCCACCGCGACGACGGGTTCCTCCGCCACGCTGTTCCAGGCCCCGCACGCCTCACACTTCCCCACCCACTTGGGATGATCGTGGCCGCACTCGGTGCAGCGGTAGACGGAGCGGGATCTAGCCATCGGCGGCTCGGCGGCTCGGCGGCTCGGCGGCTCGACCGGTCAAGACCGGAGCAGGAGAGCCGCGGACCCCTGGGCCACGCAATCCGCGGCGGCGTCTTCCAGCCGCCGAGCCGCCGAACCGCCGAGCCGCCCTACCCATGCTCGGGTTCCTCCCGGTCACTCAGACTGGCAAACCGGGTGAACTGCTTGTGGAAGTACAGCTCGAGGTGCCCGGTCGGGCCGTTGCGGTGCTTGGCCACGATCAGCTCGGCCTTGCCCTCGTTGCTGTTGCCCTCCTTGTCCACCGGCTCGTACATCACGGGTCGATGGATGAACAGCACCAGGTCGGCATCCTGTTCGATGGCCCCGGAATCGCGCAGATCGGACAGAATCGGCTTGCGCTCCCCGCCGCGCTGCTCCGACGCGCGCGAGAGCTGAGACAGCGCGATCACCGGGACCTCGAGTTCGCGGGCGAGCGCCTTGAGCGAGCGCGAAATGTCGGAGATCTCCTGGACCCGGTTGTCGGCGTAGGCCGGACTCCGCATGAGCTGGAGGTAGTCGACGATCACCAGCTGGACGTCGTTCTCCAGCCGCAGGCGCCGGGCCTTGGAGCGCATCTCGAGCAGGCTGATCGAGGGGCTGTCGTCGACCCAGATCGGGCAGGTCGAGAGCACCCCGGCGGCCCGCGCCAGCATCGTGAAATCGGTGTCCGACAGGGTTCCCCGGCGGACCCGCTGGCTGTCCACCCGGGCTTCGGCGCAAAGCAGCCGCTGGACCAGCGATTCCTTCGACATCTCCATCGAGAAGATCGCCACCCCCGCCCCGGTCTCCGCCGCGTGCGCCGCGATATTGAGGCACAGGGCGGTCTTTCCCATCGAGGGCCGAGCCGCCACGATCACCAGGTCGGAGCCCTGGAACCCGGTGGTGATCTCGTCCAAGTCTTTGAATCCACTGGGGACCCCGGTAACCTGTTTCCCCTGCTGATGGAGCTTTTCGATGCGCTCCATCGTCGGCCAGAGCATCTCCTTGAGTCGGCTGAAGTCTTCGGCCTTCCGGTACTGGGAAATCTGGAAGATCCGGGATTCGGCTTCATCCAGCAGCTGGCTGGCCGCCAGACTGCCTTCATAGGCCCGCGACACGATCGCGGTCGACGCCTCGATGAGATTGCGCAGGACCGCCTTCTCGCGGACGATGCCGGCATGGGCATCGAGATTCGCGGCGGTCACGGCCGCATCGATCAGCTCGGCGAGATACACCTCCCCGCCGGCGGCCTCCAGTTCTCCCTTGCGGTCCAGCTCGTCGCGCAGGGTGATGTGGTCGATCACCACCCGCCGCTCGGTCAGCCGCCGCATGGCCCGGAACAGCCGGCGATGGCCCTCGCGGTAGAACAGCGCATCGTCCAACAGCTCCACGGCGCGGAGCGCGGCGTCCTGATCGAGGAGCATGGCGCCGAGCACCGCCTGCTCGGCCTCATTGCTCCACGGGGCGCCCCGCACGGGGGCCACCGCGGGAGCGGCGGAATCGGTCTCGGAGAAAGTGCCGGGCGAGAACTGGGTCATTGCCGTGGATGGTGCCGGGAAGGAGGCCGAATCACCGGGGCGGCGCAACGAGGATCTCGCGCGTGCGGGTGATCATCAACAGCGAAACTCGGTGGAAGCCGGCGGCGCTGTCAAGCACTTGCCGGAGCTCCGGCCGCATCGCGCGGGTCGCGGCAGTTTCCCCACAATTACCCACAGCAATTCAGACTCTCCACCTGCTCCACATTCCGTCCGTTTCCGCGGGGGCCGCCCCGGGACCCGGTCGATTTCGGTAGCCGATTTGTGACGTGGATAACCCTGGCCGGCTACTGGTCGAGTAACTGCCGGGCGATCCGGACATCATCCCAGGTCGGCTGCTTCCAGTTCGGATTGCGCAGTAACGCCGCCGGATGATAGGTGACGACCAGCGGCGTGGTCCCGTACCGGTGCACCCGGCCGCGCAGCTCGCCCAGGCTCTTCTTCACGCCCAGCAGCCATTCGGCGGCCGTGCCGCCCAGCGCCAGCAGCACTCGGGGACGGACCAGGGCGATCTGTCGGTGCAGATACGGAAGGCAGGCGAGTGCTTCGTCAGGCAGGGGCTTCCGATTCTGCGGCGGCCGGCACTTGACGATATTGGCGATGAACACCGTTTCCCGCGGACACTCGATCGACGCCAGGATCTGATCGAGGAGTTGCCCGGCCGCTCCCACGAACGGCCGTCCGGTTTCGTCTTCCTTGGCTCCGGGCCCTTCCCCGACACACATCAGGCGGGCCGTGGGGTTTCCTTCCCCAGGCACCGCCAGGTTCCGCCCCTCGCACAGCCGGCACTTGCGGCAGCCGCGGACCAGTTCGTCTATCTGATCCAGCGAATCCGACCTCCAGACCTCGTCACCGAGCAATCCGACTTCGGGCGGAGCGACCACCAGTCCGGGACCGGGGATCGGCGGCGGGTCTTTGCGCCACTTGGCCTGGCGGCTCGGCGGCTCACCCTGGCGGCTCGGCGGCTCGGCGGCTGGTGACTCGGCGGCCTGTCCGCTGATCTCCGGGTCGTCCACCTTCACCGGCCCTGACTCCCCCACCGGAACACCAGCCGCCGAGTCGCCGAGCCGCCGGGCCGCCGAGTCATCTGCCGCCGAGTCGCCGAGCGACCGAGCCGCCGAGCGATACACCTCGGGCCCACCCAGTTCGGCTTGCTGCCGCAGGTAGCGGTCGCGTCTATCGTCCAAGCTGTGCCTCGACCGCGTCCAGGATCCGCTCGGCCACCTCGCGTTTCGGGGCCAGCGGCACCGCCTGCGCGCGACCCTGCCGATCCAGTATCACGACCCGATTGGTTTCGACCTCGAATCCGGCGCCGGCCTCCAGGGCGTCGTTGACCACGATGAGGTCGACGTTCTTCCGTTCGAGCTTGGCCTTCCCCTTGGCGACGGCGTCGCCGGTCTCCAGCGCGAAACCCACGATCAGGCTGCCCGGTTTCCTGACCCCGAGCGTGCTCTGGAGAATGTCCGCCGTGGGCGTCATCTGGAGCATGACGTTGCCCTCCTGCCGTTGGCGCTTGGTGGTGCTCGGTTCCGCGGGGCGATAGTCGGCCGGCGCGGCGGCCATGATCAGGATGTCGGCGGCCGGCAGCGCGGCCCGCACCGCCGCCTCCATGTCCGTGGTGCTTTCGACCCGCCGCAGGATCACTCCCACCGGTGCCGGCAGGGTGACCGGTCCGCTTACCAGCAGGACGTCCGCCCCTCGCTCCCAGGCCACTTCGGCCAGCCGGTACCCCATCCGGCCGCTGGAGCGGTTGGTCACCACGCGGACCGGGTCGATCGCCTCGCGAGTCGGTCCGGCGGTGACCAGAACCCGCTTTCCGGCCAGCGTCGCGCGGCCCGGAAGCAATCGGGCGGCGTAGGCCAGGATGGTCTCCGGTTCACTCATCCGGCCGGGACGATCCGACGGCCCTTCGGCCAGGGGCCCGTTCTCGGGGCCGACGAACGCGCAGCCACGCTCCGCCAGCACCGCCAGATTCGCCCGGGTCGCCGGGTTGGCGTACATGGTGTCGTTCATGGCCGGGGCAAAGAGCACCGGGGCGGTCCGCGCGAGCAGGAGTGTGGTCAGGAGATCATCGCCCAGGCCCTGCGCCACCCGGGCCAGCAGGTGGGCGGTGGCGGGCGCCACGATGACGAGGTCGGCGCGCTGGGGGAGGCGCACGTGGTCGAGCGCGGATCCCGGGGCCCAGAGCGACGTCAGGACGGGGCGGCCCGACAGCGCCTCAAACGTCAGGGGCCGCACGAATTCGGCGGCCCCTTCGGTGAGGATCACGTCGACCAGCGCGCCCGCTTCGGCCAGCCGCCGGACCAGAATGCAACTCTTGTAGCTGGCGATCCCGCCCGACACGCCCACGACGACGTGGCGGCCCTCCCACACGGTCAGGCCTCGGAGCGGCGGCGGCGGGAGATCTTGTACTGGAGATCACCGACCACCAGCGCCTCCAGCGCCTGGGTGGTGAGTTTCTGCTCCTTCAGCAGGATACGCTCCCGGGGCAGCTCATTGATGTAGCGCGCGAACTTGGCCGCCACCAGCACGCCGAGGTACTTGTTGCCTGCCTGACGAGCCGCTTCCGTGGGGGTGTAGATCTTCATTCGAATGCTCCGATAGGTCCGTGTGTGGCCGCCTCCGCCCCTGCCTGGCCCGGAAACGACGCCTGGTTACAGTTTGTCCGCCGCCAGGCGGATCCCGCGGCGGATCTCGCCGACCATACCGCCGAGGTCCTCCTGGCGGGCCACCCGGCGTCGTTCCGCATCGAGGATCGTCGAGATCTCCGACACCGCGCGCCGGCGATCGTCATTGACGACCAGGTAGTCATATTCGCGGGCGGCGCCGAGCTCGTCGCTCGCGATCGCCAGTCGCCGGCGCAGGGCCGCGGCGGGCTCCGTCTCCCGGGCGGCCAGCCGGGTCACCAGCGCCTCGCCGGACGGCGGCAGCAGGAAGACCAGCACCGCGCCGGGGAACTGCCGGCGGATCTCGCGGGCCCCCGCCACCTCGATCACCAGCAGCGCATGCCGGCCCGACTCACGCAGCCGTGCAACCTCCGCCTTGAGCGTCCCGTAGCGCTGACCGCCGTAGCTGGCGGTTTCGAGGAAATCTCCGGCCGCTTCCCTCCGGGCGAACTCGTCGGCGCCGAGGAAGTAATAGTCCCGACCGTCGGCTTCGCCGGGCCGCGGCGCGCGGGTGGTCGCCGATACCGACCGCCCGACATCGGGGCGAGCGGCGATCAGGTCTTCCGCGATCGTCGTCTTGCCGGCGCCGGACGGCGAGGACAGCACGAGCAGGAGCGGCGTCACTCGAGATTCTCGAGCTGCTCCCGGAACTTCTCCAGCTCGCCCTTCATGCCAATCACCTGCTGGACGATCTCGGCGTCGTTCCCCTTGGAGCCCATGGTATTCACCTCGCGCCCCAGCTCCTGCGCGAGAAAGCCAAGGTGCTTGCCGACCGGCCCGGATCCCGCGAGCGCCTCGCGGCAGGCGGCCAGGTGAGCGCCGAAGCGCACCAGTTCCTCGGTGATATCCAGCCGGTCGGCCAGCAGGGCGATCTCCTGCGCCACCCGTTGCTCATCCACCGGGGTGCCGTCCAGCAGGTCGGTGACCGCCTTTCGCAACCGGTCCCGCTCCCGGATCACCCGCTCAGGGGCCCGGGTCGCGATCACCTGACCGGCCGATTCGAGCGCCGCCAGCCGTCGTTCCAGCTCTTCGGCCAGTACCCGGCCTTCGCGCGCGCGCATCCCCTTGCACTCGACCATCGCCGCGGCCACCACCCGCTCGACCTCGGGCCACGGCACCTCGGGCGGCGCCTCATGCCCTGGGGTGACCACATCCGCCTGACGAACGATCATTCCCAGGTCCACTTCGCCCGGAACGCCAAGCGCCCGCTTCAGATCGGACAGGGCGGCTGCGACCGCGCGAGCCCGGTCCAGGTCCACCGTGAACCCGGCGGAGCGCCGCTCCGCCGTTTCGATCCAGCGGGCGGTCACCGCGACGTGGCCGCGGTCAAACTCCTTGCGCAGCAACTCCCGGACTTCTCCCTCCAGCGCGGCCAACTCGGGCGGCAGCTTGAGCGACGGGTTGAAGTGCCGGTGATTCACCGTGCGGATCTCGACCCGGAGGCGACCGCCCGCCGCCGGGCCGTCCGCGGCCCCGAAGCCCGTCATGCTGTAGGGCAACGACTGCCTCCGTACCCGAGGTCCGGGAAAGGGGCGAAGTATAGTGGGGAAAGGGGGTTAGGGGTAGGGTGCGGCGGGCGTCAAGGCGTCAAGGCGTCAAGGCGTCAAGGCGTCAAGGCGTCGGCCACCGGGAAACTAAGCAAACGACGCCTCGACGCCTCAACGTCTCACCGCCTAGTTCGCAAACTCCCACCGCACTCCGAACGTGCTCCCGAAATTGAGCAACCGGAAACCGGGCACATAGCTCTTGCGGGTGGCCTGGAGGTTGTAGCGCTGCCAGTACAACAGGAAGCTGTCCAGGCGAATCTCGATCTCGGTGCGCCAGAACGAGGCCCCGTCGAGCGCGATCGGCAGGCCGAGCGTGTCACGCCCGATGATGCCGTCGCCCCAGGTCTCGTACGAGAGCTGGGCCTTGAAATCGAAGATCCCGCTCGGGAAGGTGCGCCAGAATTTGGAGCGGATCGTCCCGCTGGTGAGGGAGTGGGTGGCGGGGAGGCCGTCTGGCGTACTGGCTCCGGTCGGGTCGCTGACCCAGCCCTCGAAGGTGAGCCACTTCCTGGGCGCCAGCCGCCAGTTCACCGTCACCCAATCGGTGCGCGGGGCGGCCCCCAGAGCCGCCACGCTCGGCGTAAAGGACCGAAACGCGAACGGCCGGAACGCGTCGGTCCGCGCGAAACCCACCTCGACCGCTGCCCACGGTCGCTCCCAGCGCGCGCTGGCCTGCCAGTCTGTGATCGATTGGGCGCGATCGGCGATGATCGCCGGCGCCGCGACCATTGACCCCGATCGCAGCGTGCCTTGCAGCTCGAGCCCGAGCAGCAGAGACAGCCCGACCCGGCCGGCTACCCAGTCGCTGTGGCGGCCGCCATCGTGCGTACGGTAGCCCGCCTCGGCTCCGAAACTGAGCGCTGCGACCGGCGTCCACCCCGCCGTACTGAGCAAGTCCCAGGGCGTGATCCGCGACCGACTGAGCCCGCGGATAGTCAGGCCGACGGTCGGGCTCCGCCACCCGAGGATGAGGCCGCCCTGCCGGACCTCGTCGTCCACCCCGGTGCCCTTCCAGGTGGTCAGACCCGCCAGCCCATCGACCCGGAATCCGAGATTGCCGGGCCGACTTCGCCAGAACAGCCGGAGCTGGGCATCGTTCCGCTTTCCCGTCGTCGCCAATTCCAGGGTGTCGGGGTTCTCGACGAACGCCTTGCGGTCGGGGCTGGAGCTGATCAGCTGGGCCTGTACGCCGAATCGGTCGCTCGGAACGAAGCCGAGCTGCAGCCAGATGTTGGTGACGTCGAAATCACTGGCCGTTCCCGTGGCGGTCGGAGCGACCATCCGTTCGCCGCCGAGGCCGAAACCCAGTCCGGAAGGGAAGCGCCGTTCCAGGGCCCCGACGTACCGGGCGATCTCCTTGTCCCCGGATGAGACTCCGACCCGCGACGAGGGCGCCTGTCGCTCGTGCCGTCGGGTGAACAGGTGGACCCGGAGCAGCTCCGGCCAGCGCTCGATTTCGATGCGATCGAACAGACTCACCGAAAAGAAGGACGGGTCCACGCCGATTGAATCGGGACCGATCGGCAGATAGGGGATGCCGTCGACCAGATATTCAACCCCGGTCGCCCCGCGAGCGCGGAAGTTCGGATACTCGGTCCGGCCGAGCCATCCGCCGCGCCAGAGATAGACCCCGGGCACCCGTTGGAGCAGGTCGGACACGGTCTCCGCCATGACCCATTCCAGGGAATCCCGGTCGAGTACGATCCGGCTCATCGGCGAGCGCGGGCCTTCCACTCCGACCAGGGGCATCGCAGACAGGCGGATGGCGTTCGCCTTCTGGGCCTCCAGATAGCGTTCGGTGGTGTTGACGGTGTCGCGGGGCAGGGAGTCGGGAGGCAGCGAGTCGTAGGGAATCTGAGCCGCCACCCCCTGGGCAACGAGGATGAGCCCAGCGGCGGCGGTGAGCAGTGAACGGTGAGTGGTGCGCCGTGAATGAACGGACGATGGAGCAGTGTCCCTACCCCAGTGCCACCGGCGCTTCAGAGGCGACCCGCTCACCGCTAACCGCTCACCGCTTACCCCAACACCCCGGCGCGCCCCAGCACAAACTCGGCGAACAGTCGCGTACAGACCCCGGTAGGCCCCTTCACGCGGGTCGGGTCCTCGCGGTCGCTGTAGGCCGTACCGGCGATATCGATGTGAGCCCACGGAAACCCGCTGACGAACTCCCGCAGGAACCAGCCCGCCGAGATGCTCCCGGCCGGCCGACCGCCCGAGTTCTTGACGTCCGCGATCTCCGACTTGATCAGGTCGCGGTACTCATCCCACATCGGCAGCGGCCAGACCCGTTCCCCCGCCCGGTCGCCGGCCCGACGCAGCTCCTCGACCAGGCCGTCGTCGCTTCCCATCACGCCGGACGCGGCATGTCCCAGGGCGACCACCACCGCTCCGGTCAGGGTCGCGGCATCGACCACGCAGGCCGGCTCGTACCGCCGGGCATACGACAGGGCGTCGCACAGAATCAGCCGCCCTTCCGCGTCGGTGTTGATGATCTCGATCGTCTTGCCCAGGTGGCTCCGGACGACATCGCCGGGCTTGACCGCCTTGCCGCTCGGCATGTTTTCGACCGCGGGCACCAGCCCGATGACCCGGAGCTTCGGCTTCAGTCGCCCCAGCATCTCGAACGTGCCGAGCACCGCGGCCGCGCCCGACATGTCGTATTTCATGTCCTCCATCTTGTCGGAAGGCTTGATGGAGATCCCCCCGGTATCGAAGGTGACGCCTTTTCCCACCAGCACGATCGGCGCGCCGGCAGTTCCCTCGTACTCGAGCACGATGAACTTCGGCTCTTCCGCGCTGCCCTGCCCCACCGCCAGCAGGCCACCCATTTTTTCCGCCCGAATGGCCGGGAGATCGAGGACGGTCCCCTTCAGGCCATGGCGGCGCGCCAGCTCACCGGCCTGGGCCGCCAGATAGCTCGGGGTGCATGTGTTTCCCGGGAGCACCTGGAGATTCCGGGCCAAGCTCTGGCCCGCGGCGACCGCCGCGCCCAGCTCGTGTCCGGCCCGCACGTCAGCGGTGTCCGCGGGGGCCAGGACCTCGGCCTGCACCAGCGGTGGTTTGATATCCTCGGGCGGTGCCTTGAGCTCCGCGTAATGCCACTGCCCGTAGGCCAGCCCCTCGGCGATCACCTGCCCCTGTTCCCGCGCCGTCACCGGGCCGCGTGCCTCCGGCGTCAGAAAGAATCCCATCGCGGAAGCGCCAACCGTTCGTGCCCGTTTGGCCGCCGCTGCCGCCGCGCGGCGGAGGGTGTTGCGGCCGAACTCCTCCGGCTTGCCCAGCCCGAGGAGCAGCACCCGGGTCGCGGGCCCCGGCACGTGCAGCAGCGCCTGTTCATCCTTCTTGCCGGCGAAGTCGCCCGAGCCGTACAGCCGACCGATGGCGCCGGCGGTCTGGGCATCGACCGGAGTGAGTGAGGCAGGCATCGGGCCCATGGATACCGCCAGCGCAAGCAGTGGCGTGGCATAGCCGGCGGGCTGGGCGGAACTCACCGATGTGGTGAAGGGCATGAGGATTCAGCGCCGCTGGCGCACGGAGCGATACTCCAGGTCCACGGGGCCGATATACTCCGCGCGGGGACGCAGGAGCCGGTCCTCCCCGTATTGCTCGAGCACGTGGGCCACCCAGCCCGCCATCCGGCTCACCGCAAAGACCGCAGTGAACAGGTCGGTCGGGATTCCCAGGGCGCGGTACAGCGGTGCCAGGTAGAAATCCACGATCGCGTGCTCCCCCGTCTCGCGCGCCACGGCGAGTTCCAGTTCCCGGGCCGTCCGAAACAGGGGCCATAGACCGGCACGCTGACATTCGGCCTCCGCCAGGGCCCTCAGCACGCCGGTGCGCGGGTCCTCGCCCTGATACACCACGTGACCGAAGCCCGGGACTTTCAACTTCTGCATCAGTCGCCGGCGCACCCACTCGCCCGCCCCCTCTGGTAATCCGATCTCGTCGAGTGCCGCGATCACGTTGCGGGTATGCCAGCCATGCCGTGGGCCCGAGAGGGCCGACACCGCCGCGATCACGCTGGCGAACACATCGGCCCCGGTCGCCGCGGTAACCCGGGCCGCGAAGGTAGACGGGTTGAGTTCGTTTTCGGCGCGCAGAATCATCGCCGTGTCGAACGCCCGCTCCGCGTCCCGGCCCGGCGCGGTCCCAGTCACCATCGCCAGGAAGTTGGCCGCCAGGCTGAGGCTCTTTTTCGGCAGGATCGGCTTTTGCGCCGTTCGCAGGCGGTGCTGGGTCGCGACGATCGTCGGGGTGGCCGCGACCAGCCTCAGCCCCTGCGCCAGGGCATCCTCGCGCGCGGGCGGCAGCTTCACGACGTGCTCGAGCGACAGCGCCGCCAGCGCGGAACGCAGCCCGCTCATGCTGTCGGTGCCGGCCGGGAGCACTTTGAGCGTCCGCAGGACGGCCGGGGACAGTTTCTGCATCGCGCGCATCTGCCCGGTGACCAGCCGGAGCTCGGCCGCCGTGGGCAGATGGCCGGACATAAGGAGCAGGGCGGTCTCCTCATAGGTCGACTTCTCCCCGAGCTCCCGGACGTCATACCCGCGATAGGACAAGGCTCCATCCTCCGCCGAGAGCCGGCAGATGGAGGATTGGAGCGCGATGACGTTGTCGAGTCCGCGAGTCGGTTCGGTGGTATTTCCGAGGCTCATTCTTGCACCGTGTGAGTGCGTGAAAGACTACCCATCTCCGGTCAGCGCCGGAAGAGCCGGGTACTCCGCGGCTACGGGCCGCCGCCCGCGGCCACCGGGGCGGCCTCGGTCGGGTGCAGGTACTCCATTCGGTACATCCGAATGAGTTCGAAGAAGTAGGAAAGTGCCAGCGGCCCGACCAGGATGCCCAGCAGCCCGAAGTAGCTCACTCCGCCGATCGCCCCCACCAGCGTCACCAGTGGGTGCACCTGGGCGAACCGGCGAAAGACCGCCGGGCGGATGACGATGTCCACGTTGCCGACCAGGACCAGGCCGATCAGCAGCAGGGCGACGGCGGCGCCGTATCGGGCGTCGAGAATCAGGGCGATCGCGCCGGGACCCCAGACCAGGGCCGAGCCCACCACCGGAAGGATGGAGACAACCACGGTCACGACCCCCCAGAACACGGCGTTGGACAGTCCGGTCGCCCAGAATCCGAGCGCGACGAAGACTCCCTGGACCACCGCCACCAGGCCGGTGCCGATCACGGTGGAAATGGTGACGTCCCGGAACCGATCGCGCAGCCGATCCGCGCTCGCCGGGGAGAACGGAATGTACGGCTTGACCGCCCCCCAGATCTGGGTGGGACGGAGCAGCAGATAGAACAGAATAAAGAGCGAGATCGTGAGGTTGAGGCCCAGGCGGGTGGCGTGGCCGATCAGGCCGAAGGCGGTGGCGCCGAGCCAGGCGATCGCCTTTTCGCCCAGTCCGGCAAGCCGTGGTCCGACTTCCAGCGTGCCGATTGTGAGGCCGGACAGTCGTTCTCGCAGTGGGCCGCGCAACACGCCGCTCGCGATGGACTGGGCCTGGTCCACCAGCAAGCCGGCAAACCAGATCGTGGGAACCACCAGCAGCATCAACGCGAGCAGAACCATGATTCCGGCGGAGAGCTGGAGCGGCAGCCGCCGGGAGAGCCACTCATGGACCGGGACGAGAATGACGAACAGCACCAGGCCGCCAATGAGGCCGGTGGCGTAGGGTGCCAGCGCGTACAGAATGACCGACCCGAGGACCAGGATCAGCACTGAGGCGCGCTGCCTGGTGGTGTCCATGAATGGCATGGTACTGGAAACCTAGGCGGGGACCGACCCCGACGGCCAGATTGATGGTAGCGACCGCACTGCCGGCTGCGAACTCGTCCATGCCCGAGGCGAGAGTCGAACTCGCACGGGGTTGCCCCCGGCGGATTTTGAGTCCGCTGCGTCTGCCATTCCGCCACTCGGGCCGAGCGGGAGTATCGTCGGGCGGCATGGGGATGGCAAGGATGTGGCGACGCCCTTCAAATGGTTCGCCACGCCCGGTATGCCCCTCGCGCGGCCAGCGCGGCCAGCCGGCGCCGGAGGCGCACGACAGGAGAGGTCCCGCGTACCCCAGGCACGATCGGCCAGCCGACCTCCGCCCGGGTGCCTTCCTCGATGAGCTTGTCGACTACTCGCGGATAGCCGACTCCGTGACGATGCACGGCCAGCCGCCACCGGAGCGTTCGGCCCAGATCGAATGGCGTCCGGGGCATGTCCAGCACCCGCTGGCGGCCCGCGAGCCACTCGGCCGCGCCCAGCCAGGTCAGGGCCAGATCCCGCGACGGCACCTCGGACGAGTCCAGCCGGCCTTCAATCACATCCCACGCAATCGGCTCGGCACTCGCCAGAATCACGCTCGCGTCCAGGAAGTAGCGCAGGCGGAACGCAGCGGATCCCTGTATCAGACCATGGGTGATACTGTGCCAGAGCAGTTCCGTCGCACAGGGAATCGGAAACTCCAGCCCGTTCCGGGCCACCGATACCGCTGCGGACGTCGCCCGGCGCCAGGCCTCCTCCGGCGATTCATGTTTCGACGTCGACAGGTGCAATTCGACGGCCACCCGGTCCGTGCCCCAGAGCGGAGTCAGGTGAAAATGGTTGAGTGGGGTCCGGTCCTCGGCGCCGGCCGGCTGGTAGCCCGCGCGTTGCATATGGTTCCAGACTTCCGTGGCACGATCGTGAGGCACGATCAGGTCGACATCACCGGTGGCTCTGGCATCGGCGTAAGGATAGCGGGCGGCACCCACGCGCCGGGCGACGCCCTTGAGCCACACATGCGGATAGCGGTTGCTGGTGAGCCAGTCGCTGAGCCGGGCAACCTGCGCGTCTACCAGGAGGTTCCGGGCGACGTGATCGCGAGCCAGCTGCGACAGCCAGGCGGCGAACACCGGGTCAGGGGCATCCTCGGCTCCGGCGCCCTTGAGCCGACGGTAGAGCCACAACCCACAGCCCTCCTGGCGAACCACCGACGCAAGCCCGGCCGTCCTGAGCCCGCGCCAGGCCGACCGCAGCGCGACCGGATCCGGCTCGCTGCCGAAATGCAGGGTTTCGAGCAGCACCGCGACCGGATCTCTCACCGCCCCCATCGTCGCCCTCCATGTCTCTGCTCAAGACCCCGCGCGGGCGAATCCCCGGCGCCCCGGGCAGGCCCGCCTCGGGTGCTCAACCTCCCGGATCCTGCTGCTCTGGAAACCTGGCGATCATCGTGTGGGTCGTGCTCGGAGAGGACGCCCGCTCAAGGTACGGCACCCCGGCGTAGAGGAGCCAGGCGTGGGCGGTGAGCGGCCCGTCCGGCTCCCGCCGGACGCCAATGCACAACTCCACCGGAATACCGTCTCGACGAAGCAGATAATAGAGGATGGCCGACCGCTTGAGACAGGTGTGCCGCCATGGCCCGGGGAGAGTATACAGCAGATCGTCCACCCACACGGCGAGCTCCGCCGGATCATTGGCCGTGGTAATCACCCGTGGCCCGCTCCGCCCCAGCCAGGCGCAGAGACGGCTGAACGAGATCAGGGACAAGAGCGGCGGAATGACCAAGGCGCTGATGGAGGCACGCAATTTGAGGGCGATCGGCAGAGGAGAGCTCACCCAACTCCCTCCTCCTCCGTGATCAGACTCGCCTGGCTGCACAGATCCAGAAAGGCGCGCACGCTGGCCGTGGCGTGCTCGGGAGTCACTTCATACCGCTGGACCAGCACGGCCACCAGCTCCTCGAGCGTCCTGGGAGTCGAAAGCGCCTCCAGGATGACGACGCCAGTCTTGCTGACCGTGAAGTAGCGCCGAGTACCGAGGTGCAGCACGACACCCTCTCCCTCGATCGCGCTGAGTCGGAGGTCGGGATGGGGCCGGTAGCGGATGGTCATCGGATCAATTCCGACAGGAGATCGGGCCTCCCGAACAGATCAGGCCCCAGGAAGACCCGGTACGCCCGACTCTGGCGACCGAGTCGGGTCAGCAGCTCCAGGTGCTCCTGGGCGAGTCCGGGTTCGACAATGACCCAGGCGGACCAGCGCACCAGTTCGGCGAGGGCCTGGCCGGGGCTCAGCAGTTCGGCCCGGGTGCGGTCGCCGCTCACGGTGGTAAACACGATGATCTCGGGCTCGACTCTGGCCACCCAGCTTCCCCCCAGCTCGTCCGGCCAGTATCCCACTTTGCCCCGGTCGGGAAGCGAGATTCCACCCGAGTGGGCCAACAGCTCCTGGCCCCCGGGGCGGAGCGCGATCCGACTTCGAAATGCGTGGGCTCCGACCCGATCTCCCGCCGAAACCAGGAAGGTGATGTCGTCGGTGCCGATGGCCCACCCCCACGAGCACACCAGCGCGGTGGTGGTCGATTTGCCCGAGCCCGAGTCACCTGCCAGGAGCCAGCCCCTGCCCTGAGGATCTACGGCGGTTCCCCCGTGCACATGATGCCAACCGGCCCGGCGCAGGAGAAAAATGAGCACGCTGAGAAAGAAAGTGCGCGTACTCTCTTCGATGCGTTCGGCCGCTTCGGGCGACAGCACTACCCGGGCGGAGGGTTCTCCGGGACCCAGCTCCGCCACCGCGGGGGCAACCCCCCAGCGGATCGAGAGTCTATTATCAGGGGGAAGGACGTGGAAGGAAACGCCGGGCTGCTGAAACGCGGCCGGAGTCCCGTCCGGCGGTGCGACGGCTTCGATTCGAACGTCGATACGGAGGGGCACCGGCGGAACGATCCGGCCTTCGACCAGCCACGACTGCAGATGACCCCGGATGGCGGCGTCCGCGCAGCTGACCTGGATTTCAGGGGACATGCCAGTAAGATGGGCACGAGAGCCCCCACGTGCCGGTCTGCCTTACGGCCGACACGTGGGGTTCACGTTCGCTAACCGACGCCTATCCCTCCAGGTCCGGCCAGTTCAGCGCCTGCGCCGAACCGCCTCATCCTGGATTAGCCTAAGCTCAGGTAGGGATGCCGCCGCCGCCGTCGTTCGGTCCCGAAATCAGCGTCACCGCTGCGAGCGAGCCCTGCTCGGTCAGTGTGGGCTCTTCGAACTGCTGCCGGCTCTCGTTTGACATGGTCGTTTCCTTGGCATCGGTCAGGGCAAAAGGTACCTGCTCGTAGTGCAAGACTCGGCCCAACAGTGCAACACTCTCCCTCGTTTGTAAGTCGTTGTCAGCAGCATGAATCGCGACGCCGCACAGAACAAGACCCCCCAAAGCGTAGCTTTGGCGCAACACATTCCGCTGAAACTGTGTGTGTCCGGTATCACCAATGTACGGTCTTATGATGTCCGTGCAAGACCGGGTGCGCGCGTGGGTCAGTGACCCGCTGGAACACAGCTCACTCTGGCAAAGGGAAACTCGACCCGGCGACGGGTCCCTCCGGTCGGCCCGTCGATCCAGGCCAGAACCGAGTCCCGGTTCACCCGACGGTAGCCGATCTCCTGCGGGTAGTCGTGCGCCGGGTTGGCAAAGCGTAATTCTTCCCCGGACGGGACCCCCACAGTGCGGAAGGTGGCCGGTGCCTGGCCGGAAGGGTGGGCTTCGAGTGACCAGCCATCGGCTCGCATCCGCAGAATCAGAAACTCATACTCAACCACCGAGTCTCCCCGAACGGTTCGACTGGTGCCGAGCATCATCCCGCCCCGCGGCAGCGACCACTGCTCTTCCACGACCCTCCCATTCCGTTCCCGCCGCCAGCAGCCGGCGAGCCACCCGGGAGAGATTGGAGTAGTGTACGGGGCTCCCAGAAACATCGCCACCAGAATGAGCGTCATCTGTCGAAGCATTGATCCTCCGGGCACGGTGTTGGATCGCCGACTCTACCCGATTCTCAGCCGCTGGTCTTGAATGAACCCGACCTCCGCCTCGACCCCGGAGTTTCACGAACTCAGCCCGCGCGGAGAGCTGGCACTCTGGGTTCGGCGTCTCTGGGCACTCCGGGTTCCCGCCGGCGACCTCGCGACCTTCGAGCCGGTCCTACCCGACGGCTGTCCTGAGCTGGTTTTCAACCTGGCCGACCCGTTCGAACGCCTGCATCCCGACCGCACTGAACGCCAGCCGGGGGTTCTGCTGGCGGGTCAGATGCTTGGTCCTCTGCTGATCCGTCCTACCGGCGCCATCGACCTCGTGGGAGTGCGCTTTCACCCCTGGGGGACCCTTCTGCTCGGAACCCTGCCGGCGCGGGATCTGGTGAACCGGATCGTTCCCGACGACGCCGTCCCGCGCATCGATGGACTGCGCGGCGCGTTGGCGGCGACTCCGTACCTGGCTCAACGCCTTGGTCTGCTGGCGGAACGGTTGGCCACTGGCCTCCGGACCAGGGCCGTCACGCCGCCGTCGGCCCTTCGAGCGATCGGTACCGGGACCGTTGGCTCGGTCTCACTGGCTGCCCGGCTGGCGGGGATCTCCCCACGCCATCTCGAGCGGCTCAGCGAGGCCTGGGTTGGCCTTCCGCCAGGACAGCTGGTTCGGCTCATCCGGTTCCAGCGCGCCCTCCGCAGCCTGCGGCATCGACCGGCCACGCCGCTGGCCCGCCTGGCGCTGGAATGCGGGTACGCCGATCAGGCCCACCTGACCAGGGAGATTCGCCGCTACAGCGGCATGACTCCATCAGCCGTTCGCACCGGGGTCGGAGCCCTCACCGAGAGCTTCATTGAGACCACCGCTGTCCTCCCGGTGGAGTCCAGCTAGCTTTCGGCGATGCCTCGCTCCCCGGTCCTCGGCCTGCACCCCTGGCACGACCTTCCCACCGGCACGAAACCGCCGGAGATAGTCAGCGCCATCATCGAAATTCCCACCAACGAGCGCAACAAGTACGAGCTGGACAAGGAATACGGCATCTTCCGGCTGGACCGGGTGCTGCACAGTGCCGTGCACTACCCCGGCGACTACGGATTCCTGCCCCGCACCCTGGGCGACGACGACGATCCGCTCGATGTCCTGGTGATCACCACCATTCCGGTGTTCGTGGGCTGCCTGGTCGAATGCCGGCCGATCGGGCTCTTTCACCTGGTGGATCGCGGCAGGGCCGACGAAAAGGTGCTGGCCGTCCCGCTCAACGACCCCTATTCCGACGGCATCGACGAGCTGCAGGACATCCCCAAGCATTCGCTCAAGGAGATCGAACATTTCTTCCAGGTCTACAAGGACCTCGAAGGAGTGACTACGCGGACTCGGGGCTTTGAAGGAGTAAAGGAGGCGCGGGAGGCGATCACCTACGCCATGGGGTTGTACCGCAAGAAGTTCGGTGGGGGAAAGAAGGCGCGGCGCTAGCGGGGCGCAGCGCCTATTCGAACGCCTTGGGGGGGCCGATGATTTCCCGCCAGATCACCGCCTCCCGGAGCCGGGCCGTGCTGTAACGCTGCGGTGATCCCGGCGTAGGGTCTCCCTGGCGAATCCGGGCATGGAACGCCTGGTGGTCCACTTCGCGGTGCTCGCGGTTGCGGGCTTCCGCGGCCTGAATCCTCCGTTGAACGACGGCCTCGGCTTCGTCGTCCCGAGCGATCACCGGACGACGGCGGTGGATATCGTCGAAGTTCTCCAGGCTCTCCGGCTGCTCGAGCGATCCACCCTCCAGGCTGGTCCGGTCCTCCACCTCCTCCGCCGACGGCAGCCGCACTCTGCTCTGCCGACCCATCGGTCCACGCTCGTCCTGCACGACCTCCTGGCGACGTGGTGGAGCCGGGCGACGGGACGGCAGCGGTCTGGCCAGCACCGGCTTCGGCGGGGCCCGGAGCGGCGGTGGCGGTTTTCGGGTCGGCTCCGGCCTCGGGGGTTCCTCTTTCTGCTGCTTGACCCGGTCCATCCCCCGGAGGATGTGCTCGAGCGAGAGCGCTTCCTCCTGGGTTGCGGTGTCTTCGACGGGCTCGGGCGGTGACGGCGCCCCGCGTCGTGTCTGCTCGGCCTTCTTCCCCGCCTTCTGCAGCAGGTTCAGGACAAAATAGATGACGGCAAGGACGACGAGCCCTTCCCAGCTCGCCGCCTCGCGCAGGCCGTCCACTCAGCCTCCGCCGGTCGAGGTTTCCGACTGGCCGGCGATGGCTTGACGCATCGTGGTATCGGCCTGGATGTTCTTGTACCGCTGGAAATCCATCACACCCAGGTTACCACTGCGGAACGCATCGGCCATCGCCAGCGGGATCTGGGCCTCGGCGGCGATCACGGCCGCCCGTTGCTTCTGGGCCTCGGCCTTGAACTCCTGTTCCGCCGCGACCGCCATGGCCCGCCGCTCTTCGGCTTTGGCCTGTGCGATCCGCTTGTCAGCTTCCGCCTGATCGGTCTGGAGCTCGGCACCGATATTCTTGCCGACGTCCACGTCGGCGATGTCGATCGACAGGATCTCGAACGCCGTCCCGGCATCCAGTCCCTTGGCCAGCACGGTCTTGGAGATCATGTCGGGGTTCTCCAGGACCTTCTTGTGGCTCTCCGCGGAGCCGATGGTGCTCACGATTCCTTCACCGACCCGGGCCAGAATGGTCTCTTCCCCTGCGCCGCCGACCAGCCGGTTGATGTTGGCACGCACGGTGACCCGGGCCAACGCCAGCAGCTGAATCCCGTCCTTGGCCATGGCGGCCACCTTCGGGGTCGTGATCACCTTGGGATTCACGCTCACCTGCACCGCTTCGAACACGTCGCGGCCCGCCAGGTCGATCGCGGTGGCCTGCTTGAGGGTGAGCGGGATGCCGGCCTTGTCGGCCGAAATCAGCGCCCTGACCACCCGCTCGACATTGCCGCCCGCCAGGAAATGCCCCTCGAGGTCGTTGATCGGCACCGAGAGCCCGGCCTTGTGGGCGTTGATCAGGGGATTGACGATCGCGGCCGGATTGACCTTCCGGAATCGCATGCCGAACAGCGTCAGAAACGAAACCCGGACCCCGGAGGCCCAGGCGGTGATCCACAGCCCGATCGGGATGAACCGGAAGAAGATGACCAGGACAATGAAGCCAATGAAGAAAAGGGCCAGCAGCAGCCCTGGAGCCAGCTGTTCGATCTGGAGCACGCTCGGAGTCTCCTCGGTTAAAGCTTCGACACCCGGACCACGTGCCGATACCCTTCGGCGCGCACCACCTCGACGCGCGCCCCGCTCTTGATGAACTCCCCGTCCGCGACGACGTCGATCCGTTCACCGTCGATCGTCGCGACACCCGAAGGCCGCAGGTCGGTAGTGGCGATGCCGAGCTTGCCGACCAGCTCGGCCCGCGGCAGCGCCGACACGTACCCCTCCGCGGCCAGCGCCGTCTCCTTGTGAATGAGGCCGCTGAATCGCCGACTGTTGGGCAGGTGCCGCAGCCAGGTGTAGGCAATCGCGAAGGTGATGAAAATGCTCGCGCCCAGGACCAGCATGGCCTGGACCACGTCACCGGTCGTCGGGAAACTGCCCAGCATGGCCAGGACCACGGCGGCCCCGATGAGCAGCGCTCCAAGCACACCGGCGATGCCGAATCCCGGCAGCAGGAACACTTCGACTGCGACCGCCAGCAGCCCCAGGCCGAGCAGTATGACCTCCTCCATGCCGGCCAAACCCAGGAGGAGACTCGAACCAAAGAACAGCCCCAGCGAGGACAATCCGAGGATCAGCCCGACGCCGTGCGCGCCGGCCTTGATCTCGGCCAGCAGGGCCAGCACCCCGACCGACAGCAACAGCGGAGATACGATCGGGTTGGTGAGGAACCGGACCACCAACTCGGCCCAATTGATCCCGACCTGGACAACCTCCGCACCCGGAAATCCCACCGTAGTCAGCAGGTCGGCTTCGTTCTCGACCTGGCCCTTGGCATACTTGACCCGAATCGCCTCGCTGGTGCTCAGCGTGACGAGCTGGCCGGGTTCGGCGAGGCCCGGGACACCGATGCTCTCGTCCACCATGGCCTCGGCGATCCGGGGATCGAGCCCCTGTTCCTCGGCCAGGGCGCGGAACTCGGCCCGCATCGCCGATACGTACTTCTCCGGCGCCTTCGTGCCTTGGCCGTCCACCGGGGTCGCGGCGCCAAGCACCGCCCCCGCGCGCATGTAGATCCCGTCGGTGGCCAGCGCGATCAGGGCGCCGGCGCTGTAGGCCCGGGGATTCACGAAGGCGTAGACCGGTATCCGGGAGGCCCGGACCGCGTCGGCAATCCGTTCGGCGGCGTCGACTCGACCGCCGGGAGTATCCAGATCGAGGTAGATCGCGGACGCCTTGGCCGCGTTGGCTTCGCGGACGCCGCGTGCGATGTACGGGGCGAGGCCGTTCTCAATAGTGCCGTGCACGTCGAGGCGGTAGACCACCTGGCGCGGACTGGACTCCTGGGCGAGCCCCCCCACGCCCACGACGATGAGCGAAAGGCCGTACAGCCCGAAGGGGAACCGCATTCGATCTCCTGGAGTAGCTCGGGGTGAAGCTAGCGCCCGGCGCCTCAAAAAGCATGGCCCTAGGGACGGGGCCTTCGCCTCAACCCCTGGCCGCCTCCATCTCCACCTTCCTGGACCGCGCGGATCCGGTCGAGCAGGCGCTCCCGCAGCACCAGAAACTGGGCCACCTGAACCGGATCAAGAAAGACGGCCAGGTCCCGGACCTCGTCCTTGTAACTCTGGGTGTAACGGATCTTCCCGTCCAGCAACTCGTTGGTCAGCCGTGAGACATTCTCCTTGTTGGCGGCCACCCCGGGCCTCAACTCCCCGGCCAGGGCCTGTCGCAGGCGGCGCTCCTCGGCTTCCATGTTGCGACGTTTGACGGCGTAGCCCCCGACCACATCCCGCATCCGGGAGGCCTGCTGGTCGGTGAGCCCCAGCTCTTCCTGGACCCTTGCGGCGAAGCGATCGGCGATCTGCTGGCGCAGCACGCCCGGTTCGGTCCCGTCCTGCTGCGCCCGGAGCGGCACCGCTCCGGCAAGCATGGCGATGAGAATCAGCCCGGTGTTTCGCATCATCCCTCCAGAGAGCGCAGAACACGCTCGAGTTCCTGCTGCTCGAGATCGCCGAGGCCCGGGACATCCGGGGAGGCGCTAGCGCCGAACGGCCCGTCCATATCGTCCAGGACGGCTCGCAGTTGGCGGGTATCGAGGTCGTCGAGTTCGGCCAGCGGAAGACGGAATCCCGGTGCCGAAACAGCCAGCTCAGGCTGCCGACCAGTCGGCAGCTGGGTCCAGACGAGGATGGCGAGAGCCGCGGCTGCGGCCATCGCCACCCAGGTCGCGCGCCTCCATCGCCGTCCTGCCTCGAGACCCGCGAGCACCTTCCGGGCTACCCGGTCCGGCTCGACCCGACGAGCCTGAGCCGAGCCCAGTCGGCTGGCGGCCTGAACGACTGGCCACTCCGCGCCGCAGACGGTGCACGTCCGAAGGTGGGCGAGTTCTTCATCGGTCCAGCTGTCCCGACCGTGGGCAACCAGGGCCATTTTGTCCGTCATGGATTCGCAGTCTGTCATGCTACCAGCTCCTTGAGCCGTTTCACCGCGTGATGGTAGTGCACCCGGGCGGCGCCGGGAGTCGTTCCGAGCGACTCGGCGATCTCGTCATACTCCCATCCCTGCTGGGCCCGGAGCAGGAACACCTCCCGCTGCAACCTGGGTAGCCCTCCCAGACCTGCCTGGAGTTTTCGCTCGGTCTCTTTCGCCTCGAGGGTGGCGGCCGGGTCGTCCCCGGCCTCGAGCCCGCTCTCCTCGATGGGCACGAACCGACGCCCCCGGCGCCGCCGGTATTGGTCTTTCAGCAGATTGCCCGCGATCCTGAACAGCCAGCTGCGAAAGGCCGCCTCTCCCCTCCAGCCCTGCAGCGCCCGAAACGCTCGGATGAACGTCTCCTGCACCAGGTCGTCCAGGTCCGCGTGATCGGCCCCGGCGCCGGTGAGGAAGCGGGCGATGGCGCCGGCATGTCGGCCGACCAGCGCCGTGGCTCCGCGCTCGTCTCCACCCCGATAGGCGCGGACAAGATCGGCATCCGAGCTGGAGACGGAGGTACTGGCGGCCGGCGCGTGCATCATCAAAGCGGAGGACGCCTCTCGGGACGGGTTGTTAAGTTGGCACTCCGCAGGAGGATGGGTCCGCCCGGTGCCGCCCGCAAGCAGGGACCGGCTAGATTCTCCCCATTCCCGAGCCCGCGAGACCTCCCCGTGCGCGACGTCGTGATCACCGCTGCGGTGCGAACCCCCGTCGGCCGCGCCGGCGGCGCACTGGCCGAAGTCCGGCCGGACGACCTGGCGGCCGTCGCCCTCAAGGGTCTGGTGGAACGGGCAGGCATCCCCGTGGAACGGATCGAGGACGTGATCCTCGGCTGCGCCAACCAGGCGGGCGAGGACAACCGGAACGTGGCCCGGATGGCGGCGCTGCTCGCCGGACTCCCGGTGGAAGTGCCCGGCCAGACGATCAACCGGCTGTGTGGCTCGGGGCTTCAGGCCGTGGTGAGCGCCGCCCAGGCGATCCGCGCGCACGAAGGCGACCTGTTCATCGCCGGCGGGGTCGAGAGCATGACCCGCGCTCCCTACGTCGTGCTCAAGACCGGAACGCCCTGGAGTCGAACTCCGCCTCCGATGGCCGATACGACGGTCGGGTGGCGGTTCACGAATCCCCGGATGCCATCGGACTGGACCATCGCGCTGGGCGAGACGGCCGAGCGCGTAGCCCGGCAATACGGGATCTCGCGCGCCGAGCAGGATGCGTTCGCGGTCGAGAGCCAGCGCCGGACTCAGGAGGCGCTCGCCAGGAATCTGTTCGCCGAGGAGCTCGTGCCAGTCCCCGTCCCCGACGGCAAGGGCGGGATGACGATGGTCACCGCCGACGAGCATCCCCGGGCCGGCGTGACCGTGGCGGCCCTTGGGAAAATGAAGCCGGCCTTCGTGCAGGACGGCACGGTGACCGCCGGAACCTCGAGCGGCATCAACGACGGCGCGGCGGCGCTCAGCGTAATGGACGCCGAGACGGCGCGATCGCTGGGCCAGAAGCCGCTGGCCCGGATCGTGACCAGTGCCGTGGCCGGCGTGGATCCGGCAGTGATGGGCCTCGGGCCCATTCCCGCCACCCGGAAGGCGCTGGCTCGAGCCGGGCTCAAGCCGGGTGACCTCGACCTGATCGAACTCAATGAGGCCTTCGCGGCCCAGGCCATCGCCTGCATTCGCGACCTCGGTCTTGACCCGGCACGCGTCAATCCACACGGCGGCGCGATCGCACTCGGCCACCCGCTCGGCGCCAGCGGATCGAAGGTCCTGACCACCCTGGTACACGCCCTCCGCCGGTCCGGCGGGAGGTACGGCCTGGCCACGATGTGTATCGGTGTTGGACAGGGGATCGCCCTGGTGGTGGAACGGGTGGAGTGAGGGGTAGGTTACGGTTGAGAATCAGCGTCAGCCGTCAGCCATCAGCAACCAGCTATCAGTCATCAGCGATCAGGCCGGCGGTGATGCGAATGCCTGACTGCGACGGATCTGGCGCCCGAAAGCTGACAACTGACGGCTGATGGCTGACGGCTAGTACCTGAAACCAAACAACTCAAAAGAACCCGGCACATTCGCCATGCTCCCCCTGGTCATCGCCCATCGCGGCGCATCCGGACACGCCCACGAGAATTCGCTCGCGGCATTCCGCCGCGCGGTCGAGCTCGGCGCCGACGCGGTCGAGCTGGACATCCATGCCACGGCGGACGGCGTTCTGCTGGTGCATCACGACGCGGAAGTGCCCGGCATCGGAGTCATCGGGGCCCTGCCGGCCGCGGCCTTCGCCGGCCACCGCCTGCCAAACGGCGAACCGATCCCGACCTTGGCGGATGCCCTTCGCGCGCTCAATGGCCTGGATGTGTGGGTCGAGCTCAAGACCCTCGCCCCGGGAGCGGACCTGGTTCTGCTCGACACGCTGGACGCCGGACCGACGCCGAAGCGGTATGCCGTGCACGCTTTCGACCATCGGATCATCGCCCGTCTGGGCGATCGGCGACTCGAGCTCCGCCGCGGGGTGCTGTTGGCATCCTATCTCCTCGACACCCTTCCGATCCTCCACGGCGTCGGCGCGGACACTCTGTGGATGGCCACCGACCTGATCGACGAGAGGCTGGTGGCAGACCTCCATGAGGACGGCATGCAGATCATCGCCTGGACCGCGAATGACGATCGCGAGGTCCGGCGCCTGGTCGGACTCGGTGTGGATGGCATCTGCACCAACTTCCCGGACCGCGCGCGGGCCACGATAGCCTCTGCGGCGAAGGAAGTCGCGGGCCGGGTCCCAACCAGGTAGCTTGTCCTCCCCGCCGGGATGCTCCCGGGAACGAAACCGCCCCTTTCGAACTGTGTCGTAGACCCATAGTGACACTTCACCTCGATCGCATTTCCCCCCGGCTGGGACCACGGCGTATGGTGACCGCCGGCCTCCTCGCCGTTCTGCCGGTCGTAGCGTTCCCGGCCCTCAATGCTCAGGCCGCAGGTCGTATCGCGGCAGAGCGTTTCATCCTGCCCAACGGCCTCGAGGTCGTGCTCTCCCCCGACCGGAGCGTGCAAGTCGTCTCGGTCGAGGTGTGGTATGGGGCCGGATCGCGGACCGAGCCGTCGGGCAAGGCCGGGCTCGCGCGGCTGTTCGAGCGCCTGATGTTCGCGGGCTCGGCTAGTGCGCCCCGTGGAAGCCATGCGGCGATCGTCGATCGGGTGGGTGGGGTGCTCGCCGCCGAGGTCGACGAGGAGGTCGCCCGCTTCGGCACGACCGTCCCCTCGAATCGCCTGAGTCTCGGGTTGTGGCTGGAAGCCGATCGAATGCGCTCCGTCACCATCAACGACACCACGGTTGCCCAGGCGCGCCTGGCCATGCTCGACGACTTGAGTCGGCTGGTGAACGACGACCCGAATGAGGCGGCGATCATCGATGCCGTGGCGGGCGTCTACGATTCCCTGACCTGCCCGGGCTATTCGCATCCGACGATCGGCCGGGTCCCGACGATCGCGAACCTCACGACCGCCGACGCCGTGGCCTTCTTTCGCGAGCGCTTCGGCCCGAACAACGCGCGGCTCGTGCTCGCCGGTGATTTCGACCCAGCCGACGCCCGAAGGCTCATCGGCGAGTATTTCGGCGGAATACCTCGCGGTCCGGATCCCCCACCGTCACCGTGCTCGCCAGACGCGGGTCCTGGTGTCCGACTCAAGTCGGTGACGGAGAATCGGGCCAGACGAGTTGCGGTCGGCCAGTTCTACCGAATACCGGCCCATGATCACCCCGACACCCCGGCGCTCGAACTGCTGGGCGTGATTCTGAGCCAGGGTTCGGGTTCCCGTCTGGTCACGCGACTCATCCAGGAACTCCGCGCCGCAGCCGGCGCCCAGGGCGGCATCCTGGCCAATCGCCGCGGTCCCGCCGTTTTCGGCCTCTTCGCGGTCGGGGCGCCCGGGATCACGTCCGATTCACTCGGCGCCCTGATGGTGGCCCAGGCTCGCTGGGCGGCGAGCGACGAGCTGACGGAGGCCGATCTGGCCCGGGCTCGGAGCATCTACCTGGCCACCGCCGTTGCGGCCCGGGAGCGCCCGGCGGACATCGCCGCCCTGCTTCAGCACGCGGCGGCATTTCACGGTGACGCCGAGGCGGTCAACGCGGAAGTGGATCGCGTGCTCGCGGTGACCCTCGCCGACGTGCGCCGGGTCGCCCGGACCCGGCTCGGCGGCGAGCCTGCGCTGACGCTGGTGATCCGTCCGAGGGCCGAACCGTGAAGCCATTATTGATTGGGGCCGTGGCGGTCTGGCCCCTGGCCGCCGCACTCCACGGCCAGACCCCACCGATCGATCCGCCGCCGCCCGGTCCGGTACTGCCCCTGCCGTTGGCCCAGCCGCAGGAGGCCCTGCTCCCCAACGGGCTCCGTCTCGTCGTGATCGAGCAGCATCGCCAGCCGGTCTTGTCGGTCAGGCTCTCGATGCCGGCGGGACACGCCTTCGACCCTCAGGGCAAGGAAGGTCTGGCCGACATCTACGCTGCCCTGCTGACACGGGGCGCGGGCCAGCGATCAGCGCGCGAGATGGCCACCACCGTCGAGAACATCGGTGGCACGATGGGCGCCGCCGCCGGACCCGACCACCTCCTGCTGCAGGCCGATGTGGTGTCAGCCCACGCCGCACTGGCGTTTGAGTTGATCGGCGATGCGGTCCTCCGGCCGTCATTGAACCAGGCGGACGTCGATCGGCTGCGGGCGGAGACCTACAATGCGTTGATCGCCGGGCTCGAGGATCCCGGCAGTCTCGCCGCCCGGGTCTTCCTGCTTGGCGCCTACGGGAACCATCCCTATGGGCGCCGACCGTCGCCCGCGTCCGTGCAGTCGATTTCCCGGACCGATCTTGAAGCCTTCGGCCGCGCGCGGATCCGCCCCGCGGGCAGCATTCTGGTGTTGGCCGGGGACATCACCCTGGCCGAGGCCCGGCGGCTGGCCACCCAGTATCTCGGGGCGTGGAAGGGTCTCCGCCCGCCGATGCTGACGGCCACCGGCCCGACCCCTGCCCAGAAGGAAATCCTCCTGGTACACGCCGGCGGGATTCAGAACGCGAACCTGCTGGTCGGCGGCACCACCTTCCCCGGGAACGACACCAGCTACTATGCCGTGGCGGTTCTCAGCCAGATCCTCGGCGCCAGCCCGTCGGGTCGCCTGGCGCAGGCGCTCACCCAGGGCAGGTCGTGGTCGGCGGCGTCCGGCGCTTCCTTCCTTCGTACTGCGCGGCTGGGGCTCTTCCAGGCCACGGTAGCTGTGCCGGTCGAGGCGGCGGATTCGGCGCTCCGGGCCGTGTATGCGGAGCTGGCGCGCCTCCGCGCCGACCCGGTGTCGGCGGGGGAGTTGGATCGAGCCCGGGAGAGTATCGCCGGCAGCTACGCGCTTCGGCTCCAGACGGCCAGCCAGTTCGCCGGCGCCATGACCGAGGCGCGGGTGTTCGGCCTGCCGCCCAGCTTCCTCTCGACCTATCGCTCCCGAATCCTGGCGGTGACCCCAGCGCAGGTCCGCGCGATCGCGCGCCGGCTGTTTCCCGCTCAAGGCGTCGTCACCGTGGTGGTGGGCGATGCGGCGAGACTGTATCGGCCGCTGAGCCTGATCGGGACTGTCCGGCTCTTCGCCGCCGACGGCCGACCACTCACACCGGAGGCGTTGGAGCCGAAGTCCCTGGCGCTCGCGCTGATCCCTTCCCAGGCCACCCGGGGGGCGGACACGCTCGCGGTCCTGGCCGAGGGCCGCTCGGTTGGGCTCCAGGTGACCCGCCTCGCCCGCTCGGGAGACAGCCTCACCTACGTCGAGGAAACCGTCCTCGGCACCATGTTCTCCCAGAACACCACACTGAGCTTCGACACCGCAGGTCGAATGCGGAGCCTGAGCCAGACCGGCAAGTCCCGGGGAGAGGATACCCGAATCGAGCTGACGTACGGAAACGGCCGGGTTCGGGGCCAGGCGCGAGTGGTCGCCCCCGACGGGCCCCGGAGCTTCGCCATTGACACCACCGTGTCGCCGACCGTCATCGACGATAACGGGGTCCAGGCCATCCTCCCCCTGCTGCCCTGGGACGTGCACGTTCGCTGGAGTTTCGAGGTCTTCGCCTCGGCCGAGAACTCGATTCGCCGGCTGACGCTGACTTCCTCGGACATTACCCGATTGACCGTACCGGCCGGCACGTTCGACTGCTACCGCGCCGACCTGGAAGGCGGACCGCAGCGGGTCTCCTTCTTCGTGTCGACCAAGCCACCTCACCGGGTGATCCGGATCGAGGTGCCCAATTCGCCAATCGAGTTCGTCGCCGTCAATCCCTGACGTCGTTCGCCCGGCTCCGGCAGGAGGACCGCGGGGCGATCGCACCCGGCTCGGTCAAGAACAAGCGACCCCCGCAGCACCGGCTGCGGAGGTCGCTCTGGCCTGACCCCGGTCCCGTTCTTCTGATCCGCCTTCCGCTGCAGCGAGATCAGCTGCAGAATATCGGCGAACGAAAAGTCGCGCAGGGTCCCTTCGAGGGCCATGTCAGCTCCCGTCCCACGTCATCGTGGTGGAACGTAATACCATCATTCCGGCGAGAACCGCGAGGCAGATCTGGAGCTGTTTGAACTCCGCAAGGGGCTCGATCATGGAGAAAGGTCGGTATCCAGATCAGCGCACCGGTGATCAGGAACCAGGATACGAGCGAAAAGACCACACCGCGGACGACCCGTTCGCTGAGGTAGTTGGGGCTCCCCGGGACAACAGACCGCCCAGTCGTCTCCCCAGAATGGTCAATCGCTCCCAGTTTCGAATGTTCTTCAGCTTGGACGTCTGCTGTTCGATGGACACCACATCACGCTTGTGAAACACCGAAACGCACTGCGGGCAGAAGACCGAACTCTCGCCGAAGCCCGACTCGAGACGGTAGACCTTTCCGCACTTGGTGCATTCCTTCCCTGGGGAAAACGACCGCTGACGGAGGACGAGCATGCCGACACCGAAAACGATGCCGATCGCGAAGACCAACGACAACGGTGCCAACAAGTGTTGCGGCTGATTCATCGGCGGCGGTTGGTCCGCACTGGCGGTGCCCTCCTGAACCTCGAGATCGGCTGCGAGACTCGCCACGTCGACCTGGCCGAGCTGGAGTTGCAGATCCGCGGGTCGAGGCCCCGCAACCCGTTTTCAGCGCTGGTCCTGCCCTTGAATTCTCGCGCCCGCCTCCGCGCGACGTCCCCCTCCTCGAAACCGTCGATTGAGGTCGAATGCCAACGACAGGTTGTGATAGACGTAGGCGTTCTGGGCGTCGGCTTCCAGAGCGGTGCTGAGGAGCTGGACCGCACGCTGCGAGTTGCCCTCCTCGAGGGCGAGGTTGGCGATGAAGATCATCGCGCGCACATCATCCGGATCGGCGACGCCGGCCTTTCGAAACTGGATCTTTGCGAGGCCCGGCTCGCCGTGCATCCGAAAGAGCTCGCCGAGAACCATGTGAAAGGGGTAGGTTTCGAAAATCGGTTCGAGATCGACCACGTCGCGAAGGGTCGAGTAGTCGATCATCCTTTCGTCGAACATGACCGAGACCCGATCCGCAAGGGTCGGCGTCTGCAACAACCGGTTCTGCACCCACGACAGCACGGGGACCATGAAAAATCAGCGTCAGGCAGGCGAGCACCGCCCAGATCCGCAATGGGACGTTCAAGTAGATCCAGCTCGCACAGAAGAGGTAGACCAACAACCACAGCGGACCGAGACCCGCAAAAACGGGCAGCAGCAGGACAACGAAGGTAAAGACCCATGCGTTTGCAGGCCGGAAGACAGTTCCGCCCAGCTCGCGCACGTCGTGGGCCAGGCCACGGAGGTGGCGCATCGTGACCGCCACCATCATGACCAGAAATGAGATCGCCACCGAGAACGTCGTCCAGAGCAGGAACATGGCCGCAACGTCGCGTCTCGTCGGTTCGTACAGCAGGAGGGCCTTCCATCCCGCCATGTACGACTTGATCGCATCCATCGTCGCGCCGCGCTCGTGAAACCACCTGGCTTCCAAAAAGTAGCTGGACGGGTAGTTCGGGTCCAGCTGACGCGCGGCGCGAACCATCTTTTCGCCGGCCGCTCCCGGGTTTGACTCCGCCCAGGAAACCAGAGCGGCCGCGAAGGCGGCATACGCCATACCTCGAGCTCGGCCGCTTGATCGTGGAGAATCTGGATCGACAGCTCGGCGGCGCCGGCATCACCCGCGGCCAGGTTTTCCTGAAACCTCTGCCAGGTATCGAGAAGACCAGCCTCGACCACAGGTGCGATCGACGCCACCAGGATCATGCCGACAAGAACCGGACGCCTCATCCGCGCTCCTGTACGAAGAGCGCTCGCAGTTGAAAGAGAACGTTCGCCAGGATCTGCTGCTCTTCCGGCGACACGTTGCCGGCCGTCTTCGACTCCAGAGCCGCGAGGTAGTCGATGATCCGGCGCGCCTGTTCCGGCTCCGCGGGCAGGCCCTCCGCACCCACAAGCAGCATCTCCGCCTGCTGTGCCAGTGAGGCGACGAGTTCGACAAAGTCCCGAGAAGTCGACGGTGTGGGCCGCGCCTGAGGCGTCGGCGCCGCTCCGGGATCCGTCACGGGTTCCGGCTGAACGGAAGGACGCTGGTCCGGTGGAGTCGGAGACGGAGGCGCAACGTCCCGTGCCGGAGAATGGCTCGTGCCAGCAGCCGGACCACTTTCGGCAGGACGTCGTTTCGCGGATCACCCTCGGTGGTGAACCTGCGTCGATCGACGACCTTGATTGTGCGCGGCGGCGCCTTCTTCTTTCACCACTCAAACCTCCACAGACGCAACTTTCCCGTTCTAAGAATACTACGCAGCCCCGGATGATCGCACAATCCGCCGATCCGCATCCCGCGACTCCGGGCGTGAGCGCCACGATCGCAAGCGATGCCTCCGATCAGGAGCGGAAGACCGCCTTGCGGTTCCGAAGAAAGCTGTTGTTCCCTCAGTCATCTGATCGCTCGCTGCACCGACCCCGAATAGGGTCGCCTCGAGCAGGCACCCGTCATCGAACGGCATGTCGAGCCCGTGGTTGACGGCCTCGATACAGTGGGCGACCGCCAGCGGCCCGTTGCCGAGGATCTTCCCGAGGATACCGTTGACCGTGGCGGCCAGCTCCTCGGGGAAGGACACCCACATCGACCAGACCGATTCGCCCGGCCTCCTCGTCCACGTTGCGCCCGGTCAAGAGGATCTCGAGGGCACGACCCTTCCCCACCAAACGAGGCAGCCTTTGGGTGCCCGCGTAACCCGGGATCAAACCGAGCTTGACCTCGGGCTGGCCGAGATCGTCGTGTTGGCCGCTGCGACCCTGAGGTGGCAGGACATGGCCAACTCGCACCCGCCGCCGAGGGCGAAACCGTTGACTGCCGCAATCGCCGGTTTGGCGCTGTTCAATGCCATCGAATACCGCCTGGCCCCTGAGCGCGAACTCCTGGCCCCCCACCGGACCGAGCGTGTTGAGCTCCGAGATGTCTGCTCCGGCCACAGTTTCTCCGGCGCCGGTGATCACGACGGCGTGAACCGCGTCGTCGTTTCCGGCCGCGGCGACCGCCGCATCGAGCTCGAGCAACGTGGCCCGGTTGAGCGCATTGAGCTTGTCCGGCCGATTGAGGGTGATCCAACGCACCCCTTCCGCGTCATCAATCAACAAATTTTCATAACCCATGTGGACCTCCCTCGCGGCTGCGCTGCAGTCTACTCTGTCCAGGACAAAGACGCACAGCGGAACACCAGTCGGCGGGAGTCAACCGCGACCCGCGGGCACGGACGCGAAAACGGCCTAAAAATCAGACGGCGAGACCGCTCCGCCGATCGTGTAGTCGAGGACGGTGGCCTGATCGAGGCACGGCACACAGGTGCGGCACGTCTCATCCGGCCTCTTGACCCCCTCGGGGTCCACCCGCGTCACCACGCCGTCACACAGCCAGTGATAGACGGGCTTGCCGCGTTGCCAGGCTGCCGTCTCCCCGACCACCAGGTTTTGCGCCTCCCCCAACTGCGCCGGCGTCAGCACGACATCGCAGTCCGACTCCGCCCGCACCTCACCGATCATCATCGGCGATCTCGCGATCTGCTCGCCCGTCGGCCCGAACACCGCGGCGAAGTACTCGACAGGTTCGTACTCCAACGTGTCGAGCCAGGCCTCGAACTCCTGGTCGGTCAGGGTGTTCATCCAGTCGCGTTGCTCGGATTTGCCGACGCTGGCGCGCTCCTGGATCTCGTCCGGGTCGAGGTCCTGGTTCGGGTTGCGGTGCTCGGACGCTTCCTTTTCCCTCCACCAGGCCGCCTCGGGGCTGCTGGCCGCGGTCTCGTCCCGGCGCCGTTCGATCTCGTGGCGATCGAGTCTGCGCTTTTCCGCCTTCGGCATGACGCCCCAGTAGCGATCCCCGCCCTCCGGGTACATGTCGACGTAATAGAGATCCTCGACAACGTCGTTCATTCTCCTGAAAAAGAGCCTGGTCGTGGTGTCCGGCCGGTTGTCTGAGACGGTCGCCTGGATGACGGCGTTGGCCCCGGCGGGCACGCACTGGACCCGGTCGGCCTTCACCGACGTGCTCTGCGCCTCAGCAACCGGCGCGGCCATAGCGTGCCGCAAGGGCGAAGGCGACGCACGCCGGCCGCACGATCGAAAACGAATACCCGGATTGACTCATGGCCATTCTCCTCGGCTGTGGGAACTCGGTGGGATCGCCCTCAAACCATACCGAATATCAACAGCTTTCATCGAGTCTACGAAGCAGGCAAAGCATTGTCAACACGCCGGATCGCGCCCCGGTCACGGCCGCGCTCGCCAATCTTCGGCCGCAGTCGAACGCCGGTGGGAAGGGCGAACTAAAAAGCGTCGTTTGACGTAGATCACGTCGCCCGCCTGGATCGCGGTATCCGCAACTGCTTTCGGATCTGCGCCATGTCGAAACTGAGAATCTCTTTCTCTCCGCTCGTCATGCGGTGGACCTCGAGAGACTGCGATGCGAACTTCCCGACACCACCGGCCTGGGACAGAGCCTGCATCAACGTCATGCCGAGTGTGATCTACTGGCCCGGCCTGGCCACCTCGCCGGTGATGAAGTACAACTTTTTCGCCGCGACCGACAACACGTCGCCGGCCTGCAGTTCGACATCGCGACCCTCTTCACCGCTGAGGATCTCGGAGGTGGCGAAGATCACCGGCGGGGGAGGGCCTTCGCCGTTGACCCGCGTCACCCTCCGCAGCTCGAGGGTCGGCCCCGCCGAAGGCTTCAGGCCACCGGCCTTCGCCAGAAGATCGGTGAGCGAGGTCCGCCCTTCGAGGTAGTAGGTGCCCGGTTTCTGGATCTCCCCGAGCAGGGGTACCGGTTGCGATGCGAAGACCTTCATCTCGACTTTGAGCTGGACGTCGACGTAATAGTCCGTTTCGAGGAGCGTCTCGAGAAGAGTGGCCACCTCTGCGGGCGTCTTGCCCCCGACCGGGACCGCACCGAGCAGGGGGAACATGATCTCCCCGGAAGGCTGTATCGTGAATTCGCCGGAGATCTCGTCGTGGCCGAACGTCTCGACGTCGATGACGTCGCCGATGCCGACCTGATAGCCCGGGTCGTCGGCCTGGAGGTCCTGGGCCGCGACGCCCACGGAGGCGGCGATGCAGGTCGCAACAGCTATGATGCAGGGAACCAGTCTCACCATCATGACCGAACCGTACCAACACACGGCCACCCGTCTCACCTGCCTGAAAATCAATCGGAAATCAGAAGCCCAGGACCAAACCGAGCGTGAAGATGTTCGTGGTGTATGAGTACTGGTACAGGGAATCGCGGTCTTCGTACACATACGAGCCCCACAGTGAAAAATAATGGGTCAGGCGATAGCCCATTCCGAGCCCCAGCGTCAGGATATCGTCCGACCGGATCTGGCCGGTCCGGGGGTCGGGCAGTTCGTAGTCGTTGTTCTGGAATCCTCCGCTCGCAGAGGCGTAGATCGAACCGCGATCGATGTTGTAACGCAGGGCGCCTCCAGTCGCAACGTAGTTGGCGTTGTCGGCGTAGTTGGACGGGTAGGGCGATCGCAACAACTCGAGCCGGACCACCGACCCGTGACCGAGGGACCAGTCGAAGAAACCGTTGACGATGAAACCCTTGAAATCGCTGATCGGGGATCTCCAGGCTGGAGGTCGTACTGGATTCCGAGATAACCGACCCGGATCCCGGTTCCCACCACCGGGGCTCAACCGCCCTTTCTCGAAGCCGAGCGTTACCTCGTCGGACGTAGAGTCCCGGAACCCGTTCGACGAGAGCTCGGTGTCGTGGGCGTCGAAATCCGACCTCATATAGCGGATGTCCATGGTCGTGTTCGGACCCAGCTGATGAATCCACCCCAGTCCAGCAGAGGTTCGGTTGTAGTCGTAAAACAGCGTGGGGTCGGAGTTGTTCAGATCCGTCCAGCCGGCTTCGACGAAAACACCGTCGCGCTGGGTGAACCAGTATTGGACGCCGATCCCAACGAACTGCTTTTTGAAATGCGGGTCACCGTAATAGAGTTCTCCACCCTCGTCCACGTATCGCGTTTGAAGGTTGCCGATGATGTAGTTGTAGGTCGCGTCCACCACCAGACCACTGGCAAATGTGACGCTCCCACCACAACATTGAAGAAGTGGGACCACTTGTCCTCGAGATCGTAGGTCCGATAGTCCGTGTACAGCGGGGAGTATGAAAAGTGGATGAAGGACTCGTTGATCGGCACCTCGAAGAGCAGGGTCGCCCCTGCCTGGAAGACCTGGTCGGCGACTTCGTTGTCGGGGGTGAAGAAAATATTGTCGCGGTGCTGCCAGCTGATCTGGATCGTCGGGCTGAAGAGGAAGGGACCCACCATGATCGACTCGTTCGAACTCGACGCCGTCGGGCCGGCGTTCTGGGGTCGACAGCTGAGTCTGAGACTGTGCGCCAACACCCAAGGGGTACACGCAACCCAGCGCGATCAACCAAGGTATGGCCCGCCGCATTCTCATTGGTGGTTCGAGTCCTCCGCGGGCAGCGCCGCCAACTTCGTCAACATGTCTGTTCTTTCAAAAGGCCGGGTCGTTTTCGAAAACGAAATCGAGCTAAACCATTGCTCCATTTGACTCTACCATAATCGTCCTGATTCTCGATTCAATGACGTGGACCCTCTGCGGGGCCCGGCTCCCCTCTCCAGCGCACCCACTGAGCAGACCACGACCTCCTCGCTGATCGACGATTGAAGCGTCACACACCACATCGTCTCCTGCCGAGGCTCTTTCTCATTCGGTTTTCTCAGCCTGGGCTCGATATTGACGTGGTTCATCCCCGTCGAGCCCGACCGGGAGTCCGCATGCCGCAGTTCGGCATGTCCCTGGATATCGCACCATCCGCCCGCGGCACTCCACTTCAAATCATTGAATCCTCGGACCTTGGGTCGCAACCATCCACATGAGCCGCGCCCGTTCGGTTCCCGGTCCCTAGTTCTTGCCATCCTGCGGCGTTTTGTGCAGAATGAATGAGTGTTCATTCACCACATGTCCGCCTGACGAACGAGGCACGGTGGAAAAAGCGACCACTAACGTCGGGAGGTTGATCCATGCGCAGAGAGATCCGAAGGGCAGCGGTGCTCGGAGCCGGCGTGATGGGCTCGGGGATCGCCGCCCACCTCGCCAACGCCGGGATTCCGGTGCTGATGCTGGACATCGTGCCGCCGAAAGCTGACCGAGGATGACCGGAAGAAGGGCCTCACCGAGCAGGATCCCCGGTTCCGCAACAGGTTTCCCCTCGCGGGCTCGATGGCATCAAGAAGAGCAAACCGGCAGCGCTCTACTCGAACCGCTTTCTCCCGCTGATCGAGATCGGCAATTTCGAGGACGACTGGGCCCGGCTTTCCGACTGCGATTGGATCGTCGAGGTGGTGGTCGAGCGTCTCGACATCAAACAGCAGGTTTTCGGCCGTCTCGAAGAGGTCCGGAAGACCGGTGCGATCGTCTCCTCGAACACCTCGGGCTGTCCATCGAGGGAATGACTGAGGGCCGCTCCGACGACTTCCAGGAGCACTTTCCTCGTCACCCATTTCTTCAACCCAGTCCGATACATGCATCTCCTCGAGCTCGTCGCCGGCGAGGAAACGCTGCCTGAAATCATGGATTTCTTCACCGATTTCGGCCGCTTCCGACTCGGCAAGGGCATCGTTTTCGGTAAGGACACCCCGACTTCGTCGGCAACCGCATCGGTCTACGGCATCGTCGCCACGTTCAAGCGCCGTGATCGAGATCGACTACCAGGTCGATGAGGTCGACGCGGTCACCGGCCCCGCCATCGGACACCCCAGCAGCGCCTCGTTGAACGGTCGACCTGGTCGGCCTCGACGTCCTGGCGCACGTCACCAACACCCATTTGCGAAGGTGCGCCGACGACGAACAACGGGACATTTTCCGGGTGCCGCGACTTCATCGAGACGATGACCGGCCGGCCCCTGGGACGAAGACCAAGGACAAGGGCGGCTTCTACCGCATGGAGAAGGACGCGGCCGGCAAGAAGACCAAGCTGGTCATCGACTGGAAGACCGGTGAGCACCGGCCGAAGGAACGACCGAGCATTCCGTCTCTCAAGAGGCCACGGCAACCCACGACGTGAGAGGCTCGCCTGCGCGACGTGGTCTTCGCCGGACGACCGGGCAGGCGCTTTTCCGTGGCGGCTGATGCGGGACACCCTCGGCCTGCTCCTCGATGCGTTTCGGCGAGATTTCGGACTCCATCGTCGACATCGACAACGCTCTCCGCTGGGGTTACAACTGGGACCTCGGCCCGTTCGAGGCCTGGGACGTGCTCGGCGTCGCCCACGTGGTCGAAAAAATGGACAGCGAGGGCATCAAACCGGCGCCCTGGGTCACCGAGATGTTGGCCGCGGGCCACGAGACGTTCTTCATCGAGTCGGCCGACGGCGGCGGTCATTACGACCCCGCCTCGGAGACCTACCTCGAAGAACCGAAGCCCGACACCTTCCTGGTGCTCGCCGACACCAAACGCGACGAAAAGAAAATCGTCTACGGCAACAAGAGCGCCTCGATGGTCGACATCGGCGACGGGATCGCGTGCATCGAGTTCCACTCGGCCCTGCAAGCCGAGGATGGACCCGATCGACGACGAGATCATGGATGTCATGCACAAGGGCGTCGCCATCGCCGAGGACTTCCGCGGCTGGTCATCGACCACCAGGGTGAGACTTCTCGGCCGGCGCCAACCTCCGATGGTCCTCGAGGCCATCCAGCCAACCAGGCGCATCCATCGACGAGATGGTCCAGGAGTTCCAGGCCATGACGAGCAACCTCCTCAGGCCAGAAACCCGGTCATACCTCTCCCTTCGCCTTCACCTTCGGCGGCGGCTGCGGGATCACCATGGGCGGCGAGGGTGTGCGCCGCCGCCGACCTACATCGGACTGGTCGAGGTCCGGGTGGTTTCATCCGTCGGTGGCGAGTGCTGTGCGATGCCCGACGGTGCTCGAGGGCGTCGACGACCGGTGCTGGCGGATTCCCGTCGTCCGGACCGCGTCGGACATCGGCGTGGCGAGGTGGCCACTTCGGACAAGAGGCCCGCGACCGCAAGTTCCTCCGCCCGTCGGACAAGGTCGAGATCAACCGCGACCGCAACTGTCGACCGCCAAACGGATGGCCATCGCCTGGCCGAGGAGGGCTATACGCCGCCGCTGCCGAAGAAGCTTGATCTTCCCGCAGCGAAGGTCGGCGACCCTCCAGATGATGCTTCACAACATGAAACTCACCCATGGATTTCGTCCCACGACGAGAAGATCGCCGTCCACCTCGGCCGGATCCGCAACCGGCGGCGACACCACCATCAACGACCCGGTGCACCAGACTACGATTCTCGACCTCGAGCCGGAGGTTCCTCGCTGGTGGGACGAGCCCAAGACCCAGGACCGGATCAGTTACATGTTGGTGGACAAAAGCCGCTGCGGACTGAGAAGCAGCACACCATGCGCGAAGCAGTCATCGTTTCAGTAGCCCGGACCGCCATCGGCAGGGCCGGAAGGGGCAGCCTTCGCGACTACCCGCCCCGAGTACCTCGCCTCCGAGATGATCAAGGAGCTGGTGCATCGCCACCCGGTCTCGATCCGGCCATCGTGAGCGACGTCGTTCTCGGTCGTGCGATGCCCGAGGGCGAATCAGGGCATGATCGCCGCACGGCCATCGCCCTCGCCGCGGGCTCCCGATCGCGGTCCCGCCCATCACCGTCAATCGATTCTGCTCCTCGGATCACAGACGTCGCCTTCGCCTCTGACACGTCGGCGCGGGAAAGCGCGACATCATCATCGCCGGCGGCGTCGAGTCCATGTCCATCGTCGCCATGGGCGGCAACAAACCCATCGCCTACCCCGGGCTGATCGAGCGCTACCCAACGCCTACGCCGCCATGGGCACGACCGCCGAGTGGTGGCGAAGCGTTTCGGCATCACCCGGAGGCCCAGGACGAGTTCGCCTACCACTCGCACATGAAGGCCGTCGCCGCTCTGGAGTCGGGCGTCTTCGCCGACGAGATCGTCCCGCTCGAGGTCCGCGTCCGTGAAGACGGCGCGTGGCGCGACGTCCGTTTCGACACCGACGAGGCCCCCGAGCCGACACCACGGTCGAGGGGCTGGCTCGGCTCAAACCGGTCTTTGATCCCTTGGGAACGGTCACCGCAGGCAACGCATCGCAGATCAATGACGGCGCCGCGGCGGTTGTCATCATGGGCCAGGATGTGGCCGAGACCATGGAGCTGCCTCCGATCGCTTTCGTCCGCCACTGGGCGGTCGCCGGCGTCGACCCGGATGTCATGGGAATCGGTCCCGCCGTGGCGGTTCCGGAACTCCTCGAGAAGACGGGGCTCAAGCTCGAAGACATCGACCTGGTGGAGATCAACGAGGCCTTCGCCAGCCAGTCGGTCTACTGCATGAACGAGCTCGGGCTCGATCCCGACAAGACCAACGTCAACG